>CAVTSO010000007.1:0-268622 GCA_963737445.1 uncultured Actinomycetes bacterium | reverse complement strand
CGCGGGCCGGCGAGGCCGGTGGCGAGCACTCTTGCAGCCGCTCTCATGCTCGCACTTCGGTCGGTGCCGCCAGGGTGGTGGACGATCGCGGATATGCAGGGACGGCCGCGCGCCACACGACGATCGAGCCGACGATGTGGAAAGAGAGCAGCGCCATCGAGCCGATGAAGGCCAGCGCCGATCCGAACGCGGCGCCCGCAGCGCCGATGATCATGGCGGCTCCCAGGATCATCGCCAGCCATCCGAACCAGCGCGGCAGCGTGCCTCCCCGCAGCGCGGCTGCGGATGCCGCGAGCGCCTCGATGGCGAAGAAGATCGACGCGTAGAAGAACAGGGCGGCGGCGCTGGCATGTGAGAAGGCCGCAATGTCGGGCGTGCTGGTGGCATGGTCGATGCGAAGCGTCACGCCGCGCATCAGCGCCGGCCCGATGCCCGTGAGTGCGGCGCCGGTCGCGGCCGCTACGAGCACCACCGTCGACAGACCACCCGGCATCGTCTCTTCTCGCGCGATCACGGAGCGGAGGGCCAATGCGAAGCCGACCGCGAAGAGGGCGCCGATGGTGGTGAAGAACACGCCAACCGAAATGTTCTGGGTGTCCGACAGCACCTTGTACAGCGAAGCGGCCGAATCGATACTGCTCGAGTCGCCGAGCAAGTTGCCATTCCCGAAGAAGATGCATGCGGCAAAGAGCACGCCGGCGCTAGCACCGAACCGTCGGATGAGTGAGTCTGAGATCACGGAACTCCCTTCCGGTCACCGCATCCGGCGACCTGGTGTGCTGTTCGGCGGTGGTTTGCCCGGAAGTACCCTCGCTTGCCCTGTGTCCCGGGCGACAGAGGAAATCGTCCCGAAGCGCCGGGAAATCTCGCCTTGGTAGGCCGCTCTGCGCATCTGGCTGTCACAATGGTTCGATGCGACTGCCACGAACGCCACGGTGGATGGCTCGGACCGTGGCCGGTACCGTTGCCGTCGCGGTGGTGGCGTTGCTCGTGGTCGCGGGGATCTTGGCGGTGGTGGGACATGACGATCCCTGGGTGCTGCTGTTGGTGGCTCCGGTCGTCGTCGTACCGCTCGCGATTGGCAGCCTGATCGTGTGGCGTCGCCAGGGCAACGCAGTGGGATGGGTACTGATCGCAGATGCCGCCCTGCTTGGCCCGGCTTTCGCGGTGGAGCCGTATGCCCGCTACGCGCTCGTGACGAATGCGGACTCGCTGCCCGGTGGCCGATGGGCGTTGCTGTGGGACCAGGCGGACTGGCCGACCCTGTTCGCCGGGGCCACGGCGCTTGCACTGGTGTTTCCGGATGGTCGGCTGCCAAGCAGGCGCTGGCGCCCGCTCGCGATCTTCGTCGCGGCGTCGTTCGTGGTGGCGATCTCGGCCGGGATGTTCCACCCCGATCGGTTCCCGGCCGCCTATGGCACCGTGGACAGTCCGCTGCCGCACGTTCAGGTCGCTGTCTGGTTGCTGCTTCCGAGCCTCATCGGGATCCTTGCGGGACTGTTCGCAGCGGCCTGGGCAGTGCGCGTGCGACTTCGGCGGGCTGGCGGGGTGGAGCGGATGCAGCTGTTGTGGTTCGCATACGCCGCCACGCTGCTGCCGCTCGCCCTGCTGATCTGCCTGGCGGACGGATACTTCACCGGCGGTACTGGGCCCCTCAGCCTGGCCGCGATCGCGGTTGCGGCCACGGCGTTGTCACTCTCGACCGGTGTTGCTCTGTTTCGCTACCAACTGTTCGACGTCGAGCTCGCCCTCAGCCGGACGCTGATCTACGGCTCGCTGACGCTGATCGTTCTGGCCATCTCGACGACGCTGGTGGTGTTGCTGAACCTCGTCCTTCACAGCACCGGAGTCGCCGGCGGCATCGCCGCGGCCGTGGCGGCGCTGTCTGTGCAGCCGCTCCATCGCGGCCTGCAACGCCTCGTCGAGCGGCTCGTCTACGGCGAGCGATCGGATCCCTACGCCGCCGTCTCCACTCTCGGCCAGCGGCTGGAAGCGGCGCCCGCCGGCGAAGAGGTTCTAGCGACAATCGTCGGTTCGGTAGCCGGTGCTCTGCGGGTGCCGCATGCGGTGATCGAGCTCGAGCGCGGTGGCGCACTCGCCACCGCCGCCTCAGTTGGAATACCGGGTGATGAGCGGATCGCATGGTTCCCGCTGTCCTACCAGGGCGAGGTGCTCGGCCGGCTGGGCGTGGTCGCTCCGCGAGGTGAGTCGCTCACCGCCGCCGACAGGCGGCTGCTGACCGACCTGGCACGTCAGAGCGGCGTCGCCGTGCACGGCGTGCGTGTGATGGATGACCTGCAGCGGTCGCGCGAGCGACTGGTGATGGCCAGAGAGGAGGAACGGCGCAGGGTGCGACGCGACCTGCACGATGGGCTCGGCCCGACCCTCGCCGGGATGGTGTTGAAGCTGAGCGCGGCGAAGGGAGCCGCGTTCACCAGTCCTGCCGACGCGGAGCGCTTGATCGGCGAGCTGACGACTGAGACACAAGAGGCGATCGCCGAGATCCGTCGGCTCGTGGACGGCCTCAGACCCCCAGCGTTGGACGAGCTCGGCCTGCTGCAGGCGCTGCAGTCGCAGGTGACCCGTCTCGGCCCAGGCTATCGCCTGTCCGGCCCTGAGAGACTGCCGGAGCTGCCCGCAGCAGTCGAGGTGGCCGCATATCGGATCGCATCCGAGGCGCTCACCAATGCGGCTCGCCATGCCGACGCGGGCAGCTGCGAACTTCGCATCGCCGTGAACGGCATGTTGGAACTGGAGGTCGAGGACGACGGTCGCGGCATGACTGCACATCAGGGGCGCGGGATCGGGATGCGTTCGATGCGCGACCGCGCCGATGAGCTCGGCGGAGCCGTCACGATCGCAACCGGCGCCGGCGGTGGCACCCTCGTCCGGCTCACGTTGCCGATCGAGACACCATGAACGATCGCGTCTTACGTGTAATCGTGGCAGACGACCATCCCGTCTTCCGCCAGGGCTTGCGCGCGTCCCTATCCGCCGAGAACGACATCGAGGTGGTCGCGGAGTGCGGCGATGGGCCGACCGTCGTCGCGAATGCCACCACGGCGCGCCCAGACGTTGTCCTCATGGACATCCGCATGCCAGAAATGAACGGCATAGAGGCCACCGGTCGCATCATCAGCGCTGCGCCGCACACGCGCATACTGATGCTGACGATGTTCGACGACGACGAATCGGTGTTCGAAGCGATGAGGGCCGGCGCCCGTGGCTACCTGTTGAAAGGCTCAGAACCAGCCGACATCGCCCGCGCTGTCCGCTCAGTGGCCGAGGGCGACGCCATCTTCGGCCCCGCCATCGCCGGGCGCATGATGGCGCTGTTCGCTCGGCGCACCGCCAAGCCGTTCCCGGTCTTGACCGAGCGGGAACACGCAGTGCTCGAGATGATCGCCGAAGGCCGAAACAACCAGGCAATCGCCCACGAGCTGGAGCTGAGCGTCAAGACAGTCCGAAACTACGTCTCGATGATCTTCAACAAGCTCCAGGTTGCAGATCGCGCCGAGGCGATGCTCAAGGCGCATGCCGCCGGCCTGGGGCGGAACCAAGCCTGACCGCTGCCGGTCGGAGCCCTCCCGTGCTTCCGAGACCGAGCGGTCTTGGAGGCCCACCCGCTCCCGGGCTATGGTCGCGGGATGACGACGGACAAGTCCGGCCGTGTTAGCGCGGGCATCCTGCTCTGGCGTCGCGACCACGGCGAGCTCGAGGTGCTGCTGGCGCACATGGGGGGACCGTTGTGGGTGAAGAAGGATCGTGGCCACTGGACGATCCCGAAGGGAGAGATCGAGCCGGGGGAGGAGGCCCAGGCGGTGGCGCTGCGGGAGTTCGCGGAGGAGACGGGTCACGCGCCGCCGACCGGCCCGTTCGTCGAGCTCGGCGAGATCCGGCAGAAGTCCGGGAAGCGTGTGCTCGGCTGGGCGGCCGAGGGAGCCCTCGACCCCGCGGCCGCGTACAGCAACAGCTACGAGATGGAGTGGCCGCCGGGATCGGGCCGGATCCAGTCGTTCCCCGAGATCGACCGGGTGGAGTGGTTCGGGATGGACGAGGCCCGGCAACGGTTGAAGGCGGCACAGGTGCCGTTCCTCGACCGCCTCGACGAGCGGCTCAAGCGAGCCTGAGCCGTCCGCCCGCGGGCCGGCTCCGGATGCACGGCGCGCCGACGCGGTACACGAGCGCGGGCTCTACTCGCCCACGGGAAGGGGTCAACGGTTCGAGTCCGTTAGAGGGCTTTTTTTGGCTCAACCATACGGTTTTCCGCGCTAGCCGAATGGACTAGAACCACTCCAGTCTGGCGGCGTTGCGAGCCGGATCACCCCCGTCCTTTTGGGCCAACCACCTTCCCGCTCAGCTGTCGCTGAGTGCTCAGCTTGTGCCCGCGTGTACGAACGTTGCCGTGTGTCCGTAGACTTGGCGGGATGGTCGTCTGTGCACAGTGTGGCTCCGAGAGTCCCGACGGCAAGAAGTTCTGTGGTGAATGTGGGGCGCCGCTTGCTGCGGTCGCGAGTGTGGAGCGGCGCGAGCGGCGGGTGGTGTCGGTGTTGTTCGCTGATCTAGTCGGGTTCACGCGCCGTTCGGAGAGGCTCGACGTCGAGGATGTCGAGGGGTTCCTGGCGCCATACCAGGCGCTGTTGGGTTGCTGCGTGGAGCGTACGGGCGGCGTGGTGGCGAAGTTCACCGGTGACGGTGTGATGGCGGTGTTCGGCGGCGTTGTGGCGCATGAGGATGATGCCGAGCGGGCGGTCCGCTGCGGCCTTGCGATCAGAGACGGGCTGGCCGACGCGGAGGCCGATGCCGGGGAGGACCGGTTGCGCGTACGCGTCGGGGTAACGACGGGTGAGGCGTTGGTGTTGCAGGCGAGCGGAGGCGCGCTCGATGCGGTGGGTGACGTCGTGAACACGGCTGCTCGCCTGGAGTCGGCTGCGCCTGTTGATGGGGTGCTGGTGGATGAGTGGACGTATCGGGCGACGAGTCGTGCGGTGCGGTACGAGGAGGCTGCCGCGGTCGAGGCGAAGGGAAAGAGTGACGTGGTGTCGGCCTGGCTGGCGGTTGAGCCGCGCTCGATCGTGCCCGAGCAACAGCGCGATCTGCTGCCGCTGGTCGGGCGGGACGGGGAGGCGGATGCGTTGCGCGGCGCGCTTGATCGGTCGCGTGGTGAGCCCTCGACCCAGCTCGTATCCGTGATCGGTGAGCCGGGCATCGGTAAGAGCCGCCTTGTCGACGAGTTACGCACCTATATCGACGGCTTGGTGGGGTTCGTCACAGTGCGGCGGGGCCGTTCACTGGCGTACGGCGAAGGCGTGGCCTTTTGGGCCTTGGGTGAGATGGTGAAGGCGCAGGCGGGGATCCTGGAGTCCGATTCGGCGCGGGTCGCGGAAGAGAAGCTCGGCGAGGCGGTCGCGGGCGTGATCGTGGATGCTCGCGACCGCGAGTGGGTTGAGCGGCATCTGCGTCCGCTCGTTGGGCTGGAGGCGGCCGGAAGTTCGGGTGACGGCGGCCGGGTGGAGGCGTTTGCGGCGTGGCGGCGGTTCGTCGAGGCGCTGGCCGAGGACGGGCCGACGGTGCTCGTGTTCGAGGACATCCACTGGGCGGACGAGGCCCTGTTGGACTTCATCGACCTGGTGGCCGATCGGGCGGGCGCGATTCCGCTCCTGATCGTGTGCACCGCCCGGCCGGAGCTGTTGGAGCGACGACCTGGTTGGGCCGGCGGGAAGACGAACGCCACGACCATCTCGCTGACGCCGCTATCCGATGCGGATACGGCGCGACTCGTGGGTGGGCTGCTCGACCAGGCGCTGCTGCCGGCGCAGGTGCAATCAGCGCTTCTGCAGCGCGCCGAGGGCAACCCCCTCTACGCGCAGGAGTACGTGCGCATGCTCCAGGATCGTGGCTCGCTGGTACGCGAGGCCGGTGGGTGGACGCTGGCCGGTGAGGTGGTCGACCTGCCAGAGTCCCTGCACGGGATCATCGCGGCGCGCCTGGATACGCTCACCGTCGGTGAGAAGGCGCTCATCCAGGACGCCGCTGTGGTCGGGAAGACCGCCTGGGTGGGAGCCGTATGCGCGCTGTCGGAGCGGAGCACGTGGCAGGCCGACGAGCTGCTGCACGGCCTGGAGCGAAAGCAGCTCCTGCAGAGGGTCAGGCGCAGCTCGATCCAGGGTGAGACTGAGTTCCAGTTCGGTCACGCGATCACCAAGGACGTCGCGTACTCCCAGATCCGCCGCGCCGACCGCGCACAGAAGCACGAGGCTGCTGCCCAGTGGATCGAAAGGCTCGCCGGCGAGCGAGACGACAAGGCAGAGCTCCTCGCAGACCACTACAGCCAGGCGCTCACGTTGCGCGAAGCGCTTGGCGAAGACACAACGCCGATCGCAGCCAAGGCACGCGCGACGCTCACCGAGGCTGCCCGTCAGGCGGCAGCCACCTACGCGCATACCGCCGCTGCCCGGCACTTCGAGGCAGCCCTCAAGCTCACTCCCCTGGACGACGACCCAAGTCGCGCTGCGCTTCTGCTCGGCCAGGCGACCGCGCTCGTCGATGCCGACATCGCCGGCGAGCAACTACTCACCGAGGCGCGCGACGCACAGGTTCGGGTGCAGGCGTGGGACGCTGCGGCACAGGTCGAACGAATGCTCGGCCGCTGGTACGTGTACGACGGGCAAGCCGAAGAGGCAGAGGCCCACCAGGCCAGTGCAGCGGTCTTCGCGTCGCGTGTCCCGCCAGGCGACACGATGTGCATGATCGCCTACGACCAGGCACATCGCCTGGCGACCTCCGGACACCCCGCGCAGGCGCTCGCGCTCGTCGACGGGATGATCCCACTCACAGAGGAGGCCAGACTGGAGGTCGGACGCGCGTTGCTGCTCACGTGGCGCGGGTGGGCCCGAATCGACCTCGGCGACGCGGACGGCATCGGAGACATGCGCGAGGCTGCACAGTCCCTCGCAGCGCATGCGCACCCGCGGACGACCGCGGCGTACGGCAACTTGGCGGACACGATGCGTGGGCTTAACGGGATCAGCGCGGCGGACACCGTCTACACCGAGGCGGCCAGGTGGGCAAGTCGATTCGCCCTCCCCTTCTATATGGACTGGCTCACCTACGAGCGGGCCTATCAGGCCTACCACGCAGGTCGCTGGGACGACGCCCGGCACCTAATCGCCGAGATCACCACCACGAGTGCGTTCGCCGAGGCCGCCGTACGTATCGTGCGTGGTCGACTCAGTCTCGGCGAAGGACATCCCCGAGAAGCACTCGTCGAAGCCGAGGCTATCGTCGCTTACAGCGTGAGTTCCAGCAGCGACGAAGACCACTACCTGGGAACAGCGCTCGAAGCGCGTTCCCACAGCCACCAGGGAGACGACGCCTCCGCGCTCGACGCATGTGACCGGTTCCTGACCCACTGGCGCGAAAAGGCCGTCCTCACGAGTCGCAGCGTGGAGCTCTGCGAGATCGCCCCGATCATTGCTCAGGCGGATCGGCACGACGACATCCGCACCGCCGCGAGTCTGCTTCCCGACGCCTGCCGTTGGCGCGAGGCCCTGCTCCTCACCGCCGACGCGCGTTACACAGACGCCGCCGTTCTCTACGAGGATCTCGGCAGCCAGGTTCTCGCCGCCGAAACCCACCTTCTCGCCGCCCACCAGGCGGCCAACGACGGCCGCACCGCCGAAGCCGCGCAGCACGCCCAGCTCGTCCTCACCTTCGCCGAGCAGACCGGAGCGGTGCTCTACCAGCGCCAGGCCATGCAGTTCACCAAGGCGGCCACAGCCTGACGACCCCTAACTAGAGCAATCCGCCGGCCGGTCATTGCTGAGCAAGGACAACAACGGTTCGAGTCCGTTAGAGGGCTCTTTTTGGCTCAACCATGCGGGTTTCCGCGTTAGCCGAATGGACTAGAACCACACGAGTCTAACCCCTTGGGGGCCAGCTCGCTTGGATTTCTGCCGTGCACGAGAGCAAGCGTGGCGGCCCTATCAATGGTCGCGCCGAGTTGCAGTTCGGGTGCTTTCGCAGATCCCGCGGATGCGGGGACTTTCGGTCATCTGAGGTCCTCGACCGGGATCTCGCTCGCCGTCCCGTGTGGAAGTGGCGTCCTCGCCGGCGGCTGGAAGTAGCGGCCCGGGGTGACGCCGGTGTGGGCGCGGAAGGCAGCGACGTAGGCGCTGGTCGTGCGGTACCCGACCAAAGGGGCGACCGCGCTCACCGGCATCTGCTCGGCGAGGTATGGCAGCGATGCCTGCAGGCGGACGAGCGTGCGCCAGCGGCCGAACGAGAGGCCGGTGTCGCTGAGGAAGGCGCGCGCCAGGGTGCGGCTGCTCGCGCCGACGGCATGTCCCCACTCCTGGAGCGTGCGCGGGTTGGCGGGATCGGCGAGGAGCGCGTCGGCGACGTCCCGCGCGCGTGGGTCCGAGGGCGGCCGGACGTCGATAGTCGCGATCCGGAGCGGTAGAAGCAGGTCGAAGAGCACCGCTTCTGCTCGGCAGCGGTCCTCCGCTCCGAGCGCGCGGTCGTCGAGGTGGTGGATCAGCTCGCCGAGGAGCGGGCTGACGGCGACGAGTGTCGGCGCGTCCCAGCCGATCGGGCAGCCGATCGGCGCGAGGTAGACGGAGCGGAGAACGGCGGCGCCGGCGGCCCGCGTCTCGTGCACCGTGCCGGCGGGGATCCAGAGCGCCCGCGACGGTGGCAGGACGTAGCTGGCGCCGTCCTTGGTGAGCACGACGAGCACTCCCTCAGGCGACCACGCGAGCTGGTGATCGCCGTGTGCATGCCAGTCGAAGCGCGTCCCGACCGGCATCGGGAAGGTGCCGACGATCGCCGTCGGAGCCGATTGTCCTTCTATCGACACAACTTGGCAGCGTACGCCCTTTCGGTAACGGGCGACACGGGTTAGCGTCGGTTTCTGTGAACGAGAACCACGCACTCTGCGCCACGCCCGAGTGGGCCAAGTTCATGCAGTCGGAGGTGCTCGGGCCCGTGACGGCTGGTCTGGATCTCGGGGACGAGATGCTCGAGGTTGGCTCCGGGCCCGGCGCTGCGACGCGCTGGCTCCGCCACCGCGTGAAGCGGCTCGTCGCGCTCGAGGTCGACCCTGAGGCCGCCGCTCGCCTGGCTGACGAGCTCGCCGGCACCAACGTGGCGGTCCACGTCGGCGACTCGACGCAGCTGCCCTTCTCCGACGCGTCGTTCGACTCGGTCGGCTGCTTCACGATGCTGCACCACCTGCCGACCGCGCAGGCGCAGTTACGAACGCTGTGCGAGGCCGTCCGAGTCCTCCGACCCGGTGGTGTGCTCGCTGGAGCCGACAGCCTCGCGAGCCAGGGGCTGCATGAGTTCCACGAGGGGGACACATACAACCCGATCGATCCTGCGCGGCTGCTCGTCTTTCTGCAGGCGGCCGGCTTCGGTCACGTCATGGTCTCGGTCGGCGAGGGGCTCCTCTTCACCGCTCGCAAATCGCCAAAGGAAGGGACTTGAAAAATGAGCGCGATGACGTCCACGCACGTGGCGTGCGTAGCCGGCGCGACGCGTGGCGCCGGCCGTGCGATCGCTGTTGAGCTCGCGCGCGCCGGGTTCTACGTCTATGCCACCGGCCGCAGCAGCCGCGCGACCGGTCCCTCGGAGCTGGATAGGCCCGAGACAATCGAGGAGACCGGCGAGTTGATCGCTGCCGCCGGCGGAAACGGGTCGGCGCTCGTCGTCGACCACGAGGATCCCGCCTCGGTCGATGAACTCGTCTCGACGGTCGTGCGCGAGCAGGGTCGCCTCGACATCCTCGTCAACGACATGTTCGGCGGCGACCGATATATGGAGTGGGACAAGCCGCTCTGGCAGCACGACTGGTCGGGCGGGCTGCGGATGCTGCAGATGGGCGTCCACACGCACCTGATCACCTGCCGCGCAGCGATACCTCTCATGTTGCGCACAACCCACGCCGACGGAACACGAGGCCTGGTCATCGAGATGACGGACGGCACCTCAGAGGCGAACGCGGACTTCCGGCGGAACGTGGGCTTCTACTACGACCTCGTCAAGACGAACGTCGAGCGGATCGTGAAAGGGCTCGCGGCCGAGCTGGACAAAGAGCCCGTGTGGGTTGTCGGGGTCACTCCCGGGTGGCTTCGCTCGGAGCGGATGCTAGAGAACTTCGGGGTGACGGAGGCAAACTGGCGGGACGCCTGCCGCGAGCGCCCGGGCTTCGCGATCTCGGAGTCGCCCACGTACGTCGCTCGAGGCGTGGCCGCGCTCGCCCACGCCGGCGAAGCCGAGCGCTGGAGCGGGACGATCGCGAGCGCCCGCCAACTCGCCGATACCTACGGCGTCACAGACACCGACGGCAGCCGACCCGACTGCTGGGGCTACCTCGCGGCCTACGGCTGGGATCGGGAAGACGGCCACGGCATCGACGCATTCCGGTGAACCGATGAAACCCTCCGACCTAAGCGACTTGGCCGCTCAGCTCGACGGCGTCACCGCGCGCCGCCGCAACGGTCTGCTCGAGTGGCGGTACCAGGGACGCCTCGTTGCCCGGCAACTTGACCACAACCGCGTCGTGATCCGCGCCTCGTTCGACTTCAAAGACTCACTGCTGCGGTCGTTCCCAGAGACGTTCTCCGTGCCCAACCGCTTCAGGAGACACATGATGATCGTTGCCGATCTCGAAACGGGGAACGCAGACGCCGTCGAAGACGCGATCATCGCACCTGGGAGTTGCAGTCCGCCAGTAGGACATCGCAGGATCGTGTGTCGCCCTGAGGGCGCAGGGCGGCCCAAAGCTCGACCACGAGCGGCGACCGGCGAGCAAAATCAACAGCATGGCGAATGGAAACCCGCATGAATCGACCTCTTAGCGTTCATGGCAAAGAGGGTCAACGGTTCGAGTCCGTGTTGAGGGGTGGTCTTGACCGCACCGCTGCCGACGCTATCATCGAACTGCACGGCGTTCTTCGACGCTGCAAACGCGCTCCCAGATTCAAATACTGCACGGCGTCGTCCCAGAACGCCGCGGAGCATGGCAGGTGGACGACGCCGCCCTGAGCCGCGAGATGCTTCCCGGCCGGACCACGGGCCCGGACGAACCGGCAAGGCCGGTGCGTCGCTGCGATCCGAGGAGCCGGGCAGGGGAGCACGTGTTCACAGCATGCGGCTCTGGAGCGCGCCGTGCGATCCCCCGAAAGCGTGGACCGAACCGGGATCGCTCAGGAGAATCGCCGCGACGGCCCCGGAAATGACGTGCTGATTCGCTGTGAGTGAGCCACGAATGTGTGGCCCGAGCGCCTCCAAGCAGTTTCGGGCATCAGCCACCAACACAGGTAACTCAGGTGGAAACCGCTCATCTGCGGTGGCATGCTGCTCGTACGCGCGGAACTGCGTGTCGGCGTTGCCGCTGCTCCGGTGCGGCTGGGAGCCACGCCCAACCGAGGGTTTACGTTCGCATTTCGACCGTGCCCCGGTCAGTTTCCGCGGTCGGTCGCAGACCAACGAGCTGGTAGACCGCGACGGCTTGTGACTTTCCCTTGAGCTCCGGGGTCCCGAGCCGGCGGACGACGGCCTGGTCGCGGATCTGCTCGTAGGTGTTCGCGCTGATCACCACGCTGCCCACCGGTGCGTACGTCTGCAGGCGTGCTGCAAGGTTCGTGGTATCACCGATCGCCAGGAAGTTCCGGATCTGGGCGGCGCCGATGTTGCCTACGATCGCCGGCCCGGTATTGAGGCCGACTCGGAAGCGGGGTGCGTTTCCGGTGGACGGTAGGCGAGCGATCGCTGATTGCATTGCCAGCGCCGAGCGGGCGGCCCGCAGCGCGTGATCGGGTTGTGGTGTCGGGGCGTTGAAGATGACCATCATGGCGTCGCCCATGAACTGCACCACGGCTCCGCCCTCGGCAAGCACGACCGGCACGGCCGCACCGAACAACTGATTGAGCATGGCGACCACCTCGGTCGGCGTTGCCGTCTCTGCGAACGCCGTGTAGCCACCCAGGTCGGCGAAAAGGACGGTCACCTCCGTCTCCACGCCGCCGAGCGAGGCGCGATCCGGATCATCGATCAGCGTCGCCGCCACGTCAGGCGACAGATACGTCCGCAGCAGGGCATCGACCCGTTGATGCAGCGCGATCACCACCCGACCTTGGGCGTACGCCTCGCGCTGCGAACGCTCGAGCAGGTAGGACCCGACCGACGCGCTGACCACCGTTGCCCCCAGCAGCAGGAACTGCAGCGAAAGTTGCGATCCTAGCCCTGAGCCGGCGGCAACCGCCAAGAAGCTCAGGCAGTACACGATGCCGAGCAGGACCGATCCGACGAACGGCGGCCTGGTCACCGAGAACCCGAACACCGCCGTCAGCATCACCCCGGGCAATGCGTACATCGCGAACCTGTCGGTCACCGACGTTAAGGTCAGCACCGCAGCGGTCGCTGCGACCTGCTGCCCGAGCCCGATCAGGCTTCGTCTAGCTTGGGTCGTCGCCCACCGACTCGCCCACGCGCACCCCAGCAGGAACACAGTCATGACCCCCGCGATCAGCCACGTAGAGCCAGCCGCGATCCCGACCGCTGGAGGGCCGATGAGAGCGACCAGCACCCACACGCCGGCCGCAAGCAGGCTTGCCGTCCGAGCACGTCGCACCCCCGCGGCTTGATCCGCGTCGCGATACGAGCGCTCCAACTCTGGCTCCGCGAAGCGAAGCGTAAACCGGTCCAGCCGATCCCAACCGACCGGGAACGTCACGTCCAAGAGTCTACTCCGCCACCTCTTCGTGAGCCCGGCCGCCGCCTTGACACGGTCACCGTGACCGTCGTGGGATTCCAACCCCAAGGGCCGTCTAACTACTGCTGGAGCCCAATTGTGTCGGTTGATGCGCGGCGCGTGATGTTTGTGGGGGCGGTGGGGATAGTCAGGTATCTATCGGGAGGATCCCATGATGGGCCGTCTGCTCACCGCACTGGCCACACTCGTAACCGTGCTGGCGGTCGTACCGGATGCCTACGCCAAGGGGCCCGTCACGTCGCTTGAGATCTGTGGAGCCGACGGGTGCGCCTCGGTTGCGGTGCCGTCGCGGCTGAAGGGGCCGCTCGGTCTCGAGCAGCTGATGGTGACGGCACGTGCCGTCGGCGAGACTCCATCCCCGGCGCCGTTTTACCGCCTGAGGATCGGGTACGGCGAGGGCGGCGTTCTGACGATGTACTACCTGCGCGGCGGCGTGGCCCTGCGAGACCAGGACTGGGTGGTCCTCGGCCCGCGGCTGAGCCGCGCCGTAGACGCCGCTGTGGCGGGGCAACGACCGATCGTGCCCGGGCTCGCATCGGTCAGAATCGACGGCCACCGGGTCGCCGACCCTCGGGCGTATGCGCCGCTCCTGCGCCCCTTGCCGGCGTCGCGCGGAACCGTGGATGCGAACGTCACTGGATCGGTCGGGATCTACCTGACGACGACCACCGCAAGTCCCTGGGGGCTGGGTCGGGTCGTGTTTGCGCTCTATGACCCGCGCACCAGGCGCGTCGACATCGGCGGCGCCGTGCGGGTGCCGCCCGCTGTGGTGCGCCACGCAATTGAGCAGGACGCGGGTATCGCCAACCCCGGTGAGAGCCGGTCCGGGGTGATGTGGGCGGGTGGCGCCGCGGCCGTGGCGGCGTCGGCTGGCGTGTTGCTGGTGGGGCGACGGAGGCGGCGCGGTGGTGGCCGCTGACGGTAGCGTAGGTAGGTGGCGTCCGGTTACGACGAGATCGGTTTTCGCCGCGAGCAGGCGGATCTCGATGCGCTGTTCCGCGCCCACCATGCCGAAATCGTCCGGTTTCTGGCCTCCCGCCTGGGGTCGCGCGACGAGGCGGCCGACCTGGCCGGCGACGTGTTCGTGGAGGCGGTGCGCAGCGTGCCACGGCTGCGCTGGCGAGGAAGGCCCGTGCTTGCGTGGCTCTATCGCGTCGCGGCCAATATGGCGGCCGACCACGTGAGCCGCCGCGGGCGTGAGCTGGCGGTCGCCGTGCCTCCGCAGGCGGCAGCCGAGCAGCCAGACATGCTGCCCGAGCGTGATGCGCTGGCCCGCGCGATGCGATCGCTGCCGGCAGAACAGGCCCTGGCGGTGCACCTGCGCCTGGTCGAGGACTACACCTTCGCCGAGGTCGGACGCCTGATGGGGCGCAGCCCTGCAGCCTGCCAGATGCTGGTGTTGCGCGCTGGGCGCAGCCTGCGCGAGAAGCTGAAGCAGGACGGCCTCCATGCCTGACATCGTCGTCGCTGAGCAGCTCGCGCGGGCACTCGTGGGCGAGCCGACCGGGGTCGATGAGGCCGATCATCTGGCCAGGTTGCTTCGCGAGGCCGTGCTGCCGGCGCGGTTCGCCGTGATGCCGGACGAGACAGAGCGCGCGCTCGCCCGGCTGCCTCGCACGACGCGTCGCCGATTGCGGCCGCTACGTCTGGTCGCCGCGGCGGGGATCGCCATCTCCATCGCCACCGCCCTGGTGGTGGCCTTACCCGAGAGCCGCACACCCGGAGTCGATGTCAAAGCACAAGCGCTGGGCGCCATTCGCGACACGGGATTGATCATCGAGATAGTGACGCGCGTGCAGCGGCCGGGATCAAGCGGGCGGGTGATCCGGACGCAGTGGTCCGGCACAGACGGCCGCACCCGCGTACGGGAGCGACTGAACGGCTCAGTGATCGAGAACATCCTACGCGAGCCGGGCGGCCGGGTCGTCTCCTACCAGGCAAGCAGCCACCGGGTGGTGGTGGCGCCGTCGTGCCACAGCCTGGCCGGCGTGTGCTCAGAGCTGATTGACCCAATCAGCTTCTACCGCGACCAACTCGCTGCCGGTCACGCGTCGCGCCTTACGACGATCCGGTTCGGAGGGCGGCCCGCTTTCCGCTTCATCTTGCCAGCGCAAAGCCTGGGTGCCAGCACGACCCGGATCGAGCAGGTCGTCATCATCGACGCGGCCACCTATCTGCCGCGCCGCATCGTCTGGCGGGAGTCACGATCCGGGCGCTCCAACGTGGGCGCGGTAATCGACGTGACCTCGATCGTGCCGCTGGCCGAGGATCCGCACCAGGTGTTCTCCGTGCCGGCGCCGCCCGGCACCCCGGTGGTGCAGGTGAACGAGGGCGGCGGCGATCTCGGTCGGCCGGCCGTCGCAAGGCTCACACTGGCCAAGGCGGCGGCGGAGTTCCCCGACGCCCAGTGGGTGGGCCGTCGCTATCACGGCCTGCGTCTAACCAGAGTGGATGCTATTCGCTGGACGTCAGGCGCCGCCTTGCGGCTCGACTACGGGCCGCTGACCTTCTGGAACTTCGACCGAGTCATCCCGCCCCCGTTACTCGACAGCCGCACCCTCCCCGCCAAGACGTTCCCCAGCAACGGTGTCACGGCTCGCTTCTACGTCGCCGGCCAGCACCTCGTGGTCGAACGCGATCTACCGCAAGACTCGGTGGCGGTGATCGCCCGAGAGCTGAGCAAGCTGCAAATGTTCGACGCGATCAGCGCCGTCCGACCACTCAAAGACAGCTAACCCCGAGCACTTCAGACAGTCGTTCTGTTGACTTAGCGCTCCCCACGGTGGTTGGCCGTCCAGCCCGTCACCTCCACCTGCCGCTGCTCGCTGGGCCGAAGCCGGTGGCTCAGGGAAAGTCGCTACCCACGTGAGCGTCTTGGGGCAGCATCTGCAGGCCCGCTCCGACCAGGTCGCGGATGCTGACGATGCCCACCAGCCGGCCGTCGTCGACCACCGGGATATGGCGGAAGCGGCGCTCGCTCATGATCTGCGCGGCCTCGCTGGGGGCGTGGTCGGACGGCAGCGTCATCGGGTCGGGTGTCATGTAGGTCTGCACCAGGCCCTCCTCAGGCTGCTCGCCGTCGGCGACCGCGCGCAGCAGGTCGCGCTCGGTGAAGATGCCCGCGATGCGGCCACCGTCCACCACCACGGCGGCGCCGACGTTGCGGCCACGCATGACCTGCGCCGCCTCCCGGAGCGATGTTTCCGCCGGGACCGTCAGCACGTCGTCGCTGGTCATGAAGTCGCGCAACGTCACTCCCATGGAGCCGTCCTCCCTACTCGGTGGTCGCGTCGCGCAGGCGCATCTCGAGCAGCAGCTCGGCATCGAGGGCATCCGCGATCCGCATCAACGTGTCAAGCTTGGGCGGCCGGCCGCCACGCTCGAGGCGGGCGACCGCCGACTGCGTGGTGCCGCACAGGATCGCGAGCTCCTGCTGGCTCATCCCCCGCTCCTGCCGGTTGCGGGCAACCATGCGCCCCACGTCGGCGAAGCGGCGCTCGTGATCGCGGCCGATCGCCTCCGATCGTTTGCGGATGCCGTCGCGCATCCGCTCGAGTGTCTGGGCGGTCAGTCGCTGCCGCTGGGCGTGGGGCTGGCTCGACATGCCTGGTAGTCTATCGCACGTGCGCTATCGCGCCAGCGCCGGGCGGGTTCCGTATCCTGCCGTGATGAGCCGTGGCACCGTCGTCGTCAAGATCGGATCGAGCACCCTGGTCGATGCCAGGGGCCGCGCCCGCCCGCGGGTGTTCGCCCAGGTTGCCGGCGACGTGGCGGCGCTGACCGGCGCAGGCACACCGGTGGTGCTGGTCAGCTCCGGTGCGATCGCGATGGGCCTGGGCTCGCTCGGACGCGAGCAGCGGTCGCGGCGCCTGCCGGAGCTGCAGGCGGCGTCGGCGATCGGCCAGTCGCTGCTGCTGCGCCGCTGGGAGGCGGCGCTGGGCCGCAACGGCCTGCGGTGCGCCCAGGTGCTGCTGACGGTCGGCGACATCCACCGCCGCGACGGCTATCTGAACGCGAGGCGCACGCTGGAGACGCTGCTGCGCTGGGGAAGAGTGCCGGTCGTCAACGAGAACGACTCGACCGCCACTGACGAGATCACCTTCGGCGACAACGACGCACTGGCGGCCCAGGTGGCGGTGCTGCTGAAGGCGCGCCTGCTGGTACTGCTGACCGACATCGACGGTCTGTACGACCGCGATCCGCGCCGCCCCGGCGCCGTGCCGATCGCCGAGGTGGACGACCACCGGCTGCTAGAGCGCCTGGAGCTGGACGGCGGCCGCAGCTCGTGGGGGTCGGGCGGCATGCGCTCGAAGCTGGTCGCGGCCGAGATGGCCAGCACCGGCGGCGTGGCGGCCGTGATCGCCTCGGGCCACCGGCCCGGCGCGCTGGCTGCGGCGGCGGCCGGCGCCGCCGGCGGGACGCGCCTCAAGCCCGACCCGCGCCCGCTCTCCGCCTACAAGCTGTGGGTGCGCTACGGCAAGCCTGTGCACGGGCGTCTCGAGGTGGACGCCGGCGCCAGGCGCGCCGTTGTCGGAAATGGCACCAGCCTGCTGGCGGTCGGCCTGCTGGCGGTGGAGGGCACGTTCGCGGCCGGCGATGCGGTGCACATCTGCCGGTCGGGCGAGCCGTTCGCCGTGGGCATCTCACGGTACGCGGCCGCCGACCTGCGGCAGCTGGTGGGCACACGTGGGGTGGATGAAGCGGTGCACCGCGATAACCTTGTGGTGCTGTGAGCAGCACCATCACATCACCCGGAGTGGCCGCGCGGGCGCGCGAGGCGGCGCGTGCCCTTGCCCCGCTCGGCCGCGCCGAGAAGGACCGGGCGCTGGCGGCGGTGGCGGCCGCGATCGGGGAGCGCCGCGACCAGCTGACGGCGGCCAACCGGCTCGATCTGGCGGCGGCCGAGGGCGAGCGCCCGGCGATCCGCGACCGGCTGGCCCTGGATGACGCCCGCACGGATGCGCTGTCCGCCGCCGTTCTCGACATCGCCGCGCTGCCCGACCCGTCGGGCGCGGTGCTGCGCACCCAGACGCTGGAGAATGGCCTGCGTCTGACCAAGCTGCGCGTGCCGTTGGGCGTCGTCCTGATCGTGTACGAGGCCCGGCCGAACGTGACCGTGGACGCGGCCATGCTGTGCCTGAAGGCGGGCAACGCCTGCATCCTGCGCGGCTCGCGCCTGGCCGATCACACCAACCGGGCGCTGGCCGACCTGATGCGCGAGACGCTGTCGGCAGCCGGGCTGCCGGCCGACGCCGTGCAGCTGCTGGGCACCGACCGCGCCGAGCTGAACAGCCTGCTCGCCGATCCCACCGCGGCCGACGTGGTGATCCCCCGCGGCGGTGAGGAGCTGAAGAAGTTTCTGCTCGAAACGTCGCGGATCCCGGTGCTGGCTGCGGCCGGCGGCAACTGCCATGTCTACATCGATGCCGCGGCCGACCCGGCCAAGGCGATTGCTATCACGGTCAACGCCAAGGTGCAGCGGCCGGGCGTGTGCAACGCCGCCGAGACGGTGCTGGTGCACCGCGATCAGGAGCAGCTGGTCGGCCCGCTGACCGAGGCGCTCGCGGCGGAGGGCGTGGAGGTGCTCGACGGCGAGTCGGCCTGGGCGACCGAGTTCCTCGACATGAAGATCGCCCTGCGGGTGGTCGACGACCTCGATCAGGCGCTGGAGCACATCGACCGCTACGGCACCGGACACTCCGAGGCGATCGTGACCGAGGACGCCGCCGCGGCCGAGCGCTTCACGCGTGAGGTCGACGCGGCCGCCGTCTACGTGAACGCCTCCACCCGCTTCACCGACGGCGCGGTGTATGGCATGGGCGCCGAGATCGGCATCTCCACCAACCGGCTGCACGCGCGCGGGCCGCTGGGGCTGGAAGAGCTCACCACCACCAAGTACGTCGTGGTCGGCGACGGTCAGATCCGACTCTGAGCGACGCAACCCGTACGGGCAACCGGCCGTCTTACGCCACAATGCGGCGTGCGGTAATCACCGGCCTGGGTGCGGTCACACCGGTCGGCAACGACGTCCCCACCACATGGGCGAACCTGGTGGCTGGTGTCAGCGGCGTCGAGGTGATCAGCAACTTCGACGCCAGCGAGTATCCCGTCAACATCGCGGCGCAGGTGAAGGACTTCGACCCGACGCTGGCGATGTCGGTCAAGGAGGCGCGCAAGACCGGCCCGAACGTGCACTTCGGGGTGGGCGCAGCGATGGAGGCCGCGCGCGACTCGGGGCTCGAGGACATCGACCCGTCGCGGGCCGGGGTGATCATCGGCAGCGCGGTGGGCGGTCTGCCGCAGGTGCTCGACCAGCAGAAGGTGCTCGAGGAGCGCGGCCGCGAGCGGGTGTCGCCGCACTGGCTGCCGAACATGCTGGTGGACACGACCACCAGCCACGTGGCCACGCAGCTGGGCTGGCGTGGTGCGAACTACGCGATCGTGTCGGCGTGTGCGAGCGGGACGCATGCGATCGGGGATGCCGCGGAGGTGGTCAAACGCGGCCAGGCTGACGCGATCCTGGCCGGGGGCACCGAGTCGGCGATCGTACCGCTGATCCTGGCCGGATTCTGCTCCATGCGGGCGCTGGCAGATGGGCGCGACGACCCGGCCGCCGCTTCACGGCCGTTCGACGCAACCCGCTCGGGCTTCGTGATGGCCGAGGGCGCGGCCGTGGTGATGGTCGAGGAGCTCGAGCACGCGCTGCGGCGCGACGCGAAGATCTACTGCGAGGTGGCCGGTTACGGCGCGTCGAACGACGCGTACCACGTGGCCACGCCGCACCCTCAGTCGGTGGGCGTGATCGAGATGATGCGGGCGGCGCTGGTCAGCTCCGGGGTGGCGCCGGAGGAGGTCGACTACATCAACGCGCACGGCACAAGCACGCCGTACAACGACTCGGCCGAGACGCTGGCGATCAAGACGGTGTTCGGGGGCCACGCCTACGAGATGGCCGTGTCGTCGATCAAGTCGATGATCGGCCACCTGTTCGGGGCGGCCGGCGCGATCGAGGCGCTGTCGTCGGCCCTGACCATCCACAACGGGGTGATCCCGCCCACGATCAACTACCGCACGCCCGATCCGGAGTGCGACCTCGACTACGTGCCGAACGAGGCGCGGAATGCGGACGTGCGGGTGGCGCTATCGAACTCGATGGGCCTCGGCGGCCACAACGGCTGCGTGATCCTGAAGAGGTACGAGCCCTGAGCCGCAGCTCGAGGTTTGTTTGTGACCGGCGCGTGACAGCGAATCGTGCAACGAACCTCACGCCGCGGCGACGATCCCACCACCGTCCGCAAACGGTTCGCACCGCGGCTCCGACACGAACATCACGGCCTCGGTCCGGTCGCCTCGCAGCCATGCGGACGCGCATCACGGTGCGATAACGACTGATCACGGTTCCGTGCCGGTCCGCCCACGCAGCCCGAGTCGGTGTTTGACTCTGTAAAGTCCGCGCCGCACGTTGCACGGCCGAGCCGGCGGTGTGACCCGTGGATGCGAGCTCGTGACGAAACCGCCGCCGGCTCTACCCCAGCCCAGCGGCACGCCTGCCGTTGCTGATCCGCAGGTCCATCACGCGGTCGATCAGCCCGTACTCCTTGGCCTGCTCGGCGTCCATGAAGTTGTCACGCTGGGTGTCCTCATGGATCCGCTCCTGCGTGTGCCCGGTGTCCGACGCCAGCATCTCCTCCATCCGCTTCTGCAGCGACAGGATCTCGCGGGCGCGGATCTCGACGTCGGTGGCCTGGCCCTCGAAGCCCGAGGTGTGGCCCTGGTGGATCATGATCTTCGAGTTGGGCAGGGCGATCCGCTTACCCTTGGCGCCGCCCGCCAGCAGGATCGCGCCCATCGACATGGCCATCCCGAAGCAGATCGTCTGCACGTCGGAGCGCACGTAGCGCATGGTGTCGTAGATGGCCAGCCCGGCGTAGACGTCGCCGCCCGGCGAGTTGATGTAGAGGCTGATGTCCTTCTCCGGCTCGTCGGACTCGAGGTGGATCATCTGGGCCACGATCAGGTTCGCCACCTCCGGGGTGACCGGGGTGCCCAGGAAGATGATGCGGTCGTTCAAGAGCCGCGAGTAGATGTCGAACGAGCGCTCGCCGCGGCCGGTCTGTTCGATCACCATGGGAATCACGGGTGACATCGCGTGCCTCCTGTATAGTGCAACCAATGAGTTGCGCATGCTAGCGTGGCTGCCACAGATCCGCAACCTTTCGGTTGCACGTCGAGGAGGAACGATGTCGGACGAAGGCACGGTCGAACGAGAGATCACCGTCCCGGTCGACCCAGAGCGGGCGTGGGAGCTGGTGACCGAGCCTGAGCACCTCGAGCAGTGGTTCGCGGAACGGGTCGAGCTCGACCCCACTCCCGGCGCACCGGTGCGCGTCGTGGGCGACGACGGCGGCGAGCGCCACGGCGTGGTCGAGGAGGTCGACGCGCCGCGACGGCTGCGCTTCGTCTGGTACGCCCCACCCGACGGCCGGCCCTCGACGGTCGAGATCGAGGTCACGCCCGAGCACGACGGGTCGCGCATCTCGGTGATCGAGCGCGAGCTGATCACGGTCGACGCCTTCTCCGACCTGCTGACAGGACCCTCCCACCGCACCGACCTGCAGGCGCTGGCGGCGGCATGAGCGACGCTATCGGCGCCACCTTCTCGGCGCTGGCCGATCCCAGCCGCCGGCGCATGCTGGGGCTGCTGGGCGGAACCGGCGCGACCGCCACCCAGCTGGCCCGCGAGCTACCGATCAGCCGGCAGGCCGTGGCCAAGCACCTGTCGCAGCTCGCGGCCGCCGGCCTGGTGGCAGCGCGCCGCGAGGGACGCGAGACCCGCTACACGGTCACGCCCGAGCCGCTCGAGCAGGCGGTGGCCTGGATCGTCCAGGCCGGCGGCGAGTGGGACGATCGCCTGGCCCGGCTGGGCACGTACGTGGCCGCCGATCGCGGCGTGTAGCGCTCTGACACCGGTATCCTGCCCCGCACCATGTCCGCGATCCGCCAAGCCGAGCCCGTCCTGTCCGCGACCGACGCGTCGCAGGCCGGCCTCGACCGCGATCGCCTGCTGCGCCTGTACCGCGACATGCTGGCCACGCGCACGATCGAGGAGCGCGGCAACCTGCTGTTCAAGGCCGGCAGGCTGCCCGGCAGCTACTACACCGGCCGCGGCAACGAGGCGGCGTCGGTGGGCGTCGCCAGCGCGATGGGCGAGGACGATGTGGCGTCGCCGCTGCACCGCAACATGGGCGTGCACGTCGTCCGCGGCGTCGACCCGGCCGCGCTCTTTTGCCAGTACATGGGCCGCTCCGGCGGCGCCACCGGCGGTCGCGACTCGAACCTGCGCACCAACGACTTCTCGCCCGGTGTCGGCCTGCTGGCCGGAGTCAGCCACTTGCCGGCCATGATCCCCGTCATCACCGGCATGGCGCTGGCCTTCCAGCTGCGCCGCGAGCCGCGGGTTGCGGTCGGCTGGTGCGGCGACGGCGCCGCCGCGCGCGGCGACATGCACGAGTCGATGAACCTGGCCGGCGTGCGGGGCCTGCCGATCGTCTACATCATCGACAACAACCAGTACGCCTACTCGACGCCCAACTCGCTGTCGTTCGCCTGCGAGCACCTCGCCGACCGCGGGCCCGCCTACGGCTTCGAGGGCATCGTCGCCGACGGCACCGATGTGCTGACCGTGTACCGCGAGGCCACCCGCGCCATCGAGAAGGCACGCGCAGGCGGCGGCCCCACGCTGCTGGAGCTGATCACGCTGCGAATGGAGGGCCACGCCGTCCACGACGACGCCGCGTACGTCCCCAGGAGCCTGGTCGAGGAGTTCACGGCGCGCGACCCGGTCGACCGGTACCGGGCATGGCTGCAGGTGAACCAGGAGCTGACCGACGAGGAGCAGGCCGCGATCGAGGCCGAGGTGCGCGCCACCATCGAGAAGGGCGTGGCCGACGCCGAGGCCAGCCCGCTGCCGGACCCGGACACAGTGCTGGACGGCGTCTACGCGGTATCGTCCCAGGAATGAGCGACTTTCCGTTTCCCATGTTCGGCGGTGGTGACCCCGAGGAGATCCAGCGGCAGCTGGCCGGCTTCATGGAGCAGGCCCAGCAGCAGCAGAAGGTGGCGTTCGCGGATCAGGCGATCAACCTGGCGGTCGGCATGACCGTGGCCGCGATCGGCCGGCTGGAGCTGAGCGGCGATCCTGACCAGCAGGCGATGCAGGTGCGAGACGCGATCCGGCTGCTGTTCCCCGAGGCGGTCACGCTGGTCAGTGAAGCCCGCCAGGGCCTCGCATAACCACGCGCTGAGCTCGTTCCTCGAAGATTGGGGCACGGGTAGATCCCCCATAGGGGGATAGCCGGGGGGCACCCTTCCGGACGATATTTAGCGGGAGGCGTCTGCCCGATTCAGCTCGCTACTCATCGGTTCTTATCGCGGGTGGCCGTCTCCGAACGCAAGCTTGGAGGAGACCAAGACCATGAACCACCCAGAGGCATCGGCTCCTGAGGAACGCGGGCAGACCATGGCGGAGTACGCGGTCGTTCTGACCGTGATCACGATCTCCATCGTCGCCACGCTCGCGCTGCTCACCTCGTCGATCACAAACTTGCTGAACCAGCTGATTCCGCTGATCTAGCGGACGGCAGCAGCGCCCGAACCTCGGGCGAAGTCAGCTCCATCCACGACCCGGCGTGCCACGCCGGGTCGTGGTATTTCTGGGTCGCGAGCGCCGCGGCGCGCTCCACGCGGTCGGCATCGAGCGGCTCCGGCCACGCGTCGAAGGCCTCGATCAGGGCGGCCTCCCAGCCGTCGCCGCCGACGTTTCCGACGTGGTCGGGGCGGCTCGGCGCCGGCCGCGGCGCACCGCCCAGATCGCCGCCGCGGGGGCCGGCCAGGCAGGCCCGCAGCGATTCCAGGTCGGCGTCGATCAGGAGCGTGCCGTGCGCCAGCACGCCGCCACGTCCGTGGTGTGCGGCGATGCCGGTGACCTTGCGGCCACCCACGCGCACGGTGCGCTCGTCGCGTTCGGCGTCGACTCCCTGCGCGTGGCACGCGCGCACGATGCCGTCGAGCAGCGGCGCATACATGCGGGGCACGTCCAGCTGTGACCAGGGGTGGCCGGGCGGGGCAGCCAGCCCGATGCAGAGCGTGCCCCGGTCGAGGTAGACCGCCCCACCGCCGGTGAAGCGCCGCCACACCCCCACCCCACGGCCGGCGCAGGCGGCCGGGTCGACCTCCCAGTCGGCGCGCTGAAAGCGGCCGATCACGACCGCCGGCCGGGTGCGCCACAAGAGCAGCGTGGCAACGCCGGGATCGCGCCCGAGCGTCTCGTCGTGGGCGAGCGCCAGCGCCGGCTCCAGCAGGCCGGCGTCGACGGCGCGCACGGCATCGCTCACGCGCGGGCCGCGCCGTTGGTACGGACGCCCGCGCGCTGCAGCCGCATGCCCGCCGACGGCTGCGCCGAGGTGGGTAGCTCGACGACGTCCGGGAGCCGCTGCTCGAGCTCGGCGACGCGGGCCGCCAGGTCGGCCGGGTCGCCCAGCTCGGCCGCCTCGGCCGCCGCTTCGGAGATGCGCTGCCGCGCACGGTGGCGCTCGTGCTCGGCCATCGCGATCGCCTCGTCGGCCACGTCGAGCATGTCCAGCGCGTCGCGCCGGCCCGCTTCGGGGCGGCCGTCGTCGCGCACCGGCGGCGGGGTCGGCAGCGGGAACGGTGCCGCCAGGATCGCGTCGGCCAGCGCCTCGCGCTGCGTGCACAGCCGGTCGAGCACGTCGCGCGTCTCCAGCCGCGCCGACTCCACCTGCTGGCGGGCGCGGTCGATGTCGGCCCGGTAGTCGGCGGGATCGGCGCCCGAGGCCTCGGCCAGCTGCGACAGCTCCACCGCCCGCTGCCAGATCGAGACCAGCGGGCCCTGGGCGACCCACTGCTGCTCCAGCTCCCGGGCCAGTTGCTCGATCGGCAGGCGCCGCGCGGCGATGGCGGCGGCCACCTCCGGCGCGGCCGCGGCGATCGCCGACTCGTGCGCGATCTCCTGCTGCAGCGACTCCATGCGGGTCTGCGCCGCGCGGGCATCCACCAGCTCGTCGGCCACCTCGAGCAATCGGTCCAGCTCCCTCGATCTCACGCCCGGCAGCTTACCCGGCGCCGGGTGACTACCCTGGACCGATGGAGACATACGATGTCGTGATCGCGGGCGGGGGCCCGGCCGGGCTGGCGATGGCCGCACCGCTGGCCGAGGCCGGTCTGGCGGTGCTCGTGTGCGAGCGAAACGCGGAGATCGGCCTGCCGGTGAGGACGTCCGGGGGATCGTGGCCCGACGACCTGCGCGCGCTGGGCCTGCCCGACCGGCTGTGGCACCCGATCTCCCGCCTGTCGTTCGAGTCGCAGCACAGCCGCTGCACGATCGATTGGGGCGGGCCGGTCGGCTGCTCGCTGGACGTGACCGCGACCTGGCGGCATCTGGCGGAGCTCGCCGCCGCGGCCGGCGCGACGATCGAGAACGGGACGCTGGCGCGGCTGGAGCGGACGGGAGCGCTCACGCTCAGGCACGGCGGCGAGTCGCGGCACGTGCCCTGCCGGCTGGCGGTCGACGCCACCGGCACCAACGCGCTGCTCGCGCGGCAATCGCGGGTGCACGAGGGGTTCCGGCGGGTCGGGGTGGGATACGAGCACGAGCTGTCGGCGCCGGCGTTCGGTCAGGACGAGGCGGTGATCCTGGTTGGCGGCCTGGCGCCGTCCGGGTACGCGTGGGCCTTCCCGCGCGGGGGCACGCGGGTGCGCGTCGGCGTGGGCCTGATCCAGCCGGACACCGACCTCAACCCGCGCGAACTGTACGCGCCTGTGGAGCGGGCGCTGGCGGACCGGCTGGCCGGGGCGGAGCTGCTGGAGCTGCACAGCGGGCGCATCCCCAGCCAGGAGGCGCCTGAGCGGTTGACCGGGGACGGGTTGATGGTGGTCGGCGACTCGGGCGGGCACTCGAACCCGCTGCTGGGCGAGGGCATCCGGCACGTGATCGTGGCGGCGCGGCGGGCCGCGCCGGTGGCGATCGCGGCGCTGGGCACGCCGGGCGTGGTGCCGCGGGAGCGGCTACGGGCCTGGGAGCGTGCCGGGCGGCGCACGCGGGGGCGGTCGTGGGGACTGGCGATGCGCGCGAACCGGTACGTGGCGGGCATGGACGACGAGGACTGGGACCGGGCGGTGGAGACGCTGGGACGGCTGCCGGCCGAGATGGCCACGCCGATCCTGCGCGGCGACATCCTCTCGACGCCGCTGCTGGCCGGTGCGCTGAGGCGCGGGCCGTCGTCGGCGTGGCGGGTGCTGCGGCCGTTCGTGAGGGGCGGCAGCGGCGTTGTCGAATCGGCCGAACCGGCATAGCATCGTTGTCGGAACCGATCGAGGAGGCGCCGTGCTGCGCGAGTTCAAGGAATTCCTGTTTCGTGGCAACATCGTCGACCTGGCCGTGGCGATCGTCGTTGGCACGGCGTTCGTAGCGCTGGTGAATGCCTTCGTCGCCGACATCCTGACGCCGATCATCGCCGCCATCTTCGGGAAGCCGGACTTCTCGGGCCTGACCTTCCACATCAACGGCAGCACCTTCCAGTACGGCGACTTCCTGAACGCGTTGATCACGTTCGTGTCGGTCGCCGCGGCGGTGTTCTTCTTCGTCGTGAAGCCGTTGAACGCGCTGGCCGCGAGGCGCGCCCCGGAGCCGGGTGCCCCGGTCGAGCGCGAGTGCCCCGAGTGCCTGAGTATCATCCCGGCGGCTGCACGGCGCTGCTCGCACTGCACGACGGAGGTCACGCCGGCGACGGCCACATAGCTCTAGTCTTAGGTGGTGGAGGACCACCTGATCGAGGTCAATGAGATCGAGGTACGCCGCGCGCTGGCACGCTCGTTCACGGGTCACGACCCGGGCGGGCACACCTGGCGCGGCGAGATCGAGATCGGCGGCGCCGAGGTGACCGTCGACGTGCAGACCACGAGCGGCGGTGAGCCCTACGTCGAGGCGGCGGCGCCGTCGATCGAGCATCCGGAGCTGGACGGGCGGCTGGCACGTACGCTGCTGATCGAGAACGCGGAGCTGGTGCTGGGCCGGTTCACGCACGCGCACGGGCACGTGCACGTGGAGCACGCCATCCTGGCGGGTACCACGATGGCGGCGGTCGAGGTGCAGGCCTCGGTGTGGGCAGTGGCCTGGGCCGCCGATGCTTTCGCGCACCGGCTGGAGGCGTTGCTTCGCGAGGCAACCCCGACACCGGCGGCGCCCAAGACCCCGGCAGCGCTGCTGCGCGACTCCGAGGCCCACGTGGTGATGACGGATCACCGCGTGAAGCAGTTCCTCGACGAGCGGTTCGGCGGCTTCGACCAGGACCCGGACTGGGGCTACCACGGCGGGTTCGGCAGCGCGCGGGTGTTCGTGGACGTGCTGCCGGTGCTGGACGACTCGACGGCGGTGCGGGCGTCCTCGCCGGTGCTGTCGAACATCGACCTGACCGACGACCTGGCGCTGGAGCTGATGCGGCTGGCCGCGGCGTCGCCGTTCGGCTGTTACTCGTACCAACCGGCGCGGCGCGAGGTCTGGTTTGAGCACGTGATCCTGGGCGACGACCTCGACCGGCCCGAGCTGGAGGCGGCCATCCAGGTGGTGGCGGACACGGCGGACGGGGAGGACGACACGCTGGCCGGGCGCTTCGGGGGGCGCCGCTACGCAGACCTGTAGACCGGGTCGGTCTGGTAGATTCACGAACCGAATGAGCGCAGGGCGGTTCTTCATGTGGTTGATCAGCGGCGGGATCGTGGTCGCCACGCTCGCCGTGCTGGCCGGCCCCGGGTACCACGGCGTGCCGGGCCAGTGGATCGGCCTGCTGGTGGCGGTGTCGTTCGCCTCGATCGCGTTCGGCCTCGGGTATTACGAGTAGCCCGCGGCGCCGATGGGCAGCGAGGGCAGACGGCTCGACCCGCTGGCGGAGGCGTTCGGCGGGTCCGCCGACAGCTACGACCGTGCCCGGCCGGGCTACGAGGACGAGCCGCTCGACTGGGCCTTCCGGGAACTGGGGCTGGACGGCGGCTCGATCGTGCTCGACCTGGCGGCCGGCACCGGAAAGCTGTCACAGGCGCTGGCGCCGCGAGCCGGTCTGCTGATAGCGGTCGAACCGCTGGCCGGGATGCGACGGCTGCTGGCGGCGCGGGCACCGGAGGCGACGCTGCTGGACGGCACGGCCGAGCAGGTCCCGATGGGCGACGGGTCGGTCGATGCCGTGTTCGTGGGTGAGGCGTTCCACTGGTTTGACGGAGCCCGCGCGCTGCCTGAGATCCACCGCGTGCTGCGGCCGGCCGGCGGCCTGGCGCTGCTGTGGCACCACGTCAGCTGGCACGACCGGGCCACCTGGGCCGATGAGTTCGAGGCGCGGCTGCGCGAGGTGCCGGCGCCGGACGTGCGACCCCAGAACCGGCCGCACACGCTGCGCTGGCAGGAGGCCTTCGCGGGGAACGATCTGTTCACGCCGCTCGAGCACCGCGAGTTCTCGCACCCGATCACGGTCGACGCCGATCAGATCGTGCAGCTGGTGCTGTCGTGGAGCTTCGTCGCCGCGCTGCCGGAGGCCGACCGCGAACTGCTGGGCCGCGACCTGTCACAGATCGTGCGCAACCACGCCGGCGACGCGCCGCTGGACCTCCCCTTCGTCACGTATGTGTATCTGACCCGTAAGCACTAGGCGCGTCCTGGCCGCCCGCTCAGGGGTCAGACCCCGCCTCAGCCGCCGTGGCATTTCAGCGCGCAATCGTGACGGGTCGTTACTCGTGGCATGTGCCGCGAACTGGATGGTTGAGCCGGATTCGCTGCCGCCGCGAATTATTGGAGTCAAACACCGCATCGGGCCGGGGCACAGGTCTGAGCCAGGTCAGGGGCACCGGCGCGACTGATCCGTGACCCTCGGGGAGCCCGGGCCGGTGCCGGCACCTGTGACGAGGCCGTTGCGGAATGGTGCGGGTCAGCCGAGCAGTTCGACCGGGTGCACGATCGGCAGGTCGCCGCGGCCCAGTCGCCGCAGCGAGGCCGCCAGCTGCAGCGCGCAGCCGGGGTTCGCCGTCGCGATCAGGTCGGGCCGGGCCGCCAGGATCGATCGCGCCTTGCGCTCGCCAAGCTCGCGCGCGGTCTGCGGCTGCAGCAGGTTGTACGTGCCCGCCGACCCGCAGCACATGCCGGCATCCTCGATCTCGACCAGCTCCACCCCGGGCACCGATCGCAGCAGCTGCCGCGGCTGCTGCGAGACGCCCTGGCCGTGCAGTAGGTGACAGGCGTCCTGGTAGACCACCCGGCGCGGAGCCGGTTCCGTCTGCTTGGTCGGCACCGGCGCCGGCAGCTCGGCCAGCAGCTCCGTCACGTCGCACACCCGCTCTGCGAACTCGCGTGCCCGGTCGCTCTCCAGCAGCTCGCCGTAGCCCTTCATCGCCGATCCGCATCCCGCCGCCGTCACCACCACCCGGTCGTAGCCCGACAGCGCATCGATCGTCGCCTCGGCGCGCCTGCGCGCATCCCGCTCGCGGCCCCCGTGCAGGTGCAGCGCCCCGCAGCAGCCCTGCCCGGCCGGCACCGCGACGTCGCACCCGCGTGCCGCCAGCGCACGCACCGACGCCTCATTCACGTGCCCGAAGTAGACCCGCTGCGCGCACCCGCTCAGGAGCGCCACCGACATCCGCCGCTCCCCCACCGCCGCCGTCCGGGCCGGCGGCGCCGCCCGCAGCTCCGAGACAGACACGCGCGGCGCCAGCGCCGCCGGGCGCAGCCCCAGCGCCAACGGCCACGACAGCGCCTGCAGCAGCCGCGGCCGCGGCACCACCGCAAACAGCGCCCGTTCCACCACCCGCGACCGCAGCGACCGCGGCGCCTGCTCCCGCCGTTGCACCCGCGCCCGCTCGATCAGCTGGTCGTAGCGCACTCCGCTGGGACACGCCGGCACGCACGCCAGGCAGCCCAGGCAGCGGTCGAGGTGCAGCGCGACGCTCGCGTCCAGCTCCGCCTCCCCGTCCTCGACCATCCCGATCAGCTGGATGCGCCCGCGCGGCGAGTCCATCTCCTCGCCCCACAGCGAGTACGTGGGGCAGGCCGGCAGGCAGAAGCCGCAGTGCACGCAGGCGTCCAGCAGCTCGCGGGTGGATGCGCTCACGCCGCGAACCTCGCGATCACCCGCTGCTCGAGCGGGCTCAGCTCCCGCTCCGGCGCCGGCATGTCCGCGAACAGCCAGCCCCGCGCCCAGCGCCCGACCACGGCTGTCGCTCCTGCATCGCGCAGCTCCGCCACACGCTGCGGGCAGTCCGCCGGCAGGCAGCGGTGCAGGTGCAGCCCGGCCTGCAGCCCCCGTTGCTCATCCCACAACTGCTCGTCCTGCCCCACCAGCTCCCCGCCCGCGAGCGCCAGCGCCTCCTCGGCCAGCCGGTCGGCCACCGGCCCCTCGAACCGCACCAGCAGCCGCTCCTGCGCCCAGCGGTAGTCGACACAGGCCGGCGCCAGCGGCTCGAACACCGTCGCATCCTGTGTCGCCGTCACCAGCGTGCACGTCCGCGCGGGCAGCGGGTGCAGACGCAGGGTCAGCTCCAGCAACCGGCCCAGCCTCCCCTCCGCCCCGGTGAAGAGCTTGGGCAGATCGTAGCCGGCCACGTTCTTGACCACCTTGCCGCCGCCGCGGATCTCCTCCCCGCCCGGCAGCCGGGCCCGGATGCCCAGGATCAGGTCGCGCGGCCGCCCGTAGCGGTGCGCCCGCGGCCCGAACAGGCCGCGGTCGAACACGTCGCCCACCGTCAGCCGCCGGTCGCCGGGCGGATCCAGCGCGAGCATCTGGCCTGCGCCGGCCAGCGCCGCCTGCAGCTCCACCATCGGCGTCTGTGCCTCGACCGTGCACGTCAGGTCGCCCGCCTCGTGCTCGATCACCACCGCTCCGCCACCCCCTCGCGCTCCAGCGGGTGCTCGCGGTAGTGGCCGGGCACCTCGCCGCACAACCGCGGAGTCGGGAACACCTTGCCCGGGTTGCAGCGCCCGTTCGGATCGAACCCGCAGCGCAGCCGGTTCATCGCGTCGAGATCGGCCTCCGAGAACATCTTGCCCATGTGCCGGGCCTTGTCCAGCCCGATCCCGTGTTCGCCGGTGAGCGAGCCGCCCGCCTCCACGCATGCGTTCAGGATCTCGGAGGCCAGCTCCTCGGCCAGCGCCGGCTCGCCCTCGACGGACGCGTCGTACAGGACCAGCGGATGCAGGTTGCCGTCCCCGGCGTGGAACACGTTTCCGACCCGCAGCCCGTACTGCTCCGACAGCCGCTCGATCCTCCGCAGCGTCTCGGGCAGCCGCGTCCGCGGCACCACCCCGTCCTGCACGTAGTAGTGAGGACTGATCCGGCCCATCGCCGCGAACGCCGCCTTGCGCCCCCGCCAGAACCCGGCCCGCTCCGCCTCGTCGCCGGCCTGGCGCACGTCGCGCGCGCCGGCCGCGCGGCACAGCTGCACGGTCTCGGCCAGCAGCTGCTCTACCTCGAGCGCCGGCCCGTCCAGCTCGACCAGCAGCACCGCTCCCGCGTCCAGCGGCAGCCCCGCGTGCACCGCCGCCTCGGCAGCCGCGATCGTGAGCGCGTCCATCATCTCGATCGCCGCCGGGATGATGCCCGCGGCGATGATCGCCGACACCGCCTCGCCCGCCTCGTCGGTGTCCGCGAACGCGGCCAGCAGCGTCTCCACTCGCTGCGGCCGCGGCAGCACCCGCACAACCACCTCGGTGACCACGCCCAGCGTGCCCTCCGAGCCGACCACGGCGCCCAGCAGATCGAGGCTGTCACTGTCGCTCAGCCGCACCAGCTCACCGCCGGCCAGCACCACGTCCGCCTCCAGCACGTGGTTGGTCGTGAACCCGTACTTGAGGCAGTGGGCGCCGCCCGAGTTCTCGGCCACGTTGCCGCCGATCGTGCAGACCTGCTGGCTGGACGGATCCGGCGCGTAGTAGAGCCCGTGCGGCGCCACCGCCTGCGTCACCTCCAGGTTGGTGACCCCGGGTTGCAACCGCACGCGGCGGTTGGGCACGTCCACATCGAGGATCGCGCGCATCCGCGAGAGGCCGATCACGATCCCCTCCGCCACCGGCACCGACCCGCCCGAAAGCCCGGTACCCGCGCCGCGCGCCACGAACGGCACGCCGTGGCGTTCGCAGGCCGAGACCGCGGCCACCACCTCGGACGTTCTGCCGGGCAGCGCCACCGCCAGCGGCTGGGCCCGGTAGCCGGTGAGGCCGTCGGACTGGTACGTGCGCAGCGCGACCGGGTCGGTGATCAGGTGGTCGGCGCCGACGGCGCGGCCCAGGTCGGCGAGCAGGCTCACGCCCGCAGACTACCGCCTGGGCGCCGCGCTGCCCCGGTTCAGCTGGTGAGCCGGAACGACGTCCACTTGGACTGGCCGCCGAGGTTGCCGGAGTCGCCGGCCCAGCTGGCCTTGACGCGCATGGTCTTGCCGATCAGGACGGTGCCGCGGTAGCGGTAGATGGCGGCCGCCAAACCGTTCACGTTGGTGCCGACGGTGCCGGTCGTCACCGTCCGCCAGTGGCCGGAGCTGCGCCGCTGGAGGGTGAACAGGATGCCCTTCCCGGCCATGACGGGCAGCAGCCCCGCGGTGAAGCGCGGGCAGTGCGTGGAGCGAGTCCAGCAGCTGGCGTGGTAGTGGTACAGCCGCACCCCGTGGGAGCTGCGGTAGTAGCCCGCCTGCGCGATCGCCAGCTTCGCGCGCACGGACACCGGCTTCGACGCGCTGGTCGCCGGCAGGTAGGTGTCATCGCCCGCCCAGCTCGCGCTGTAGACGGTGTTGTGGGTCGGCGACAGGCTGACCGCGAAGATTCCGCTGGAGTTCACCGCGCCGCTGCCCACGAGCTGCTTGGGACCGCCGCCGGTGGTGCCGTAGATCGAGACCTGGTCGTTCGAGTGCCAGGCGCCGAGCGTTGCGGTCACCGTGACGTGTCCGCCGATCAGGATGGTCGCGGCGCTGGTGCCGAGCGTCAGCGAGGGCGGCGGGTTGCCGACGTCGACGCCGGTCGAGGCGTCGGTCGGCAGATACGTCGACTCGCCGTCGAAGGTCGCGCGGAAGCTCCAGTGGCCGGCCGGGGTGAGCGTGTTGGGCACCGCGAAGTAGAAGGCGCCGAAGACGTTGGTGCTGGCGGTTCCGACGTCGGTCTCGACGCCGCCCGGAGCAGTTTCCAGCAGGTGGATCGTGTGGCCGGTGAGGCCGGCGCCGTCGGACAGGGTGAGGTGGCCGGACAGGTCGATCGAGGCGCCGACCGGCGCCGTTGTCTGCGTGGGCGAGACTGTCAGCGTGGCGGTGGGCGCGATGTTGGGGACGAGTGTCCCGGCCGCCAGGCGCTGCGAGGCGGAGGCCACCTGGGTGCCGGTCGTCAGCAGCACGGCGGCGAAGAGGGTTGCGGTGATGCGGAGCGTTCGAGTCATGGCTCCACCATCCGGGCGCTGCCGCGCCCGGTCAGTCCCCCGAACGGGTGAATCCGCAGCCCCGCACCTACCCGGCGGCCAGCTCGGCCATCATCATCTGCAGCAGGCCGCCCGCGCGGTAGACGGTGACGTCGGCCTGAGCGTCGAGTCGCGCCAGCGTCCGGAAGCTGCGGGCGCCGCCGCACAGCTCGACGGTCACCTCGCTGCCCACCTCGAGCTCGCCCAGGCCGCGGATCGTGAACGTCTCGGTGCCGGTGATGCCCAGCGACTCGGCTGAGTCGCCCTCCAGGAACTGGAGCGGGATCACGCCTAGCGCCACCAGGTTGGTGCGGTGGATGCGCTCATAGCTCTCGGCGATCACGGCCCGCACGCCCAGCAGCGCGCTGCCCTTGGCTGCCCAGTCGCGCGAGCTGCCGGATCCGTACTCCTTGCCCGCGATCACCACCAGCGGCACGCCGTCGGCCTGATAGCGCATCGACGCGTCGTAGATCGACATCTGCTCGCCGTCGGGGAAGTGTCGGGTGAAGCCGCCCTCGACGCCCTCGACGATGCGGTTTCGCAGCCGGATGTTCGCGAAGGTGCCGCGCACCATCACCTCGTGGTTGCCGCGCCGCGCGCCGTAGCTGTTGAAGTCGCGCGGCTCGACGCCGTGCTCGACCAGGTAGCGCCCGGCGGGCGTGGACGACGCGATCGACCCGGCCGGAGAGATGTGGTCGGTCGTGACCGAGTCGCCCAGGATCGCCAGCACGCGCGCGTCCACGATGTCGGACAGGTCGGCCGGGCGCTCGAAGAAGGTCGCCTCCCGCACGTAGGTCGAGTCCGGATCCCACTGGAACAGCTCGCCGGTCGGCACCGGCAGCTCGCGCCAGCGCTCGTCACCGTCGAAGATGCGGCCGTACTGGCCCGTGTAGAGCTCGGCTGCGACGGCGCCGGCCACGGCCTGTTCGACCTCGGCGGCGGTCGGCCAGAGCTCGTCGAGCATCACCGGGTTGCCATCGCGGTCGCTGCCGACCGGCTGGCTGGTGAGGTCGGTATTGACGCTCCCGGCCAGCGCGTAGGCGACCACCAGCGGCGGCGAGGCAAGGTAGTTGGCCCGCACCTGCGGGTGGATGCGCGCCTCGAAGTTGCGGTTGCCCGAGAGCACGGCCGCCACCGACAGGTCGTTGCGCGAGATCTCGTCGCTGACCTCGTCGGGTAGTGGGCCGGAGTTGCCGATGCAGGTGGTGCAGCCGAAGCCGACCAGGTTGAAGCGCAGCGCGTCCAGGTACTGGGTCAGGCCGGCCCGGTCGAGGTAGTCGACCACCACGCGCGAGCCCGGCGCCAGGCTGGTCTTGACCCACGGCCTGGTTTCCATCCCGCGCTCCACCGCCTTCTTCGCCAGCAGCCCGGCGGCGATCATCAGCGAGGGGTTGGACGTGTTCGTGCAGCTGGTGATCGCGGCGATCGCGACCGACCCGTCGCCCAGCTCGGCGCCGTTGCCACGTGCGACAGCGAACGAGTCGGAGAAGCTCTCCGGCACGCGTCGCAGCGACACGCGGTCCTGTGGCCGGCGCGGGCCGGCCAGGCTCGGCTCGACCTGGGTGAGGTCGAAGTCGATGGTCTCCGAGAACACGGGCGCGTCCTCCTCACCGGTGCGGTAGAGCCCCTGCTCCTTGCAGTAGCTCTCCACCAGCCGCAGCAGGTCGGCGTCGCGGCCGGTATCGCGCAGGTACCCGATCGTGCGGTGGTCGACCGGGAACATCGCCGCAGTCGAGCCGAACTCCGGCGACATGTTGGAGATGGTCGCGCGGTCGGCGACCGTCAGGGCGGGCACTCCCGGCCCGAAGAACTCGACGAACTTGCCGACCACGCCGTGTGAGCGCAGCCGCTCGGTCAGCGTCAACACCAGGTCGGTGGCGGTGACGCCCGCGCCCAACTCGCCGGACATGCGCACCCCCAGCACCACCGGCGACAGCATGTATAGCGGCTGTCCCAGCATCACCGCCTCCGCCTCGATCCCGCCGACGCCCCATCCCAGCACGCCCAGCGCGTTGATCATGGTGGTGTGCGAGTCGGTGCCGACCAGCGAGTCGGGCATGGCCACGCCGTCTCGCACCTGCACCACGCGGCCCAGGTACTCGAGGTTGACCTGGTGCACGATGCCCATGCCGGGCGGCACCACCCGGAAGTTGCGGAAGGCGCCCTGCGCCCAGCGCAGCAGCGTGTAGCGCTCGCCGTTTCGCTCGAACTCGCGCTCGATGTTGCGGGCGTAGGCCCGGTCGGAGCCGAACGCGTCCACCTGCACCGAGTGGTCGACGACCAGGTCGACCGGCACCAGCGGATCCACGCGCGCGGGTTCGCCGCCCGCCCGCGCCACCGCCGCGCGCATCGCGGCCAGGTCGACGACGGCCGGCACGCCGGTCAGGTCCTGCATGATCACGCGGGCCGGCATGAACGCCAGGTTCGAACCCGCGGCCGGCTTCGGCCACGACGCCAGCGCGGCCACGTCAGCCTCGCTGACGTGCTCCGATCCGGCCCGGCGCAGCAGGTTCTCGAGCAGCACGCAGATCGTGTAGGGCAGCCGCAGCGGGTCGCCGAGGGCGTCAATCCGGTAGAACAGTTCCCCGGTCGCAAGCGTGTCGCGCGCGGAGAACGGATCGGGGCTTGCCACCATGGCCGAACGGTATCAAGATACCCCTGATCCCTCTCCCCCGAACCGCGGGACGTTGCATGAACGGTTCACGAGTTCCTCTGCCGGCCAATGCAGAACGCCCCTTCCAGGTGTTCGTGAACGGCGTCCCGAAGCAGGAGGGAGTCGACTTCGAGGTGCGCGGCGCGGACCTGGTGTTCGCCGACGAGTTAGTGCCGCCGCGCAGGATGACCGCCAGGAGCTACGCGCGGCTGATGTTCTGGGGCCGCTACAGGACCGAGCACAGCGTCGACCTGGTGTTCCATCGCGGTGGCGACCGCGCGATTGCCAACGGCCTGGCGATCCTGCCGCCGGCCGAGGCCGGCTGATAGTTCTAGACGACCGGGTAGTTCGCGATCCAGCGGCCGAGCATGGCGACCAGCGTGATCACAGCGACGGCGATGATCGTGCCGCCGCGCGCCCGCGGCGTCAGGAAGTAGGCGATCACGGCGATCGCGAGGGCGATCGGCCCCGCGTACACGGGCTTCCACCAGAAGCCGGTTACCGCGACGGTCACGGCGGCGCCGCTGAGCACAGCCAGCGCGTCGTCTTGGAATGACTCGTACTCAGGCGTGTAATCTCGCACGGGCGCTCCTTGGGGCGACTGGATGCCGGCCATTCTACCGATGGCGGGGAGGGGCGGGACGCGAAGCCGCGCACATGGGCTGCGGTCAGTCGTAGCGGGTGCCGGCCAGCTCGCCCAGTTTCTCCATGCTGTGCGTGGCCTGCAGTGTGCGCACGGTGCCCGACTTGGAGCGCATCACGAGCGAGTGCGTGCGTGCACCGCCGTGCTGGTAGCGGACGCCGCGCAGCAGGTCACCGTCGGTCACCCCCGTGGCCGCGAAGAACGTGTTGTTACCCCGGACAAGATCGTCCAGCAGCAGCACCCGGTCGAGGTCGTAGCCGGCCTCGACCGCGGCCTGGCGCTCGGCGTCGTCACGTGGCCACAGCTTTCCCTGGAACTGGCCGCCCAGGCACTTGAAGGCGGCGGCCGAGAGCACGCCCTCGGGCGTGCCGCCGATGCCCCACAGCAGGTCGATGCCGGTGTCTGGGCTGGCCGCCATCAGCGCGCCGGACACGTCCCCGTGCGGGATGAAGCGGATGCGGGTGCCGACGGCGCGGATCCGCTTCACCATCTCGTCGTGGCGCGGCCGGTCGAGGATCACCACCATCAGGTCGCGCGGACGCACCCGCTTCGCGCGGGCGACGGCCTCCAGCGTCTCCTCGATCGGCGCGTTCAGGTCGAGCTCGTCGTCGACCTCGGGGCCGCAGGCCAGCTTCTCCATGTAGACGCAGGGGCCGGGGTCAAACATGGTGCCCTGCTCCGAGGCCGCGACCACGGCCAGCGCGTTCGGCTGCCCGCGCGCGCACAGCTCGGTGCCCTCCAGCGGATCGACCGCGACGTCCACCTCCACGCCGGTGCCGGCGCCAATCCGCTCGCCGTTGAACAGCATCGGCGCCTCGTCCTTCTCGCCCTCGCCGATCACGACGACGCCGTCCATCTCGACGGTGGCGAGCATGTGGCGCATGGCGTCGACGGCGGCCTGGTCGGCGGCGATCTTGTCGCCGGCGCCGACCCAGCGCGACGCCGCCAGCGCAGCGGCCTCGGTCACGCGCACGAGCTCGAGGGCCAGGTTCCGGTCGGGGGCGTGCGGCATCCGGCCCAGGATACCCCGTGGCTGGACGATCTACTCGCGGAGCAGCCGCGTCGCCAGCCCCGAGATGTGCTCGCGGTCGTGCAGCGGCTCCAGCCAGCGCTCCGGGATCGCCTCGGCACCGAAGCGAGCGCCCGCCAGCGCCCCCGTGATGGCCGCGTTGGTGTCGGCGTCGCCGCCCAGGTTGGCGGCGTCCACCACCGCCTGTTCGAAGCTGGGCGCCGTCATGGCCGCCCAGAAGGCCACCTGCAGGGCCGTCATCACGTACCCGATCTGCCGCTGCACGGGATCCAGCAGGTCGCCGGCCGTGAGGGTGGCCGCGGCCGCAGCGGCCTGCCCGACCTGCGAGCTGGACGAGGGCGGGCGGCGGTCCTGCAGGAGTGCCGCGATCGTCAGGTTGAACAGCGCACAGGCATCGCCCGCCAGCTCGTCATGGTGGGTCAGCGACGAGTCGAGCCGGGAGATGCGCTCGATCGCGCCGGTGTCGCCGCGGTAGCGGATCGCGATCGGTGCGGTGCGCATGAGTGAGCCGTTACCGGCGCTGTGGCCGCCCGAGCGGGAGTGGTAGTCGGCGGCTGCGGCGCGCGCCGCGTCGGGCGTGCTGGCACGGGCCAGCGCGTGGCTGACGGTGGCGCCGATGTCCTTGGGCGAGGAGCGCGCCCACACCAGGTAGCGGGCCAGCACGTCGTCCTCGTCGTAGGCGCCGCGGTCGGCCATGCTCTCGGCCAGCCTCAGCGCCATCGCGGTGTCGTCCGTCCACTCGCCCAGCGACCACGTTCGCGAGGCGACCATGTCGCGCAGCGGGCCGCCGTAGCGGGCGACGATCTGCTCGGGGTGATCCCACTCCAGCGCCGCGCCCAGCGCATCGCCGACAGCGAGGCCGAGCATGACGCCGCGGGCGCGGTCGGCCACCTGCGCGTGCGGCGTCCGGCGCCTCACGAGCAACATGCCGGACACCACCAGGTCGTTCGCCGCTGCTCGCCCTGAGGCGCGCTTCGAATCGGCGTCGCGCAGCGAGGGCAGGGCCGGCCCGTGGCCCGGTAGACGCGGGCGGGCAGGCGGCCGCCGGCCGAGACGCCGTCGCGCAGCATGCGGGCGGCAACCGCGGCCAGGTCGAGCAGGCGATCGTCATCGAGCGATGACACGAGCGCGAACGGGTCGATCCGGCACTCCCACAGCGCCTCGCTCTTGACGATGTTGCCAGCGCCGGCAACAACTCGCTGATCGAGCAGCAGCTCGCCTATGGGGCGGTCAACCAGCCGCACGCGCCGGAGGAACTCGGCGTCGTCGAAGTCGCGGAGCAGATCGGGGCCCAGCGCCAGCCTCAAGCGGGCGGCAGGGACGACCTCCAGCCGGCCCCGGATGACGGCGTCCCCGGCGGCCGTCCGCAGCACGTGGCGGCCGCGGCCGGCGCCGGGCGCGGCCAGCCGCACGCTGCCGTGCAGGCCCAGGTGGGCGTGCAGCGAGCGGCCGTCGTCGGCGTGCACCAGCAGGTGCTTGCCGCGGGCCTCGACGCCCGTGACGGTGGCGCCGCTCAGGGGCCCTTCGCTGACGACCTCGCCGACCAGCGGCCGCAGCCGCCGCGAGGCCAGCTCCAGCGAGTGGCCCTCAGGCACGCAGCACGACCCGGCGCGGCGCCTGGAGGAACCCGTGGGCGACCAGCAGCCGCTCGGCGTCCGTACCGGCCACCGGTTCGCCGTCGATGCGCTCGATCGCGAGCCGCTTGACCCGGCCGTCGCGCACGAGCGAGGCCAGCGCCTCGACCGCGGGCTCGAGCAGCTCCGGATCGACGACCACCAGGCCGCGCCCGCCACGCTCGACGTACAGTGCCAGCGCCCCGGACACGAGCACCACCCAGGCGCCGGCCGCGCGGGCCAGCTTGCGCGCGGCCGCCGGCCAGGGGATGGTCGCGCCGTAGGGGTTGGCGGGGTCGACGGCGGCCAGCACCGCGGTTGCGCCGCCGGCCTGGGCCGGGTCGCGGACGTCGCGCAGCCGCTCGACCGCGGCCGGCAGGGCGAACTGGGCGCCACCCAGCCCCTCGACGAAGTAGCCGCGCTGGCAGAGGCCGCCCTCCTCCATCAGGCGCAGCTCGCCGTAGACCGAGGAGTAGCCGCCGGGCAGTCCCTCGGCCAGCACGGCGGCGCGGGTGACGACGCCGTGGCGGTCGAGCAGAGCCTCCGACAGCGCGCGCACGCGGTCGCGCGGGGCCGGCGCGGGCTCCAGCAGGCGCGACACCAGCGACCAGCGGCCGAGCGCGGCGGGCAGAGCTGCGGTGGGCCGAGCGCGGCGGCGGAACACCGGCGGCGGCACGGTGCGAAGCGGGATACGGCCGCCCGATCGCAGCGGATGCCAGGCGTCGTTGGTGACGGTGCCGGCCCAGACCAGCTCCCAGAGCGCGGCCAACACGGCCCGCTCCGGCTCAACCGAGAGCTCCACCAGCTCGCGGAAGAACAAGGCGCCACGATCCTGCAACGAATCCGCAACGCATGTTACGACGGTGCCCGGCACCTCTCTATCACCCGCGGGCGGCGCCGCGGCGGCCAGCAGCGGCGCGTCGTCGCGCAGGTAGAGCGCCACGCGACCGTCGCCGGCGCCGATCCAGACCACCTCGCCGGCTGCGCAGAGCGCGTCCAGCAGCGCCGGTTGGTAGCCCGGCACCCGCAGCGGCAGCACGTCCTGCTCCCAGGCAGCCACCGGCAGCGCCACGCCGCCCAGCTGCGAGACCACCTCGCGCAGGCGCGGCTCCCCGCGGCCCATGTCGCGGCCAATCCCCTGCCAGCCGGGCAGGAATCGCGCCAACGCCTCAGGCTCGACCGGCTCGACGGCGCGGCGCAGGTGCGCCAGCGTGCGCCGCCGCACGCGCCGCAGCACCTCCGGCTCGATCCACTCACAGCCGCTGCCGCCCGGCCGGAACGCCCCCTCGATCAACGCGCCCTCGGAGGCCAGCTTGGCCAGCGCCGGTGAGGCGTCCACGCCCAGCCGCTCGCGCAGCTCGTCCGCCGTGAACGGCCCGTGGCCGCGGGCATGCCGCATCACCAGCCGCCGCAGCGCGTCCGGCACCGGCTCCAGGAACGCCGCCGGCACCCCGGGCGGGATCGACACCCCGGCACCGTCGCGGTAGAGGCCGGCATCCTCCGCGGCGATCAGCCGCCGGCGCCCGGCGATCCGCACCTCGACCGCACGCCGCTCGCGGATCAGCTGAGCCGCCGCCACCGGCCCCTCGGCCGGCACATCGCCGGTGCGCCGCAGGCGGTCGTGCAGCTGATCGGCCGACAGCGCATCCCGCCGCTGCAGCTCCGACTCGACCTCGCTGATCGCATCGGCGTCCAGCAGCTCGCGCAGGTCGCCGGCGGTCAGCAGCTCGGCCAGCAGCGCCCGGTCGAGCATCAGCGCCTGGGCGCGGCGCTCGGCCAGCGGCGCGTCGCCCTCGTACATGTAGGTGGCGATGTAGTCGAACAGCAGCGAGCCGGCGAACGGCGAGGGCCGCGCCGACTCCACCTCGACGAGCCGCACGTCGCCGCGGCCGATTCCCGCCAGCAGCTCCCGCAGCGCCGGCAGCTCGAACACGTCGGAGAGCACCTCGCGGTAGGTCTCCAGCACGATCGGGAACGACGCGTACTTGACGGCCACCTGCTGCAGGTCGTGCGCCTTCAGCCGCTGCTGCCAGAGCGGCGTGCGCTGACCCGGCCGGCGGCGTGGTAGCAGCAGTGCGCGCGCCGCGTTCTCGCGGAAGCGGGATGCGAACAGCGGGCTCGTCCCGACCTGCTCGATCACCAGGTCCTCGATCTCGTCGGGCGCCAGCGCGATCAGCTCGACCGGCGGCGGGGAGTCCGAATCGGGCAGCCGGATCGCGATCCCGTCGTCGGCCCAGGTGGCCTCGACCTCGATGCCCATCGCGTCGGACATGCGCTTCTCGATCGCCATCGCCCAGGGCGCGTGCACGCGGCCGCCGAACGGCGAGAGCACGCACACCCGCCAGTCGCCGATCTCGTCGCGGAACCGCTCGATCACGATCGTGCGGTCGTCGGGCACCACGCCGGTGGCCTCGCGCTGGTCGTCCAGGTAAGCGGTCAGGTTGCGCGCGGCCCGTTCGTCCAGCTCGCCGAAGCGGCGGGTGCGCGTGGCCTCGCCCACGGCCCGGCCCAGCTCGGAGGGACGGCCGATGCCGTCGCCCTTCCAGAACGGCATCTTCCCGGGCACGCCCGGCGCCGGCGAGACCAGCACGCGGTCGCGCGTGATCTGTTCGATCCGCCAGGAGGTGGCCCCCAGCTGGAACACCTCGCCCTGCCGCGCCTCGTACACCATCTCCTCGTCCAGTTCGCCCACCCGCGCGCCCGAGTCGGCCAGGAACACGCCGTAGAGGCCGCGGTCGGGGATGGTGCCGCCCGACATCACGGCCAGCCGCCGGGAGCTGTCGCGGCCATGGATGCTGGCGCCGGTGCGATCCCAGACGATGCGCGGCCGCAGCTCGGCGAACTCGTCGGACGGGTAGCGCCCGGCCAGCATCTCCAGCACGCCCTCGAACTGCGGCGCGGAGAGCTCGCTGTAGGGATAGGCGCGGCGCACCAGCGCGTGCAGGTCGGCGATCGGCCACTCGTCCATGGCCGCCATCGCCACAACCTGCTGGGCCAGCACGTCCAGCGGCTGGCGGGGCACGCGCGTGTGCTCGATCGCGCCCTCGCGCATGCGCCGGGTCACCACCGCCGTCTCCAGCAGGTCGCCGCGCCACTTCGGGAAGAAGCGTCCGCGCGAGGCCTGGCCGACCGCGTGCCCGGCGCGCCCCACCCGCTGCAAGCCCGCCGCCACCGACCTGGGCGACTCGATCTGCACCACCAGGTCGACCGCGCCCATGTCGATGCCGAGCTCCAGCGAGGAGGTGGCCACCAGCGCGGGCAGGTCGCCGCGCTTCAGCATGTCCTCCACCTCGAGCCGCTGTTCACGGGCGATCGAGCCGTGGTGGGCACGGGCGATCTCGGCCTCGGCCAGCTCGTTCAGCCGGTTCGCGACCCGCTCCGCGGAGCGGCGGTTGTTGACGAACACGATCGTGGAGTCGTGGCGACGCACCAGCTCCAGCAGGGCCGGGTAGACGGCCGGCCAGATCGACTGGCGGGGCTCGCCGTCGACCACCGGCGCGCCGCCCAGCTCGCGCATATCCTCGACCGGCACCACCACCTCCAGGTCGAGCTGGTTGGCCGCGCCCGCATCGACGATCGCGACCTCGCGGTCGCCACCCAGGAACCGCGCCACCTCCTCCAGCGGCCGCTGCGTCGCCGACAACCCGACTCGCTGCACGGCGTGCCCGGCCAGGTGCTCCAGCCGCTCCAGCGACAGCGCCAGATGCGCGCCGCGCTTGGTGGCGGCGACGGCGTGGATCTCGTCCACGATCACCGTCTCGACGGTGCGCAGCACGTCGCGCGCCGCCGAGGTCAGCATCAGGTAGAGCGACTCCGGGGTGGTGATCAGGATGTCGGGCGGATCGCGCCGGATCGCGGCCCGCTCGCGCTGCGAGGTGTCGCCGCTGCGAAGCGCGACGGTGGGCAGACGCGGGAACGTGATCCCGGCCAGCGGCGCGCGCAGGTTGCGCTCGATGTCGTGGTTGAGCGCCTTCAGCGGCGAGACGTACAGCACCCGGGTGCCGCGCTCGGCGGGGTCGCGGGCGAGGCCGTCCAGAGCCGAGAGGAAGGCGGCCAGCGTCTTGCCCGAGCCGGTCGGCGCAAGCAGCAGCGTGTGGCTGCCCGCGGCGATCGAGGGCCAGCCCAGCTGCTGGGCGCGCGTGGGTTGCTCGAACGTGCGCTCGAACCAGTCCCGAACCGGTGCGCTGAAGGTCGTGAGGGGATCGCTGCTCACACCTGCAATCTACTCCCGGGCGCCCGCGATAGCGTGCCGGGCGTGTGGACAGCCATCCGCTTCGTGCACGTGCTGTCGGCGATCGCCTGGGTGGGCGTGCAGCTGACGCTGTTCATGCTGTTCCCCGTGCTGCGCCGGCAGCTGGAGGCCGAGCAGTTCCGCACGGTCGCGCGCACGGCGGGGATGCGGCTCGGCATCGTGGCCGTGATCACGCTGCCGGCGCTGCTCGCGAGCGGCATCGCGCTGGCCTCGCACCAGGTGCCGGAGAGTGAGCGCGACTGGGTGACGGCGAAATTGGTGATCTGGGCGCTGGTGCTGGCGGCGTTCGCAGGGCACGCGCTGACGGCCTCGCGGGAGCGCCGGCTGTGGCTGTCGGCGACCATGCTGGTGCTGAGCCTGGCGGCGGTCGCGATCGGCACGCACCTGACCGAGATGTGAGCCGGGTTGGAATCGTGGCAATCCATCCGTCACGTTCCGGACGAAGGACGATACTGAGATGACATGCATGACTTGAGGATGGGACGAAGCGTGTTTCTGGGCGTTGTCGGCGCCGGCGTCGCTGGCCTGTTCGTGGGCGGCCGCGCGTCCCGCCTGGCCTCGCCCCTGGGTGCGGTGGTGCCCAACGCGGTGCGGTCGCTGGTGCCGGACGGGTGGCGCATCTACTCGGTCAACCCGCCGTGGCCGACCTTCGACCCGGCCACCTACCGGCTGCAGGTTACAGGCGCGGTCGAGCACCCGCTGTCGTTTTCCTGGGACGAGGTGATGGCGCTACCGCAGGCGCGACAGACGACCGACTTCCACTGCGTCACCGGGTGGACGGTGGGCGGCGTGCACTGGCAGGGCGTGCGGCTGCAGGAACTGTGGGACCGGGCAAAGCCGACGCCCGAGGCGAAGTACGCCAACTTCATCTCGCTGGAGCAGCCCTATGTCGACTCGCTGTCGATGAAGCAAACGACGATGCCGAACGTGATGCTGGCGCATGGGATGGACAGCCAGCCGCTGACGCAGGCCCACGGCGCGCCGATGCGGCTGGTGATCCCGGAGATGTACGGCTATAAGGGCGTCAAGTGGCTGACGCGGATCGACCTGGTGCCGAAGCTGGAAGAGGGCTTCTGGGAGCAGCGCGGCTACGACGTGGACGCGTGGGTTGGCCGGTCGAATGGCTACTGAGCGGCCCGAGTACGTGCGGCGGTTCAGCGGCACCGAGCAGGCGCTGCACTGGCTGCTCGCCGTCTCGTTTCTGACGATGCTGGTGACCGGGTTGATCCTCTACCTGCCGTCGCTGGCCGAGGTGGCGGCCAACCGACGGCTCTGGAAGTCGATCCACCTGGGGGCGGCGCTGGCCTTCTGGTTCGGGACGATTCTGATCGTGAGCTCCTCGACCGGCGGGCTGGGCCGCACCGTAGGCCAGATCGACCGGTTCGATGACGACGACCGCCGCTGGCTGAAGTGGCAGGTGCGGCAGATGGGCCCGAAGCCGCCGCAGGGCCGGTTCAACGCGGGTCAGAAGCTGAACACGGCGGTGATCGCGGGGCTGATGGTGGTGTTCACGATCAGCGGCACGCTCATGTACCTGCAGGAGGTGGACGCCAGGTTCCGCGGCACCAGTGCGATCCTCGTCCACGACATCGCCATGTACATTGCCATTCCGCTCGTGATCGGTCACCTCTACATGGCGTTGCTGAACCCGTCCACCCGCCACTCGCTGCGCGGGATGGTGCTCGGCACGGTGCGCCGGGACTGGGCGCGCGAGCACCACGCCAAGTGGGAGCGCGAGCTCTGAAGGCGCTGGTGCTGGGGTCGTCGGCAGCGTGGCCGATTCCGCGGCTGGGCTGCGATTGTGAGCAGTGCACGTCGTCCGATCCGCGCGACCGGCGGCTGCGATCGTCGCTGCTGGTGGACGGGCGAATCCTGGTCGACGCCGGCCCGGACGCGTACCAGCAGCTGGTGGGGGCGGCGGTGGTGCCGGAGGCGATCCTGCTGACGCACCACCACCACGATCACATGCTCGGCCTGCACGTGCTGTCGAAGGCGGGGCGGCTGCCGCTGCACATGACCAAGGAGGCGGAGCGCGGCGTGCGGACGATCTTCCCGCGCATCGACTTCCGGGTCATGCACCTGACGCCGGGGGTGCACCTCGAACTGGGCAACGGGCTGGTGGCGCAGGCGTTCGACGTGGCGCACTCAAAGAACACGCGCACGGTCGCGTTCCGGTTCACGACCGCCGAGGGCGGCAGCCTGGTCTACGCACCCGACGTGGGCGAGCCGCCTGACTCGAAGCTGGCCCGAAACGCCGACGTGTTGGTGGTGGACGGGTCGACTCGCGACCGCCCCGGCAGCGGGCACATGGCGATGACCGAGACGCTCGCGCTGCTGCCAAAGCTGAAGCCGGGCCGCACGCGGTTCACGCACGTCGGCCACCGCACCGGCACGCACGCCGACCTGGAAGCGTGGCTCGGCGAGCGCGCCGGCGTCGCCCACGACGGGCTCGAGATCGAGTTCTAACGGCCGGCGGGTGATAGACGTGTGCCGGGCACCGTCGTACCAGGCGTGACCCGGCCGTCACCTTCCCGTGACAGGCGACCGCTTGTTTGAGCGGTCGCGCTCGGCGTTCGGCGGCGCGGGTGATAGAAGGGTGCCGGGCACCGTTCTATCACCCGTGACCTGGGCGTTACCCGCCTGTGACAGTTGACCGGCCCGACTCGAGGTCGAGCAGGAACCGCTTTGCGTCCAGGCCGCCGCCGTAGCCGCCCAGTGCGCCGCCGGTGCGAAGCACCCGGTGGCAGGGCACCACGATCGGGATCGGGTTCGCGCCGAGCGCCGTGCCCGCCGCCCGCACCGCCCGCTCGTTGCCGGCCGCCTCGGCGGCGTCGCGGTAGCTGATCGTCGCCCCGTAGGGCACCTGTGCCGTTCGCTCGAGCACCTTCCGCCGAAACGGCGTCGACGTCAGCGACCAGTCCAGCGGCAGATCGAACTCCGTCCGCTCCCCGAGGAAGTACTGGTCCAGCTCGCGCCGCACCTCGTCCAGCCGCCGCGGCGCCTCCAGCACCCGCGGCGACAGCCGCTCGACCAGCTCCTCGAGCACGTCGTCGCGCCGCTCTCGCTGGAAGCTGACCCGCACCAGCCCGCGGTCGGTGACCGCCACCAGCAGCCGGCCGACCGGCGAGTCCGTCTCCGTGTACGCGACGTCCACCAGACCCTCCGCCTGCGCGCGATCCGTGAACCTGCTCAGTCGATCATCCATCTGCCCACCCCTTCCGGATCGTCGCCAGCCCAGCGCGCACGTTCTGGCGCGCCGCCGGCTCGCTGCAGCACAATGCCGCCCCGATCTGGGCGTAATCCAGATCGGCCGCGAAGCGCAGGAACACCGCCGTGCGTTGCTTGTCCGGCAAACGGCGCACCGCCCGCCACAACGCCGGCTCGGCCTCTCCGCCCACGCCCACCGCCACCTCCGGCACCTGCTCGACCGGGATCGGATTCCGCCCCCGCGCACGGTGCACGTCCAGCGCCTTTCGATGCGCGATCTGGAACAGCCAGGCGCGCAGATTCGACGCATCCCGCAGCTTCGGATACGCCCGCAGCGCCGACAGGAAGGTCTCCTGGAACGCGTCCTCCGCATCCACCGGCCCCACCGACGCCGACAGGAACCGGAACAACTCCCCGGAGTGGCGGTCGAGCAACAGCTGAAACGGCGGCAGCTTCACATGGGGAGAACGGGTCCCGGACATGCCGCGTGAGATCCGCCGGCCACGCCCGGCGAGCTAGGCCGGCTGCAGCTCCGGCGCGTGCCTGCGCTCCCACTCCTCGGCGTCGGGGCTGAAGTAGACGAGCCGGGTCTTCTTCCACTCCTTGGTCGAGTAGAGCGTGATCCGCTCGGTCAGCCCGGTCTCGCCCGAGATTGCGTCGAGCACGTCTTCGCACTCCTGCTTGGTGCGCCCGTGCGTCATCGAGAACAGGTTGTAGGGCCAGTCGGGATAGGTCGGGCGCTGGTAGCAGTGCGACACGCCGCGGTACGCCGCCATCAGCTGGCCGACCGACTCGACGTCGCTCCTCCGGCACCTTCCACACGCCCATGCCGTTGTAGACGAAGCCGGCCGAGCGGTGGTAGAGCACCGCCGCGAACCGGCGCATCTGTCCGGTCGCGTGGAACTCGGCGGCCTTGGCCAGCAGCTCCTCGACCGTGTAGCCGGCCCGCTCCGCCGGGGCCGCGAACGGCTCCGGCACTCCCCGCAGGTCGGCCTGCAGCGCGCGGATCGCGGCGATGTCCTGATCGCCCAGCGCCTCCGGCGGCGGCGTCGGCAGCGTCGGCTCGCGCTTGGCGCGCTTCGCGGCCGGATCGCGGCCGCCCTTGATGTCGAGGTCGACGCCGATCTTGAAGAAGCTTCAGCGCCGGCAGCGGCCGGATCACGTCGACCTCGGCCAGCTCGCCCAGCAGCTCGATCGTGCGGTCGAGCCCGAGCGCCGAGTTCGGCGGCACGCCGACCGTGAACCAGATGTTGAACTCGTGCTCGCGCTCGTAGTTGTGGGTCACGCCGGGATGCGTGTTGATCGCAGCGGCGGCCTCGTCGGCCCGCTCGGCCGATGTGCGCGCGGCGACCAGGCACGAGCGATAGCCCAGCCGGCGGGTGTCGAAGATCGCCGAGATCTGGCGGATGATCCGGTCCCGCCGCAGCCGCGCGACCCGCTCCAGCACCTGCTGCTCGTCTCCCCCAGCCGCTCGCCGAGCGCGGCGTACGGCCGTTCCACCAGCGGGAAGTCGTTCTGGATCAGATCGCAGAGTGTCCTGTCGGCGTCATCCATCGAACCTGAAGGATACGCTCGCGGGATGCGGTTGGCGGCAGCCACAGCGATTGTGATCGCACCACGGCGGCCACCGGCTGCGGCGGCGAGTCCGCCACGCACCACTCGCAGTACCTCTACATGCAGAAGTGCGCCTCCTGCCACGGCATCTCGGCAGACGCGAAGACCCCGGTTCCGCACGCCACAACCTGCTCGATCCGGCCAACCGGCCCCAACTGGAGCAGGTGCGCCGCGCGATCATCGACGGCCGGCCCGGCATGCCGAAGGGCCTGCTGGGCGGGTCGGACGTCGATCAGATCGCCGCCTACCTGTCGCGAGAGAAGAAGTGACCCTGCCGGCCGCGCTCGACACCCGCGCCGTGCGCGCCGTCGCCATGGACCTCGACCGCACGATCCTGCCCGACACGCTCGAGCTGCGCCCGCGCCTGATCGCGGCCGTGAAAGCGGTCGCCGCCGCCGGCGTGGTGCCGATCGTGGCAACGGGCCGGATGCTGCGCTCGTCGCGCCCCTTCGCCCTGCAGCTCGGCATGACCGCGCCGCTGATCTGCTACCAGGGAGCGCTGATCGCCGATCCCCGTCCGGCGAATGGCTGCTGCACCGGCCGATGCCGGTGCGGCTCGCGCGCGAGGTGCTGCGCGAGGCCTGCGGGCAAGCGCGACCAGCACTGCAACCTCTACGTCGACGACGAGCTCTACGTCGACGAGGTGAACGTGCACGCGCTCGCGCTACGCCCGCCACGCCCGGCTGAAGCCGCATCCGGTGGGCGACCTCGGCGGTGGCTGACGCAGCCGACCACCAAGATCGTCGTGGTCGGCGAGCCGGAGCTGATGGACGCCCTGCAGGTCGAGCTGCGGGCCCAGTTCGGCGACCGGCTGTTCATCGCCAAGTCGCTGCCGTACTTCCTGGAGGTCGCCGAGCCCGGCGTCTCCAAGGGCAGCGGCCTGGAGTGGGTGTGCGACCGCATCTGGGATCGAGCCGGCCCGACGTCGTCGCGTTCGGCGACGGCGCCAACGACCGCGAGCTGCTGCGCGACGCCGGCTTCGGCGTGGCCGTCGAGGGCGCCGACCAGACCCTGCTCGACGAGGCCGACGCCACCGTCCCGGGGCCGGAGCACGACGGCGTCGCCCGCTTCCTGGAGCGCTAGCCGCAGCCCGCGTCGTGATCGACGCCGAAGCTCATCCGCTCGCGAGACCGACCGCGTGCGCGCAGCGCTGGCGCGCCGCGGGGCCGACGACGCTGGTCGACGCGTTCCTCGAGCTGGACGGCTGAGCGCCGCGCGCCTGCAGGCCGCGGTCGAGGAGCGCGGGCCGACGCAACGCCGCCGCCAAGGCCATCGGCGAGGCCAAGCAGAAGGGCGACGACACCTCGATCCCGATCGCCCGCCAGGCCCAGCTGAAGGCCGAGCAGGCGACCGACGAGGGCGCCCTGGGCGAGGTCGAGCGGCGCTCCGCAGGCTGATGCTGCGGATGCCGAACCTGCCCGACCCGACCGGCCGCCGACGGCATGGCCGAGGACGACGCCAGTCACCATCAGCACCTACGGCCAGAAGCCCGAGTTCGGGTTCGAGCCGAAGGACCACCTCGAGCTGGCCGGCCCGGACGGCCTGGGGCTGATCGACATCGAGGCCGCCGCGAAGGTGTCGGGCAGCCGCTTCCACTACCTGCTGGGCGACCTGGTGCGGCTGGAGTTCGCGATGATGCAGTGGGGCATGGCCAAGCTGACCGGCAAGGGCTTCACGCCGGTGATGCCGCCGGTGCTGGTGCGCGAGGCGGCGATGGAGGGCACCGGCATTTCCCGGAGGCGCGCGAGCAGGCCTACGCCGTCGCGCAGGACGACCTGTTCCTGGTCGGCACCGCCGAGGTGCCGCTGGCGTCGCTGCACGCGGGCGAGATCCTGGACGAGGCGGAGCTGCCGCTGCGCTACGTCGGCCTCTCCCCCTGCTTCCGCCGCGAGGCCGGCGCCGCCGGCAAGGACACGCGCGGCATCTTCCGCGTCCACCAGTTCGACAAGCTGGAGATGTTCGTGTTCTGCCTGCCCGACCAGTCGCAGGACGAGCACGACCAGCTGCTCGCGATCGAGGAGGAGATCGCCCAGGAGCTGGGCTTCCACTACCGCGTGCAGAACATCGCCGTGGGCGACCTGGGCGCCGCCGCCGCCAAGAAGTACGACATCGAGGTCTGGCTGCCCGGCCAGCAGCGCTACCGCGAGCTGACGTCCTGCTCGAACACCACCGACTACCAGGCGCGGCGGCTCGACACCCGCTACCGCCCGGCGTCGGGAGGGCCGCGGCACGTGCACACGCTGAACGGCACCGCGATCACCTCCAGCCGCACGCTGCTGGCCCTGATCGAGTACGGCCAGCAGGCCGACGGCATCGGTGTGGACGCCCGAGCTGCTGCAGGCGTTCGGCGCACCGCCCGAGCTCGCGCCGCGCTGATCTAGTCTCCGCGCATGCACCGCGAATCGAAGCTGGTCGGCGCCTCCCGCGAGTCCCATGCCGGGCTGGCGCCGGTGCTGCAGCGCGCGGTCACCTTCAACAACGTCCCGCCCGCCCAGGGCGGGTCGCCCTACGGCCGCACCACGGTGCCGGTGGCGGACGAGGCCGAGGGGCTGCTGGGCGAGCTCGAGGACGCGCGCGCGATCGCCTGCGCCAGCGGCATGGCGGCCTGGACGACGCTGAGCCTGGCGGTGCTGCGGCCGGGGCGGGCGCTGGCCATCCCCGACGCCGGCTACTACGGCTTCGAGACGCTGTGCGCGTCGATCCTGGAGCCGTGGGGCGTCGAGGTGCGCCGCTACCGCGCCACCGACATGGGCGACCTGCGGCGGGCCGCCGACGGCGCCGCGCTGGCGCTGATCGAGACGCCGGCCAACCCGAACATGGAGGTGATCGACATCGCCGCCGCCGCCGACGCGGTGCATGCGGGGGGCGGGCTGCTGGTCTGCGACAACACCACCGCCACGCCGCTTCTGCAGCTGCCGCTCGACCTGGGCGCCGACATCTGCGTGCAGAGCGCGACCAAGTCGCTGTCGGGCCACTCCGACACGCTGGCGGGTGTGCTCACGCTGCGCGACGAGGAGCTGGCCGAGTCGATCCTCTACGTGCGCGGCGAGACCGGCACCGTGCTGGGGCCCGACCCGTCCTGGTTGCTGATGCGCGGCCTGCGCACGCTGGCCGTGCGGGTGCGGCAGCACTGCGAGACGGCGCTCGACCTGGCCGGGCGGCTGAGCGAGCACCCCGCGGTGACCGCCGTCAACTACCCGGGGCTTCCCGGCGATCCCGGCCACGAGCTTGCCTCCCGTCAGATGCGGGGCGGGTACGGCGGGCTGCTGTCGTTCGTGCTGGCGACGGCCGAGCAGGCCGAGACGCTGGAGCGCTCGCTGCAGCTGATCCACCCAGCGACCAGCCTCGGCAGCGTCGAGTCGCTGATCGAGCGGCGCGACCGGATCGAGCCGGCCGGCCGCATCGCACCGGGGCTGCTGCGGATGTCGGTCGGGCTCGAGCATCCCGACGACCTGTGGGCCGACCTGTCGCAGGCGCTCGCCCGCGCTACGGTCGCGACAGCCTCGCCGCGATCGCGCTGATCCGTGGCGAGCCGATGCCGGTGGCCATGTCGTAGTTGCGCGTGGTCAGGAACAGGCCGTTGTTGTTCACGGTCTGGTTGATCCCGGTGATGTCGTGGAAGGTGCTGCCGTAGCTGCCACGCAGCATCGCGTACAGCCCGGGGTTCGCCAGCCCGATCCTGGCACCGCCTCCCAGGCTGACGCTGTCGGCCAGGATCGCTCCCCACACCGGCGCCGACAGGCTGGTGCCGCCGATCCCGAACCAGCGCGACGGTGCGGTCACGCAGGTGCTGTTGGTGCTGGGGCTGCCGGTGCAGTACTCGGCATACGGCGTGAACTCATCCGCGTTGGCCGACACGTCGGGCACCTGGCGGCAGAACCGGCGGGGCGCCCTGGGGCAGCCGTTCGCGGACTGCTCCGAGTTCGCGCCGGGGCCGAACTGGTAAAACGGCCGCGGCCAGAACCGTGACACGCCACCGCCGCCGGCGCCGAACTGGACGCAGCCGTCGAGGCCCGACGGCGTGCCGCTGCAACCGTTCAGCGGGTTCCACACCGTCTCGCGCCCGCGCGGATAGGACGGGTGGCTGTTGTGGCCGGGGTCGAACGTCCCGAACGAGGTGCCGCCCACGCTGGTCACCAGCGGCTGGGAGGTGGGATCGTCGACGGTCGGCTGCGTGGCATGCGCATCGTCCTCGAGCAGGCAGTCGAAGGCCCCCGCATCGCCGGACGACGAGGTCATGCTCTGCCCCTGCATCGCCATCTGCGTAAAGATCACGTTCTCGGCCCTCGCGTAGCTGCTGCCGACGCCGGGCTCGCAGAAGCCCCAGCTGGTGCTGACCGTGTCGGCCCGGTCGTCGGCGGCGATGCGCTGGTACTCGTCCAGCGACGTCTGTCCCGTGAAGTCGTTGGGCGCGTTGTAGACCAGCAGCCGGTGAAGCGCGGGCGCCATCCCCAGCTGCGCCTCGATGTCGGCCACGACCTCGATGTCGCCGCTGAAGTCGTGGAGGAAACAGGTGTCGTGCTTCGGGCAGGTGCCGTGGACGGGGCCGCCGTCGACGTTGATGTTGCGCAGCGGCGGCGTGTAGCCCTTGCCGAGGAACGTATGCCCGAACACCGTGATGTCGTGCTGGGTGTAGCCGGACAGCTCGAACACCGCCGAGACCGTGCCCTTGCCCTGGCCCCGCAGGCCCTTGGCGAACAGCGCGCCGGCGCCGTAGATGCTGCGCACCTGCTGCGGCGACAGCCCCGATCCCTGCGGCCCGGCGCCGTAGCGCGGCACCATCTGCCCACGGTGGGCCGCGGCGGTGCTCGTGCGCACGTAGTGCGGATGCAGGCGAACGGTGTTGGTGAGGCCGACAACGCCCTGCACGTCGGCTGCGATGGAGGACGGCACCTCGATCGGCGAGGCGTTGGCGTGGAAGCTGGTTCCGCGCGCTGAGCGGTAGCGCAGGATGGTGGTGCCGAACGCTCGCTGTACCTGCGCCGAGGATGCCGGTGCACGCATCAGGAACGGCGACCGGGTGGTCAGAGACGGCCAGTCCGGCGCCGCGCAGCGCGGCCGCGACGCGGGCCAGGCTGGCGGCCGACGGTGCGTACAGGTGTGCAAACTCGCCGCGCGAGCAGCCAGCGATGGTACGACGCGGAGGACAGGTCATAGAGGGCGGACAGGCTGCGGTTCATGCCGGCCTGGTCGCGCGGCGTAAGCACCACCTCGACGCTCATGGCCGCCTTGCGATAGGCGCCCTTCAACGGACGCTCCGGCGGGCCGCGTGAAGCTGCCCCGGATCGGCGTCATTCGCCCGTGCGGACGCGGCGCCGGCGACGGCACCACCGCCGGCCACGAGCAGCCCGAAACATGTCAGACCCACACCAACGGCACGTGCCCTGCTGGTCACTTCGGTCCTCCCTCCCCCGTATGACAAACCGACCGGCCCGACACTAGCAGCAGATCGGCCGCGGTGGCCGTGAGGCACGAGGGACGTTCGGGCGCGACGCCCAGATCAGCGGTCGCCGTCGCCCTTCTTCCCGGGCGGCGATGCCTGGAATGCCCGCTCGATCCGTCTCGGCCACCCAGCCGGTGATGCGCTGCTCGAACGCCTCGGCCGCGCGCTCGATGCGGGCGTCGAAGTCGATCGCCGCGCTCCAGCGTCTCGAGCGGCGTCGCGGCCGTGTGGCGGAGCGGCGGGAAGTCCTCCACCCAGGCCCGGCGCGACCAGCTGGTACACGTGCTCGGGGCCGTCCATGTCGGGCAGGCTGGTCGAGCCCAGATCGATCGTCTCGGCGCCCGAGATCAGTCTCGTTGCCTCGGTCAGCAACACCTGCCCGCCGTGCCCCGCGGCGCACAGCCGCGCCGCCCGCACGACGTCGATGCCGGTGTAGCCGCCCTCATCGGTCAGGTGCGGCTCGCCCGTGTGCAGCGACATCCGCACCCGCACCGCGGTGCCGTCCGGCCACTCCGCGAGCGTGTGCTGCCGCTGGGCGACGATCGCCGCTGCGACGCCCGACGGCGCCGACCGGAACGCGGCGAACATGGCGTCGCCCTGGCAGTCCACCACCAGCTCCGTCGCCGGCCGCCACGGCCTCGCGCAGCAGGCCACGCTGCTGCTTGAGCACGTCCGGCCAGCCGTCGCCGAGCCGCTTCAGGAGCGCGGTCGATCCCTCGATGTCGGAGAACATCAGCGTGACCGTGCCGGTCGGCAGCTCGCTCATGGCCGAACCGTACCGCGATCGGCCGTCACACCGCTGGGCGGGCGATCCCCGCGGCGGCGCTATCGTGACTCCTCGTGGTGAGCAGCAACGGAGACACCCCAGGAGCGGCCGATGTCATCCACACGACCGACCTGACCAAGGTGTACCCCGGCGGCGTCACGGCCGTCGACGGCATGAACCTGACCGTCTACCAGGGCGAGATCTTCGGGCTGCTCGGGCCCAACGGCGCCGGCAAGACGACGACCGCGAGCATGCTGACGACGCGCGTGATCCCGACCTCGGGGCGTGCGCTGGTGGGCGGCATCGACGTGGTGAAGCAGCCGGCCGTGGCCAAGCAGCTGATCGGCGTCGTGCCCCAGACCAACACGCTCGACCGGTCGCTGACCGTGTGGGAGAACCTCTACTTCCACGGGCGCTTCTTCGGCATGGGCGCCCGCCGATCGCGGGCCGCGGCCGACGAGCTGCTGGCCAAGTTCCGGCTGCAGGAGCGGGCCAATGCGCCGGTGATGGCGCTTTCCGGCGGGCTGGCCCAGCGGCTGATGGTGGCGCGGGCGCTGCTGCACGAGCCGGCCATCCTGTTCCTGGACGAGCCCACCGCCGGCCTCGACCCGCAGAGCCGGATCGGCCTCTGGGAGATCGTCGGCAGCCTGCACGAGAGCGGCCAGACGGTCGTGCTGACCACCCACAACATGGAGGAGGCCGACCAGCTCTGCGACCGGATCGGGATCATGGACCACGGCCAGATCCTGGCGCTCGGCACGTCGGACGAGCTGAAGCGGCTGGTCGCGGCCGACACGATCGTGACGGTGACGGCCGACGGCGACCTGGAGCGGCTGGCGCAGGTGCTGCGCGATGACGTGACCGACGTCGACGGCACCACCGTCCTGGACGGGATGGTGCAGATCGCGGTGCGCGGCACCGACCGGGTGCTGGTGCGCGTGATCGGCGCGGCCGAGGACGCGGGCTTCGCCGTGCGCGACGTGCAGGTGGCGCCGCCGTCGCTGGAGACGGTGTTCATCGATCTGACAGGGAAGGAGCTGCGCGACTAGATGGCCACGAAGACCGCACCACCCCCGCCCCTGCAGATGTATGAGACCCGCTCGGCCGTGCGATCGAGCCGGATCGCGTTCGGCGCGCTGCTGCTGCGCGACCTGGTGGTGCTGCGAAAGCACCTGCGCGAGTTCATCCCGCGCACGATCGTGCAGCCGCTGCTGCTCTGCTTCGTGTTCCTGTACGTGTTCCCGACGATCGGCACCGGCGTGGGCGGACGCGGCGGCGCCGGCCGGCGAGTCGGCGTTCGCGACCACGCTGGTGGCCGGCGTGGTGGGCCTGACGATCATGTTCCAGGGCATCCAGGCGGTGGCGCTGCCGATGGTGCAGGAGTTCGGGTACACGAAGGAGATCGAGGACCGGGTGCTGGCGCCGCTGCCGGTGTCGCTGGTGGCGCTCGAGAAGGTGGCGTTCGGCGCGATCCAGGGGATGCTGGCGGCGTGCATCGTGTTCCCGATCGCGGCCGTCGTGCACGCACGGTCGATCCACATCAACCTGTCGGTGCACTGGGCGGTGCTGGTGACGCTGGTGCCGCTCGCCTGCGTGGCCTGCTCGGCGCTGGGGCTCACGTTCGGCACCATCTTCGACCCGCGAAACGTGCCGCTGATGTTCGGCATCATCATCCTGCCGCTGACGTTCCTGGGCGGGACGTACTACGCCTGGACGACGCTGTCTCCGGTGACGTTGTGGGGCGTGCACTGGCTGCAGATCCTGGTGCTGGTGAACCCGCTGGTCTACATCAACGAGGGCTCGCGGGCGGCGCTCACCACCTCCGGCCACATGTCGCTGTGGGCGGTGTATCCGGCGCTGATCGCGTTCACGCGCGTTCTTCCTCTGGCTGGGCACGACCAACTTCCGGCGGCGCGTGATCAGCTAGGCCGGCGCCCGGTGCCTGCGCGTTCCTTGCTATCTTCGAGCCGCCCGGCGGGGTGGCGGAGCGGTTGAACGCACCGGTCTTGAAAACCGGCAGATGGCGGTCAAGGTCACTCGTGGGTTCGAATCCCACCCCCGCCGCTCGCTCCGCTCACTGCTGCGCTGGCTGATACAGCCGAATCTCGCATGGCCTGCGCTCCACCTCGCTAGCAGAGCGCTGTAACAACCGGCGCGCCTTCTGTTAGGCAGTTGCTTCGAGCAAGCTCGCGGCCTGGCGCTGGTAGAGCATGGCACCGGTTTGTTCTGCGAAGGTGGGACGGCCTGGGCATGCTGGGCGGCTTCTGGGAGTCGGCCCGCGTCGGTGGCCTTGTCCGCGGCGAGCAGATGCGTGTCGGCAGCGAGTAGGCGGCTGCCGATCTCGGTGTAGAGCAGGGCGGCGTCGCCATGCTGCTCGTCGGCGGTGAGCAGCAGGGCGTGTCGCCAGCGGCATGCTTCGGGAAGCAGGAGGGCTGCCGGCGGATGTCTTCGTGGCGACGGTGCCGGCCAAGGATGGGGGCGAGCTCGCACAGCTCAAGCGCACGCGGGATAAAGCCGCCGCTGTCATGCCAGCGGGCAAGGAACCGTTCGGGGTGGCGAGCGCCTCAGTGTCTCTATCCTCAGCGTGGTGACAGCGGGCTGCGAGGGCCTCGCCGTAGTAGAAGCCCCTGGTCGCCGCCGGTACCCGTGGCGAAGAGGATGTAGGCGGTCGCATCGCTGAGCGCTTCCTCGGCGTGGTCTTGCGCGAGAGCTATACGGCCGCGCACGACTCCCGCGAATGTATCGAGGAACTGGTTGGATGTTTTGATCTGGGCGAGGAGCTTCCGGCTGGCCCCCCAGTCACCGCTGTGGTACGCCGGTAGGCCTGCTCCACTGCGGCCCAGTCGCTGAAGTAGGAGAGCGGGAAGCGGCTTGCCCATCCAGCCGCATCGTAGACGCCGCATCAGTGTCGGCGATGTCACCTAGACCACGCACCAGTATCCGCCATGTTCGAGTAGACCGAGGGCGCGGACTGGTGCGCATGGTCGGACAGGATCTGCGCCGCGTCGCGTAGATCCATGACGCCTGCTGCGTCACCGAGTGGACGCGCGCGAACCGCGGCATTGCAGGAGCCGCGCGCGGCCGGTGTCGAGGCCTGCCGCGTTGGCGAGGGGGATCATCTCGTCGATCAGCGCACGGGCTCGCTCGGACTCGCCAGAGTTGATCAGGCGACGTGCCTGTGCTCCGGTGATCAGGCACATGATCTCGCTGGTTGCGCCGCGCGCCGCGTACTCAGCGCCTTCTGCCGAGGTGCAGATCCTGCTTTCCCCGGATGCCTCATGCTCGTCGTACCAATCGCCGAGCATCCATTCAACCGTGCTGCCGCCTCCCACCGCTCCTCCGCGACCTGAGCCGCGAGGACCTAACTCGAGGATCACGGGATCGGGGATGTCCCATTGCTAAGGGCGGTCGCCTCGGCGAGGACTAGCGCCGGTCGAGCCGGGTCTCGGTTGGTGGGTGTGAGCTCGATCGCTGCGTGATCGTGCCGGGCCGCGGCTCGACGTGCGGACGTGGCGGCGCCTGCCTGCCGCTTCGGCGAACGCGGCGAGGGCCTTGCGGCGCGACGTGTCTGTGTCCTGACCCATCGCCTCCCGGAGGCGAGCGCCTGGGTGTAGTGGTCGGCGAGGAGTTCGGCCTTGTCATCTCGTTCACCGGCGAGCTGTTCGATCCAGGCCGCTGCGGCTTCGTGTTTCTGGGCGCGTTGGGCGCGGCGGATCTGGGAGTAGGCGACGTCTTGTGAGTGGTGACCGAATTGAACTCGGTCTCGCCGTCGATCGAGCTTCGCCGTGCTCGCTGCACGAGCTGTTTCGTTCCAAGCCGTGCAATAGCTCGTCGGCTTCCCAGACGTTGCGTTCGGTGAGGGCGCAGACGGCACCGATCCAGGCCGTTCGGCCGATTACCGCGGCGTCTTGGAGGAGAGACTTTTCCTCCGCCGAGAGCGTGTCAAGGCGCGCGGCGATGATGCCCTGGATCGACTCTGGCAGGTCAACGATCTCCCCTGCGAGCGTCCATCCACCGCCCGCCCTGTACGAGCAGTCCACGGTCCTGGAGCATGCGCACGTACTCCTGCGCGTACAACGGGTTGCCCTCCGCTTGCGCCAACAGCGCTCTGTTGCACGTCGGCGGGGAGTAAGGCTTGGTCGAGCAGTCCGCCGACGAGCCGCGCAGTGTCGTCGTCGGAGAGCGGCGTGAGCAAGATCGTCTCAGTTTCGTCATGCCACCGGCCCAACGCGCCCGCCGTTCGAGCAGCTCCGGCCGCGCCGTGCAGACGATCAGCAGCGGCACCCCGCCAGCGCGATCGGCGATCAGCTCGATGAACTCCAGCAGCGCGTCGTCCGCCCAATGAATGTCCTCGAACACGAGCACCGTCGGCCCGTTCTCAGCGAGCGCCTCAACGAAGCGCCGCCATGCGGCAAACGCCTCCACCTGGCTCCCTTCACCGCCGCTGGTCGAGCGCGTCGAGACCGACCAACGGCCGCAGCTGGCGCGCCACCCACTCGCGATCACGCTCATCGAGGATGACCCCGGCCACGGCCTCGGACAGCTTCTCGTCGGCCACGTGCGCCGAGTCGGACTCGAGAATGCCCGCCTGGGCCTTCACCATCTCGCCAAGCGCCCAGAACGCAACACCCTCCCCGTACGACAATGAGCGGCCCCGCCGCCACGTGATCAACTCGGGCAGCCCAGCGATATACGAGTACAGCTCCTCGACCAGGCGAGTCTTTCCGATCCCCGGCTCCCCGATCATCGAGACGAGCTGGGTCGATGGCTCACGACGCGATCGATCAAGTGCGACCCGAAGTGTGTCGGCCTCGGCGTCTCTGCCGACCATCGGAAGCTGATCACGCTGCTGCTCGGGCATGATCGACCGCGGCGCATGAGCGACCCAAGCCGCCACCGTCTCGGCCTTGCCCTTGGCATCAATCGGCTCAGCCTCCTCGTAGTCGGATCGCCCGACTCGTGGCCCGAAACGTCCACTCATCCACCAGCACACCATCCGCCGCCGCCGCGGACTCCAGGCGCGCGGCCGTGTTGACGACGTCGCCAATCGCGTCGGGATGACCCTCGACAGGAAGCGTGACCATCACCTCGCCTGTCGTGATGCCGACCCGCACGTGCAACCCGCCTGCCATCTCACCGACGCGCTCACAAATCGAGAGGCCACAGCGGACTGTTCGCTCGGGATCGTCCTCATGCGCGACCAGCGCCCCGAACAGCGCCATCACGCCGTCCCCGGTGAACTTCGCGACCAACCCACCCGTACGCTCGACCTCCTCACGCAGCACCGCGAAGTACGGCTCGAGAAACCCCTCCACATCCTCCACGTCCAGGCGTCTCCGAGCGCCGCGTGAACCCGGCCAAGTCGGCGAACAGGTCGCTCACGACCCGCCGCTCACGCCGCTCAGCAGTCGAGGCCACCGCAAGCGCGGTCGCACAGCCGCCGCAGAACCGGAACCCGTCCGGGTTCTCCACGCCGCACTGCGGACAGACCACCATCACGGCAAGTCTACGGACAACCCCCAACCCGCGGCACACGAACGAATGGCCGAACGCCGCGACTGAACGACGAACTGTCTCCCATGGTCATTCACATGGTCACTCACCACCCGGAATCGCGCTCCCAGAGCCAAAGCTCCGCAGTCTTGAAAACCGGTAATGGGCGTCAAGGTCATTCGTGGGTTCGAATCCCACCCCCGCCGTTCGACGAGCCAGATTCACTGTGGTTAAGCGGATTCCGCTGGCGCTGTCGACGTCCGTCCTCCCAAACCAGCACCTTGAGCGGGAAATCTAAACCCGCGACCGGCGCCGCGAGCATTGCCGCCGCGCCCACAGTCGGCTTCCCAAACATGACGAGTTTCGAATCGGGCATCTGCACACCAACTCGTTCGGCTGTACCGCTGTGATCAATGACCCTGAACAGCGTGAAGCCTCGATCCGCGATCACACGCGTCATTCAGTCGACTGTCTGTGCCACGGATCTGCTGCTGTGCTTGGTGAGGATCCCGGCCAAAAAATTGCGGGTTGTTCAGCATCAGGACTCCTATCCTCGACCTTCGTTCGCGCGCGTCCGGGGCCTGTCGGGCCAGAACGGGATATGAATGCCGGTGGGGGCGCAACCTCGTCGGTCAGCTCAAAATCCAACAGCGTCGACTTACGAGGCCCGTTGCGTGGCGCCGACGGGCGCCCGCCGACACGGACAGGAGAGTGTGCTAGCCTCGCCAACAGCTAGTGCCGAATACCCAACTCGACTTCCTGTGCTGAAGAGACTGGACAACATCGACGTCCTCTGCGCCGACCTGGCGAGGCATGGAGCGGTTCTACCGCGAGGTGCTCGGACTTCCGCACGTGCTGCCGTACGACCGCGAGCAGGGCTGGGCGGGCTTCCAGGCCGGCGACGTGACGCATCTTCCTCATCGAGCTCGGCGGCGGCGCCCGGGCGCGGCGCGTTCCCGGCGCCGGGCCGCCCGGGTTCGAGTCGTTCGCCTTCCAGGTCGACGACCTCGACGCAGGCGATCGCCGAGCTCGACCGGCGAGGTGTCGCCTGGGCGGCCGAGGTGGTCGAGTCGCGACGTGGTACCGCTACCGCAGCTTCTACGACCCGGAGGGCAACCTCCTGCACCTCACGGTGCCCGACCGCACGGCGCTCGGCCTCGACCCGGCATGACTGCCGGTGCGTCGACCGGCAGTCGCGCGTGATCGATTGCGACGTGCACGCGCCGATCGCCCTCGATCGAGACGCTCGTTTCCCTGGCTCGACGCGCACTGGCGAGAGGTGGCGCAAACCACGCAGTTCCGCGGCCCCACCGATACGCCGTACCCGCCGAGCGCGGCGACCTGCATGCGGCCCGACCTCGCCGCCAGCCGCAGGCGTCGCCGAAACCGTCGACGACCTGCGCGGCCCACGCGCTCGACCCGCTGGGCGTCGAGGCCGCCATCCTTGTCTGCCGACCTACTGCGACCGAGGCGATCAAGAACCCCGATGCCGCCGCCGCGCTCGCACGGCCGCCAACTCGCTGGCTGGCCGAGCAGTGGCTGGCACGCGAGCCACGGCTGCGCGGGTCGATCGTCGTTCCGGGGCTCACCCGCAGCTGGCCGCCGAGGAGATCGAGCGCTGCGCAGTGAATCCCGCGTTCGTCCAGGTGCTGCTCCCGGTGCGCTCGTTTGCGCCGTACGGCAACCGGATCTGGTGGCCGCTACTCGAGGCGGTCGACGCGCCGCGGGCTGGTGCTCGAACCTGCACTTCGGCGGCGCCACCGGCGACCCACCGACGTCGGTGGGCTGGCCCAGCACGTACCTGGAGGAGTACGTCGACATGCCGAGCGCGTTCCAGACGCAGATCATGAGCCTGGTGGCCGAGGGCGCGTTCGACCGGTATCCCCGATCTGCGGGTGCTCTGCTCGAGAGCGGCTTCGCCTGGCTGCCGAGCTTTCATGTGGCGGTTCGACCGGCTGTGGCACGGCGCTGCGGCGCGAGATCCCGTGGGTGCGCCGGGCGCCGTCGGCGTACGTCCGCGAGCACGTCCGGGTGACCACCCAACCGTTCGACGTGCCGGCGGCCGAGTTCGCGCGGGTGCTCGACCACATCGGCTCGCGACGAGATGCTCTGCTTTGCCACCGACTACCCGCACTGGCAGTCCGAACGAGCCGCCGACGCGCATCCCGCCGCTTCCCGAGCGGCCCGGCGCTGCAGCGCTATCCTGGCGAGGCAACGCGCGCCGGCTGTATCGGCCTCGGAGGTGAGCGCAATGGCGGGTGAGGCAGGGCCGATTTCGCGGTCCGCTGATCGACTGCGACGTGCACAACGCGCTGCTGTCCGACGACGCCCTGCACCCGTACATGCCGGCGGACTGGCGGTCGCGGCGCGACTCGCTGACCTACCTCCCGACGCGCGTTTCGCGACGTCCGCGAGAACCTCGGCGACCGCTCCTACATCGGCGCCGAGTATCCCGCGGCCCACGCCGCGCGCCGTCCCGGGTCGACGCGTGGCCGCCGGGCGGCGGTGCGCCGGCCTCCGACCTGGCGTTCACCCAGGCACAGCTGCTCGACGCCTGGAACGTCGCCTACGCGGTGCTGAACCCGCTGCTCGGAATCGGCGAGATGCTCAACCTCGAGCTCGCCGCGGTGATGGCGCGGGCCGCCAACGACTGGCTCGCCGACCAGTGGCTCGACCGCGATCCGCGACTGCGGGCGTCGATCGTCGTCCCCTACGAGGATGCCGACCGCCGCTGCCGCCGAGATCGACCGGGTGGCGCGCGACCCGCGCTTCGTGCAGGTGCTGGTGCTGTCGCGGATGATCGAGCCGATGGGCCGGCGGCGCTACTGGCCGATCTACGAGGCGTGCGAGCGCAACGGGCTGCCGCTCGGGCATCCACAACGGCGGCTGGGGTGGCCACCCGATCACGCCGGCCGGGTTTCCGTCGTACTACATCGAGGACGCGGCCGCCATGGCCGGCGCGTTCCAGGCGCAGGTCGGCAGCCTGATCTGCGAGGGCGTGCTGAACGCGCTTCCCGGGACTGCGGATCGTCCTGATCGAGGGCGGGTTCGCGTGGCTCCCCGCCCTGATGTGGCGGCTCGACCGGGCGTGGCGGATGCTCGCGGGCCGAGGTGCCGGCAGTCGACCGGCCGCCGTCGGAGCTGATCCGCGAGCGGTTCTGGGTCAGCACTCAGCCGATGGAGGAGCCGGAGCGCCCCGGGCAGTTCCAGGAGCTGCTCGACCAGCTGCAGATGACCGACCGGATCATGTTTTCGACCGACTACCCGCACTGGGATTTCGATGCGCCCAACCAGGCGTTCCCGGCCCGGCTGACCTCCGATCAGGAACGCAAGATCCTGCACGACAACGCGGCCGCGCTGTATGGCCTGCCGACGCCGACCGAGGCAGCCGCCACCGGTGACTAGACACGTCGTGTGCGCCACCCACGAGCTGCCTCCCGGAGCCCGCCGGATCGTGGAGGTCGACGGCCGCTCGATCGGGGTCTTCAACGTCGCCGGCGACTACCTAGCGATCCGCAACCGCTGCCCCCACCAGGGCGGCCCGCTGTGCGAGGGCGTGCAGGTCGGCGAGCTCACATCCGATCTTGCCCGGCGACTACCGAGTACTCGCGCCCGGGCGAGATGATCCGCTGCCCCTGGCACGGCTGGGAGTTCGACCTTCGGACCGGCGCCTCCTGGTTTGACCCGGCTCGTCGCCGGGTGCGCTCCTACAAGGTCGAAGTCGTACCAGGCGGGCAGCTGGAGGAGCCGCCGCCGCGACCGGGGCTGCGTCCGGGGCCGTACACCGCGGAGACGGTGTCGGTGACGGTGGAAGGCGCCTACGTCGTGTTGGAGCTCGTGCAGCCGGGCAAGTGACCCGAGCCCGGCTCAGGCGTTGCGCTGGGACATCACCGAGGAGTCGACCCCGCCCTTCAGCGAGAAGCGGTCGGCGAGGATCGCCTTGCCGAGTTCGCGGGTGTTGATCTCATCGCGGAAGTGCAGCGTGAAGGTGCGGGCGTCGCGGTACATCTGCTCCAGCGGATAGTCACGAAACGCGGTCCGCGCACCGCAGATGTCGAAGCCGCGGCTGGTGGTGTCGAGCAGCACCCGCTTGGCCAGATGGAGGGCCTTAAGCGACTGGGCCTCGGCGATCGCCGGATCGTCCTGCTCCCACGCGCGAGCCGCCTCGTACAGCGCCGAGCGCACGCCGAAGATGTCGGCGGAGAGATCGCCGATCGCGATCTGGGTGAACTCGCTCTCGACCAGGTATGTGCGCTGCCGGACGAAGTCGCAGATCACGTCGAAGGCGGCCTGGGCGGAGCCGACGTAGTTTGCGGTGAATCCCAGCGTGAAGCTGCGCGGGTCGCGGAGCGTCCAGTCGCCGGGCTCGCCGATCACCAGCTCGGCAGGGAGTTCGAGGTCGGTCACCTTCACCCCCCAGCTGACGGTCGGGCGCATGCCCAGCACGTCCCACTGATCGATCAGCTCGACCTCGGGCGCATGCCGCGGCACCAGCACCGTGACGGTTCGCTCGGGGTACGGCTGCTCGCCGGGCACCGCCACCCAGATCAGCAGGTGGTCGGCCGCCGGGCCGAGCGAGGCGAAGAACTTGTGGCAGGTCAGCCGCCAGCCGTCGCCGGACGGGACGAGCTCGGAGGTGTACTCGCCGGGCTTGGCGGAACCGGGATTGGTCTCGCTGCCGACGGACGCGAGCAGCAACCCCTTGCTGATGATGTCGGGCAACAGCGCGTCGAGCTGGGCCTTGGTGGCGTGCCGTGAGATGTACCCCAGCGCGTGGGAGTGCACCTGCAGCAGCTGCGCCGTGGACGAGTCGATCCGGGCGAGCCGCTCGATGGCGCGGTAGTAGGCCTCGTAGTTGGCGCCCCACCACAGATCATCGCCGCCGTACTCGGCCGGCGCCGTCAGCGCGAGCAGACCGGCGGAGCGGAGGTCGTCGAAATTCTCGGCGGGGAAGGCCGCGGCGTCGTCATACCCGCGGGCGCGCGCCCGGAAGTCGGGCGCGAGCGCCTCGATCTGCAGCAGGCGCGTGTCCAGGTCGACGGGGGTGCTGTTGGTGACGGTCATCGATCCACTCCAAAGGTGAGAACGGCGGTCAGCTGTTCAGGGGTACGGCCGGCGAGGGTTCCCACCGGGGGACGCGGGGCAGAGATCGAGACGGGGACGGTGCCGAGTTGGTGCTCTGCCTTGGTGGCCACCACTCCCTCCCAGCCGCCGCTGCCGGCCTCGCCGGGTGCCTCCACGACGCCCGAGTCGAAGACCGATCCGTCGGCCGTGCGGACGACCAGCCGGGAGAGTCGCCGCGCCGGGAATGCGGCATCCAGCTGCGGATCGACCACGACCCGCGTCGTGGCCGCGATCGCCTCGGCACGGGCGTCGACCGCCGACGGCAGCGCCTCCGGCGCGCCGAACCGTCCAGCGGAGAGCGCAACCGCGACCGGCCAGACGATGCTGTATTGCATCTCCTCGGTCGTCTCCGGACGCCGTGTCGAAAGCCAATCGGCGGCCGCGAAGGTGTGGATCTCGACCGCCGCGATCCCACGGTCGGCCAGCTGGGGGTGCAGTGCGAGCGCCGCGTCGATCGCCTGCTGCGCCCAGCGACAGCACGGGTACGGCTTGACGTAGAGGTCCAGCAGCTGCCAGTCAAGGCCCAGCGACGCGACGTCGAGCGCGTCCAGCCCCTGACTGCGCACGCCGGTGAACCCGGCCTCGGCCAGGAGTGCCGCCGACATGCCCATGAACGATCCCCAGCCCACCGCGTCCTTGGTCATCGCCGGATCGGTCACCGCCCGGGACATGTGGGCGATCGGGGCGTGGTATTCGGCGATGTTGACGGCGTGTGCGAGCCGATCGGCGTCCAACCCGTACAACCGCGCGCAGGCCACGGCTGCGCCGAGCGAGCCCCATGCGCCCGACGCGTGGTATTCGACCTCTCGCGCGTGCAGCTCGATCCCCGGCGCGGATCGCGACCTCATAGCCGATCAATGCGGCCAGCAGAAACTCTTCGCAGCTCGCCCCGCGGCTCTCCCCCGCCGCCAGCGCGGCAGGGATCACGATCGCCCCCGGGTGCCCCTTGGTGATGCGGTGGCCGTCGTCGAAGTCCAGGGCGTTGGCGAGCACTCCGTTGGCGAACGCCGCCCCGGGCGCGGCCAGCCGGCGGCCGTCGAGCAGGGCGGTCGCCTCGGCGCCCGGCGTGCACCTGACTCGCGTACTCGTGCTGCGATCGCGACCGACGGCAGCTCGCGAGCCGCCACCGATACCGCGGCGAGGTCGAGGGTCAGCCAGGCCAGCCGGCGCCGCACGGCGGCCGGCACGTCGGCCCAGGCAGCCCGGTCGCGAACTCCCACAGCGCCTCGTCCGGCGCCGGCCGACGACGGCGCCGGGCTGCGCGGCCCGCTCGCCACCTTCGGCCACGTTGGCCGGCCGCCGCAGCGCAGCGCCGCCCCAGCTCGCCGGCGGCCGCGACCACCGCCGCACCGACCCGGTCGACACCCGCCTCGAACCGGTACTTGGGTGCCGAGACGTTGAACGCCGCCACGATCCTGCCTGCGGATCCCGGACGGGCGCGGCGACGGACACCAGTCCCGGCTCCATCTCCTCGTCGGCGGTGGCATAGCCGCGCACCCGGGCCGGCTCGATCATGGCCTGCAGCTCGTCCAGATCGCTTGCGCCGTGTTGGGGCCAGCGAGGCGAACTCGACGTCGGCGAACACCAGGCCCAGCTCCGCGCGGCTGTGGTCGAACAGCAGCGCCTTGCCGACCGAGGTGCAGTAGGCCGGGGTGGTGCGGCCCACCCAGCCGACCGCCTGCACCGCGCGCGGCGACTGGTGGGAGAGGATCGTGATCGTGTCGGCCCTTGCAGCACCGACAGGTAGGCGCGCTCCCCGAACTCGGACACGAGCTGGGCCAGCAGCGGCTTGGCGTGGTCCAGCAGCCGACGCTCACCGGCGAGGTTCGCCATCGCAAAGATGCGCCAGCCCAGTCGGTAGGCGAGCGTATCGGGGTCGCGGTCGACCAGGCCGTATTCGGCCAGCGTCGACAGCGCCCGCGACACCTGACTCTTCTCCCGCCCGAGCATCTCGGCGATCCTCGTGACTCCCAGGCCGCCGTCGGCGATCGCCTGGTCGCTGGACAGGCTCAGCAGCGTCTCCACACCGCGGCGGATGCTGGTCTCCCGCTCGCTGCGAGCGTCGGACTTCAGGGCATCCTTCGGCTTGGTTGCGTCATTCCCAACCACGGTTGGTAAACCTAGCAGAGAACTCCGGCCCGCTTGCTCAGCACCGCCCGCCGCCGTGCTCCAGGGTGGGTCGGACGCGGAGGCGCAAACCATCCCGTCGCCGGACGCGCGACGGCGACCGCGCTCACGCGGGCGAACGGCTCCGCCCCGGGCAGCGACGCCTCCACGACGACGGTGTGCCCGCGCTCGGTCAGCCGACCGCCACGCCGCCGGGATCCGGTCGTCGACGAACGTCTCGCCGGCCCTGGCAGTAGACGCGCGGCGCCGCCACCGCCGCGTCCACCGTCATGCCGAAATCGACGGCGTGCACGAACGCGTGCACGACCCCGCTCAGGATCCGGTAGCCGCCGGAGCCACACACGCCGTAGAGCGCTCTGCCCGTCGCGGGCAGCCACGATGCTCGGCACCGCGAAGTACGGCATCTTGCCCGGCGCGATCGAGTTGCCCCGGCCGGGCCGAGGGTCGTAGTTGACCATCGAGCTGTTGAGGAAACACCCCTCTTCCGCGACGTACACGAGCGAGCCGAAGTCGTGGCCCACGGTCGTGATCAGCGCCACCACGTTGCCGTCGGTGTCGGCTGCGGTCATCTGGGTCGTGCCGGGGCTCTTGGCGCCCGGATCGAACGGCCGCGGGTCGGCGGCGGTGATCGGCCGGGGCAGCCCGGTCGAGCCGGATGCCCGCCGCCCGCGCCTGGGCGAACTCGCGGCCGGCCAGCCCGGCGAGCGGGCTGTCGACATGCTCGTCGTCTCCGAACCACACGACGTTGTCGACGAATGCGTGCCCGAACGCCTCGGCCATCAGGTGGTAGAACTCGGCGCTGCCCGGCGCTGCGGCCGGAAACTGGTCGAGCAGGTTGAGCACCTCATAGCCGACCTGGTCGTTGGCGGTGACGTACTGCACGTCGCGGAAGCTGGCCGGCGACTCGTGCATGATCTTGGGCCGGTAGCCCTCGATGTCCGCCGCGGTCAGGATGCCGCCGCCGCGTGCCACCTCGGCTTCGATCGCCCGTGCCGCCGGTCCGCCGTGAAAGCCGGCCGCGCCCTCGGCTGCGACGGCGCGCAGAGTCGCCGCCAGGGCGCTGGTGTCGAGCCGGCGGGTGGGGCGGAAGTAGGGATCGTGAGTGAGCGGATCGCCGCCGTCGAGCAGGAACGCTGCCGCTGACGGGATCTCGCGGATCTCGGGGAGTCGTGAGACGGTCGCAAGCACGACGTTCCACGCCACCTCCAGGCCCGCGTCGGCCGCCTCGATCGCGGGCTCGAGCACCTGCGCGAGCGGCAGCCGCCCGGTTTGCTCGTGCGCCGCGCACAGTCCGGCGACCGCGCCTGGCACCGCCGTTGCCAGCGCTCCGACCTCGTTGCGGCGTCCGGCCACCTGCGGCCAGTCGTAGTCGCCGCCGTCGTAGGCGTCGGCCAGCTCGAACATGTCCGCCCGGGAGGCGGCCGGGGCGCGCGGCCCGTGGTCGACGGTGACGAATCGGCCGCCGGCGGCGAGAAACATCGAAAGATGGCCGTAGCCGCCGAGGCCACAGCTGACTGGCTCGACCACGAACCCCGTGAACGCCGCCGCCACCGACCGCATCGATCGCGTTGCCGCCCTGGGCGAGCATCCGCTCGCCGGCCTCGACCTCGCGGCGTGGCCGGCGGCGACGGCGCCGCGTTCGTATCGCTGCGCGGTCACGGCCGGACCTCGACCAGCGTCGGCCGGTCTCGTCCGAGCGCCTCGGTGATCAGGCTCGAGGCCTCGTCCATCGACCGCGTGGTGGCCGCCTCGCAGCCGAACCCCCGGGCGATCGCGAGCAGGTCGTGGGCGCCGGCGTCGGTGCCGATCGGCTCGATCCCGTCGCGCCGCATCGAGTCGGAGATCTCGCCGTAGCCGTCGTTGTTCCAGACGATGACCGGCAGCGCCAGCCCCAGGTCGCGCGCGCTTGCCAGCTCTTGCAGGGTGAACAGGATGCCGCCGTCACCGGCGAGACAGGCCACCGGCCGGTCGGGAGCGGCGAGCTTTGCGCCGATCGCCATCGGCAGGGCACAACCGAGCGTGCCGTAGCCGACCGGCATCATCCAGGAGCGCGGGCGTTCGACCGGGAGCATGTGGTTGGCGGCATACGCCGGTTGGGTGGAGTCGGCGGTGACGATGCGATCGGCCGGCAGCGCGTGCTCGAGCACGTCGAGCAGTGGGCGGTGGACGGCCAGGTCGGCCGGCCACTGGACGGCGTCCAGCGCGGCGGCGACCCGGGCCTCTGCGGCGGACGAGTCTCCCGAGCCGGCATCGGCCAACCGCTCGGCCAGGGCCGCCAGCACCTGCGCGCTGTCGCCCTGGAGCGCCACGTCGGCGGGGTACGGGGTGCCGAGCTGGGCGGCGTCGATGTCGATTCGGATCAACCGCCCCTGCAGGGCGAGCGGGCGGTCGAGGCCCCACCAGTCGAGCTCCGAGAACTCGGTTCCGACCGCAACCACCACGTCGGCCGAGCGGATCAGGTCGGACACCGGGTGGAATGAGAGTGCGGCGCCCAGGCAGAGTGGGTGGGAGGAGGGGATCGCGCCCTTGCCGTTGATGGTGAGGCCGATGGCCGCGCCGATACGCTCGGCCACGCGCAGCGCGTCGGGTCCCGCATCCGCCGCGCCACCGCCGAGCAGGATCACGGGCGTGCGCGCGTGCGCGAGCAGATCCGCCGCCGCCGACACGGCCGCGCCGTTGGCCTGGGGCAGCGTCCGGTCACTCTCGATCCGCCACAGACGGGGGGTGACCTGGGACAACACGTCGACCGGGACGGCGACGTGCACGGGGCGGGGCCGGCCGCACTCGAACACCTCAAAGGCGCGGGCGAGGACGTCGGGTAGCTCCTGCGGATCCTCGACCCGGTGGCTGAAGGCCGTGAGTTCGGCGGTGAGTGCGCGCTGGTCGGGGAGATCATGGATCGGCCCGTGGCCGTGGGACTCGGCCGAGACCGCGCCCGAGATCACCAGCAGCGGCTTGGAGTCGTGATAGGCCTGTCCCACCGGCGTGAGCACGTTGGTCACTCCCGGCCCGGAGATCACCAGGCAGACGCCTGGGGCCCGACTCACCCGCCCCCAGCCGTCGGCGGCGAACCCGGCGCCCTGTTCGTGGCGGCACAGCACGTGGCGGATGGACGAGTGGGTCAGCCCGCGGTAGGCCTCGAGCGTGTGCACGCCGGGGATGCCGAACACGGTCGAGACGCGGTACTGCTCCAGCAGATGGATCAGCGCCTCGCCGCACGAGAGCGCCTCCACGTCACCGCGAGGAGTTGCGATGTCACCAACCACCGTTGCAGTCCTACCACACCCCGGTAGGCGGTGTAAACCCCCGAACCATGCTTGAAAGGCGATGGCACGTGTGGTATCAACCAACTCGTGTTGGGGATCCCACAACCGCCGCCGTCAGGCGCGTGACCGAGGACCCCGCTCCCCGGGCAGCCGCCGCGGGGAGCCGCAGGCGGTCGCCGTGGGGCCGTGGCAGCTCCAGGCACCTGCTCGCCCTCCCGACGTTTGGCTGGACGCTGCTGTTCTTCGTGGCACCGCTCTCGATCCTGCTGCTCTACTCGTTCGGGCAGATGAACCTGATCACGTTCGACGTCAACTTCGGCTGGACGCTGGACAACTACCGCCAGCTCAACCACAGCCTGTACCTGCACACGGTGGTGCGGTCGGTGCTGCTCTCACTCGGAGCCACGCTGGGGTGCCTGGTGATCGGCTACCCGGTGGCCTACACGCTCAGCAAGCAACAGGGCCGCACCCAGACGCTGCTTCTGATCGGCGTCATGATCCCGTTTTGGACGAGCTTCGTGGTGCGCACCTATGCCTGGGTGAACCTGTTGCAGAACGGCGGCCCGGTCGAGAACGTGCTGCACGCCTTGCACCTGTCGCACGGCTCGCTGAACGTGCTCTACTCGCCGACCGCCGTCTGGATCGGCATCCTCTATTCGTACCTGCCGCTGATGATCCTGCCGCTGTTCGTGGCGCTCGAGCGGATCGACCCGGGCCTGACACACGCGGCGTCCGATCTCGGCGCCTCCGGCCTGCGGGCGTTCCGGCGCGTGACCCTGCCGCTGTCCATGCCCGGGGTGATCGCCGGCTGCATCCTGGTGGGCGTTCCGGCCACCGGCGAGTACGTGATTCCCGAGCATCCTCGGCGGCGGCAAGACGCTGATGTACGGCAACGTGATCGCCGACCAGTTCTTCCAGGTCGGTGACTACCCGTTCGGCGCGGCCCTGGCGATGACGATGATGGCGGTTGTGACGCTGTTCCTGGTGGTTGCCCGGTCGGGTCTGGCGCGAGTCGAGGACGTGACCTGATGCTGCGCCGGCTGCCCTCGACGGTCTCGGCGTTCACGGTGCTGGTGTTCGTCTTCCTGTACCTGCCGATCGTGGTCGTGGTGATCAACTCGGTCAACGCCGACAAGTTCCTGGTCAGCTGGGGCGGCTTCACGACCAAGTGGTACGCCAAGGCCCTGGGCGACGAGCGCGTCCGCACCGACTTCATCACCAGCGCCAAGGTCGCCGTCGCCTCCAGCCTGATCTCGGTGGCGATCGCGGTGGCGGCCAGCCTGTGGGCGCGTACGCCCGCGTGTGGTCGCGGCGGGCGCTGGACGCGACCACCTACATGCGCATCGTCCTGCCCGAGGTGGTGCTGGCAACCGCGCTCTTCATCTTCGTCCGCCGGCTGCATTTCGAGCTGGGCGTGACCGCGATCGTGATCGGACACGTGGTGTTCAACTCGGCGTACGCCACCGTGGTGATCCAGGCGCGGCTGGCCACGCTGCCGACTCGCTGGAGGAGGCTGCCACCGACCTCGGTGCGTCGCCGCGGCGGGTGTTCCAGCGGGTCACGTTCCCGCTGCTGGCACCCGCCATCCTGGTGGCGGTGCTGCTGACGCTCTCGTTCTGCTTCGACGACGTGGTCAGCTCGCTCGTTCCTCGGCGGCACCAACGCAGAGACGCTGCCGGTGCTGCTGCTGGGCCTGATCCGGATCTCGGTCACGCCGGAGGTGAACGCGATCGCGGTGGGAGTCATGCTGATCACGTCGATCACGTTCGCGTGCGCCGCCGTGGTCGCCACCGTGCGCGGTCGATCGGGGTGCGTCTAGCCCCCGAGCACGCGGATGTCGAAGAATGAGCACGGCCGCCGAACAGGGCCGGCCGCCCGCCATTGCCCTCGACCAGCTGGAACGCCACTACGGCGACCTGACCGCCGTGGCCGGCATCGACCTGGAGATCGCCGACGGCGAGTTCTTCTCGCTGATCGGCCCGAGCGGCTGCGGCAAGACCACGACGCTGCGGATCGTCGCCGGGCTTGAGAGCCCGAGCAGCGGCAGCGGTCTCGGTGCGACGGCCAGGACGTGACCGACGTCCCCGCCGCACAAGCGCCCGGTCAACACCGTGTTCCAGCACTACGCGCTGTTCCCGCACCTGAACGTGTTCGAGAACGTCGCCTTCGGGCTGAGCGAGCGCAAGCTCAGCCGCAGCGAGATCGCCCGCCGGGTGGCGGAATGCTCGAGCTGGTCGGGCTCACCGGCCGCGAGACGGGCCGCCCGAAGCAGCTCTCCGGCGGCCAGCAGCAGCGCGTCGCGCTGGCTCGCTCGCTGGTGCTGGAGCCCGCGTGCTGTTGCTCGACGAGCCGCTCGGTGCGCTCGACCTCAAGCTCCGCAAGCAGATGCAGATGCGTGCTGAAGCGAGATCCAGCGCGAGGTCGGCATCACCTTCGTGTACGTCACGCACGACCAGGAGGAGGCGTTCTCGATGTCGGACCGGGTCGCGATCATGCACAAGGGCCGGATCGAGCAGATCGGCGGCCCGCGCGAGGTCTACCGCCGCCCGCAGCACGCTGTTTGTCGCCGACTTCGTCGGCGCCTCGAACCGCTTCCCGGCGCGAGTTGTCGAGCGGCTGGGGACGGGCTCATACCGCGCCGACATGGGCACGCTGGGAACGCTCGACGTGCCCGGCGTCGCGGGGCTGGCGGTCGGGCGACAAGGTGGTGGCCGTTGTCCGCCCCGAGGCGATTCGCACCGCCCCGGGCTTCGGCGACGCGGTGCGTGGACGGCACCGTCACCGATGTCTCCTTCATGGGCCCCCAGACCCAGTACACGGTCGATGCGGGCGGGCTGGGTACCGCCGCCATGCTGTCTCCCGCCGATGACGATGACCTGCTGCACAGCGGAGCCGCCCAGCAGTTTCGGTTCGCCGCGCGCTCAGCCTGGCTGGTCGCCGCGGATCCGGGCCGGTCGACGGCGCCGGATGACGTTCTCGCTGCTCGGGCGGTGCGCCGCCATACCGGCCATCTCGGCGCGGCCATGGCCACGGCCGACATCGCGGTGGGCGCCCGCGTCCCGCACGCCGCGGTCCGGCGCCGGGGCCGTGCTGACCCAGTACCGCACCGACCCGCGGCTGGGCCCGCAGGGGCTCGCTCTGCTGGCCTCCGGATGCGACGCGGCCGAGACGCGTGGCGGCGCTCGTGAACTCGAACGCCTCGGCCGACTGGCGCCAACTTGCCGCGATCGACACCGCCGGGCGCACCGCCGCGTTCTCGGGCGCGCGGGTCGAAGAGCCGTTCGCCGAGGATCATGGCCACCAGTGCATCGCCCTGGCAACCTGCTGGCGTCGCCGGAGCGTCGGCAGGGCCATGGTGGCCGCGTTCGAGGACGCTTCCGGCGATCCGCTGGCCGGACGCTGGTGTCGCGCGCTGGAGGCCGGCCTCGACGGCCGGCGGCGAACGCGTCGCCGCTGCGGTCGGCCGCGGTGCTGGTCGCCGGCGACCACTCGTTCGCCCTGGTCGACCTGCGCGTCGACGACGACAACGGCGCCGGTCGCAGCGCTGCGGGCGTTGTGGGACGCATATCGTCCCCGGGTGGACGAGTTCGTGCGCGCGCGCTCGATCCTCGACCCGGATTCGGTGCCGTGGTGAGCCGGCGCATCGTCCCAGTACCCGGTGAGCGTCCAGGATCGATCAGCGGTGCCGATGTCCGACGGGGTGCGCGCTGTCCGGCGCGGGTGTGGCTGCCGGGGGATGCCGGGCCGGTGCCGGCGATCCTCGAGTACCTGCCCTACCGCAAGATCCGACGCGACCGCCATCGACGACTCGGTGCGCCACCCGTACTTCGCCGGCCACGGCTACGCCTGCGTGCGCGTCGACATCCGCGGCAGCGGCGACTCCGAGGGCGTGCTCGCCGACGAGTACCAGCCGCAGGAGCAGCAGGACGCGCTCGAGATGCATCGACTGGCTCGCCGCGCCAGCCCTGGTGCACGGGCGACGTCGGGATGATGGGAATCTCCTGGGGCGGCTTCAACGCCTGCAGGTCGCCGCCCGCCGGCCGCCCGGCGCTGAAGGCGATCATCACCGCTCTGCTCCACCGACGACCGCTACGCCGACGACGTGCACTACATGGGCGGCTGCCTGCTGGCGTACGACATGCCGCCGTGGGCGTCGTGACGCTGCACCTACGACGCCCTGCCCGCCGGACCCGCAGCTGGTCGGCGAGCGCTGGCGGGAGATGTGGCTCGAGCGGCTGGAGGCGCCATCGTTCCTGGCCGAGAACTGGCTCGCGCCATCAGCGCCGCGACGCGTACTGGAAGCAGGGCTCGGTCTGCGAGGACTACGGCGCCATCGACTGCGCGGTCTATGCCGTGGGCGGCTGGGATCGGACGGCTACACGAACGCGATGCCGCGGCTGCTGGCCGGGCTGGCGTGCCCGCGCAAGGGGCTGATCGGGCCCTGGGAGCACGCCTGGCCCGAGCAGGGCGCGCCGGGCCCCGCGATCGGCTTTCTGCAGGAGGCGGTGCGCTGGTGGGATCACTGGCTGAAGGGCGTCGACACCGGGATCATGGACGAGCCGATGTATCGGGTCTGGATGCAGGAGCCCGAGCCGCCGAAGCCCTGGTATGCCGAGCGTCCCGGGCGCTGGGTGGCCGAGGACGGCTGGCCCTCGCCGCGCATCGCAGGCCGCAGGTCTGTCCCTGGGTGCGACCGGGCTGAGCGGCGGGCCGGCGGCACCGGACGCGCACGTCTTCGCCATCGCTGCCCCCAGATCGCCGGCGGCGACGCCGGCCGCTGGCGGCGGCTATGGCGGCCCGGCCCGATCTTCCCGCTGCGACCAGCGGGTCGAGGACGCCCGCTCGCTCTGCTTCGATACGCCGCCCCTGGCGAGCGGATATCGAGATCCTGGGCGCGCCGGAGGCTGCGTCTCACGCTGTCCGCCGACCGCCCGCAAGCGCCATGTCACTGCGCGGCTTTGCGATGTCGCCCCGGACGGCACCTCGGCGCTCATCACCTATGCGGCCGCTCAATCTCACCCATCGCGACAGCCACGAGCATCCCTCGGCCGCTGGAGCCGGGCAGCCTCCCTACGACGTCCCGCTGAAGCCGATCGCCTACACGGTGCCGCCCGGCCATCGCCTGCGGCTCGCGCTCTCGACCACCTATTGGCCCTGGTCTGGCCGGCGCCGGAGCCGGCGACGATCACCCTGCACACCGGGGCCCGCTCCCGGCTGACGCTCCCCGTCCGCACTCCGCAGGCGCGAGACGCCGACCTCTGCCGCCGTTCGGCGAGGCAGAGACGGCGCCGCCCGCTGGCCAACGAGATCGCTGCGCGAGCGCCGGCCGCACGTCACCATCTCCCGTACGTTGCTTCGGGCGTGGTCGAGTACCGCATGCGCCGCTCGCTGTGGGGCGCCCGCCGCCTGCCGGACGGACTCGAATACTGGGACGACGATCCCTGCGTGTTCACGATCCGAGACGACGATCCGCTCTCGGCCACCGCCGAGTGCGCCCGCACGCTCGAGATCCGCCGGGGAGAGTGGCGCACCCGCATCGAGATGACGGCGCGCATGGCCTCGACGACCACCGACTTCGAGCTGTCGGCAACCCTCGATGTGTACGAGGGCGACGATCGGGTATTCAGCAGAGACTACGACGCCCGGGTACCCCGTGACGACGCGAGCTGAGACGGCGGGCATCGACGCGCGTGGGTACGCCCAGGCGCTGCAGTCGCGGCTGCCGCGGATGCTCGAGCTGATCGAAGCGGCGGTGGCGATCGACAGCCCCTCCGACTCTCCCAACGGCGTCGCAGCGGTGACGGGCTTGATCGCCGCCGAGCTGGCCGAGCAGGGATTCACCGTGGAGGCGCAGGACGTCGCCGGGCATGGCCCGCAGGTCACGGCTCACCGCCGGTTCGGCTCGGGGCCCGACGTGCTGCTGCTGGGGCACAGCGACACGGTGTGGCCGGCGGGCACCGCCGCCGCCTGGCCCTACACGAGTAGCGACGAGTGATCAGCGGCCCCGGCGTCGGTGACATGAAGAGCAACCTGGTGATGGCGGCGGCGCGCTGGCGCAGTTCGCACGAGCCGAGAGCTCGGCCCGGATCGGCGAGGTGACGGTGCTGATCGTCCCCGACGAGGAGCTCGGCAGCCCCGCCAGCCGCGAATGGATCGAGGCCGCCGCGCGCCGCGTCGACGTCTGCCTGGGAATCGAGCCAGGCCGGCCCGGCGGAGGCGTGGTCGTGGCCCGAGGCGCCGTCGGTGCCGTCCGGATCTCCGCCGAGGGCGTTGCGGCGCATACCACCGCCGAGGGGGGACACAGCGCGATCAGCGCGTTGGCGCCGCTCGTCCACGAGCTCGAGGGGCTCAGCGATCGCGACGCGGGCGTGATCGTCACCGTGGGCACGTTCACCGGCGGCACCGCGCGACAGGTGACACCCGACCACGCCGAGATGGAGGTCGACCTGCGCGCGCCGTCCGAGCACGACGCCGATCGGTTGACGGCCGCGGTGCGATCGCGCGTGGATGCCGCCGGTCTTGCCCTCGCGGGCGGCTTCACCCGACCGGCGTTCGAGCCGGGAGCCGCCTCCCGGCGGCTGTACGACGTCGTCGCGGCCGCCTCGGCGAGCGTCGGTCTGCCGGTGCACGAGGTGCGGGAGCGGGGCGGCTCGGATGCGAGTTTCGCGGGCGCACTCGGCATCCCCACGCTCGACGGCCTCGGCCCGATCACGCACGACCCGTGCAGCCGTGACGAGCGGGTCGAGATCCAGAGCCTTGTATCCCGCGGAGCCGTGCTGGCCCGGCTGCTCCAGGCGATCGCCGAGGAGGGCGGGCGATGACGATCGAACCCCGGCCCGAGCTGGGCGCGCTTCCCCCGTACGTCGCCGGGCGGTCGCTGGCGCGGCTGCAGGCCGAGCTCGGCGTCGACAGGGTGGTCAATCTGGCCACCAACGAGACCCAGTTCGGGCCATTTCCGGCAGCCGCCGATGTCATCCGCCGCCACGCCGGTGAGGCCCATCGGTATCCCGAGCTCGACGCCGACCTGACCCAGCGAATCGCCGCGGCCCACCGCGTCCCCTGCTCGCACGTGGCGCTGGGCAACGGTGCCGACGCGATCATCGGCTACCTGTGCACGGCCTACCTGGAGCCCGGTACCACCGCGGTGATGGGAGCGCCGTCGTTTCCCACCTATCAGCTCGACACGATCAAGATCGGGGCGACCCCTGTGGTGACGCCGCTCCGCGACGGCGCGTTCGACACCGATGCGCTGGCCGCCGCCGTGTCGGACGCAACCCGGATCGTGTTCGTCTGCAACCCCAACAACCCCACCGGCGGAATCGTGTCGGCCGACGGGCTGCGGGGGCTGATCGACACCGTTTCCGACCGGGTGCTAATCGCGGTGGACGAAGCCTACGCGGAGTACGTCTCCGATTCGGCGTTTCCCGACACGATCACCGAACACGTCATGCCGCGGCCAAATGTCGTCGTGCTGCGGACGTTCTCCAAGATCTTCGGTCTCGCCGGCCTTCGCATCGGATATCTGATCGGGCCGCCGGACGTGGTGGACGCGGTCGGCCGGGTGCGCCACTACTACGACGTCAACAGCCTCGCCCAGCTGGCGGCGATCGCGAGCCTCGACGACCGCGGCGAGATCGAGCGCCGGAGGGCAGCGACGGCCACGGCCCGCAGCGAGCTGGCGGGCGAGCTCGACCGCCGCGGGCTCCGCACATTCCCCGCCCACGGCAACTTCGTCGCGTTCGAGCGCCCCGATGCGGCGACGCTCGAAGCCGGCCTGCTGCGCGCGGGCGTGCTGGATACGAACCGCCGGCGACGTTGTGCGTATCACCGTCGGCTCGGCCGATGACAACGCGCGGCTGATCGCCGCGCTCGACACCCTGCTCCCCTTCGCGGCTTTCGCGCCGCGCCGGTCGAGCCGCCCAACCGGTATGAGCGCGCCACGCCGCGCGGCTGGCGCACGTCGACATCAAACGCCTCGGCCGCTTCCACACCCCCGGCAAGCGGCTCTTCGGTGACCGGCTCGCTCGTAACCGCCACGCCGGCTGGCAGTACGTGCACCTCGCCATCGCTGACCACTCCCGGCTTACATACGCCGAGATCCTGCCCAGCGAAAGCCCCACCCACCGCGCCCGCTTCCGAGGCTGCGCCGTCAGCTGGTACCGCGACCACGACGTCACCGTCCAGCGCGTCCTCTCCGACAACGGCAACGGCTATCGCAGCTACGCCTGGCGCGACGCCTGCGCCCAGCTAGGAATCGAACGCCGCTACACCCGGCCGCGCGACCACAGACCAACGGCAAAGCCGAAGCGCTCGTCAAAACGCTGCTCCGCGAATGGGCATACCGCTTCACCTACCCCACCAGCAGCCACCGCGCCCGAGCCCTCCCCGGCTACCTACGCTGGTACAACATCCACAGACCCCACGGCTCACTCGGCGGCCACCCACCCATCAGCCGCGTCTCACACGAGCTAGGCGGCCTGAACCTCTTCCCAGATTTGGTTTCGCAGCTGCTGGCTGGCCGGGTTCAGATATCGCTCCCACTGCACCGTGGCGATCACCTTCGGGTCGTACCGCTGGGCGGGACTGTGGATGGTCGATGCCGGCAGGTACGCGTTTGCGGCCTGCTCCTCGTACGCCGCCCCGGTGGTCTTGACGAAGTCGGCGTAGTTCTTGGGGTCGAGATGGAAGTTCATGAACGCCTCGACCTCAGGCAGCTTGTCCGTGCCGGCGATCGCGATCCAGCCCTCGAGATAGGCCGGCATGCCCTCCTTCGGCGGCACCCAGACGACGTTCGGGTTGTCGTGGCTGGCCGGGCCGAGGTCGTAGTCGTAATCGACCGTCATGACCGCCGAGCCGTTCAGAAGCGGTTTGGTGACGTTGGTCGGCAGGAACGCCTGAACGTGCGGCTTGATGTCGAGCAGCGCCTGCTTGGCCGCCTCCAGCTGAGCCTCGTCGGTGGTGTTGATGTCGTAGCCCAGCTTCAGCAGCGCAACACTGATCACGTCCACGTCGTAGTCGGTGAAGATGATCTTGCCCGAGTACTTCGGCGCGAGGTCCCACAGGTCGGCCCAGCTGGTGGGCGTCTCGGTCATCAGGTCCTTGCGGTAGCCCAGGCCGACCTTGCCGTAGTCGGTCGGGACGCCCCAGGGGAAGCTCTTGCGGAAGTACGACGGGATGTACTTGATATTCGGGATGTTGTCGAGATTTACGGTTTGGATCAACTTGGCATCGGCGAGCTGCTGTGATGCCGTGTTGCCCGCCAGCGCCATGTCGTAGGAGCCTTGGTTCTGGTGGATCTGAACGATCTGAGCGGCGTTCCCGCCAGAGGTCAGCTCGCTGACCTGGTGGATCTTCACGCCGGGGTTGGCCTGCTCGAACGCTGCCACCTCGTGCGCCCCGATCCACTCGGGGTAGTTCGCAAAGGTGACCGTGCCCGATAGCGGCTCGGTTGTGCCGGCACCGGACGAAGCCGACGACGACGACGAGCTGCCGGATCCACACGCGGCGGCGAGTCCTACCGACGCCAATCCTGCGAGCTGTGCTCCGCGCCGAAGCGCGGCGCGCCGCGTCATTGGCAGAGAGAGCCACTGGCCAGACTGATCATCCGGTGCCACTTTGAGCCTCCTAGGTCTCCCGCCGGTTTGCCGAATACCCAACTCGTGTTGGTGCGCGGTTCTATCACACCGTCCGGTGTCCTGCAAGTGCGCGTCAGGTGCCCTCGACGACCGGCGTGAGCGGGCGACCGGTCTCCCACCAGGAGACCACGTTCTCCGCCTGGGAGCGATAGTAGCTGCGCTCGGCATCGACCGAGAGGAACGCCACATGAGGGCTCAACAAAACCCGCGGGTGTGACAGCAACGGATCGTCCGGGTGCGGCGGCTCGGCCGAGAGCACGTCCAAACCGACCCCGGTCAGCCTCCCGTCATCCAGCGCAGCGAGCAGTGCGTCGTGATCCACCAGCCCGCCGCGGGAGACGTTCACGAGGTAGCTGTGGTCGCGCATCAGCGCCAGGCGGCGCTGATCGACCAGCCCCTGTGACTCGGCCGTGAGCGCGACGTGCAGCGAGACGAGATCTGCGCTCGCAAATACCTCGTCCAGCTCGGCGCGCTCGATCTCGGACGGCCACGCGTCGTCGTCGACATACGGATCGTGCGCTACCACACGGCCGAAGAACGGCCGCCCCAGAGTCGCGACCCGGCGGCCGATCCTCCCCATCCCGACCACCCCGAGTGTCAGCTTCGAGGGCCGCTGCAGGGAGCCGGTGGCGAGGTAGTCCCAGCCGCCCGCGCGCACATGCCGATCGAACTGCGGCAGGTGCCGGATCAGGGCCAGCGCCATGGCCATGGCATGAACGGCGACTTCCTCGGTGGCGGCGTCGGGGACGTTGCACACCCACACGCCGGCGGAGCGAGCGCCGTCGAGGTCGATGTGGTCGAATCCCACGGTGCAGGTCGCCACGATGCGGAGGTTGGGCAGGCCCGCGATCGCCGCCGCCGAGACGACCGAGTCGCCGGTCAAGACCGCCGTCGCGCCGCGGGCGGCGCGGATCACCTGCTCGTCGGTTCGCGCAAGGGCGCGGTGCACGTCGAAGCCCGCGGCTTCGAGGATCGCCGGCGCCCCGTGGAGGTCGACACCGCCAACCACATCCAGGTAGACGGCCCGCGGGCGCGCGGGGTCGGTCAACGAACGTGCTCGACGGACATCCGGTGGGTGGGCAGCGGTCGGGTGATCGTGTGCTCGGCCATGACGCAGCTGCCGAGTATGCCAAAGTTCCGTGAGAACGGATGTTGCGATATAGCCAACGTATGTTGCAAACGCACAACTGGTGGTGCTAGGCTCGCCACGTTCACGTCGTAGTGGCACCCTTCGGAGGTTGACGGACTCGCCGTGTTTCTGAACCAGATGCCCCGCTTCGAACCGCTCTCTGAAGAGGCGCTAGAGACCATCGGGGGCGGCTGGCAGCGACTCGGCAGCGAGGTCGGGGTGCGGTTCGATCACCCTCGCGCGATCGAGCTGTTCCGAGCAGCGGGTCAGACCGTGGACGGGCCGGTCGTGCGGTTCGATCCAGGGTTTCTGGCAGCCCAGGCGGCGTTCGCGCCAGCGGAGTTTACGCTGCACGCACGCAACCCCGATCGGGACTTCATAGTGGGCGGCGACCACATGATCTTCGGTCCGGCCAACGGCCCACCGTTCGTGCGGGTCAAGGGTGAGCGCCGCGACGGCACGATGACCGACCTCGAGCAGCTGTTGAAGCTCACGCAGATGACCGACGCTCTCGACACCCCTGGACGCAACATCCTCGAGCCCAACGATGTCGCCCTGGATGTCCGGCACCTGCTGCGCGCCCTGGCCGCGGCACGGCTGACCGATCGGGTGTGGTCGGGCGAACCCTCATCGGAGGAAGCCGCGCGCGACTGCATCCGCATGGGCGAGATTATCCACGGTGGCCGGGAGGCGATCGAGGCGCGTCCGGTCATGTTCGGAAACGTGAACGTCAACTCCCCCATGCACTTCGACGTCCGCATGCTGGAGGGGTTGCTCACCTACGCCGACGCCGGCCAGGCGGTGATCGTCACGCCGTTTCTGCTGATGGGTGCAATGGCCCCCGTATCCACACCGGCGGCGCTGGCGCAGCAAACGGTCGAGGCGCTGGCGGGCATCGCGCTCGTCCAACTGGTTCGGCGCGGTACGCCGTGTGTGATGGGCTCGTTCCTGTCGGCGACCGACATGCAGTCGGGATCGCCGGGCTTCGGCGGCCCCGAGTCGGCGCTCGGCCTGTACGCGTCCGGCCAGATCGCGCGCCGCCTCAACCTCCCCTGGCGATCAGGGGGAGGCACGCTCACGTCCAGCCAGACGGTGGACTTCCAGGCAGGGTATGAGGCGTTCAACACTCTCAGCGCCGCGTTCCTGGCGGGAGCGAATGTGTGCTGGCAGTCGGCCGGCTGGCTGGAAGGCGGCTTGGTGACGTCGTTCGAGAAGTTCGTCGCCGACTGCGAGCTGATCGACCTGCTGATCCACCAGTTCACTCCGGTCGAAGTCGACGAGGCCAGCCTCGCCTTCGACGCGCACGTCGAGGTCGGCCAGAGCGGGCACTTCTTCGGCGCCGCCCACACGCTAGAGCGGTTCCGGGACTGCTTCTGGCGCCCAACCGTGGCGTCGACGGAGAACAACGACCGCTGGACGCGGAACGGATCGCTCGATCATGCCGCCCGCGCGAGCGGCAGATGGGAACGCATGCTCGAGTCGTACGAACAGCCACCCCTGGATGAGGGGATCGAGCAGGAACTGGTCGAGTTCGTCGAGAGCCGCGCCACCGAGCTCGGCGATCCGGTCGACGTTCGCACTTCTGGCCGGGGCTAACGCAGCAAGCCCGAAGGGCCGACACACCGCGGATCACCAACTTCCTCGCCGACGCCGACCAGGAAGCATGGGCGAACAGACAGACCGCCGATCTGCGTCTCATGACCATGCCGTCACCCTAAGCGCGACGCAGCGACGGTGAGCCGAGCTGGCCTGAGACGTTCGGGTTCTTGATCCGCTCGGCGAGGGTCGAGTCTCGCCGTTCGCGCCCCTTCTTCTGAACGGCGCGCATCAGGGCGAGTCGGCCGGCGATGACAAGGCACAGCTCACGGGCGCAGGTGAGGTGGTGTAAAGAGGGAGCGGCAGCGGATCACCCGCATGGGGGACTGTGCCCCAGCGCAGCGGCCCGTAAAACCCCAAGTATCACCCTCTCGACTCCAAGAGGTGCTCCATGCAGTCCCACCTGCCACCGTCATCGTCGTCGCTGCGTATTGACGAGGACTGGCTCCAGCAATGGATCGCGTTTGGCATGCTGGACATGGCTATCTACCTGACCAAGCAGGCAATGTTCGCCGCCTACCTCGCACACCGCGATCAACGTACCAAGCGGGCTGCCCGCGTCAAGAAACGCTGAATCCCCTCATTCGTACTCGGCAGCGGCCGCCACGTCGGGCAGGTAGGTGGCTCGCGCGCGCAGAAGCAGCAGGGCACTCAAGGCAAGGGGGACCAGCATGGTTAGGAATGTGAACTGCAGGCCACGACGCCCGCCGCCGAACAGATAGTCCGACAAGACGCCGAACGCGAGCGGAGCGGCGGCTTGGAGGGCTGTTCGAAGCAGCGTCCGCACCGACTCTGCCCTGCCCCAAAGCGGCGCCGGCATGATGTCAAGTCGCGCTGCGTCGAGCGGTGGGTTCTGGGCCGCCAGGCCAATGGCGGCGAGACCGAGCAAGGGGACCGCAACCGCTGCGCTCCCGCTCAGGATGGCGGGTAGGAACAGCAGCGCCGCCAGTGCCGCGGATCCGGCGCTGACCACGATCCGCCCGGTCGCGTAGCCCCAACGTACGGTCTCATCGGCCAGCCATCCACCGGCGAGCACGCCGGCCACCGCACCGGTGCCGGCGAGCAGCAGGAGGGGATTGGCGAGCACCGCACTCACCCCGTACTGGTCTTTCACGAACTCGACGCCGAAGGTCTCGGCGCCGGCCAAGAAGAAATACCCGCACGCGCTCGCGCCGATCAGCAGCATGTTCGTGCGAACCGTCAGGATGTACCGGGCAACGCTGAGGAAGCCACGTAGCCCGGATCCTTCCGGCCGACGGTGGACGGCGGGTTCAATGCCGCGCTCCTCCACGAGCCGTCGCAGCACGCGGTCCCCCGCTGTGTCCGTTGCCGAGGGCTCCGCGTCATCCCGCGCGCCCCGTGGAGGCTCGGGCAGGCGCGCGACGAGAATGGCGACCGCCATAGCGGGCAGGGAAAGAGCAAGGAACGACGCCCTCCACGAAAGCGCTGCCAGACCGCCGGCCACGCCAAATCCGAACCCTGCACCGAGTAACTCGCCGGCCAGGATGTAGCCGTAGATCCGGCCTCGCTCTTCCGGTGCGAAGTAGTCGCCGACGAGCGATGCGACGAACGGGCCGGCTGCGGCGGTGCCGGCACCCAGAGCGACGCGCGCGATCAGCAGCTCACCGAACGTGGCGACCAAGGCGCTGACGGCCATGGCGACTCCCCAGATGACGATCGCCGCTGCCAGCCCGGTGGTTCGGCGGATCCGGTCGGCGAGGATGCCAAACGGCAGGCTGGCCAGCCCGCCCACCAACGACGTGACTGCGATCAGCAACCCGATGTCGGTGTTGCTGATCGACAGGTCATGGCGGATGGCCACCGCGGACGCTCCTACGGTCGTGACGTCAGCGCTGCTCAGCCCGAGCACGCACGCCAGCACGAGCACGACGCGCGCCTGTCGACCGCCTCCGAGCCGATCGGTGATCGCGGACGTCGCGCGCCGGCACGTGCTCCGACCCCGTACGATCACCGGCTGCAGGATCTCGGGTTGCATGTGGGCGGTGGTTCCCCGACACCCCCAAACGTCGAACAATCGTGTGTAAAAGCACAGATTGCCGCACGTGGGAGCGGGAGCCGGCTACTCCGTGAGGACCCACCGATCCTGGCGGCGCCGACTCGGCGTCCGTGAGCCTACGTCCGCTGGTGGTCACACTGCATCCGCATAGTTCTTGTAGTACATCCGAGCTCCGTTGGCTGTGGTGCCAGCGGTTCGATGAACCGTGAGCAAACACACTCGGCTGCCTGACGAGCGGATCGAAGGTACTCCGACGGGATATGTTGAGGCTTGAAGGCGACTCGAGTAAAGGATCGCTCACAAGCTAGCAACGCAGTGAATCAGAGTCTAGGCTGCCTGCAGTGGCTGTCGATTATTCATACGTACACGATGCCCCGATGGGAACCGTCGATATTCAACATGTGGACCGCGATGATTGGGTGATGTACTTTGTCGGCGAGCACGATGTCACTACTGTGGACCTGATCAAAGCAAGCTTTGATGCCATCGGCCAACCGTACCGTCTCGTGGTGGTCGACCTAACGGACTGTGCGTTCATCGAGGCGATCGCGATCGGCACGATCCTTTCCCACAGAAACGGCCATGGTGAGCTGCGACTGCTCGTGCCGACGAGTGGCCCAGTCAGCCGTCTCGTCGAGGTGATCGATCTCGCCCATCGGATTCCGCTGTACTGGTCCCTGGACGACGCACTGGCGTCGTAGCCCCGTAGCCCGCGCTCGCCGCCTCAACATTCATCCACTGGCTCGCCCTGCTCGAACCACGGGGCGCGGCTAACAGCGTCGTGTGAGCTAAGGCAAAGATTTCGGTAACTCGCCTCTCAGGTCTGGCGAGTATCACTTAGGTGTGGGCAATCTACGGTCAAACATAGGTCCACTACCCACGCCCACGCAGACTCAACCGCCGTCCAGCAGCAAGTTTGCCGTAAACCCCTGTCGGCACGGCAATCGAAAGGAGGACCCGTGAGTATTTACGGAGCTACACGTGCTCGGGAGCATCCCGAGCAGATAAACGGTCAGCGCGACTGGGCGGGCATACCAGCCCGGATCATGCTGCAGCAACCTGGGGATCGTTCTGGGTAGCGTACGGAGTGTTCTGGTGGCTGACAGCCAACGGTACGATTCATCCGCCGTCGGGGTCGACATTTGTCGCCCTCGGCTACTGGTTCATCGTTCTGTCGGCCATCACGGCAGTCGGCGCGCTCGCAGCGCTTGCTGAAGGAGGCGCACTGTTCGGAACGCTCGGCACGCTGACCGCCGGATCGGTCTTGCTAGCGCTCTCGTATTTGATCGGCTCGAGCACGCTGATCACCTGGGCTGGCTGGGTTCTCGTGGCTTCGGCGATCATCGCTTGGTACACGGCTAGCGCGATCATGCTCGCCGCGACAACCGGGTGCACCATCCTTCCGCTGTTGAAGTTCGGAAGCGAAGACGTGCCAGGCCACCAGATGTTCGTTCCCGTCGAGTTTCACGACGGAGAGCCGGGTATCCGCAAGGGTCAGTAGGCACCACGGATTCGGTGGGTGTGGCAGCCAGTTTCGTGGCGGCCACACCCATTGCTACACCGCGATCAACTTGTACCCCACTCCACGTACTGTGACAATCCGCGACGGCTTGCCGGGCGCGTCCAGCTTTCGCCGTAGTGCGGAAACGTGCACGTCGCAGGCACGAAGATCGCCGACGTACGTTGAATCCCAGAGGCGCTCCATGATCTGCTGCCGCGTGTAGACGCGTTCGGGCTGGTCGCTGAGCAGCAGCAGCAGCTTGAACTCCGCCCTGGTCAGCGGCACCGAACGCCCGTCGACCAAGGCCAAGTGACGGACGATGTCTACAGTCAGGTCACCGATCCGCCGCAGCTCCCCTCCGGCCGCTGACTGCGAATCGATTTGCCTGCGCCGCAGGAGCGCACGTACCCGACTGCATAACACCGCCAGGGAAAACGGCTTTGCCACATAGTCGTCTGCGCCGGCCTCGAGGCCGAGCACCATGTCCAGGTCGGAGTCGCGCGCCGTGAGGATCAGGATCGGGGCGTCCGTGATCGCCCTGATCGTTCGACAAGCCTCGAGACCGGACCCGTCCGGCAATCCCAGATCCAGGACAAAGAGATCGCTGTGGGCTCGCTTTGCGGCGTCGATCGCCTCATGCGCAGTTGAGACGATCTCAACATCCATCGCTTCGGCCCGCAGGGCGTAGGCCACTGACTCGAGAATCGTGCGATCATCGTCTACGACTACGACCCGTTCGTTCAAGCGACTGCCTCCACCAGAGCACAGGCGGGGAGCATGACCGTGAAGCAGGTGCACGCCGAGTCGGAACGCACGTCAACCGTCCCGCGCATGGCCGCAACAGCCGCACGAACGATCGCAAGCCCGAGACCGTACCCCGACCCCTGAGCGCTCCTCCCCCGCACGAATCGGTCGAACAGGTACTCCTGCTCGGCAAGCGGAATCGCCGGTCCAGCGTTGCGGACCTGGACGATCACATCCTCGCCCGAGGTATCGGCCAGCACAGCGACCATCCCGCCGCCAGAGTGCTTGACCGCATTGGCGACCAGGTTCGAGAAGATTTCATGCACAAGATCGGAGTGGCCCATCAGAGCGCATGACGGGGCACAACTCAACTCGATCGATCCACCAGGCTGCTCATCCACAACCTCTTGAAGCACCGGCGCCAGTTGCACGACGTCCCGCAAAGGGGCCTCGCCCAGTGCCTCCGCCTTCGCAAGGGTGAGCAACGCCGCCGTGAGTCTTCGCAGCCGGGCGCTCTGTGTCCTCAGATGGGTGAGGAAATGGCGGGCCTCGGCGGGATCATCGATCGCTCCCGACTCAAGCACCTCGACGACGTTTACGATCGCCGTGACCGGGGTGCGAAGTTCGTGGGAGGCGTTTGCGACAAAATCGTGAGCCGCCCGCTCGCGACGCGACTCCTCTGTCAGGTCACGCAGCACGACGATCACGCCCTCGTCCGGCCTCTCCGGTGGGATTGCGCTCGCGCGGAAACTACGGTCGTCGAGCGTCACAGCTGTTTCTAGCAGAGGATCATCCGGATGCTGGAGGGCGTGATGGGCGAGCGTAACTAGTTCGGGGCAGGCGTCCTCCAGCCGTGCGCCGGTGGCGGCTCCAGGAAAGATGCGGCGCGCCCGGTCGTTCGTGATACCGATGGCCATGTCACGGTCCACGACAATCACGCCCTGCCTCAGCCGCGAGACCATCCGGCCTACTCGCCGGCTTTGGCTGTCCAGCCGGTCGAAGGCTTCGGCGAGTTCCGCGCGCATATGATCTGTGACACGCTCGAGGTCCCCGATTTCGTCGTCAAATCCGGGCCGAATCGGTGTGCCAAAATCGCCGGCGGCGATGCGCTTGGCTGCAAGTTGCAATTTCATAATCCGCCGGTTGACCAACGCCGCCACCATGACCCCGAGCCCTCCCGCGGCCAGGAATGCGACCAGGGTCGAGATCCACAGCTGGCGACGAATGATGGCAAGTTCCCCGCCGCTTGGCGCAGTGCTGGTGACGGTGACAAGCGCCCCTGATGCGGGAGTCAAGAGAGGCAGACCCACAATCGTCCGCCCACCGCCGTGGTCGATGAACCTACGACCGGCCAAGGCGGTCCATTGCGCACGGCGAGCGAGAGGGTCGGCCGATACCGATCGACCGCCGGCATCGGCGGCGACGGTGCGCCCGTTGGCGCCGAGCACGAAGGCGGATGTCCGCGAGCCGCGGTTCGCAGCGACGAGCGTGTCCACGATGCCGGACGATGGAACACCGGCCAGACGAGTCGCGAGCATCGTGCTGTGGCCAACCGCCGACTCCTCGGCATGCTTCTCGAGCGCGGAGTCTGTGGTGGTCAGGAACACACGCCAGACGAGCAGCATCGCGACTGCAACCACCATCACGAAGGCGAACGACATCCACAGGCGGAGGCTGAGGCGGACGCGAGGCATGACGGAAGGCACGACGGATAGGCCGTACCCCGGTGCAAATCTGGCGAAACCCGCTCTCGCGCGCTCAGCCGGCGGTCTGCCGCCGACGGGCCGTGACCTCGCCCCCACGATCGAGCACCACACCGACGGCCGCGACCACCTCCCGCATCCCGAGGAGCCAGACGGCGATCGAGATGGCGGCCGACGTCAGGCACAGCGTGCAGAACTGGCCGACCACGATCGCCTGCATGGCGATCAGCCCGAGGCTGACGATCGCCCCGGCCGTGATGGGAACTCCGAACGCGAGCACCAGCCAGGGACGCCTCCGCCAACGATCGGTGCCGCCGATCAGGTCGAGCACGATCTCCACGGCGTAGTTGGCGGCGCCGAGCAAAGCGTCGGGCACTGGGAGTGATTCCGAGAACGACGAGTGGAGCACGGCGTGGCTCGAGGCGGACCCGAATACCGGATCCGCCACCGTCGAGAACACGCCAAGCTGGTAGAGGCCGAGGTATCCGGATACTCCGAGGCCGACGGTGGCGAGCGCCGCGAGCGTGAGCCGTTCAGGCCAGGCGGACGGAGACAGAGACATATGGCAATCGTCGCCTCCCGGCGTGAGCACCGGACCAGCGGCGTCTGCTCGTCTGCACACACAAGGCGTTCCAAGCATCCGCTGACAGCGAGCTACGGTTCGGCCGGGCGTAGGGTACTTACCATTGCACCCCAAGACAGAGGAGCCGCCATGGGATTTGACCAGTACCACGAGCCGGCCGACGAGCTGACTGCCGAGACGCGGACGTTCGCGCGGATGATCGCCTCGCTCACCGAGGAGACGGAGGCGATCAACTGGTATGCGCAGCGAATGTCAGTGGAACCCGATCAGCACGCGCGTGCCATCATGGCGAACGCTCAGGCGGAAGAGTTCAAGCATTTCGCAATGGACCTCGAGTTTCTGATCCGCCGTACGCCGCGCTGGCGCGCCGCGCTGCACGCCGTCCTCTTCAAAGACGGCGACATCGTCGAGCTCGGAGAGAACGCCGAGGCGGCCGAGGGTCTATAGCACCCGCCCGGAGCCGGCCTCACCGCGCCGCTCGGAGAGCCGGTGGGCGGCGGAGATCAACGCCAGGTGACTGAGCGCCTGCGGATAGTTGCCGAGCATCTCGCCGGAGTCGGGATCGATCTCCTCCGAAAGCAGGCCGAGCGGGGTTGCACGGGCGATCACGGCTTCGGTCACTGCTTCCGCCTGCTCCTCCTCACCGATCGCGATCAGCGCGTGGACGAGCCAGAAGGAGCAGGCGGTGAAGCACCCTTCCTCGTCGCGCATGCCGGTGTACCGATAGAGCAAGGGGCCTGCCGACAGCTCCGTTTGGATCGCCCGCACAGTGGAGCGCAGCCGATCCTCCTGGTCGTGGAAGAAGCCCCACGGCACTGCGCGGAGCACCGCGGCGTCCAGCGCCTCACCTCCCGCATACATCGTGTAACACGAGCGCTCATCGGACCAGCATCGCCGGTGGACGAACTCCCGGATATGCGCCCTTTCCGAATCCCACCTGTCCCGGTCGCCGTCGAGTTCGCCGAGGTCGACCATACGAATCGCCCGGTCGAGCGCGGCCCAGCAGCCCATCTTCGAGGCGGTGTAGTGACGCCGGTCGCCTCGCAGCTCCCAGATGCCGGCGTCCTTGCGCCGCCACAGCCGGCACACCTCATCTGCAAATCCGCGCATCGTGTGCCGGCTCCCCGGGTCGAGCGCATTTCCCTGCGACGCATAGAGGAAAGCCGTCTCGAACAGGTCGCCGTACGAGCCGAGCTGCAGCTGGGATGCGGCCTGGTTCCCAAACCGGACGGGCCGAGAGCCGCGGTAGCCGGCCAGATCCGGCGTGTATTCGTCATCGTCGGGGACAGTGCCGTCGAGCGTGTAGAGCACCGGGAGCTTCGGCGCCGAGGCGCTACTCGAGCGGATCATCCAGCGGAACGCGGAGTGCACCCCGGCTCGGTAGCCGAGACGTATCAGCGCGTCGAGCGTGAAGGCCGTGTCGCGAATCCAGCAGAACCGGTAGTCCCAGTTCTTGTCGCCGCCAACGCGTTCGGGAAGTGAGGTCGTCGGAGCGGCCGCGATCGCGCCCGTCCGGGTCATGACCACGAGGCGGAGGGCCAGAGCGCTTCGCTTCATCGCCTCGCCGAAGATGCTTGGATACTGGCCTTCCGCCACCCATGCGCGCCACCGGTCGATCGTGCTCTGCAGCCGGTGCTCCAGTTCCACGCGCCCTGGAAGGGGAAGGGCGGCGCCGACCGTGCCGGTGATTGCGATCAGTCCGCTCTCTCCCTCGCGCAGGACCGTGGCGGACGAGACCTCTTCGTCGGTGAGCACGGTTTCGCCGAGACCCCAGGAGAGGACGGCGACCTGCTCTTCGCCGCGCCGGGCCATGACGATGCCCCGGTGCCGTTTTAGGCAGAACGCATCCGCCCCGCCCAGCGAACGGGGCGTGACCGACCAACGGACGGCGACCTGCCCCCGGGTGCACTCGACCCGGCGGACCAGCTCTGTCCAGTTCAGCAATGACTCGCCTGGCGCATTCAAGGCATCGACGACGCGGAGCTCACCGTCTTGCGTCCAGTACCGTGTCTCCAGCACGTTCGTCTCAGGGAGATACCGCTGCTCGCTCCTGAACGGCTCGTCGGGTCGAAGCTCAAACCGTCCTCCGCCTGTGTCGAGCAGCGCCCCGAAGATTGTCGGGCGCCCGAGGTTGCCAACGGCAAGCCAGTCGATCGCTCCATCGTCGCCAACTAAGGCAACAGAGGCTCCATCGCCAATGGCCCCGTACTGGGCGATCGGGAGATATCCGTCGCGGTCTCGATGAGAGACCGGTGGTTCACGATCGGGGGTCACGCCTGCCTACCGACTCTTGACGTAGGCGGCACCGGCGACGGCAGCGGCAACTCCGGCGCCGAGCAGTCTTCGGTGCAGATCGGCGGTCAGCTGCCAGCTGCGGCGATGCGCTGAGAACACGCCACGGATTCCAAAGTCGCTGTCCTCATCCGCTGGGTGAAAGAGGTTGTCCGGCCGGTCGCCGTTGACATGCTCCTCCGTCTGTTGCGATGAGTACCCCGTGCGGCCGAGGTAGTGGTCGGCCAGGCCCGGCGCCACCTTGTTTGCGACCACGGTGACAGCCGTCGGGGCGCCGACGTAGATCTCCCGTCGACGATGGTGGGCCGCGAACAGAATCGCTTTGGCGGCGACCTCCGGCTCGTAGATCGGCGGAACAGGCTGGGGGTGACGCGGCAGCCGGGTGCGCCCCCAGCTGAACTGTGGCGTGTTCAGCGCCGGCATCTGAACCATGCAGATGTGGACGTTCACGCGGTCGTGGTAGAGCTCGCACCGGAGCGACTCCGTAAAGCCCTGGATCGCATGCTTGGCGCCGCAGTAGGCGGTCTGCAGCGGGATCCCGCGGTAGGCGAGCGCTGAGCCAACCTGGACGATCGCACCGCGGTCCCGCTCCTTCATACGTTTGAGAGCGGCACGCGTGCCATTCACATATCCGAGGTACGTCACGGCCGTCGCCCGCGCGTACTCCTCGGAACTGATCTCGAGGAATGGGGCGAAGACGGTTGCCATAGCGTCGTTGACCCAGATGTCGATCGGCCCAAGCTCGTCTTCCACCTGTGCGGCGGCGGCCTCGACGGCGTCCGCGTCCGCCACGTCCGTAGGTATCGCAAGCGCAGAGCCACCGGCATCCCGCACGTCGGAGCACGCTCCCTCAAGGCCGGCCCGCCCCCGCGCCAGCAGCGCCACCGTCGCACCGGTGGCCCCGAATGCTCGCGCGGTCGCGCGCCCCACCCCGCCAGAGGCGCCCGTGACGACGACGACTTCGTTCGACTCGTTCTTCATTGTGTGCATCCTTGTCGTTGGGTTCCACAGGAGCTATTCCCACCGACGGCGAGCGAACGGTGAGCCAGGGGTGAAGGTTCACTCACATGACGGTGGGCGCACGGGCACATTCCCGCGGTAGACTCGGCGCAGTGCCAGAGAACGCACCGGCTCTTGACGGCCTCCCGATCCAAGAGGTCGCCGCCTTCCGCACAGCGCTCCGCCGCTTCGAGCGCCGCACGGAACTGGCAGTTAAGGAGGCTGGGTTGACGCCGCGGCGTTACCTGCTGCTGCTCCTCGTCGCCGCGCGGCCCAAGGATGACCCGGCCACAGTTTCGAGTCTCTCGAACGACATGGAGATGCCGCAAAGCACCGTCACTGACCTCGTCGCTCGCGCGGTCGAGGGCGGCCTGCTCGAGCGGCGGGAAGCCTCGGCCGACGGACGGGTAACGCACCTCAGCGTCACGGAACTGGGGGGAGAGCGGCTGGCGGTGGCGATGGAGCGGCTGGCGAGCGAGCGTGTGGAGCTGCGTCGGCGGCTCTCCGACCTGACGCGAATGATCTAGCAGCGGGCCGGGAGCCGGGCGTAGTGGCCTTTCCCGAGAACGGTCGCAGCGATTCCGGCGACTGTGAGGAAAACGACACATCCGCCTCACAAGCGATTCGCTAACGCGGGGTAGCGTTTGAACTGTGAACGTCGAAGCGGCGTGAAGCCGACACAACCGGACGCGGCGCCGCACGTTCAACTCGGTCGTACCTCCCGGACGTACGACCGAGCCCATCACGCCAGCCAAAGGTGCACCGAGATGTCACAGCTCGTTTCCGACTTCGTCCTTGCACGCCTCACCGAGTGGGGCGTTGATCGCGTCTACGGCTATCCAGGAGACGGCATCAACGGGTTCTTGGGAGCGTTCGACCGCGCCGCCGGAAAACCGGAGTTCATCCAGTCGCGGCACGAGGAGATGGCCGCTTTCGAAGCTTGTGGGCACGCCAAGTTCACCGGGGACATCGGCGTGTGCATCGCCACGTCTGGTCCCGGCGCCGTCCATCTCCTGAACGGTCTCTACGACGCCCGGCTGGATCATCAGCCGGTCCTCGCCATCGTGGGACAGCAGAAGCGAATGGCCCTCGGGTCGCACTACCAGCAGGAAATCGACCTCGACGCGCTGTTCAAGGACGTCTCCGTCTACGTCCACACCTGTATGGATCCCGCGCAGGCGCGTCAGCTGATCGACCGCGGCATCCGCGCGGCGCTCAGCGAGCGGGGCGTTGCCACGCTGGTGTTTCCAGAGGACGTGCAGGAGTCCACGGCGGTGCCGTCGCCCCCGCGGATGCACGGAGCCGTGTACACCAGCGTGGGGTTCACGGCGCCGCGCATCGTGCCGCCCGACCAGGATCTCGACCGCGCCGCGGAGATTCTAAATGCGGGAAGCAAGGTTGCGATGCTGATCGGCCAAGGGGCGGCGAACGCTGCTGACGAGGTCACCGAGACCGCCGACCTGCTCGGCGCCGGCGTCGCGAAGGCGCTGCTCGGTAAGGACGCACTGCCCGACGACCTCCCTTTCGTGACCGGTCCGATCGGCCTGCTCGGGTCGAAGCCGAGCTACGACATGATGACCGGCTGCGACACGCTGCTCATGGTGGGGACCAGTTTCCCGTACGCCGAATGGCTGCCGAAGGAGGGCCAAGCGCGCGGCGTTGAGATCGACATCGACGGGCGGATGATCGGCTCGCGCTACCCGATGGACGTCCATCTGATCGGAGACTCTCGCGAGACGCTGCGCGCGTTGATCCAGCGGCTGCAGCGCAAGACCGATCGGGAATGGCGCCGCCACCTGGAAGCCGAGATCGAGACGTGGTGGCGCATCCTCGATGACCGGGCCACGCAGCATGCTGACCCGATGAACCCTCAGCGTGTGGCCCACGAACTGTCGAAGCGGTTGCCGGACAACGCGATCCTGACAGCAGATTCCGGCTCCTCGACAAACTGGTGGGCGAGGCACGTGAAGCTGCGGAAGGGGATGCGAGCGTCGCTCTCAGGAACGCTCGCGACCATGGGGCCGGGCGTCCCCTACGCAATTGCCGCCAAACTGGCGTTCCCCGATCGCCCGGTCATCTGCTTCCTCGGCGACGGCGCGGCCACGATGAGCGGGCTGCTGGAGATGATCACGGCGCAGAAGTACGAGGAGAAGTTCCTCTCGAGGAACCCCACGCTGATCTTCTGCGTGTTCAAGAACCATGACCTGAACCAGGTGACGTGGGAGCAGCGTGTGCTGAGCGGCGATCCCCGGTACCCGGGATCCCAGCAGATTCCCGACTTCCCGTTCGCCCGCTACGCGGACCTGATCGGTTTCAAGGGCGTCTACTGCGACGCGGACGAGCTCGTCGGAGAGGCATGGGACGCGGCGCTCGCCGCCGACCGGCCGGTCATTCTCGAGTGCGTCGTCGACCGCGAGGTGCCGCCCCTGCCTCCGCACATCAAGTTCGAGCAGGCGAAGAAGATGGCTCATGCCGTGCTCGGCGGCGACGAGGACTCTGCCGGGATGCTGGTGGCATCGGCGAAGGGCAAGCTGGTCGAGTTCACGGAATCGCTGCCGGGGCGTGGACGTTGACCGCAGTCCACGAGGCCGCGGTCACCACGGCCGTGCCGGTGGAGCATATGGAGGTGCGCGCCTTCAAGGTTCCAACCGACCAGCTGGAGTCTGACGGCACCATGCAATGGGATTCCACGACGATGGTGCTCGTTCGGGTTCGGGCCGGCGACGTGAGCGGCCTTGGCTACACCTACGGCAACGTCGCCGTCGCGCATCTGATCGAGACGCATCTCGCAGACATGGTGTGCGGCTCGGACGTCATGATGCCCGGCAAGGCATGGCGGCGGATGTCGGCCGCCCTGCGCAACGCCGGCCGCCCGGGCATCGGCATGATGGCCGTCTCCGCGATCGATACGGCGTTGTGGGATCTCAAAGCGCGGCTGCTGGGGCTCCCCCTCTCGCGGCTTCTGGATGCCTTTCACGAGCGAATTCCCGTCTACGGGTCGGGCGGATTCTGCGGCTATTCCCTCGAGCGCATGCAGGAGCAGCTCGGCGGCTGGGTCGAGCAAGGCATTCCGCGCGTGAAGATGAAGATCTCGCGCACGCCGAGCGAGGACCCGCGGCGGCTGGACGCCGCCCGCGAGGCGATCGGGGAGGAGACGGAGCTCTTCGTCGACTCGAACGGCGCGCTCGGTCAGAAGGCGGCGCTCGAGTGGGCCCATCGCCTCGCCCATCAGTGGAGGGTAACCTGGTTCGAGGAGCCGGTCAGCTCGGACGACCTCGATGGATTGCAGCTCCTGCGCCGACGAGGGCCGGGCGGGCTCGATATCGCGGCCGGCGAATACGGATTCGTCGGCCGCGACTTCCGTGACTGGCTGGAGCACCGGTGCGTGGACTGCATGCAGGCCGACGTCACGCGCTGCGGCGGCATCACGGGCCTGCTCGAGGTGGCGGGGCTGTGCGACATGTGGGGGATCGACCTGTCCGGGCACTGTGCGCCCGCGCTCACCGTCCACGCGCTCTGCGGCGTGCGGCGCCTGCGGCATCTCGAGTTCTTCCACACGCACCACCGGGTCGAGAAGATGCTGTTCGACGGCGTGCTCGAGCCCGTGGATGGGGAGCTCCGACCGGATCCCTCCCAGCCCGGCCTCGGACTGAATGTCCGCGACCGCGAGGCGGACCGGTACGCCGTCTACTCGTACTCCCGGAGGGACTGACAATCGTGAAACTGCTTGACAACGCGTTCTGGCGAGGCGACGACGCGGTTGTGATCCCGGTGAAGTCGCGGGGAACATCGAACTCCGAGATCGAGGTGGACGTCGACGGCTTGGAGCAGCGCCTGCGCGAACACGTCACCGGCGAGGTGAGGTTCGACGCGGGCTCGAAGGCGATGTACGCAACCGACGCGTCGAACTTCCGCCAGGTGCCGATCGGCGTCGTGATCCCAAAGACGCTCGATGATGTCGTCGAGACACATGCCGCATGTGCGGCGTTCGGGGCTCCACTGCTCAGCCGCGGCTGCGGGACGAGCCTTTCCGGCGAGACCGTCAACTTCGCCCTGGTTATCGACCATTCGAAGTACCTGACCCGCATCGACGATCCGGACGAGCAAGCGCGGAGCGTCGTCGTCGAGCCGGGCGCCGTCAACGAGCACGTCAACGAGCACTGCGGAAAGTGGAACCTCGTATTCGGCCCTGACCCCTCGACGCACCAGTACTGCACGATCGGCGGCAACATCGGAAACAACTCATGCGGCATCCATTCCGTGCAGGCGCAGCTGTACGGGCCGGGCCCGCGCACCTCGGACAACCTCGAGGCGCTCGAGGTGCTTACCTATGAGGGCGATCGCTTCTGGGTCGGCTGCGGTGAGGAGGACCAGCTCGACGAGATCATCAAGGCCGGCGGGCGCAAGGGCGAGATCTATGCCGCGTTGCGCGACCTGCGCGATCGATACGCGGACGAGATCCGGCGCGTGTATCCGTCGGTGGACGAGCTGCCCCGCCGGGTATCCGGGTACAACCTGGACGAACTCCTCCCCGAGAAGGGGTTCAACGTGGCGCGCGCCCTGACCGGTACCGAAGGGACGTGCGCGACCGTCCTGCAGGCGCGCCTGCTGCTGACGCCGGCAATGCTGGAGCGGACGCTGGTCGTCATCGCCTACGACGACATCTGCACGGCGGCTGAGGACATCCCGGCGATCACCGAGTGGAAGCCGATCGCACTGGAAGCCATGGACCGGCAGCTCTTCGAGCAGGAGCAGCACAAGAATATGCACCCGTCCGCGCTCAGCGAGATGCCGGAGGATGCCCACGCCTGGCTGATGGTCGAGTTCGGATCGGACGCGTCAACGGAGTCGGACGCCCGCGCGTGCGAGTTCAAGGATTGGCTGGTCGAGCAGGGCCACGCGGAGCGCCGCGTATCGTTGTTCGAGGACAGGTCGCAGGAGCAGGCGCTGTGGGAGGTGCGCGAAGGCGGTCTCGGCGCAACCGCATTCTCCGCTGAGACGGGAGATCACTGGCCGGGATGGGAGGACTCGGCTGTACCACCGGACAAGGTGGCGCCTTACCTCCGCGACCTGAAGAAGCTCTACGCCAAGCATGGACTGGCCGGCGCAATCTACGGACACCTCGGCCAGGGCTGCATCCACTCGCGGATCAACTTCGGGCTTCGTGATGCCGACGGCCTCGCCAGCTACCGGGCGTTCATGGAGGAGGCGGCCGATCTCGTCATCTCCTACGGCGGCTCGCTCTCCGGCGAGCACGGCGACGGGCAGCAACGGGCCGAGCTGTTGGAGCGGCAGTACGGCCCGGCGCTCGTGCAGGCGATGCGGGAGTTCAAAGGCATCTGGGATCCGCAGTGGCGGATGAATCCCGGGAAGGTCGTCGACCCATACCGGTTCGACGAGAACCTCAAGCTGGGGACGGACTACGAGCCGTGGCGCCCGGAGACGAAGTTCTCGTACAGGCAGGACGGCTTCGATTTCGCCCATGCCACCGTCCGATGCGTCGGCGTCGGCAAGTGCCGCACGCCGGGTGGCGTGGACGTCATGTGCCCGAGCTTCATCGCGACGAACGAGGAGAGGTACACCACCCGTGGACGCGCCCGCTTGCTCTTCGAGATGCTGCAGGGCGAGGTGCTGAAGGACGGTTGGCGGAGTCCGGAGGTGTACGAGGCGCTCGACCTCTGCCTCGCGTGTAAGGGCTGCACCAGCGACTGTCCCGTGCACGTCGACATGCCGACGTATAAGGCGGAGTTCCTGTTCCACCACTGGGCCCGTCGTCTGCGTCCGCGCTATGCCTACGCCTTTGGCTTCATCGACCAGGTGGCTCGCGTCGCCTCCGCCATACCCGGCGTGGTCAACTGGTTCACGCAGACCGAGCCGTTCGCGGGGATTGCGAAGCGGGTGGCCGGACTGAGCCCCGAGCGAGTAATCCCGACCTTCGCGCCCGTCACCCTGCAGCAGTGGTTCCGCGACCGAGAGGCCATCAACCCGGACGGGCCGCGTGTGGTGCTGTGGCCGGACACCTTCAACAACCACTTCCATACCGACGTCGGCGTTGCGTGCGTGGAGGCGATCGAGGCGGCCGGGTGGCGGGTCGTTATGCCAGAGGGACACGTCTGCTGTGGCAGGCCGCTCTACGACTATGGCTTCCTGAACGTCGCGGAGCGCTACCTGCGAGGAACACTGGAGACGCTGAAGGAGGAGATTCGCGCGGGCACGCCGATCGTCGGCATGGAGCCCAGCTGCCTGGCGGTCTTCAAGGACGAGCTGGAGAAGATGCTCCCCCACGACGACGACGCCAGCCGCCTCGCCCACAACAGCTATCACTTCAGCGAGTTCTTTCGGAAATACGACATCGAGCCACCGAAGCTAGAGCGGTCGGCGCTCGTCTGGGGTCACTGCCACCACAAGGCGACCGGCACCATGAAACCGGAGCTCGACCTGCTGGTCGACATGGGGCTGACCACCGACGAGGTGACGGGCGGATGCTGTGGGCTCGCCGGCTCGTGGGGCTTCGAGGCCGGGCATCACGACCTGTCCATCAAGATCGGGGAGAACGCCCTCCTGCCCGCGGCCCGGGACGCCGAGAAGAGCACGATCATCGTCGCAAACGGCTTCTCGTGCAAGACGCAGATCGCCCAGGGGAACACCGGACGCCGGGCTCTGCACGTCTCCCAGCTGATGAAGATGGCGCGCGAGTACGGCCGGGAGGGATTCACGGATGCCGCGCCCGAATCGCCGTACTTCGAGGTGCGGCCGCAAGCGCCCGCTGCGCTTCAGCGACGCCGCCGGACGTTCGCCGCCGCGCTGCTCGGCGGGGCGGGAGCGCTGATCGGCCTGACCGCCTGGAAGCTGCGCTGAGGCGGGTGAGTTACCGTCGCATCGAAGGCATGGTCAGCGAAGCCCATGCCGTGTTCGCATGTTCATGACACATCGATCAGGGCGAGACCCGTCTCTGCGTCGTGGCGCTTGCGCAGCTCAGCCGGCGTCTCCTCGAGCACGAGCTCGAGCGTCGGCCGCACGTGAGCCTCGAGCAGGTGGCCGGTGAGCGCGGATCCCGTGGAGCAGCCGAGCACCACGTGTGCGTGAACCTTCGGCCGGTCCCCGTCGAGCGCGATGTCGCCGAGCAGCGAGGTGACCTCAACCTGCTCATCGACCGGGATCTTCCGGTAGTTCTTGGTGTCCCAGTTGAAGTAGCCGATCGCAGCGTCGCTGAACGCCCCGATCGCTCGAAAGCTCGCCGCAGTCACATGCTGCTCCTCGGCGAACTGCGTCAGCTGCCCGATCACCTCATCGCCGCGGTCGAACACCAGCAACAGCTGCCGGGGTGAAGATTCGGACAGAACGGTGGAATGCATCCCACACCTCCATGTTGTGGTACCTAGCGAATTCCCCCGCTCCCGCAGGACAAACGAGGAGCGCCGGTATGTGAGCAAACGCATGGGCCGGTGTGGGCGGCGCCCACTTCACGCCCTGACCTTGCTCTCAGCGCGTGCTCGTTGAGCAGCCCGTTGATATAGCCGTTGCTTTGATGCTCCTCGTGACGGTTCGCTGCCGTAGCCACCCACGCCCCGTCCCACGACCAACCTCTCACAGCGGCCAGGCTCGCGAGAGATATCCATCAATCCTCTGGCCGTCCCGACCGCGCCCGACGGCGTTCACGAGCTACGTCCGGGTCGCGGGAGTGCCGGTCTGAGGCGCGGCGACGGTCGTCGCTGACAGCGGGCGGACGCGACCCTCCGCGATCGCTTCACGGAGCGCCGTGCGGAAGCGGCCGGGCCCCCAATAGCGAGCGCCGACGATCTTCGCCAGCTCGACTCGGCTCATCTGTCCATGCTGGGTAACGGCGGTCTCGATCACCTCGATCTCATGGTCGAGCGTGGCGGCGGTGTCAGGAGCCGATCCGCCGGCCATGCGCGGGGCGTACAAGGTGCTCCCCGGCCCTGGACGGTACCGGCGCGGGCCGGTTCGCTCTCGCTGCGAGAGCCTGCGGCTCCGGGCCTCGATCCGGCGGTTTCGCTCGGCCCGCGCGTCGGACGGCTGCTTCTGTCCTTGGTCGAAGGTCTGCCCGCGTCCTTCGGCGCGCTCCTTGTCCCCGTGCTCTCCCTTGTCCTCCTCCGCCTCCTCAGCCGTCAGCGGCTTGGCGACGTCCTCGAGCGACTGCTGCTCGGCCTTTACACCGAGGAAGAGTTCGGCGATGCCGCCGAGCGCCATCACAGCGGCGCCGATGTAGAAGGCGAGGGCAACGTTGCTGCGGCTTCCGCTCTCGATCCAGTGTGAGAACAGCAGCGGGCCGGTGATACCACCCGCCGCCGTGCCGATCGCGTAAAAGAACGCGATGGCGAGCGCCCGCGTCTCCATCGGGAAGACCTCGCTGACGGTCAGATACGCCGCACTCGCTCCCGCGGATGCCAGGAAAAACGTGACGACGAGCAGCGCCTCGAACCACCACTCGGACGCAAGAGCATCCCGGCTGAACAGGTATGCCAGGACGGCACCGACGACGGCCGAGCCAAGGTAGGTTCCAGCGATCATCGGCTTGCGGCCTAGCGTGTCGAAGAGCCTGCCGAGCAGAAGCGGGCCCAAGAAGTTGCCAGCGGCGTAGATGATGAGGAAGACCGGCACGAACGACGACGAGACGCCGTAGAAGCCCGTGAAAAGGGTGCCGAGGTTGAACGTTATGCCGTTGTAGAGAAACGCCTGCCCTACGAAGAGAGCGAAGCCGAGCACCATCCGACCCGGATAGAGCGAGAAGCCCGTGCGGGCGATCTCCCGGAACGAGATTGCCTCCCGCTGACGAACCTCCAGCGTCTCCTCAGGCTCGTCGAGCTCCTGCCCAGTCTCCTCCCCGACATCGGACTCGATCCCGGACACGATGCGCTCGGCCTCATCCTCGCGTCCGTGGATGAACAGCCAGCGAGGACTTTCGGGGACGTTCCGCCGCACCAGCATGATCGCCACGCCCAGCACTGCGCCAACGGCGAACGCCACCCTCCATCCGATGTCCTTCGGAAAGACGCTGGACAGGAAGAAGATGGCAGCCGCCGAGCCGGCCATCGACCCGACCCAGTAGGAGCCGTTGATGATCAGATCGACCCTTCCGCGAACCCTCGCCGGTATCAGTTCGTCGATCGCCGAGTTGATTGCCGAATACTCGCCGCCGATGCCTGCTCCCGTGAGGAAGCGCGCTGCATAGAAGTACCAAGCCGCGAACGAAAAGGCCGTCGCCACGGTGGCGGCGATGTACAAGGCCAGGGTGATGATGAAGAGTCTCTTGCGGCCAAACCGGTCCGTCAGCTGGCCGAACACAAGGGCACCTAGACAGGCGCCTGCCACATAGGCGGCGGCGGCGAAGCCCACCTGCCCGGCCGTCAACTCGAGGCCGCTTCCCTTTTCCGTGATGCGGGAGGCGACCGAACCGACCATGGTGACCTCGAGCCCGTCGAGGATCCACACGGTCCCAAGCCCGATCACGACGAGCCAGTGAAACCTCGACCACGGCAATCGGTCGAGGCGCGCCGGGATGTTCGTTTCAATGCGGTTGGTCTCAACGCCCATACGCTGCAGCTACCCGTCGTCCGAAGCGGAAAACGTACGTGAGCGATTCGCCATGCGAGCTACAGGAAGCGCACACACGAGGCTCTCACCCGCCGTCTTTCCTGCGAGCCGCGCGGTAGATCCTGAGCGGCAGAAGGCCGATCAGCGGGGCGCGGCGGCCGATGTCCTGCCGGTCTTCGCGGTCGAACGCTGCTGCGAAGCGTGTCGCTCGGACTGCGCTGTCGTACCGTCGCGTGCCGCCGAGAATGCCGCAGCGCTCACACGTCCATGACATGTCGCACCCAACCGCACGAAACCGGTACCGATGTCCCAAGAGTGCACACCTGACCACGGTCCCGACGATAGCTGCCATATGCGAACTGTTCGTATACCGAGGGTGAGCGTCCGCACATGATGCGTGCAGACGCTGCAGGCGGATCCCCTCTGCGGCGATGAATCCGTCGTCTCTGTTGCGCCGTTGCGACGGGGCGTTCTCGCCGCTTCGCGTAAATCAGCGCGAGAGTACTGCCACGGATCGCGCGACCGATGCGACCGTCGTTTGGGCGTGGCGTCGCAGCGTGGCGGCGCGCAGTACCGTGACCTGGCCATTCAGTACCGATGTCGTTACGAGCCAGGTCCCGGCTGATGCAAGATTGAACGAGCCGTAGGGCGAGTCGAATCGTTGCATCACGGTGCGAGCCTCTGGATCGACCATCTCGATCGAGGCGCCGTAGCCACTTGTCACGTAGGCGTGCCCGGCCGCGAACAGCACATGTTGTGGCGCGCGCCCGGCCGGCACCGTGTCGACCAGACGGCCACTCGCCGCCCCGTACACGGAGATGTATGGCTGTGAGGCCGAACTGACCCACACCGTTCGCCCGTCCGGGTTGAAGGCGAGGTCGTGCGCCGGCGCGGTTGGGTGCAGCCGTTGGAGCACACGCATGTGTCGTGGATCGGCCACGTCCACCACCACGATCGTGTTCGCCGACTCGCCCAGTGCCACCCAGGCACGACGATCGTTGGGGCTGATGGCGAGATGATGGGCGCCGATGCCCACGGCGACGCGTCCCACCACCCGCAGCCGTGACAGCTCGATGCTGGTCAGTGTGCCCGCGGCCGCGTCGGTCACGAGCAGGTACTCCCCATCCGGCGTAAAGGCGGCGAGCTGTGGCGAGCGGAAGTGACGGAACACGGCCAGCCGCTGCAAGCCCATACCGAACATCGTGACCGTCCCGGATCCAGGACTGACAACCGCAACGGGGCCACCGGGCGCGGCCGAGACCGTCTTGGGATCGCGGGCGACCGGGATGCGGCGAACCACGCGCCCACCCGGCAGCGACACAACGACCAGCTCGTTTCTCAGCTCGGCCGTGACCAGGGCAACCTGAGTGCTGGGGCGATGCGGCGGTATCGTCGTCGGCTGAGCAGACGCACTGCTGGGTGGTGTTGTCGACGTACCCGCAGGCGCAATCGAGGGCTCAGTGCCCGGTTTCGTTGCACCCGTGCAGGACGCGCTCAGCAGCAGCCATCCCGCCACCACGAGTGTCGCCACGCGTCTCACGACTGGTGTACGGCCCGCCGGCCGCGCCGCGTCCCCTACCCTCCGGCGGCTGTGTGTGCCCCCGGGACAGGGACCATGATGCCTGCATGCGATGCGGAAGGGATGTCTGAGCGGATGCGCTGCTACGTGTTGGGGTTCGAGGAAACCGACCGGACGCAGGTCGCGCTGGTGGGTGGCAAGGGCGCGCACCTGGGCGAGCTCTCGAGCGTCGAGGGAATCCGGGTGCCGGCCGGTCTCTGCATCACGACGGAGGCGTTTCGCCGGACGATGGCGGACGCGCCGACGCTCCCTGCTCGGCTGGACGCGCTGTCGCGCGTCCAGCCGGATGATCGCGACGCGATCCGCACGATCAGCGCGGACGTCCGCCGGACGATCGAGGGGACCGCGATCTCCGACGAGGTGGCCGACGCGATCACCCGCCGGCTCGCACAGCTCGGCGACGACGCCGGCTACGCCGTGCGCTCCAGCGCGACGGCCGAGGACCTGCCGTCCGCATCCTTCGCGGGACAGCAGGACACCTACCTGAACGTGGTGGGAGCGGCCGCCATCCTGCAGCATGTCAGCAGGTGCTGGGCCTCGCTGTTCACGGAGCGGGCGGTCGCCTATCGCCTGCGGGGCGGCATCGACCACCGGCACGTCTCCATGGCCGTGGTGATCCAGCAGATGGTGCTCTCGGAGGCGGCGGGCGTGCTGTTCACGGCCGACCCCGTCACCTGCAACCGCAAGGTCTCCTCGGTGGAGGCCGGCTTCGGCCTCGGCGAGGCGTTAGTCTCTGGCCGCGTGTCGCCGGACGTCTACAAGGTGCGCGGCGGCAAGCTCGTCGAGCGGACGATCTCCGCCAAGCGGCTCGCCATCCATGCCGTGCCGGCGGGTGGGACGGACGAGCTGGCCGTCGCTCCCGAGCGCCAGCCGCAGCCCGCTTTGAGCGATGCGCAGGTGGTGGAGCTGGCCCGGCTGGGCCGGCGGATCGAGGCGCACTTCGGGTGCCCTCAGGACATCGAGTGGTGCCTCGCGGACGGTGAGTTCTTCGTGGTGCAGAGCCGGCCGATCACCACGCTGTTTCCGATCCCGCCGGCCGGCGACGACACCAACCCCGTGTACGTCTCCGTCGGTCACCAGCAGATGATGACCGACCCCATGAAGCCGCTCGGGCTCTCGATGTGGCAGCTCACCACCCCGCGGCCCATGAGCATCGCCGGGGGCAGGCTGTTCGTCGACGTCACCCAGATGCTCGCCGCGCCCGCAAGCCGGGCAACGCTGCTCGAGCTGTTCGGCAAGGGGATCCGCTGCTGCGGGATGCGCTCGAGACCGTCATCGAGCGGGACGACTTCCTGCCCGCCCCGCCGGAAGCGGATGACGGCGCTGCGGCGCTGCCCACCGCCGCCGCACCTGCCGTGCCGATCGAGCCCGATGCGGCCAGGGTCACCGAGCTGATCGCAGAGACCGAGGAATCGCTCGCGACGCTGCGGCACGACATCCACGGCACGTCCGGGCCGGACCTGTTCGAGTTCATCCTCGCCGACCTGCAGGAGCTCAGGCGCCTGCTGTTCGATCCGCGCAGCCACCAGACATTCATGGCGGCGATGGACGCCGCCTGGTGGCTGAACGAGCAGCTGGAGGATTGGCTGGGCGAGAAGAACGCCGCGGACAGGCTCTCGCAGTCGGTCCCGAACAACGTCACCTCCGAGATGGGGCTCGCGCTCCTGGACGTGGCCGACGTGATCCGCCCGCACCCGCAGCTGGTCGAGTTTCTGGAGCAGGTGGGCGACGACGACGGCTTCCTGGACGAGCTCGCGACGCTGGAGGGCGGGGCCGAGGCACGGGACGCGATCGAGGCCTACCTCGAGCGGTACGGAATGCGCTGCACCGGCGAGGTGGACATCACGAGGCCGCGCTGGGGCGAGCGGCCGGCCACGCTGGTGCCGCTGATCCTCGGCAACGTCAGGAGCTTCGAGTCCGGTGCGGGCACGCGTCGCTTCGCGCAGGGACGCGAGGAGGCCCGCGTAGCGGAGCAGGAACTGCTGGAGCGCCTGCGGGCGCTGCCAGACGGCGAGCAGAAGGCCGGCGAGGCGAAGCGCAGGATCGACCTCGTGCGGACATTCATGGGGTACCGCGAGTATCCGAAGTACGGCATGATCAGCCGCTACTTCGCCTACAAGCAGGCGCTGCTGCGAGAGGCCGAGCGCCTCGTATGTGTCGGCGTGCTCCGTGACCCGGAGGACATCTTCTACCTCACGTTCGAGGAGCTCCACGACGCGGCGCGCACGAACCGGGCGGACTACCAGCTGATCCACGAGCGCGAGCAGGCGGTCCGGTCATACGCCGCGCTGACGCCGCCGCGCGTGCTGACCTCGGACGGCGAGTGCCTGATGGGCAGCCACCGGCGCGACGACCTGCCGGCCGACGCGCTCGTGGGCCTCGCGGCGTCGGCCGGAACCGTCGAGGGCCGGGCCCGCGTCGTCCTCGACGTGGCGGACGCCGACCTCGAGGCCGGCGACATCCTGGTCACCGCCTACACCGACCCCAGCTGGACCCCCGCCTTCGTCACTGCCAGCGGCCTGGTGACCGAGGTGGGGGGCCTGATGACCCATGGCTCCGTGATTGCGCGCGAGTACGGCCTGCCCGCCATCGTCGGCGTGGACAACGCCACCCGGCGGATCCGGGATGGGCAGCGCATTCGCCTGCGCGCCACCGAGGGCTACATCGAGATCCTCGACGAAGAACCGCGGGAGAAGCATGAGCGTCCTCCAATCCGTCGCTGATACCACTCCTATGGTGATGGAGACTGAGGAATCTGTGGTGCGTCGGGCTGTGGCCGCCTGTCATCGGTTCGATCGACTCGTGATCGCGCGGATCCCAGCGACGCGCCGCGGTTGGCTCACTCGCATCCTCGTGCCCTACACAATCGCAGGCACGATCGGGCTGCCCTGGCTGCTTGCAGGCGCAGCCGTCGATCAAGCCCGCCGCGTCATGGTCGCTGTCATCGTCGCCGCACTCAGCGCGGGTGTGGTCAAACACCTCGCAGCGCGCAAACGCCCAAACCACATCCCGCTGCTGGTGCGGCCGCTGCGAAGCACCTCCTTCCCCTCCGGCCATGCCGCCACCGCCGCCGCCGCAGCCTGCGCGCTTCTCATCGTCGCGCCAACATTCGCCCCAGCCTGGATCGCGATGGCGCTCGTCATGGCAGCAAGCCGCGTCTATGTCGGCGCGCACTACCCGTCGGACGTGCTCGCCGGGGCGGCCCTTGGAGTGCTCGTCGTCATCGCTCCGATCGCTCTCATCGCCTTCTCCTGATCGGCGGCGAATCGCCCGCCCATGCGAGGGTTACGTGGTCGCGTCTCCGCCATCGCGGAAATCGTCTGACCGCGATACATCCGGCGGCGTCCGGCCGTGGGAGCGTGGCTGGCGGCGGCTTGCCCGACCTCGCCGGAGGGCTCGTGGATGGTACGGCCCCAGACCGTCAACGACGTGTCCGGGAACTCCCTGCTAGTTCTGCAGAAGCTTGAACTGCTTCGACTTGCTCCTGGGGAATCCGCCGTCCGGCGTGTACGTGACCTTGACCTTGACCGTGATCGAGCCCGTCTGCTGAAGGAGTGCGCTCCAGGCGCGCTTCGCGACAATCGTAATGTTCACCTTGGGCCCTGTCGGTGCCTTATGGACCGTCTTCACCCGCTTGCCGGATACCACCAACGTGCCCGGATGCGGGATGTGTAGAACCAGCGTCGCCTTGCCCGAGGTGAGATGGTGCACGACGCCTACGAACTTGAAGTTGTTCGACGGTGGGTCGAGGCCGAGGCCGCAGTTGCCGGTGGCACCGGTGATGAAGCTCTGGTTGACCTGACTACCGTCGAGCTTGGCGCGGCCGATCGTCCCGTCGGAGTAGTTGCCCCAGTACACGTGGCTGAACGACACGGCCAGGCCGCAGGAGTAGTTGCCACCGGCGATGAAATTCTGATTCGTGTGCGTTCCATCGAGGTGGGCGCGGCCGATCGCGTTGCCGCCGTAGTTGGTCCAGTAGATGTGGTTCCGGTTGACGTCTATGCCATAGCACGAGTCGGTGGAGAGGGTGATAAAGCTCTCGTTGATATGGGTGCCGTCGATGTTGGCGCGGCCGATGGTGTCGGAGCCGTCGTTCCCCCAGTAGATGTGCTTGCGGTTCACGGCGATCCCGCAGGGGAGGTCCGCCCCGCTGATAAACGTCTCGTCGACGTGGCTTCCGTCGCGGTTGGCACGTGCAATCGTGCCGTTGCTGTAGTTCACCCAGTACAGGCGCTTCGGGCTGACGGCGATACCGCACTGGACCGGATGCTCCGGTAATGAAGTTCTGGTCGGCGCCGCTTCCGTCGGTCTTGGTGCGGCCTATCGTGTTGGTGCCGTAGTCCGACCAGAACACGTGGTTCGGGTCAACAGCGACATCCCCACAGGGGGTGTTCCCGCCGGTGACGAGGTTCGCGTTCACGTGCGAACCATCCGCATGGGCCTTTCCGATATTGCCATCGGTGTATCCGGCCCAGTAGATGGATCCATGGGCGACCTGGGCTGCGGAGGCGGACACCGCCAACGCGAGGATGAACACACCCGCCGTCAACCACCTGCGACCGGCCGTCCGCCAACTGGTTTTGGGTAGGCGCCTCATCGAGGGCGCGAGGATACCACGGCTACCCTCGTGTGTGGCTCTCGATCTAGGGATTCAGCGGATCGCGTGATCGGGATTGATCAGGCGGCCAGCATGGCAGCCGGCCGGATCTGTTCATCGACGGGCCCTCGACGCAGCGCCGCGACGATTCGCTGCGCTGCGAAGCCGTCGCCCTAGGGGTTCGCGGCGTGTGCCATCTGGCGATAGCGCTGCTGGGACGCGAGCAGGGCCGAAGCCTCTTCGAGGATGCGCTCCGTCTCGGTTCCCACCAGCTTGGCGGTTCCGGCCTCGACGGCTTCCGGTCGCTCCGTCACGTCGCGCATGACCAACCCTGGCTTCCCCATGCTGGGTGCCTCCTCCTGGAGGCCGCCCGAGCCGGTGAGGACGACGGTTCGGTGCCGGAGCAGCCCCGCCATCTCGGTGTAGCTGATCGGGGTAGCAGCGTCACCCGCGGGTCGATACGCGGTTGCTTATTGCTCACTTCCGGGGAGTGGGAGTTCTGGTGTGCAGCAGATCCGTCGGCAACTCTGGAGGCTCGACACCCTGCCGATCCGGAATCTCGGCCTCCAACGCCCGCTCGCGGCGCATGTCCGCGGCACCGCCTAGCTCGTCAGCAGCGCGCTGACGGGCTGCGGGCGGGTGGCTCATGTGGGAACCGCACGTCTTTGAACCTGCGAGAATCGGTTCGTGAACGAGGCGAGGCTTGAGAACGCTGGCTCCGGGCTTGCCCCCGTCACGGAGGGTTGGTTTGTCGTCAACGTGCGCGATGCCGAGTGGTTCTCTTCGGAGACGAGGGGCGCGGCGTGTTGGTTCGCGAACGAGTACGGCGAATCTTCGATCGAGTTCCCGCAGCTCGGGATCAATGTGACCGTCCTCGAGCCTGGCCAGAGCGGCGTCTACCACGCCGAGGCGAATCAGGAGGCGTTCCTCGTTCTGGCCGGTGAGTGCAGGCTGCTCGTCGAGGGCGAGGAGCGACGTCTCCGAGCCTGGGACTTCTTCCATTCGCCCCCCTGGACGAATCACGCGTTCGTGGCAGCCGGCGACGGGCCGTGCGTGGTCCTGATGGTTGGCGCACACGTAAGCCCTGAAGTGCGGTATCCGGTGTCGGACCTCGCAGCGCGCTACGGCGCGAGTGTGGAGAAGGAGACATCCGATCCGGGGCAGGTCTATGCGACCGCCGAGAGGTTCCGGCGAGAGCGGCCGCCGTACTGGTCACGCCTGCCCTGGGGTTAGAAGCCCCTTCGCAGTAGCCGTCAGGCGTCATTGCGCAACACTGCTCCAGGCCGGTGCTCTGCCACCTGGCGCAGCGCCTCAGCGCGCGTCTGACGCGCTCGGGCCCGCTCCTGGCTTCAAATCCCAGCGCCGCGTAGTTCCACCATTCGGCTTACCGACGTATTCGTCGGAATAGCGCCAAGTCCGCGTGGCACACGTACCGTGCGGAGGCCATGCTCAAGGCACGGGCGGCAGGGCTCAGGCAGTCGGAGCGCCCGCCGAACCTGGTTGGAGAGCGGCGATAGGGAAGCCAGGCGTCGCCAGCATGCGGCCGTCGTGCGTGACGATGACCGCCTCGTAGGGCGTGCCCTCGACCATCGCCAGTCGGTGCTCGCCGCGGACGACGAGCGCAGTGGCGTAGGCGTCGGCCAGCGCGAGATCCTCGCCGACGACGGTTGCCTGGGCCAGCCGTGCGGCCGGCCGGCGGTCGCGCGGGTCGAGCAGCTCGCCTGGGCGCTCGTAGCCTCCAGATGTGGCGATCGCCTCGGCGACGTCGGCCACGCACACCAGCCGCTCGGCGTCGCTCCGGGTCGCGCACGCCGATCCGCCATGGATCCGGGCCGAAGCAGGCGACGTCGCCACCGGCGTTGACCATGGCGGCCGCTATGCCGCCGTCGCGCAGGCACGCAATCGCCCGCTGTGCCGCCCAGCCCTTGACCAGCCCGGTCGGATCGAAGCCGCCCGGCATCGCCCACGGGTCGAAGTACCCACCGGTCAGCCGCGCCCCGCGGGCGGAGAGTTCGAGCACCTCGAGCATGTTCGGCAGGCAGCTCCTCTGCCCGCAGCTCGCCGCGGCGGTGACGCGACAGCACGCTACCCGCCTTGAACGTCGAGAACGTCTCGTCGGCGGCGTGCAGCACAGCGCATGCATCGGCGATCGCGGCCGCCGGGATCTCCGCCTCTCCGGGTCGACGGTGATGCTGACCGCCGTGCCCATCACATGCTCGACGTGCGTGATCATGCCTTCAGCCCCGCCTTGTCGATCGCCGCCTGCAGCGACTGCTGGTAGGCGTTGCTGGTGTAGGTGGCACCGCTGACGCCCTGGATGTGCGCACTCTGGGCGGCGATCGTCTCGCGGATCAGCATCGGCGCGGCGGACTGGTCGATCTGCACCGAGTGCCCATCGTTGGCGACGAAGGTGGTGAAGCCGACCTTGGTGATGCGACCGTTCTTGATGGTGAGCTTCACCTGCAGCTGGCCGTACTGATCGGTGGCGAGGGCTGCCGGTGACGGTCCTGGCCGCCGTCTTGGCCGACGCGGCGCGAGCGAGGCATTGTTCGCGCCGTCCCGCGGTCGTCGCAGCAGCGGCGGCGGTCGAGCCCATGCTGCTCCCTGACCCCGTCGCTGCGGAGTTGCCCGCAACCGCCACCTGCTGCGGCGTGCTCGGATGCGGCAGCGCGATCACGCCGGCGATGCCGAGCACCGTGCCGCCGGCGATCATGGTCGAGCGCCGCATCAGAACGCGAACTCCTCGTGGTGGATGTGGTCTCGCCGCATGCCGAGGTGGCGGGCGACGGCGATGAAGCGATCGGTGAAGCCCGCGGGGCCGCAGATGTAGAGCTCGCGCTCGCGCAGGTCGGGCACCAGTGCATGGACGAGATCAGGGGTGAGCGACACCTGGCGGCGGTCACCGACCAGGCGGTGCAGCCGGCCACCGCGGCTCTCGACAAGCTCCGCCACCTCCTCGTCCAGCACGAGCTCCTGCTCGGTGGTGGCGCGAAGGATGACGTCGACGTCGGCATGGGCGGGCAGATCCTCGAGCATCGCGCGGATCGGCGTGACGCCGACGCCGGCGCCGACGAAGAGCAGCTTGTCGTCGCTCCGCGGCGTGGCGGGTGAAGGCGCCATAGGGACCCTCGACGGCGACACGCGTGCCCGGCGTGATGCGGGCCAGCTCGCCGGAGTGGTCGCCGAGATCCTTGACGGTGACACGCAAGTAGGGCGGCATCGGCATGGCCGAGAGTGAGTAGGGATGGGCCTGCCACCAAAGGCCCGGCCGCAGGAACCGCCACTGCATGAACTGGCCTCCGTTGACTCGCAGCCGGTCGAGGTGGTGGCCCTTCAGCACGAGCGAGACGGTGCCGGAGCCCTCCGGATAGACGGCAACGACGCGGAGGCGGTGGTAGATGCTGCGCCAGAACGGGACGAGCAGGCGGTACCAGATGATGGCCGCGAAGACCAGCGCGTAAAGGCCCGTCCACCAGAGCTTGGCGACCGGGTCGGAGACGAAGCTCGCGCCCGTCCAGACCTGGTGGAAGAAGCTGAGGATGATGGCGGCGTAGGTGGTGAGGTGGACGAGCCACCACGCCTCGTGGCTGATGCGCCGGCGAGCGATGCGGTAGGAGGTGACGCCGGCGGCCATGAAGAGGACGAAGCCGGCCGTCGCCATCAGCATGCCGGGCAGCGTGGTGAGGATCACCCAGAACTCGTGCAGCACGCCGCGCGACGCGCCCTGGGCGTAGCCGAGCGTAATCAGCAGGCCGTGGGCGACGATCAGGACCAGCGCGATCGGCGCGAAGCGGCGATGCAGGCGCACGAGCTTGTCGTGGCCGAGCGAGCGCTCGATCGCGGGCAGGCGCGAGATCAGCAGGACGACGACCAGCATCAAGTACGTGCCGGCCAGGGCCGAGAGGCGGCCGCCGAATGTTGCGGCGCCGCCGGCTTTCGACAGATCGCCGAACGACTCCGCCCGCACGCCGAGCGCGAGCGTCATCCCGAGACCGATGCCGATCAGCCAGGAGACAACGTCAGCATGGCGCCGGTTGGGCGCATGACGGGGGCGATGGTGCAGCGTCGGCACCCAGCGATAGCCGCGCCGCGGCGCCGCATCGCCGGCCTCATGCCGGTGGGTCCGCGGCTCTTGGTAGGTGGAGGTAGCCATGCTCTCATTGTCGGCGAGCAACCTGAGAGATCGCTGATAAATGCGTTGAAGGTTGATGAAGGCAACGGCCGGTGTGACCGTCAGGTGTTACGCCACGCCGCCCCGGTCGATTGGCCATGATGATCACCGCCGTCGAGGTCGGCGTCGTGGGACTTCGCCATGCCGAGCCGTTCGGCAACGCGAAGCGGGCCGCGTTGTCTGGATTGATGACGGAGATCAGCCGGCCGACGCCGAGATGGTCGAACCCCCGTGACGGGGGCCGTCGCGGCCTCCGTCGCGTAGCCCTGACCCCATGCGTGGCGGGTGAGCTTCCAGCCAACCTCGACCCGAACCACCCCTCGGGATTCCACAGCCCGACGCGGCCGATCACCCGCGCCGTCCAACTTTCGCTCGACCACCGAGTTGCCGTACCACTGAGCACCCAGTGCCCGGTATGGAAGGCCATCGAGCGCCAGCTCTGAACGCGATCGAGCACGCCCTCGAGATAGCGTTGCACCTCCGGACCGGCCGACATGGAGCGTGCGCATCGAGATCCTCGTCGCGCCAGTCACGCGTGAAGAGCCTCGGCGTCTCCAGCCGCGGGATCACACTACGGAGCCCGCCTGCCCCAGCAGGCGTGCACAACCTCTCTCTGAAGCCAGAACGTTGGATCGGCCAGTGCCGCGGTCATCACCTCGACCTCACGCCGAGACGCCTCGTCGCCACCGCCGAGCTCGTTGATGACCTCCAGCGTCGGGATCCACCATCTCGCCCAGGGCGATCCTCCCCGCACCACCTCGGTGGAGGCCTCGTTGCGTATCTCCTGGAGCCCACAGCGCTCGAACAGCGCCGGCAACTTCTGGCCAAACACCTTGTCGTAGCCGCGAGGAGTCCACCAGTCGCCATCTCGCCAGACCCGCTGATAGTCGTCGTAGCGCGGGTGGGCAGGATCAACGGGAGCAGCTGTCCCCCAATCGCAATCCTCGTCGAACAGCCAGCCACCGGGGCGCAGGCACTCCCCCATCCGGCTGATCGCCTGCTCCTGGACGCCTTTGAGATGAAACAGCATCAATCGCGAACAGACAACGTCGAACGGCTCCCCCAGCACGTCGAGGGGGTCGTCGAGGATGCTGTGCTGGATCACCTCGAGGTTCGGGACGTCCAGTCTCTCCAGGTAGCGGGTGTCGATGTCGGTCGCGACAACGTGGCCTGCCGGCCCCACCTGCTCGGCCATCCACGCCGCCATCGAGCCGCGCCCAGCCCCGATCTCCAGACACCGCCACCCCGGCTGCACGAATGAACGCCGCCGGCGCGACGACGGGTCGTAGATCTGCTCGAGCAGATCCAGCCGCTCATCCTCTGCTGACTCCCTGCCCGCGGCGGCGAGGCGGTAGTCAGGGTGCGACGAGGAGGTCGGCTCGACCACGTTCGAGAGCGTAGCCTCGCCGATCGGGCGGCACAAGGGATGCCCGTGCAGCGCTCGACTTGGTGTCCCTGCCTCTAACGACAGGTCTCGCCCAGCTTGGCCTCGACTCGGATCAGACGAGCACGTTTGTCCCAACGTTCGACGAAAGGGCTATCGCTAGGGAGTACGTCCGCAGTAACGCGATCGCACTCAGGCAGGCGGCGAACGCGAGCAATCCCACAACGTCGGGAGTGCCGCTGGTCGGCCATGGGATGATCGCCGGATGGAGCTCGCGCTGGCAATCGCATGTTCGCTCGCGTTTGCGCTGACCAACGGGTTCCACGATGCGGCCAACGCAATCGCGACGCTAGTGGCGACGCGCGGTGCCAGTCCTGGGCACGCGATCGTACTCTCGGCGGTGTTCAACATGCTCGGTGCGACCATCGCCGGAACCGCGGTGGCGGACACGATCGGGGGCATCGTGGTGGTGCCACCGGATCTCGCAGTGGCAGTGATCGGCTCAGGAGTGCTGGGGGCGACCGTGTGGAACGTGGTCACGTGGCGGCGCGGATTGCCATCCAGTTCCGGCCACGCGCTGGTCGGCGGCTTGGTTGGCGCGGCCCTCGCGACCAGCGGGATTGACGGCGTGCTCTGGGGCGGGATCGACGGTTGGCGGCCGGTCGGAGTGTTCGGCGTCGTCATCGCTCTTGCCGTCTCGCCCGTAATCGGGCTGGCATTCGGCGCCGCGATCTCGCGTCTCACACGCTGGGCGACGCGTCGGGCGACACGACGCGTGCACGCACCGATCCGCTCCGGCGAGTGGGCGATGTCGGCCGCGCTTTCGTTCAGCCACGGCTCCAACGACGGCCAGAAAGCGATGGGCGTAACCGCAGCGCTGCTGGTCGCCAGCGGACACCTGAACACCTTCGCCGTGCCGCTCTGGGTGAAGGTCGCCTGCGGCCTCGCGTTGACAATCGGCACCGCCATGGGCGGGTGGACCATCATTCGCACCATCGGCCGACGGATCCTTCACCTCCACCCGATCGACGGGTTCACCAGCCAGACATCGTCGACGGCTGTGATCCTGGCATCGTCATACGTGGGAGCGCCTGTGTCGACGACCCAGGTGGTGGCGTCGTCCATCGTCGGCATCGGCATGGGCCGGCGACGCTGGCACCACGTCCGTTGGGCGGTCGTTCGAGCGATCGGATTCGCCTGGCTGGTGACCCTACCGGCGGCCGCGGTACTGGGAGCTGCGCTCTCCATCATCTGGGTCGGTGCAACGTGAGCCGGGGTCGCTGGTTCTTGCCCAGGACGCCTGATGTGATCGCTGCACTGCAAGCGCAGGCCGGGATCACCGTTGAAGGGATGGACGCACTGGCCGCGTGGGCCGCCGGGGACGCCGCCTCCGCGGACAGGGTGCGCGAGTGCGAGCATCTGGCCGACGATCGCAAACGCGAGTTGCGCGCGGCGCTCTCGGAGGCCTTCATCACCCCGCTCGAGCCGGAAGACGTGTTCGAGCTGTCACGCGGCCTCGACGTCGTCATGAACAGCGCGAAGAACACGGTGCGCGAGGCCGAGGTGATCGGCCGCACCCCAGACCCGGCGATGGCCGACCTGGCCGAGGCGCTAGCTGAGGGCATCCACCACCTGGCCGCGGCATTCGCTGCCCTTGCGCCCAGAGACAGTGCGCCTGCGTCGGCGGCCGCCGACGCGGCTCTGGACAGCCAGCGCCGGGTGGAGCGCATCTACCGGGATGCGATGTCAGCGCTGATCGGGGTCGACGACATCCACGAGGTCGCCGCCCGACGCGAGCTCTACCGCCGCCTGGCACGTGCGAGCGAGCATCTGGTCGACGTCGCCGAGCGTGTCTGGTACTCGATTCTCAAGGAGAGCTGAGCAGGCCTTCCCTCAGCTGGGCCGGCTCGGAGATCGTGCTCGGCTCCTGGGACGCACACGGCAGCGACCGGGAGTCGCGGCGTTTCCGCAATCCGATCGGTGTCCTCTCCGATGCGCCGGAGCATCATCGGCGCCACCATGCGGCCATGTACCCCGACCACATGGATGGCACCGATTGGGCTGTGATGCCCGGGGGACCGGCCCAGCCCGCGGACGACCTGCTCGGCGAGAGACTGGTACGCGGCGAGATCGACGTGGACGAGCGCCGTCCCAGTTGCCGCGCGATCGACCGGACAGCTAGATTGGGCCGATGACCACGTCGGCCGGCGATGGGCGTAATCGCGACGCGGCTGAGGCGACGGGTTGGGCTGCCGAAATCGAAAGGCTCGCCGGACGGTCGTGGATGGCGCTGAGGGCGGGCGAGGTGGCGCTCCGGGCCGCCTCGGACTACCTCGACCCCGCGGAGGCTCGCGAGCGGCAACGCCGGTTGGCCGAGGAACGAGCCCAGACCATCGACCAGCTTCACCGCCTCGCCGACGATCTGCACACCGACAGTCCCCTGCTGCACTGGTTAGACGAGCCCGCCGGTACACGCAGGCTGCTGGGCTTGCCGGACGGCGTGAGCGCCTGCGTGTTCGACCTGGACAGCGTGCTGACAACCAGCACCACCGTCCATGTCGCCGCGTGGGCCGATGCCTTCGACTCGTTCCTGCTGGCACGAGCCGCCCGGCAACACGAACCGTTCATCCCGTTTGACCGTGACAGAGACTACCGGGCCTATGTGACGGAACGGCCCCGGCTTGACGGCGTCCGCAACTTTCTGGCCAGCCGCGGCATCAGGCTTCCCGAGGGTGCGCCCGACGACTCTGCCGATGCGGAAACCGTGCGGGGTCTCGCCAACCGCAAGGTGCAGGCGTTGCAGCGTCACCTTGCCCGCGAAGGCGTGGCTGCGTACATCGGTTCGCGCTGCTACCTGGAGGCGGCGCATCTCGTCGGAATCCGGCGCGGGGTTGTCTCTGCAAGCGCGAATACCACCGAGATCCTCGAACGGGCTGGTCTCGCGCACCTGATAGATCAGCGCATAGACGCCGAAGTGATCGATTCCGAGCAACTCGCGCCGAAACCCGCTCCGGACACGCTCATCGCGGCCTGCCGGCTGCTCGGTGTAGACCCCTCCGATGCAGCGGACTTCGAGACGACCCCGGACGGGATACACGCCGCGCGCTCGGCCGGGTTCAGACTGGTCATCGCGATCGAGCGGGAGGGGGCCGTCGACGCGCTGCACGCTGCCAAGCCCGACGTTGTCGTCAACGATCTGGCACAACTGCTTGAGCATCACGAACCCGCCGAGCGCTCCGAGCCGACGAACCGCTGAGGGTAGGCGGAGCTCCTCGTCCCTGGTCGCCCGCATCACGCTTCGACGCACGTGAGGACGCGGCAGAGGTTGGAGTCGGACGACTTCTGCCGCACCGTCGACCGGCGGCGATGCGTGCAGGGAACGGGCGAGCTCACGGCGTGGCGCCGCGGCGGCCGCCGCGGCCGGACGGCACGTGCTGGCGGCTGAGATCGATTGCGATCGCCCGGCCCGTTGGTAGTGTCGGCGGGACGGACGCCTTCGGAGGACCCTGCCCGTGTATGCCGGACGGCGCGTGCGCGGCCGCGGCCGAGAGCCAGAGGTTCTGCTCCCCGCCACGACGGCGGCGACCACCATTGCGATCGGAGATCACCCCGAGCGGAGCCTTGAGCAGCCTGCGCCGTTTCATTGCTGTCACCGTCGCCCACGGCGTCGGGTAACGGCAATCACCGAACCGGCCGAGGGCCGCAGAGTGGTCGGGAGGATGGCTACGATTGCTAGACCGCGGCGCGCGAGCGTGGCCTGAGCGTTGCCTCGCCGGGCGGTAGAGAGGATGCCATGACGGCCGGGTGTCGTGTGTGGGTGACGTGACTCCGCCGCCGTTCGACCAGGACGAACTGGCGGCACACGTCGCCCTGCGCCGTCGCAAGCGGGGACGGATGAGTCGCCGCCGCAGCCGCCGCTCGTTCTGGGCGAGCGTCGCGCTGGCCTGCGCGTTGATCGTCGGCGGGGCGGTCAGCGCCGCCACGGTAACGGCCGGGATCTACATCTACAGCCAGGTGCATGGACTCGACATCAAGAAGCTGAAGCCTGACTATCCGGGTCAGAACACGATCATCTATGACCGCTACGGTGGAAAGCTCGCCACGGTTGCCTCTGTGGAGAACCGTACCCACGTCAGCTCCAGCCAGATCTCGCCGTGGCTGAAGGAGGCGACGGTGGCGATCGAGGACCGCCGCTTCTATCAGCACGGCGGCGTCGACTACGTGGGCGTCTTGCGCGCCATCCTGGACAACATCAACGCGGGCCACGTCGTGCAGGGCGCGTCGACGATCGAGCAGCAGCTGGTCAGGCAGCTCTACCTGAACGACTCCCAGACGCTGTCGCGCAAGGTGAAAGAGGCATACCTGGCCGACCAGTTGGCTAACCAGTGGTCGCGCGACAAGATCCTCAGTACCTACATTGACGTCGTCCAGTATGGCGCCGTCACCTACGGCTGCGAGGCCGCGGCCGAGGCGTTCTTCGGCGTCCATTGCAAGCAGCTCAACATCCGCCAGTCGGCGATGATCGCCGGCCTCCCGCAGTCGCCCACAGACTACAACCCCACCGCCTACCCGGCCGCCGCCCTCGAGCGCCGAAACGAGGTGCTGACCGCCATGCAGTCGATCGGCTACATCTCCACGGCCCAGCTGCAGCGGGCCGTCGGCCGGAAACAGGTCTGTGCGGCCGGCTTGCCAGGCGCGCCGGCGACCGTCAGCTCCCACGCCGCGAAACGCTGCCTGCGTCTGCATCCGAGCTATCCCTACGGAGAGGTCAAGCAGCCCTACTTCGTGCAGTACGTCAAGCATCTGATCATGAAGCGCTACGGCGCCGCGGCACTGGCCACGGGCGGGCTGCGCGTGGACACCACGATCGACCCGAAGCTCCAGGTCGCGGCGCAGCAGGCGTTCCACGCCTACCTCGACCGGCCGGGGCTGCCGGCGGCGGCGCTGGTCTCAATCGATCCTCGCACAGGCGAGATCCTGGCCTTCGACGCATCGACCAACTACCGCAAGACCAAGTTCGACCTGCCGGCGCAGGCACGACGCCAGGCCGGCTCGAGCTTCAAGCCGTACGGGCTGGCGGCGGCCATGGTCGACCTCGGCATCGATCCCGAAACGACGGAGTACTCGAGCCAGGCGCCGTTCAACTACCCGATCCCCGGATGCGTCGGCGCGCCGTCATGCATCTGGACGGTCAACAACGCCGAGTCGAACCTGGCCGGCAACTTCGACCTGCACGTGGCGATGGACGGCTCGATCAACGCCGTGTTCGCCCGGCTCTCCGCCGACATCGGCCCCACCCGCACTGTCAACATGGCCTACAACCTCGGCATCCCGCGGTCCGACCACCTGCCCAAGGTCTACTCGATCATCCTCGGCACCGGGCTGGTCTCGCCGCTCGACATGGCCAGCGCCTACTCCGCCTTCGCTGCCAACGGCATCCACCACGACCCGCTGGCGATCACCGACGTGACCGCGCCCACCGGCGCCACCGTCGCCTCCACCCCGGCGTCCAAGAATCCCGGCCGGCGGGCGCTTCCCAGCTGGGCCGCCTCGGAGATGAACCAGATCCTCTACGACAACATCTACACCTGCCCCAGCGGCCTTTGCACCGGCAGCGCCGCCGCGCTCAGCCCCTACCGCCCCGCAGCCGGCAAGACCGGCACGGTCGAAGCGCACCTGGACGCCTGGTTCTGCGGCTACACACCCAACCTCACCACCTGCGTCTGGATGGGCTTCCCGCAAGGCGAGATCTCGATGATTCCCGCGGTCGGATCGGCCTACTCGTTCGGTGGCGGCTATCCCGCGCTGATCTGGCACCGCTTCATGACCGCCGCTCTCGCCGCTGAGCCCACCAAGTTCCCGGCCACGTCGTTCCCCGTCACTCCCGCACCGGTTGGGGCCTACAGGCCGTTCACCTCCCAGTTCCCGCTGTACTCGGCACCGGCCCCACCGCCTTCCACCGGCGGTGGCGGCAAACACAACACAGGGAGCGGCAACGGAAACGGCAACGGCAACGGAAACGGCAACGGCAATGGGAACGGCAACGGAGGTGGGAAGCCTCCGCATTGACGACGCGGGTTCGTGGCCGAACCCCTCTGGAGCCTGTTTGCCGGCCGAGGTGTCGGGGAATGTCGCCGGGAGTCCGGTACCTCCATGTGCCGCCGGACGACCAGATGATGTCGACAGTAAGGCTTGAAACGATACGAAGCTCCGACCGGGTCGTCGTATGGTGTGCAGGCGAGTTGGAAACTGGCAATTGTGCAAAGCTGAATTCGAAGCCTTCGACCAGATTCTTGCAGGGGACGTCTGCGAGGTACTCGTCGACCTCCAAGAGCTGACCTTCATCGACTCAACCGGAATCGGGTGTCTGCTCCATGGTGCGATGAAGGCCGAAAAAATGAATATCTCGTTTGAGATCGTTCCAAGCGCCGCCGTGAGGCGGTTCGTCGACGCCGCCGGTCTTTCGCAGTATCTGCGAGGCGTCGACCAGGGGCGGCACAGCGCTAGCGACGATCTTGGTCGGGGCGTGTTTGCCAGCGACGGTTAGGCGATCGCCTCGTCGGGTAGGGCAGCGTGCATGCGACGCTTCGAAGGCCGGCCGTTCCAGGTGCTGTCACACGTCCGCGGCAGTCTCTGGTTCGTGCCGGTGCTCTGTGTGGGAGCGGGCGTCGCGCTCTCGTTCCTGACCGTGTGGATCGACGAGCGGTCCGGCTACTCGATTGTCTCGCAGTCGCTCACGGGCGGCCCTGACGCAGCGCTGGCGGTGCTGGGAGCCGTGGCAACTTCGATGGTCAGCCTGGCCGCGCTCGTCTTGACGATCACCATGGTGGTCGTGCAGCTGGCGATGGGGCAGTTCTCGCCGCGGATCGTGCAGCCGATCCTGAAGGACAGACCAAGCCAGTTTGCGATCGGCATCTTCGTCGGCACGTTCGCGTTCGCCATGCTTGCGATGCGGCAGGTGCGGATCGGAAGCTCCGGCACCACCGGCCAGGTACCGGGGCTGACGGTGATCGTCGCCTACTTACTGGTGGTCGTGTCGATCGCCGTACTCGTGGTCTACGTGCACCACATCGGCCGCTCGCTGCGGGTATCGGCACTGATCGAACTGGTCGGCTCCGACACCCGAAGCCTGCTCGACGATATGTATCCGGAAGACGGCATCGCTGAGCGGAATGACCCACCGGACAATCGAATCATGAGCCCGCGCTCCGGCGTGCTTGTCCACATCGACTATGACCGGCTGGTGGAGGCCGCCTGCGACGCCGATTGCAGAATCGAGGTTGTGCCAGCGCTCGGCGAGTTCGTCGCCGCGGGAGCGCCGCTGCTGCAGGTCGACGGCGACCGATCGCGGCTGCCTACGAGCATTGACCGAACCCTGCAACTTGCTCTGGAGCGCACCCTCGACCAGGACGTCGCATACGGGTTTCGAATGCTCGTCGACATCGCCGAGCGGTCGCTGGCGGAATCGCCATATGCTCGACCCCACCACCGCCGTCCAGGCGATCGATCGTCTCCACGACAACCTCCGCCATCTCTCCCGGCGCCGCTTTCCCGATAGCGTTCATCGTGATCGGGGCGGCCGCCCCCGCCTGATCGTCCCCGTGATGACGTGGGACGGGTATGTCCACCTTGCATTCGACGAGATCCGGCAGGCGGGCGCAGGATCGCCGCAGGTCGCCCGCCGTCTGCGAGCGGCGTTCGAAGACCTGCTCGGCTACGCGCCGACAGAGCGCCAAGCGGTGTTGCGAGATCAGCTACGGCTGCTCGACCTGGCAATCCAGGAGCAGGTGCCCGAACACGAACAGACCGCGTACCTGGTCGCGGATCGCCAAGGCATCGGCGTCGCCGCCGGAAACGGAGCTTCACCGGCCCACCACGTCAGCGGACGACCGTAGGCAGGCTCGTGGATTCGAATCCCCTGCCGCACGCTGACTCTCGGGATTGCGTATCCCGCCAAAGCCCCGGAAGATTCGGCGCGTGCGCAAGGGGTTGACGCCGGAGGATCTGGGAGACCTGCTGGAGCTGCCGCTCCTGGCCGTGCTCGCAACGTACCGCCGCGACGGCGCGGTGATGCTGTCGCCCGTCTGGCACGAGTGGCGCGACGGCGGCTTTCAGGTGATGACCTCCTCGCGGGACGGCAAAGCAGGCCATTTGCGTCGCGATCCACGCGCGAGCATCGTCGTATGCGATGACGGCCCGCCCTATCGCGGCATCGAGATCCGCACGACGGCGCGTCTTAGCATTCTGGAAGACGGATCAGTTGTCTCTCGAATCGCCGCTCGGTATCTCGGGCAGGAGGCGGGTGAGCGGTACGCCGACACCGCCGGCGATGACCTGCTGATCCGCCTCGAGCCGGGCAAGGTGCGTGCCTGGGACTTCTGCGACGACTTCGCCTGACCGAGCGCCAGGTGCGGAGCAGCGGTCAAGCGGCCGGATAGTTGCGCCGATGACAAATACGAGGCCATGACCGGTTTGCCACAAAGCGCCGAGAATACACCCGTGCCCGCCACCGGCGCGTCGGCGCCCCGTGGCCGCGTTCGGAGCCTGTGGGACGCCGCGCGCGCGCTCTGGAGCCCCGAAGCGGGGAGCCGGCGCCGCCGGGAGGTGGAGCTGGCCCGGGTCCTCGACCTGTTCGAGGAGTACGTCTACGCCGGCGCGATCACCCCGGACGGGCGGTACGTGCACCACGCGTCGATGTCGACCATCGAAAGCCTTATCGGCGGCTCCGCCCCGACCGACGTCGAGGCTGGACGATTCTGGGAGTCGCGCATCGCGCCCGCTGACTGGGCGCAGTATGCGGCGTTCAACCGTTCCCTGCTGGACGGCGAGGACGCCGAGGTGACGTATCGCCTGGCCGGGCTGGACGGCGCCACGCGGGTCCTGCGCGATCGTGCCCGCCCGCGTCGCCTGCCCGACGGCAGCGTCCGCGTCGAGGGCATCATCTCCGACATCACCGCGCGCGAGGAGACCGCCGCCCGCCTCGACGAGGCCAGCGACCGCTTCACCAGCCTCCTGGATGTGGTCGGCGCCCACGTCTACCTCGCGCTCGGGCACCCCGACGGCCAGATGCAGGAGCTGTTTCAGGGCCCCGGCGGCGACCGGCTGCTCGGCGGCGCGGAGCCCGACCCCGAGATGACCAACTGGGACGCGGCCGTGCACGCCGACGATCGGCCCGCGTACGACGCCTTCAACCGCGCGCTGGCGCGGGGCGAGGACTCGGAGGTCACGTACCGCCTGATCGGGGCCGACGGGATCACCCGCTGGGTGCACGACCGCGGCGCATGTCGCCCGCGCCCGGACGGCACGTTCGAGGTGAGCGGGATCGTGTCCGACGTGACCGAGCGGCGGCGGCTCGAGGACGAGCTGCAGCGGAGCATGCGAGACATGAGGATCGCCCACCGCGAGCTCGAGCGCGCCCGTGTGGACGCCGAGGTGCGCGCGGGCACCGACGAGCTCACCGGTACCTTCAACCGGCGCCACTTCGCTCAGATCGCCACGGAGACGCTCGCAACGGGCACCCCCGTATGCGGCCTGCTCCTGCTGGACGCCGATCACTTCAAGCAGATCAACGACGCCTACGGCCACGCCGTGGGCGACGCCGTCTTGATCGACCTCGCCCACAGGCTGGACGCCGGCCTCAAACCCGGAGACGTCCTTGCGCGCTGGGGCGGCGAGGAGTTCGCCATCCTGCTGCCCGGCGCCTGCTCAGCCGAGCAGCTCGTCCAGCGGGCCGAGCGCTTCCGCCTTGCGGTCTGCGACTCCCCCATCGTGCGCGACGACGTCCATCTCGACCTCACGATCTCCGTCGGCGGCGCCCTCGCACCAAACCATGGCGCGACGCTCGATGCGCTCCTGGAACGGGCGGACAGCTGCCTGTACGAAGCCAAGCACCGCGGGCGCAACTGCGTCTCGCTGCGCCCCGGCAAGAGACGCTCTGCCGATACGCCGAACGCCGCTCCCAACGCGGTCGAGCTGGCACGAGCCCTGGCGTTCACGTGCAGCCTACGGGACGGCATTCCGCAGGAGCACGCCGAGGAGGTCTCCCGGCTGGCCGGCCTGACGGCCGAACGTCTGGCGCTGCCCGGTCGCGTCGTGCAACGCTGCCGGCTGGCCGGATGGCTGCACGACGTCGGGAAGCTCGCGGTGCCCGAACCGATTCTGAACAAGCCGGGGCCGCTGGACGACGCCGAGTCGGACGTCATGCGGACGCACTCCGCCGTCGGGGCAGACATCGTTCACCGGATCCCCGCACTCCGGCAGGTCGCGCCCGCCGTACGCCACCATCACGAGCGCTACAGCGGCGACGGCTACCCCGATGGTCTCGCCGGGCAGGCCATCCCGATCGAGGCTCGTATCGTAGCCGCCGCGGATGCCTACGCGACGATGACGGCCGACCGGCCCTACTCGCCAGCGCGCACGGCGCAGGCGGCCACGGCCGAGCTGCGCCGAAGCGCCGGCACCCACTTCGACCCCGCCGTCGTCGACGCGCTGATCGCGGTGCTCGGTCTCGACGACCAGGTCGAGCTCGACGCAGCCTGAGGCACCTCCGGTCGTACTCGATCCCGACGGCGGTTCAGACGGGATCCCTCGAGCGCTGCAGCGCCCGGCGAGATGCGACCGCCCGTCCCACGCGACGCCGCAGGGAGGGCGCGGCGGCCGCCGCGTTGGCTCCGCATGCTCCATGCACACTGCCCAGGTACGGCTCGGCCGGCACCATCTCGGTCGCCATCGCCGCGGCGTTTCGGGTGGAGTCGGTTTGGGCGCTGAGGCATGCTCGAGCGATCGCGGTATGGGTTTCGCCCTGATGCGCGGATTGGCCAACGTGGAAGTTACGTTTCGCGCCCGTGGCGGCACCATGGTACGGCTGACACTGCCGTGCCCTAGCGTTGCGGACTCGGACGTTTGGGATCGTCCGCCACGGGTACGGTGACAGAGACGGTACGCGTCCCGGGCCACGGAGATGGGACACGGCTTCACACACCGGCGTAGCGCATTAGCTACGGCGGACACCATCTTCGGAAGGACTCTCGTTGAGCACGCGTAGCATGGATAGTTTCGAAGGCCGCGAGCTCTTCGATTCCAACGGGTACAAGATCGGCGATATCGAGTCCGTGTTCAGCGAGGACGGTCGGACGTTCGCGCTGGTGAGGTCCGGTCTGTTCGGCACGATACGCCGTCTGGTGCCGCTGAACGACGTCCGCGAGTCGGACGAGGAGCTGGTCGTGCCGTACTCCAAGGATAAGGTCAAACTGGCTCCGCCCGCCGAAGCCGACAAACGACTGTCCAGGGCTACGAGGGAGCGGCTTTGATGACGCCGACCGCCGGTTGGTAGCGGTTTGTACATCGGCGCCGAGCGACTCGCGCCGGCCCATCAAAAATGAGGAGGGAGGCAGTGGCAGCGGTCGGCGCAGCTGGGTGATCAGATCGGCGCCGCGTCGCATACGATCCGCCAGGTCGCAGACCAGGCGCGAATCGACGGAAACCATCAGCAGGCGCGTCTGGCCGACGAGGCTGCGAAGCGCGCAGAGCGGGTCAGCAACTACCTGGGTGACGTCGACCCCGAGCGTCTCATGACAGATGCTGAGGACTTCGCCCGCCGGCAGCCGTGGCTGGTGGCAGGGGTTGGCATGATCGCCGGCTTCGTCTTGGCACGCTCGCTGAAAGCATCGAGCGGGCGGCGGTCCGCGCGTCTGTACACCTCCGCCGATCGTCCGTCCTATGGTGATCTGTCACGCCGGTCCTCCGTATACGGGGGAAACGGCATCACGAGCCCCGTAGGGGAGCCCAGCCGTGAGTCGTGACGTCGACCTGGCCAGTGGTGAACGTGAGAGGCGTCAGGAGTCCGTCCCCGAGTTGGTCAAGGAGCTGACGCGTGACATCTCCGAGCTCGTGCGCCAGGAGATCGAGCTGGCACGCGTGGAGATGACTGAGAAGGGCAAGAAGGCCGGTCTCGGCGTCGGCATGTTCGGCGGCGCAGCGGTGCTGGGCATGGCTGTAGTCGGCGGCTCGATGGCAACCGTCATCATCCTGCTCGATCTGGCGATGCCACTGTGGCTCGCAAGCCTGGTCACGACCGTTCTTTACGCCACAGCCGCTGCGCTGCTGGCGCTACGTGGTCGCGACGAGCTGAAGGAAACCGGCGTTCCCATCCCGGAGCGCACCAAGCATTCTGTCAAGGAGGACATCCAGTGGGCGAAGACACGCGCGCAATCGAAGGACAGATAGAGGACACCCGAGAGCGGATGGGCGACACGGTCGCCGCGCTCTCGTACAAGGCCGACGTCCCGGGACGTATGAGGGACTCGGTGTCGGAGAAGAAGGACGCAGTCTCCGGCAGGCTCTCCTCCGCGAAGGACGCGGTCATGGGCAGCGCCGGAGACGCCGCGAGCGGTGCCCAGGACGGCTCCAAGCGAGTGATCGGTATCGCTCAGGAAAACCCACTCGGCCTGGCGATCGGCGCCGCGGCCGCAGGCTTCGTGGTCGGATCGCTGCTGCCGGGAACGCGGGTCGAGGAGGAGCGGATCGGCCCTGCTGCCACGCAGGCGCGCGAGCAGGTGACCGAGGTCGCCTCAGACGCCTTCGAGCACGGAAAGCAGGTCGCTCAGGATGCCGCGCACGCGGCCAGCGACGCCGCCAAGCAGTCCGGGCACGAGCACGCGGACGAGCTTCGTCGGTCGGCCCGCGAAACGATGACGAACGACAGCTAGTGATCGCCGAGAGGCGCTCGCGCGGCCGACCATCCGCGCGAGCGCCTGCTGGTACCAGCCGTTCGTGTCGGTTACACGGTCGACCGGCCGGGGTACGTGCGTGGTGATGGCCTCCCCAACCCAACCGGCGTCCCCACTTCCCGAACCGCGAGGTCCGATTTCCGACGTCGTGCTGACGGCTCTGAGACGAGCACCGGGAGCGATCGAACAGCCGAACGTCTCGGTGGACGACGTTCTGACCGACGACGATCTTCAGCTGGCCCTGTACTGCTGTTATGAGCTGCACTACCGGTCGTTCCGCGGCGTCGATCCATACTGGGAGTGGAACCGCGACCTGATCGCAGCTCGAGAGCGGCTGGAGTACATGTTCGAAGACAGCCTTCGCGAGGCGTTGCCTGCCGAGACCGTGGCGCCGCCAGAGGTTGAGACAACGCTGCGCGAGCTGGTCGCCGAGGACGACGGCCCACCGCTTGCCCGTACGCTGGAACGGCGGGCCGGCATCGAGCAGTTCCGCGAGTTCGTCGTCCACCGGTCCGCCTACCAGCTGAAGGAGGCCGATCCGCACTCGTGGGCGGTTCCGCGCCTGACCGGCCGACCCAAGGAGGCGCTCGTGGAGGTACAGGCGGACGAGTATGGAGGAGGGCGTCCCGGTCGCATGCATGCCACGCTGTTTGCCGATGCGATGCGCGCGCTCGGGCTCGATCACTCTTACGGCGCCTATCTTGATCGCATACCCGGCACGACCCTCGCGACGGTCAATCTGATGTCGCTGTTCGGCCTGCATCGCCGGTTGCGGGGTGCCATCGTCGGTCACCTCGCCGTGTTCGAGATGACCTCGCCGGGTCCCAACGGCCGCTATGCACGTGGCTTGCGCAGGCTTGGCTTTGGTGAGGCCGCAACGGAGTTCTTCGACGAGCACGTGGAGGCCGACGCGGTGCACGAGGCGATCGCAGCTCACGACCTCGCCGGCGGGCTCGCCCACCTGGAGCCCGAGCTGGCCGGCGACATCGTGTTCGGCGCCCGGGCGCTGCTGATGCTCGAGGCGCGGTTCGCCGGCGCCATCCTGCAGGCGTGGGACGCCGGCCGTTCCTCGTTACTGGTGCCGCTCGGCATCGACGCTCGCCACGAGCTCGTGGCGGCGGGCGGCCGCGGCGCTTAGACCACCTTCGGCGCGAAATCCGGCCAGCCGGTGGGACCCATCGCAGAACGGGCGAAGCTGCGAGCGCCCGCAGCGACAGAGCGCAACGGTACGGCGTCCCGCGTCGATCTCACGGCCCTGCTCGTCGCGGAGCGCGAACGCACCTCGGATCACCAATGGGCCGTCCTTGTAGGGGACGATCTCGGCCGGTTGCTCACTCATGATGACCTCCTACCCGCTGCGGACTGGTCGCATGCTCGCCGTTCTCGGTCACGTCGGCGGACTCCTCGATCAGCGCCTCCAGGCCGCCGCGCATCACTGTCGCTCGTTGTCTGTGGGGGTGCGGCGAATCCAGCCGCCGCCGGGCCCGTTCCAGTGCGCGCGTTTCGGCCGCAGACTGTGCGTGCTCGCTGATCTGGTCGAGGAGCTGTTCGAGCAGGTTCTGGGTGCGCACGATCCGCATCCGGTCAAGATCGATCAGCTCGCCCTCGACTCCGTCCGTGGCCGCACGCCACCGATTCTCGGATATCGCAAACGACGTATGAGCGGGCAACAGCTGTCCGGCATCATGGCGGGCCGCGAGCCATCGCACCATGCAGTGCGCCACCGTGGCCAGCGCCTCGACCTCGCCGGTCGACGATTGCGCGTCGGGGACGCGAACCTCGATCGTGCCGAATCCGGGATGCAGACGGCACTCCCACCAGAGCTCGGTGTGATCGTGGAAGGCGCCCGATCGAGCACCCCACGCCAGCAGGTCGGCAACGTCGTTCCAGGTGGCGAATGCCGGCCCCACGCCCTGGCGCGGCAGCGCATCCGAGAGCTTGGGCCTGACGCTGGCAAGACCGCTGTCGCGCCCGGCGAAGAACGGCGCCGACGCCGCCAGGGCGGCGAACTGCGGCATCAGCCCGCGCAGTGCGTTGTAAACGGCTAGCAGCCGGTCCGCGCCGGGAACACCGAGGTGGACATGCACGCCGGCGGCCAACCCTGCGCGGCGCGCCGCCCACCGGTACCGCTGGTCGATGGCGGCGTACCGCGATCCGGGGGAGACCACCGGCAGCAGGTCGCAGAACGGGTGTGCCGCGAGGCCCACGAGCCGTGCCTCTCCGTTCAGCGCGTCGATGACGCGGCGGCGACCGCGAACGAGATCCGCCACCGCCCCGGCGGCATGCAGGTGGATCCCCGACACGATCTCGATCTGGGACGGCGAGAGCTCCGGATGGAACCGGTCATCGTCTCCGAGCACCGTCAGGAGCTGAGCGGCGACCGGGCTCAGCGAATGGGACCCGTCGACCAGCAGCAGCTCCTCCTCGACTCCGATGGTGAACGTCTCGGCTCGATCGAATGCGGAGCGGAGGGGCTCCCCGCGGCTTGAGTTGGAGGAACCAGCGATCCCGGGTGACTACCCGAAATCGGCCGCTCCGACACGGACCCGGCGAACGTGCCCGGCGATCAAGCCGGTCGCTCGGGGCTGATCGTCAGCCCGCATTCCACGGCGAGCGCGTGCACGGAGGCCTGCGGAAGGTTTCCCCGCAGCTGTCGCTGGCCGGCGTCGTATTCCTCGGCGTAGAGCCCAGGGGCGCCGTAGGCAGTGCGAGTTCGCTCGAACCACGCGCGGGCACGCTCTCGTTCGCCCTGCTGGTGCCACGCCAGCGCCATCCAGTACCCGCACAGGAGAAAAGACCCCTCGGCTTCGGCCAGGGGCCGCGCGTCGTGCCGAAACCGGTAGACAAAGCCGTCGTGGGTGAGCTCGTGCTCGACCGCATCCAGCGTGGCCACGCTGCGTCCATCGCGGGAGGGGAGCGCCCCGCGTATTGCCGGACTGAGCAACGCAGCGTCGACGCGGTCGTCGTCAGGCGGTCGCCGTCGCCGGCTACTCGATCGAGACTTCACGGTTGTTGCTGAACTCGACAACAGGACGACACCCCGCGGTCTTGGGAACAACCAGGATCAGGTTGGCCGCTACGTGATGGTGCAAGGCGCGCCGCAGGTGGCCGGCCGATTCCCCGACACCCTGCGGATGTACAAGGCACCTCCGCCCGAGGTGTCCAGCGAGACGAACTACGAGACCGACCAGGCCCGCGGCTTCGCGCGTGGCTTCAGCATCCAGACCGTCAGCCCGCTTCCGATCGGATGGGCGCAACACGTTCTGGCCGACGGTCACTGGGGCCAGGCGTTGCGCGAGTACATGCGCGACTACAACCACTGGTCGGTGCTGGGCGCCCTCTGTGAGCTGCTGCCCTGCCCGGAGAACCGCGTGACGCTCGCCGACGAACGCGACGAGAGCGGTACCCCGCTGGCACGGTTCGACTACACGCAATGCGACAACGACCGCGCCAGCATCGCCTACGCGAAAGGCGTCCTGAACGAGATCTGGGACGCGGCGGGGGCACAGGACGTGCTCAGCATCGACCGCTACGCCTATCTGATCGGCGGCTGCCGGATGGGGACATCCCCTGAGAACAGTGTTGTGGACAGCGACCACCGCTGCTGGGAGGTACCGAACCTGTCATCACCGACGGCAGCGCACTGCCGACCCAGGGCAGCGCCATCCCGGCGCTTACGATCATGGCGCTCAGCTCGCGGCTTGCCGAACGGCTGGCCGCGAGACGGATCACGCCCGAGAGTTCGTCGACGCTGTTCGGCTGAAGCTTCGGGGGGTTTGCACCACGGCGAGTACGGGTATCGCATGCCGAACCGCGTGCCTCTTCCTTGCGGGGCCGCCGTGTCGCACTCTTCGGTTCGCAAGCCATGGAGGTCGCAGGCACAGCACCAGGCCTGAAGGACGATGAACACACACGAACAGCGCGAGCCTCTGACGGAACTCTCCCTGGCGCGACATCGAGACCTGGAGGGCCGCCACTGGGTGTGGGCGTCACGCGTCCGGCGGGTGATCACCGCACTGCTGGTGCTGTTCGTCGTGCTGGCCGCGGGCAATGCGTTCGGTCAGCGTCCGTCATCGCACACATCCGTCTCGCCGGCGGCCACGCTGACCGTGAGCACCCCCGCCCATCTGCGCGGCGGGCTGATCTTTCAGACGCACGTCGACATCACCGCACACCGCGGCATCGCCGCCCCGACCGTGACGCTGAGCGGCGGATGGTTCGACGGCATGACGCTCAACTCCGTGCAGCCGGGCCCGGCCAAGCAGGCCAGTGCCGGCCAGGGCGCGACGTTCACCTATCCGCCGCTGGCAGCGGGGCGGACGATGACGGTCTGGTTCGAATGGTCGGTCAATCCCACCAACCTGGCCTGGCGGCGGCCGACCGTGACAGAGATATCAGACGGCGCTACGACCCTGGTCGCTCAGCGCTCCACGGTGACGGTGTTTCCCTGATGGATCTCGTGCTGCGATGCCTCGTGCTGTTTCCGCTCGTCGTCGTGCTGGTACGGATCGTCAACCGCCGGCAGCTCTCGTCGCTGGAACCGTTCGATCTGGTGCTGCTGGTCGTCATCGGCGACCTGCTGCAGCAGGGGATCACTCAGAGCGACTACTCCGTGACCGGCGCTGCGATCGTGATCACCACGATCACGCTGCTGTCGCTGGGGACCGCCTACCTCAACTGGCGGCTCCCCATCCTGCGGCTGACCCTGGAAGGGGAGCCGATTATCCTGCTCGAGGACGGACGGCCGATCGAGCGGAATCTGAGGCGACAGCGGATCACGCTCGCGGAGTTGGCTGCTCAGGCCCGTCAGAACAACATCGCCACGCTGGACGTGGTTCGCTACGCGGTGCTGGAGACGTCGGGCCGGATCAGCTTCATCACCAAGAACTGACGTACCGCGGATGTCTCCGCGCTAGTTGTGGGTCAGCTCTCTCCAGCTACGCGCCTCGACCTCGACATCGAAGCGATCCGCCGCCCGCAGGATCCGCTTCCACGCCTCGTCGCGCTCTGCGTCCGACACGTCCTCGACCTGATCGAACCGGGCGATAGCGTTTCGCACGTGAGCGGCGTCGTTCAGCGGTTCCTTGCGCTGGTCCGGAAAGGCGAACTGCGTGTCCTTGAGCCGATCCTTTTCCGCGGCCGACATCTCGGAGCCGCGCTTTCCACCCTGGTCGTGTCGAGCGGCCTGTGCCTTCCTGATGTTCTTTCGGGCGGCCTGCTTCTGCTTCTGCGACGACATCGATCAACCTCCTCGTTCAGGGGCCGGCCACCGTGGCCGGCCGGGCGGTGGTCGGGGTGCGGAACTATTCCGACCGCATCCTCCGACGGTGTACTGCGCGCCGAGCGACGATTGGAAAGGCCGGCCCGCGCGCACGTACGGAACCTTCCCCGTGACCGCGTCGCGCTAACCGACGTGCTGCTTCTGCAGGGCGAGTGTGTAGCGGGGATCACGCGCGGAGGCTTTGCCCGCCTCGAAGATCGCGAAGCGTTGGAGCACGGCCCCGCCCAGGATCAATGCCGCGCCTGCTCGCCGGAGACGGCCGCGGCCCAGCGCCGTGACCGCCAGGCCCAGGGCCGTCGCCGGTTTGGCAGCCCTCGCATAGCCCCCCGCCCGACCCTGTCGGTAGGGCTCACCCAGCACCCCCAGCCGGCGCTCCATGATGCCCGTCGCCACCAGCTCGGCTCCCGCCCCCAGAACGGCTAGTCGCCGCGCCGGGCCGGTCGCGCACTCGTCCCCGACCAGCGCTGCGGCGGCGCCCGCGCTGGCGCAGGACGATGCAGCGAATGCTGCTGGCAGCTCACGGCGAGCCTGGTGCCAGACCGGCACCGCGGTGTCGGAGAGCAGCGCCCCGGTATAGGTCGCAAGCGCCGGTCCAAGCAACCCGGAGCAGGCCTGTGCACCGCCCCCCACCCGCGGCAGAACGTCCAGCAACTCACACGTCGTGGCCGCGCTCTGAGCGGCGCCGGTGGCGGCCAGCAGCCACGAGCCGACGCTCATCGGGGAGGTCGGCTTGAACACGCGCAGCATGTTCAGGAACCGCTCCGGCCGGCCCAGGTCCTTGACCAGCAGCAGCGGACTGACGTTCAAAGCCGCGGCGGCCACCAGCGAGGAGGTGCGCGCCAGCGAGCGGTTGCCGGCCAGCCGGGCGGCCAGCGACAGGCTGGCCGACGCGCCGGCCAGGCCGCCCGTGAACAGGTACCAGCCCACCTCGGGCTTCCAGACCGGTTCCTTCAGGATCGGCCGGCCGTAGTAGGAGTCGTGGCTGGCGCGGTCTGTGGAGGTCATCGCCGCCTTCCCAGCATCGAGAGCGCGACCGCTCCGGCCAGTCCCAGCGCCGCCGCACCGACCGCCCGCCACATCTCGGGAAGGTCGCGGGTGGTGACCACCGGATCGGGCGGCAGGCCATACACCTCGGGCTCGTCCAGCAGCAGGAAGAAGGCACCGAAGCCACCCACGCCGTCGGAGGGGTCGGCGCCGTAGAGACGAGCGTCCCGCTCGCCCGCGTTCCGGAGCTCCGCGACCCGGGCATCCGCACGCTCGCGCAGGTCGTCCAGCGGGCCGAACTGGATCGACTCGGTGGGGCAGGCTTTGGCACACGCGGGCGTCATGCCGTCGCCGAGCCGGTCGTAGCAGAGCGTGCACTTCCAGACGCGGCCATCGTCCTCGATCTCGCGGCGGTCGAGGACGCCGAACGGGCAGGCCGGGATGCAGTATCCGCAGCCGTTGCACACGTCCTCCTGCACCACCACCGTGCCGAACTCGGTGCGAAACAGCGCGCCGGTCGGGCACACGTCCAGGCAGGCGGCGTGCGTGCAGTGCTTGCACACGTCCGAGCTCATCAGCCAGCGCATGGCGTCGGTGGTGCCGTCATGGGCCTCGACCTGCTGCTCGACGAAGGCGACGTGGCGCCAGGTGTTCGCACCCAGCTCGCCCGTGTTGTCGTAGGACTGGGCGGTGAATATCAACCCGTCCTCGGGCACGGCGTTCCACTCCTTGCAGGCCACCTCGCAGGCCTTGCAGCCGATGCAGACGCTGGTATCAGTGAAGAAGCCCATGCGCTGCTGCTCGTCCTGGTAGGTCTCGATGCCGTCGGCCCGTGGATTGCTCATGGTCGCTCACCCCCTCCCGTGCCCGGCGCCAACCGGCCCGGGCGGACGTCGCAGGTGGCCGCCTTCACCTCCTGGATGTGCACGTTCGGGTCGAGCGTGATCGACACCAGGTCGTTGGCGGCGCCGCCGATGCTGAGCCCGCGCCAGCCCCAGTGGTAGGGCAGCCCCACCTGGTGGACGATCCTGTCCTGCACCAGCAGCGGGCGCAGGCGATCGGTCACCAGCACCCGCGCCTCGATCGAGGAGCGGCGGGTGCGCACGGTCGCCCAGCCGCCGTGCTCCAGGCCGCGTTCGGCCGCCAGCTGCGGGCCGACCTCGCAGAACATGGCCGGCTGCAGCTCGGACAGGTACTCGAGCGTGCGGCTCATGCCGCCTGCGGTGTGGTGCTCGGTGAGGCGATAGGTGGTGAAGACGAACGGGAAGCGGTCGCCGTCGGCGTCGTCGTTGTACTCGTTGCCCGGGCGCGGGAACCGCTGGCGGGCCGGATTCGATCGCTGGCCGTAGAGCCCGTTGGGAAACGGCGACTCCTCCGGTTCGAAGTGGGTCGGAAGCGGTCCATCGACCAGGCCGGCCGGGGCGTACAGCCAGGCGCGGCCGTCGGCCTGCATGATGAACGGGTGGTTGCCGGCAATCGCGTCCTGGGCCTTGGCGCCGTCGGGCGGCACGTAGTCGGGGCGCTTGGCCGGCTCGAAGTCGGGCACGTCGTCGCCCGTCCACTTCCCCTCGCGCTCGTCCCACCACACGTAGCGCTTGCGCTGCGACCAGGGCCTGCCATCGGGGTCGGCGGAGGCGCGGTTGTAGAGGATGCGCCGGTTCGCCGGCCACGCCCACCCCCACTCCGGCGCCACCCACGTCTGCTCGGATCCGGGCACGCGGCGGGCCGCCTGGTTGGTCGCTCTTGCGAACACGCCGCAGTAGATCCAGCAGCCGCAGGCGGTGGAGCCGTCCGCCTTGAGGGCGGTGTAGGCGGAGAGCTCGCCGTCGGGGCCGGTGCCGTTGATCTCGCGGAGCACGGCCTCTGCGCTCGGCTCGGCGATCTCGCCGGCCGTCGGGTAGTCCCACTGCAGATCGAGCACGGGATGGTCGATCTCGTCGGCCGATCCAGCCAGCTTCTCGCGGATGATGCGACCCAGGTGATAGTAGAACCACAGCTCCGAGCGGCAGTCTCCGGGCGGCTCGACCGCCTTGTGGTGCCACTGCAGCAGCCGCTGTGTGTTGGTGAAGCTGCCGTCCTTCTCGGTGTGGGCGGCCGCCGGCATGAAGAACACCTCGGTGCCGATGTCCTCGGTGCGGAGCTCGCCGCGCTCGATCTCGGGTCCGTCCTTCCAGAAGCTGGCCGTCTCGACCTCGAACAGGTCACGCACCACGAGCCAGTCCAGCTCGGCCATCGCGAAGCGGTGCAGGCGGGAGTTGGCGGAGCCGACGGCCGGGTTCTGGCCGACCACGATCATGCCGTTGACCGTGCCGTCGAGCATGCCCAGCACCGATGTGTAGATGGAGTGGTCGCCGCTGATGCGCGGCAGGTAGTCGAAGCAGTAGCCGTTCTCGGCCGTGGCGTTGTCACCCCAGTAGGCCTTGAGCAGGCTGACCGTGTAGGCCTCCATGTTGCCCCAGAACCCGCCCGGCGCCGCGTTCGACTCGACGAACGTGCGCAGGTCCTGGTGGGCGTGCACGTGCGGCATCGGGATGTAGCCGGGCAGGATGTTGTAGAGCGTGGGGATATCGGTCGACCCCTGGATCGAGGCATGTCCGCGCAACGCCAGGATGCCGCCGCCGGGACGGCCGATGTTTCCCAGCAGCAGCTGCACGATCGCTGCCGCGCGGATGTACTGGACGCCGACGGTGTGCTGCGTCCAGCCCACCGAGTACACGATCGCTGAGGTGCGCTCCCGGCCGGAGTTGTCGCACAGCGCGTCGGCCACGCGCAGGAACTGCTCGCGCGGAACGCCGCAGGTCTGCTCGACGAACTCCGGCGTGTAGCGGCGGAAGTGCTTACGCAGCAGTTGGTAGACGCAGCGCGGATGCTCGAGCGTGCGGTCCTCGCTGGGCGGCTCGCCGTGCTGCAGGGTGGAGCCGTGCCCGCCGTGACCGGCCTGCTCGCCGGCGGTTGCGCCCAGCTCGCGCTGTCCCGCGCTGGGCGCCACCTCCATGCCCTCGTACTGCCAGGTGGTGGTGTCGTAGGTCTTCTTCTCGGGATCCCAGCCCGAGAACAGGCCGTCCAGGTCCTCGGTGTCGAGGAAGCGATCGTCGACGATCACCGGCGCGTTGGTGTACTCGAGCACGTACTCGCGGAAGTCGCGGCCGTTCTCGAGGATGTGGTGAACGAGGCCACCCAGGAAGGCCGTGTCGCTGCCGGCGCGGAGCTGGACGTGGGAGCTCGCGACCGCGCTGGTGCGGGTGAAGCGCGGGTCGACATGGATCACCTCGGCCCCGCGGCGCTTTGCCTCCATTACCCACTGGAAGCCGACCGGATGGCACTCGGCCATGTTCGAGCCCATGATCAGGATGCAGTCGGCGTTTTGCAGATCCTGCTGGAACGTCGTCGCCCCGCCTCGTCCGAACGATGTCCCCAGACCGGGGACGGTGGAGGAGTGTCATATGCGCGCCTGATTTTCGACCTGGACGAACCCGAGCGCGGTCATCAGCTTCTTGATCGTGTAGTTCTCCTCGTTGTCGAGCGTGGCACCACCGAGATTGACGACGCCCAGCGACCGGCGCAGGGTGCGGTCCTGCGAGTCGTTTTGCTGCCACGTGCGACGGCGCGTCTCGATCACCCGGTCGGCGATCATGTCCATCGCCTCTTCCAGGCCCAGCTCCTGCCAGTCGGCGCCATGGGGCGGGCGGTACTTGACCCGGTGCTGGCGTAGCTTGCTGGTGACCAGGTTCTTCGAGGCCGAGCCCTTCGGGCAGAGGCGGCCGCGCGAGATCGGGCTGTCCGGATCGCCCTCGATCTGGGTGACGGCGCCATCCTTGACGTACACCTTCTGGCCGCAACCGACGGCGCAGTAGGGACAGATCGAGTCGACCACCGCGGTGGCTTGCGACGTTCGCGGACGGAGCTCACGCGATGCCGCCGACTGGGCCGCGCGGCCGCGCGCCAGCGGATCGCCCCTCAGCTGCCCCACCAGCGGCCAGCGACCGGCCGAGCGCAGCGCGTCCGCCGTCACGCGCCTGCCACCCCGGCGGCTGCGAAGCTGGGAAGCACCGACTCCGCGTACATGTCGAGGAGGCGGTCCTGGTCGACCCCGACCTGCTGCACCACGACGCGGTCGTAGCCGGCCTCGCCGTACTCGCGTAGGCGGTCGATGTGCGCCTGGGGGTCCTGGTCGCACAGGATCGACTCCGCGACGTCGTCCTCGCTGACCAGCGCCGTGGCGGCTTCGAAGTGCGCGGGCAGCGGCAGCACCTGACCGAGCTCACCGCCGAGCGCGCTGGTGGGCCACGTCTCGAGCGCCAGGGCGCGCGCGGCCACCTCTGTCTCGGCGAGCGCGACGTCCATCTTGCCGTAGCAGCGCCCCTCGCCGCCGCCCTGGCGGTAGCGCCTGACAGCCTCGGCGTCGGGCTTGGTGTTCATGTATCCGTCGCCGATGCGTGCGGCCAGGTCGATCGAGTGATTGCCGAACCCCGACACGATGATCGGGGGCGGCTCGTCCGGCAGCGTGAAGACCGTTGCCTGTTCCACCGTGTAGTGGGCGCCGACGTGCGATTGCGAGCCGCCGCTCCACAGCAGCCGCATCACCTCGACAGCCTCCGCGAGCATCTCACGGCGCACGCCGCTCGAGGGCCAGCGGTCTCCCAGGATGTGCTCGTTCAGCGCCTCCCCGGTACCGACGCCGAGGAAGAAGCGCCCCGGCATCATCACGGCCGCGGTCGCGGCGGCCTGCGCGATCACGGCCGGGTGGATGCGCGTGGTGGGGCAGGTCACGGCCGTTCCCACGTCGACCCTGTTGGTGACGGCCGCGATCCCGCCCAGCACGGCCCAGACGAACGGGCTCTGACCCTGACGATGAGTCCACGGGTGGTAGTGGTCGGAGACGGTGATGAACCCGAACCCGACCTGCTCTGCGCGCCCGGCGCATCGCACCATGCTGATCGGATCGAGCTCCTCGCTCGAGAGGTGGTAGCCGATCTGCATTGCCGGCTAGGAGCGCTTCTTGGCGGTCGCCTTCCCGCCCTTGCGGCCGGCGGCTTTCTTCTGCGCAGTGGTGCCGCCCTGCGAGCGGTCTCCACCTGAGCCCGAGCGCTCGCCGCCGTGCTTGGAGGCGTCCGGCGAGTTGGCGATCTTCGCCGCCCGCTGCTTGGACATGCCCTTGTCCTTCAGCGCCTCGTACTGCTTCTCGTTCTTGACTGCCATGCTCCTCCTCCTTCTTGTTGTCTGTTCAGGCACCAGTCGCCGGGCCGCTTGCCGTCAACCCGATGGCAAACCAGATCGCGAGCAGCGCGGGAATCACGATGATCAGCCCGAACGGACCGACCAGGAACATCGCGAGAACGACCACCACGACGGCCACCGCGATCACCACCCAGAGCAGACCCCGGCCGACAGCCTTGCCGGCGTCCGCCACCGGTTCGTTGTTGTCGGGTTCGCGTGTCATGACTCGCGATCTACCCCCACCCCGGACGCGACAAACAGCCGCAATTGTGGATTACGCATCCGCCGGCGCGGGTATGCCGATCCGCGACCGTGGATGCCGTTCTGCCCCTCCTGGCCGGAGACGCTGCACACCAGTACTCGACGCTGCTTCGTCCTTACGCGTTGATACTGATCGCGGCGTTCGTGGTCGTGAACGGTGCGTTGCTGCTCACCGCCGTCGCGTTCCGTGACCGCCCCGGACGGATACCGCGGCCGGCGCGCCCACACCATCGTGCGACGGTCATCTACGTGGGCGTCCTGGTGGTCGTCGCAGCGGTGCTGGCCGCGCTGGCCGTGCGCAGCGAGGACCGGGTGGATGCGGCCGCCGCCCATCCCGCGTTCACGATCACCGTGATCGCGTCGCAGTGGCGCTGGACGTTCGTCTACCCGGACGGCCGCCGCTCACCGGCACTGGTGGCCCCGGTCGATCGCGACATCCGTTTCCGCCTCCGTTCGCGCGACGTGCTGCACAGCATGTACATCCCGGCCGAGCGGTTCAAGCGCTACGCCTTCCCGGATCGCTGGAACACCTTCGACCTGCAGTTTGGCCGGGTCGGCACATTCCTGGGCGAATGTGCCCAGTTCTGCGGTTGGAACCACGCCTACATGCGATTCACGGTCCGCGTCTTGGACGGCGCCGGCTATGCGGCCTGGTCAAGCGGTGGAGCGTCGTGAGCACCGCCGCCTCGCCGGCCGAGCGCTCGCCCGGGCTGGTGCTCTCGTGGATCGGGGCCACGGATCACAAGCGGATCGCGGCGCATATGGCCTGGGCCTGCGGCCTGTTCCTCGTGATCGGCGGGCTCGTCGCTCTGACGATGCGCACCGAGCTGGCCCAGCCCGGGCTGCAGTTCCTGGCCCGCGATCACTACAACGAGCTGTATTCGCTGCACGGCTCGACCATGATCTACTTCGTGATGACCCCGGCGGCGCTGGCGCTGGGCGTCTACCTGGTGCCGCTGCAGATCGGCGCCGCCGACCTGGTGGCGCCGCGACTCAACCTGTTCGCGATGTGGATGCTGGTCGGTGGCGCCGCCGTCGCCTTCTCGTCGCTGCTGACCGCCTCCGGGTATCCGCGCGACGGCTGGACGGAGTTCCTGCCCATGTCCAACGACACGTTCTCCCCGGGCACCGGAACCGACCTGTGGCTGGCCGGCGTGGCCGCCTCGGCGATCAGCGCGATGATCCTGGCGGGCACGATCCTCGCCACCATCGTGCTTCGCCGGGCGCCGGGCATGAGCATGCTGCGAATCCCGGTCTTCACCTGGACGATGGTCGCCACCTGCCTGAACGTGCTGTTCGCGTTCCCGGCCCTGCTGGGCGCGCTGGGGCTGATCTTCGTGGCCCGCCACACCGACATCGCCGTAAGCCCCGCCGCCTATCTGAACCTGTTCTGGTTCTACGGCCACCCGGTCGTATACGTGATGTTCTTCCCGTTCGTCGGCGCGGCCCTGGAGGTGCTGGCCACCAACGCGCGCCGGCGAATGGCCGGCTACGGGCCGTTCGTGCTGGCGATCCTCGGCTTCGCCGCCACGTCGATGGCGGTATGGGGCCACCACATGTTCACGACCGGCCAGGTCACCAATCAGTACTTCGCGGTCACCAGCATCGCGCTGATGGTGTTCGCCGGCGTCGAGTACCTCGATGCCTTGCTGACCATGTGGGGCGGGGCGATCGTGATGCGCACTTCGACGCTGTTTGCGCTCGGCTTCTTCGCGCAGTTCCTCGTGGGCGGCCTGACCGGCCTGTTCCTGGCCAGCCCAACGCTCGACTACCAGGCCAACGACACCTACTTCGTGGTCGGCCACTTCCACTACACACTGTTTGCGGGCAGCCTGTTCGGGCTGTTCGCGGGCCTCTACCACTGGTTCCCGAAGGCCACCGGGCGGCTGCTCGACGAGCGGCTGGGCAAGCTGCACTTCTGGCTGCTGGTGGCCGGTACCAACCTCACCTTCTTCCCCTTCTTCATCCTGGGCAACGACGGCATGGTGCGCCGCGTGGCCGACTACCCCGATCAACGGGGGCTGGCCGACTGGAACCTGGTCGCCACCATCGGCAGCTACGTCGTGGCGGTCGCGTTGTGCGTGTTCGTCGTGAACGTCCTTTGGAGCAGGGCGTTGGGAACGCCCGCCGGTGCCGATCCCTGGGAGGGCCACACGCTCGAGTGGTGGACCAGTTCGCCGCCGCCGCGCCACAACTTCGAATCGCTGCCGTCGATCCGGTCACACGCGCCGCTGCTCGACCTGCGCGAGGTGGAGTCGCAATGATCAGGTTCGGGGCACCGCTGTTCGGCTGGGCGGTGATGCTAGCGCTGCTCGCCGCCGGGCTGCTGGCCTGGAGCGGCGAGATCGAGGGACCATGGCTGCTGCTGGCGGCGAGCTCCGTTGCCAGCGCCGCAACCGGGTTCGCGCTGGGGCTGGCCGGGCCCCCGCAGGACGATCGTCGCGCCATCCCGGACATCAGCGTCGCTCCGGCGGTGACCGCGGCCGGTCTGCTGGTGGTGCTGGTGGCGTTCGCGGCCGGTCGCTGGCTGGTGCTGCTGGGGCTGGGCGTGATGGCGCTGGGCCTGGGCGCCACCGTCCGCGAGCTGCGCGCGCAGCGCAGGGAGCTGCGATGAGATGGCGAGCGGCATGCACCTTGGCCGGTCTGGCGGTGGTGCTGGCGACGGCGGTCTCACCCTCTTGGGCCGCGCCCAGTCACGTCCTGACCCTGCACATGGTCGAGCTGGTCCTGCTGATGTACGCAGCCGGGCCGTTGATCGCGGCGGCAGCGCCGCTTCGCCCTGCCCGCTGGGGGGCTCGCTCGATGTCCGTCGCCTTCGCGGCCTTCGTCCTCGCCCAAGGGGCGGCGCACCTGCCGGCGCTCGTGCGGGTCGAGCAGCACGGTGGCTGGGTGCACGGCACCGGTCAGGCGGTGCTGCTGGGCGCCGCCGTCGGCTTCTGGTCACCGGTGGTGTCATGGCCGGCCGAACGCTCGCCGCTGACGCCGATCGTCTACCTGGTGGCTGCCATGCCGGCCGGCGACGCGCTCTCGATCTGGCTGATGACCACGCCGGTGGCGGTCTATTCCGGGGTCCCCCGCTCCGACCAGCGCGCGGCTGCCGCGGCCATGCTGTGCGGATCGATCGTGCTGGCGCTGGCGGCGGTCGTGGTCGGTTGGCGAGCCATCCACCACGAGCACGCCGCCGTGCTCGCCAACGAGCGTGCCGAGCCGCGGCATGCATAGCGTGCTGGCACGTGTGGCAGGCGCCGCCCTCTGCGCGGTGGCCACGTTCCTGATCGTCGGCTTCGGCTGGCTGGGAGGTGACTCGCGCGCCGCCCACGCATCCACCGGGGGCGACGCCGGGCGTGGCGCGCAGCTGTTCGTCGCAGGCTGTGCCAGCTGCCACGGCATGACGGCGCAGGGGGTGTCGCAGCGCGGGCCTTCGCTGGTGGGGGTGGGCGCCCAGGCGGCGGACTTCTATCTGACCACAGGGCGGATGCCGTTGAACGCCCCGGGCGAGGAGCCGCACCGGGGGCACCCCGCCTACGCGCCGGCTCAGATCCGCGACCTGGTCGCCTACATCCAATCGCTGGGCGGTCCCCCCATCCCCACCGTCGATCCCGGACAGGGATCGCTGCCCGACGGACGCGAGCTGTTCGCTGCGTCCTGCGCCGGCTGCCACCAGATCGGCGGCACCGGAGGCGTGGTTCCCGGCGCGTCCGTGCCATCGCTCGACCTGGCCACGCCAACGCAGATCGCAGAGGCGATCCGGATCGGCCCGTTCGTGATGCCACGGTTCAGCGACGCGGCACTCGACCAGCACGACATCGACTCGATCACCCGATACGTCTTGGCGGTGCGCAGCCACCCCGACGACCGCGGCGGCTGGTCGCTGGGCCACCTGGGGCCGATCCCGGAGGGGATGGTGGCGTGGCTGATCGGCATCGTCGCGCTGCTGGCGGTGGCGCGGGTGGTCGGGGAGCGTGAGCCGTGAGCTGGCTCCGTAAGCTGCTGTCAGCCTGGCTCGCGCCGCCGGACACGGAATCGGCACCCGATCCGGAGCCGCCACCACAGGAGCGGGAGCTGGTGAGCCGCACCCCGGCCACGCCCGGCCGCGAGCTGGCGGTGGCGGCGCTGCTTGTGGCCGCCGCGGCGCTGTTCGCGGCCTTCGTGGTCACCTACGTGCTGGGCGCGTCGACCCAGGTATTCGGGGTCACCCTGGGCGGGGGGCTGGCGCTGGTAGCAGCCGCACTGATCGCCGCCGGCAGGACCGTGGTGCTGCAGGTGGTGCTGGACGAACCACGGCCGGAGACCGGCGAAGGCGAGGGCGCCGAGACGGCCGCCGCCACGCTCCGCGAAGGTGGCGAGGGCATCAGCCGCCGGCGGCTGCTCGGCATCGCCGGCGGGGCGGCCGCCGCGACGCTGGGAGCGGCTGCCGTGGTACCCGTGTTCTCGGCAGCCGAGGGCAAGGGCGGCGCCACCGGATCGTCGCCATGGCGGGCGGGCACGCCGCTGGTCGACGAGCAGGGCCGCCCGGTGCGAGCCGACCAGCTCGAGATCGGAGCGTTCCTGACCGCCTTCCCGGAGGGCGCCGACCCGCGCGAGCTGGGGTCGCCCGTCGTGGTGTGCGCGGTTGATCCGGCTCAGCTGCACCCCACGGCCGATCGCGCGCGGCTGGGACGTCCAGGGCATCCAGGCCTTCTCGAAGATCTGCACGCACGCCGGCTGCGCGGTGGCGATCTGCGCTACCCGCTGGACGGCCAGGTCAGCCCCGGGCCGGCCCTGGTCTGCCCCTGCCACTACTCGACGTTCGACGTGCTGCACGGCGCCGACGTGGTCTTCGGTCCCGCCGGGCGGCCTCTGCCGCAGCTGCCCCTGCCGCTGGCCGACGACGGCACGCTCGTGGCCGCCGGGCCGATTTCGGGCCCGGTCGGGCCGGCGTGGTGGGGCGTGAGCGAGAGCGTGATCGGCCGCGCCTTGCAGCCTTCGACCGGCGCACCGGCGCAGGCCGCGCTGCTGGCCAAGGCGCTGCGCTACATGTTCCCCGAGCACTGGTCGTTCCTGCTCGGAGAGATCGCCCTTTACTCGTTCATCCTGCTGGTGGCCACGGGTGTTATCTGACATTGTTCTTCGAGCCGAGCCCGCACACGTCGTCTACCACGGGCAGTCGAGGCCTCGCTGCAGGGCGCCGACATGAGCGACGCCTACGCTCGACGGTGCGACCTCTCGCTGGAGGTGCGAGCCGGGCCTGCTGATGCGCCAGACCCACCACTGGGCGGCGCTGGTGTTCGTCGCCGCGATCCTTCTGCACCTGATGCGGATCTTCTTCACGGGCGCGTTCCGACGCCCGCGCGAGCTCAACTACGTGATCGGCCTCGACGCTGCTGGCCCTGGCGCTGCTCGAGGGGTTCGCCGGCTACTCGCTGCCCGACGACCTGATCTCGGGGATGGGCTCTCGATCGCCTACTCGGTCGCGATGTCGATCCCGCTGGTCGGCGGACGAGCTGGCCCGCTCGTCTGGGGCGGCCAGTTCCCGGGCGCCGACGCATTCGAGCCGCGCATCTACATCATCCACGTCTTCTGTCCTGCCGCCTCTTGCCGCGCTGATCGCCGTGCACCTGGCCCTGATCATGAGCCTGCGCCATACCCAGTTTGCCGGGCCCGGCCGGCGCGAGCGAAACGTCGTCGGCACCGCCGATGTGGCCGGCCTACGCGCTCGCTCAGCCGGGCTGTTCTTCGCCGTGACCGCGGTGCTGTTCATGCTGGGTGGCCTGGTGCAGATCAATCCGATCTGGCAGTTCGGCCCCTACCAGCCGTGGCTCGGCACCAACGGCGTGCAGCCCGACTGGTACATGGGCTGGCTGATCGGCGCGCTGCGGCTGATGCCGCACTTCGAGTCCGACCCTTTTGGGCGTACGATCCCGAACCCGTTCTTCGGGGGCGTGCTGTTCCCGGCTGTCACCTTCGGCCTGCTCTACGCGTGGCCCTGGATCGAACGGGCGGTGAGTGGCGACCGGCCGCGGCACCATCTGCTCCACCGGCCGCGCGACAACCCCTGGCGCACGGCCTTCGGCGCGGCCATCATGACCTGGGTGCTGGTGCCGTTCCTGGCCGGATCCTCGGACCGCATCTTCGTCAGCTTCGACATCCCCTACCAGCGCCAGATCGAGGTGCTGCGTGCGATCTGGTGGTTGCTGCCACCCGTGGTGTTCCTGCTCACGTTCGGCACCTGCCGCCGCCTCCGCGCCAGCGGTATGCGCCCGCTGCGCGGCTGGACCGGCCAGATCGTGACGCGGCGACGAGACGGCGGCTTTCGCGATCGCGCGCCCGGCGGCTAGATCACGCTTCAAAGCCCGCTCCTACGGGTATCAGCAGGGCGAAACGCGAGGAGGAGCTGAGATGGGCGTAGCAGAGGTAGCGGGACTCGTGGTGCGGCCGGCTGTGACGGGCACGATGCGCGCCCGCAAGACCAGGTCAAAGCAGCACAGCGTCGCCAAGAAGCAGTGGATCGCGTACATCGGCGTCGCGATCCTGTCCACCGTGCTGACCAAGGCGCTGAACGACTTCATCGAGCGCCGGTTCGCGGCCGACGACGCCGACGTCGCCTGAGCAATGTCGACACGGATCAGCAGCCCCGCCCGGCGCACCGCCGAACCTGACCTCGCGGATCTCACCACAGGCGATTTCAAGAGCGTGCTCGTTCGGGCCACCAAGCGGACGATGGCCGACAACATGACGAGCGTCGCTAAGGGGGTCGCCTACGGGGCGTTCTTCGCGATCCCCTCGGCGCTGATCGTCGCGCTCGGCGTCCTCAACCTGACGGCCGGCCCCGACAGCATCAACAAGCTGGTGGACAAGCTCAGCGGCGTCGTGCCCGCAAGCGCGCAGGATCTGATTCGAAGCACCCTGCAACAGGTGTCGAGCTCGCAGGGCGGCGGGTTGATGGTGATCGTCGGGCTCGTCCTGGCCGTGACCTCGCTGATGGGTGCCGTGCAGACCGCGATGTGGGGACTGAACATCGCCTACGAGCGCCGCGAGCACCGGAACTTCGTCCGCCAGCGTGTGTCCGCGTTCCTGATCACACTGATCTTGACCGCGGCTCTGGTCGTGATGTTCGCGGTGCTCGTGCTGGCGCCGTACATGACGGGATGGGTCGGCGCGGCTAGCGGCTACCCGGGCGCCGCGTCGTGGCTGTGGTGGACGCTGCAGTGGCCGATCTTGTTCGCGCTGCTGCTAGCGGCGTTCGGCGCCATCCTCTACCTCGGCCCCGACGTCGACCATCCCCGGCTGCAGTTCATCACGCCGGGAGCGGTCACCGCCGCGGTGCTGTGGATCGTCGGCTCAGCGCTGTTCGGTGTGTACGCATCGAGGTTCTCGTCCTATAACAAGGCCTGGGGGTCGCTGTCGGCGGTGATCGTCACGTTGACCTGGCTGTGGCTGTGCAGCGTCGCCATCCTGTTCGCAGCCGAGATCAACGCCGAGGTCGAGCGGACGCGGGAGATCATGGCCGGGTCGCGACCGTCCGAGACACTGACCGCCCACCACAAGTGACCGAGCTGACGCTTGTCGAGCGTGTGGCAGGTGGCGGCAGCATGCCGCTGCACATCGTGACCGCCTGCCACGGCGACCGCGGCGACGGCTGTCTGGTCGGATTCGCCACCCAGGCCAGCATGAAGCCGGCCCGGATGCTGGTCTGCCTGTCCACGGCCGACCTGACGTACCGGATCGCCGTCTCCTCGCGCGGGTTGGCGGTGCACCTGGTGTCCGCTGACCGCCACGACCTGGCCGTGCTGTTCGGCGGTGAGACCGGTGACGACACCGATAAGCTGTCGGACGTCGCCTGGACGGCGGGTCCCGGCGGCCTTCCCTGCTCGTCGATTGCCCCTTCAGGCTGATCGGGCGGGTCGTGTCACGCCCACCCTTCGGAGATCACGGCCGGTCGACTTGAGCAGGACGAGCACGGCCGCCTCGTGCGGGGTCAGCCCGGTACGGGTTGCCTTCTTCCCGAGCACGTCACGCAGGGTGCCGTCCAGGTGCGCATCCAGCACCTCGGGATGGACGTAGCAGCGGCGGCACACCGCCGGCGTGTTCCCCAGCTCCTCCGAGACGGATTTCACGGCCGCCACGACCTGCCGCTTCGCCTGCGTCTTCGAGTCGAACTCGCCCAGCTCCTGCAACGCCCAGGCCGCGAGCACCGTGCCTGACCATGTGCGGAAGTCCTTGGCGGTGAAGTCGCCTCCCGAGACATCCTGTATGTAGCCGTTGACGTCGTCGGAGTCGATGTCGACCACCTCTCCCTCGCCGTCCACATACTGGAACAGCTCCTGCCCGGGCAGCTCCTCGCAGCGTTTCACCACACGTGCGGCGCGTGGATCGGTCAGCTCGACGTCGTGCAGCTTCCCGCTCTTTCCGCGAAACCGAAAGGTGATATGCGAGCCGTCCACCTCCACGTGGCGTTCGCGCATGGTGGTCAGCCCGAACGACTTGTTGTTACGCGCGTATACGTCGTTGCCGACCCGGATGTTGGTCGTATCCAGGAGATGCACGACGGTGGCGATCACACGTTCCCGGCTCAACGCCTTGCGTGACATGTCCTTCTCCACGCGGCGGCGAATACGCGGCAGCGCCCGGGCGAACGCGAGCAGGCGATGGTACTTGGTCGCATCGCGCACCTCGGTCCAGCGAGGGTGATAGCGGTACTGCTTGCGGCCGCGGGCGTCCCGGCCGGTCGCCTGCAGGTGCCCGTTGGCCGATCGGCAGATCCACACGTCGGTCCACGCCGGCGGGATCGCCAACGCCTCGATTCGCTCCACCTGCTCGCTCGACGGGGCGCCGCCGTCTGCGTCGATGTACTGAAACCCCTTCCCGCGTCTGCGCCGGGCGAACCCAGGCTCACGATCGGACACGTACCTCAACCCCGCCTCGCGCGCCGAGGACTCCGGCGCGTCCTCGATCGGCTCCGTGACGGTTCCAGTCATGGGTCGACGATACCCACCGGTCCCGTTCTCGACACAGCCCCCGAGCGATGCTTGACACGTTGGATTCCGGTCATCCGTGCGGTGACCCTTCGACCGCAGGGTCAGGCTGAAGCCAGACCCCGCAGAAGTACTACGAGCCATCGAGCCAGGTGAAGCACCTCGGGGCGCGTAGGTTTCCGACCGGCAGGTCAGGCTGAAGCCAGACCTTTGCAGAGTCGGCTCGGGCCTCAGGAGACGACGAACAGCTTCTGCGGCGAATACGCGCTTCGCCACGGCCCCTTCATCGAGCCCGTGTAGCTGATGCGCAGGTAGAAGCGGCCCGCCGCCGGGAACGAGAACCCGGCCGCGTAGGTGCCGTCCGCAGCAACCAGCGGGGCTGTGGTGCTGGACTTCCACGCCGTCGCGGTCGCGGCACGCGTCTGCACGGTCAGCCGCTTTCCCGCCATGTTCGGCGTGCTCTGCCCCTTCACGGTGAACGTGACACCGTGGGCGACGCTGTAGGAGCTTCCCGTCCACGTCGCCGTGGCGGCCAGGGTCAGGGACGGCTTCACGAACAGCGTCAGCTCGCCGGAGCCGGACGGCGCGATGCCGGCGTCGCCGCTGTAGAACGCCCGCCAGACCATCCTCGTGGGCGCAACGGCGGTGGTCACCGGCACAGACCAGTTGCCGGCCGTGTCGGTGACGGCGCTGAGATCCGCCCGCTGGACCTCGCCCATGTAGCTGTACGTGTTGACGATGGTGATCGTGCGCCGGGCGAGCGGATGCCCCGTCGTCTGGTCGGTCAACGTGCCGTGGAGGATGGCGCCCGCGGCGGGCGTGATGACCGTCGCCGACTCAGCCCCGGTGAGCGCCGTCTGATCGGCGGTGGCGCCCTGCGTGTCGGCGAGCAGCAGCTGTGCCAACTCCGCTCCGCTCGGCGCGCCGAGCCCCGTCGCCATGTCGTAGCCCGCCGTCGCGGGGTAGAGATCGGGTAATCCGTAGATGTTGTTCGACCCGACGGTGATGTCGCGGAAGAGCGGCGCACCCGCATGCGTGTAGAAGAACGGGTTCGCCGACCCGCCCATCCGCCCTCCGCCGTGCGCGATCGAGTACGTGTCGGCGTCGGCGATGATCGCGGCCAGCAGCGGAGCGCCGCAGCTGGTGCCGCCGAACAGGTGCCATTTGCCGCCGCTGTAGATGATGTAGCCCGTGATGGGGTTCGCATCGAACGAGACGTCGGGCACCTCGCGGCAGGGCTGGTTGTTCGCAGCGCCGCAGGTGGAGTGCGTGTCGGCCGAGATGACACCGGGCGCAGACTGCCAGGACGGCATCGGGTAGAGGATCGACGCGCCGCCGCCTCCACCCTGCCCGCGGTCGCTGTCGGGGTGTCCCCACGTCGTCTCGTGCGAGCTGCCCGTCGTCCCCAGGTGCAGCGACGTGCCGCCAACGCCCGTCACGTAGGGCGACGACGATGGGTAGTCCACGCGGTAGGTGTGTGAGCCGGGCCCGCAGTCGTCCGAACCGGTGTCGCCGCTGGCCGCGACGACGGTGAGCCCCGCAGCCTTCGCCAGCTGGAACTCGATGTCATCCGATCGCATGCTCGAGAACAAAGCGGGGTACTCACAGTCGCCCCAGCTGATGGACACGATGTTCGTATGGGTCGTCGGCTGGTCCTCGATGATCGAGTCGATCAGCGAGCCCCAGCTGGTCGAGCCGTCGTTCGGCGCGATGTAGGTGTAGATGTGGCTCAGCCCCGGGGCCGCCGTGGCGGCCACCTCCTCGTCCAGCTGCACCTCGCCGGCACCGCTGCGATCGGTCGTGCCGCCGTTCACCGGCACGTCCGAGATCGGCACGGTCGTGCCGTAGCAGGCCTGGTACGCGCCGACGTTGCTGGGCGTGTAGTTCGAGAACTCGATCAGTGCCAGCGTATCGGCCTGGCCGGCGTGGCCGGCGTCGAGCAGTGACTGGAAGTCGTAGCCGTCGGGCGACGCGAACTGGGCGGGCTGGTAGCCGCGCCCCAGCGCCTGGAGCTGGGATGCGCCCGCGCACGATTTCAGCGTCGCCGTCGCGGTCGCGCTGCCTGCCAGCGGATGCGCGATCGCGCGGCTGCTGAGGCCGTCGATGGAGCTGACACGCCGGGCCAGACCCCGCGGAAGCGACGGCCGGAGCACCGGCGCCCGGAACAGCGCGCCGTCCTGCCGGTAGAGCAGGACCGGGGTTCTAAACGCCTGCGACGCAGCCGCGACCGACCCGGTGTAGGTACGGGTGAGGATGCCCTCGGCGCTGACCGACAGGCCGTGCCGCGCCAGGTAGCGGTCGGCCGCAGCCCTCGTCCCGCGGGTCGGTCCGAACCACGCGCGCAACCACCGCGCGTGCCGCGGGCGCGCGCCCGCATCCGACGCGAGCAGCGCCAGCGATCGAGCGTGACGCGGCGTGAAGTGCAGCGTGACCGTGATCTGAGCGCCGGGCGCCGCCGGTCGCAACGCCACTCGGCGTGGCTGCGGTTCGCCGCTGCCACGCGTGGCGGCGTCACCGGGAGCCGCCTGCGTCAGCAGCGCGCCGAACGAGAGGACCAGGATGGCGGCCGCCCAAGCCCCCGATTCCCGTGATGGCCGCCCGAGTCGGCTGGTGGGCCGCCCACGCATCCGAGTCCCCCTAGATTGTTGCCGGAGCCAGTGGTGAAGCGACTGTTTCAGCTGGCTCGGGCACCTGTCAACCCGGCAGGCCGATGGCGACCAGGGCATCGACCACGTCGTCGACCGGTCTGGCCGCGTCGATCTCGTGGGTGCAGGTGGCCCGCAGCCGGGGCTCCGTCGACTCGAGGTCGCCGACGATCTGCGCCCGCTCGCCCGGAGACTTTCCAAAGTCGTTCGTCGTGCGGGTCGCGATCCGGCTCAGGATCACGTTGGCTGGAGCGCTCAACAGCACGACGGCGTCGAAGCGGTCGTAGAACCTTCCCTGGTTGGCCACGCAGCCCGAGACGTAGAGCACCCGCTCGCCGTCGGCGGCCAGGAGCTCGGCGATCCGATCCTCCCGCCACACCCACTCGCCGTTGCGCAGCTCCCTCCAACCGGGCTCGTCCGTGTCGACGACCCGGAAGCCGCGCAGCGCGAGCTCGGCGAGCGCCGTCGACTTGCCCGTCCCCGACATGCCCGTCACCAGGATCCTGCGCACCCCGGGACCGTAGCGGGTGGTCCGGGCACAGTAGGATCGGCCCCGTGACGGCCCAGCCCGACATCGTGACGAGCGGGGCCGGCTGACGTGAGCCTCGCCGGCGTGGTTGCGCTGGCCGCGCTCGCGGCCTGGATGTGGGTGGTCGGTAGCGCGCTCGCCCGGGGCCGTCCGGCGGCCGAGCGGGTCGCGAACGGCGCGCTGGCGGCCTGTGTGCTGGCCTGGACTGCGATGGCGTGCGGGGCGTTCGGAATCGGCATCCTGGGAAGCACGGCGATCACGGGCGGTGTCGCGCTGGCCGCCGCGGCAGCCGCCCTGGCGCGCCGGCCGCCGCTGCGCAGCGCGCGCCCGGTGCTGGCACCGCTCGTCGTCGGCGGCGTGGCCGGCCTGGTGCTGGCCGCTCCCGGCCTCTTGCGGTCACTCGATGCGCTGCGTCCCTCGCGCAACGACATGGTCTGGCACATGGCCTGGGTGCACCAGCTCAGCGCCGGCTTCTCGTCGCCGGGCGGCGTGTACGCCGGTGAGCCGAACAGCTATCCCTGGCTGTTCCACTCACTGGTCGCCTGGATCGCGGCGGCGCTTCCCGGCGGCGCCGTCGATGCGTTCCAGGTTCTGGAGCTATACGGCCTCGTCTGCGCCGGGGTCGGCATGTGGCTGCTTGCGCGTGAGCTCGGTGCGTGTGACCCGGAGGCCACATGGAGCGTCGGGCTGTTTCTGACAGCGGCGGCGTTTGGATGGGCCAACCGCGCGGACTTCCAGTTCGAGATGCCGGCACTCGAGCTCGGGCCCTTCCACGGCGACCCTGTGCCCGCCATGACACCCGCCCTCGCCTACCTCCCGCCGATGATTCCACGCGATCTGGGGCTGGCCCTGGCGCCGATCGTGCTGTGGCTTGCGATGTGTGCGACCAGTGGCCCGGAACGCATGTGGTGGCGCGCGGGGTTCGCCGGCGGGCTGGTCTTCCTGGCCGCGCCGCCCGCGGGCATCTTCTGCGCCCTGTGGGTGGTCACGATCGCCGTCGTCGAGCGTCGCTGGGGGATCTGGCGCGCAGCGCTGGCCTGGGTCGCAGCCACCTCCGTCTGGCTGGTGCCCCTGGCGATCTCCTACCACCGCTACCACGGGTTCGTGCCGATCGCGCAGCTGCGGCTGACGGAGCCGAACGTGACCCAGACGCTGGTCGCCATTGGCATCTCGCTGCCGCTGGGGCTGGCCGGCCTCGTCCTGCTCGCCCGGTCTCGCCCTCAGATGGCCACCCGCGCGATCGTGCTGGTCGCGATCCCCGCGATCGCCGTGCTGCTGGGGGCGAGCATCTCGCAGCTGTCGACGCTGGTCGCGCACGGCGTCCCGACGCCGCTGGTGCGATGGCTGCGCTACCTGCCGTTCCTGGTGCTCGCGCTGTGCGTTCCCGCCGGGGTCGCGGCCAACGCTCTCGTGACCGTGCTCTCACGACGGGCGCGGCCGGTGGCCGTCGCCGCCGCCGTGCTGGTGATCGTCGTGGTCGCCGGCTCGACGGCCCTGGCGTCTGCCACGGTCTGGCGCGAGCCCGCCCACTCGGGGCTGGTGTGTTCCCGGCTACCGATCGACGCCCGCACGCACCTCGCGGTGCTCGGCCGCGCGCCGGTCGCCGACTACCTCGGGTTGACGCTGTTCGGACGCACGGGCGCGAGCCTCTACGTCATGCGGCCGCGGCCGGCCAAGGTGCGTTTCCGCACGTGGCTGCACGATCGCGTGCCCGACGCCGGCCGCAGGCGCAGCGAGCTGGCGGCAGCCCTGCACGGCGGTCCGCTGCCACCCGGAATCGACATGGTGTTCGTCCAGAACGACGCCGCCACCAGCGGCCTGGGGCCGGCCGTGGCGTCCTGCAGTTGGCGTGGCCAGACGTGGGATCTGGCTCCGCCTGCGACGCGATGAGGGTCCCGCCCGCTGCCGGCCGCCGGTAGCATCCGGGTGACATCAACCGGGAGGAATCCGCTGTGGAAGAGATCGCCGAAGGCACACGCTTTGTGATCGACGGAAAGGTGTTCACCTACATCGGCGACGGACAGGACGCCGCCGGACAGCCGGTCGCACACCTCCGGGGCGGCGACTCGGACTCGCTCGAGGAGTACCCGAAGGACGCGCTCCAAAACCTGGAGCGCGCCTAGAACCATCCAGGGGTGTCGTGCCCTAGCGGCCGGGAATCCCGACCCGGGGCTGAACCGTCTTCACCGACAGAAACACCGGCCCCTTGGCCGAGCAGGCCCGGAACCGGAACGGGATCTCAGCCGCAGTGCGGGCGCCGGGCGGGTAGACCGTGATCCCGTCTGCCGTGACCGCGTTGCAGCTCGCAGGCGGAAATGCCGAGACATCCGTGATCTGCAGGAAGGTATGGGCTGTCGCGCGGTTGCGCAGCGTCACCGTCCGTGCCGGTAGGGAGTGGTCGCGCCCCGCGGCGCTACCGACCTGACCACCTGCACGCTCAGCCGAGACACCCGGGAAGCCGAAGAGCTGGCAGGTGTGGCCCGAGACGTTTGTGAACTCCAACGGGTACACGATGCCACCGGCCTGACCGCCGCCGGATCCGACGCCCAGCCAGATCGAAAGGCCGGAGGTCTTGCATCGCGGCGTCGTGGACGCGGCCGTCTCCGCCCCGGCTGTCGCCGACGCCGCCAGCACCGCACACGCGATACCCGCGAGCACCATGCCGGAGAGCACCCACCGGGCCGGCTTCGACGTGGTAATCAGCTCGATCATCTCTTCCCTGCCTTCCTCGGTCGCCGGCCCACATGAGATCCCGTGGGCACTTTCCGATGCTACGAGCGGGGCGTATCCGCCGCATGTCGGCTGCGTAACGGTTCGATGACTACGGAGCTTCGCGGCGCCGCACGGCGTACGCGGCCGCGCCCGCCAGCGTCAGGGACGCTACCGCCAGGAATGCTCGACGGCGCCGGGCTCGTCGGGCCCGCCGGTCGCGGGCCTCGGTGTAGGCCGCGGCCGCCGCCAGAGCGACTTGCGCAATCTCCGACCAGAACAGTGGATCGGCCAGCTCATCCCGGCCGGCCCGCCGGACCGGCCCCGAGAGGTGCGCGCCCAGCCGCCGCACGCGCGGATCGGGAGCCGCCTCGCGCATCGTTTTCGCCTCGGACACGGCCTGCCTCGTCCGCTGCGGATGCCGCGTCGCGACCGACGCGAACCTGGCCGCCTGGAGCGGATGGGTGCGCACCCACCACAGGGCCGCACCCTTCGCCGCCGCCCTCGCGGCCTCCGACGCCTCAGGCACCGAGACCCTCCGAGCGGTCCGCCCGCTCCTGCGCCGCGATCACGATCCGGGCGATCCGGCCCAGTTCGGCACCGCGCTGGACGACCGCCGGGACGGTGAAGCGCAGTTCGCACCCGTCACCATCGCGGACGACGGTCACCTCGATCTGGTCGTCGCTTCCCAAAAACGGCAGATACCGCCACCCTGGCGCATCGTCGATCTCGAAGGTGCCCTCATCATCCATCGGAGTGGCTGCTTCGGCCATGCGTCGGTGGTACCCCTCATGCTTGCGGTCCAACCCCAGCCGCAGGCGCGTGCTGATTCTGAGCAAGCTCACAAGCGGCTCCGAGCTTGACCTCAACTCGGACGAGCAGCCTACCTGCAGAACGACCTTTCCGCACCGTCCGAGGAGCCTCCCGTGAAGAAGCATGCATCAGGCGCAGCGGCGCTCATCGCCTCGGCCGCGATCGGCGCCGCCCTGGCGCTGGGCGCGTTCATCGCGACCAAAGGCACGAGCGATTCGTCCACACCGGCGACGAGCACGATCGTCGCGGGCACGGCCAGCCCGGCCGCAGTGACCACATCACAGAAGTCGGTGGCCGACATCTACGCCGGCGCCGTCTCGGGCGTGGTCGAGATCAAGGTGCGCGAGAACGCGACCGGCCAGAGCATCACCCCGTTCGGGCCCTCGCAGCAGGCCCAATTGGCGCAGGGCACCGGCTTCGAGATCGACGGCAACGGCGACATCGCCACCAACGCCCACGTCGTCGCCGGCGCTTCGTCGATCACCGTCCAGACCCACGACGGCAAGACCTACAAGGCGACGTTGGTGGGAAGCGACCCGACCACCGACGTGGCCGTCATCCACATCGACGCGCCGCCCTCCGATCTGCACACGCTCACGTTCGGTGATTCGAACAGCCTCCGGGTCGGCGACGCCGTGATCGCGATCGGCGATCCCTTCGGCCTGGCCGACAGCGTCTCGACCGGAATTGTGTCGGCGCTCGACCGCACGATCACCTCGCCGAACAACCGCCCGATCGCGAATGCCATCCAGACCGACGCCGCGATCAACCACGGCAACAGCGGCGGCCCGCTCCTGAACACTCAGGGCCAGGTGATCGGCATCACCAGCCAGATCTACGCCGACGGCAGCACCAGCGGCAACGTCGGGATCGGCTTCGCCGTCCCGTCATCGACTGTCCAGAGCATCACCAGGCAGCTGATCGCAAGCGGCAAGGCCACCCACGCCTATCTCGGCGTCTACCTGCAGGACGCATCCGGCGGTGCCAGGATCGAGAAGGTCACCTCCGGATCTCCGGCCGCCGCAGCCGGCCTGACCGCCGGCGAGGTGATCACGGCCATCGACGGACAGCGGGTCGCCAACGCAAGCACCGCCGCGGCCCGCATCGCTGGACACAGCCCCGGCGACTCGGTCAGGCTGACCGTCGTTGCCGGTACGGCCACCCACCACATCACCGTGACGCTGGGAAGCGTGGCCTGAGCGCGAGGCCGCGGCGCCGGGATACCGCTGACCAGGAGTTAGCGTCCGCGGTATTCGTAAGCGCCGATGTCGGGCGGCCCCCGGCGGCGATGCCCGAGCAGGTCGAAGCTTGGTACGTAGAGCGGGTTGGCCTTGTCGATCACGAGCTCGGATGCGGCCGTCGGCCGTTCACGGGCGTTCAGCAACGGGTCACCGACGACGTCGGTGCTACCGCACGCAACCCCCTCCTCGATCACGTTGTGGCTCGACCGGCGCAGCCGCGGGCACACCAGAGTGGGCGAGAGCTGCTTGCCCAGGACGTTGTTCGCGATAAGCGGCCGCCATGCCCGCTTGAGGCCGGGGTAGTGGTGGCTGACCACGATCGACAGCGAGTCGTGGTCGGGTCTCGGCGACCCCGAGAGGATCGTGTTGTTGATGATGTCGACGTCGTGCGGCACCCGCAGCGCCGCCTTGGTGCCGACCAGGATCCCCGCCCGCGGGACCACCGTCGGCGCCCGCGGATCGGACGCCAGGAACAGGTTGTCGAGGACGTGCACGTGGTCGACGGCCAGCGCCATGTAGAGCTGTGCGCCGCCGAACTCGTTGACCCCGAAGATGTTGTCGCGGACGGTCATCCCGTTCGCGAGGAACAGCTCGATCATGTCCTGGTGGCCGCACTTCTCCCAGGTGTGGTGGCAGGCGAGGGCGCGGTTGAACGTGTTGCTCTTGATCAGCAGCTTCGGCCCGGCGCGGCCGTGGATGAAGTCGCAGCCGAGGCAGTCGTGGAACCGGTTGCCCTCGATGGTGACGTATGAGGCGTAGCGCGGCAGGATGCACATCGACCATCGTGGCGTGTTGTCGCCGCAGTGCGCGAAGACGCTGTGGTCGACGGTCACGTGGCTCGAGTGGTCGAGGTTGATGCCCACCTTGCGCGTGGTGTCGATTGCCGTGAACGCGAGGTTGTGGAGCCGGATGTGCTGCGAGTAGATGGTGTGGATCCCGCCGTCCCGGGACATGGCCCGGATGTGAAGCTTGCGGATCGTCACCGCCTGGGTGCGGTAGAGCACGATCGCACGCACCACCGCCCTGCCGCGGGCGGGCCCGGAGATGGTCAGCCGCCGCGACGAGCGCGGCCCGATTCGCATCTTGGTTGGGTACCTGCCGGGACCCAGCGTGATGGTGCCGCCGGAGTCGCGCAGGGCCGCGACGGCCGCCTCGAATCCCGCGGCGGAGCTGACGCTGCGGGCCCCCGGTGGTGCAATCGCGCCGTTCACGCTGCGGGCCGCGTGCGCCTGCGGCGCGAGCGCGAGCACGACAGCGACGGTCAACGTCAGGCCCGCCGGCAGCGCAGTTCGGATCCGCATGCGGAGGGGTTCGCGACCGCCGGGCAGAGGCCTCCCGTGCCTTGTCACAGTGAGGGGGTGGTGGGTCACCCCAACGCCCCGGGGAGCCCGCCTACACTTCCGGCATGGGATTCGACTCACCCGAGAAGCTTGCGATCGTGTTCCTGATTGCGCTGATCGTGCTCGGCCCCTCGCGGCTGCCCGAGCTGGGGCGTTCGCTGGGCCAGGGCATTCGGGGCTTCAAGGACAGCGTGGAGGGCCGGGACGAGCCCGGCGACCACCCGCCGGGCCAGCCGTAGATCGCCGCCCCGCGGTACAGCATCTCCGCGCAGCCGCTCGATCCGCTCGCCCGCCAGCTGCCTTCGTCCCTGGCTGTCCATCGGATGCATGTCCCACTCCTCTCTTCACCTTAAGTATCTTGAAGTCGAGATTCTAGCGCTGAGATACCTTGACGTCAAACTACTTTCATGCGATAATCGAGGAGTGGCCAAGACTGAGGACCGGGACCACGTCGACGCGTTTCTGGAGAGCATCCACTTGGTGCTGCCCGACCTCGACCTGGAGGTCGAGGGCATCGTCGATCGCATCTCCGGGCTGGCCCGGCGGCTGCAGCGTACGATGGACGAGACGCTGGCGGAGTTCGGGCTGGACACGGCCGAGAACAAGGTGCTCTCGATCCTGGCTCAGGGCGGCGAGCCCTTCCGGAGCACGCCCGGGCGGCTGGCCGCGCGAATGGAGCTCTCCAGCGGGGCGATGACCAACCGGCTCGACCGGCTTGAGCAGGCCGGGCTGGTGCAGCGGCTGCCCGACCCCGATGATCGCCGCAGCGTGGTGGTGGAGCTGACCGACCACGGCCGCAAGACGTACCGGAGGGCCGTCGGCGCGCAGGCCAAGAAGGAGGCGCTGGTCACCGCCGCGCTGAACGAGCGAGAGAAGGTGCAGCTGAACGCGCTGCTGCGGCTGATGATGCTCGAGTTCGAGCGGCGCGAGCGGGGACAGCCGGACTGCGACTAGCGCAGGTCGGCTCTGCTTAGAGCGTGCGCGACGACCACAGGATCGCGGCCAGCGCCACACTCAGCGCCGACACCACCAGCCCGATGATCCAGGCGGCGACGTCCTGCGTGCCCATGATCGCAGCCGCGGCAACGCCGATCCCGATCACGCCGCCGGTTGCAACGAACCGGATGAAGATCGACTCGACACCACGCCGCCGGTGCCCACGCCGGCCGATGAACGGAACGGCCGGCGCATCGAGGTCACCAGCTTGGGGCGGATCGGGCGCGGCCCCACCGACGCTCGTCGACGCGGACTGGGGCGGATCCTGCGGTTCGCCGGGCTGCGACATGCAGACAGCCTAGCCCTGAAGCGCGCCTGGAGTGTCTGGCTTGAGCCTGACACTGCCGGTCGGCAACCGACGCCTCGAGGTGCTTCTCCCACCTCGATGGCTTGTAGTACTTCTGCAGGGTCTGGCTTCAGCCGCCCGCCCGCGCCAGCGCCGCCTCCATCCGCGCGGCCGCTCGCTCGAGCCTTGCCCTGACGTCCTCCGCGTGGCCGCGCAGCGACCGCTTCACCCAGTCGGCCGGCGGAGCGCCCGGCTCGCCGCGCAGCGACGCCAGCTCCAGCCACAGGTTGGGGCTCTCGGTCAGGTGGCTGCGCCCGCCCCACCCGTCGCCCGCGCGGTCGCGCTGGACCCGCGCCAGCCGGCGGCGCATGGTGTCGTGGGACAGCGCCGCGCACAGCGCGTTGTCGCCGACCCGCGCCGCGTGCCTGGCCGCCGTCCGGTGGTCGCCCTTGGCCAGCGCCGCCTGCGCCGCCTTCAGCGCCGTCAGATCGCGCGCCCCCTGCTGGAACGGATAGGCCGACGAGCCGCCGGCATCGAGCGCGAGCAGCCCGCGCCCGACCGGCGTAAATGCGCGCCTGCCCCTGGCCGCCGCGTGCCGGCGAGCCGCCGCGCGCAATCCCGGCAGCGGCACCGGCGATCGCGCCACCGCCTGTTCCAGATGGCGAGCCCGCGCCCGGTGGTCGCACAGGTCGTCGCCGCGGCGGTCGGCGTCCAGCACCATCAGCGAGTAGACCCTGCCCAGCCGCCCCAGGTGGCCGAAATCGACCAGCTTGATCGTGTCCAGCGGCGAGTGGTAGGCGCTGCGCGAGAAGCTCTTGCCCCACGTCAGCACGCTGACGCCGGGCACGCCCGCGACCAGCAGCGGCCAGAGCTCGGTGCCGCAGCCGGGCGGGTACATCTTCCAGCCGCTTGTCAGCAGGCCCTCCCGGTCGGCCGCCCGCAGGCAGCTTCGCGCCCAGCCGGTCAGCTCCGGCGGCGCCTCCACCAGCAGCGGCAGCCCCGTGTGGCCGGATGCCTCGACGCACAGGTGGAACGGGCTGCGGGTGCCCCACTCCGGGTGTGAATGCGCGATCTGCCCGTGCGCGCCCGTGCACCAGTCGTACTCGCTGTCAGCCTGGCCGAACTCCTCTGCCGTTCGCGACGTGAAGCAGATCGTGCGCTCGGGCCGCACGCCGGCCTCCACCATCGCACGGGCCATCCCCAGCATCACGGCCACGCCGCTGGCGTTGTCGAACGCCGCCCGGAACCAGCCGTCATGGTGGGCGCCGACCACGATCGGCGCGCCCCGCCGCCGTCCCGGCAGGTATCCGACCGCGTTCGCGCCCTGGGACGGGCCCGCGTCCACGCGCAACGTCAGCTTTGCATCGATCTGGCCGCCCTCCATCAGCTTGCGGACGCGTACGGCATCCTCCTTGCGGATCGTCACCATCGGCGGCGCGCCCGCGTACCACCGCGAGTTGAACGCGCCCAGCGCACGCGGGCTCTGGTAGTACGGCCCGCCCTGCGGGCAGTGCACGACCACGCCGACCGCGCCGCGGGCGGCCAGCTCCAGACCCACGTCGGACGGCCAGATCGAGCCGCTGCGCCACTCCACCACAGCGATCCTGCCGCCCACGTCGATCCGGTCGAGCCGGCGCCTCGACGCGTCGCCCGTCCACACCGGCGGCGCTGTGATGCCGCCCGGCGGCGTTCCCGGCACGCCGCCCATCGACGCGCACTCGAAGCTGCGCCCGCCGACGTCGAGCGACGCGCCGCGCATCCGCCAGCCGTATACGGGCACCGTCTCCACACTCACGTCCTGCAGGCCGATCGCCCGCATCTCGGCCGCCGCCAGCCGGGCGGCGGCTCGATCCTCCGGCGTCCCGGTCACCCGGAAGCCGCTGGGCGCCGAGCCCAGCGCGGCCAGGTCGCTCACGATCCGGCGCATCTGGGCGCGGTCGAAGGGAAGCGACAACGCAGTAGCGATCTGTTCGGAGGTCGGTGGCACGGGTGGCCGATCCTACAGATCTGCGCGCGCCCGGCAACAAACCTGGACTCCGCAGCGACCAATCCGTATCATCGTGCGGCGCACGGCGGTCGCCGGTCAACTCTCCAGCTGGGAGGCACCAATGCAGCACGCTCGACATCGCGGACTCATGGCCAGTGCCTGTCTGGTGCTGCTGGTGGGCGTGCTGGCCGGCTGCGGCGGGGGCTCCTCGTCGTCGTCCGGTGGATCGGGTGGCTCCGGGTCGACGACCGGTCATCAGGGCGGGACGATGGTGCTTGCCTGGAACGGCATCGGCAGCTCGATCGACCCGGCGGTCGACTACGACCAGAACTGGACGCTGCTGTACATGATCTATGACGGACTGCTGACCTGGAAGAAGGTGGGCGGCTCCGACGGCAACACGCTTGTCCCCGACCTCGCGCAGGAGATCCCCCAGGCGACCGACGGTGGCAAGACGTACGTGTTTCACCTGCGGCCCGGCATCACGTATTCGGACGGTACGGCCGTCAAGGCCAGTGACTTCCTGCGCGCGATCGAGCGGGAGTTCACGGTACCCGGGCCGGTCGGCTCGTTCTACCAGGGCATCGTCGGCGGCGACGCCTGCGCCAAGACGCCCAAGACGTGCGACCTCTCGAAGGGGATCGTGGCCGATGACGCGGCCGGTACCGTCACCTTCCACCTGGTCTCCCCCGACCCCGACTTCCTGCAGAAGCTGGCGCTGCCGTTTGGCTACGCGGTGCCATCGAACACTCCCGACAAGGAGGTTGGCCCCTCCAACCCGCTGCCTGCGACCGGGCCCTACATGATCGATCACTACACGCCCAACCAGGAGATCCTGCTGGTGCGTAATCCCGAGTTCCACGAGTGGTCGAAGGACGCCCAGCCGCAGGGCTACCCGGACAAGATCGACATCAGGCTGTCGCTGACCAGCGAGGCCGAGGTGACGATGGTCGAGCATGGCCAGGCCGACTGGATGTACGACCAGCCGCCCTCCGACCGGCTGAACGAGATCGCCACCCAGTACACGAACCAGGTGCACCTGAACCCCGTGCCGCAGGTGTTCCACATGGCGCTGAACACCCGGGTCGCGCCGTTCGACAACGTCAAGGTGCGCCAGGCCGTCAACTACGCGACCGACCGGGCTGCGATCATCAAGGCCTGGGGCGGCCCGCAGGTGGCCACCCCCACCTGCCAGATCCTGCCGCCTGACTTCCCCGGCTACGCGGCCTACTGCCCCTACACCACGAGTCCCGGCGACGGCAAGTGGCACGGCCCGGACATGGCCAAGGCCCAGCAGCTGGTCGCGGAGTCCGGCACCAAGGGCCAGAAGGTGGCCGTGATCTGCACGCCGGATGAGGCCAGCAAGGCCGTCTGCCTTTACTTCGTGTCGCTGCTCAAGCAGCTCGGCTACGACTCGTCGATCAAGGTGCTGAGCGCCGCGGTGGAGTACCCGTACGTGCAGGACTCGAGCAACAAGGCCCAGATCAGCTTCAGCTACTGGTATCCGGACTACCCGTCCGGCGCCGACTGGTTCGACGTCGTCGTGGGCTGTAACGGTTTCCACCCGAACAGCACCGCCAGCGCCAACCTGTCGGAGTTCTGCGACCCGACCATCCAGAAGATGACGGAGAAGGCGATCGAGACCAGCGTCACCGACCAGGCCGCGGCCAATCAGATGTGGACCCAGGTCGACAAGGCCACGACCGACCAGGCGCCATGGGTGTCGCTGTTCCTTCCCAAGCACATCGACTTCGTGTCGTCGCGCGTCGGTAACTACATCTTCGACCCCAACGTGCTGGTGGGCGGCATCCTGATCGACCAAGCCTGGGCTGAAGTAGCCCTCCTCCGATGTCGACCGTCGGAGGGCTCGAGCACCCGATTGATCCGCTCGCGGACGCGCCGCCCGAGGGCCGGGTCGCCGGGCGCAGCCCGTGGGCGCTGGCCGGTCACAAGCTGGTGCGAAACCGGATGGCGATGGCGGCGCTGGCGCTGTTCCTGGGGATCGTGGTGGTGTCGTTCATGGGGCCGTTCTACGCCGATCACATCGCCCACACCGACCCGTTCACCAGCCAGCTGACCGCCACCACGGTGATCAACGGCAAGAAGGTGGACGTGCTGCAGCAGGGCGGCGGCGTGCTGAAGCTGGGCGAGACGCCGATCGGCCCCACCTGGCAGCGCAACTACTTCCTGGGCGCCGACAGCCAGGGCCGCGACGTGGCCGCGCGCGTGCTCTATGGAGGCCGCACCTCGCTCACGATCGGGATCGGGTCGGCCGTGATCTGCAGCCTGCTCGCGGTGATCGTGGGCATGGTGGCCGGCTTCTACGGCGGTGTCACCGACAGCATCATCGCGCGCGGGCTGGATGTGGTCTGGGCGTTTCCGGTGTACCTGCTGGCGATCTCGATAGCGACCGTTCTGCTCACCCAGGGCCTTATGATCGGGCCGTTCTCGGTCAGCGCCTCCAGCCTCTGGCTGCCGACCCTGATCATCGCCGTCATCTACGTGCCCTACGTGGCCCGGCCGGTGCGCGGCGCGGTGCTGTCGGTGCGCGAGAAGGAGTTCATCGAGGCCGCCATCGCCCAGGGCGCGTCCAACCGGCGGCTGATCTTCAACGAGATCCTGCCCAACGTGATCACGGTGCTGATCGTGCTGCTGCCGCTGATGATCGCCACCACCATCCTCACCGAGTCGGCGCTCTCCTACCTCTCGATCGGCGTGCAGCCGCCGAACGCCAGCTGGGGCACGATCATCGACGACGGCCAGCAGCTGCTCTACACCCGGCCGTGGGTGGCGATCGCGCCCGGCATCATGATCGTGCTGACCGTGCTGTCCCTGAACGTCTTCGGAGACGGCGTGCGCGACGCGCTCGACCCACGGGCCAAGCTGCGGGTCAAGGACTGACGGATGCTGACCTTCGTCATCCGCCGCATGATCGCCACCGTCTTCGTCGTGTTCACGATCACGGTGCTGGTGTTCCTGATCTTCTTCCACACGCCCGGCGTCGACCCGGCCCGCAAGCTGGCCGGCCGCAACCCCAGCCCCGAGACGATCAAGGCCATCAAGCACCAGTACGGCCTCGACCGTCCGCTGCCGGTGCAGTACGTAATCCTGATGAAGAAGCTGTTCATCAGCCGCGACCTCACCTCGTACAGCAACCAGGGCCAGAAGGTGGTACCCGAGATCGTGGCCGCCACCCCGGTGACGCTGTCGCTGGTGCTGGGCGCGGCGGTGATCTGGGTGGTGGTGTCGATCATCATGGGCGTGGCGGCCGCGGTACTGCGCGGCACCATCTTCGATCCGATGCTGATGATGCTGGCGCTGATCGGCATCTCGATGCCCGTGTTCTGGCTGGGCGAGATGGCCAACCTGATCACCCAGGACCGCTACCACGACACCTTCCTGTTCTCGTGGGTGCCGCCGCTCGGCTACACGCCCTTCACTCAGGATCCGGCTATGTGGTTCAAGCACCTGGTGATCCCGTGGCTGGTGCTGTCGGTGCTCTACATCGGCCTCTACGCGCGGGTGCTGCGGGCCGAGCTGCTGGAGACCGAGAACGAGGACTTCGTGCGCACCGCCCGCGCAAAGGGGCTGAGCGGGCGGCGGGTGCTGCTGCGCCACACGTTGCGCACATCGATGATCAGCTTCGTCAGCCTGTTCGGGCTCGACTTCGGTGCGCTGGTGGGCGGCGGCGCTCTGCTGGTCGAGGTGGTCTTCGGCCTGCCCGGCGTGGGCCTGCTCACATACCAGTCGCTGATCAGTCTCGACCTGCCGGTGATCATGGCCACCGTCATCTACGGCGCGATCTTCATCGTGATGGCGAACGCCGTTGTCGACGTCGGCTACGCCTGGCTCGACCCGCGGGTGCGTCCGGCATGACCGACGCACCGCTGCTCGAGGTGCGCGACCTGAGCGTCTCGTTCCGCACCCAGGACGGCACCGTGCACGCGGTCGATGGGGTCTCGTTCACCGTCAATCGCGGCGAGGTGTTGGGCATCGTGGGCGAGTCCGGCTCCGGCAAGAGCGTGACCGCAATGACGTTGATGCGGCTGATCCTCGACCAGAACGCCGTGTTCTCGGGCGAGGTGCTGTTCAAGGGGCGCAACCTGATGCAGCTGTCCCAGGGCGAGATGCTGCAGGTGCGCGGGAAGCAGATCTCGATGATCTTCCAGGACCCGATGACCTCGCTGAACCCGGTCTACAGGATCGGCTGGCAGATCGATGAGCAGCTGCGCGCGCACGAGGGCCTGTCCGCGAAACAGGCACGCAGGCGTACCCTCGAGCTGCTCGGTGCCGTCGGCATCCCCAACCCCGAGGCGCGGATCGACGACTACCCGCACCAGTTCTCGGGCGGCATGCGCCAGCGGGTGATGATCGCGATGGGGCTCTCCTGCAACCCCGACGTGCTGATCGCGGACGAGCCGACCACCGCCCTCGACGTCACCATCCAGGCCCAGATCCTGGAGCTGATCGGGAACCTGCAGCGCGAGTTCGACTCGGCCGTGGTGCTGATCACGCACGACCTGGGCGTCGTTGCCGAGGTGGCAGACAGGGTGGCCGTGATGTACGCGGGCCGGATCGTGGAGTACGCCGACGTGGGCGAGCTGTTCCGCGGGCCGCAACATCCGTACACGTGGGGCCTGCTGGGGTCGATCTCGCGGCTGGACCGGCCCCGCCAGAGGCGGCTGGCGGCCATCTCGGGGCAGCCGCCGTCGTTGATCTCGCTGCCGGCGGGCTGCAGCTTCCGGCCCCGTTGCCCGTATGCATTCGACCGCTGCCGCGCCGAGCGCCCTGAACTCGAGGCGCGGTCGGGGGCCGACCACCTGGATGCGTGCCTGCTCTCTGCCGATCAGAAGCAGGCCCGGCGGGTCGCGACACCGGAGGCGTCGTGAGCGACCCCGCCGCGCCGCTGATGCGCGCGCGCGGCGTGCGCAAGTACTTCCCGATCAAGCGCGGCATCGTGTTCCAGCGCGAGGTGGCGCGCGTGCACGCGGTGGACGACGTCGACCTCGACCTGATGCCGGGCGAGACGGTCGGGCTGGTGGGTGAGTCGGGCTGCGGCAAGTCCACGTTCGGACGTTGCCTGATCCGCCTACACGACCTCACCGGCGGCACGATCGAGTTCGACGGTCAGGACATCTCCACCCTCGACCGCAACCAGATGCGGCCGCTGCGGCGGGAGATCCAGATGGTGTTCCAGGATCCCTACGCGTCGCTCAACCCGCGCAAGCGGGTGGGCACGATCATCGGCGATCCGCTGCGGATCCACGGCGCGGGCGCGCGCGGCGACGTCAACAAGCGGGTGCAGGAGCTGCTGGAGCTGGTCGGGCTCAGCCCGGAGCACTACAACCGCTACCCGCACGAGTTCTCCGGCGGCCAGCGCCAGCGGATCGGGGTGGCCCGCGCGCTGGCGCTGAGCCCGCGACTGATCATCGCTGACGAGCCGGTCTCGGCGCTTGACGTCTCGATCCAGGCGCAGGTCGTGAACCTGCTCAGCGACCTGCAGGACGACCTGGGTCTGACCTACCTGTTCATCGCACACGACCTGTCGGTGGTGCGGCACGTGTCTGACCGCATCGCCGTCATGTACCTGGGCAAGATCGTGGAGCTGGCCCCGGCGGCGGAGCTCTACGACCGGCCGATCCACCCGTACAGCGAGGCGCTGCTGTCGGCGGTGCCGGTGCCCGACCCAGACGTCGAGCGCGAGCGGATCGTCCTGCAGGGCGACGTCCCCAGCCCGATCACGCCGCCCAGCGGCTGCCGCTTCCACCCGCGCTGCCGCTATGCGACCGACATCTGCACGACCACCGAGCCGCCGCTGGTGAAGCACGCCGAGCAGCACCTGGCGGCCTGCCACCATCCACTGAACGTGGGGGCGTAGCAGTAAGGGTCTCAGCCCGACCTGCCGGTCGGCAACACGACGCCTCGAGGTGCTTCACCTAGCTCGATGGCTCGTAGTACACCAACGGCGTAGGATCGGTCCGTGCTGAGCCGGCTGGCGCCTCTCGCGAAGCTGACGCGAAACCCGACGCTGCGGCGATGCGGCATCGGTTTCGCGCTGTTCAACGCCGCCGAGTACGGCGAGTGGATCGCCGTGCTGGTCTACGCCTACAACCAGGGCGGAGCCAAGGCCAGCGGCATCCTGGCGGCGGCGCAGCTCCTGCCGTGCGTCGTGATCGCGCCGTTGCTGGCCACGTTCGCGGACCGCTACCAGGCCGGATGGGTGCTCGTGGCCGGTTACGCGGCGCAGGCCGTGGGCATGGGACTGTTGGCGATCGCGCTGCTCGTCCACGGCCCGCCCGCGGTCGTCTACGTGTTTGCCATCCTGGCAGCACCCGCGTTCAACGCCACGCGCCCGACCATGAACGTCGTGCTGCCGGCCGCCGTGCACACCCCCGACGAGCTGACCGCCGGAAATGCGGCGCTGGGCTGGATCGAGAGCGCCGGCATCATGGTCGGTCCGATCGTGGCCGCCGGTGTGATCGCGATCGGCGGGCCCGGCTGGGTGGTGGCGGCATTCGCCGTCGCCATGCTTGCCGCCACCTGGGTGTCGCTGCCGCTGACGCGATCGCTGCCGCCGGCCGAACCGGGCGACGTGGGCTCGCCGATCGCGGACGCGGTCGACGGGTTCCGCGCGCTCAAGGGCGAGCGCGGCACCGCGGTGTTGATGGGCGTGCTCACCTCGCAGTCGCTCTACCTCGGCGCGATGGACGTGCTGTTCGTGGTGCTCGCGCTCAACGAGCTCGACATCGGGCAGTCGGGCGTGGGCATCCTGAACGCCACCTTCGGCGCCGGAGGCCTGGTCGCCGTGTTCGTCACGGTGGGGCTGGTTGGCCGGCGGCGGCTGGCGCCTCCACTGGTCGCCGCGGCCGTGCTCATGGGCGCATCGGTCGCCCTGATCGCGGTCTGGCCGCGGATGGCGATCACGATCCCACTGCTGCTGCTCGCGAACGTCGGGCGCAGCCTGTTCGACGTTTCCGGTCGCACGCTGCTTCAGCGCACCGGGACGCCCGCCGTCCTGGGCCGCATCTTCGGCGTGATCGAGAGCGTCGACATGCTCGGCCTGTCGCTGGGCTCGTTGGTGGTGCCGATCCTGATCGGCCTGGGTGGCACCGAGGCGGCGATCGTGGGTGTGGGAGCGATCATGCCACTGGTGACGCTCGTCCTGCTCCCGGCGATCCTGCGCGCAGACGCCAGGGCGACCGTGCCGATCGTCCAGATCGGGCTGCTGCGCGCGATGGCGCTGTTCCGGCCGCTGCCACCGCCTCAGATGGAGGGCGTCGCGCGGATGCTGGAGCCGCGCCACGCCGCGCCCGGCGAAGTGCTGATCCGGGAGGGCGAGCCCGGCGACCTGTTCTACCTGGTCGCCGACGGCAAGGTGGCCGTGACCACCGCAGCCGGGTTCGCGACCACGCTCAGCCGTGGCGATGGCTTCGGCGAGATCGCGCTCCTGAACGACACCCCGCGCACCGCCACGGTGACGGCGACCAGCGACGCCAGCCTCTACACGCTCGGCCGGGAGGACTTCCTGACGGCGATCACCGGCATGGCCGACGTCCACGGCGCGGCGCGGACGATGGCCTCGGAGCGTCTGGCGCAGCAGACCGCCGAGCAGGCGGGCGACTGAGGTCTAGGCGCCGCGATCGAAGCGCTCCTCCTCGGCGACCGTGCGCTCGGCCGTCGGGATCGCCTCCAGCCGCTCGTCCGGGATCGGATCGCCGCTCTCGATCGAGAGCCCGTACCGGCCCTCTGCCAGCCGCTGCTCGGCCCGCTCGACCGCAGCCAGCTGCTGGTTGAGGTCGTCGCTCCTGCCCTCGTCGAACTCGTTCTGATACGTGTCGGTGGCGTTGTCGGCGTCGTCCGCGGTGGACTCGTCGTCGGTGGTGACAACGGTGCTCGTCGCTAGCGCCTCTTCGATCCGCCGCCGCTCCTCCGCCAGCAGCTCTCGTGCGCGATCATCGTCCATCCGGTCCCCCCTCTGTCGGCGTTCGTTCGGTGTCCGGCATTCTGGCACGGACCGGCCCGAGCCCGCGCACGGCCGTCGCTATGCTCGGGGGCGTCCACGGAAAGGGGATGCGAGATGAGCGCGGGGCGACTGCAGGACAAGTCGATCGTCATCACCGGCGCGGCCTCCGGCCTGGGCCGGGCGATGGCCCTGACCTTCGCCGCCGAGGGCGCCGACGTGGTGGTCGGCGACGTGCGCCCGGACCCCCGCGAGGGCGGCGAGCCGACCGTCGATCTGATCGAACAGGCCGGCGGCAGCGGCATCTTCGTCGAGGCCGACGCCTCGCGGTGGGACGACATCGGCCGGCTGGTAACGACCGCCGTCGAGCGGCGCGGCCGCCTGGACGTGATGGTGAACAACGCGATCGTCGCCGGCCGCCACTCGAAGGGGCTGCTGGAGACCGAGCCCGCGGACTGGGACGCGATCATGGACGTGGGCCTGCGCGGCGTGTTCCTCTGCTGCAAGCGCGCCGTCCAGCAGATGCTCGGCCAGGAGCCGGTGGCGGAGGCGCGCGGGCGCATCATCAACATCTCCTCGCAGCACGGCATGATCGGCGCGCCCGGCCACGTCGCCTACTGCACCGCCAAGGGCGGCGTCATCAACCTCACCCATCAGCTGGCCGTCGACTTCGGCCCCCTGGGTGTGATCGTGAACGGGCTGGCGCCGGGCAAGATCCTCGTGCGCCAGGACTCGGAGGAGGTGCTGGCCTACTCGCACGCGCGCACGCCCTTCTCCCGTCTGGGGCGGCCCGCCGACGTGGCCGCCGCCGCGCTGTTTCTGGCGTCCGACGAGTGCACGTACGTGAGCGGGATCAACCTGCTGGTCGACGGCGGGTGGATGGCCTATTAGTACGCGCTCCAGCCTCCGTCCACCATTAGGTTGCTGCCGCTCACGTAGCTGGCCTCGTTCGCCAGGAACGACACCGCCGCGGCAACGTCCTCGGAGCGGCCCAGCCGTGCAAACGGCGTGCGTGACCGCACGTAGGCCAGGCCTTCCTCGCTCGCGCTGAGGTCCCCGGGGGTCCCCGTCACGATCTTGCCCGGCGCGACCGCGTTGCAGATGATGCCCTGCGGCCCGTAGTCGACCGCGATCTGGCGTGTCATCTGGATCAGGCCGCCCTTGCCGACGCTGTAGGTGAAGTGGCCCGGGCAGCCGACGATCCCGTGCTGCGAGGTGATGTTGATGATCCGTCCCCGCGTGTCGCCGTCCAGCGGTTGGGTCAGCATCTGGCGCACCGCCGCCCGGCACAGCAGGTACGCGCCGCGCAGGTTGACGGCCATCATCGCGTCCCAGTCCTCGGGCTCGGTGTCCAGCAGCGGCTTGGACTCCACACCGGCCAGCACGGCGTTGTTCACCAGCACATCCAGCGTGCCGACACGCTTCACGGCCGTTACGACCAGCGCCGCGCAGTCGTCCGGCGAGGCAACATCGGCCGCCACGTGAATGGCGCTGCCGCCGCTGCCCAGGATCACGTCCTCGGTGGGCTCGCCACCGGTTATCGGATCGGGCCGGATGTCTGCCAGCACGACGTCGAACCCGTCGGCCGCCAGCCGGATCGCGATCGCCCGGCCGATACCGGAGGACGACCCCGTGACGATCGCGCTGCGCATGCTCATATCCCCCACCTTCCTGTTCCTATACTGCCGGGATGCCCGGCGTTGCATTCGTCGCTCACTGCCTGCTCAACCAGAACTCGAAGACCGACGGCGGCGCCCGCTGCCCCGGCGTCTACTCGCCGCTGGCCGACGAGCTGCGGGGGCGCGGCTGGCGCATCGAGCAGATGCCCTGCCCGGAGCTGGCGTTCACCGGCCTGAACCGCTTCTGGGCGGTGCGGGAGCAGTACGACACGACCGCCTTTCGCCGCCACTGCCGCAAGATCGCCGCCGCCGTGGCCGGCGCGATCGAGGTGCACGTCGCCCGTGGAGACGACGTGATCCTGGTCGGCATCGACGGCAGCCCCTCGATGGGCGTGCACGTGACCAGCTCCGACCCGGCCCGCGGTGGCCGACCGGAGTGGCCGGACGGCGCCCCAGAGCTCTCGCCCGGCAGCGGCATCTTCCTCGAGGAGCTGACCGCTGAGCTGGCCGAGCGCGGCGTCACCGCACCGCGCGCGATGGGCGTGTCGCACCAGCTGCCCACGCACGATCCGTCCGAGGAGCGGGCGCAGCTGGTCGCGCTGATGGAAGGCGGCGGCTAGGTGGAGGGCGACCTGCGCAGCTTCCGCGTCGCCCTGGTCGCCAGCGAGCTGGTCAACCCCGAGGCTGGTGGGGTCGACGCCTTGGCCGTGATCGAGCAGGAGGGCTGGGGCGCGATGCAGCTGCCCGCCGGCGACTACCCCGACGAGGTGGCGGCGCCGCTGCTCGACCAGGTGGCCGAGCAGACCGAGGAGTTCGCGCGCCACGGCTACACGCTGGCGCTGGTGGGCAGCCGCGCCGGGCTGGAGCAGGCGCTCGGGCGCTACGGGCTGGCGGTGCCGCCGGCGATCGAGCCAGACGCGGCCGACCAGCTGCGCGCCTTCCTGGCCGAGGTCGCCGCCGGCTCAGCCGGCCGTGCCCGGCTCAGCCCTCACGCGGTCTCGAGCACGCGCGACACCGGCAGGTAGGACCGCGATGCTCCTCCCCGCCGAAACGCCGTCGACTACCACCTGGTCGCCGCGCGCGAGCACGTCGCGGATCGCCCCGGGCACCTCGATGCCGTCGTACGGTGACCAGTCCAGGCCGTCCTGCATGTCCGGCAAGCGTGATCCGGGAGCGCGCGAAGGATCCCAGACGACGATGTCGGCGTCGCTTCCCGCCGCGATCACGCCCTTCTGCGGATACAGCCCGAAGATGCGCGCAGGGTTTGTGCAGGCCACCTCGACGAGCTGCTCGGGCGAGAGCAGCGCCTCGCCGTCGACTGCCTGCGCGAAGCCCAGCGGCAACCGCGCGCCGATGCCCGGCAGTCCGGTCGGTACCTGCGTGAAGTCGCCCGCGACCGGAAGCTTGTCGCGGTCGAGGCGCAGGTGGCAGTGATCGGACGCATAGGTGTCGAGCGTGCCGTCGCGCAGGGCTCGCATGAGCGCCGCGCGGTCGGCGGCCGTGCGCAGCGGCGGCGTCATCACATAGCGCAGCCCGTCGAGACCTTCGTGTTGTTCGCGCTGGAACAGCAGGTGGTGCGGGCAGACCTCGCCGTGCACCGTCTGCCCGCGGGCGCGCGCGGCCGCGATCTCCTCGAGCGGCCGGGCCCGTCACGTGGACGACGTAGGGCGTGGCGGCCGCGACCTCCGCGAGACCAGGAAGCGGTGCACGCACTCGGCCTCCAGCTCGATCGGCCGACTGCGGGGCAGCGAATCGAGGCCGAACCTCCCCGCCGCAACCAGTTGCCGGGTGAGGAGGTCGACCGCCCGCCCGTTCTCGCAGTGGGCGAGCATAACGACCCCGAGCTCGGCGGCCTCCTGCATGACCGCCAGCGCGACGTCGTCCTCGGCCTGATGCCCAGCTCGACGTAGGCCAGCCACAGCTTCACGCTGCCGACGCCGAGTGCCGCCACGTCGCGCAGGTCGCCGGTCTGTACGCGCGCGGCTCCCAGATGACCGCGTGGAACGCCAGATCGATGAGCGAATCGGGCATCTCGTCGGCCATCGTGCGGCGCGCCGCCTCCACCGGTCGCTCGCCGTCGAGCGCATCCACGAAGGCGAGCGCGCTCGTGGTTCCGCCACAGAGCGCCGAGCGCGTGGCGTCGCGGATGCCGCCGAAGACGTGCGTATGTACGTCGATCGCGCCCGGCAGCACCAGGCAGCCGCCGCATCGATCCGTCCGCGCCCGCACAATCGATGTCCCCGACCGCCCCGACCACGCCGTCCTCAATCAGCACGTCGGCCGCCAGACCGTTCCCTCGGCGCCACCACGCCGCCGCCCACGATCGCGATCCGCAGCGGCGCGCTCACTCCTGACCGCCGGCCGTGGCTTCCGAGAGCATCGGCGCAGCGGCGAGCAGGCGTCGCGTGTACTCGTGGCTCGGGTTTCAGCACCTGCGCGACTGGGCCGCTTCGCAGATCTCACCTTGATCCATCACCAGCACCGGTCGGCCACGCAGGCAACGACGCCCAGATCGTGGGTGATGAAGAGCATGCTCAGGCTGAGCTCGCGCTGGAGCTCCGCCAGCAGCTCGAGCACGGCCGCCTGCACCGAGACGTCAGAGCGCCGAGGTGACCTCGTCGCAGACGAGCAGCTCGGGCTCCGCGGCCAGCGCGCGCGCGATCGCGACGCGCTGGCGTTCACCGCCGGAGAGCTCGACCGGGAAGCGCCCGCCGAGCGCAGCGGGCAGCCGGACCCGCTCGAGCAGCTCGCCACCTCCGTCGCGGCCTCGCCGCGGCACAGGCCGCGCAGCGCCCGCACCGGCCGCTCGATCGAGCGGCTGCACCGTGCGCCGCGGGTTGAGCGAGTCGAACGGGTTCTGGAACACGATCTGGATGCGGCGCCGGCGGCCGAGCGGCCGGTCACCGGCGAACGGCGCCAGCGGCTCGCCGTCGATCAGGATGCTGCCGCCGTCGGGCGGTGCAGGCCCACGATGCAGCGCGCGATCGTCGTCTTGCCGCTGCCCGACTCGCCGACGAGCGCCATGCAGCCGCCCGACTCGACCGCGAAGCGAGACGTCCTGCGACGCGTACGACCGCTGCCGGCCGTGCGGTGCGCGGCCTCGAGGAGATCGACCTCGCAGCAGCGCGGCGTCTTCCGCGCGGTGCGTCGGCGCGCGGCGCGCTCGATCTCGCGGGACGCGCCGCCTCGTGAGCTCCCCAGCGGCAGCAGCGCACCGCGTGGCCGGGCGACGGAGTCGAGCGAGCACCGCACGCTTCGCAGGCAGGGCGATCGGCGTGTCGCAGCGGGGCGCGAAGGCGCAGCCGGCGGGCCATTCGCCCACGCCGACCGAGACGCCGGGGATTCCGCGCAGCGCGCGCGGCCGACGGGTCGGGGATCGCCGAGACCAGGCCGCGCGTGTAGGGATGCCGCGGCCGCTGATACGTCGTCGCGCGGCGGCCCTCTCGACGATGCGGCCGGCGTACATGACGGCGATCGCGGTCGGCCATCGACGCCACGACCGCGAGGTCGTGGGAGACGTAGACGATCGCGATCCCGCTCTCGTCGCGCAGGCGCCCGAGCTCGGCGAGGATGCGCTCCTGCGTGACGACGTCGAGGCCTGTGGTCGGCTCGTCGAGCACCACGAGCGGCGGATCGCAGACGCAGGCGATGGCGATCGTGACGCCGCTGCTGCTGCCCGCCGGAGAGCTGGTGGGGGTAACGCCGCTGAAACCGAGCGGTCGGCGCCAGCTCGACCCGCTCCAGCGACGCCCTGGACCGCTCGGCCGATGCCTCGCCGGCGCGGTGCGCGCGCACCACCTCGCAGCACCGCATCGCCCACCCGCATCGACGGGTTCAGCGCCGTCCCCGGATCCTGCGGCACGTACGAGACGAGCCGGCCGCGCAGGCTGCGAAGCGTCGCTGCTCGTCGCGGCCGGCGATCTGCTCGCCGGCGATCTCGACGCTGCCGCCGCGCAGCATCGACCCCGGGCCGCGTGTAGCCGAGCAGAGCCAGCGCGATGGTGGTCTTGCCACTGCCCGACTCGCCGACCAGCGCCGAAGATCTCCGCCGGCGCCGACGTCGAACCAGACGTCCTCGACGACGGATCGCTGCTCAGGCCCGAGCGAGCAGGCCCTCCACCTGCAGGACGGATGCGGGGACGTCGCTCATATCGTCGCACTCCCTCGGTCTTGGGCACGTAGGGCCGAGCCGCGGGCGATCGCGTCGGCGACGACGTTGATGCCGATCGTCAGCGCGGCGATCATCGCGGCCGGCGCGAGCACCGCCCAGCCATTGATCGCGATGTACTGGCGGTTCTCGGTGATCATCAGCGCCCAGTCCGCGGCGGGCGGCGGCAGCCCGAGCCCGAGGAAGTTGACAGACGGCGACGAGCAGGATCGAGACCGTGAAGCGCAGGCCCGCGTCGACCAGCACCGGGGCCATGATGTTCGGCAGGACCTCGCGGCGCACGATCACGGCGTAGGATCGCTCGCCGCGCGCGATCGCGGCCTCGACGTAGCCGCGGACCGAGACCTCGAGCGTCGCGGTGCGAACGATGCGGCTGATCGCCGGGCGCCTGGATCACGGCGACGCCGATCACCAGCACCTCAGACGCTCGTGCCGGCGCCGCTGATCAGCGACGAGCAGGAAGAGGATCGGCGGGAACGCCAGCATCACGTCCACGCGCGCATCAGCACGGGATCGACGAGGCGAGCGGCTGAAGCCGGCGATCAGCCCGATCGTGACGTCCCGACCAGATAGGCCGAGCACGGTCGCGATCGCGCCAGCAGGATCACCGAGCGGCCGCCGTAGAGCAGGCGGCTGAACACGTCCTGGCCGAGGAAGTCGGTGCCGAGCAAGTACGTGCTCGACGGGGGCTGAGCGGCGCGGTCTACCGGCACGGTGGGGTCGTGCGGGGCGAAGTAGCGGCCGAAGAACGCGACCGCGACACCGCGAGCACGACGAGCGCGACGCCGAGCCGCGCCCGAGAAGCTGACGCAGGAAGCGCGAGCGCTCGGCCAGTCATGCCGGCTCCCGCATCTTCGGGACCAGCAGCACCACGAGCAGGTCGGCGACCATGTTGATCACGATGTAGACGACGGCGATCAGCATCGCCACCGACTGGACCACGGCGATGTCGCGTTCCGCACGACGGTCACCAGCAGTCGCTGCCCGAGCCCGGGGTAGGCGAACACGGTCTCGGTGATGATGATGCCGCCGATCAGCCACTGCAGGTTCTGCGCCAACACCTGCACGCTCGGCGCGAGCGCGTTACGCAGCGCGTAGCGCCACAGCACGCGGCGCTCCGAGATCCCGTTCAGCCGCGCCATCTGCACATACTCGGCCTGCAGCGCCTCGACCATGCCCGCGCGCACCATCCGGATGCCGTGCGGCGCAGCGGCCAGCAGCAGCGTCGCGTACCGGCAGGACGAGCTTGCGTCGGGTCGCTCGAGCGGGCTGCCGCCCGCGCGCGATGATCGCGACCGGCGGCAGCACAGTCGAGCCACACGAAGAAGACGCCGACGAGCAGCGTCCCGATCACGAACTCGGGCAGCGCGATCGCCGCCGAGCGAGCATGATCGAGATGGCATGGTCGGCCAGCGGCCCCGGCGAGACCGCCGCGACACGCCAAGGCCAGCGAGAGCGGGGATCATGAGCAGAGCGGTGATGAGCGCCAGCATCAGCGAGTTCTTGACCGGGTCCGAGATCAACGCCCAGATGGCGCGTGCTTCTGCCCTGAGCGCATGCCGACCGCCGAGTCGCCCAGGTCGCCGTGCACGACCCGCCCAACCAGTGGTGTACTGCTCGCCAGCGGCTTGTTCGAGGTGCATCTGCTTGCTGCAGATCTGCACGTCCGCCGGGGTGGCGCTGCGGCCGAGGACGACGCTGGCGGCGTCTCCGGGCAGCACCTGCGGTGCCGAAGAAGATCACGACCGAGGCAACGCAGCAGCGACCACCGACCGCGCCCAGCAGGCGACGGCCCACGAAGCCGAGAACAGGCGAAGCCTCGCGGTCGGCCGCGCGAGGTTCCGCAACAGTCGATCTTAGGGTCGCTACGCGGACAGCCAGGCGTTCATGAACAGTAGTTGCCGAGCACGCCGGCGGGCTGCGGTTCGAGGCCCTTGACCTTGTTGGAGAGCCCGTCGCACCCAGTCGGCGTTCGTCCAGTTGATGTAGCCACCCTGGTCGTACTGGATCTTCTGCACCTGGTTCCATGTCGGCTGCGCCGTTGGCCTGGTCGGTCTCGCCGATCGCCTTGAACGTCGATCGTTCCAGGTCGCCGTTCTTCCAGTGCGTCTCGTTGTACGGCGCCTTCGACGACAGCGCCTGCAGGTAGAAGAACTTGAGCGACGGCGGCGGCCACTGCGTCTCGGCGAACGCCATCTTCAGGTACAGCAGCGAGGGGTTGTAGTAGGCGCTCGGCGGCACCTGCTTGAGGTTGATCGTGACGCCGGCGTCCTTGGCCTGCTGCGCGAGCAGCGTCGCCGACTCGACGAAGCCGGGGAAGATCGGCGACGTCTTCAGGGTCACGTTCAGGTTCGCCTGGCCGGCCTGCTTGAGCAGCTACTTGGCCTGTTCGATGTCCTGCACGCGCTGGGGCAGGACGTGTCGTAGAACGGCAGGCCCTTGCCGACGATGTCGTTGCCGACCGTCCCGAAGCCGCTGATGGCGCTCGCCACGAGCGCCGGGCGGTCGGCGATCAGCTTCATCGCCTGGCGCACGCGCAGTCGCTGAACGGCGCCTTGCGTCGTGTCCATGTAGAACATCATCGCCTGCGGCGACTTGGCCACCAGCACGGTGATGTCGCCGGTCGCCTGGTGCGCCTTGGCCTCGGCCGTGGGCAGCTGCGCCATCGCGTCGATCTGACCGGACTGGAGCGCCTCCAGGCGGGCGTTGTTGTCGTCGATCGACTGGATCAGCAGCTCGTCGACATAGGGCTTGCCGGTCTGCCAGTAGTTGGGATTCTTCTTGAACGTGCTCTGGGTGCCGGCCTTGAACGTGTCGTACATGAACGGGCCGGTGCCGACCGGCTTGGTGAAGTCGGTCTCGCCGTTCTGCACCATCCACGTGTTCCAGTAGACGAAGTTGGCGCCGAGATCGGCGTCCGGGTAGAGCAGCGGCACCTTGACGGTGGTGGCGTCGATCGCCTTCAGGTCCTTCAGGTTGATGCCGGCCACGAACGGCACCGACGCGAAGTTGGCGGACTTCGCCATCAGCCGCATCGAGTAGATCACGTCCTCGGCGCCGAAGGTCTTGCCGTTGTGGAACTCGACGCCGGGGCGGAGCTTGATCTCGTACTCGGTGGCGTCGGTGTTTGCGTTGAACTCGAGCGCCAGGCCGGGGCCGGTGGTGAGGTCGGGGTTGACCACCAGCAGCGGGTCGAACAGGTTCTGTGCGCGGGACTCGTCGATCGGCGTGACGCCCTGGTAGAGGTTCAGCGTCTCGGCCGTGCCGCCACCGACGAAGCCGGCGCGGAGCGTGCCGCCCTTGACGGGCGTGCCGGCCGAGGTGGACGCACCGGTCGCAGCGGTGGACGAGGACGAGCCGCCGCCGCAGGCTGCCGCGAGCAGCGGCGACATGCCGAGCATCGTGCCGGCCGCACCGCGCAGCAGCGTTCCACGGGAGATGCGATGGTCGAAGAGTTCGATGCCCGTTTCCGGACGCGGGTTGTGCGGATCGCTCACGGTCTCCTCCTGAGCTGGTCACCGGGCAGGACGAAGGGTCCACCCTTGCATACGTACGCGAGGAGTGGAAGTTGCGGATTGGACAGCGGCGACCACCCCGGCATGGACGACCGAGGGGGGTGGAGCCGGCGTCCGATCATGCGCTCGAACCACCGCGGCGGTATCGCCGCAAGCCCTGCAACGAGCCGGTGCCGCGCGGATCGATCAAGCTCGGTATGCTATCATACCAATTTCCCGGGTTCAACCCCCCAAAAAGGATCCGCGTCGTGCAAGGAACGCTGCTCGCTTCGAATCTCGGGTTCCCGGAAGGGCCCGTCGTGATGCCGGACGGAGCCATCGTGTTGTGTGACGGAAACACCGGCGAGTTGTTGGTGTGGAAGGACGTCGCGATCAGCCGGTTCGCAGACATGGGCGGGTCGCCGTGGGGCGCGCTGCTCGGATCCGACGGCGCCGTCTATGTCACCCAGGGTGGCAACGTGCCGGGGAGTCCCGACCAGAGCGCGGTGCCGGGCATCCAGCGGGTGAACGGCGACGGCTCGATCGAGATGCTGGCGACCAGCATCGCGGGGCGGACGCTGGCGGGGCCGAACGACCTCGCCTTCGGACCGGACGGACGGCTCTGGTTCACGGAGTCGGGCACGGAGCAGGACGATCGCTTTCCCGAGGAGGAGCGCGCGGTGGGAGCGCTGTACGTGCTGGACGGAGACGGCGGCGAGTTCCTGATGGAGCGGCCGGGCGTGTACCCGAACGGGATCGCGTTCGACGCGCAGGGGCGGTTGTACTGGACGGAGTCGGCGGCGCACCGGGTGTGCCGGCTGGACGACGGGCAGGCGACGACGTTCTGCCAGCTGGGCGACAACCACGTGCCCGACGGGATGGCGTTCGCAGCCGACGGGCGGCTGTTCGTGTGCACGACGATCTCGGGCGGGCTGACGGTGCTGTCGGCCGAGGGCGAGGTGCTGGAGGAGATCGTGCTGAACGAGCACGCCACCAACTGCATCTTCGACGGCCCGGCGCTGTACGTAACGGCGACCAAGGTGGCCGAGATCCACGCCGACCAGCGCACCGGCTCGTTCTGGCGGGTGGACACGGATGCCAGCGGCGGGCTGCCGCTGCTGCCCGGCAAGATCTAGCGGCCCAGTTGCCGCTAGGCTGACGTGGTGGCTCGAACGTGGCTGGGCATTCGCGTTGACCTCATCGGTGGTCTCGACATCGTCTGCGACCCACCGCCTGGACGGGTGATCCTGGTGGGGCCCGACCACACGTTCGCCACGTTCGCAGAGGCGATCGATACCGCATTCGCACGGTGGGACTTATCGCATCTGCACGGCTTCGAGCTGGCTGATGGGCGCCGGATCGGCTTTCCGGACCCGGAGCGCGACGATGAACCATGGCTGGATCACGCCGTGCTGAAGGTGGTCGACGAGGTTAGGACCGGCGACGAGTTCACCTACGTCTTCGATTTCGGGGACGACTGGGTGCACCGCTGTCGGGTTCTGGACGGGAAACACGACCCGCGGGTCGAGCTCGGCACGTTGCCGGAACAACCGGCGGCCGTACGGGGCTGGGGGTGGATACCGGACCAGTACGGAGCCGAATCCTACGAGGACGTCGAGGGGTAACCGCTATCAGCGATACGGAGGGGTGCGCTCGGTAGCAACGCCAAGTGGCGCGCTCGTCAGCCGTCCAGCCTGACCGTCTCCCCGCCGGCGATCGCCTGCTCCGCCGCCAGCGCCACCCGCAGCGTGCCCAGTGCATCCTCCGGCGTGCACGCCACCGCCGCGGGGTCTCGACGCCGAGCCGCCTCCAGGAAGCCCGTTACTGCCGATCTGCGCGGGTCGGCCCCCTCCTCCTGGTCGACCGCTCCGCCATGGGCGCGCCCCGCCAGCCGGAATCCCGGGTCGAGCGCCAGGTGCAGCGCCACCTCCGGCGCCAGCACGTCCAGCTCGTAGATGGGCGGCTCCTGCTGCTCCGTCCACGCGACCGAGATCACCCCCAGCCCACCGCCCGCGTATCGCACCAGCACCGCCACCGCGTCGTCCAGCGCGCCGCCGCCAGCGCCCAATCCCCGCCCGGCCAGCGCCTGCACCGAGGCGGCCGTCCCGGCCAGCGCCTGCTGCAGGTCGATGTCGTGGCTGCCCAGCTCGAACAGGATCCCGCCGCTCGCTGCCGGGTCGCCGAACCAGGAAGCCGCACGGCCGGGCTCGGACGGCCCCACGCTGCGGCTGATCAGCATGCCCGGCGCAGCCCCCGCCAGCTCGTCACGGACGCGGCCGATCAGCGCCAGCGACCGCCACTGGTACCCGACCGCGCACACTCCCCCGCGCTCGCGCCATGCAGCCACGATCGCCTCGCCGTCGTCCGCCGCCCGCGCCAGCGGCTTCTCCAGATACACCGCCAGCCCCTGCTGGAGCGCCGCGATCGCCGGCTGCGCGTGGGCCGCGGGCGGCGTGCACACGAACACCGCATCCAGCGGATGTTCGAGCAGCTCCTGCCAGCTCCCATATGTGGCGGCACCGGCCGCGATCGACTCGGCCCGGGCCGGCTCGCTGTCGCAGACGGCCGCCAGCTCGACGCCGGCCAGAGCGGACAGCACACCCACGTGCCGCCGGGCGATCGCGCCCGCCCCGATCAGGCCGATCCTCACGCGCTCCCGCCCTCGCCTCCCGGCCGCGCCAGGAACTGGTACTGGACGCCACGGCTGGTCGCTGCCGTGGTCCAGATCATGATCGCCGAGCCCGACGGGAACGGCGGCCACGACACCTCGACGCCGCGCGACTCCAGCAGGTCGCGCACCTCCTCCAGGTCGTCGACCTCGAACGCGATGTGCTCGATCCGGGCCTGCTCGCCTTCGCCCAGCCGCTTGGCAGCGACCACCGGGTCGCGCACCTCGATCAGCTCGACGCTGGCGTCGCCGCACGGGTAGTAGAGCGCGTGGCTCTCGATGTTGTCGCCGACCCCCTCCAGCACCAGGCCCATCGCCTCCAGCTGGGCGACGTGGGCGGGCAGGTCGGCCACGACCACGCCGATGTGGTCGATCCGCCGCAGCTTCACGCGGCCGGCAACTCGAGCAGCACCTTGCCGTACTTGCCGGCGGTGCGGACTTGGTCGAGCGCCTCGGCCGCGTCATCGAGCGCGAACACGTCGCCGACGGCGGCCGAGGCCGTGCCCGCCGCCAGCATCGGCACCACCCGCCGGACGAACTCCTGGACGAGCGCGGCCTTCTGCTCGGACGGGCGCGTGCGCAGGGTGCTCCCAATCAGCTGTGTGCGGGCGCTCATCAGATCGCGCAGCACGATTGTTGCCTCGTCGCCCGGCTTCGCGCCAACCAGCATCAGCCGGCCGCGGCGCGCCAACGCGGTCATGTTGTCGGCCATGTGCGGCGCACCAACCAGCTCCAGGATCACGTCCGCCCCGCCCAGCTCGCGCACCCGCGCGAACGCCTTGTCGGCGGGCAGCGCCTCGGCGCCCATCGCCCCGACACGTGGCCGCAGCTCCGGCGTGCGCACGTTCCCGACCACCCGCGCACCCAATGCAACAGCGATCTGCACGGCGGCGCTGCCGACCCCGCCGCTGGCGCCGTTCACGAGCAGCAGGTCGCCCATTCCCAATCCGCCCTGCATCACGATCGCATCGAAGGCGGTCAGGAACGACTGCGGTGCCGCTGCCGCCGTGGCGCCGTCCAGCGCATCCGGTACCGGGGCCAGCTCGCGCTCGTTGGCGACGACGCGAGTCGCCAAGCCGCCGCCGCCGACCAGCCCGAAGGCGCGGTCGCCGACCTTGAAGGCCGTCACCGCGTCGCCGACCGCGACCACCGGGCCGGCCACCTCCAGGCCGGGGATGTCCTGCGGCCAGCCGGGCGGCACGGGATGCTTGCCCTCGCGCTGCAGCACGTCGGCCGGGTTGATGCCGGCGAACGGCGGCGCGATCACGACCTCGAAGCGGTCAGGCTGCGGATCCGGCCGCTCTTCGACCGCGACCACCTCGCGGCCACCGACGCCGCGGTAGACAACGCACCTCACGGGGTCGCGCCCGGCGGGTAGGTGTCGAGCCACCAGCGGGCGATGTCCTTGCGGCGCATGAACGAGACGCCGGGCTGGGCCAGCGCGTGCTCGAGGAACAGCCGCAGCGCGGCGGCACGGGCGGCCTGGCCGCTCCAACGGGCGTGCACCGCGATCGTCATCATGGTGCGGCGTTGCTCGCCCTCGCGCAGCAGCTCGTCCAGCCCCATCACCATCGTGTCCAGGAAGTCACGGGGGCTGTCGAAGCCGGGGCTCATCACGAACCGGGAGTCGTTGTAGGTCTTCGAGTACGGCACCACCAGCATTCGCTGGTTGTCCACCGTCTCGTAGTAGGGCAGGTCGTCGGCCGAGCCCTCAGAGTGGTAGAGGAAGCCGCCGATCTCGCGCAGCAGGCTGCGCGTGTTCTCGCTCGGCCAGCTGCGCGAGTTCCACCCGTCCGGCTTGCTGCCCAGCACGCGCTGGTAGGTCTCGATGGCGCGCTCGATCTGCTCCTTCTCCTCGTCGCGCGACATCCGCCAGGCCTCGATCCAGCGCCAGCCGTGGCCCAGCAGGTCGTGGTCGTGCTCGCGCATCCACTCCGGCACGCCCGGGTTCAGCTCCAGCGCCACGGCGGCGGCGGACACCGTCACGGGCACCCCGGCCTCGTCGAAGATGCGGGCCAGCCGCCACACGCCGGCGCGGCTGCCGTACTCGTAGTGCGACTCGGTGCCGGGGTCGCGCTGGGGCGGCTGCACGCCTGGGTCGGCGTACTCGCCCCAGCCGTCGTTGCGGTCGTCGCCCCACATCACGGAGTACTCCGAGCCCTCCTCGTAGACCAGCACCGGGTTGATGACCACCTGGGCGCCGTCCGGCCAGGCGAACGACGGCGGGGTGCGGCCGTAGCCGACGAGGTCGCGCGCGCGGACTGGTTCGGGGATCGCGTCGGTCATCGGGCGAATTGGTATGCCATCATACTGGCATGGTCGAACTACTGCCCGTTGACGTCAGCGGTGACGCGCAGCGCCACCCTGCCCACGATCGCCTGGCAGACCGGGCAGTGCGCCTCGGCGTCGGCGATCAGCGCGCGCACCTCGTCCTCGGGGGCGGGCGACTCGACCCGGGTGTGGAGGTCGGCCTCGGACAGGTGATGGCTCGACCCGTCGCCCCAGGCAAGCCGCGTGGAGACGGTGGTCTCGATCTCGCCCAGCGGGATCTCGCGGGCGCGCGCCATGCCGGTCAGAGTGGACGTGAAGCAGTTGGCCAGGGCGGCCGAGAACAGCTCCTCGGGATTGGACTTGCCGCCGGGGCCGCCCAGCTCGGCCTGCGTGGCGGTGGCCACCGACAGCGACCCGGAGTCGCCCTCGATCTGGCCGAGGTAGCCGTTCCAGCGAAGCGTTGCCGAGGCGTCGAGCGAGCCCATGGCACCGAGTCTAGACGACGCCCGTCCGCGCCTCCCACCGTGCTACGTTAGTTCGATCGAAACCGTGGACGACAGCGACAATACGGCCTTCACCGCAATCCACCGCGAGCCGCGACTGTCCGACAAGGTGACCGAGGCGATCATCGAGACGATCGCCTCCAACAAGCTCAAGCCCGGCGACATGCTGCCCCCCGAGCGGGAGCTGGGCAAGCAGTTCGGCGTGTCCCGCACCGTGATCCGCGAGGCGGTGCGGGCGCTGGCGGCCAAGGGCATGCTGGAGGTGCGGAGCGGCAGCGGCGTGCGCATCATCGCGGTGGACGAGAAGACGGTGCGCGAGTCGATGCGCCACTTCGTGCAGGGCAGCGACCTCGACTATGGCAAAGTGGACGAGGTGCGGCTGGTGCTGGAGGTGGCCGCCGCAGGCCTGGCCGCGCAGCGCGCGAGCGCCGAGGACATCGCCGCCATCGACGAGACGATCGTGGCGCTCGAGAACGAGTGCTCCGACCTCGACAAGAGCGTCGAGCACGACCTCGCCTTCCACCGCGCGATCGCGACGGCGACCCACAACGAGCTGTTCCTGGTGCTGCACGACAGCATGGGCGAGATGCTGATCGAGGTGCGCCGGCGAAACCTCTCCAAGGGGCGCGACGAGCGACGGCTGGTGGTGGCCATGCACCAGCGCATCCGCGACGGCATCGCAGCGCACGATCCCGAGGCCGCGCAGCAAGCGATGCGCGACCACCTGGGACACGTCCAGGCGACCTGGAGCGACCAGGCCGGCTCGACAACGCCGTGACCGGCGCTTGACACACAATCGCGCAACGAACCTCACGCCGCAGCGACGATCCCGGCGGGAGACGCCACGATCAACACCGCCCGGCAGGCACGAACATCACGGTCCCGGACAGGCCACCGCTCAAATCTGCGACTGCGCATCACAGCCCGGCAACCACGCGTCACGATCCCGTGCCAGACTCCCGGCGCCGCCCGAGTCGGAGTCAAACCCCGTTAACGGCGCGACCGGCGTTGCACATCTGAACATCTGAGGGTGATCTGAGGGTGATCGCCGAGCGCGCCCGGTGCGCCGACCACCTAGGGAAGTGCCAGCTCGTGCTCCTCGTACGTCATCACTTCGAGTAGCGCGGTCTGGCCGGCGGCGACCGAGGCCACGCAGCGCTCCAGCGCCGGCCGCAGCTGCGCCGGCTCCGCCACCAGTTCGGTGTGCGCGCCCAGCGCGCGGCCGATGGCCGAGTAGTCGCCGGCCAGGCGGTTTGACTGATAGCGGTCGACGGCGTCGGGCATCCACTGGCCGTAGCCGCCCATCAGGCCGTTGTTGAGCACGATCGTGATGATCGGGATGCGGGCGCGGACGGCCGTCTCGACGTCCATGCCGATCATGCCGAACGCGGTGTCGCCCATGATATTCACCGACAGCCAGTCCGGCCGGGCCAGCCGCGCACCCAGCGCCAGGCCGAAGCCCGTGCCGAGCTGCGTGGACTTGCCCCATCCCAGGTAGCCGCGCGGCACGATCGTCTCGTAGAAGGGCACGATCTGGTCGCGCGGGTGGCCGGCGTCGTGGGTGACGACGGTACGCGTGCGATCGACCACCGCCATCAGATCCCAGACAACGCGGTAGGGGCTGAGTGGAGCGGCATCCGACGCGAGGTGCCCCATCCAGCGCTCGGTGAACGCGGCCCGGCTGGTCGCCACCTCCGCCGCCGTGTCCCGCGGCCCGGCACCGCAGCCGCGCAGCAGGTCGATCAGCTGGCGCAGCACCAGCCGTGCGTCGCCGATGCATCCGAACTCGATGTCGTACCCCACGGCCAGGTCGGCCGGGTCGTTCACGATCTGGCCGATCGCTGCCTGATCAGGCAACGGCGTGATGTAGAGCGAGCGGGTGAGGCTGGTGCCGATGCCCAGGATCAGGTCGGCACGGCCGAAGAACTCGTCCACCATCGCCGGGCGGGTGCGAGCGGCGGTACCCAGCGCCAGGGGGTGGTTCTCGGGGAACGCGCTCTTGCCGTTGAGGGTGGTGGCCACCGGCACGCCGGTCAGCTCGGCCAGCTCCAGCAGCTCGTCTGATGCATTCGACCAGAGCACCCCCTGGCCGGCCAGGATCACCGGGTTGGCGGCTTCGGTGAGGCGGCGCGCCGCCAGCTCCACATCCTCGGCCGCGGCCTGCGTCAGCCGCGGACGTGCCGAGGCCACCCCCCACGCCGGGTCGTCGCTCTCGCCGTTCATGACGTCGTTTGCGACCGCGACCAGCACCGGGCCGTTGCCGACGCTGAGCGCGTTCAGCGCCCGGCGGAAGGCCTGCGGCCCGGCCGCGGCGTCGTTGACGGTGGCGGCGAAGCGCGTGATCGGGCCGTAGGCCTGCTCGATCCGGAAGCTCGGCCCCGCCTCCTGCTCGTCGCGGGCGTACTCGGTGGGGAGCATCAGGATCGGGCTGCGGTCTCCGTAGGCCTGGGCAACCGCACCGAACGCGGCCTCGGCGCCGGGGCCGTACTGCGTCACGCAGGGCAGCGGCCGCTCGCCGTTGCAGGCGCGCGCGTACCCGTCGGCGATGTTGACGGCGACCCGCTCGGTGCGGGTGATGATCGGCCGCATGCCGGCGCGGGCGGCGGCGTCGATCAGGCGGTTCTCCGGGAAGCCGACCACGTGCTCGGCGCCCTGTCGCTGGAGCAGTTGGGCGATTCTGTCGGCGACCAGCATGATTGGCATACCGTAGCATGGCATACCTCAACCGGCTGCGGCGACGGCCTCCCCCACCAGCTCCGCGGTGCGCCGCATGACCGGCTCTCGCGCCACGGTGATCCGGGCGAAGCCGGGCAGCCCGAACTCGGTGCCACCGCGGATCAGCACCCCCTCGCGCAGCAGCCGCTCGCAGACCGGGCCGTCGTCCAAGCTCAGGTTGACCAGCAGGAAGTTGGCCTGCGAGGGGTGCGTGGACAGCCCGCGCTCGGTCAGCAGCTCGCGCAGCAGCTCGCGCGCCGCGGCCACCTCCGCCCGGCGCGTCCCCACGAAGCCGGACAGGGCGACCGCTGCGCGGCCGGCGGCCAGTGCCACCCGGTTCACGTTGAACGGCTCCTGGACGATGTCCAGCAGCCGCGCGACCTCGGGATCGGCGATCGCAAAGCCCAGCCGCAGCCCGGCCAGGCCGTAGGTCTTGGAGAACGACCGCAGCATGATCACCGGACGGCCGTCCACCACGTCGCGGATCCGGTCGGCGCGGAGGGCCGGATCGGCGAAGTCCATGTAGGCCTCGTCGGCGATGACCGCGCACGCGGGCGGCAGCCGATCGAGGAACCGCGACCAGTCGCCCGGCGAGACAACGCCGCCGGTGGGGTTGTTGGGGTCGGAGAGCCAGACCACCCTGGCGCCGTGCGACCGGGCCGCCTCGGCGACCGCGTCCAGATCGATGTCGAGGCCGCGGCCCGGGACGCGCACCACCTCCGCGCCCGCTGCCGCGGACACCTGCGCATAGAGGCCGTATGTGGGAGTGGGTGTGACGACGGTCGTGCCCGCGTCAACGAACGCGGTCGCGATCGTGCCGATCAGCGACTGCACCCCGTGCGCGGGGATGATCGACGCGGCGGGTAGCCCCATGTGCGCCGCCACCGCGTCGCGGAAGTCGGCGTAGGCCCGCTCCGGGTAGTAGGCGACCTTCCCCAGCTCGGCGGCCGCGGCCTCCAGCGCCTCCGCCGGCGGGCCGAACAGGTCCTCGTTCCAGTTCAGCGGCTCCAGCTCGGCGAGGCCGTGGCGCTCCTTCATCTGGTCACGGCTGGGGCCGGGGTCGTAGCGCTCGAGGCCCTGCAGCGACGGCCGTGCCAGCGCCTCCCAGTCGGTCATGCCGCCAGTTCCCTGAGCGCCGACTCCAGCGCCTGCGCGCAGAGGGCGATCGCGTCCGCGCCGGTGGACTCCTCAGGTGCGTGGCTGACGCCTCCGGCGTCGCTGCGGACGAACAGCATCGCGCTCGGGATCCCGGCGGTGGCCATGATGGCCGCATCGTGCCCGGCGCCCGACGGCAGGTCGACCGGGTCCAGGCCGAGGCCGGCGACCGCCCGGCGCACGGCGGCGGCCGTCGACGGATCCATGGCCACCGGTTCGTACCGCCATCGCGGCAGCACCTCGGCCGTGCACGCGCCGGCCGCGGCCGCCTCCGCGGCGGCAGCGGTGGTGCGCTCCACCAGCGTGTCCAGGCCGGCGGCGTCGGGCGCACGCAGGTCGGCGAACAGCTCCGCACGGCCCGGGATCGTGTTGGTCGCGCCCGGGAGCGCGACGAGGCGGCCGACGGTGGCGACCGCTCCGGGGATCGACCGTGCGACCTCGTGCGCCGCCAGCACGAACCGGGCGGCGGCGCCCAGCGCATCCGAGCGCAGCGACATTGGCACGGTGCCGGCGTGACCGCGGCTGCCCGAGAAGACGACGTCGAAGCCGGCCATGCCCGCGATCGAGGTGACGACGCCGAGCGGCGCGCCGGCCGCTGCCAGCGCAGGTCCCTGCTCGATGTGGGTCTCGACGAAGCAGGCTGGGGGCGGGTCTGCCCAGCCCCGGGTCGGCAGCCGGCCCAGGCCCAGCTCCGCGAAGGCCTCCGCAACGGAGACGCCGTCGGCGTCCAGCAGGTCGCCCTCGTCCGGCTCGATGTCGCCCACCATCGCACGGCTGCCGAACACCCCGCGGCCGAAACGGCAGCCTTCCTCCAGCCGGAAGGCGACCACGGCGATCGTGCGGCGCACCGACCCGGCTCCGATCGCCGCGGCCGCATCCAGCCCCGCCACCACGCCCAGCGCGCCGTCGAACATGCCGCCGTCGGGCGGCGTGTCCAGGTGCGATCCCGTCCACACCTCGGCCAGGGACGGATCCGATCCCGGCAGCCGGCCGATCAGGTTTCCAGCCGGGTCGACCTCCACCGCGAGGCCGGCCCCGGCCATCCAGGAGGCAACCAGGTCGTGCGCACGCTGCTCACCTTCGTCCAGCCCCGGCCGGTTGGTGCCGGCCTGGCGCCCGATCTCGAACAGCTCGGCCAGCCGCCCCAGCACCTGGCCGGCCCGCTGCTGCGGCGTGGATGCCGGCTGCAGGCTCACTCCTTGTGCCGCAGCCTCAGCCGCAGCTGGTCGAGCTTGCGCTCGGTGGCGCCGAGCGCAGCCGGCAGCAGCGCCTCGCGATGCGGCAGCGACCCTTCACTCGTGCGCCTCTCGATCCGCAGCCTGGCCCACTCCCCGGCCATGCGGCCGGCCGTGCGCGTGGCCGTGCGCCGCTTCGGGTCGAGCATCCAGACCGCCGAGGCCAGGGCCGCCCGCCGGCCGGCCTTGCTGCGCCCGCCCGGTATCCGGGAGATCAGCATCTCGGCCGCCAGCAGCTGCACCACCTCGCTCTGGGCGACCTGCGACAGCCCCGACAGCGCCGCCCGCAGCTGCCTGGTCGAGTGGCGGCGCTGGGCGGCACGCGCCGCCTCGAGCTCGTCGCCGGCCTCGACGTACTCGCTGCTGCCGTGCGATTCGCCGGCCGCCGTGACCATGGCACGCCAGCGCCCGTCGCTGCGCTCGAACAGCTCCAGCTCGAGGTCACGGGCGTCGAACCAGCGACGGATTGCCGCCAGCTCCTGTGCGGGATCGACCCAGCTCATGCCCGAACGATATGCGAACTACCGTCGCGCGTCGCGCGCGGCCGGCCCGCCGCGGTACCAGGACTGGCGGGGCGGCGCCAGCAGCCGCTCCACATGCAGCGTGGCGAGGCCGAGCACCGGCACGTCCCGGTGCCGTTCGAAGCAGATGTAGCGGCGCCGCCACTGCGGGAAGAACTTGCGGTTGAAGCTGAACAGCCGCTCCAGCTGGAACAGGCGGTCGAGTCGCAGCAGCGACCAACGCGTCGCCCGCAGCGGCCACGACGCGGTGCCGTCGGCGCGCAGCACGTCGGCGAAGACCGAGAAGTTGAGGGAGATCTCGTCGGCCCGCTCGCCGCGCGCCCATACCGCGGTCTCGGCGATCAGGTACTCGATCAGCCCGTTGGGGCTGGTGCGCAGCCGTCGCATGGAGGACAGCGAATAGCCGCGCCGTGACGGCACCAGGTGCAGGAAACCCTCGAGCCGTCCCTCGCCGTCACGAGCCAGCGCGAACCGCGCCTGCGGGTGTGCGTAGAGATCGTCCATCGCCATCGAGAAGCCGCGGTCGGGCCAGCCGTTCAGCCACTCCTGCGAGACCCGCTCCACCTCCGCGCGGTCGGCGTCCGTGAGATCGGCGGGAGACGCGACCGTGACCGTGTAGCCCATCCGCGCCAGGCGGTTCACCGACTGGCGCACCTTGCGGATCGCGCGCCCCTGCAGCGTGAACTTGTGCGGGCACAGCACCGCCTCATCGCCGATCGGCAGCGCCCGCATGCCGATGTCCCGGAACAGGCCGACCCATTCCTCAGAGCAGTGCAGCACCACCAGCCGCCAGCCGCGCTGGTGCGCCATTGACGCGAACGCGCGAACCATGCCCGGGATCGACTCCGGGTTCCCGACCGGGTCGCCTGATACGAGCGCGCATCCGGCCACGACGCGGTAGGCGAGCAGCGCGTCGTCGCGCCGCGAGAAGGCGTAGCGGCGGTCGCGTCGCAGCGCGAAGAAGGAGAGGCTGTCGTCGCCCCACTCGAGCACGATCCGGCGCGCCCGGCGGTGGTCGTCCTCGCTCTGCGCTTCCGGCTCCCGCCAGGGCCGCAGCCACAGGTGCACGAGCCAGATCGCCGTCATCACCGTCAGCGCCAGCACTCCCACGTGCAGGATCCTGATCTCGTCCATGCCGTGCCCCGCCGGCACCAGCAGCACCGCCACCACCAGCGACGCCAGCAGGGCACTCCCCGCCGCCAACAGCCGCAACGAGGCGGGATCGCCGGGCGCGTCGAACCAGCGCCGCGACCGGATCAGCATCACCAGCAGGACCACGTTCGCGATCGACTCCTCGAGGTCGAGGCCCTTGGCGATGTGCAGCACGGCGCTGGCGGCGACCACCACGACGGCCAGCAGCCAGGCTCGGTGTTTGCGGCGCGCCAGCGAGCTCGCCACGAGCAGCATGGCCACCCCGGCCGCCAGCGTCAGGCCGCGCGCGGCCACCTCCGCGTCGGGCGACAACACGGTCTGCACGACGCGGACGCGCTCGGTCAGCTCCGGCGTGAGGGCTGAGACGATGTTCACCACGCCCAGCGCAAGCGCCAGCGCGGCCAGCCCGGACGGCGGCCGCACCAGGCGATCGATGCGTGCCCACATACGAACAGGATAGGTGCTGGCGGCGCTGGGGTGGTCAGTCATCAACACGATCTTCGGCCAGCTAGCCTAAGGGCATGAGCGTCAAGGAGGCCATAGGCCGCGCCACCCACCGCTCCGGCCAGCCGGTCGAGCCGGCGCCGCGCTGGCTGGCTTGGGCATTCGTCGCCTGCTCGCTGGCGCTGATCCCGTGGACGGTGTGGCTCTACACCTCGCTTCCGTCGCGCACCACCGCCGACAACTGGGACGTCGCCTGGGCCGGGTTCGACGTGGCGCTGGCGGCGACGCTGCTCCTGACCGCGGTCGGAGCCCTGCGCCGGTCGGCATGGACGCAGGGCGCAGCGGCGTCGGCGGCCACGCTGCTCGCCTGCGACATCTGGTTCGACGTGATGACCTCACAAACCGGCCACGAGCTCTGGGTGGCGCTGACGATGGCGGTGGTGGCCGAGGGGCCGCTGGCGATCCTGTGCGTATGGGTCGCGCGCAACTCGGAGCGCGTCAGCGCCTGGGCGGAGAAGCTTGCAGGCGGCCGTTCCGGGTGATGCCGCCTCCCCCGACCGGTTGATTCCCGATCAGGCGGCGGCCAGCGATACTCGGAGAGATGCCTGACGAAGTCACATTCGAATACGAGTACTGCCCGCTGCGCAGCCGCGCCCATCGACTGGCGCGCATCCTGCCGCCGATCCGCCCGCTCGCGGGCATGGTGTGGCCGGCCGCACGGCGCGCCGATCGCATCCAGCTGACCCAGGACGGGCTGCTGGCCCGGTCGCTATCCGGCTACGTTCGGATCGGGTGGGACGAGGTCGGTGCCGTGCACCGCGCCCGCACCACCTGGGGGCGCATGACCGTGCACGTGGTGGCGGGGAACCCCACCCGCCACATCGAGATCGCCGAGTCGATGCCCGGCTTCGACTCGCTCGTCCCGACCATCCTGCACAACGCCAGGATGGGCGAGATCGTGCATCTGCCGCAGGCTGCCTGACCGCGCCGCGCTACCGGCGCTTCCACACGGTGAGCATGTCGTACATGCCCTCCCACTGCGGGATGGAGAGCTTTTCGACCAGCTCGAACCCGGCCTCGAGCCGGTCGTGAAAGCCACGGCTGCCCGTGGAGATGCGCCACTCGCCGACGTGGATCACGTGCGTCCCCGCCCAGCGCTTGAGGCAGTTGGTGGCCATCGCGCTGTTGTTTGGCGGCCAGCAGAGGAACAGCGAACGGTCGCCGTGGTCACGCAGGACGGCGGGGCCGCCCGGCTCGATCTCCGTCCACAGGTTCCGTGCGAAGTAGTTGTCGGCGTGGGGGCGCTCACGGTCGTACGCGATCACATCGATGCCGCGCTCGCGCATCAGGTGCGACCAGTACCCGCCTCCCGCCCCCATCTCGACGAGCGGGGCGTAGCGCGCGATCACGTCGAGCGCGTCGTCGGTCGGAAGCGCCCACGAATAGCGCTGGACCAGGGCCGGCCGCTCGTCCAGGTGCTTCGGCCACGCGATCGTCTGGTGCACGCGCACGAACTCGTCGAGATAGTCGTTCTGACCGAGCAGCGTGTCGAACAGCGACGGCTCACGCAGCAGCGTGCGCCAGTCGAGCTGACGCTCGCTCACCAGCCGCGGCGCCCGCGGCCGCGCCGCGAGGTGTACACCAGCCGCGGCGGGGCGACCGCCATGCCCGAGCTGGTGAACTCGTCCTGCAGGTCGAGCCGCGCCGCGATGCGGCTGACGTCGGCCTGCTGGTCGCGCGTCACGAGCGTCACGCCGATGCCGCTGCGCCCTGCGCGGCCGGTGCGGCCGACGCGGTGCACGTAGCCCTTGTTGTCCTCGGGCGGATCGAAGTTGATCACGTGCGAGATCGAATCGAGGTCGAGCCCGCGCGCGGCCACGTCGGTCGCCACCAGCGTGCGCGCCTTGCCGGACTCAAACCGCTCCCAGGCCCGCTCGCGGGCGCTCTGGGTCATGTCGCCGTGCATCGCCACCGCCGGCACGCCGCGCTCGCGCAGCTTGGCCAGCAGGCGATCGGCGCCGCGCCGGGTGCGCACGAACACCAGCGAGTGGTGGTCGCCCTCGTTCAGCATGTCGATCAGGGTCTGCACCTTGGTCTCGGGCGTCACCTGCACGAACCGATGATCGACCTCCTGCACCGTCTCGTCGCCGGGATTGGCCTCGTGGTGCGCGGGGTCGGTGGTGTAGCTGCGGGCGAGCCTGCCCACCTCGCCGTCGAGGGTGGCCGAGAAGAACATCGTCTGGCGATCCTGCGGCAACCGCCGTACGATCCGGTCGACCTGCGGCTGGAAGCCCATGTCCAGCATGCGGTCGGCCTCGTCCAGGACCAGGATCGAAACGGCGCTGAGCGAGAGCATCTTGCGGTTGGCGAGGTCCTCGAGGCGACCGGGGGTCGCGACCAGCAGGTGTGAGCGGTCGGCCTTCTTGGCCTGGTCGTGGAGGCCGACGCCGCCGTAGGCGGTGGCGACCCGCAGGCCGCGTGCGGCAGCCAGCGGCTCCAGCACCTCGCCCACCTGGGCGGCCAGCTCGCGGGTCGGGACCAGCACCAGCGCGGCCGGGGTGGGGCCGTTCGGGTCGACTCGCTCGACCAGCGGGATGCCGAAGGCGAGCGTCTTGCCGGAGCCGGTGGGCGCCTTTGCCAGCACGTCCTGGCCGGCGAGCGCGTCGGGCAGCACCCGGCCCTGAATCTCGAATGGGATCTCGATGCCCTGGGCAGCGAGCACGTCGGCCACGGGCGCACTCGCACCGAGGCCACGGAAGGTGGGTTCACTCATGTGTCTCTCCTCGGCGGCCGGCCACGGCCGCCTCTCGATCAAAAAGGCGAGGGTCCGGCCCTCGGGGAGAGAGTGGAACCTCACGGGGCGACACGCCGCCGCCCGTACACACAGAGTAGCAGCAGGTGGGGTTTTCAACAGGCCCGGCCGGCCGTACGCTCGATGCAGGTAGCACGATGCATCCTCGAACAGAGGCAGGTTCCCGAGAGGCCGACCCCAGACGTCCAGGGCGACTCATGCTAGGCTCGCTGTGCTCGTAGTAACTCGTGGTGCATCGCCGTCCCGGGCGGACGGACATGCGGGGGTAAATGAAAACGAGAGGCTTATTGTGGTTTGTGGGTGCGTCGTTCCTGCTGTTCGCGGTGGGTTCGGTGCTGACCATCTCCGCGTACGCCGGCACCGGCTCGGCCCCGCCGCCGCCCCCGCCGCCCCCGCCCACCGGCACCACGTCACCGCCGCAGTCGACCACGCCGCCGCCGGTGACGACGACGCCAACCACGACCACGTCGACCCCTACGCAGACCAGCTCGGGTTCCTCGGGCAGCGGCACGAAGGTACGCGTCCATCACAAGGTCAAGCAGCACAAGCAGACGACGCACAAGAAGAAGCATCCGGCCAACACCACGCCGCCGGCCACCCCGAAGCCGGCGTCGGCGTCGGCCAAGCCGAAGGCGATCGTCGCCATCTCCAGCACAAGCGACAACGGCGTCTTGCCGCTCGCGGCCGTGGCGGCGATCGTGGCCGCAGCGCTGGTGGCGCTGGCGCTCCTGGCGCTCGTCATCACGGTGGCGGTGGTACGTATGCGAAATCCACACGGGGCTCACGGCGGTAACATCAAGATCCGCTGACGATGCACCGCAGGCTTCCTCTGATCCTCCTCGTGCTGATTGCCGGCCTTGTCGCGGGCGTTGCCGTGTCGTCGGCGGCGGCCCCGGTACTGAACGCCTCCCCTACCAGCGTGTCATTCGGCGATCAGAAGGTCGGAACGACTTCGTCAGACAGCACGGTGCACGTCACAAACGCCGGAGATGCTGACCTTGTGTTGGAAGCCGTATCCGCTTCGGATACCACGGTCGGATCGGCCGGAGAGTTTGCGGTGGGCAGCAACGGGTGCGGAACCGACCCCGTCCCGGCCGGCGGTTGCGACATCACCGTGACCTTCTCGCCTGCCAGCGCCGGCCCCAAGACCGGGGTCCTGTCCATCTCGAGCAACGACCCGGCGACACCGACAACTGCCGTCAGCCTGACCGGCAACGGAGCCGTGCCGCAGGCCTCGGGGACGCCTCGGTCAGCTTCGAGACGCCGCGAAATGTTCCGCAGACCAAGGCCGTAACGCTCACCAACACCGGCAACGCCGAGCTGGACGTGGCGGACGCGACTCTGACCGGCGACGCGACCTTCACCGATCCCGGTACCGGCGACTGCGGCAATGCACATCTCCAGCCCAGCCAGTCGTGCAGCGCTCAGATCACGTTCCTGCCCACGACGGCCGGCACCTCGAACGCGACGGTCACCTTCACAGATGACGACGGATCGGTGGCCGGCAGCACGCAGGTCGTGGCGCTCCAGGGCAACGCGCTGCTGCCAAACATTCAGGCAACCCCGACGTCCGTGTCGTTTCCCGACGCCGCGCTCGGCCGCATCAGCAGCGTCAGACAAGTGATCATCAAGAATACCGGGGCAGCCGACCTGACCGTCTCCGGCCTGCATCTGGCCGGCGCGGCGCCGAAGAGCTTCGTGCTGGGCAAGCAGACCTGCACCGGCCCGGCAATCGCCCCGGGCGGTACCTGCCGGGTGAACGTGCGATTCGCTCCGCGCAGGCTGGGCGGGAGGTTGGCCACGCTCGTGGTCGCAAACGATGCCGGCCCCAACCTCAGCGTGGGTCTCGGTGGCAACGGCGTTGCGCCGGCCGACGCCGGCAACCTGCGCGCCGCCTCCAGTTGCGAGTCCGTGCGGCTCACCTGGCGGCCACCCGATGCGGCCGGGTTCCGCAACATGGTGCTGGTGCGAAACGCCGGTCGCTACCCGCGCAACCCCGAGGACGGTGTCAGCGTCAAGCACCAGGCCGGGCTAGCCAACGACACCGCGCCCCGCCAGTTCCACACGTACCGCTACGCGCTGTTCGCGATGTACCGCTCCTACGACCATTCCCGCAGCTACAGGTCACCCGGCCTGCGCGTCAAGGTGCACCTGGGGCGGATCTGCCAGCCACGTGACGGCGGAGTGATCAGCGATCTGACGCCGAAGGTGGACTGGACGAAGTACTCCGGCACTCGGAGCTACGCGTTCATCCTGCAGCGCGGCAGCAGCACCCTGCTGGTGCGCTACCCACGTAAGAGCTTCTACCAGTTCGCGCGCTCGTGGACGTACAATCACGCCCGGCACTCCCTGGCGAAGGGCGCGACGTACCACTTCTATCTGTATGCGTACACGCGCACGCACAGAAACGGCGTGATCATCGGCCACACCACCTGGACCGAGCGCTGACCCGCTAGGGCACCAGGTACCCGAGCGCCACGTAGCCGAACGCCAGCACCTGCACGACCGGCGCGAACACGACGTACCCGCGGTGCAGCGAGGGCCTGCGCATGCCCAGGTCGGCGAGCGCGAAGAACAGCGGGAAGGCCAGCAGGCCGAAGCGGCCCGACGACTGGAGCACGCCCGCCAGCAGCGGCAGCAGGAAGATGCCGCCGACGTAGAGCGTGTCCTCCCAGCGGTGCGCGGCGAAGCGGCGCAGCTTCAGAATCGGGATCAGCAGCGCCAGGCACACGATCACGGTGAGGCCGCTCAGCAGGTGGATGGCACGGCCGGTCTGCGCGAACTGCCAGAACTCCTCGCCCAGCGCCAGCGGCGGGAAGGAGGCATGGCCGCCCCAGTGTCCCTGTGCGTGTACGAACGCCAGCGGGTCGCCGACGGCGTGCCACAGCCAGGCCATGTGGATGGCAAGGCCGATCGCGGGTGACAGGGCCACCAGCCAGGCACCCGCCGATCGCTCGCGCCAGGCCACCAGCACCAGCGGCGCGATCAGGGCCAGGCCGTTCACGCGCGTGAGGCCGGCCAAGATGCCGAGCGGCACTGCGTACAGGTGACGGCGCCGGTCGCTGAACACGAACAGCCAGCTGGCCAGGGCGATGAAGACGCCCTCGCTGTACGCCAGGGTGAGCGCGAAGGCGTAGGGCGACAGCACCAGGTAGAGGACGGCGCGCCAGGCGTGCTGCGGCGACAGGCGGTCGCGCCCCAGGACGTAGATGCCGAAGAAGCCGATCAGCGTGGCGATGTTCGAGACGGCCAGGGCGGCTGCGGCGTCGCCCTGGGTGGTGACCGTCTCCCAGACGTGGATCAGCAGCGGGTACAACGGGAAGAAGGCCACCCGCGGTCCCGCCGCGTAGCCGTCGTGAGCGATCCGGATGTAGTAGACGGAGTCCCACCCGGTCAGCGCCGTCCAGGGCTGATGCTGCCACGGCTCCAGCGCCTTGTGCCAGCCGAGCCGAGTGCTGATCAGCCAGCCGAGCAGCACAGTGGCCGCGCGGCTTGCCACCCAGAGCACAACCACGCGGCGCCACATGACGGGGTATCTTACGGACGTGGTCGCGCGCACGCGGCCTTAGGGAGAGGTGGCCGAGTGGCTGAAGGCGCCCGCCTGCTAAGTGGGTCTGGGGGGTAAACCTCCAGCGAGGGTTCGAATCCCTCCCTCTCCGTCGATTTCGAACCGACAAGCAGCGGTGGCTCACTCGGCCGCTACCGGCCGCGGCCGGTAGCTGTGCACCAGCTCGACGCGCGTGCGCACGCCCACCTTGCGGTAGATGCGGGTGAGGTGCGCCTCGACGGTCTTTGAGCTCATGAACAGCCGCTGCGCGATCTCACGGTTCTGAAGGCCACGCACCGCCAGGCTGGCCACCTGGTGCTCGCTGGGAGTGAGCTCGTCGCGATCGGCCGGATCGCTGCGCAGCACTCGGGCGCTGCGGCCGTCCTCCTCGTCGGTCCTCGCCATCCACGGCACTGCGTCGAGCGTGGTGAATCCCTCGCGGGCGGCGTCCAGCAGCTCCCGCGAGCGCTTCCGCTGCCCGGCCCGGCGCAGCCGCTCGCCGTGCGCGAGCTGTGTGCGTGCCAGACCGAACGGATCACCGGCCAGGCGGTGCAGCTCGGTCGCCTGGTCGAACAGCTCCGAGGCGTCGTCGTCGGGGGCCAGCAGCCCGCGGCAGCGCAGCGCCAGGGCGCGGCCCCCGGGGCGAGTGGCCTCCTGCTCGAAGCGGTCGGTCAGCTCGGCCGCCTCGTCGCGCCGGTCGCAACGCACCAGCGCCTCGACCAGGTCGGGCGTCAGCGACGGATGCGTGGTGGCGTCGCAGAAGCCGAGCGCGCGCTTGCGGTCGAGCGAGCGCTGCAGCGGCGGGATCGCATCCGCGGCCTCGCCGGCACCGAGCGCCAGCAGGCCGCGCGCGGCGTCTGTGGTAAGCGCCTGGTAGGGCAGCCCCAGCCGCTCGGCCAGCTCCAGCTGGCGGGCGACGTGCACCTCGACCTGGCCGGCCAGCCCGCGGGCGGCGCAGATCCAGGCCAGAATGCTGTGCGCCCAGGTCTCGTCGTTGGCGCGCCCGGTCTCGCGCGATCGCTCGATCGCGAGCTCCAGGTCGCCGACGGCGGCCGTCCACTGCCCGGTGCCGCGCTCCAGCCAGCCCTGCGCCGTCAGCGGGTAGGGCAGCATGGCGGGCGCGGCGCGCTCACAGGCGGCCACCGTGTCGGCCAGCACCGAACGGGCGCGGTCCCACTCCGCGGCGAACGCCAGGGTCATGCCCAGGTAGGAGCGCAGCTGCAGGTCGTGGGCGAGCTCGCCCAGCGCCTCGTCGGCGGCGGCAAGTGCCAGCCGCGAGGCCTCGCCGGCGTCGCCCAGGAACACCTTCGCAGCGGCCGTTGCCACCTGGGCATACAGCGCCGCGGGGCCGGTCGTACCCGACGCCAGCCGGCTCGCGCGCTCCGCCGTCTCCAGCGCCAGGGCGGGCTGGCCGGAACGGATGCAGGGGTCGACCGACTCGACCAGCGCCAGCGCGGCGGCCGCTGGGTCGACCGGCTCCAGCAGGTTGGCGGAGGAGCGCATCAGGTCGAACGCGCGCAGCGTGGAGCCGGTGCGAGCCTCGATGCGGCCACGCAGCAGATCCGCTCGGGCGGCCTCGACGCCGGTCACGTGGAGCTGCTCGACCTGGTCGAGGCAGTGGCGGGCGGCGGCGATCGCGCCCATCCGCTGCGAGCAGTCGGCCGCCGCCAGGATCAGGCGGGCGCGGGCCTCGCGGTCGGGCTCGAGCGTGGCCGCGCGCAGGTAGGCGCGGGCGGCGGCGGCGAACCCGCCGCGCCGTTGGGCCGAGCGGCCGACCTCGCCCATCGCGGCTGCCACTGCCGCATCCGGCTCCACCGCAGCGAGCGCCATGTGCCAGGCCCGCTCGTCCTCGCGGCCCTCCTCCACGAGCGCCGCGGCCAGGGCGGCGTGCGCCGAGCGCACGTCCGGCGCGGAGGCGAGGTGGTAGACGGCGGATGCGACGAGCGGGTGGCGGAAGACGACGCGGTCCGGGGAAAGCACGATCAAGCCGGCCAGCTCGGCGGGCTCTAGGGCAGCCACCTCGAGACGCTCGACCGCGAGGGCACGGGCCACCGGTACCATCTCGTCGCTGCCTGCAGCCGCGGCGATCAGCAGCGCGCGGCGGGCGCGGCCGGGCAGCTGCTCGAGCCGCTGGCCGAACACGTGCTGCGCCCAGCCGCTGGCGGGGACCGGTTCGACCAAAGGCTCGGCGCCGGCACGCTGGGCATCGGTCAGCGAGCCGGTCAGCTCGACCAGCGCCAGCGGGTTGCCGCCGGTGAGGGCAGCCAGCTGCGCGGCTACGGCCGGGTTCACGGGAGCCGCCGCCCCTGCCAGCTCGGCGGCGGCATCCGGCTCCAGACCGTCCAGCTCGATCACGGCCAAGCCGCCCGAGTCAAAGGCGCCGGCCGCGGGGCGCATCGCGACCAGCACGGCCACGCGCTCGGCGTGCAGCCGGCGTGTCAGGAACGACACCACCTCGGCGGTGGGCCGATCGAGCCATTGTGCGTCGTCGATCACGATCAGCAGCGGTTCGCGGTCGGCCGCGACCGCCACCAGGTCGAGCGCCGCGACGCAGACGGTGAGCGGCTCGGCGTCCACCGGCGGACCGATCGCGAGCGCAGCGGCCAGCGCCTCTCGCTGGACGTCGCGAAGGGCACCGATGTCCTGCTCGAGCGGCCGCAGCAGCTCGGTCAGCGATGCGAACGCGAGCTCGCTCTCGGACTCGAACCCGCGGGTCGCGAGCACGGTCATGCCGCCGCCCGCAGACACGGCATACTCGAGCAGGGCGCTCTTGCCAATGCCGGGCTCGCCGGAGACCACCACGACCGCACTCTCCCCAGCCAGAGCCGCATCGAGTGCGGCCTGGATACGAGTGCACTCCGATGCTCTCCCCAGAAGCACCGGCCGATCCTACAACTCCCGCGGTTCCGCCGAATTTCCGCCGCCCGCCAGGCGCTTTGGTAACCAGATCGACAACCCCGTCACGGCCGCGTGCCGCAGCCCGCACAGGTGTTACAACGGTGCCCGGCATCTCTCTATCACAAGCACGACAGGATTTGGCCTGGCTGGACGGCTGCAGGGTTCCCGGGTGATAGAGAGGTGCCGGGCACCCTCATACCAGCCGTGACTTAGTCGCGCGGCTTCAGTGACGGCATGTAACTGTCCTGTTCGAGCCAGTGCCCGCCGTCGATCGTGAAGTTCATCCCGGTCACATAGGAGCCGAAGTCCGAGCACAGCGCCGTCGACCACCAGGCGATCTCCTCGACCGTTGCCAGCCTCCCGGCCGGCACGCTTCGCTCCACCCGCGCCCTGTCGGCTGCGTCCGGCCACAGTGCCTGCCCCGCCCCCTCGGTATCGGTCGGCCCTGGGCAGATCGTATTCAGCCGGATCCCGTGCGGCGCCCACTCCACCGCCAGCGTCTTGGTCATCGCCAGCAGCCCGGCCTTGGCCGAGGCCGAGTGCACCGTCCCCGGGCCGCCCGTCCACGCGTAGCTCGCGATCACCGACAGCACCGCTCCGCCGCTTCCCTGCGCGATCATCCGGCGCCCAGCAGCGCGCGTGCAGAGGAAGCCGCCGTCCAGCACGATCGAGACCACCGCCCGCCAGCCGTTCGGGGACAGATCCTCGCCCTTCACGACGAAGTTGCCGGCGGCGTTGTTGACCAGGCAGTCGACCCGACCGAACCTGTCCACGGCCGCGGCCACCATCGCCTCGACCTGGTCGGGATCGCGCACGTCGGTCGGCTGCGCCGCCGCTCTGCCGCCCGCCGCCTCGATCAACGCCACCGTCTCCTCCAGCGGCTCCGGGCGGCGGCCGGCCACCACCACCGATGCTCCCAGCCGCGCAAACTCCTGCGCCATGGCGCGGCCCATCCCGCTGCCGCCGCCCGTGACCAGGGCCACCCGTCCGTCATAGCAGCCGTCAACCAGCATCGTCGCCTCCTTCGTGGGCCGGGATGATGCGCGCGTCCAGCGCCAGCGCGCCCTCCGGCGTGACCAGCAGCGGGTTCACCTCGATCTCCGCGATGTCGGGCCGCGCCGCCGCCAGCTGCGAGAGCGCAACCGCCGCATTCGCAGCCGCTCCGACGTCGACGGCCGCCCGCCCGCGTGCGCCCTTCAGCAGCGCCGCGCCCCGCAGCGACTCTAGCAGCCGCACCGCCTCGGCCCGGTCAAGCGGCGCCAGCGCCACGCCCACGTCGCCCAGCAGCTCGGCGTAGACCCCTCCCAGGCCGACCAGCGCAACCGGCCCGAAGCGGGGGTCACGCCGGGCGCCCACGATCAGCTCGATGCCGTCCGCGAGCGGGGCCATCGCCTCCACCGAGTACTCCGGCGGCGACAGCCGCCCGTCCATCTCCAACCACGCCGCCGCCAGCGCATCCGCATCGGCCAGACCCACGCTGACGCCGCCGGCGTCGGACTTGTGCAGCAGCCCCAGGGCCTTCAGCACAACCGGGTATCCGACCTGCGCTGCCGCCGCCAGCACGTCCTCTCGCGTGTGCGCGCTGCGCGCTGCCCCGAACGGCACGCCCGCCTCCTCCAGCAGCGCCCGCGAGCCGAAGTAGCCACCATCCAGCGGCGCCGTCACCTGCTCGGGCAGCGCCGGCGGGCCGCTCGCAACCGGCAGCTGCTCGAGCGCCGCCAGCGATGCAGCGGCCGCCTCGATCGTCCAGTAGACCGGGACGCCGCCGCCGCGCAGCGCGACGTTGGGCCGTTCGTCGGCGTACATCGACTGGGCCACCAGCGGCTTTCCGTTCTCGGCAGCCGCCCGCGCGATCTGGTGGCCGACCTCGGTCTCGGTGTCGGCGAACTCCTCCGAGTACTGGCTGTACCCCCCGAAGTAGCCCGTCATCAGCACGCCGTCCAGCTCGTCGGCCTCGAGCAGGCCGCGCGCGATTCGCGAGTAGCTGAAGAAGTCGGCCTCACCGGCGCCGGCCAGGTCGATCGGATTTCGCACCGATGACATCGGCGGCAGCATCGCTGCAAGCTTGGCCTGCAGCCCGTCCGACAGCACCGGCAGCTCCAGCCCCATGCCGGCCGCGACGTCGCAGGCGATCGCGCCGTGTCCGCCGCCGTCGCCCAGCACCGCGATCCGGCGGCCGGCCAGCCGCCGCGGCTGCAGCAGCGCCTGTGCCAGATCGATCATCTCGGCCGGCGTCGAGACCAGGTGCACGCCCGCGCCGCGGCAGGCCGCCCGCACGGCGGACAGCGAGCTGACCAGCGCCCCCGTGTGCGACCGGGCCGCGCGGGCGCTGGCGTCGCTGCGCCCGACCGTGATCAGGATCACCGGCTTCTGCGCGGCGGCCGCCGCGGCGGCGAACGCGCGCCCGTCATGGAAGTCCTCCACGTAGACGGCAATCAGGTCGGTGGCGGGATGCTCGGCGTAGGAGGCGACCAGCTCCGCCACGTCGAGATCGGCCTGGTTGCCCATCGAGGCGAAGCGCGAGAAGCCGAGCGAGTAGCGGCGCGACATCAGGCCCAGCTCGAGCGCCAGGTTGCCGCTCTGCGAGATCAGCCCGATCGATCCCGGTGGGAACTCGTTTGAGCAGAGGCCGAGGTCGCTGGAGGCGTCGTACACGCCCAGGCAGTTGGGGCCGAGCAGCATCGCGCCCGCGTCGCGGATCCGCTGCACCAGCGCCTGCTCGCGGGCGGCGGCGTCGCCCCCGACTTCGCCCAGGCCGGCGGTGATGCCCACCAGCGCGCGGGCGCCCATCGCCAGCGAGTCGTCGACCGCCCGCTCGAAGCCGGCCGCCGGCACGGCGATCACGACCAGCTCGGGCGCCTCAGGCAGCTCCGTGACCGACGTGTAGGCCCTGGCGCCGACCACCTCGCCGCCGTTGCGGTTGACCAGGTAGACCGGCCGGCGGTGGCAGCCGCGAAGCGCCCCGCGGGCCAGCCAGTTGCCCCACTTCGCGGGGTCATCGGAGGCCCCCAGGATGGCCACCGAGGCGGGGTCGAACAGTGGTCGCAGGTCGCGCCGCATGGCCGGGGAGTCTGCCAGAGCCGCCGTGCGCCAGGTGCGATCAACCGCGTTCAGCCGGCGGCCGTCAGATCGCACGCGGTGGCGGAGCAGGCGTAGGACACGATCAGTCGCTCGGCCTCCTCCCGGTCGATCGGAGCGTCGCCCATCAGCACGTGGAGGCCGTGCGCGTCCTCGAGCGCGACCAGGTTGCGGCCGATCGTCTGCGAGGACGCGGCCAGCGTGAACATCCCCTGCGCCACGCCCGCCTCCAGGATCACCTGGTAGAGGGCCACCTGTCGCTCGAAGAACGACACGGCCAGCGCCGAGTAGAGCCGGCTGCGGCCGACCAGCGCGTCCATCTCATAGAGCGTGCGCACCGTCTCGTCGTGCGGCCCGGTCGGCAGCCCGCTGCTGATCGCCGCCAGCATTCGCCGCCGTGGGTCGGCGATCTGATCGAGCGCGGCGTTGCGGCTGTCGCAAAAGCGCTCACCCGCAGTGCGGTGCACCTCGACCAGCAGCTGGTCGACGTCCGGGTAGTAGTAGAGCACCGCACCGGGGGTGACTCCGGCCTCCTCCGCGATGTCCTTCAGCCGCACCGCTGCGGCGCCGCGGGCGACGATGGCGCGCCCCGCGGCCTCGGTCAGCTGCCGCCGCCGCGCGCTCTGGTTCTTCGTCCGCGCCATGCCGTATTCGTACCGATCACGTTGAACGAATGCAAGCCGCAGCGCCTGGAAACTTGACCTACGGCGATCGGATTGATTCAATCGCGCGGAAACAATCGCGGCTGATAGTTCGTCCTAGTCGTGACCGCCGCTCTTGACACGGTCACCCAGATCGTTACAGTACGCCCAGTTGACTGGCCAGTCAGTCAGGATCGGAGAGACTCCATGCATCCCAAGGAACGGCGCTCCGCAGCCACCCGACGAGAATTCCTGGCACGCACAGGCGGGGCGGCGTTCGCCCTGTCAGGTGCCAGCGGTCTCCTGGCGGCGTGCAGCAACTCAACCAACACGGCGGGCAGCACCGTCAACTCGGCCGGCCAGAAGGTCGGCCCCGGCGGCCTGCCGCTGGCCCGCCCCGACCGGCGCGTCACGCTGCCGCTGTGGGAGCAGCCGATCCCGTCCGGGATGAAGCCCGAGACCGGCGGCGAGTTCACGATCTTCAACTACCCGGAGTACATCTACGGGGCGCTCCTCAAGGAGTTCGGCAAGAAGTACAACGTGACCGTCAAGGTGACGCCGTTCGACGACATCAACACCGGCGTCGCCAAGCTGGCGTCCGGTGCCGTGCAGCCGGATGTGACCGAGATGACGCCCGACAACCTCGACCGCGTCGTGGCCGGCCACCTGATCAAGCCGCTCAACCTCGACTACATCCCTAACCTCAAGAAGAACGTGTGGCCCTCGCTGGTCGACCCGTTCTACGACGTCGGCTCGCGCTACGGCGTTCCCTACACGGCCTATGCCACCGGCATCGCCTGGCGCACCGACCAGGTCAAGGAGGACATCCCGTCGATGTCCAACCCGTGGGACATCTTCTGGCAGGCCCAGGCCTACAAGGGCAAGACCGCGCTCCTGTCCGAGGTGCGCGAGACGATCGCGATGGCGCTGCTGCGTCGCGGCGAGCTGGACATCAACACCGAGGATCCGGCCAAGATCAACAAGGCCGTGGCCGACCTGCAGGAGCTCTACAACATCTGCAACATCAAGGTCGGCGACCTCCAGTACTCGACCATCCCCGAGGACAAGGCCTGGCTGAACCAGGCCTGGTCGGGGGACATGATGTCGGCCTTCTTCTACTACCTGCCGAACAAGGCCACCGGCCCGCTGCTGCGCTTCTGGCACCCCGTCAAGGGCAAGGGGCCGATCCAGAACGACATGTGGTCGATCTGCACCACCACCAAGAAGCCGGTGCTGGCGCACCTGTTCCTCAACTTCATGCTCGACAACGGCGTCGCCTACTCCAACTTCGTTAACTTCAACGGCTACCAGCCGCCGCTCAACGAGATCGTCCCCGAGGATCTCGTCAAGAAGAAGGTCATCCCCGAGACGCTGGCCACCTGCGTGCTGACGGAGTCCGACCTCGGCCCGGATTCGCTTCAGGAGATGACGCTCACGACCACCGGCCAGTCGCTCTGGCAGGACGGGTACTCGACGTTCCTGTCGGGCGCGTAAAGTAGGGGCATGTATCCACGTTGGCTCTGGCCGGCCTTCGCCATTCCAGGCGTCGTCTGGCTGCTGATCCTGTTCCTGCTGCCGTTCTACGCCGTGATCGGCGTGGCCTTCGGCAACATCGACCCCATCCTGCAGACGCCGATCCCGGCCTGGAACCCGCTCAACTGGAACACCGGCTGGGTCGCGCATGTGCTGAACGAGCTGACGCCGGGCGGCGTCTACTGGGACGTGTTCCTGCGCACGATCCGCTACGTCGCGCTCTCGCTGGGCGGCTGCATCCTGATCGGCTACCCGGTCGCGTACTACATCGCCCGCCACGCCTCACGCACCAAGAGCCTGCTGCTGATCCTGCTGGTGCTGCCGTTCTGGATCAGCTACCTGATGCGGATGCTGGCCTGGATCAACCTGCTCGCCCCCGGCGGCTACGCGGCGCGGTTCCTGTCCTTCACGCACATCAGCGACCTGCTCTATCACATGGGCCTGCTCAGCCAGCCCAACAACTACCTGGGCGGGCAGAGCTTCACCGTCATCCTCGCGCTGATCTACGGCTACATCCCCTTCTTCATCCTGCCGCTGTACGCGTCCCTCGACCGCATCGACCGCTCGCACCTGGAGGCCGCGCGCGACCTCGGCGCCAGCCCCTTCCGGGCCTTCTGGCACGTAACGCTGCCGCTGTCGAAGACCGGCCTGCTGGGCGGGGCGGTGCTGATCGTGCTGCCGATGTTCGGCGACTACTACACGCCCAACATCGTCTCCGGCGCGCCCACCACGTCGATGATCGGCAATCAGATCGACCTCTACTTCCACGGCGGCCCGCAGCCCACGATCGGCGCCGCCATCACCATCATCCTGTCGGCCTTCCTGGTGGTGCTGATGGGCTACTACATGTGGACGATCCACAAATCCTCGAAGGAGCTGGTGGCGTGAGCCAGGCCGTCGCCACACCCGCCGCTGCCAAGGAGTTCACGCTCTGGCAGCGCGTCCACGGCTGGATCACGAACCCCTGGGGCAAGCCCCGGTTCCTGGTCCTGATCACCTGGGGCTACATCGTCTGGTCGATCGCACCGGTGCTGATCGCGATCCAGTTCTCGTTCAACAACAGCCGCTCGCTCACGGTCTGGCACGGCTTCACCACCAAGTGGTACTTCTCCGACCCGATCGACTCGATCTGGCACAACGCCTCCTACCGCGGCGCGCTCAACCAGAGCATGAAGCTGGCGGCGATCGACGTGCTGATCGCGACCCCGATCGGCGTGATGCTGGCGCTGGGCCTGGCCCGCTGGCGCGGCCGTGGCTCGGGCGCCTCCAACTTCCTGATGCTGTTCCCGCTGGTCACGCCCGAGATCGTGATGGGCGTCTCGCTGTTGCTGCTGTTCACGCAGCTGTTCACGTTCGTCAACACCGGCACGCTGGCCCAGGTGCTCGGGCACGTCACGTTCTCGATCAGCTACGTGGTGGTGATCGTGCGCGGCCGGCTGTTCTCGATCGGCAGGTCGTACGAGGAGGCGGCGGCCGATCTGGGCGCGTCGCCAGGGGCGGCGCTGTGGCTGGTGCTGATGCCGCTGCTGTTGCCGGCGATCGTGGCCAGCGCGGCGATCGTGTTCGCGATCTCGATCGACGACTTCGTGATCAGCCAGTGGCTGTCCAACGGCGCCAACTCGACGACGGTGCCTATGCTGATCTACGATGCAACCCGCGCCACGCCGCTGCCCTCGACCGACGGCCTGGCCACCGTGATCATGACTGATCACGTTGATCACGGTCGTGGCCGGCGTGGCGGTGTTCCGGCTCTTCACGCGCGGCGAGGGCGGTCGCGGCTCGGCGGTCGACGATGTCGCAGGGTTCGGGATGTAGATGGCCGGTCGACTCGTGCATCAATCGGGTAGCCTTGGCGACCCATTTCGAGAGGAGCTGGCGTGGCCGGTGGTGAGGTAAAGCTCATAGCGTTGACAAAGCAGTTCGGCGACGTCACGGCGGTCGACGGCATCGACCTGGAGATGCCGGGTGCGGAGTTCTTCTCGATGCTGGGCCCGTCCGGCTGCGGCAAGACCACGACGCTGCGGATGATCGCCGGCTTCGAGCAGCCGACCAGCGGACAGATCCTGCTGGACGGCGAGGACATGGCGTTCACGCCGCCGCACAAGCGCAACGTGAACACGGTGTTCCAGAGCTATGCGCTGTTCCCGCACCTGAGCGTGCAGGACAACGTCGCGTTCGGGCTGCGCCGTGCGAAGACGCCCAAGAACGAGATCAAGCAGCGGGTGGCCGAGGCGCTGGAGCTGGTGCAGCTGACCGGCCTCGAGCGCCGCAAGCCGGCCCAGATGTCGGGTGGCCAGCAGCAGCGTGTGGCGCTGGCCCGGGCGCTGGTGCTGAAGCCGGCGGTGCTGCTGCTGGACGAGCCGTTGGGCGCGCTGGACGCGAAGCTGCGAAAGGCGCTGCAGATCGAGCTGAAGGCGCTGCAGCAGCAGGTCGGCATCACGTTCATCTACGTTACGCATGACCAGGAGGAGGCGCTCACCATGAGCGACCGGATCGCCGTGATGAGCGACGGCCGGGTCGAGCAGGTGGGGCCGCCGTCTGAGGTCTACGAGGAGCCGTCGACCACCTTCGTGGCCGACTTCCTGGGCGTCTCTAACCTGATGCGGGTGGTCGCGCACGGCGACAGCGACGGGCGCTGCCGGGTGACGCTGGGCGACTTCGAGCTGCACGCATCACGCGGCGAGACGCACACCACCGGCGACACGCGGATCGTGATCCGGCCCGAGCGGGTGCACCTGGAGCCGCACGAGTCGAGCGGAGAGAACCGCGTGCCCGGCATCGTCGAGCGCGTCGTCTACCTGGGCAACTCGAACCAGATCATCGTCATCCTGGCCAACGGCGACAGGGTCCAGGCGCTGGTGCAGAACACCGGCCAGGAGCTGACCTACAAGCAGGGCGACCCGGTGCGGGTCTACATGCCGTCCGAGGCGCTGCGCGTGCTGACAGACACCGGCGTGGCGCCGATCGACGAGGACGCGCTCCCGCCCGTGGGCTCAGTCGCGTAGCAGGCGGCGGCTGACGATCATCCGCTGGATGTCGGAGGTGCCCTCCTCGAGCTCCTCCAGCCGGGCGTCGCGCGACCACTTCTCGACGGGGTACTCGCGGGAGTAGCCCCAGCCACCGAGCGTCTGGATGGCCGCCCACGTGACCCAGGTGGCGGTCTCGGAGGCGAACAGCTTGGCCATGGCGGCTTCGGCCGGGACGTGCTTGCCGGCGTCCATCAGGCGGGCGGCGCGGTGGCAGAGCAGGCGGGCGGCGTCGATGCGGGTGGCCATGTCGGCGAGGCGGAAGCCGACGGCCTGGTGCTGGCCGATCGGCTTGCCGAACGCGTTTCGGGTCTTGGCGTACTCGACCGAGTACTCGAAGGCGGCGCGGGCGATGCCGATCGCTGAGGCAGCCAGGTGGATGCGGGACTCGTCGAAGGTGTGCATGAGGCTGTAGAAGCCCTTGCCCTCCTCGCCCAGCAGGCGGTCGGCCGGGACCGTGCAGTCCTGCAGGAACACCTCGGTGTTGATGATGGCGCGCTGGCCCATCTTGCGCATCGGCTCGCCGAAGGTGATGCCGGGGTCGGATTTCTCGACTACGAAGGCGGTGACGCCCTTGGAGCCGGTGCCGGGAGCGACGGTCGCGAAGATCACGTAGTACTCCGCAATGCCGCCGTTCGAGATCCAGGTCTTCTGCCCGTTCAGGACGTATCCCTCGCCGGTGCGCACGGCGGTGGTGGCCATGGCAGCGGTGTCGGAGCCGACGCCGGGCTCGGTCGAGGCCAGCGAGGTGAGCGGCGGCTGCGGCCCGCACAGCGGCGCCAGCCAGCGCTGCTGCTGCTCGGGCGTGCCGACCTCGATCACGGGGCGCCCGAAGAAGGCGCCGGAGGTGATCAGGTTGCCGATGCCGGCGCATCCCCAGTTCAGCTCCTCCTGGACGATGCAGCCGGTGAGGACGTCGCCGATGCCACCGCCGCCGACGCGCTCCGGCAACATGAAGGAGGTGAGCCCGACCTCGGCCGCCTTGTAGACGACGTCGAGCGGCGTATAGGTGTCGCGCTCGTCGACATCGGCCGAGACGGGACGGATCTCGGTGCGCGCGAATTCGCGCGCGAGCGCCTGGATCTCGCGCTGGTCGTCGGTCAGATCGAGCGTCTGGGGTGCCGGCTCGGCCACGGCCGTGACGGTACCAGACCGGCTTTTGACCGAGCGCTGGCGGACGACGTGCGTGGTGGTGGCCTGACTCATCAGCGCCGGGCGGCCATGGCCGGCGGAACCTCCCCGGACCGGGGAGGTTTTCGTCAGCGAACGGTGAAGCGCGCAGCCGGCACGTAGCCGGCCCAGCCGTGGTTGTCCAGGTTCAGCTCGCCAGCGACGAACGGCGAGCCGCCCGCAAAGCTGGCCACCCGCGTGTCCCAGATGATCGAGTCGGGGAAGCGGTCATGCCCGACCCGTACGGCGGACGACAGGCCGACGTTGAGGCTGTCCATCGGGCCGCCATGGCCGAGCGGATGCAGCCCGCTGGTGTTCGTGTTGTAGCCGACCGTCCACACCACGTCGTTGGCGAGGTGGCGGTTGACCGGGAACGAGATCGTCTGCGCGATCCCGTTGTGCAGCGCTGGTCGCTGCCCATGTATCTGGACTCGCTGCCGCTGCGACGACGGCCGATAGCGGATGAGAACGTCTTGGTGACGTTCGTGATCAGCTTGCCGGGCTTGATCTCACCCGTCGTCGCGTCACTCTTGCTGTAGTGATACAGCTTGCAGCGTGATCGGAGTGTTGAACGTCGCTCCGGGCGTGGTCGTGCACCCGGCCTGCCACTGGCCGCTCTGGCATGCCCAAGCTGACCATCGTCACCTTGACGTGGCCGATGGTGGTGTGCGGTCGCAGTAGCACCTCGTTGCCGACCTGGTCGAAGCTGTACGCCTCGGGCCCCATGATGGCACGCTGACGGTGCCCTTGACGGGCGTGCTGTCGTACGCAATCGCGGTGGTTCATCGCGCTCCTGCGATGCCCGGCGCGACCATGCTCGCGCCGACGAGGCCCGCGAGGGCGATTGGTAGGTACTTCTTCAAGATGTCCTCCTGAGGACGTTGGGGGGTTTGGCCTGCTCGTCAATGCCGGTCGGCCGGCCGGCAGACGTGGAAGGCTGACTTCACCTTCCCGACACACTCCCATCGACCGGCGGCAACACCTCGCCCATCGCCGTCTCGAGGTAACCGACCACGACTACTGCGGTACCTGGCGCGGCGCTTTGCGGTACCCGGCACGCGCTGTTGCGGTATCTGGCAGGCGGCCCCCCGAGATCCCGCTTGTCTAGGATACGCGGGCACTGGAGGGGTGGCAGAGTGGTTGAATGCGGCGGTCTCGAAAACCGTTGTGCGTCGTTAAGGCGTACCGAGGGTTCGAATCCCTCCCCCTCCGCTCTTAGAGCCGAAAGGGCATGGTTGAACCAAGCGCGGGGCGTCGGCGGCAGGGCTTCTCAGCCGTTTGCTCAGTCCGCCGACGTCCGCCGAAGCCCGCCTTCATCGCGCATTCGGGCCTTTGGAATGCTTCTCCAAACACATGCGACCACTAGGCAGGGGAGGTCTTGCTCGACCAACCGTCTGACTTCACGCACGCCACGAACCTCCCGAGTGAGCCGAGATCAGCCGCCATGGCGGCTTCCAGCATCTGAAGATGGCGGTGTCGGCAGTTCGACTCTGCGACATTGGGCGGCGTTCCAAGTTGCTGGACTGAACGCCAGGCAGTGAGGCCCGGAATCCCGGTAGCTGGGATTCGGTTGCTCACAGTCGCCGGCACAGGTCTGTGCAGGAAAGAACTGGATACCGCGGACCGTCTGGTGTAGAAATGGCTATTCCGCTTGACGTTCCAGTCGGCACGTTGTTGTCCGGGTATAGGGTCGAGCGACTGCTTGGCCGCGGCGCGATCGGCGTGGTTTACTTGGCTCGGGACGAGCATCTTGACCGCGCGGTGGCTGTCAAGGTGCTGCCACCGGAACTGTCGGGTGATGAGCGGTTTCGGGCGCGGTTTCTTCGCGAGAGTCGTGTGGCGGCTGGGCTTGAGCACCCGAATATCGTTCCGATCTATGCGGCGGGTGAGGCCGATGGACTGCTGTTCCTCGCGATGCGCTATGTCGAAGGCGGCGATCTGCGGGGGGTGCTTGAACGCGAGGGCCGCCTTGAACCCGACCGTGCGCTGCGCATACTTGGCCCGATCGCGGCGGCCTTGGATGCGGCTCATGATGGCGGTCTCGTTCACCGCGATGTCAAGCCCGGCAACATACTGGTGGGGGCGGATGATCGGGCGTATCTGGCGGACTTTGGCTTGGCGAAGCATGCTGCGACGTCAACAGCCTGAGCCGTGAGAGCGTGTTTTCGGGCACGGTCGACTACGTGGCGCCGGAGCAGATCCAGGGCGAGGAGGTGGATGGGCGCGCCGATATCTACGCTCTGGCCTGCGTGCTGTTTGAGGTGCTCGCGGGCCGTGCGCCGTTTGAGCGTGACTCGGATCTGGCGGTCGTATTCGCGCATCTGAAGCAGCCCCCTCCGTCGCTCTCTGCGCTGCGGCCGGAGCTCCCCACCGAGCTGGACGCGGTGCTTGGTCGCGGTATGGCGAAGAACCCGGACGAGCGGCCGCATACGGCTGTTCAGCTGATCGCTGACGCGGAGGCGGTGATTGGTGGGCGCGAGGTTGAGCATGAGACGGGTGTCGCGCAGCTGCGTACCTTCTTGATCGCGGACGTGCGCGGCTACACGCGCTACACCCAGCAGCATGGTGATGAGGCTGCTGCGAAGCTGGCGGCGACCTTTGCAGATCTCGTCCGCTCCACGGTCAAGGAGCATGATGGGCGGTTGATCGAGCTGCGCGGTGACGAGGCGCTGGTGGTGTTCGAATCGGCCCGAAACGCATTGCGCGCGGCGATCGCGATGCAGGCGGTGTTCGAGCGTGAGGACATGGCACGTGGTGTTGGCATCGGCTTGGATGCCGGCGAGGCGGTGCCGGTCGGCAAGGGCTACCGCGGCGGTGCATTGAACATGGCTGCTCGTCTCTGCTCGATTGCCGATCCGGGCGCGGTGCTTGCCAGCGAGGCGGTCGTGCATCTCGCGCGGAAGGTGGACGGGATCCGCTACCTGCAGGGCCGGGTCGAGCGGTTGAAGGGCATCGAGCAGCCGGTGCGGGTGGTCGAGGTGGTTTCGGCGGAGCGAGCAGTCGCGCGGGCGTGGTCGCTGCGGCGCCGGCTGCGCGCGCAGCGCCGGCCACTCCTCGCCGGGGCGGTCGCGGTGGTGGCGGCCGCCGCAGTCGCGGCGCTCGTGCTCTCCAACAATGGCCGATCCGAAAAGACGCTCTCAACGCCGCAGTCGGTGGCGGTCTTCGGGTCGAACGGGGCGTATGTGGGCGGCGTGCCGACCGGCGTTGACACCTATGACGAGAGGTACGTGGCGGGGGCCGTGTGGTCGCTCGACGCTGGGGGCAGCCTGGTCAAGATCAACCCCACGACGCGCAGTGTCGAGTTGCCGGTGTCGATCGGCAACGATCAGGGTTGGACGGTTGGCGGGGGAGCGGTCTGGGTGGACTCAGCCGACAAGCCGGTGGTGAAGCGGATTGACGCGCAGTACGGCTCGGTCACGCAGATCAAGCTGCCGAAGAAGGGCCTCGGCGGAGGCGATCCGACGGCGAGCGCGGTCGCGTATGGCGATGGCTCGCTGTGGGTTGCCCAGAACGGCGGTTCATCGATCGCTCGCCTCAACCCGACCACGGGCGCGCTTCAGCACCGCATTGCCGTGTCGGGCATCAGCATCCTGCGGTTCGGAGACGGTGCCCTGTACGCCATCGACCAGAACCAAGGCGATTTCCAGAAGATCGATCCCACGTCAAGCACCATCGCGTGGACGGCGCACATCCATCCATGGATCGCCGATGCGCTTCCAGCCGCCGGCGTGCTCTGGCTCACCGTCGACTCTGACGCGGGTGTCTACCGCTTCAGCGAAGGCGACGGCAGCCAGAGCGGGATTCACCCACACCGGCGACGGCTCCGGCGGCCTTGCCTATGGGGATGGCAGCGTATGGGTGAGCAACGGCCGCGCCGGCACCATCTCACGGGTCGACTCGGTCAACCTCCACGTCCGCACGTTCCCCACTGGAAACGCACCAACAGGACTTGCGGTCACGCCGTCGGGGAGCGTCTTCGTCGGCATCGTGCGACGCCCGCCGGATGTCGCGGCCACCCTGCATGGCGCCGTCGCGCACTTCGTGATGCGTGAGGACTGGCTTGACCCTGTCGACCCGGGCAGCGGCTACTCCGAGCGAGACTGGGAACTCGAATACGCCACCGAGGCAAAGCTCTACAACTATCCCGACTGGCCCGGCACCAACCCGGCCGAACCGGTGCCGGAAATCGCCGCGGGCCCGCCCACCGTCACCCACAAAGGCGGAGTCTGGAGCTACGCGATCTCGATCCGGCCGGGATACGATCTTCCCCGCCCTCGAACGCGCCGGTCACCGCGGAGACGATGCGCTACTCGATCGAGCGGGCGGTATCGCCCGACTACCACAGTGGCTCGCCCCCGGGTCAGGGGTACCTCGGCGTGTGCACCGGATGCCCATGGCACATCCTCGGGTCAAGCGCGTTCCTGTCCGGAAAGGCCGCGCACCTGGCGGGGCTACAGGCACATGGATCCACCTTGCTCATCCAAACGACTGGGCCGGTGCCGGAACTTCAGACGTTGCTGGCCATGCCGTTCTACAGCGCGGTGCCGATCGGTACGCCGCTCGCAAACTTCGATCCCACAACCCACCCGATCCCCTCCGCAGGCCCCTACAACGTCTCCTACCAAAACATCGGATGGCAAACGGTGCTGCGACAAAACCCGAACTACCGCGGCCCGCGGCCCCACGCCCTCGACGCGATCGTCTACGACGTCGGCATCAACACCGGCCCCGCCGCCGCTCGCGTCCTTCAAGGAACGCTCGACTACGAGTCCGAAAGCTACCCCGACTTCGGCGTGCTAGCACCTAACAGCGCAATCGCAACCAGGTACGGAACCGCTCACCGCATGCCTGGCAAGCCCTGGTACACCCCGATCTCACAACTTGAGATGGATTGGCTACAGATGAACACGTCACGCGGCCTATTCGCACACGTCGCGGCCCGCCGGGCAGTCGATCTCGCAGTCGACCGACCGGCACTCGCTGCGCTCAGCGGCGGCCTACCCGAAACCCAGTACCTGCCACCGGCGATGATGGGCCAACCACAACCCTCGATCAGCGCACCCGCGACCGCCGACCTGGCCCAGGCGCGTGCCCTGCTCCACCGCCGCCACGCAACCGTCACGCTCCAGATCGGCCAATGGTCGTACGCTCGCCAGGCAGCGGTGGTGATCCGCGATGACCTCGCGCGCATCGGCCTTCGAGTGATCATCCAATCAGTGCCCGACCAGTACTCACCCGACGCCCGGGCCGGCGTTGACATGCGCTTGTACGGCTGGATCTTCGATTACCCCGATCCCTCCGACCTGTTCTCCCCGGCCCTGTTCTCCCATGACCCCTACCTCAACCCGTTCGACTTCACATCACCTCACTGGGCGAAGGCTAACGCCCAAGCGAGCCGGCTTACCGGATCCGCACGACAGGCCGCGTACACAGCCTCGCCCAGGGCGTACACGAATCCGAAGTCCCATGGGTCATGCTCGACCACCGCGCACAACCAGCCTTCTTCTCCGCCCGCCTAGGCTGCATCCAAACGCCGCCCGCGCCTACTGGGGCGTTGACATCGCCGCGCTCTGCCTCAACCACTGAACGGAATCGAGAACAAGAGACCGAACCGATCAATCGTCGAGCGGGCGAGAAGCAGGAGGGTCGGCGTTGACACTAGGTGGACCAGAGAACCGGAGTCCGGCCAGCTACCACGGAATGGTTCGGGGGAGGCCGAAGTGCGGTAGGGCGCTGGTCGCGGCGAAGCGGGTGATGTGCGAGATGCGGTCGCCGTCGAGTGTCAGCACGAGCAGCGAGAGCGCGCGGCCGACGTCGGTGTGTGGGTCTTTGACGTACTGGCCGAACGCAGGTTGGGTGTTGGCTCGCGTCGGAATGAGGCGGCGGGAGTTTTCCCGCGTCGCGAACGCATGGGCCATGAACTGTTGTATCGCGTCGCGGCCTCGGTATCCGTAAGGCTCCGGCGGCATCGTCCACCATGCGTCCTCGCCGAGCAGCGCGACGATCGGTTCCACATCTCCGCGCTCGAAGGCGTCCGCGAACCGCGCGACGAGCTCGTGTTCTTGGGCTGATCGGGGGAGCGGCGCTCGGTCGTGCGCGTGCGGCCCGCGCTCGTCGATCGTCGCGCGGGCGCGGATGAGCGCGCTGTTCACCGACGTCTGGGTCGTTTCGAGCATGGCGGCGACGTCGGTGGCGGAGAACCCCAGCACGTCGCGAAGCAAGAGCACGGCGCGCTGGCGGGGCGGGAGGCGATGAAGCGCGGTGAGGAACGCGAGCGTGACCGCCTCGCGGGTCTCGTAGCGGGCCTCCGGACCGGCCGCGCTGTCGACGATGCCTTCGAGCAGTGCGTCGGGATAGGGCTCAAGCCACAGCACCTCGCCGTAGCGGGTGGGCTCCGGTGAGGAAGATGGCACCCCGGCCGCTGTCGCGGGGCGTCTACCGCTATCGCGCAGCATGTTCAGACAGCGGTTGGTGGCGATCCGATACAGCCAGGAGCGCAGCGTCGAGCGCTCTTCGAATGACTCCAATGCTCTCCACGCGGAGAGGAGCGTCTCCTGTACCGCGTCCTCGGCGTCCTGCACCTGCCCAAGGATCCGGTAGCAGTGCAGCTGCAGCTCGCGCCGGTAGGGGTCCGTGAGCGCTGCGAACGCCTGATGGTCGCCGGCACGGGCACGGATCAGAGCGCTGTCGTTCACGGGCCAAGTCTGGCATCGCAGCTCACACCCATTGCGACACCACCGCTGCTCGAAATTCGTCGGCGAGTTTCTCCCACAGGCCGGGTCAGAACCGCAACAGGCAAATTCGGGGAAGGAGGAGGCCTCAAATGCTGCATCCCGCTCTCGCTCGAGCGCTCGCCACCGCTCGAGTCGAGGACCTACATCGCGCGGCCGCCCGAGGCACAAGATCCGCCTCGCCCGTCGCGTCGCGCACCCCCCGACGTAGCGGCCAGTCCAATCGCGATCGTGCGATCCGCGTCGACTCGACTACGTGGACCCCGCGCGCGGGGCCTTTTGACAGGAGTCAACCGCCGCGTCTCACACCTCATCGCGGGTTGGCGCACCGGGTTCTCTCGCCCGTGCTCATCCTTCAAGGGGGGCGCAAACGCGCCCCACGACGCACGCCTGAGGCCGCATGACGCTCGCCGTCACCACGCGGCGCGAGCCATTACCGACGATCGTGAGGAGGCGCCTTGGTGTGCCTCCGCCGTACAGGCCGCCGCCACCCCCGCCGCTCACGCCATTGTCAGCGCCCACGCCGATGGCGCCCTGAGCGTCGCAGTTGTAGGCGCTCGTCGGCTGGTGCCGGAACGGTCGATGCCGTTCGCGGTGTCCGCTTTCATGCAATCCCTATAAGAAACGACGATCGCTCTCGACGATCACCCAGCTGAATCACGCTGGAGGTTGCGCGGGAACTACTCCAGAAAATCGGTGAGATTGAAACTCGACGAAGCGGCGCCCCGGCGCTACCGAATCGCGGTCAGCCCTCCGTCCACGACCAGCGCATGCCCAACAACGTCGGAGGCCTCGTGGGAGGCCAGGAAGGCGACCGCCGCGGCGATCTCCTCGGGGGTGCCCTGGCGGCCGGCCGGGACGGTGGAGTCGACCATCGCTTGCACCTCGGCGTCGCTCATGCCCTCGAGCACTGGATCGTTGAAGCCGGTCGGCACCCAGCCCGGGCAGACGCAGTTCACGCGGATACCGCCGGCGTGTGTAGTCGGCGGCCAGCTGCCGCGTCAGCTGGATCCACGGCGCCCTTGGAGGCGTTATAGGCGGGCATGCCCTGCTCGCCCACCAGCCCGGAACTCGACCCCGTGTTGACGATCGCCCCACCCTCCGGGTGCATGAGGGGGATCAGCGCAAAGCAGAACGAGGAACATCGAGCGTACGTTGACCGCAAAAGATCCTGTCCCACTCGGCCGGATCGAGCTCGGTCACGCTGCCGCCGCGCAGGCGGCCCGCGTTGTTGTGGATCACGTCGACTTGCGGGGATAGCCCTCCTCGACGCGGCGGCGCAGCTCGGCCACGCCGCGCTCGTCGGTGACGTCGGCGGCCAGCGCCTCGGAAGGCGCCGCCCTCACCCCGCGTCAGGCCAACCGTCTCGGCCGCGGTCGCCGGGTCGATGTCGACACGACCACCACCGCGCCCTCGCTCGCCCAGGCGCCGCGCGGAGGCCCGTCCGATGCCGTGCCCGGCACCCGTCACCACGGCAATACGAGCCGCCGAACCTGCCCGCGCTCATAGCCCCACGCGCCCGCGCGTCCGGTCGACGAGGTCCACGGCCACGTGCTGTGCGAGCTGCGGGTTCTCCTTGAAGCGCCGCACCGAGTACTTCGTGCCAGTGGCTGCCGTAGGGCACATAGATACGCACGGGTGGCCCTCTGCCCACGAGCGCGTCACCGAGCTGCTCGCGCACCCCCAGCAGCATCTGGAACTCGTAGCGGTCGGCTGTCACGTCCGGAGCTGGTCGATCAGCTTCAGCGACCGCCAATGGATCCACTCGTCGTGCGAGGCGATGGCGGCGAAGTCGCCCCGCCGACAGCAGCTCCTCCAGCAGCCTCAGAGTAATTGCCGCGGATTGACGTCGGGATCGCCGGAGACACGAGCTGCGGTGGCTCGATCCAGATGCCCTTCACCAGCCGGACGCGCGGCCGCGAGCTCGCGTAAAAATAGTCAGGTCGTCTAGGGACAGGCGCATGTAGGCCTGCAGCGCGATCACGATGTTGTCGAATCCCTCCGCACGCAGCGACCGGTAGAGCTCGACGGTCGCCGTAGGTCGTGGTCGAGTCCTCCATATCGAGCTCGATCGTCAGTGAGCGCTCGCCCGCCGCCGCAACCAGCGATCGCACATTCTCCACGCTCATTGCTCCATGTCGAACGGAAAGGCCGAGTCCGGTCATCTTGACGCTCAGCGTGGCCTCCAGCCCGGCGCCCGACGAGGCGTCCAGCGCCCGCCGGTATTCCCCCATCAGCGCCTCAATCTGGTCCCGGCCCCGACGCTGCTCGCCCAGGACGTCGACCGTCGCAGGTGCGCCCCGCGCCGAGACAGCCGCCGGATCGACCTGGCCGGGGCATTTATTTAGAGATGGAGCCGGCGATGTAGCGCATGGCGAACGGGCGCACCAGGGCCTTTGGCGCCACCGGCGCCAGCCCCTGCCAGGATCCGGCTTTACGAATACCGTTCATCACCAGTAGGACACGCTGCAGACGGCGATCAGCGAAGAACGGGTAGCTCGGTCTCGTTCGCCACGCCGTGGGCGACGATGCCGGGGAAGCTGACGATATTGCCCGCCCTCTCGCCGATACCGCCCGGCCCCGTATATAAACGTCGGCCCAAGCCCTCGACCCACGATCCAGATGTCCTCGCCCCCGGTGCGAGCGCCATATCGGCGAACTCCGCCCCCGGGGCCAGCGTGACCGCGACCAGCTGGGGATGCTCGCAGTGGCATCACCGCGGTAGTCGACCCCATCCCCGCGATCCACCCGCCAGCACCGCGTAGATAGGACTGCACCACGCGGCGGAGTCGGCACCGGATCGTCGCTCCAAGAGTCGGCGACCGAGACGCCGAGGAACCCGGTCAGCCGGGTGAACCGCGCGAGCGACATGTCGGTCTCGCCCCGCTCCACCATGCCCAGGAACGAGGCGGAGACGCCCGACCGCCGCCGCCACCTCGCTGCGCGTCAGGCCGCGCGCCCGGCGGAGCGCGTGCAGCCGCGCGCCCAGCGCGCCGCTGACGGCCGTTCGGCTCGCCGTCGCTGGGCGACGCGGCTCGCGCGCTCACGGCGCGACGCGGCTCTCGTCGCGCTCGCGGGGTCGTACGCCTCCAGCGGCTGGTCGAAGTAGTCCGACTCGCCTGCGCCACCTTGGCGTACACCATCAGCACGATGCCCGAACGCGAGCAGCGCGTAGAGGTACTCCATGTTGCGCCCGGTCCAGCCGCCGAGGCCGGGGATCGAGCGCCAGATCACGTAACACAGGAACAGCGCCGAGGCGACCGGGAAGACGACCAGCTCGAGGAAGGGCGCGCACGCCGCGCACGGCCAGCTGCCGGTAGTAGACGGCCACCGCGAACCCGGTGGCGGCGTAGAAGAGCGCGAACAGCAGGCCGACGCTGCTCACCACCGAGTCGAACACCGCCTGCGTGCTGGAGCCGATCGCGTACAGCCACGTGAACGACGAACGCGATCGCGGCGCCGGCCAGCATCGCCGCCACCGGCGTCTTGTAGGTGGGGTGCGTGCGGCCGAAGATCGGCGGCAGCACCTTGTCGTACCCCATCGCGAAGGTGACGCGGCCGCCGGCCACGATGCACGCCAGCGTCGAGCCGACCGCCGAGAACAGCACCGTGATGATCATCAGCTTCGCCAGCGCCGTGTTGCCGAGCACGTCCGGCGATGTAGGTGAGCGCGTTGTCGCCGTGGGCCTGCAGCGCGTCGTACCTGACGGCGCCCTCCAGCGCGAACGTGAACACGGTGAACAGCACGGCCACGGTCAGCACGCTGCCGATCACGGCCCTGCCGGGATTGGTGCGGGCGTCCTCGCGTCTCCTCGTTGAGCAGGATCGCGGTGTCCCAGCCGCTGTACATGTAGACGGCGATCAGGCTGGCGTTCACGCAGTCCGGTGACGCCGCCCAGCGTGCTCCACGAGAACCAGCTCCAGTCGAACGCCACGGAGTGGGAACCGCCGCCGAAGATCCCGATCAGGCCGAGGATGCCGACGATCGTGATGGCGACGTACTCGATCACGATCAGCAGGCCCTGCAGCCGCGAGGTCGCCCGGATGCCGACGTAGGCGACCGCCGTCACGACGACGATCGCGATCGCGCCGATCAGCGCGGCGGCGACGGTCGAGTCCTGCCAGCGGTTCGACACCAGCGACAGCGCGTACGGGCCGATCGGATAGGCGATCGAGGTGGCGCCCAGGAAGTAGGCGAGGATGATCACCCAGCCGGTCATCCAGCCGAAGTACGGCGAGATGGCGCGCCCGCCCCAGACGTAGGTGGCGCCGCAGTTGACGTGCCACATGTTCAGCCGCCGGTAGGCGAGCGCGATGCCGAGCATCGGGATCGCGCAGAACGAGCACGGCGATCGGGCTGGCGTAGGACGTCGTGGCGACGATCGCCGAGAGCGTGAGCGCGATCGACGCGGTCGGCGCCACCGACCCGAGCGCGATCACGATGTTGCCGAGCAGGCTGAGCGCGTTGGTGCGCAGGTAGCCGGCATGCTCCTGGCCCTGCATCGGCGACCGAGCTGATCGGGCGCGTCGGTGGTCAGGATGGTGCTCGGCCGTGCGTGTGGTCGCGTCATCGCGACTCGCCTTACCGTCGGGGCGTCGGGATGGCAGGCATGCGCCGGCGGCGGCGGGACGTCGAGCGCGGGGTTGCGGTCGAAGAAGCCGTCAGGCATCAGCGAGAAGCCGATCCGGGCGACCGGCATCACCGGCCAGTCCTCGACGCGGGCGATGTGGTGGCTGCCGAACGTGTACCAGACGCACCAGGTCGGACCGATTCGAGCGAGCGGTCGGCCTGCGTCCACTCCGGCAGGCCGGCGCCCGCCGGGATGCTGGTTGGGGTAGTCGCCCGCCGGGTAGCGCTCGCGCGGCGCGTACGGGCGTCGCCCACAGGTGCTTCGGTCACGAATCCGGCGCGCGCCAGGTTGCTCGAGCTCCGGCGGCCGAGAAGGGCAGCACGTTCGCGCCCGGGATCAGCTTGTAGGCGACCGGATCGCCCACCGACGTTGCGCCGCTCCGGGTTCGAGACCCGCCAGTACCGCCCGCTCAGCGGGTCGATCAGCTGCTGGGCCTCGCCGCTCGCTGCGCAGGTGGGTGGCGACGGCGCGGAAGGCGTTGCCGTAGGGGTTCTCGGGGCCGACCGGCACCGCCTCGGTGTGCACCTCGTGGAGGTCGTTGGCGGTACCCGTCGACGGCCATGTCCAGCCGCACGCAGAAGAAGTGCTGGTGGTTGAGCGCCGACAGCCCCGGGCTGACCAGGCGGCCGTACGCCGGCCTGCTCGCCCGGGTGCGACGGCCGACGTCAGCACGATCCCGGTCAGCTTCACCTCGGTCTCGATCGTGCCGTCCTGGTACAGGTACCAGTAGAAGGCGTACTCATAGTTGGCCGCGGTGATGATCGACGAGATCACGAACCGCCGCGAGCGGCGCACCTCCGAGTCCTGGGCCTGCCAGTCGTAGTGCTTCCAGAGCAGGCCGACGTCCTCCTCGTGCATGCAGATCGCGTTGGGGATCGTGATCGGGCACGCCGCTGCTGTCATGCGACGACGGCGTCCAGGTAGCGGATCTCGCCCAGGCAGTCGCAGCCCAGCTCCAGCGAGTTGGTCATCGGGCCGATGCCGTACTCGCCGATGTCGTAGGCGTTCGTGCGGAACCGGCCCGGGCTGGGATCGCCGTAGGGGATCACCAGCTCGGCGTAGGAGGCACGGTGCACGATCGGCCGCCAGCGGTCCTGGTCGTGGTAGGCGATCGTGTGCAGCACCAGCCCCTCGCGCTGGCGTGAACCCGACCCGGAAGCGCCACTTCTGCCAGCGCACCTCGTTGCCCGGCGACCTCGAAGCTCGGCCCCTCCGGCTGCACGATCTCGAGCGGGCGCAGGTCGTCGCGCAGCGGGCCGACCTGGTCAGCGCCGGTACGCGCCGGACGCCGGCGGGCACCGGCACATCGCTGGTGTCCTCGACGCGCAGCACCTCCATCGTGTTCAGGTCGACGACGGCGTACAGCCCCTCGATCGGGCGGGCGTACGCGTTGTCGGCCAGGCTGTCGCGGAACCAGCACGGGCGTCCAGGCCAGCCGCCGGCCCTCCTCGCCCGGCTGCGGCATGGCCGCCGATCGACCAAGCCTCCGCCAGCACCAGCTTCGGGTTCGTGATCCCACGGCGCGCCGAGCGCCTCGCGGAAGCGGGACTCGCCGACCGCTGCTCGCACTCGATGTACTCGTCCAGCGTAATCGCGGCCTGCACGCCGGGCACCTCGCGCCACGAGCGGACGGCGCCCCGCGTCGAGCGCGACGACCGCCTCGCAAGCCGTCTGCGCGACGCGGTCGTGCAGCACCACGAAGGCCTCCCGCGGCGGACGCTCACCCGAGACGCCGAACCGCGCGAGCGCCGCCTTCTCCGGCTCCGAGCAACACGATCTCGACGAACCGCGCAGTGCTCAGGTCGTGCTCGCCGGCCAAGATCTCCACAACCCGGCTGATCTCGGCGGCGCTCAGAGGATCGAGCGGATGCGCCACATCGAGCGGTCCCTCAGTTACCCCGGTCACAGCCATGCCACCCTCCAAACTCGCCTGACGTGCGGACAGAAATGTCGGACCCCATGACAATCAACTGCACAACTGCAACCGCGCGCGCGTGTGGGCTTCACCATCTCCGCCACCGTGCAGCTGGCACTGCTGCCGTTCCGCGCGCTGGGGATCAACCCCAACTCGCGTCACGGCGAATTCCGCGTGCGGCGGGATCATTGCGAGAGCGTCAGCAGGCGCGGGAGGTGCAATCCACTGTGATGCGGGACGGCATATTCGACGCCTTCGCCGCCTCGGAGGGCCGACCGTCCGTCCGGCAAGTAGGGGCGCACTACTATCGGATGTGATCCTGGGTGGTTACTGTGGCTGGAGCGGAGGAGTTCGGGCTAGTCGGACGCGAGGAAGAGGCGTCGGCGCTGGTCGCGCTGCTCGACGCCCTATCGGAAGATCACGCAGCCCTCCTGCTCATCGGCGAAGCGGGCATCGGCAAGACCACCCTTTGGCGGGTGGTCTGTCAGTTGGCGGCGGTGCGGGGGATTCGGGCGCTCTGCTCGCATCCGTCGGAGAGTGAGGCCCGACTCTCGTACGCGGGGCTGGCGGACATCCTTGGCGAGGCGATCGACGCCGACCGGCCGGCACCCCTCCTCCCGAGATGCACGCATTGGAGGTCGCGCTTCGGCGAGTCACGCCCGAGCGGAGGTACGTCGACCGGCACGCGGTCGCGGCTGGTGTGTGATTGGTGCTTGCGGCTCTTGCGAAGCGAGGGCCGGTGCTCGTGGCAATCGACGATGTCCAGCTCGGCCCGACCGGCCGTCGGCCCGTTTTTTTTATCCGCCGGTCGACGGTTGCGCGACAGCCAGGTCGGCCTGCTGCTTACATCGCGTGATTCGAGTCAGGAACTTGTCGACCTGACGCTGAGCGGGGCGAGCGAGTCGGACCGTCTGCGTTGCGTGACCGCTCTCCTCGCTCGGCATCGAAGACCTGCATCGCGTGATTCGACTGCACCTCGACTGGGTGCCGCCGCGCCCCACCCGGCCCGCATCGCTCTGGCTTCGGGCGGCAATCCGCTGTACGCGCTGGAGATCACACGCGAACTCGCCCGGCTCGGGGAAGCCACGTCTCCGGGCCGGCCGCTGCCGATCCCGAGAGCCTTACCCAATCCCTCACCCGCCGGATTACGGCACTGCCGATGCGAAGCCGGGAAGCGCTACTGCTGTCGGCGCTTTCGTCGGCGCCGACCACCGAACTCATGCGCAAGATCATGGGGGCCGCGGCCGACTCCGCGCTGGCTCACGCCGAGGACGCGGAGGTCGTGGTGACAGACGGCCACGTCATCCGGTTCACCCATCCGCTGCTCGCACACGCCGCGGATACCTCGACCGGAACAGTGGACCGTCGCCGCGCACACCGCCGGCTGGCGAATGCATCTGACGACAGCGAGGAACAGGCGCGCCACCTGGCCCTCTCTACGACGCCACCGACCAAGCGCACTGCGCAAGCCCTGGAGACGGCGGCGCACGCGGCGCGCAAGCGCGGAGCGACCGATGCAGCGGCGGAGCTTATCGAGCTGGCAGTTGCCCGTACGCCCGTCAACCAGCCCGGCCAACGAAGCCGCCGATGCCTCGTTCTCGGCGAGTACCAACTGGCTGCCGGCGACACTGATCGGGCCGCGGGCTCGAGGCCGTCGCGGCTACCGCGGCCGACAGCGACCTCGAAGCGCGCGCACTGCTGCTGCTCGCGCGGATCAACTGGCTTACGACCACGAGCGTCGAGGCGGCAGCGCTCGCAGAGCGCGCGCTGGCGGGCACGGACGACCCGGCGCTGGAAGCTGAGATTCGGACGCGACTCGCCTATCTCTGCAAGCACGACCGCCAGCTCGGCATCGCCCACGCCGAGCGAGCCGTGTCAATCATGGAGGGCCTACCAGAACCAGACCCCATCCTGCTCGCTCGGGCACTCTTCGCAATCGTCTTCAACCAATCCGACCTCGGCCTGCCGCTCAGCCTAGGGCTCGCGGAACGCGCACTCGCCCTGGAAGCGGGTTGTCCTACCTCGCACGTGGCCGACCGCGTTGGGTACCTGTTCGGAGCCGTGCTGTGGGAGCGCGATCAGATCCCCCGCGCGCGGGCGCTGCTTGAGGAGGCGCTCTATGCCGCCACACAGGAAGGGGACGAGGATCGATGCCGGCGATCCTCGACCAGCTCAGCCAGCTCGAGGTGACGTCGGGCAACTGGACGCTGGCCCGTCGCCATGCCCAGGAGCAGGTCGAAGTGGCGGAGCGTGCAGGCCAGGAGACGGAGCGATGGTGGGGGCGTGAAACGATCGCGTCGATCGACGCCCGTGAAGGCCACCTCGCCAGGGCGGAGGCGAGTATCGCGGAGTACCTGGAGGCAGCCCGTGGCGTCGGTGACCCGATGTCGATCGGTTTTGGCCTTCGCACATTGGGGTTCGTTGCGCTCTCGTCGGGCGATCCCCGCACGGCCGTCGATGCGTTCACCGAGCTCGACGAGATAGCCGGACGGATCGGCGTCACGTCGCCGGGCACGTTCCGCGGTGAAGGCGACCACATCGAGGCGCTGATCGAGCTCGGCCGGCTCGACAGGGCGGATTCATTGCTGGAGTACCTGGCTGAACGGGCGCACGTGATCAACTCGACGGCCGCGCTCAACAGCTGCGCGATGCCGCGCGCTGCTCCTGGGGGCTCGCGGTGCCCTCGAGGGCGCGTCTATACACGCCGCGCGGTCAATTCAGCTGGGCGAACAACTCGAGATGCCGTTCGAGCTCGGCCGTGCGTATGTGGTCAAGGGACAGGTTCACCGCCGGCGCCGAGAGAAGCGTCTGGCCAACAGCGCACTCGAGAGCGCGGAGCTGATTTTCGACCGGCTCGGCGCCGACACTGGGCGGCCCGCGCCCGAGCCGAGGCGCGACGGCTCGGACTTCGACCGCGGGCGCCGCAGCACCTCACCGAGACCGAGGCGCGCGTCGCCGAACTGGCGGCCTCCGGCCTCGCCAACCCCGACATCGCTGCTCGCCTGTTCATGAGCCGAAAGACGGTCGAGTTCAACCTCAGCAAGGCGTACCACAAGCTCGGCGTCCGTGGCCGAGCCCAGCTCGCCGCTCACCTTCCGGTCTCGGCGCAGCGCCCTCCGGCAGCCGACTGATCGAGGGAGTTCCTGGTTCATCAAGCGCTGCGACGGCGTACCGTCGGGCGTGGCCGGCGTTCGCGACGCCGGAGAACCGAAAGGGAGGGAGCGATGACACGCCGGAGCATCAGGGCAGCCGTGGCGGTGGGGGTGGCCACGGCGGTGTCACTCCTCAACTACGGCGACGCCCAGGCCATCGTTGGAGGGCAGTCCGCCGGCAGCAGCTACGGCGCCGTTGGAGAGGTCGTGATCCAGCCGAGCGACGGCACGCCGATGTCGACCTGTGCACAGGCTTCCTGATCTCACCGACCGTCCTTGTCACCGCCGGACATTGCGCCTCGAGGCACTCAACACGCAGACCGCGATCGGCGGCACGATCGGCGCGGCCCTCGATCCAACGTTCGACCCAGGTCATCCACGTTGAGGCCGCGGCATCCGTGGTCGTCGACCCTGACTACCTCGTCAACGAGGTCAGCTATCAGACCCCGGACGTGGCCGTGCTCGTGCTGCGGCAGTCCGTGTCGGGGGTCGACCCGATCCAGCTTCCGGCTCCCGGCGCCGCAGCGCTTGCGAACGGTTCACAGCTCACCACCGTCGGCTACGGGTTCACGCAGGACTGCGGCACCGACCTCGGACATTGCCAGGTGACCTACACGCCCGCCAGGCGGGTTGCATCGGAAACGCTCATCTCCAGCAGCCAATGGTTCATCACCGTGAACCAGAACCCCGACGGGCCCGGCACAGGCGGTGTCTGTCGCGGAGACTCCGGTGGCCCGCACCTGCTTCCGGGAACCCCGACCGCTGTCGCGATCACCACCGCCATAAACAGCAAGTGGTGCTGGTCGACGAGCCGTGACAGTCGCCTCGATGTCCCCACCGTGCTTCGCTTCCTCAGAACATTCGCACCATCAGCGTGACGACAACGGGCCATGATCGGCATGCAGCAGAGGCGTGGAGCAGAGGGAGAGAGCTCTCAGGCGTACCCATGGCCTCTCCCGACCCGAAAAGGGAGCCCTCCGTCCGTTGATTTTTCACGGTCGTCGCGGAGCGACATACCGTGCATGAGGCAACGCGCAAAGAAGTTGTGGTCGTACTCGCCGTGGTGCTGGCAGTTACCGGCTGCGGCTCCTCCGACGTGTCATCGTCTGGTCAATCGTCCGGTCCGCGGCACGTGACGTGGCGATTGGCCGCGCTCGGGGATTCACTGCCTTTCGGACAGCAGTTCTGCGGAGGCTGCCGACCTTCGTCGACCTGTTCGGCGCCCAGGTGGAACGGCGGACGGGGGTAACCGTGGTCGTGCAGAACCTGTCGGAAGGCACCGGGATCGACAGCCGTGACCTTCGCCGGGAGATCACCTCGAGCCCGTCTATGCGCGAGGCGGTGTCGCACGCCAATATCATCACGCTGACCATCGGCCACAACGATCCACCCTGGAACAGCTTCCACGATCCCTGCGACGGGAAGGAGGGCTACCCGCATGCCGGCTGGGCGAAGTACCGCGGACCCTGCCTGAGCAAGACGGCCGGAGCCTTTGAACGCAACTTGCACGTGATCCTCTCGACGATCGTCGCTCTCCGTCGAGGACGGCCAACCGCGATCCGCCTCACCAACGATTACAACGACCTGATCGGCGACCCCGCCGTTCCACGGTCGGCCTATCCGATCGTCAGGAGCGTGTTCGATCTTTTCACGTCGATACCGTGTCGGTTGGCTGCTCAGGCTCACGCGGTGTGCGTCGATACCTACCACGCCTTCAACGGGCCTCGGGGCGTCGAGAACGCTGGCTCACTCCTTGCGCCTGACCACACACATCCCAACCAGCGCGGCCATCAACTGATCGCACAGCTTCTCGTCGAGTCAGGCCTGTCCCAGCTCCTCCGTTAACGGCCCGGCCTGCAGGATCACTCCAGGCGATCACTCACCGCCCTCACTGCCCTTCTGAATCCAAGTCCGGTTGGCGTCAAGGAACCGGCAGTGGCGGTCAACCTGACTCGCCGGATCGGATCCCACCCCTGCCGCTGGCTCGCTCTGTCCGACGAACAGGGCGTCCCGAGGCGACGCCCGGATCCGGAGGATGGCGCAAAGGATGGCGCACGCGTCCCCTGATCGGATGCTTCTATGGTGTCAAGTGGGGTTCGGTCAGCCGCCGGTAGATGCGTCTTGAGATTTGGCGTTTCAGTGCTCGCATGGCGTCTCGGTGGGTTTTTCCTTGGCGGATTCTGCGCTCGAGGTAGGCGCGCGATTCGGCGTGGTTGATGGCTCGGTTCATGGCGATCGTGTGGATCGCGTTGTTCGCTTGGCGGTCGCCGCCGCGGGAGAGGCGATGGCGGATCGTCTGGCCGGATGATGCGGGGATGGGCGCGGTGCCGTTGCTGCGCGCGAAGGCGGCCTCGGTCGGGAAACGCGCGGGGTCGCAGACCAGGAGCTTGGCGGCGCTGATCGGGCCGACACCGGGCTCGTCCATGAGCGTCGGGTGAAGCTCGCGGACAAGGTTTGTGATCTCGCACCGGTACCGGCCAGCTTGTGCATCGAGCTGGCGAGCGCGTCTGGCCAGGTCACGCAGGACGGTCAGCATCGTCTGCTCATGCTGTCCGGCGTCGGAGCGGTCTCGCATCCGCGCCAGCCGATCGGCCAGCCGGGCGCCGTTGCCCTTGCCGATACGCTCGCGCAGTGCCGCTGGTGCCGTGACGCAGAGGCCTTGCAGCTGATTGAGCAGCCGCGTGCGCTCCCCGACGCACGAGCGGTAGGCGACCACAAGGACGCTCAGCGCGGCACGGCCGCCGGCCGCGCGCGGCGTCGAGACGCCATCGCCAGCCAGCACTCGCTTTGCCGCCAAAAGCGCGTCGATCTGATCCGACTTGCCGGCGCGTCGATCGCGCCTGCGCGGCCGCTCCACCTCGACCACGACCAGGCCGGCGCCGCGCAGATGCTGGCACAGACCAGCGCCATAACTCCGGCACCTTCGATCCCGACCACCACCTCCCCCTCCAACCCCGACAGCCAGGCGACCAGCTCGCCATAGCCGGCCCCGGTCGCTGCGATCACGATCTCACCGAGCACCTGGCCAAGCGCATCCAGCGCCACCGCCACGTGCCAATGCTTGTGGGTGTCCACCCCAACTGCGATCATCACCACTCCTCCTCATCGCCATGACGGAGGACGCCGCCGGACAGAGCTGTGTCGAGCGAAGTCAGGCTTCTACGAAGTCACGACGGCACCCAAGGGACGGCGAGCGGCGGGAGACAGATCCAAACACAGGCACGACTCGGCCAGCTAAACCACGAGTCATCCCGCCGCCCGCCGCACCCTCTCCCACGAGCCGGACACCACCGACCCACGCCCCCCACGCTACACAGCTCAACCAAGCCAATCGAGCTCGGTCTCGAAAACCGTTGTGCGTCGTTAAGGCGTACCGAGGGTTCGAATCCCTCCCCCTCCGCTCTGGAGTCCGCAATCCCGCCGCCATCGGCTGCGGCGGAACCGCCAGCCCCTTCGGCCGTGTCGAGACGATCCCGTTCGCCGGCGGCCGGCCCACCGGTGATCGCCCGCGGCCCATGCCGCGCCAGTTGGAACGCCTCACGGACGAACCTAGTAGCGGCGGAGTGTCATCACGGCGGGCAGCCGGTTGTACATCATCACGCCGAGGGGGATGCCGATCACGGTGATACAGAGCAGCCAGGCCAGCACCGACCAGATCGCGCCAAACCACCAGCCGATCAAGACGAAGTAGACGGCGCGGCCCAAGAAGCCGCGCTGCGGGACGCGGCTCTCGGTGATGTGGGTGACGCCGCCCGACACCTCGTGCGTCGTGTGCACCGTGCGCGGTCGCAGCGTGAGCACCGTCGGCAACCGGTTGAAGATCATGAACGCCAGCGGCAGCCCGATGATCGTGAGCGCGATCAGGTAGGCGAGCACGTTGACAAGCCCGGTCAGCCACCAGCCGATGAACACGAACCAGAGCGCGCGCACGAGCAGGGGCGGGCCGTCGCTGTGCCTGGCGACCACCACCGGCGATGAGGTGGCGACGGATGCCGGTCGCTGGTCGGGCCGCGGTGTCTGGTCGTCGCTGATGACCGGATTCTACGACTCTTGGCGTCCGCCCCACCTACCATCCCAGCGTGATCCGACGGCTGCTCACCCGCTACCGGCGCGGCAACCCCGTCCAGAGCATCTGGCTGGGTGCACTGCTGGCCTCGCCGGTGTGGGTGAACACCCTGGTCTACCGCCCCACCTCGTCGACCGGCACGCTGCTGCTGCTGCTGGGCGGTTCGCTGGCCGGCGGCTACGTGATCGCGCGCGTATTCCTGGGCAGCGTCTCGGCCGACCTGGAGGAGGTGCGCGCCCAGAACCTGTGGCTGCAGGAGCGGGCGCAGCGCGCCAACGAGGCCTTCGCCGCGCACCCCATCAGCGTCGCGGTCTCAGACGAGGAGTTCGCGGCCATCGTCGAGGTCGAGCTGGCAGCGCTGCCGCCCTGGATCGGCCAGGCGATCACGCAGCGAAACGTGGCCATCACCGTCGAGGAGGAGCGGGCCGGCGAGCCACGCGTGTTCGGCGTCTACCAGTCGCAGACCCGCGGCAGCGACGTGATGTCCGAGATCACGCTCTACCGGCGGCCGATCATGCGCGTGTCGGGCGACCGAGCCGCGCTGCACCGTCAGATCCACGACACGCTGCTGCACGAGCTCGGCCACATGTTCGGGATGAGCGAGACCGACCTCGACCATTTCACGATCGGCAACAACCCGCGGCCCGACGCCGAGTCGGTGCACCCGCCGCCGGACGCGCCGCGCTAGCCGGCCGACTGCAGCAGCCGCACGTCCGAGACCAGCCGGGAGATCGCAAGCGGCGGCAGGAACCCGGCCCGCTCGTCGCCCTGCCCGTCGATCACGTAGACCGCCATGCTGTGCGTGATGTCGGTGGCGGTGGGCTGCACGCCGATGCCGTACGCGCGCCACACCGGCGCGAGCCGTGCCGGCGTGCCCATCAGCCACCGCCAGTGCCCGTGCCAGCCCCACTTGCGGGCCGCCGCCGCCACCGAATGGCGCGTGTCGGCGGGATCGACGCTGACGATGATCAGCCGCACCGGCTGCCCGCCCAGGCGCCGCTCCACCACGCCCAGCTGGTGGCCCACGATCGGGCACAGCGTCGTGCACTTGGAGTCCAGGAACGTCAGCAGCAGCGGCTGTCCGCGCAGCGATGCGAGCGACACCGAGCGGCCGCGCTGGTCGGTCAGGTCGAAGCCGGGCGCCGGCCGCGCCCCCGGCTTCCAGACGGCGTCGCCGTTGACCGGCGCGCCGCTCACCGCCGCACCTGCCCCGGAGCTGGTGTGGGTGCCAGGCCCGTACCGGGTCGCCGCCAGCGCCAGCACCGCGCCGCTCACGATCAGCAGCACGCTGGCGACCGCCGCCAGCATCGACGGCGCCGGGTCAATCCAAACGCCGTCGTAGCGTCCAGCCCCACAGCAGCACGACCGCCAGCAGCGCCAGCGGCACCACCAGCGTCAGCGCCGCGCCTGCCGAGACATCGCTGGGTATGTCCATACGCCTCAGGCTCCTCTCTCTCGCACGGCCGCGACCCTCGGACGTCTCCGTCGCCGGCCGCGATTGTCGTCACCCACCCAGTTATAGATCAGCCAGAACACCGCCATAGAGTAGGCTAGTGAGCCCGGCCCCCACATGATGCCGGCCGCGATCTGCTGGTCGGCCAGCGCGGACACCCCGCCGGGCCGGTCAGCCGCCGCCAGGTACGGCTGGTAGAGCGCCACCGGCCAGTAGGCCAGCACCGCCGCCAGCAGCCAGCCGGCGACCGTGGCCACCGAGACGTACAGTGTCAGCTGGATCGGATCCAGCGTCGGCCGGATCGGCGCCGTGTCGATCACCTGTTCCCAGAACAGGATCGCCGTGGCCAGCATCGTCAGGTGCTCGAGGTCGTGCACGCTCTGGTGGTGCAGCGCCAGGTCGTAGGCGGCGGGCAGGTGCCAAAGCCACAGCGTCGCGATCGAGATCACCAGCACCGGGATCGGCCGCGCCAGCATCCGGCCCAGCGAGCGCAGAGGGCGCGCCCGGCCGCTCTGCGCCACCCAGCCGGCGCTCGAGCGCCGGAAGCCGAGCGGCAGCGGCCGCCACAGCATGCTCCATGGCTCCGCCAGCACCAGCAGCGGTGCCGCGGCGGTGAGCAGCAGCACGTGCTGCAGCATGTGCGGCCAGAAGCCGCGATCGGCGTAGCCGTCCAGCCCCACCAGCGCGATCAGCAGCACGGCCATCGCCCCGGCAAACGCGCACGCTCGCAGCTGCCTCGAGCGCAGGTCGGGGCCGGTCGCGGGCCGCACCCGCCGCCGCCAGCCCGCCCAGTAGAGCCCGGTCGCGACCACCACGGCCGCGAGCGGGACCGCATTCTCCGGGTCGATCTGAACCGCGCTCATACCACGTAGAAGAGGATGGTGGCGATCACCGCCACCGCAGCCAGGAACGTCACGAACACGAGCGCCGCCCGCAGCTCGCGCAGCCGCAGGCCGACCTCCGTGGTGCGGTCGGCGGCGATCGTCTCGAGCCAGTAGGCGGCGCCCAGCAGGTGCACGGTGAAGCCGGCCGTGAAGCCGACGAACACGGCCCCGTAGCCGCCGCTGTGGATGGGCGAGAAGCCGGGGTCGAACAGCTGCACGCCCTCGCAGATCGTGGCCACCAGCACCAGCACGGTGGCGGCCGCGGCCGCCATCCGCGCGCGCCGGTCATCGGCCACCCACACGATCACCGCCGCCGCGACCACCGCCACCAGCGACACGGTCGCAAGCGCGCCGGACGGGTTGGTGTGCGGCGGGTGCCAGAGACCGTTGCTGTCCAGCGCCCGCAGGTAGAGGTACGCGAACAGGAAGCCCAGGAAGAAGAAGGCATCCGCGGCCACGAACAGCCGTGCGCCGACGAACAGCGCGCGGCCGGGGGGCGGGTCGGTGGGGATGTCGCTGACGACCGCCATGTCAGTCTCCGGCCACCGCCGGCCGGATCGGGCCGAGCCGCGCCACCGGCGGGGCGGTGGCGTCGCCATAGTCGTAGGGGCCGGCCAGGATGGTGGGCACCTCGTCGAAGTTCTGGAGCGGCACCGGCGTCGGCACCTGCCACTCGAGGCCGCGCGACTGCCACGGGTTGGCATCGGCCGGGATCCGGGCGATGCCGTAGGAGTAGGCCAGGTTGACCAGGAACACGAGCATCGAGATGCCGAGGGCGAACGCCGACACCGACACCCAGTCGTTCAGGAACTGCAGGTGCGGGGCGTAGGTCGACACGCGGCGCGGCATGCCCATCATGCCCAGCGCAAACAGCGGCAGGAAGGTCGAGTTGAAGAACACGAACGTCGTCCAGAAATGGAGCTTTGCCAGCCGCTCGTTCAACTGCATCCCGGTCATCTTCGGCATCCAGTAGTAGAAGCCGCCGAAGAAGGCGAAGATCAGGCCGCCCATGATCGTGTAGTGGAAGTGCGCCATCACGAAGTAGCTGCCGTGCAGCGACACGTCGCTGGGCACGTCGGACAGGAATACCCCGGACAGTCCTCCGATCAGGAAGTTGAAGAAGAAGGCCAGTGAGAACAGCATCGGCACCGAGTAGCGGATGCGGGCCTGCCACAGCGTGCCCATGCCGGCCAGGAACACGAACCCGGTCGGCACCGAGATCAGCTCCGTGGTCAGCATGTAGAACGGACGTAGGTTGGAGTTGATGCCGCTCACGAACAGGTGGTGCTGCCAGACCATGAACGACAGCAGCGCCACGCCCAGGAGCCCGCTCACAGCCAGGCGATAGCCCCATAGGGGCTTTCGCGCGAACACCGGCAGGATCTCGAGCACGATGCCGAATCCGGGCAGCGCCAGGATGTAGACCTCCGGGTGCCCGAAGAACCAGAACAGGTTCTCGAACAGGAACGGGCTGCCGCCGGCGGCGGCCACGAAGAAGTTGGTGCCGGAGGTGCGGTCGAGCGCCTCCATCAGCAGGCCCGCGACCAGCACCGGCGCGCCCAGCAGCATCAGCACGGTGGTGGCCAGCATGCTCCAGACGAAGATCGGCAGCCGGTTCCAGGTCAGCCCCGGCGCGCGCATGGTGATGATCGTGACCATCAGGTTGATTGCGTTCAGGATCATCGCCACGGCCACCAGGAAGAAGGCGAAGATGTAGGCGTCCATGCCGGCGTTGGCCTGCAGCGCCAGCGGTGGGTAGCCGGTCCAACCGGTCGGGAAGCCGCCGTAGCTGATGGCCGACATCAGCACCACGCCCGACAGCGGCGTCAGCCAGAACGTGAGCGCCTCCATGCGCGGGAAGGCCATCCGCCGCGCGCCGATCATGAGCGGCACCAGATAGTGGCCGAACGGTCCCAGGATGATGCTCGACACCATCATCACCATCATCGAACCGTGCAGGCCGACGATCGTCAGGTACTGGCCGGGGGAGAACACCGGCGGGCTGGGACGCAGCAGGTTGGTGCGAATCAGCATCGCGTTCAGGCCGGCGATGAAGAAGAACACGCCGATCCCCCACAGGTACTGCATGCCGATCACCTTGTGGTCGGTGCTGACCGTCAGGTAGCGCCAGGCGCCCGTGTCCTTCTTGACGACGTCCACCGGCCGTTGCCCGAGCAGGCGACGGAACGGGTAGTTGAGCAGGCCCAGGCCGGCGATGTAGCCGATCGTGCCGAAGCTGTAGCCGGCGAAGACCGACACGTCGTTCTGGTCGATCGCCGACACCCAGTCCAGGTGGCTACCGACCCGGTGGCCGATCCAGACGCCGATGATGAACCCGATCACCGCGCCGATCGCACCGGTGAACAGGTTGGGGCGCAGCAGCGGCGAGCGCGTGTCGGGGGTCGTGGCCATGGGACCCTGTGCCATCAGCCGGCCCGCTCGATCGGATCGGGATAGTAGACGCTGTGGTAGGGGGCAGCCTCCTGGTGGCGGGCGCGCCCTTGATGCGCTGCTGTGCCATCCAGCTGCTGAATGCGGCGGGCGTCAGCACCAGGCCGGTGGTGGCCATCGCGCCGTGCCAGACCCCGCACAGCTCGGCGCAGCGCACGGTGAAGGTGCCCAGCTTGTGGGGCGTCACGTCAGCCACGTTGTCGGCGCCGGGAACGGCATCGGCCTTGACGCCCAGCTGGTAGGCCCAGAACGAGTGGGTCACATCCAGCGAGGTGACGTGGAACACCACGGTGCGGTCCAGCGGCAGCGCCAGCTGCGTGGTCTCGACGCCACCGTACTGCGGGTAGCGGAACGTGAACTGCCACTGCTGCGAGACCACCTGCACCTGCAGCGCGTTGGGCGGTGCCGCCGAGACCAGCGTTGCCCCCTGCCCGCCGCCCGCGCCGGCCGCGCTCGACTCGGTCGCGTAAAGGGCGTAGGTGCCATAGGCGGCCAGGAACAGCACGATCGTGACGGTGCTGATCAGCCAGGCGCCCTGCAGCCGGCTGTCGCCGTGGATGGGCGGTCCGTCCTCGATCAGCTCGCCGCGCTGCCGAAAGACAGTGAGCGCGTAGGCGAAGTAGACCAGCAGGCCGATCGTGATCGGCGCCAGGATGGCGGCGATGATGATGTTGGCCCGGTGCTGCTCGTGGGCCTGGGCGGTGTCGCTGCCGGGCGGTATATGCGGTCCCAGCGCGAAGATCACGAGCAGCACCCCGATCACCGACAGCACCCACCAGACCACGACCAAGCGGCGGATGTTGGGTGCGGGATCGGGTCCGTCGGAGGCGGTCATGGCTGTCCCCGGTCAGGCCACATTCAGGTAGCCATCCATCCAGCCGACCGTCTGCATGGGACCGCCGAAGCCGTTCGGGAACCCGGCGGCACAGGGCACGAAGCACTGCCAGCGGTAGTGGCCGGGCTTGCCGGTGCGGATCGTGAAGGTGATGGTGTGGTGCGCCATCGACAGCTGGCAGGGCGTGACCTCGCACTGGTTGGGCGCGTCGTCGGCGACGCCGGGAATCGCGACGCTGACGCCCATGTCAGGAATCGCGAACGTGTGCGAGGTGTCGTCCGGGTTGATTGACACCACCGGCTTCCCGTCGATCGTCTCGGTGCCGCCGACCGTGCCGCGCGGCTGTGACCAGAGCGGGTTGCGAAGGCCGCTGGCGCCGTCGTAGTTGTAGACCGTGAACCTGACCAGGCTGTGGGCCGGCACCTGCACCACGGTGCTGTGCACCCACTGGCCCTGCTGGTTCTTGACCAGGTATGAGACCCAGTCGGGGTGCGGCTGGTGGCCGTAGGAGGCCACTGTCTGGAACGTGACGTTGGTAACCCCGCCCGTGGTGCCGGCCATCACGGTGGGCGGGAAGCTGGTCACCCAGGACATCACGTACCAGGTGATCAGCACGATCGCACCCGCGGTTCCGGCGGCGATCCCGGCGATCCGGCGGTTCATGGTCACGTCGGCAACACGCCGCGCACTCTGAGCCGGGCGGCCACGAGCGTCAAGCCATTGTCATCTCGCTGTCATCTCCGCGACCCTTTTTTGGTACCCTCGCTCTCCGATACTCCGGCCGTTTCAACGGAGGACCCGATGCGGGTACTGATCGTCGAGGATGAGGACCTGATCGCACGGTTTGTGGCGCGCGGGCTGCAGGCCGAGGGCTATACCACCGGCGTGGCTCCCGACGGCGAGATCGCCTGCCGGCGCCTCCGCGACGAGGAGTGGGATCTGGCCATCCTCGACCTGCTGCTGCCGGCGAAGAGCGGCTTCGACGTGCTGCGCGAGCTGTCCCAGGCGGCCAACCAGGTGCCGGTGCTGGTGCTGTCGGCTCGGCGCTCTGTCGAGGCGAAGGTGGCCGCGCTGGACGCGGGCGCGACCGACTTCCTAGCCAAGCCGTTCGCGCTGGACGAGTTGCTGGCACGCGTGCGGGCGCTGCTTCGCCGCGGCCGCTCGCCGGCCGAGCCGGAGCCCGGCCGCGAGCCCGACCTGGAGTTCACGCTGGACGGGCGCTCGCGCACGCTGTGCTGGGGCGACGGCCGCACGCTGTCGCTGTCGGAGCGGGAGTTCGGCCTGCTCGAGTACCTGGTCAGGTCGCCCAACCAGACCGTCTCGCGGGAGCGGATCCTGAACGCGGTCTGGGAGTACCAGTTCGACCCGCGCTCGAACGTGGTCGACGTCTACGTGGGGCGGCTACGTCGCAAGCTGCACCCCGCGATCCGGATCGAGACCGTCCGCGGCGGCGGCTACCGGCTGATGACGGGCTGAGCCGACCGGCAGCGTGATCGTGAAGGCGGTGCCGACGCCCGGCCGGCTGACCACCGTGATGGAGCCGCCGTGGGCCTCGGCCACGGCCCGCACGATCGAGAGCCCGAGGCCGGCGCCGCCGCCGCGGCGGTTGCGATCGCGGTCGACCCGGTAGAAGCGGTCGAACACGTGGCCGAGCGCCTCCGGCGGGATGCCCTTGCCGGAGTCGCGCACCGTCAGCAGCACCTGGCCGGCCAGCTGGACGGCGTCGATGCCGATGCGGTCGCCCTCCTGGGTGTGGCGGATCGCGTTCTCCAACAGCTCCTCCAGTGAGATCGCCAGCCGGTCGCGGTCGACCACCACCACGACGTCGGGGATCGCGCCCAGCGACCACTCGCGCGGCGCCGCCACCCGCGAGCGCTGGAACAGCTCGTCGATGAACGGCTTCAGGCGCGTCTCGACCGGCAGCAGGAAGCCCGGCGTGGGCGCACCCTCGATCAGCAGCAGCTGGTCGATCAGCCGCTCCATCCGCTCCAGCTCGCCGACCACCGTGTCGCTGATGGCGCCGATCTCCTCGTGGCCGGCGCTGTGGTAGCGGCTGAGCAGGTCGATGTGGCCGCGCGCGATCGTGATCGGCGTCAGCAGCTCGTGCGACGCGTTGGACACGAAGTCGCGCTGCCGCTGCAACGAGGCACGCAGGTTCGAGGCGAGCCGGTCGCTCTCGGCCACGGCGTCCTGGCGACGCCGCACGTGGTAGACCATGGCCAGGAACATCAGCCCCATCAGCGGCACCTCGGTCAGCTCCGCCCAGTCCTCACGGGAACGGTGCACGGCCACCAGCGTCATGCCGCCGGCCGCCAGCGACACGAAGGTGATGCCCGCGATCGTGCCCTTGGCGCGCCACATGCGGTACCCGTAGAGCAGCGTGAAGCTGACGTAGATCAGGTGGAAGGGCACGGTCTCCCAGCCGTGGGCGCCGTTCTCGGTGATCAGCACCAGCATCGCCACCAGGTTCAGGCAGGCGAACGCCACCCAGGCGACCTCCAGCCGGTTCTCGGCGAACAGGTGCCGTGCGCGGGAGCGGCTCACGGGATGAAGCGTACGCCCGCCGGCCGCGAGTTGCTCGGAGATCGAGTCGGCGCAAGCGGTGTGCGCGGCGGTGGCCCTGTGCCGCCGCCGCGCACCAAGCCGACGTTGGACAGTCAGCCGGCCAGAGGCCTGCCGGTCTCGAGCAGCGTCTTCAGGCCGGACAGCACCATCATCCAGCCCCGGCCGGAGACGGACTCGGCGGTCAAGGGAGCGCCCTCGAGCTGGTCGTGCACGACGCGCAGCAGGCAATGGCCGCCGTCCTGTGGCTCGATCTCCCAGGTCACGCGGCTGGTCTTCTCGGCTGCCAGCTCGGGCGAGTAGAGCCAGCGCCAGCCGTGCACCAGCCGCCGCGGCGGATCGAACTCCAGCACCTGGTCGTCGCCCCAGATGCTGTCGTCGGGGCCGAGCGACAGGTAACGCTCGCCGGTGACCTCGATGCGGGCGCCGTGGAAGTACTGGGCGGTGAACTCGGGCGTCGTGATCGCCTCCCAGATCTGCTCCGGCGTCGCCCGAATGAACAGCTGGTAGACCTGCGTGGTGGTCGCGGTCATGGTGGTCATGCGGTGTCCTCCAGTGTCGTCTTGAGCCGGGCCAGCGCGGACACGTGGCCCTCGGTGTACTTGTCGATCCACCGGTCGTGGATCAGCCGGATCGGCACCGGGTTCAGGTAGTGCAGCTTCTCCCGGCCCGAGCGGAGGGCGACGACGAGGCCGGCGGCCTCCAGCACGCGCAGGTGCTTCATCACGCCGAAGCGGGACATCTCCAGCTCCGACTCGAGCTCCGAGAGCGTGCGCCCGTCGCGCTCGTGCAGCCGGTCGAGCAGGTGCCGCCGGGTGGGGTCGGCCAGTGCCTTGAACACCGCGTCGTCGTCCATAGCGAGCACTATATGTGACCATATGGTCACATGTCAAGCGGCTGGGGTTTCGCGGAGGGCCCAGAGGTCGGTATGCTCAGCGCACCACCCGCTATCGAGAGGACTCCCGATGACGAACGCAGACACCGTCACGGAGCTGCGATTCGAGCCTCCGGCTCCCGGCTACTGGGAGCGCGACGCGGTGCACTTCCCGCGGCCGATGACGCGCTACTGGCAGGAGGTGCACCCGGCGGCATTCGCGCGCGGCACCGGCGACTTCGCACGCTTCTACGGCATGCTCGTGGGCTCACTGGGATCGGCGTACGTCCACGGGTTCGGCTACCGGTCGATGATGCCGGTCGCTGAGGAGGAGATCCCCGCCCGCTTCCAGCGCGCGACCGAGGTGATGCAGGGCAAGCTCTGGCGAGAGCAGCTTCGCGACTGGGACGAGCGGGTCAAGCCGGACTCGATCAAAGCCCACCGCGCGGTGCAGTCGGTCGATCCCAGCAGCCTCTCCGACCAGGAGCTGGTCGAGTATCTGACGCGCTGCCGCGACCACCACGCGGCGATGATCGCGCAGCACATGCGCTACACGGCCTCGGCCGTCGTCCCGACCGGGGACTTCCTGGCGCATGTGGGCGACTGGACCGACGTGCCGCCGGCTGAGCTGCTCGGCCTGATGCGCGGCACGGCGCCCGTGTCCGCCGGTGCCTCGGCCGAGCTCGCGCGGCTGATCGCCGCGTTCGAGGCGGATGCGCAGGCCCGCGAGCTGCTCGCGTCCGACGACGACCCCGGCCAGGTGCTGGCCGCGCTGCGCGCGCTCGACGGCGAGGCCGGCGAGGCGGTGTCAGGGTACCTCGATCTGGTCGGATACCGCCTGCTGGACGGGTTCGACATCTCCGAGCCCTACGCGCTAGCGATGCCGGACGCGCTGGTGCGGGCGATCCAGATAGCCGTGGCCGGACGCGACCTCGAGGGCGCGGACGTCGAGGCGGCGGTCGCCGACGTCCGCAGCAAGGTGCCCGAGCAGCACCGGGCCGAGTTCGACGAGCTGCTGGGCGAGGCACGCCTGACCTACCGGCTGCGCGACGAGCGCGGCGTCTTCAGCGACATCTGGGCCTCCGGCCTGATGCGGCGGGCGGTGCTCGAGGCCGGGCGCCGCGTCGCCGAGCGCGGGCAGATCCACGAGCCGGTGCACCTGATCGACGCCGGCTTCGACGAGATGTGCTCGCTGGTAGCGGACGGGACCGGTCCCTCGGCCGACGGGCTGGCCGCCCGCGCCACCGAGCGCACCACGCGCGACCCGAAGGCAGCTCCGCGGTCGCTGGGCGACCCGCCACCGCCGCCGCCGGACGCCTCCGCGCTGCCGCCCGAGGTGGCACGGCTGATGCGCGCCACCGGCATCGCGCTCGGTCATCTGTTCGGCAGCTCCGAGGCCGAGCACGACGAGCAGGTGCTGCGTGGGCTGGCCGCCAGCCCGGGCACCTACGAGGGGCCTGCCCGGCTGATCTCGGGACCATCGGAGTTCGACCGGATCGTCACCGGAGACGTGCTCGTCACCCAGTCGACCACCGAGGCCTTCAACATCCTGCTGCCGCTGCTGGGTGCGATCGTGACCGACAGCGGCGGACTGCTCTCGCACTCCGCCATCGTCGCGCGCGAGTACGGCATCCCCGGCGTGGTCGGGACACGCGAAGCAACCGGGCGGATCGCCGACGGGGTGCGCGTGCGCGTCGATGGTGACGCCGGCGAGGTCACGGTGGTCGAGTGAAAGGCACCGTGCCGCTGGTGAAGGCGCACGAGACCGCGCTGTACGGCTCCAAGGCGGTGGGGCTGGGACAGGCGATCCGAGATGGGCTGCCGGTGCCGTCGGGGGTCGCGCTGTCCGGCGCGGTCGTCGAAGCGGTCGCAGCCGGCGATGACCGCGCGATCAAGCAGGTGGCGAAGACGGCGGGGCCACTGGGCGGCCCGCTGGCCGTGCGCTCGTCGGCCGTGGACGAGGACGGCGCCGAGGCCAGCTTCGCCGGCCAGCATTTGACGCTGCTGAACGTGCCGTCGTCGGAGCAGCTGGGCGCGGCGCTGAGCGAGATCTGGTGGTCGGCGAACTCCGACTCGGCGATCAGCTACCGCCAGCGGGTCGGGCTGTTCACCCGGCCCAGCGTCGGCGTGGTTGTGCAGACGCTGCTGGATCCAGAAAGCGCCGGGGTGATGTTCACGCGGAACCCGATCAACGGCGCGGACGAGCGGATGATCGAGGCCAGCTGGGGGCTGGGAGAGGCGGTGGTGGCGGGCCAGGTGATCCCGGACAGCTATCGCATCCATCGGTCGGGAGAGGTGCTGCAGCGGACGCCGGGGTTCAAGAAGATCGCGATCCGGACGCTGCCCGAGGGTGGCACCTTCGAGCAGGAGGTGCAAGCCGAGCTGGTCGAGCAGCTGTGCCTCGACGACGGCCAGCTGGCCGAGCTGAACGGGCTGGCCGACCGCTGCGAGCAGATCTACGGCCCGGCGCGGGACATCGAATGGGCGTTCGCCGACGGCAAGCTGCACCTGCTGCAGTGCCGGGCGGTGACGCGATCGGGGTCGTGACGGTGGCGGGGGTCGCTACGTGACAGGCGCACCCGTCGACGCCCTGCAGCGGGTGCCGCTGTTCGCCGACCTGAACCAGCGCGAGGTGAAGCAAATCGCCCGCCTGTTCAAGCAGCGAACGTTCCCGGCCGGGGAGACGGTCGTGCAGGAGGGCTCCGGCGGGGCGGCGTTCTACGTGATCGAGACGGGCGAGGCCACGGTGTTCGTCGCCGGCAAGGAGTACTCGACCCTGGGGCCGGGCGACTACTTCGGCGAGATCGCCCTGATCGACGAGGGCGCGCGGCTGGCGACGATCACCGCCGCCAGCGAGCTCAGCTGCTACGGCGTCACCTTCTGGGACTTCCGGCCGCTGGTGGAGGCAAACGGCGTGATCGGATGGAAGCTCCTGCAGTCGCTGGCGAGGATGTATCGCGAGGCGCGCGCCGGCTAGCGCCGCGACAACGAGATAGCGCGATCGAGCGATGCGCCGGGGCGGCATATCCAGCAGTGTCGACGTCGGCTGATCGGCATGAGCACCGACGTGATCATCGGGTACGACGGGAAGCCGCGCTTGCCGCTGGGCAGGTGATGGCGATACCGCGCTGGGTCGCTACCACGACCAGGTCTGGGGCACCCACACCTACGACGGACGCGCCCTGTTCGAGGCACTCACCCTCGGCGTCTTCCAGGTCGGGCTGAGCTGGGCGGTCGTATTCGGCTCGCGCGCTCGTACGAGCTCACCCGCAGCCGGGCGCCGAAATCCCTCGCCGAACTCCCGACCACGACCCAGGAGGCCGAGGCGGTCGCGAAGACGTTGAAGTCGCAGGGCTACCGCTTCGTCGGGCCGACGAGCGTGTACGCGTTCATGCAGCACGGCGGGTTTCTCCTGCTCGGTGGACGGCTGGCGGATCTGTTCGGACGCCGGCGCCTGCTGATGGCGGGGCTGTCCCTGTTCACGGTCAGCTCGCTCCTCAACGGGCTCGCCTGGTCGGAGGCCTCGCTGATCGCGTTTCGCTGCCTTGCAGGGTCTCGGCGCCGCCATGATGTCGCCCGCCGCCCTGTCGATCCTGACCACAACGTTCCAGGAGGGTCGCGAGCGCAATCGCGCGCTGGGGATCTGGGGCGCTGTGGCGGGCAGCGGCGGCGCTGTCGGCGTGCTGCTGGGAGGCGTCTTGACCAGCGCGTTCAGCTGGCCGTGGATCTTCTTCGTGAACGTGCCCGTCGGCGTCGCTGCCCTGGCGGTCACGCCCGTGCTTGTGAGCGAGAGCCGCGCCGAGCTGCCGTACCGGTACTTCGACCTCGCCGGTGCGGCGACGATCACGGCCGGGCTGATGCTGCTGGTGTACGGGATGACCCGCGCCACCCAGCACGGGTGGGCCACACCCGCGACCATCGGTCTGCTGACGGCCTCCGGGGTGCTGATCGTCTCCTTCTTCCTGATCGAGTCGCGCTCCAAGGCGCCGTTGTTGCCGCTACGCATCTTCCGGCTACGGACGCTCGCGGGATCGAACCTGGCCGCCCTGATCACGAGCGGCTCGGTCTTCTCACAGTTCTTCCTGCTCACCCTGTACATGCAGCAGGTCCTGCACTACTCGGCGCTCAAGACCGGGGTCGCCTACATCGGGCTGACGCTGACGACCATCGCCTGCTCGGCGGTCTCACAGGGACTCGTGACGAGGCTCGGAGTGAGAAGGGTGCTGCCGGTCGGGCTGGCGCTCGCCGCCGTGGCGCTCGTGCTCTACGCGCAGGTTCCGGTGCACGGCCACTACTTCCGCAATCTGTTCCCGGCTTCATCATCAGCGGCCTCGGGCTGGCCTTCGCCTTCATACCGATGTCAATCGGCGCACTCACCGGAGTCCGCCCGGCGGATGCCGGAATCGCGTCGGGGTTGATCAGCACGAGCCAGCAGATCGGCGGGGCGATCGGCGTCGCGGCCGCCACGACGATCGCGACGACGGCCACGAACAACTACGTGCACTCCCACGGCCTGGCCACCGCCCTCAACGAGTCGGCGCTCGTGCACGGCTTCCAGATCGCGTTCTACGCCCTCGCTGCCGGCGCCGCGGTCGGCGCCGTGCTCGCGGCCGTGGTGATCGAGTCACAACCGGCCCAGGCCGAGCACGAGCCGGGAGTCGACGCGCCCATCAGCCCGAAGCGGCCGTGCGCCTCCTCGTCGATCCCAGTCCTGAAGAGCCGGTCGGTGTGATCGCCCGTGACGCCCACCGAGCACCACGTTCCAGGTGTTGCAGTCGATTCGCCTCGACATAGGCTACCGCTCATGGGTGCACCCCTAACGCCCGACCTCGTTGTCGCAGCCTGAGTCCAACGGATCACGGGGCGACCGGCCGCCCGCGGTCCGCGTCGCAGGCGTGGTCAAGCGGTTCGGGTCGACGACCGCGCTGGCCGGCGTTGACCTGGTGGTCCCGGAGGGGATGGTGTTCGGCCTGCTGGGGCCGAACGGGGCGGGCAAGACCACGCTCGTCCGCATCCTGGCGACGCTGCTTGTGCCGGATGCGGGTCGGGCAGAGTTGCTCGGGCGCGACGTCGTCGCCGAGCCGGCGAGCGTGCGCGAGCTGCTGGCGCTGACCGGTCAGTTCGCGGCGGTCGACGAGCTGCTGACGGGCCGCGAGAACCTGGTGATGTTCGGGCGCCTGTTCCGGCTCTCTCGGGCGCAGGCCAGCAGCCGAGCGTCGGAGCTGCTCGAGCGCTTCGAGCTCGCCGACGCCGCTGACCGAATGGCAAAGACGTACTCGGGCGGGATGCGACGGCGACTCGACCTGGCGTCCAGCCTGCTCACGCAGCCGCGTGTGCTCTTCCTCGACGAGCCGACGACGGGTCTTGATCCTCGCAGCCGCAACGAGATCTGGGAGATCGTCCGCGACCTTCGCCGCGAGGGAACGACGATCCTGTTGACGACGCAGTACCTCGAAGAAGCAGACCAGCTCGCCGACGAGATCGCGGTGATCGACCATGGCCGGGTGATCGCAAAGGGGACGGGCAGCCAGCTCAAAGACCGCGTCGGCGGCCAGATCCTCGAGGTAGAGCTGACCGACGTGGCGCAGCGCGTCGAGGCAGAGGCGGCGCTGCTTCGCGTGGGCTGCGGCGCTCCGGAGCAGGACGGGCGACCGAACCGGCTGACGTTGCCGGCGCCGCGGGATGGCCTCGTCCTGGTCGAGGAGGCCGCCGCGGAGCTCCGCCAGGCCGGGATCGGCGTCAGCGACATGGGCCTGCGGCGGCCGACGCTCGACGACGTGTTCCTGCAGCTGACCGGTCAAGCGCCGAGCGAGAACGGCGAACCGCAGACCGCAGCTACCGTGCCGGAAGAGACGGTCGTGGAGCCTCCACGCCCGCACAGGCGCGCGCATGCACCGTCGCCACGAGCTGCCGAGGCGAGCGTGACCGACACCGCCGTCGTGACGATGCGGAACCTCCGCCACTTCTGGCGGCAGCCCGATCTGCTGGTCTTCTCGACGATCCAGCCGATCATGTTCGTCGTGCTCTTTGTCTACGTCTTCGGCGGTGCGGTCAGCCTGGCGCTGCCGGCGGGAGTCAGCTATGTCGACTACCTGCTGCCGGGGATCTTCGTCCAGTCGGTGACGTTCCGTGCGACCAACACTGCGGTCGGCCTCTCCGAGGACCTCCGCCGCGGCGTGATCGACCGCTTCCGCTCGATGCCGATGGCTCGCTCGGCGGTCCTGCTCGGGCGAACGACCGCGGACCTCGTGCGAAACGTCCTGATCATCGGCCTGATGATCGGCGTCGGCTACCTGGTCGGCTTCAGTTTCCAGGCCGGCGTCATCTCGGCGCTCGCGTGCGTCGCCCTCGTCGCCGCCTTCGGCTTCGCCCTCAGCTGGATCTTCGCCTTCGTATCGCTGGTCGTACAGGGCGCCGAAACAGCGCAGACGGCCGGGTTCGTGCTGCTGTTCCCGCTCGTCTTCGCCAGCTCGGTGTTCGTCCCGATCTCGAGCATGCCCGACTGGCTGCAACCGATCGCCGAGGCCTCGCCGGTGACGCTGACCGCGAACGCGGCGCGCACCTTCGCGCTCACCGGCGGCGTGCCGAGCTCGCTCGCAGGCTCGCTCGCCTGGATCGTAGGCATCCTGGCGGTGTTCGTGCCGCTGTCGGTCTGGCGCTACCGGAGGATGAGTTAGACGTGCGCCTGTATGCCGCGACCGGGGACGGGATCGTTCGCGTTGACGAGGTGGGCAACGGGTGGACGGCCGAGCGGTTGTTGTCGGAAAGCGGCACGCAGTGCCTGGCGGTCGACCCGGCCGACCCGGACGTCGTGTATGCCGGACTGCGTGAGGGCGGTGTGCGTCGCAGCGTCGACGGCGGCCACAGCTGGGTCGACTGCAGGCTGCCCGAGCCGGGAGTGTTCTCGCTCGCCGTGAGCGCCGGCGACGGGGCGGTCTACGCGGGCACCGAGCCGAGCCGGCTGTTCCGAAGCGATGACCGAGGCGAGAGCTGGAGCGAGCTGGAAGCGCTGCTCGAGCTGCCCTCGCAGCCGAGCTGGAGCTTCCCGCCGCGCCCGTGGACCTCACACGTGCGCTGGATCGCCCCCAGCCCGCACGACGCCGACCTGCTCCTAGTCGGGATCGAGCTCGGCGGCTTGATGCGGTCGACCGACGGCGGGCAGAGCTGGCAGGATCACCGTCCCGGTGCCCAGCCGGACGTGCACTCGCTCGCCTGGCACCCGCTCAGAGCGGGACGCGCTTACGAAGCGGGCGGCGGCGGCGCCGCCTTCAGCACCGACGCCGGCGAGACCTGGCAGCACGCTGACGACGGCCTCGACCGCCGCTACACCTGGTCGGTCGCCGTCGACTCCGAATGCTGGTACATCTCGGCGAGCACCGGCCCCTACGCCGCGCACGGTCGCCGCGACCCGCAAGCGCGCATCTACCGGCAGCGCCACGGCGAGCTGTGGCAGCCACTCACGGGCGGCCTGCCCGAGCCGCTACCGGCGATGCCCTACGCGCTGCTCGCCACCGATAGGCGCCTGTTCGCCGGCCTCGCCGACGGTCAGCTCTGGGAGAGCCGCGACCAGGGCGAGAGCTGGTCACCGCTGCGACTGAACGGAGACGCGCCGGAGGCGCTCGTCGCCCTCGGCTAAACCGATACCCAGTACACTCCAACACTCAAGCACACGGGACATAAGCAGCTAAGCGCGAGCTAGATGCGCGCGAGGCCGCTCCCAGCTTGAAAAACGCGCCCGTAGCTCAGGGGATAGAGCGCTGCCCTGCGGAGGCAGAGGCCGCACGTTCGAATCGTGCCGGGCGCATGGCTCAACCAAGCCGTTTTTGAGCGGTCAAAATGCCGAAAAGTGCATCATTCGTCCCTCGTACTCTGCCTCCGCTCCCGGCGGAGAGGCCGAGGAGCCGTGCCCAGCGAGAGCGAGACGCAGAGGCATATTGGGATTCGCTGACCGAGGCTCAGGAGGTCTGGGCGCTGCGGAAGATGGGCTACTTCAAGATCGGCCAGCGCTCGTAGCGCGGCTTCCACCGGACGTCCGCAAGCACTGTGGAGAGCGATCGGAATGGAACCCGCGATCCAGGTCGCCGCGCTACCAGATGCCCGGGATGAGCCGGAACGGTGACGACTGTCGCTCGTAGTCAGGCCCGAACGCTCGGGAGAGCACGCGTTCCTCGACGCGGATCCGCGGGACGTGCACAAGCAGTTCGGCCAGGGGTTGCAGTGCTTCTCGCCGTGTGGGAACCTCACGACTCGTCGTTCAGGACTGGCAGTTGAACGTGGGAGGCCGGTGATGGGTGTAACGGCGCGAATGGCTCGGACGTGTGCAAGGCATCCGTGGCGAACTGTGGGAGTCTGGTTTGCGGCCGCGGTGGTGAGCGTTGTTCTCACGGGGGCGTTGCTTTCGGATGCGCTGACGACGGAGGGAGATTTTGTCGGTACTCCGGAGTCGCAGCGTGCGATCGACCTCATGCATCAGCGGTTAGGTACCAAAGAGCCGGTGCGGGATGTCGTGATCGTCCGCTCCTCCACCACGACCGTCTCCGACCCCGGCTTTCGGCAGCGGGTAGAGGCGATCCACGCCCAACTGGTCTCGGCTGCTGAGGGCCCGGTGCGGGTAGGCTCGACCTACTACCAGACCAACGCGCCGTCGCAGGTCTCGAAGGATCAGCACAGCACGCTGATCGCGGTGACCCAGCCTGGCAGTGAGATCAACAACGCGGGCGACAACATCAAGTCACTTCTCGATGTCGTGAAGGCGTCCAACGGCCAGGCTGGCTACCAGGTATTGGCGACCGGGCAGGCCACGCTCAGCCGCGACTTCACCACGCTCTCGGAGAGCGACCTTGGGAAGGGCGAAGGGATCGGTATCCCCATCGCGCTATTGATTCTGCTTGCGGTGTTTGGCACGGTGCTGGCCGCCCTGGTGCCGGTGATTCTGGCGATCTTCGCAATCTTGGTCGCCATCGCGGTGGCCGCGCTGATTGGCCAGATCTCACCGCTCAGCTTCTTCGTCGTCAACATGATCACCTTCATGGGGTTGGCGGTCGGTATCGATTACTCGCTGTTCATCGTCTCGCGCTACCGCGAGGAGCGCCGCAACGGCCACGAGAAACTCGACGCGATCGAACTCGCAGGCTCCACCGCAAGCCGTGCCGTGCTGTTCAGCGGGATGACGGTGGTGCTGGCGTTGGTCGGCATGCTGATCGTGCCGACCAAGATCTTCGTCAGCCTCGGAGCGGGCGCGATCTTGGTCGTCTTGGCCGCCGTCATCTCGGCTCTCACACTGCTTCCCGCCGTGCTGAGCCTCCTCGGCGATCGCGTCGAATCGCTGCGCGTACCGTTCTTCGGCCGCCGCGCGCAGCAGACAACGGCGCCGCACGAGGGGTTCTGGGGCCGAACCGTCGATCTGGTCATGCGGCACCCGGTGGTGGCGATGGTCAGCTCGATCGCGCTGCTGCTGGTGCTGGCGATTCCGTACTTCAGCATCAACACAGGCGCCGCCGGCCTGGCCACGCTGCCGGACAGCACGCTTTCCAAGCAGGGATATGTGGCGCTCAACCGCGACTTCAGCGTCGGAGAAGTTACGCCTGCCACGATCGTCGTCGACGGCGACGTGGCGGCGCCCTCCGCCGTACGAGCCTTCCGGGACTTGCAATCCGCGCTCAGTTCGGATCCTCGGTTTGGGCTGCCGCAACCCTCGGCCGTGCCGGCGAAGCATCTCGGCGTGATCAACGTGCCGGTGGCCGGAGACCCAAACTCGGACGCCGCGTTGAACGCGGTCCGTGACCTCCGTGATCGGTACATCCCGACGGCACTTGCGGACACCGATCTCCATGCATATGTGACCGGCGCAAGCGCCCAGAATCTCGACTACTTCGACATCACCGACACCTACCTGCCGATCGTGTTCGCGCTCGTGCTCGGTCTCAGCTTCATCCTGCTCATGCTCGCGTTCCGCTCGATCGTGGTACCGGCGTCGAGCATCGTCATGAACCTGCTCTCCGTAGGCGCCGCCTACGGCCTCCTCGTACTGGTCACCCAAGAGGGGCACGGCGCCGGCCTGTTTGGATTCCAGGTCGTTCCCACCGTCGAGGCATGGATCCCGCTCTTCCTGTTCTCCGTGCTCTTCGGGCTCTCCATGGACTACCAGGTATTCCTCCTGTCCCGCATCCGGGAGCGCTATGACCAACACGGCGACTCCCGTGAAGCGGTCGCGTTCGGCATCACCTCCACTGCGCGGCTGATCACAGGCGCAGCACTCATCATGGTGGCCGTGTTCGCTGGCTTTGCCGCCGGCCAGCTCGTGATGTTCCAACAGATGGGGTTCGGCCTTGGCGTCGCCATCCTGATCGACGCCACGATCGTACGCACGGTGCTGATGCCCGCATGGATGGAGCTACTCGGCGACCGGAGCTGGTACATGCCGAAATTCCTGGGCTGGCTACCCGACTTCCGCGTCGAGGCAGAGCCCGCCGCTGGACATCACCGACCAACCGTGGGCGGTGACTAGACCCGGCTCGCGCCGTGGTGGAGAATCGCTCACCACACGATGATCAGAGGAGCTGTCGTGGTGAAGGATTCAGCAGTTCGGCACTCCCGCCAGCCTCGCCGTGTAGAGGCGGACGAGGGCGACCGCGAGCTGGCGGCGATCGTCGCCAACGTCCCAGGTGCGGTGTATCGCTGCGCGCTTGACCGCGACTGGACAATGGAGGCGTTCAGCAGCGAGATCGAGCGCATCTCAGGCTACCCGGCGTCGGACTTCATCCACAACGCGCGCCGGTCATTCGCCAGCGTTATCCACCCAGACGACCGGGACGATGTCGACCGCGAGGTGAGAACGGCCGTGCTCTCGGACTCGCCGTACGGTCTGGAATTCAGGATCGTTCGGGAGGACGGGGACGTGCGCTGGGTGCTTGAGCGCGGACAGCGGGTCGTCGGGGAGGACGGGGAGGCCTGGCTGCACGGCGTGATCTTCGACATCACCGAGCGCAAGCAGACAGAAGACGCCATGCGCGATCGTGCAGCTGAACAGGCCCGCATCGCCGAGCTGGAAGCCGCACGCGCGAGGATCATCGCCGCACAGGACTCCGCGCGACGGGAGATCGAACGAAACCTCCACGACGGCGCGCAGCAGCAGCTCGTCACCCTCGGGATGACGCTGCGGCTCGTGAGGAGCGCACTCGATCGCGGCGACATCAACGCCGCCCGCCAGACGCTCGACCAGGCAACCCAAACGCTGACGACCGCCACCGCCGAGCTACGCGACCTGGCGCGCGGCATCCACCCCGCGATGCTGAGCGACAAGGGTCTGCGGCCAGCACTCCAAGCGCTCGCCGACCGAGCGCCCTTTCCGGTTGCGCTCGACTGCCACGTCGGTGAGCGACTGCCGGAGGAGGTGGAGATCGCGGCGTTCTATTTCGTCGCCGAGTCACTCACCAACGTTGCCCGCTACGCGAACGCGGAGTCGGCAACCATCACCGTCACCCAAGGCCAAGACCACGTACTGGTGGCCGTGGCCGATGACGGTGATGGCGGCGCGGCCGTCGAATCCGGCTCGGGCCTCCGTGGCCTCTGCGACCGGATCGAGGCGCTCGGCGGCACCATCGAAATACGCAGCCATCCCGGTCAGGGGACGAGGATCACTGCAGACATCCCCTCTCGCAAGCACCATCTCGCCGGCGCGGCTAGCGGATAAGGCCGAGCGCTGAACCCCGACTCGGCGCTAGTGCATCGAAACGTGCGTCCCCGGCGCTGGCCGCAGGGCCGGTATCACGATCCCGGCCACGAAGGCGAGCACTCCGGCGATCGCCGCGGCGACGAAGAAAGCGTCCCCATAGCCGCTCACCGGGTTCCCGTTCGATGTGGCCACGGCGGCCAAGATCGCGACGCCAAGGGCGGCGCCGAGCTCGTGAGCTGTCGTCATGATCCCGGAGGCTAGTCCCGCCTGATCATGCCTGACATCGGCCATCGCCGTGACCGTTACCGCCACGAATACGAGTCCGACGCCCGCGCCCAAGAGCAGGAATCCGGGCAGCAGGTTGGTCAGGTAGCTTGCCCGGTCTGGTGCTAGGGCGAGAAGCAGGGCAGCGACACTGGTCAGTATCAGACCGACCACCGCGACCACACGAGACCCGGCGTGCGATAGCAGGTGTGAGGCGAGGTGGGCGGCGGCGAGGATGACAAGCGCGAGCGGCAAGAACGAGAGCCCAGTCTTCAGCGCCGAGTAGCCGAGCACGTTCTGGAGATACAGGGTGTTCAGGTAGAAGGAGCCGACCAAGATGCCTGTCGTCCCCAGCATGACGACAGCGCTCGAAACAAGTGACCTCACGCGCCATGTCGCCGGGGGCACCAACGGCTTTGTGCCACGGCGTTCGATCGCGGCGAAGGCAGCCAACAAGACAGCAGCGACGGCGAGCAGGAGCCAGGTTCGCGCTGATGCCCATCCGTGCTGCGCCGTTCCCACCACTCCGTAGACGAGCGTCATCAGGCCGGCCAAAAGGGTGATAGCCCCAAGCAGATCAAGCTTCAGTCCCGTCGAGCTGACCGAGCCCTCAGCGGGGACGAGCCGCACCGCGCCAACGGCGACCACGATCCCGATCGGGACGTTGATGAAGAAGATCCACTCCCAACCAAACGCCGTCGTGATGATGCCGCCAAACAGCACACCGAAGGCAACACCGGCACTACCAATCGCACCCCAGACCGCCAGCGCGGCAGTTCGTTGGGCGCCGGAGTAAGTCGTCGTGATGATCGCCAAGGCAGAGGGCAAGAGAAGCGCCGCACCAAGTCCCTGCGCTGCCCGCGAGACGATCAGCGCGTGGGACGACCAGGCAAGTCCGCTGGCCAGAGAGGCGGCGGTGAAGACAAGTAGACCAACAAGAAACACACGGCGACGCCCGAGCAGATCCGCTGATCGGCCGCCAAGCAACATCAGGCCACCGGTAAACAGCACATAGACCGTCACGACCCACTGCAGGTCAGTCGCCGAGAAGCTGAGCGCGTTGCTGATCGACGGAAGCGCGATGTTCACAACGGTGACGTCGAGGATGACCATGAACTGAGCTACGCCAATGAAGCCCAGAACCCACCACGAAATGCGGTCGGTGGCGTCTTCGGCGTGCAGATGGGCGTGGGGTGAAACGGTGGTCATGCGAGCCTCCCCGAGGTGGACAGCGCGTCGTCCCTTGCACGGCTGCGCGCGGTGATCTGGTGAGCGATGTATCTGGCGTCGTCGCTGACGAAGCCGAGCAGAGCCGAGCCGCGGGTGTATTGCCACTGCAAACCGAGGAAGTACAGCCCGGTTTGATCGGTCACGCCGCGACGGTGCCGCGGGCGGCCGTGTTCGTCGACGATCGGCAGTTGGATCCAGGAGTAGTCCGACTGGAAGCCGGTCGCCCAGATGATCGCCTCGGCATCGACGCTGGTGCCGTCGGCAAATCGAACGACACGTCCGGCAGCCTCGACCGCCCGTGGCTTGAGCGTGATCCCTTGGCGCTTCGCCTTGGCCGGGCTCGACCCGATCAGCGTCTCGCGTTCGCGAAGCCTTCTCCCGAGCCGCGAGTCGATCGTGATTCGCTGCATACGGAGCTTGGTCAGCCACCAGAAGATCTGCCGCCCCAGTAGCCGCCTTGGCAGCGGAGGCTGCCGTGATCCCACGGCAAGGACAACATCACGATCCACGGCCAGTTCCTCGGCGATCTGATAGCCGGTATTCCCGCCTCCCACCACCACGACGCGTCCGCGCGGGAGGTCGCTCGGGCGCCGGTAGTCACTGCTGTGGATCTGGTAGACGTCCGAGGCAACTGACGAGGCGAAGTCGGGGATGCGCGGGCGCTGGAACGGGCCGGTTGCGACGACGACCTGGTCGGCGTGGATCGTCCCGGTTGGAAGCTCGGCCACATATCGGCCGTCGGCGTGGCGAAGCGCAGTCACCGCGCTGTTCAGTTGGACGGGGAGATCGAACTCGGTCGCGTAGCGGTGGAGATAGGCGATCACCTCGTCGCGGGTCGGCTCCTGATCGGGGTCGCCGTTGAGCGACAGTCCCGGCATCGCGTTGTATCGGCGGGGTGTGAACAGCACCAGCGAATCCCATCGCTGTGCCCACGCCGAACCGACTTGATCGGCGGCGTCGACGGTCAAGAACCGAACACCGGCCTGCCGAAGGTAGTACCCCAACGTCAGCCCGGCTTGACCGGCGCCGATCACGAGCACCTCATAGCTGCCTTGCGGATCGGCTTCGGGGTCGGTTGCCTGGGTCGGCTGAGTCTCGGGCACCGTCATGGTGACACCGGTGAGCCCGTGCGGACGGCGGCGACGACCGCCGCGACCGCTCGGGCGCTGACTGCGGCGTAGCGCTGGTCATCGAGTAGCGCCACGTGCGTGGCGCGCTGCGCTGTCAGATGGGCGCTGTTCGTCGACAGCGTCGCCAGTCGGTCTTGGGCGGCGAACCATCCCGATTCCTGCCCGGAGCCTGCCGTCAGGACGAACAGCGGTTTCCCATCCAAGCTCTTGAGAGCCTTGTCTTGACGAAGGACGGTTGGCAGCTCGGCGAACTCGACTCGGTCGGCACTCAGTTCGCGCGGTGAGGATGCGAACGTCTGCGCCTGGCTTTGTGCATCCCCGGGTAGCGTGCTGCCGCCGAAGTCGATGTACAGGCGGACGATGCCCGAGCGCGCCAGGGGGGCAACAGTCCCGAAGCCCGACGCGCCGCCCAGTAGAAGTTCGGATACCAGGACAAGTCAAACTGGTATGGGGTGGTCGAGTCGATCAGCGCCACGCCAGCCACGTCGGATGGATGATCCATCGCGTAGGCCAAGGCGTAGGCGCCGCCCACTGAATGGCCCGCAACCACATACGGGCTCGGAATGTGGGCGGCTGCCAGGAGGCCGTGCACATCAGCGGAGAGCTGATGGGCGTCCTGGCCGCCGACGCCCTTTCCGCTCCAGCCCTCACCCGCGCGATCGAAGGCGCACACGCGTGTGTTGGGAGCGACGTCGCGCTGCACCCACGCCCAGCTCGGCGTTCGCTCTCCAAGGCCATTGAACAGCACCACGGTTGGCGAGCCTGACCCCTCACAACGCAGGTAGAGGCGATGGCCAGCCACCAGATACGTGCGACCACCGGATGCCCGGCTGGTTGCTGGTGGTGGCCTCCAGAACCGTTTCAATCGCCGCCGCCCACCGCGACCAGCATCAGCACAACCAACGCCGGATACAGGAGAACGCGTCGTGACCAGCTATGCAGGGATCGGCGGGATTCCCGAAACATCCACACGACGAGGACGACGAGCAGGGTCGGCCAAACCCAGCCGAGCAGGCCTAGCGCGTGGGTGCTGGGACGCAGGATGAGGAGTACCGCGCCGGCGATGCCAAAGCAGATGGCAGCGGTGCGTGCCCAGCGTTGCGGCTGGTCTGTGTAGCGCGCAGAGAGTAGTGCGAGGAGCGCACAGCCGGCTGCCAGAGAAAGCAACGCGAGCCCCGTGATCACCGGCTCGCTGCTGCCGCCGAACACAAGAAAATCGAGCACGAGCCCGAGGACGAGACCGGCCGCGATGGAACCGAGCACGATCAGGCCGATGTGGCCGCGCCCCGACGTACCACCCTCCTCCGTCAGCGGCGGCTCGTGCACTCTCTCAGGCAGCGTCGCCACGTGGCTCCTTCGACGAGTTCATTCGTCGACCTGGAAGCTGAACATCATTCCGCTCTCGTGGTGCTCGGCGATGTGGCAGTGAGCCATCCAGACGCCGGGGTTCGAGACGTCGAGCAGGATGTCGACGGTCTCGCCGGTACGGATCAGCACGGTGTCCTTCCAGACGAGGCTCTGCTCGGGCTTGCCGTCTCTGGCCAAGATCAGGAACCGTCCCGCGCCGTGGATGTGGAACGGATGATGCATCGGGTGGTCGGAGTCCATCTCGTTGACGAGCCGAACCTTCACCCGATCGCCGACCCGGAATCGCCAGGTGATGGCGTGGTTTTCGGATCCGTCTGACCGGTCGATCAGCTTCCAGCGGGTGTTGGCCGGGGTGGTGAGCCGATTGACATCGACCATGTCATCCTCCCACTCGATCCCGCCCGCCTCATGCTCGTGCTCGCCATGAGCGTGGTCGTGAACGTCAGCATGGTCGTGATGCGCTGAATGGTCGTGGTGCTCGTGATCCGCATGCTGATGGGAGTCGCCCTGACCGCTTGCGACAAGGCGGGCCGGGACCAGCTTCATCCCGCATTTCGGGCAGCGGTCGGGTTCGTCGCTTGTCACTTCCGGGTGCATCGGGCAGGCGTAGCCGGTCGGCGCGGCAGCGGCGAGGAGTTTCATGCCGCACTTCGGGCACTTGCCCGGCTCATCGCTGACGACGTCGGGATGCATCGGGCAGGCGTAGACGAGCTGCTCACCCGCGGCGAGGCTCGGCGCCTCCATGTCCATCTCAGCGACGAACGCGAGGATCTTGTCGGGCTCCGCCGTGATCTCAGTCGTCCAGCCGAGCGCGCTCCTCGGCGAACTCGGCGTTCGTGCGAAGGGAAGCAAATGCATCCTCCAGCGAAGGCTCGGCGCGATCCTCAGCGACGCGGATGTCGGCGAGCGGATAGGTTCGCTCGGGTGTCTGGTGTTCAAGCATGAAGTCGCCAGGCTGGTCGAACATGACATCGACGATCACGCGCTCGCTTGGAGCAAGGATCACCGAGTCGACGAACTGCTCGCGCTCGACGCGGCCGCTATCGCCGCCAACCAGCTTCATACGAACGCCCGGCACGGCCACGTTGAACACCCGAGTGTTGGCGGTGTTCGTGAAGTACAGCCGGATCACCTCGCCCTGCGGGCAGCCAGGTCGAGATGGGGCTCGCCGGCGATCAAGAGCAGGTTGCCGAATCGGCCCATCGCGGCGTAGTTCGTCTCGGTCTGGCTGAAGGCGGCGATTTTTCCGTCCTCGATGAGGACTCGTCGAGCGTCAGAACCAGCTCGCGGTGTGCCGGCGGCCAGTAGTCGGCGCCGCGAGGGACGACAACGACGTTGCCGTAAAGGCCCATCTCCTGGCCGTAGTCCTCGCGGATGTGTGGGTGGTACCAGTACAGCCCTGGATCCGGGAACTGCACTCGGCATGAGAAGTCGCCACCGACGGGGATTGGCTGCTGGGTCTCGTGCGTGCCGTCGGAACTGTTTTCGAGCCGCAGTCCATGCCAGTGAACCGTCGCGTCGAGATCGCCCTCGTTGTGGACATCCACCCGGATTTCCGACCCTTCGGGCACGCGCAGGGTGGGCCCGGGGATCGACCCGTTGTAGCCGAGCATCCGAACCGTGTGATCCCCCAGCCGCTTGCGCACCGGGCCGATCTCGAGCCGGAACTCGGCGCCCTCGGGCAGGTCGACGGGCTCACTCGCGACGGCGTCGGCAAGACCAGTGGTGTCGGTCGGGAACACGTTGCTCATTGCGCATCTCCCCTGTTAGTGGTCAAAGTCGGCACCGGCGCCGATGGCGACGGCGAGGATCGCCGCCCCGTTGAATCGAGGCAGATCCGCGGCCAACGAGGCGAACAGAGGCCGAGTGGCCGCGATCACGGTGACTCCGCGGTAGCTCTCCGGCGCGATCCCGAGAGCCGGACGTCGCGGCGACGACCGTGTCCAACAATGCTGCTCCACCTCTGCGATACTTCGGGCAGACGAACATATCACGACAATGAAGTCATGACAATCGACGAATTCTGGGATGGACGCGCGTGGTCGCTGCTCTCGAATCACGGCCACGCCCTGATCTGCCTCGCCCAACAACCGGACATGCGGCTGTGGGAGTTGGCGGAGACGATCGGCATCCGCGAGCGCAGCGCCCAGCGCATCGTCAACCAGCTCGTCGAAGCCGGCTATCTCACCCGCCACCAACACGACCACCACCGCGCCCGAAGCAGCTACACCGTGAACCGCGACATGCACCTGCGCCGACCCCACCTTGGCGCCTACACCGTGGGCGACCTGATCGACACGTTCTCCCGTCCGCCGGTCGCCCCCGAGTCACACGACGGTTCCGCCGCGGCTCTCTGATCACGTGGAGAGCTCGACGACGTACCTCCTCGGCCAGGCCTCGACGCCCGGCGTGCCCGAGACACGGCAGTTCCTGACCAGAAACGGGGTGCCGTTTCAGTGGGTGGACGTGGACAGCGACCCGCTCGTCGGGCTACTCGAGGGCCGAGCCGGGCTGGAAGGCCGCCGCTATCCGATGGCGCTATTTGCAGACGGTTCTGTGCTCGAGGGGCCAGAGCGGTTCATGCTCACCCGCTATGTCCATCACGCGGCGCCGGACATGACTCCTCCGCCCGTCGCCGAAGAGGACGAACGGGCCTATGCCGCAACGGCGCGATTCAAGCAACAGCTCGCCGAACGGGTCGGCCTGCCGAGCCGACCGACACGCAACCAGTATGACGTTGCCATTGTCGGCGCCGGCCCTGCCGGACTGACCGCAGCGCTCTATTGCGCCTCCGAAGGACTCAGCACGATCGTCGTCGAGGCGATCGCACCCGGCGGCCAAGCCGGCACAAGCGCCCATATCGAAAACTACCCAGGGTTTGAGAAAGGGATCAGCGGTGCGGAACTGGCGGCGAGTATCCACGCCCAGGCATCCCGGCTCGGTGCCGAAATCCTGATCGGTGCGGAACTGATCACCGCGGCGCCGACGGAAGGAGGGTTCACGGTTGACCTGACCTGTGGTTCCGTGGTGGAAGTCCGGACTGGGGTCGCTGCGACGGGCGTTGACTACCGGAGATTGGAGGCGCCGGGGGTGGAGAGGCTCGTCGGCGCAGGGATCCACTACGGCTCGGCGCCTGGCGAAGCGGCCGGCCTTCAAGGCCGCGACGTGATCATCGTCGGCGGCGGCAACTCCGCTGGCCAAGCCGCACTTCACATGGCCGACCACGCACGAGGCGTGACTGTCATCGTGCGGAGAGATAACCTCGACGCCAGCATGTCGAACTACCTCGTCGAGCGCATCAACCGGCACCCGAGGATCACCGTACGCACCTCGTCGCACGTCGCCGAAGCACGAGGCGACTCACGCCTGCAAAGCATCCTCCTCGCGAACACGGGCACCGACGAGGTAGAAGAGCTCCCAGCAGACGCAATGTTCCTACTGATCGGCGCTCGGCCAATCACGATCGGCCTCGAAGGGTGGATCAGACGCGACGAACACGGCTTCCTCCTCACCGGCCAAGACGTCCTCGCAGGCGCGCCGCCCGGCACCTGGTGGAAGCTCCCACGAGACCCGCTTCCACTGGAATCAAGCCAGCCCGGCGTCTTCATCGCCGGAGACCTTCGCCACGGCTCCATCAAACGCGTCGCATCCGCCGTAGGCGAGGGCGCCATGGCCGCCTCACTCATCCACCGCTACCTCGCCCTCGACACATGACCATCCCGCCGACCATGAGCGCGGCCGTGCATGACCGCTACGGAGACGCTGACGTCATCCGGGTGGACAACCTTCCTGTGCCAACCATCGGCGACGACGAAGTGCTCGTGCGGGTCGAGGCTGCCGGCGTTGACCGCGGCACGTGGCACCTGCTTACAGGACAGCCGTATCTCGTTCGATTGGCGACGGGGGTGCGGCGCCCGCGCATGGCCGTGCTCGGCCGCGACATGGCCGGCACAGTCGTCGCCACCGGAGAAGCGGTACACCAGCTCGCCGTCGGCGATTCGGTGTTCGGCGTGGCAAGCGGCTCGTTCGCCCAATACGCGAAGGCGAAGGAACGGAAACTCTCCCGCCGACCCGACGCGCTTTCCGCGCCAGCGGCCGCGGTGCTCCCGATTTCCGGAATGACAGCCCTCCAGGCGGTCGACGCGGCCCACTTGAGGGACGGCTCGACGCTGCTCGTCATTGGCGCGTCGGGTGGCGTTGGCAGCTACGGCGTCCAGATCGCGAATGGCCTGGGAGCCCGCGTCACCGGCGTCTCGCGTGCCGCCAAGGCCGACTTCGTGCGCTCCCTCGGCGCCGAACGAGTCGTCGCCTACGACAACCCCGGCGAGAAGCCCGACGGCCCGTACGACGCCATCATCGATACCGGCGGAGACACGCCGCTCACCAGGCTGCGGTCGATGCTCGCACCGCGCGGCACGCTGGTCATCGTCGGCGGCGAACGCGGCGACGCGGTGACCGGCATGGGCCGCCAGCTGCACGCCCGCCTCCTGTCCCCCTTCGTACGCCAGCGGCTGACCTTCATCGTCAACCGCGAACGCCAAGCCGACCTCCAGCGGCTCGGCCGCCTCGTCGACGATGGCACCATCACACCCGCCCTCGACACCGTGTTCCCACTCGACCAAGCCGCTGACGCCCTGCGACACCTAATCGGCGGACACACCCGTGGGAAAGTGGCCATCGCCGTCGACCCGAATCAAGCAAACCATGCACCCAACAAGCCGGACATCCCACCACGCTGAGCATCCTCCCAGCCGAGGCTGGAACATGGCCGTCTCGGCCACCCTGCACTGCCTCACCGGCTGTGCGATCGGCGAGATCCTAGGCATGGTGATCGCCACAGCGTTGGGTCTCGGCAACGCCGCCTCGATCATCGTCGCGATCCTCTTGGCCTTCCTGTTCGGCTATGGCCTCACGGTGCGCTCACTGATCGGCGCCGTGGGCATGCGCCAGGCAACCCGTCTCGCCTTCGCCTCAGACACCCTTTCGATCACGACCATGGAGGTCGTCGACAACCTCTTCATCATCGCCGTGCCGGGCGCGCTCGCCGCGGGCCTGGGCGACGGCTTGTTCTGGTGGAGCCTGATTTTCTCGCTCGTTATCGCCTTCGTAGTAACCGTCCCCGTGAACCAATGGCTGATCAACCGCGGCAAAGGCCACGCCGTCGTTCACGCCTACCGCCACTGAGCCTGAGCACCGAACCGCCCCGAGCGCAGAATCGACGCTGTATGAGCGTGTCGGTGGCGACGCCTACTTCGTCGCGCTCGTCGACCCGCTGTAGTCACGGTTCTGAGTCATACCGTGACGTAGTAGCCGCCATCGCAGCCAACGATCCTGAAGCGTGACCCAATGGAAGCAATCTCTGGACGGGTCGCTCTTCGGTGCGCTCAGCGCGCGGCGCAGCTGTCTGGGCTCCGCCCAGCATCGGGCGGAGCCTAATGCCTGGCCGGAGCGCCTCGCCCCTGCGTTAGAGTGCTGGCGGTGGAAGGCGCATGAAGGAGATCCTCGGGGAAGCAAAGACCGTGCGCCAACTCCTGGGCGGCGCCAAGTACGGCCTCGACTACTACCAGCGCGAGTTCAAATGGCAGACCAAGCAGGTCACCGAGCTGCTTGAGGATCTTTCGAAGAAATTCCTCGACGACTACGACGAGAGCCACGAGCGCACCGCCGTCGAGCACTACGCCCACTACTTCCTCGGCTCCATCGTCATCAGCCGGCGAGACGGCCACCAATACGTCATCGATGGTCAGCAGCGGCTGACGACCCTGAGCCTGCTTCTGATCTACCTTCACAACCTGCAGCGCGACATCGACGGCGCGGTCAAGATCGACGAGCTGATCTTCTCGGAGAAGTTCGCGCGCCGCTCGTTCAACCTCGACGTGGAAGAGCGTGCACCGGTGATGGAGGCGCTCTTCACAGAGCAGGCCGTCGATCCCACCGAGCAGCCGGAGTCGGTGCGCAACATCATCGCGCGATACAACGACATCGAGGAGTTTTTTCCGCACGAGCTCGCCGACGGCGCGCTTCCCTATTTCGTGGACTGGCTGATTGAGAACGTGCATCTCGTGGAGATCAGTGCGTCGAACGACGAGGACGCCTACACGATCTTCGAGACGATGAACGATCGCGGACTGTCGCTTTCGCCGACGGACATGCTCAAGGGCTATCTGCTCTCGAACATCGTCGATGAGCCCGAGAAGATCCGGGCGAATCGGATTTGGAAGGAACGGTTGAGCGCGCTCGCCGACCTTGGGAAGGACGAGGAGGCTGACGCCACTCAAGGCGTGGCTCCGTAGCCAATACGCGCAGAGCATCCGCGAGCGCACGCGTGGCGCGAGCCCACGCGACTTCGACCGAATCGGTACCGAGTTTCACCGCTGGGTTCGCGAGAACCGCGAACCGCTCGGCCTTGAGCGCAGCAGTGACTTCCTGCGATTCATCGAGCGCGATCTCTCCTTCTACGCGCGCCAGTATGCGACGCTACGGCGCGCGGCGTCCGAGCTCGTCCCGGGTCTCGATGTCGTCTTCCACAACGCCCAGAACGGGTTCACGCTCCAGTACCCGGTGCTGCTCGCACCGCTGACCCCGGATGACGCCGACGACGTCATCCGTACGAAGATGCGGATTACCGCCTCGTTCATCGACATCCTGCTCGCCCGCCGGCTGTGGAACTTCCGAAGCATCGCCTACTCCACGATGCAGTACGCGATGTTCCTTGTCATGCGGGACATCCGCGGCAAAGACCCGCACGCGCTCGTCGAGGAGTTGCGGCGTCGGCTCAGCTCGGAGGACGAGACGTTCGCGTCCAACGACCGGCTGCGCGTCCATCAGCAGAACCGCTACTCGATTCAGCAGATCCTCGCAAGGCTCACCGATTACATCGAGGTAGGTTCTGGGCTGCCGTCGCATTACATGGACTACGTGTCGGGTACCGGCAACCAGCGGTTTGAGGTCGAGCACATCTGGGCGGACAAGCCCGAGCGTCACATCGACGAGTTCCCGCATCCCGCCGACTTCGCCGAGCAGCGCAACCGCATCGGCGGGCTGCTGCTCCTGCAGAAGAGCTTCAACGCCAGCTACGGCGCGCTCGAATACGAGCAGAAGCTCCCGCACTACGGCGGGCAGAACCTGCTCGCCGCGTCGTTGACCGAGCGGGCGTACGAGCACAATCCGGGCTTCGTCCGCTTCATCGAGCGTACCGGACTTCCGTTCCACGCATACGAGCACTTCCACCGCGACGAGATGGACGAGCGGCAAGCGCTCTACCGTCAAATCGCCGAGCAGGTCTGGAGCCCCGATCGGCTCACCGCAGAGCTTCCAGCCGAGAGTCCAACCCCGGCTCAGCTGTAGCTCGCCACCCGCAGGCATGCCGTTGGCGTCTAGCTGATCCAGTTGCTGAACTCGGCGTTCACCGGATCTCCCTTCAACACGTCGGGAATGTCGACGCCTTCCTCGTAGCGCCCCTGGACGAGCTCGAGCAAGTCTTGGTCCTCGTGCCCTCCAAGTGCGGCGACGAGCTTGCGCACCCGATCAGGTGGAACTGCGGAAACCCACTCGTAGTCTGAAGACCTGTCGTGGTGTAGGTAGGTGACACGCCACGGAGTCCCTCGCCAACTACGTCGAGCACAGCAGGGCCACGAACAATCCGCGGGCCGACTGGCCAATCCTCTGGGACTGCGAAGGTCGTGGATTCTCCCGGGTCGAGAACCCCGCCGCTTCCACCACCGCCAAGACCATCAACGCCGCCCTCCACCGCCTCAGCACGCATCGGGATCCTCGTCAAAGTCACCGCCCACACCGCCAAGCACACGTACTGCACCAACTGGATCAGCGAGAAGGGCGACACCGAGAACAGCATGGAACGCCTCTCCCGCCAGGTCGGCACCTCGGTCGCCGTCCTCCGACACACTTACGTCCACGTCCAGTTCACCGACGCAGACTGGGAACACATCCGCACCCTTGGATCAAGGGGACAGCGGTGAGCCGCTACCGACAATCGCGTCGCCGCATGCAGCCGACGGCACCCCCCATGTTCCGGCTTCAAGATCGCCACCATGGGAAGCATCGTCAGCCTTCAGGCCCTCGACCGCGTCGGCGCCCTCACCGATTTCGGGATCGGCTCAGATCTCGGCGACGACCCTCGATACGGAGGCAGAGGCCGCACGTTCGAATCGTGCCGGGCGCATGGGTCAACCACGCCGTTCTCGATATACCTGAAACCGCGAAACCGACCATCTACTCGCCGGGACAGGAGCCGCAGATGCTACGTCTTCGCGTGAAGGTGGCTCGGGAAATCCTGTGCGTAAAGACCACCAGATGTGTGCGGGCCGTCTCGGCTCAGCTCTCGGGCCGGTGACCCCAGTCAGGCGCTGTTCCTCGTCGAGGATCGTCGGGTGGTCGCCAGTCCCTCCGGCTCGGGCTCAGAGATCCCCGCCCGCCGGCGCCGAGCGCCTGGTCAGGGGGATCGTCGCGGTGATGTGCGTGCCGAGTCCCGGCGGGGTGTGAACGCGCACGCTGCCGCCAACGCCCTCCACGCGGTCACGCAGACCCTGCAATCCGGATCCACGCTCGATGGCGCCGCCGACGCCGTCGTCAGTCACGTCGACACGAAGTGATCGGCGGTCGTCGGCCACGGCCGACACGTGGATCCGTGAGGCGCCGGCGTGCTTCTGTGCGTTCGCCACCGCCTCGGCAACCACGTAGTACGCCGTCGTCTCCGTGGGGAGGTCGAGCCGCTCAGCCGGCAGGTCGCCGACCGTCATCGGGCAACTCGAGCGCCGCGCCATCGCACGGATCGCTCCAGACAACCCCAGCTCCGTGAGCACCGTGGGATGGATCCCGTGCGCCAGGTCTCGCAGCTCGTCCAGCACGGCCATGAGCTCGTGCTCGGCTTGCGCAAACAGCCCCGGCGCCTGGCTCGGGTGCTCGCGTACCACGCCCGCGGCGCGCCCGAGGTCGGCCGCAAGCCAGACCAGGCGGTGCTGGGCCCCATCGTGCAGGTTCTGCTCCAGCCGCCGCCGTTCACGCTGCCCCGCCTCGAGGATACGGCCGCGACTGGCCGCCAGCTCGCGGGTGAACTTGTCACGTTCCGACACGATGGCCGCGAGAAGGAGGGTCGAGATGGTTGCGACACCGACGAACAGCTGGACGCTGGCCACGCTGCGGCTGAGCGTCGCGTCGGCAAAGGGCCCCAGATAGTGGGTTGCGTTCCAGATCGTGAAGCCGACCGTGATCGTGGCAGCCAGCGTCGCACCCCGGCGACCGAAGCGCAGCGCAGCCCACGTCAGGAGGGGAAACACGACGTACACCACGGGCTGGTCGCTGCCGGAAGAGAGATCGCTCACGACGGCGATCGCAGCGAACAGGACGATCGCCTCGACGGCCCGGCGGGCATGCATCACCGGGCGCGGCAGCTTCTGCCACGCGATCGCGAGCGGGACGACGACGAGCGCACCGGTCGCATCGCCCAGCCACCACGTCCGCCAAGTGGAGGCGACGGTATCGCTCGTCAAGACGTTTCCCAGCCACAGCGACGCCGTGCCGATGGTTGCGCTGACCGCAGTACCGGTGGCGATCGCGAGCAATAGGCACGCCGCACCCATGATCGTGTCGAGCGGCGAGCCGCGGCGGACGAGAACCCGGATCAGTACGACGGCCACCACGACCTCCAGGAGATTGCCGACGGACTGTCCGACGGCAGAGAGTGTCGAGAGCGCGGAGTAGTCGTTGACGAGGAGGTCGCCGATCAGCACTCCGGGGAACAGCCCCAGACCGCCCAGGTAGAGGAACGCGACGCCAACCCCGACGGGCAACCACACGATGGCCGCCACCGGCCCCGCGAACTCCAGCCAGTAGCTGAGATGCGCCGCACCCGAATACATCAGGATGAGCGCCACGAGCTTGGCGACATACACCGTCCGGTGGCGCGCGAGCGCCCCACCGCCGAACCTCCATACGCCGCCGCGCACGCGCGGGGCGGCCGAGCCGCCAACCGCGGTGGCGGCCGCGGACGCGGCTCCGAACGTCATCGCAGCACCCGCGCCGCGGGTCGGGATTCGCCGCCACCTTCCGGGCGCACCGGCGTCACCGCTGCGGGGCCTCCACGGCGGTGGCGCTGACGAGCGTCAGTCCGAGATCGCCGACACGACGAAGGAGCGAATGGAGCTCGCTTTGGTCACGGACCGGGCCGGTGATGACGGTGGCCCCGGACCGCGGTGCGACCTGCATGCCTTCGAAGGCGCGCCGGGCCAATGGCCCCAGCTCGCCCTCCACGACGAGGCGGTAATCGCCTTCCGGCATGTGCAAAAGCGTTTCACCTGGGCTCGGGTGGCTGCGCCGGTGGCAGTGATTTCACCTGGGTGATCGCGAATCCTCGACAATGTGGCCCGAACCGGTGGGGCACAACCCCCTTCGCCGAGATCCGACGTGACGATTGACTCCCCAGACCAGGAGATGCGCAGCGGCGGTGCGCCTGATGAGGCGCCGCTCGCGGAGACGAAGCTCGCGCCGCCGCGGTTGCGGCCGGGCACCGTTGAGCGGCCCCGGATCATGCGGGCGCTGGACACCGGCGCAGGTGTGCCGCTCACGCTGGTGGCCGCACCGCCGGGGTTCGGCAAGACAACGGCGGTGCGGGCGTGGTGCGGGAGCCGCGGCTGCGCGCTGGCGTGGGTCACGCTCGACAGCCGCGACAACGACCCGCACCGGCTGTGGACATACGTCGCGACCGCGGTCGACCGCATACGCCAGGGCCTGGGACGCGGAGCCCTTCAGCGGCTGGGCATTCCCGGAACGTCGACTGAGGATCACATCGACGAGCTGATGAACGGCCTCGCGGCGTACGGCTCCGACATCGTCATCGCACTCGACGACCTCCACAAAGTGACCGATGGTGATTGCCTGACGTCGATCCGCTATGCCCTCACCCAGCTCCCTCCCGGCGTGCGCGTCATCGCGATGACCCGCACCGATCCCAGGCTTCGCCTGTCGCGGCTGCGTGCGAGCGGCCATCTCGTCGAGCTCCGAGCCCGCGACCTTGCCTTCACGTCGACGGAGGCGCGCGAGCTGGTCGACAGGGGCGAGCTGCGTGGCCTCGATGCCGACGAGATAGAGATGCTGTGCGATCGCACCGACGGTTGGCCCGCGGCGCTGGTGCTCGCCGTTCTCTGGCTGCGGACTGTCGACGATCCGCACGCTGCGCTGCGCGACTTCGGGGGCCGCCACCAGTTCGTCGCGGACTACCTGAGCGAGGAGGTGTTCGACTCGCTCTCACCGGACACGCGGGACTTCCTGCTCCACGTCTCGGTGCTCCGCAGGTTCACGGCGGAGCTCTGCGACGGGGTGCTGGAGCGATCGGACTCGGCGGCCGTGCTGGACGGTCTCGAGTCATCCAGCCTGCTCGTGACCCCGCTGGAGCGCGGCGGATGGTTCGAGGTGCACGCCCTCGTGGCGGAGTTCGCCGGGCTTCGGCTCGCCGCCCTTGATCCGGGCGCAGCTGGACGGCTCCACCGGCGGGCGGCGGAGTGGTGTCGTTCGCACCGGATGCCAGTCGAGGCGATTGAGCATGCGGCCGCGGCCGGCGACCACGAGCTGGTGGCGGACATCCTCGCCGGGCAGCAGCTCGCGATGTTCAGGAGCGGCGGCGCGCGGACGCTGTTGCGCTGGGTGCGAGCACTGCCCGACGTCGTCGTTGTCGATCATCCGGCGCTGGCCGTGGGTGCGGCGACGTCCGCGCTCGTGGCCGGCCGGGGGACGCTCGAGGCCCGTCGGTACCTAGGCCTGGCCGACCGGGCGAGGACCAGGCGGCCGGCGGATCTCAACGCCTATGTCCTGGCACAGACCGAGATGGTGCGGGCGGCCAGCGCGAGGGGCGTTGGAGAGGCCGTGGAGCACGGGCGCCGGGCGGTCGAGCTGGCCATGGCCGGAGGCGACGAGGCGCTCGTCGCGGCGCTCGCTGCGTACGCGCGGGCCCTGTACCTCGCCGCGGCCGACGACGAGGCGTCGGCCGCGGCGGCGCGGGCGATCGAGCATCCCGATATCGAGCGGCGACCGCCCGGCCATGCCTTCGCGCGATCGACGCTCGCGCTCGTCGCCGCCGACCGGGGACAGCTCGGGCACGCGCGCGAGCACGCCGAGACCGCGAAGCGCATCGTCGGCCGGGTGGGAAACAGCCGAACATGGTTGGGGGCGAACGCGGCGGCTGCTCTGGGGAGCGTCCTCATGGCCGAGGGGCGCCTCGCGGAGGCCGAGCGTGAGCTCGCGTACGCCGAGGGATTCTTCGACGACGAGGTGCCGACCTTGCATCACGCCTGGCTCCTGGCCCTGCTCGCCGGGGCGCGGTGCCGGCGGGGTCATCTCGAGCGTGCGCAGGCAGGGCTCGACGCCGCGCGCCGCGAGCTCTCGGCCCTCGCCGACGTGGGCCGGCTCCACACCGTCGCCGACGAGCTCGAACGCGACCTGCGGCGAGCGCGGATCCGAGCTGACAGCGGCGAGCTCTTGACCACGCCGAGTGCGGCCGAGGTGGCGGTACTGGAGCTCTTGACCGGTGATCTCTCGGCGCGCGAGATCGCGGCCGAGCTCTTTCTGTCGCCGAACACCGTCCGGTCGCACCTGCGAGCGATCTATCGCAAGCTCGGCGTGAACTCGCGGGCAGACGCCGTCGCCCGTGCCACGGCGCTCGGGCTGATCGAGCCGCCGCCGTCGCCATGACCGTGCCGCCGGCCCTCACGCGAGCCAGATCGTGCGGTAGCCGTTTCCGTAGGCGTCGAGGTTGAGCGGGCCTCTGTTCGGCCGCAGCCCCAGCACCTGCGTGCTGTGCGCATCGACGTGATCGTGGTAGAACGGGATGATGTAGCCGCCGTAGCGGTACTCGAGCGTCTGCATCGCGTGCACGATCTCGATTCGCTTCGCCGCGTCGCTCTCGGCCAACGCCTGGTCGTAAAGGCTGATGTAGGTCGAGCCGGGCCCGGAGGCCGGCGGCCAGTGCGTCTCGTTCAGGGGCGCGCTCGGCAGTAGGCTGTCGGCGACCTGCGCGAGGTAGTTCCTGGTCCCCCAGAAGTCCCCGGAGAAGGGAACCTTGAGATAGCGGCTGCCGAAGAACTCGGGGTCGTCTCGGACGTTTACCGTGACACCGACGTTGGCCGCATTCACCTGACTGGCGAACACGGTGGCGGTATCCACCATGCCGGCGGCGCCGTTGGCGGTGTACAGGTCGATGGAGCCGGACAGCCCTGCCGCCTTCAGCAGCGAGCGCGCCTGGTCGACGTCCCGCTCGCGCTGCGGCAACGCGTGGTCGAAGCTCGGGTCGAACGGCGAGAACAGGTCGTTCGCGACCGTCCCGTAGCCGGCGAGCACCTGCTCGACCATGGCCGGACGATCCACCAGGAGCCGCATCGCCTGGCGGACCCGGTTGTCGCGAAAGGGGCGCAGGTCGATCGCCATGCAGAGCGGCAGCCAGCCGCCGGTGTGCGAGACCAGAAGCCCAAGGCCGTGCGCCTTGATCTCTGCGTGCTGGGCGAACGGGACGTCGGTGATCGCATCCGTCTGGCCGCTCAGGAGCGCGTTCACCTGTGCCGTGGTCGAAGGGAAGTCGACGATCGTCACGCTGTCGAACCACGGGGCCGGAGCACGCCAGTAGTTGGCGAACCGCTCATGCACGCTCTGCTGCCCCGGCGTGAAGCTCTTCAGGATGTAGCCGCCGGTGCCAACCTGTGGTGCCGGCCACCGGTCGTAGCCGACAGGCACCATACCGTTGTAGAACTGGGCGAGCTCGTCCGCGATGATCGAGCTGGGACGAGTCAGCGTCAGCCTGACCGTGTACGCGTCGAGGGCCTCGATCCGGTTGGGGTCGACTGACGCCAGGCCAGCCGCACCTGAAAGGCCGTGACTGGGGTCCACGATCCGGCGCAGCGAGTAGATGACGTCCTCAGCCTGAAACGTCTTACCGCTCTGGAACTCGATCCCCCGCCGGAGCTCGATCGTCCACTGTGTCGACGAGTCCTGCGTGACGCTCTCCGCGAGCCCCGTCTCCTGCAGCGTGAAGGTCTCGTCATATTCGAGCAGCGTCTCGAAGGCCGACATTAACCGCGCCTGATCCGGCTTGGTGATGATGGCCTGGGCATCCATGATGTCGCTGGAACCACCTCCCGTCACGCCGAGCCGAAAGGCACCGCCGCGCCGCGGCGACGTCGCCGGCGGGCCAGACGAGGTGGCGGAGCCGGAGGAGCCGCAGGAGACCAGCGTTCCTGCCGCGACCGCACCCCCCGCCGCGGCCAGAAGGCTGCGGCGGGTCAAGAGGGCGCTCTCGTCCTTGCGCGTTCGCTGATCGTCCGGTACGACGGCGGCTCTCCCGAACTTCGCTGGGGTGACGGTGCCCGAGCGGCAATCCTGACAGAATCCGGCGAGCACGTGGCCATGATCCCGGTCGACTCCGAGTGCTGGGAGGGCCGGTCAGCTGAGGCCCCACCCAGCAGAAATCGGCTCGCTCACAGCGATTGCAAGGAGAAACTCCTGCGCCTGACTGCTCGGCACCCTACCCTCGCTGTGACGCCCGCCAGAGCCGCCACCACGCCCAGACGGGCTCCGCGAGACCAGGCACACACAAGCAGAGGCCGCACGTTCGAATCGTGCCGGGCGCATGGCTTGGTTCGCCAGGGCCGCGCGAACTGCGGCCGGGAAGAGTGAGATCCAAATCTAGGAAGAGCGGATCCGGGACGCCGCTCTCCTCCTGATCACCCGGGCGGGGCAGCCCGTTACCCCTGGAAACGTCCCACACCGGACACCCGCAGGGGTGAGCGGCCCGGTCGCGGCGACGCCGATCCAGAGAGCGGGCGGCTTCGCCGTCCACGCACC
>CAVTSO010000006.1:0-140016 GCA_963737445.1 uncultured Actinomycetes bacterium | reverse complement strand
CAGCTCGTGGTCGAGCTCGAGGCCGGCCGGCACGCCGCTGACCACGACGGTCAGCCCCGGGCCGTGGGATTCGCCGGCTGTGACGTAGGAGAGCTCCATTGGCCGAGAGCCTACCCGCCCGGCGCCAGTGACTTGCGGAAGAACACACGGTCGAAGCCGTCCTCGCGCCGGCGACCGACGAGGTCGTATCCGAGCGACGGATACAGCCGCAGGTTCTCGGTCATGCGCGCGTTCGTGTAGAGGTCGACGGCGCCCAGCCCGGCGTCGCGGGCGACCTGCTCGGCATGATCGATCAGCGAGCGGCCGATCCCGCGCCCCTGGTGGGCCGGGTCGACGGCGACGCTCTCGAGCAGCAGCGCCGTCTCCTGCAACCGCAGCACGAGCACGCCCACCACGCGATCCTGGTCGGTCGCCACCCAGACGTCACCGGCCCCGATCAGGGCGTCGAAGTCGGCGCCCATCGGAGCCCCCCCGCGGCCGATCCGCTCGATGTACGGGCGGTAGGCCGCGCTCGTGATCTGGGCGGCCGCCGCCGCGTCGCCGGCCGCCCCCCTCCTAATCGCCGTCATGCGACCGGCTGGGCGAAAACGGCGCGGGGTCCGTGAACGGCTCCGTGCCGAGCACCATCTCCGCCACCAGCCGCCCGGAGCCGGCACCGGCCAGGATGCCGTTGCTCGAGTGCCCGGCACACACGGCCAGCCCGTCCTCGAGGTGGCCGACGTAGGGCGCTCGTCGGGCGTGAACGGGCGCAGCCCGCTCCAGGTGGTCTCCACCTCGATCGACGCCATCGCCGGCAGCAGCTGGCAGACGCGGGCGGCGATGTCGCGCAGCGCGCCAGCGCTCTCGTCGCCCTCGCGGAGCGCCGGGGCACGTGTGGCGCCGACCATGGTCGAGCCGTCGGCGTTCTGGTGCGCCGTCATGGCGGTGGCCGAGCGCGTGCCGAAGACGGCCACGTCGCCGTCCGCGAGGTCGCTCATCAGCACCGGCTCGCCGGGCTGTGGGCCTCGGGCCAGGGCGTAGCCGGCCTCGTAGACCACGTGGCGGAGCAGCGGCGGCACCGGCGCGGTCACCGCCAGCCAGCCCCGCACCGGCCGGATAGCAGCTCGTGGCCGGCCGTGTGCGCAAGCCGCCGCGACCACGCGCCCGCGGCGAGTACGACCGTCCCGGCCCGCTCGAACCCGCCGTCCGTGACGGCCGCGCCCGGGGAGACCCGCTTGACGTCGACGTGGCAGCGGATCTCGGCACCGGCCCGCCGCGCCATCTCCGCAGCCGCCGCCGTCAGCGCGGCCGGATCGGTGCGGCGGCCGCCGGGCAGCAGCAGCCCGCCCGACACGGTGGGAGCCAGGCCCGGCTCGGCCTCGAGCACCGCGTCTCGGTCGAGCAGCCGGCCGTCGGCGGGCACGTTTTCGGCGAGGCGCTCCAGCTGAGCCTCGCTGGTGGCCAGGAACAGCGTTCCGATCGGGTCCCGGTCGAGCGCCAGGTCGAGATCGGCGCTTTCGGCGAGCTGGTCGTAAAGCCGGTTGGACTCCGCGAACAGCGGCTGCATCGGATCGACCTCGGGCTCGAGCAGCAGGCCCTGGCTGCGACGGGTGGCGCCCGACGCCAGGTGACCGCGCTCGAGCAGCAGCACATCGGCCCCGCGCTCGGCCAGCTGCCACGCGGATGTGGCGCCGATGATCCCGCCGCCGATCACGATCACGTCAGGCACTGCGCCAGCCTACAGTCCGCGCCCGGCCTGGCCGATAGCTACCGAATGGAGTTCGCAGTCCCCATGGTGGGTTTCGCGCTTGGGTGGCCGATCGAGTGGCTGATCCAGCGCTTTCCCCTGGGTGAGGGCACGCCGCCCTCGGTGCGGCGCCGCTGGCTCATGGCCGGGCTCATGGCCGGCCTGTTCGCGGCGCTCACGTGGAGATCGGGATCGAGCCACAACTGGCGCCGGCGCTGCTTCTGACTGCGCTGATCGTGCCCGCGTCGGTGATCGACATCAACCACCGCATCATCCCCAACCTGATCAACTACCCGGGCGCCGTCCTGGTGTTCGTGGTGGCGTGCATCGCGCAGCCCGACCGGATCGCGGAGTTCGCCATCAGCGGCATCCTCTGCTTCCTGTTCCTGGGCACGGCCTGGCTGATCTCGCCGCGCGGCATGGGCCTCGGCGACGTCAAGATGGCGCTGATGATCGGCCTCGGCACCGGGCGCTACGCGTACGTGGCGCTGCTGTTCGGCTTCATCGCGTCCACCGCCCTGTCGGCGTACCTGCTGCTGCGGCTCGGCGCCAAGGCCCGCAAAGCCACGTTCCCGTTCGGCCCGTTCCTGGCGTTCGGCACCGAGGTCGCGCTGCTCTGGGGCCCGCCCTTGTCGCGGCACCTGATCGGCTTCTAGCTCGGCTCGTCGGCCTCGTGGATGCGACGGGCGATGCCGGCCGCCAGCGATCGCGGCGCCAGCCGTGCTCCGGCCGCTCCCAGGCGGTTGACCTTGCCGGGAATCACCACCGCCCGGCCCGCCATCATGCCGGCGTAGCCTTCGCGGGCAACCTCGAACGGCTCCATCACGCGCGAGCTCGTGAACCGGTTGCGTGACAGCTCGGCCCGGTCGACGAAGGCCGTGCGGGTCGGCCCCGGGCACAGCGTCGTGACCGACACGCCGGTCTCGTCCAGCTCCGCCCGGATGGCCTCGGAGAACGACAGGACGTAGGCCTTGCTGGCGTAGTAGACGGCCATCAGCGGCCCCGGCTGAAACGCGGCCGTGGAGGCGACGTTCAGGATCCGGCCCGAGCCGCGGTCGACCATCGCCGGCAGGAACATCCGGGTCAGCTGGGTCAGCGCCGCCACGTTCACCTGCAGCATCTCGCTGAGGATGGCGGGATCCTCCTCGGCGAACGACCCGCGGTGCCCGAACCCCGCGTTGTTGACCAGGAAGTCCACCTCGCCGCACTCGTCGAACAGCGACAGCGGCGCGATCGGGTTGGACAGGTCGCGCGGGATCGGCCGCACCTCGACCCGGAAGCGTTCCTCCAGCTCGCGGGCGACCACGGCCAGCCGCTCGCCCCCTCGGGCTACCAGCACGAGGTCATGGCCATCGCCGGCGAACAGCCGCGCCAGCTCCAGTCCGATCCCCCCTGAAGCACCGGTCACGAGCGCGATCACGCGCCAAGCTTATGCGATTGTGGCGTTCCGCACTGCGGCCCGCATGATCTCGATCGGCGGCTCCGCGCCCGTGAACAGCCGGAAAGCCAGCGCTCCCTGTCCCACCAGCACCTCGAGGCCGTCCACCGCACGCGCGCCGCGTTCCCGCGCGGCCGCGATCAAGCCCGTCTCGGCGCCGTCTCCGCGATAGGCCAGATCACACACGACTCGGCCGTCCAGCAGCGCCGCATCGAGCGGCAACCTGGCCGCCTCCCCGGCCTGCCCGAGCGGCGTCGCGTTCACGATCAGCTCTGGCGCGTCGCGAGCCGGCCAGTCGGTCGCCGTGGCCCCCAGCTCCTGTGCCAGCTGCTCGGCCGCCTCCCGGCGCCGGGCGGACACCGTCACCGCTGCGCCGGCACCGGCCAGCGCCGCCACCGCCGCCCGCGCCGCGCCGCCCGCGCCCAGCACCAGGGCACCCGTCCCGGGCAGGTCCCCGATCGCGTCCAGCATGCCCTGGCCGTCGGTGGTCTCGCCGCGCAGACGCCCGCCGTCCAGCATCAGCACCGTGTTGGCCGAGTCCGCCCGGTGCGCCTCCGGCGACAGCTCGTCGCAGATCGCCGCGGTCGCCTGCTTGTGGGGGATGGTGACGTTCACTCCCGCAAAACCGAGAGCCGCCGCCCCGCGCAGCGCCTGTTCCAGCCGCAGCGGCTCGACCGGCATCGCCACGTAGGCCCAGTCCATGCCCAGCGCGGCGTAGGCCGCGTTGTGCATCTGCGGCGAGCGGGAGTGCTCGACCGGCCACCCGATCACGCCCGCCAGCCGCGTGCCGCCCCCGATCCGTCGCTCACCCGCCATGGTTCAGGAAGTCCTGGTAGTTGTTGGTGAAGTAGTGGCTGCCGTCCGGCTTTGCCACGTAGTAGAGGTAGTCGACGTGCGCGGGGCGCGCGGCCGCCTGCAGCGACTTCAGCCCCGGGTTGCAGATCGGCGTCGGCGGCAGTCCATGCCGCACGCGCGTGTTGTACGGCGTGTTGGCCACGAGCTCGCTGTCGGTCAGCTGGTGCGTCCAGGAGCCGTACTCGTAGAGCAGCGTGGCGTCGATGCCGAGCGTCATCCCCAGGTGCAGCCGGTTGTAGATGACGGCCGCGATCAGCGCCCGGTCCTTGTCCACCCGCGCCTCACGCTCGATCATCGAGGCGATCGTGAGCACGTCGTAGTTGGTCAGGTTCTTCGACCGCGCGTAGCTCATGTTCACCTGCGAGAACTCCTGCAGGAAGGCGCCCTCCTGCTGGGCGATCAGCGTGGCCGCGCGCTCGTGCAGCCGCACCGGGTAAGTGGCCGGGAACAGGAATCCTTCCATGCTGCGCGGGTGGCCGAACCCGGCCGGCGGCCTCGCGCGGGCGAGCGCGTGGTTGTAGGCGGCCGTCGAGATGCCGACCGTCGGCACCCGCGCCGCGATCTCGCTGTTTCGGAACCCCTCCGGCACCACCAGCTTGGTCAGCCGCACCTGGACGGCGCCGTTGTCCAGGGCGTGGATGATGACGTCGTAGTCGGTGCCCGCCCGGAACTGGTAGCGGCCGGCCTTGAACGACGACCCCTGACCCTGCTCCTTCGCGTAGTTCCGGAAGCGGCCGCCGTCGCTGACGACGCCGTCCTGCTGCAGGATGCTGCCGATGCCCTCGGCATCGGTGCCGCTCGGGATCACGACCATGATCATGGGACCATGCGGGTCCGCCGCCGGCTTCGAGGAGTCGGGCAGGACGCGGCGCACGCCCTCGTAGGCGAGCAGGATGGCCGCCACCAGGACGGCCAGTGCGATCAGCCGGCGAGCCGTGTCAGGTACCCCTCGAGCAGGTGGGCGGCGGCCAGCGCATCGTCTCCGTGCTTCGAGCCGGTGGTGCGCCCGGCCAGCGTCGTGGTGAAGCGCTCGTCGTACGTCTCGACGGGGACTGGGCAGCCGCCTCGCAGGCGCTCGACGAACGCCAGCGTCTCGCGCGCCTGCTCGCCCTGCTCCCCGCGCAGGGTCAGCGGCAGGCCCACCACCACCAGCTCCGGCTGTTCTTCGGCGATCCTGTCGAGCACGGCCCGCATGCCGGCCGCGGTCCCGGCCTTCCGCACCACCGTCAGCGGCCGCGCCAGCGTGCCGGTGGAGTCACTCACCGCAACGCCTGTGCGGGCTCGGCCGTAGTCGAGCGCGAGCACCTTCATCCGGGTGAGCTGAGCCGCTCTCGGATCGCGGTCTCGGCGGCCGCGATCGCGGTCGCCAGCTGGGCTGGATCCTTGCCGCCGGCCCGGGCCATGGTGGGACGGCCGCCGCCGCCGCCGCCCACGATCGGCGCGATCTCACGGATCAGGTCGACCGCCGAGAGCCCGCGGTCGACCACCGGCTGGTCGAGCGCCACGACCAGATGCACCTTGCCCTCGGTCGAGCTGCCCAGCACCACCGCCGCCGGGGCAAGACGCGCCTTCACGCGATCGGAGATGGTCAGCAGCGTGTCGGCGTCGATGTCATCGACCACCGCCGCGACGAACCGGACGCCGTCCTGCTCGGACGCCGACTCGACCAGGCCGGCCTCGCGGCCGTTCCCCCCGCCGGAGGCCGGTGCGCCGCCGTCACGGGCCGACTTTCTGAGCTCCGCGCGCAGCCCGGCGGCCTCGTGCTCGGCTTCGTCCAACTGGTCGGCGCGATCGCGCAGGTACTCGAACGCGGCCTGCGAGGTGATCGCCTCGATCCTCCGCACGCCCTGCGAGGAGCTGGCCTCACGCAGGATCACGAAGGGGCCGATCTCGGCCGTCGAGCGGACGTGGGTGCCCCCGCACAGCTCGCGTGACACGTCAGGCACCTCGACCACGCGCACCTGGTCGCCGTACTTCTCGCCGAACAGCATCATGGCGCCGAGTTGCTGTGCATACTCCTTCTCGGTCACGAAGGTGCGCACGGGCCGGTTCTCGAAGACGTGGCGGTTCACGATCGCCTCCACCTGCCGCACCTGAGCCGGCGTAAGCGGGGCGTCGTGGCGGAAGTCGAAGCGCAGCTTGTCGGGACCCACGTAGGAGCCGGCCTGGGTGACGTGGTCGCCCAGCACCTCGCGCAGCGCCGCGTGCAGCAGGTGCGTCGCCGTGTGGTTGGCCATCGTCGGGCGCCGCGCTTCGCCCAGCACGTGCGCGCGCACGCGCTCGCCGGGAGCGATCGTGCCCTGCTCGAGGCGGGCCACGATCTGCTGGTCCGAGTCCTGCCGGATCACCTGCTCGACGACAGCTCGCCCGTTGTCGGACTCGATAACGCCCCGGTCGGAAACCTGGCCGCCGCCGGCCGCATAGAACGGCGACTCGCGCAGCTTCAGCCGCAGCAGGCCGTCGCCCTCGTCGACCAGTGCGCCCACCTGGGTGCGAACGTCCAGCTGCTCGTAGCCGACGAACTCGGTCGTGAAGCCGGCGTCCAGCTGGGACGCGCCGTAGCCGACGGCGGCGGTGCCGGCGCGGGCCCGCTCGCGCTGCTCCTCCATCAGCCGCGCGAAGCCGGGCTCGTCGACGGTGACCCCGTGCTCGGCAGCGATCTCGGCGGTCAGCTCGAACGGGAAGCCGTAAGTGTCGTGCAGCTTGAACGCGTCGGCCGCCTCGATCTGGGCGCCAGAGCGCTCGAGCACCTCGAGCAGCAGCTGCTGGCCGTTCTGAAGGGTCTGCGCGAACCGCCGCTCCTCGGCCGCGAGCAGCGCCGCAACCGAGGTGCGGTACTCGGCCAGCTCGGGATAGACGTCGCCGAGCAGCCCCACCACGACGCCGTGCAGGCGCTCCGTGACCGGGCCCTCGATGCCGATCCGCTGGGCATGCAGGAGCGCGCGGCGGATGATCCGGCGCAGCACGTAGCCGCGCCCCTCGTTGGACGGCTCGATGCCGTCGCTGGCCAGGAACGACATCGCGCGGGCGTGGTCGGCCAGTACGCGCAGCGACTTGGTCTGGGCCTCGTTCGCGCCGTAGCGCGCACCCGACCACTCCTCGATCTTGCGGATCACGTCGCCGAAGGCATCGGTCTCGTAGACGGAGTGCACGCCCGCGATCAGCGCGGCCACGCGCTCCAGGCCGCAGCCGGTGTCGACGCTGGGCGCGGGTAGCGGCTCCAGGGCCCCGCCCTCGAGCATGTTGTACTGCAGGAACACCAGGTTCCAGTACTCGAGGAAGCGGTCGCACTCGCAGCCGGGCGCGCACTCGGGGCGGCCGCAGCCGTGCTCTGGCCCGCGGTCGTAGTAGAGCTCGGAACAGGGCCCGCAGGGCCCGGTCGGCCCCGCCTGCCAGAAGTTATCGCCGCCCAGGCGCACGATCCGCTCGCCGGGCACGCCGGTGTGGGCCATCCACAGCGCGATCGCCTCCTCGTCAGGGTCGACCCGCTCGTCGCCCTCGTAGACGCTGGCCCAGATCCGGCTGGGGTCGAGTGCGAATCCGTCCTCGCGGATGGACAGGTCCCAGGCGCACTCGATCGCGTACTGCTTGAAGTACTCACCGAACGAGAAGTTGCCCATCATCTCGAAGAAGGTGAGGTGGCGGGCGGTGTTCCCGACCTCGTCGATGTCGCCCGTGCGGAAGCACTTCTGGACGCTGGTCGCACGCGGCGCCGGCGGCTGCTCGATGCCCAGGAAGTAGCGCTTCAGCGGCTGCATGCCGGCGGTCGTGATCAGCACGGACGTATCCCAGTCGGGTGGGACGAGGGAGCCGCTGGGCAGCTGGACGTGGCCGCGGGCCGTGAAGTAGTCCAGGTACCGCCGTCTGATCTCGTGTGTGCGCATCGGGGCATTCTACCGGCGGGGCGGGCGGCGACCTGTACCACAAAGCGGTGATGGCGGCGGCTTCTGCGCTGCCGGACAATCCCGTCACGTGGACACGTCGCTCCCCGCGTCCAGCTCCGATCGACCGCTCCGTGTGCTGATCGCAGACGATCATGTCGGGCTGCGCGCCATGATCGCCGGGGCGCTGCGATCCAACGGCTACGATGTTGACGAGGTCGGCAACGGCGGCCTGGCGCTCGAAGTCATCCGTCGCGGCGACCACCGGGTGGCGATCATCGACGTGCGGATGCCTGTGATGGACGGGCTCGCCGTGGCGGCCCGTGTGCGAGAGGAGGGGCTGGCCTGCCGGGTGATCGTGATCTCGGTGGTGGACGACCCGGAGACGCGCCGTAGGGTGGCCGACGTCGGCGCGGCGTTCCACCGCAAGCCGTTCCGGCTGGCCGACCTGCTTGCCGATGTGCGGGACGCCGGCACGGTCCCGCAGGCGCTACCCTGAGAGCATGCACGAGGACGACACCCTCAGCCGGTTCGAGCGCTCCGAGCCCTTCACCGGCCGCATCGAGCCGCTGGACGGCTACGTGCTGGTGGAGCCGGTGGACGACGAGACCGAGACCAACGCCGGCCTGATCATCCCCGCGTCGGCCGAGTCGGCCTGCATCGCCGGAATCGTGGTGGCCGCCGGAGACGACGCGTCGGGCATCGCCCCCGGCGACAAGGTGCTCTACCCGCGCGGCGCCGGGTTCGAGATCCGCATCGGCGGCCAGCCGAAGCGGCTGCTCGACCGGCAAGAGCTGATCGCGCGCCTGTACGACTAGCTGTATCAGTGCGAAGCCGGACCCGTGACTACGCGCCCGCGCGCGCGTCGGCGATGTCGTCGTCGATCTCCTGGGACCGCCGCTCTGCCGCGCTCCTGCCCTCCTCGGCGGCCTCGCGCAGGTCGTCGGGGATCGTGCGCAGGTCGGCCAACAGCTTGCCCGGCATCTCGGCCAGTACCTCGCCGAGCGGCCGGCCCTCGTCCTCGGCGATGCGCTTGGCACGGTCGTATGCGAGCACCGCCGCCCCGGCCGCAGCCAGCCCCAGCATGCCCGCCAGCTTGCTCACACGACGCCGCCGCGCTGGCCGCGCTTGCCGCGGAAGCTCTGGAACGCCTGGGAGATCCCGGCCGAGACGCCCGACACGGCCCTTGCCGGCGTGCCCAGCACCGAGTTGATGGTGCGGACGCTCGAGTCGAGCGAGTCGGCCGCATCAACCGCGCTGTCCGTGATGTGCCCGACCTTCTCCAGCTCGTCGTTGACGTGGTCGATCGTGGTCGATGCCTTGCCCAGCATCGGCACGACCTCGCCCATCGTCTGCTTGAGGCTGGTGTCGGCTGTGCTGAACAGACCGCCCAGGCGCACGAGCGCGTACGTGATCCCGACCCCGGTCAGGATCAGGAAGATCGCGAGCGCGATGCGCCAGGCATCAGAAGCGTCCATCGCCGCCCATATTACCCGGCTATCACTCCGCCGCCCACGATCACGTCTCCGTCGTACAGGACGGCGGCCTGACCGGGCGCGACGCCGTACGCCGGCTCGTCCAGCTCGAGCTCCAGCCCGCCCTCCACCTCGCGCACCGTGGCCGGCAACGCCGGTGACCGGTACCGCAGCTTCGCCTGCACCCTGCCCATGGGCAGCACCATCGTCCCGGGCCGCACCGTGACGGTGCTCCGTGCCAGCGCCCGCCGTGGCCCTGCCACCACGCGACCGCGGGCCGGGTCGACCTCCAGCACGAACAGGGCCTCGCCGCCGCCCACGCCAAGCCCCTTGCGCTGGCCGGGCGTGAACCTGTGCACCCCGTCGTGACGACCGATCACGCGGCCGTCGGCCGTGACCACCTCTCCACCGCGCCCGGCGCCGCCGTGGCGCTCGAGGAAGCGCCGGTGGTCGCCCCCGCCCACGAAGCAGACCTCCTGGCTCTCACGCCGGCCGGCCGCGGCCAGCCCGGCGGCATGCGCCTGCTCGCGCGTCTCGGTCTTTCGCTGGTCGCCCAGCGGGAACCAGGTGCGCGACAGGATCTGCTCGGGCACGCGGGCCAGCATGTAGGACTGGTCCTTGTCCGGGTCGGCGCCGCGCGCCAGCACCGTGTGGCCGCCCCGCTCCACGATACGGGCGTAGTGGCCGGTTGCCAGCCGGGCTGCGCCCACCCGGTCGGCGAAGCCGGCCAGGGCGTCGAACCGAAAGCTGCCGTTGCAGCGCATGCACGGGTTGGGAGTGCTGCCCGCGGCGTGGCCGCGCACGAAGTCGTCCACCACTTGTGAGCGGAATCGGTCTCGCAGATCGAGCGTGACGTGAGGCACTCCCGCCGCATGGCAGGCGCTGCGGGCCGCTCGCACCGACTGCGGCGAGCAGCAAGCCCGGTCCGAGTTGGGAGCGTCGGGGTCGATCCAGAGCCGCAGGGTCACGCCCACAGGCTGCAGTCCTGACTCAAGCGTCTTCAGCAAGGCGACGGCGCTGTCCACCCCGCCGGACATGGCGACGGCGACGCGATCGGTGCGCACCGGCATCCGCTCGCGGTCGAGCGCCCGCGCGATGGCGGCGTGCAGAGCGTCGGCGGCCAGGGCCACGCACTCGCGGTTGTGCGTATCCGGCCGCAGCTCGCTCTCCAGCGCGCCGGCGCCGATCGTGGCGGCGCCCAGCAGGTCGCGCCCCTCGGACAGCCGGCAGGCCAGCGACGCCGCAGCGGTCGCGTGGGGGCAGGCGAAGCTGCGGTGCCGGGCCCGCACAACCAGACCGTCGGTCACGGCCAGCTCGATCCGCACGGCATCGCCGCAGCTCGGGTCGCCCGCCTCGCCCCAGGCGGCGCCGGGGCCGGCCGACCCGGCCCGGGTCATGTCCAGCGATGCGGCGATCACGGACGGGTGGTACATGGCGGCAGCCTAGATGAGCGCGCCGGCGCGGAGCCGCTCGACGCACTCGCCGACGGCGGCCGCGAACCCGTCCACCTCCGCCTCGCTGGTGTCGATGCCGATCGAGACGCGGATCACGCTGCGCGCCTGATCCGGCGTCATGCCCTGGGCCAGCAGCACGTGGCTGGGCTCGCTCTCACCGCTCGCACAGGCGCTGCCGGCGGCGACGGCGAAGCCTGCCCGGTCGAGCGAGAGCACCAGCAGGTCCGAGCGGATGCCGTCGGCCAGCAGCAGCGAGTGGCCGGGCAGGCGGTCGGCCTGCGCCGACACCGGAGTGAGGCTCCCGCCGACCCGCTGTTCGAGCCGGTCGCGGAGCGTGCGGCGGCGATCGCTGCGGCTGCGCATCGCCGCCAGCGCGGCCGCGAACCCGACCACGCCGGCCACGTTCTCGGTGCCACTTCGCGAACCGCCCTCCTGGCCGCCGCCCCAGATCAGCGGACGCAGGCGCGACGGGTCGCGCGCGATCAGCGCGCCCACGCCTTTTGGCCCGTGCATCTTGTGCGCCGCCAGCGCCATAGTCTCGGCGCCCGAGGCCACGAAGTCCACCGGCAGCGACGCCGCCGCCTGCACCGCGTCGGTGTGCAGCGGCACGCCCCGCTCGGCGCAGATCGCCGCGAGTTCGGCGACCGGCTGCACGACGCCGGTGACGTTGTTCGCCCACATCACCGCCGCCATGCGATCACCCGGCCGCACCGCCCGGTCGAACGCGTCCGGGTCGATGACTCCCGACGAATCGACCCCCACCCAGTCCACCTCGAAGCCCTGTCGCTCCAGCTCCCGGACAGGCTCCCTGACCGCGGGATGCTCGATCGTGCTCACGACGATCCGCCCCAGCGGGCGGCCGGTGAGGGCAAACACGGCCTGGTTGTCGGCCTCGCTCCCACCCGAGGTGAACACCACCTGCGTGGGCGCGCAGCCCAGCAGCGCGGCGATGGTGGCGCGGGCAGCCTGCAGCCCCTCACGGGCCGCGCGACCTGCCGCGTGCGGCTCGGAGGCGTTGCCGAACCGCTCGGTCAGGTACGGCTCCATCGCGGCGCGCGCCTCGTGGCAGAGCGGAGAGGTGGCCGCGTGGTCGAGATAGATCATGGCGGGCACCTTATCGGCGCGTGCCGACGCCTGAGGCTTCGCGGGCGGCCACTTTCTGGATGCTTCGACCGCTCCGACCTCTGCCCCTGCGCTTGAAGAGTCGCACGACGGTTATGGAACTGAAGTGCGCGTGACGAAATGACGCCGGCACTCACACCGTAGCGAAGCTGGCAGAATCCGCAAATCGGGACGCGATGGCTGATCGGATGCGTGGCCGCGGTGGCGCTGCTGTCGGTGCTGCAGCTGGCGCCAGGCAACCGCCCGCCGCCGCAGCACCTGGCCGAGCTGGTGCCGTGGCGGCCGACCCTGGCGATGCGCTTCTCGGGGCAAATGGCGGCGATGCACGAGCCCCTGGTCAGCGCCAGCGACTGGAACGGCTACGTCACCATGACGCTGGCCGGGCTCGGCGTCAGCGACCCGGCCCGGCTGCACGCGGTCACCCGTCGGGCGGCCCGGCGGGTCGCGGATCACTGCCGCTGCCGCGTGCGCGGCTACGAGGTGCGCGCGCGCATCCCCGGGCGGGGGCTGCTGGTGGTCGTGTCCAGCTCGGACTGACCGCGCGGGCTACCCGGCCCCGACCTCGACCGGCTCCCGCTCGATGATCGGAACCTCTCGCTCGCCCGGCGACTCGATCGTGACGTTCGGCAGGATCCGGTCGAACCAGGCCGGCATCGCCCAGGAGCGCTCTCCCAGCACCGTCAGCAGCGCCGGCACCAGCGTCATCCGCATCAGCAGCGCGTCGGTGAGGATGGCGATGCCGAGCAGCAGGCCGAACTCCTTCGAGACCCTGTCAGGGCTGAGCAGGAACGAGAAGAATACGCTGGACATGATCAGTGCGGCGGCCACGATCACGCGGCCGACCCCGGAGATGCCGTCCTTGACGGCGGTGACCGTATCGCTGCCGTGGACGTGCTCCTCGCGGATCCGGCTCATCAGGAACACCTCGTAGTCCATCGACAGGCCGAACAGGATGGCGAACGCGATCGGCGGCACGAAGCTCTCGATCGGGCCGGTGCGGTCAAGCCCGATGATGCCCATGCCGTGGCCGAGCTGCACGACCAGCGTCAGCATGCCGAAGCCGACCAGCGCCGACATCAGCGTCGTCAGCGCCGCCTTGATCGCGATCACCACCGACCGGAAGGCCATCGCCAGCACGAGGAAGGTGACGCCGATGATGTAGAGCAGGAACCATGGCGTGCGGCTGAGGATCTGGTTGCCGATGTCGGTGAAGGCGGCGTTCTCGCCGGACACGTAGGCGCGCGCCTGCGATCCCGCCAGCGCCGCGGGGATGGTCGTGCCGCGGAAGGTCGAGACGATGTCGTCGGTCTTCGCGTCCTGCGGCTTGTACTTCGAGTAGGTGTTGATGATCGCGACCGACGCCTGCTCCGGCGTCTTCGCGTTGTAGATCGGCTTGTTGACCTGCGCGACGCCGGGCACCTTCTCCAGCGCCGCTGCGATCTTCTCGGCCGACTGGTGGTCACCGCGCATGTCCACCACCACCGGAATCGGCGATGTGAAGCCGGGGCCGAAGCCCTCGGACAGCAGGTCGTAGGCCTTCCGCGTGGTCTGGTCCTTGGGCGCCGTGCCGGCGTCGGCCAGTCCCAGGCGCACGGCCAGCACCGGCGAGGCCAGCAGCACCAGCACGACGATCACGACCGGCAGAACGATCTTGGCGTTCCGTGACACGAACCGGCCCCAGGCGGCCACCCACGTGCGCGACTGCCCCTCGCGGGACTCGTCGATCGGCTTCATGCCCAGGCGCCCGCGATCGATCTTGTGGCCCAGCAGCGACAGCACCGCCGGCAGCAGCGAGTTGGCAAGCAGCACCGCGGTCAGCACGCCCAGCGCGCTGCCGATGCCGAGCTTGGTGATGAAGTCGATGCCGATCACGGCCAGGCCGGTGATCGATATGGCGACGGTCACGCCGGCGAAGATCACGGCCCGCGCCGCGGTGGCGCCTGCGGCAGCGGCCGCCTCGTGCGGCGTCAGACCGTCGTGCAGGAGCTGCCGGAATCTGGTCACGATGAACAGCGTGTAATCGATCCCGACGCCGAGGCCGATCATCGGCACCAGGATCTCGGTGATGGTGTTGAAGTGCCAGACGGCGGCGGCCAGGTACAGCAGCAGGAAGGCCGTGATAACGGCGGTGATGGCGAACAGCAGCGGGATCACCGTCGGCACCAGCGCGCGGAACAGGACGATCAGGATGATGAACGCGGCGATCAGGCCGATGATGTCGCTCAGGCCCTGGGTGGGCGGAGCGCTCTCGGCATCGCCGGTGAACTCGACCTGCAGGCCGGCCGGCGCGCCGATGTCACGCAGCTGGTTCTCGAGGTCGACGACCCCCGAGCGCGGCAGCTCGAAGCCGGTCCGGTCGAACTGCACGTCGAAGTACGCGATCCGCCCGTCCTTGGCCAGCTGATGCGCGCCCGCCGGGACGAGCGGGCTGGTGATCGCGCTGACGTCGGACTTGACGGTGTCCAGGGAGGTCTGGGACTGCTTGCTGGCGACCAGCATCTTGGCGATCGCGTCCTTGGCCTCGGCCGAGTCGAGGCTCTGGCCCTCCGGGGCAGCCACCACGACCCGCAGCGCCGATCCCTTCTGGCCGCCGAACTTGGCGTTGATCAGGTCGGTCGCCTTCTGGACGTCCGATCCGGGGATGTTGAAGTCGTTGACCAGCGTGCCGTGGAACGCGACGTTCAGCACGATCAGCGAGACGAAGATGACCAGCCAGGTGCCGATCACGCGCCACGGATGCCGGGCACAGTGCCCGGCCCAGCGCGCGAGCGCGCCTGTATGCGCGATCCGCTTCTCCTCGCCGATCCGTGTCCCGTTCGCTGACCCGTGTGTCATCCGGCCGCCTCCATCAACATCGGTTGGTCGTCGCACCGTAGCAGCGGCGCGAAGCCGGTTCGCCAGGTTCTGGTGACGAACCGGTTAAGCCGACGAGATGGCCAGCCGCAGCCCCATCTCGGCCAGCGCGGCCGGTGTCGCGGGGCTCGGTGAACCGGTCAGGGGATCGACCCCGCCCTGCGCCTTTGGGAACGCGATCACCTCGCGCAGCGAGTCGACGCCGGCCACGAGCATCGCCAGGCGGTCGAGGCCAAACGCGATGCCGCCGTGCGGCGGCGCGCCCATCGCCAGCGCCCGCAGCAGGAACGAGAAGTTCTGCTCGGCCCGCTCGGCCGAGATGCCCAGCAGCTCGAACACCTTGCTCTGCGTCTCCGGGCGGTGGTTGCGGATCGAGCCGCCGCCGATCTCGTTCCCGTTCAGCACCAGGTCGTACTGGTAGGAGCGGGCCGCGGCGGGATCCTCCCAGAACCGCTCCGAGCCGGGCGCCGGCGCCGAGAAGGGGTTGTGGGAGGCCTTCCAGCGACCCTCGTCGGGCAGCCACTCGAACATCGGGAAACCGGTCACCCACACGAACTGCCAGCGCGCCGGAGATGAGGCCCAGCCGTTCGCCCAGATGCAGCCGCAGCGGGCCCAGCACCCGCACGGCCGCCTCCTCCGCGTCGGCCACCAGGAAGATGGTGTCGCCCTCGTCAGCGCCGCAGCGCTCGACGATCGCCGCCAGCTCGTCCGGCGAGAGGAACTTCGCGATCGGGGAGCGGATCTCGCCGCCGGCCTGCAGCTGCAGCCACGCCACGCCCTTGCCGCCCCAGCCCTTGGCGAACTCGACCAGGTCGTCGAAGTCCTTGCGCGAGAACGCCATGGCGCCGGGCACGGCCAGGCCGCGGACGACCCCACCGCCGTCCACCACGCCCCGGAAGGCCTTGAACTCGGTGCCGGCCAGCAGGTCGGTGACGTCCGCGATCTCGGCACCGAACCGCAGGTCGGGCTTGTCGGAGCCGTAGCGGAGCGTGGCCTCGTCCCAGGTCATGCGGCGGAACGGCGCGTCCACCTCCGCGCCCAGCAGCTCGCGCCACACGCGCACGAACAGCGTCTCCATCAGGCCGAACAGCTCCTCGGGGTCGAGGAACGCCATCTCGATGTCGAGCTGCGTGAACTCCTGCGTGCGATCGGCGCGGGTGGCCTCGTCTCTGAAGCAGCGGGCGATCTGGTAGTAGCGCTCGTAGCCGGCGATGGCATACAGCTGCTTGAACGTCTGTGGCGACTGCGGCAGCGCGTAGAACTGGCCGGGCCGGCTCGAGGTCGGCACCAGGAACTCCTTGGCGCCCTCAGGCGTGGACTTGTAGAGGATCGGCGTCTCCAGCTCCCAGAACTCGTTGTCCTCCATGTGCCGGCGGATGATCTGGGTCAGCCGGAAGCGCGTCCACAGGTTCTGGCGCATAGCGTCGCGGCGCAGGTCGAGGTAGCGGTGGTGCAGCCGCAACGTCTCGTCCACGTTCTCCTCGTCGAGCTGGAACGGGAGCACCGACGCCGCCGACAGCACCTCCAGCCGGTCGACGCGGATCTCGACCTCGCCGGTCGGCAGCTTCGGGTTGACGGTCTCGGCCGAGCGTGGGGTGACCACGCCTTCGGCCTGCACGACGTACTCGTTGCGGAGGTCGTGCGCGGCGGCGTGGGCCTGGCCCTGGTCGGGGTCGAGCACCAGCTGCACGATGCCGGCGCGGTCGCGCAGGTCGACGAACACCAGGCCGCCATGGTCGCGGCGGCGGGCCACCCAGCCGGCCACCGTCACCCGCGCACCGGCGTCGCCGGCCCGCAGCTCGCCGCCCAGTCGCGTTCTAAAACTCACCCGCAAGCTCCTTCACAAGCTCGTCCAGCGCCACGCTTCGCTGCACGCCCGAGGTCATATCACGCACCGTCGCCTGCTCGTGCTCCCACTCGTCGTCACCGACGATCACGACCCGCGTGTCACCTCGCTTCGCAGCCAGCTCCAGCATCCGCTTCAGCCGGCGGGAGCCGTAGGCAGCGTCCGCCGTCACCCCGGCTGCGCGGGCCTCGTCCATCAGCGCGAACAGACGCGGGCGCGCCTGCTCGGCGATCACCGCGAACAGCACGCTGCCGCCGGCCGCCGGGGGCCGGGGACGCACTACCTCCGAGCAGCCGCTCGAGGCCCGCGCCGAACCCGACGCCGGGCGTGGGCGGGCCGCCGATCTGCTCGGCCAGGCCGTCGTAGCGGCCGCCGCCCGAGATCGACGTGGCCAGGCCGGCCGCGCTCCACTCCCAGGCGGTTCGCGTGTAGTAGTCGAGGCCGCGCACCAGCGTGGGCACCAGCTCGTAGTCCACCCCGCGCGCGTCGAGGTGGCGGCGCACCTCGGCGAAGTGGGCGGCGCAGTCATCGCAGAGGTGGTCGGTGATGCGCGGGGCGGCCGCCAGCACGGCCTGGCAGGAGGGGTTCTTGCAGTCGAGCACGCGCAGCGGGTTGGTCTTGCGCCGCTCCAGGCACTCGTCGTCGAGCTCGTCGATGTGGGCGTCGATGAACTCCTCGAGCAGCGCCACGTAGGCGGGGCGGCAGGTGGCGTCGCCGATCGAGTTCAGCTCCAGGCGCAACTCCGGCACACCGCACAGCCGATACCAGCGATGCTGCAGCGCGATCACCTCCGCGTCGACCGCCGCGTCGGGCGAGCCGACCACCTCGACGCCGAACTGGTAGTGCTCGCGGGCGCGGCCGCGCTGCACGGAGTTGTAGCGGAAGTGGCTCTGGCAATACCAGACCTTGACCGGCTGCGGCAGGCGGGACATGCCGTCGAGGTAGGCGCGCATCACCGGTGCGGTGCTCTCGGGGCGCAGCGTCAGCGAGCGGCCGCTGCGGTCCTCGAACGTATACATCTCCTTGCTGACGACGTCGGAGGTTTCGCCGGAGGAGCGGGCGAACAGCTCGGTGTCCTCGAAACCGGGCGTCACCACCTCACCGTAGCCGGCCGGCTCGAACACGGAGCGGGCCAGGTCGATCACGTGGCGCCGAACGGCGGCGTCGTCACCGAACCAGTCGCGGGTGCCGCGCGGCGGCTGGAAGCGCTCGCTCACCGCAGCGGCTCGAGGAACGGGTTCGACGCGAGCTCGCGCTGGAGGGTGGTTGCCGGGCCGTGTCCGGGCGCGACGACGGTCTCCGGCGGCAGCTCCCGCATCAGCAGCGCGATGCTCTCGATCAGCGTGTCGAGGTCGCCGCCGGCCAGATCGGTGCGACCGATCGAGCCTGCGAACAGCACGTCGCCGACAAAGGCAACGCCATCCGTTGCGAAGGCGACGGAGCCCGCCGTGTGGCCGGGCACATCGAACGTGCGGAAGTCGATGCCGCCGACGCTGAGGGTGTCGCCGCCGCCCACCAGGTGCTCCGGGTCGTACGGGGCCGGCTCGAAGCTGCGCAGGTCGTCCGCGTCACCACGGGCCATCCACACCTCGACGCCGGTCGCGGCCGCCAGGTCACGGACGGCTCCGATGTGGTCGAGGTGCCCATGCGTGACCAGGATCGCGACGAGGGTGAGGCCGCGCTCGGCCAGCACGTCGGTGATGCGACCGGCCTCGTCCCCGGGGTCGATGACCACGGCATCGGTCGAGCCCTGGGCGGTCACCACGAAGCAGTTGGTTTGGTAGGCGCCGAGGGGGAGGCTGACGACCTCGAGCGTCACCCCTGTTGCCGCTTCAACCAGCGGTTGTACATGAACGCGTCCATCAGGTAGCCGAACGGCACCAGGAACACGAAGAAGGATGCAGCCTGCACCGCCGAGGCGGCGAGGGTGTTCTTGGTGCCTCCCAGCGGCACGATCTGGGTGACCAGGAACAGGCCGCCGGCAAACAGCGCGCCCCGCTTGAGGGAGCGCATCCAGGTGGGCCGGGCCGGGACGCGGGCTCCGCGCGGGAGGCTCCGCTCCTGCTTTCGCTTGGGCGAATCGTCGCTGCCGGGCTGCGGCTCGTACCCCTCGTAGAGCCGGCCACGACCCTGCGCTCGCTGGTACTTGCGTCGCTGCTGCTTCTTGGTCGCCATGGTGGTGAAGTCTAGAGGGTCATGCGCGGTGGCCGGTGCCGCTACATGACGTCGAGCTGCGCCGCCAGGGCGGCCGCGTCGTCCTCGCGCCCCTCGCGCTCCGCGCGGGCGATCTCATCCAGCAGCCGCCGCGCCTCGTCACGCTTGGGCGAGTAGGCCAGCCGCTCCTGGAACACCCGCTGCGCGGTCGCAGATGTGGTCGCCGGTTTCGGATCGGCCTGGGGCGTCACCGGGGCAACGCGCGGCACCGGCGGCTGCTCGGGCTCCGGTTCGGCCTCAGGCGCGGGGCGGGGCTCGGGTTCGTTCCGGTGCAGCGGCACCGGAGCAGGCGGCGTCGGCGGCGCGTCGGACAGCTCGACCAGGTCGGGGTCGACCTCGGCGTCATCCTCGGTCAGGCGATCGGCGGCGGCCTGGTCGGTCATGGTGAGCGGCGCCCGCTCGCCCAGCCGGGTTCCGGCCAGCAGCCAGGTCACGATCAGCGCCGCGGCGGTCGAGACCTGCAGCAGCCAGGTGAAGATGCGCTGGTCGCGGGTGTACACCACCTCCAGCACGCCGCTGCCGATCGAGCCGCTGATCGCGACGATGGTCGACCCGATCACGACGGCCGCGGCCAGCAGCACGAATCCGACGGCCACGCCGCCGACCAGCCGCGCCAGCTCGGGCGCGCGGCCCTCCAGCCTGGCGCCCCATGCCAGCGCCAGCCACAGCAGCACCAGGCCGAGCGTGAACCAGAGCGTGTGCTCGAGCCGGAAGCTCCAGAGGCCCAGCAGCAGCCGGTCGTTCCAGTCCATGGCCGACGACCCCGGTGTCTGCTTGGCCGCGGACACCAGCCCGTCGCCTGTCACGACCAGGCCGGCGACCACCAGGCCCAGCGCGGCAGCAGCCAGCGCGTCGGCGAACGATGCGGTGCGGGCGCGCTCGATCACAGCCTGCGGCCGGCCTTGACCACGCCGGCCACGACCGGGCCGCCCAGGTGGTAGGCTGCGTGCCGCCAGTCGTCGGAGTCGAGCAGCACCACGTCGCCATCGTATCCCGCTGCGATCCGGCCGAGCCGGCCGCCGCGCCCCAGCACCCAGGCCGCGTTTACGGTGCACGCGACCAGCGCCTCGGCCGGGGACATGCCCAGCTGCATGCAGGCAAGGGACATCACGAGCGGCAGGGAGTGGCAGAAGGCGCTGCCCGGGTTGAAGTCGGTGGCCAGCGCCACGATCGCCCCGGCGTCGGCGAGCTCGCGGGCGGGCGGGCGCGGCAGGTCGAGCATGATCACGCACGCGGGCAGCATCACGGCGGCCACGTCGCTGGCCGCCAGCGCAGCGACGCCCTCAGAGCCGGTCGCCTCGAGGTGATCGACCGAGCGCGCGCCCAGCTCGACGGCGAGTGCGACGCCGCCCGCCTCGCTGAACTGGTCGGCATGCAGCCGCAGGGCCAGTCCGTGGCCTGCGGCGGCGCGCAGGTAGCGCTCGGCCTGATCGCGGTCGAAGGCGCCGCGCTCCAGGAACACGTCGGCGGCCTCGGCGGGGACGGCCGCCTGCGGCAGCACCCGCTTGATCACGAACGTGAGGTAGTCGTCGGCGTCGTCCCACTCGGGGCCGACGGCATGGGCGCCGAGGAAGGTGGGCGCGACCTCGATCGGATGGGCGGCGGCGGCGGCGGCGAGCATGGCCAGCTCGGTGTCGCGGTCGAGGCCGTAGCCGGACTTGACCTCGGCGGTGGTCGTCCCGGCAGCGGCCATCCAGGCCAGATGGCGGTCGAGCAGCGGGCCCAGCGTGCCGTCGGCGGCGGCGGCACGGGTGTCACGGACGCTGGCGGCGATGCCCCCGCCGGCGGCGTGGATCTGCTCGTAGCCGGCGCCCTGCGAGCGCAGGTCGAACTCGCCGGCACGGTCACCGCCGAAGGCGGCGTGCGTGTGGCAGTCGACCAGCCCCGGGATGGCGGCGCGGCCGCCGGCGTCGTGCACCAGCAGGTCGCCGTGGTCTCGCAGCACCTGGTCGCGCGGGCCGCAGGCGGCGATGCGGCCGTCCACGATCGCGATCGCGGCGCCGGTGACGACCTCCACCTCGCGCAGGGCGAAGCCGCGGGCCGGCGCCGGAGCGACGGGGCTCGCATACTGCGCGAGGTTGTCGATCAGCAGCGAGGTCACGACCGTTGTCAGATCAGGCTCGCCCGTAGGCGGGGATCGCGCCGCCGGAGAGCGGCGCCGAGTCCTCGTCGCAGAGCCATTCGATCACGCGCGCCATCTGCTCGCCGGTCGTCCAGCGGGAGACGTCGGCATCGGGGTTCTCGCGGCGGTTCTGGGGGGTGTCGACGATGCTGGCCATGACCGTGTTGACGCGCACGCCCTTGGAGCGCACTTCGGCGTCGACGGCGCCCATCAGCGCAAGCACTGCGGCCTTGGCGACGATGTAGGGGGCTGCGCCGGGGAACGGCCGCACGGCTGCGCGGGAGCCGACGTAGACGATCGAGCCGGAGCCGGCGGCCAGCATCGGGGTGAGCGCGGCGCGGGTCATGGTGTAGGCGGTGTCGAGGTTGGCGGACAGCATCGCCCGCCAGACGTCGGGCGACGACTCGTGCAGAAGGCCATCGGTGCGAAAGCCGCCGGCCACACAGCCGAGGGCGTCGACCGAGCCGAAGCGCTCGAGGGCGGCGGCGACCACGTGCTCGGCCGCGGACGTGTCGGTCAGGTCTGCCTCGACCACCAGCACCTGGGAGGGCACGTCGACGCCACCGCTGTGGGTGGTGGCGCAGACGTCCCAGCCCTGCGCCAGGAACCGGTCGAGCACGGCGCGGCCCCAGCCCCCGGTAACGCCGGTGAGGACGGCGGTGCGTCCGGCCACGCGGTCAGTCCTCCATGGGCAGGTGCAGCCCCTTGGCGTGGGCGGTCTCGATGGCCTCCTGGTAGCCCGCGTCGGCGTGGCGGGCGACTCCGAGGCCGGGGTCGTTGGTGAGCACGCGGGACAGGCGCTCGTCCATCTCCTCGCTGCCGTCGGCGACGATCACGAGGCCGGCGTGGATCGAGTTGCCGATGCCGACGCCGCCGCCGTGGTGAACGGACACCCAGGATGCGCCGGACGCGGTCGAGAGCAGCGCGTTCAGGATCGGCCAGTCGGCGATGGCGTCGGAGCCGTCCTTCATGGCCTCGGTCTCGCGGAAGGGCGACGCGACCGACCCGGTGTCCAGGTGGTCGCGGCCGATCACGATCGGGGCGGACACCTCGCCGCGGCGGACGAGGTTGTTGAAGATCAGGCCGGCCTTGGCGCGGTCGCCCTGGCCCAGCCAGCAGATGCGGGCGGGCAGTCCCTGGAAGGCGATCCGGTCGGGGGCGATGGCCAACCAGCGCTGCAGCAGTGCGTCGTCGGGGAAGGCGTCGATCAGGGCACGGTCGATGCGGTGGATGTCGGCGGGGTCGCCGGAGAGCGCCGCCCAGCGGAACGGGCCGGCGCCGACGGCGAACAGCGGGCGGATGTAGGCGGGGACGAAGCCGGGGAAGGCGAAGGCCTGCTCATAGCCGGCATCGCGGGCCTCGGTGCGGAGGTTGTTGCCGTAGTCGAAGACGTGGCTGCCGGCCTCCTGGAAGGCGACCATCGCCTTCACGTGCTCGACCGCGGTCTCGCGCGCGCGCCGCTGGTACTGGTCGGGATCGGACTCGCGCAACGCGATCGCCTGCTCCAGCGGCATGCCCGCGGGGACGTAGCCGTTCAGCATGTCGTGGGCGGACGTCTGGTCGGTGACCAGGTCGAAGTGGACGCCGCGGCGGGCCAGCTCGGGGAACACGTCGCCGGCGTTTCCGAGCAAGCCGATCGACAGGCCGACGCCCTCGTCGGCGGCCTTGAGGACGCGGGCGACGGCCTCGTCGATGTCGGCCGCCACCTCGTCCAGGTAGCGGGTCTCGAGCCGTCGGGCGATGCGGTGCGGGTCGACCTCGACGTTCAGGCTGGCGGCACCGGCCAGGGACGCCGCCAGCGGCTGCGCGCCGCCCATGCCACCCAGGCCGGCGGTGAGGATGGTGCGGCCGGCCAGGTCGGGCGAGCCCCAGTGACGCTCACCGGCGGCTGCGAAGGTCTGGAAGGTGCCCTGCAGGATGCCCTGGGTGCCGATGTAGATCCACGAGCCGGCGGTCATCTGGCCGAACATGGTCAGACCCTCGGCCTCCAGCCGGCGAAACTCATCCCAGGTGGCAAAGCGCGGCACCAGCAGCGAGTTGGCGATCAGCACGCGTGGGGCGCCCGGGTGGGTCTTGAAGACGGCGACCGGCTTGCCGCTCTGGACGAGCATCGTCTCGTCGTTCTCGAGCTCGAGCAGCGTGCGCACGATCGCGCGCAGCGCGTCATGGTTGCGGGCGGCGCGGCCGGAGCCGCCGTAGACGATCAGGCGGGTGGGATCCTCGGCCACCTCGGGGTCGAGGTTGTTGCAGAGCATGCGCAGCGCGGCCTCCTGGTGCCAGCCCTTGCAGCGCCGCTCGGTGCCACGCGGGGCGTGCACGCTGGAGAGGTCGCCGACGAGCGCCTCGACTTCGCCGGTCAGTTCCTTCGTCGCCACAGGCGCAGGCTATACGACCGGCGAGCGCCCTCGCCACGGCCCGATCCGGCCCGGAGCGGGTCAGAGCCCGACTCGGCCCTCGACACTAGAGCAGCCCTCTTACCGGCCCGGGAGGCCGGGAGGTGTCAAACACCGACTCGGCCGGCGTTTGCCGTCCGCGACACGATCGGCACGGGTGTCACGGCCGGCGTGACTACCGAATCCCATGGTTGGGCGAAAATGGCCGCAACCGGTGTCAAACACCGCATACGGCCCCGACACAGGTTCGTGCGGCCGGCGTGACCGGCCGACACGGGATCATTGCAGCGGCGCGAGTGCTCCTTCGACCGCCGCTACGAGCGCGCCGTTTCGCACCCGACCGGCCACCGACTCGATGTCGGCCGAGAGCGAGCGGTCGTCCCCGAGGTGCGGCGACGTCGCCCGCAGCGCTGCGTGCAGCGCCGCGATCCCCGGCCCTGGTCGCAGCGGCGCCAGGAAGTCGAGGCCCTGCGCGCCGCACAGCAGCTCCACCGCCAGCACACGCTCCACGTTCGCGCACACCTGCCACGCGTGCACAGCCGCCGTCGCCCCCATCGACACGTGATCCTCCTGGCCGGCGCTGGTCGGGATCGAGTCGACCGACGCCGGGTGGCACAGCACCTTGTTCTCGGCCACCAGGCTGGCGGCCACGTAGTGCGGGATCATGAACCCCGAGTTGAGGCCGCCCTGCTCGGCCAGGAACGGCGGCAGGCCCTCGCTCATAGTCGGGTTCACCATCCGCTCGATCCGCCGTTCGCTGATCCCGGCCAGCTCGGCCAGGGCGATCTTGAGGGTGTCCAGCGCGATCGCCACCGGCTCACCGTGGAAGTTCCCGTTCGACAGCACCTCGTCGCGGTCCGCGAACACCAGCGGGTTGTCCGTGGCCGCGTTCAGCTCGATCGCCACCACCGACCGCGCGTAGGCGATCGCGTCGCGGAACGCGCCGTGCACCTGCGGCGAGCACCGCAGCGAGTACGCGTCCTGCACCCGTCCGCACCAGCGATGCGACTCGTTGATCTCGGAGCTGTCCAGCAGGGCGTACAGGTTCGCGGCCGAAGCCAGCTGCCCGGGGTGCGGTCGCAGCGCCTGGATCTCCGGCGCGAACGGCGTGCGCGATGCGCGCACCGCCTCCACCGACTGCGCGGCCGCGATGTCGGCGATGCGCACCAGCCGCGCCGCCCGTGACAGCACCAGCGCCCCGATCGCCGCCATGAACTGGGTGCCGTTGATCAGCGCCAGCCCCTCCTTGGCCGACAGCTGCAGCGGCGTCAGGCCGGCACGCCCGCAGCGCCTCGCCGCCGTCCAGCAGCTCGTCGCCGTACTCGGCCCGGCCCTCCCCCACCAGCGGCAGCGCCAGGTGCGCCAGCGGTGCCAGGTCTCCGCTCGCCCCCAGCGACCCCCGCGACGGCACCACCGGGTGCACGCCCGCGTTCACCATCGCCAGCAGCAGCTCCACCGTCTCCCGCCGCACGCCCGACGCACCCGTCGCGAGCGCGTTCGCGCGCAGCAGCATGGCGCCCCGCACGACCTCCGTCGGAAACGGCTCGCCCACCGCGCAGGCGTGGCTTCGCAGCAGGTTCAGCTGCAGCCGGCCCACCTCCTCCCGCGAGATGGCCACGTCGACGAACCTGCCGAAGCCCGTGTTCACCCCGTAGGTCGGCGTGCCCGACTCCACGGCCCGCTCGATCAGCGCGCGCGAGGCCTCGATCCGGTCGGCCGCCGAGGCGCCCAGCACGACCTGCACATCGCCCAGCGCCACGCGCTCGACGTCCTCCACGGCGAGTGAGCGGCCTGTCAGCTCGAGGGTGTCCACGGCTGCGCAGTCTAGGCCCGCGGCCCGGGCGCCGCTCACCCCTCGCCGAACTCCCCTCCGGACGCCACCTCCAGCAACCGGTCGGCACCGAAACCGGACAGCCGCAGCGCCGTTCCCGCCGCGGCCGCTGCCACCCGCGCCGGCATCAGCCCGACCAGCTCCGAGCCCTTCACGCCCACGCCGCGCGCGGCCGCCAGCCGCTCGATCTCATCGACGACCGCCGCCAGCGGCGTCGCGTCGATGTCGATCAGGTTCGTGGACACCTGCGCACCGCCCCGCGCTGCCAAGCCCAGCGCCTGCACCCCCGCCAGCCCGCCGTCGCGCTCACGCAGCGCCGCGGCGATCTCGCGCGCGACGCCGACGTCCTGGCTGTCCAGATCGACGTTGAACGCGACCAGCGGTGCCCGCACGCCCAGCAGCACCACGCCCGCCGTCGGATGCGGGCGGTCGGGCCCGGCCAGCGCCACCACCTCGCCCGCCGCCATCCGCTCCGCCAGCCGCTCCGGGCCGCCGCCGCGGAACGCGGCCGGCCGCAGCCCGCCGCCCAGCTCGCCGTAGCCGATCGCCGGCACGCCCAGCATCGCGATCCGGCGTGCCAGCGCCCGCGCCGCCAGCTCCGGCCGCGCGTCGTCCGGCCGGAAGCGCACGAACGGCACCACGTCGGCCGACCCCACCCGCGGGTGCACACCCTCGTGCCGCGTCAGGTCGATCCGCGACGCCGCCACCGCGATCGCGGATGCCAGCCCCTCCACCAGCGTGTCCGGGTCGGCCACCACCGTGAACACCGACCGGTTGTGGTCGGAATCGGCATGCACGTCAAGCACCCGCACCCCGGCGGCGCCGAACGCCTCGCCCAGCGCGTCCAGCACCGCCTGGTCGCGGCCGACCGAGAAGTTCGGCACCGATTCCAGCAGATCGCTCACGGCACACTCATATACCGGATCCGGACGAGACCCATGGCGACGGCGCCGCCGCCTTGCCGCTCCTGCGCCCTCCACCCTGCCGGCGCCGGCGCACGAGGCGCCACGAAATGACCATGCCCATCAGCACCACGACCACGATGATTAGGTGCCAGGGGATGATCAGAAACGGCGTCGAGGTGACCGGCAGGTGCGTCGAGTCGTTGTAGTAGATGCGCGTCTGTGCGTCGCCCCGGGCCAGGAACGGCGCCCTCTTCCAGGGCATGTCCAGCGTCCGCACCGAGTTGGGCAGGATCGTGTACGTGGGCGCCGCCACGCTCGCGCCTCTCGACCCGGCGGCGAACTTCGTGCTGAACGTGGTGTCGCCCTTGATGATGTTGAAGAAGGTGTTGCCCGTGTTGCGAACCTGCACGTGCGCGACCACCGTGGGATGGAACAGCCAGTCACCGATCGCGCCCAGGTGGTCGCTCGAGTTCCACACGTCCCGCAGGCTGATCCACTGCACCGACACCGACCTGGTGACGGCCTGCCCGCGCAGCACCAGACCGGTGCCGTCGAGGTTCTGCACGCCCGCCGCCATCAGCGACGCCACAGCCGGCTGATAGCGCAGGTTGCCGTCGCTCTTGGCCTGGCGCGACCGGAACACCACCGCGAGCGTGTGCGTCCCGATCGCCGCCGTGGCCGGCACGTCCACCCGCAGCAGCACCTGCCGGTGGCTGTGCGCCGGCATATGCAACACCCTCGTGCTCAGCGTCGACCAGGGCGCCGCCGACTGCGCCAGCGAGCCGGCCGGCTTGAACGCCACCGCCGACGCCGCCGACACCGTGTAGTCCTGCAGGTAGACGTCCAGCGTGATCGGGGTGGCACCCTTGTTGAAGATGTCGAGATCGGTCTTGTACAGCTGACCAGGCGTCAGGTTGGCCTGGATCTTCGACGGCGCAACGCCGATCGAGACCGGCGGCTTGGCCGCCGCGGCGGCGTCGGCGGCGAGGGCCGCAGGCAGCGCGGCCGCCAGCGCCAGCATCAGGATCAATCGTCGCATCGGTGTCTCCTCACGGTGTGGTGGCGATGTAGGTGAGCGTGGTCGAGAAAGGCTGCGCGGAGACCGGGTCGGGGTAGGTCACCTGCAGCTGATAATCGATCGGATTGGCGGTGCCCGCCGCGGTGGTGGCGGTGCCGCTGGCCACCGTCTGAGCAGCGGTCGTGACCGCCGTGAACGTGCTCGCCGCCGTTCGGCCGCCAGCCCAGCTGCGCCAGCGGGAACGTCTTGCCGGTGCCGTCGCTGAAGTTGCCAGCGCCCTGCAGGGAGAGCGCCCAGTTCGTGTTCGACGTGACCGTCGCGGTCACCGCCGGGCTGCGCGTGAACGGCGAGGACAGCGGATCGACGGCCCCGAAGTCGACCGACGTGGCCGAGAGCGTCAGCCCCACGGTGGGCGTGATCGCGAGGCTGACGTCGTCGAGGCCGGCGCGACCGCTGCCGTCCACCTGCAGCCGCACGGTGACGGTCGTCGTGGCCGGCTGCGTCACGAACGTGGTCGAGTAGACCGTCCAGGCGCTGGTGCCCGTGACGGTCGCTAGCGTTGTGGTGGTGCCACCCGACTCGATCGCCATCACCCGCGCGCTACCGGAGACGGCGTCGGTGCGGATCGCCGCGGTCAGCGTGTAGCTGCTGTTTCCGACCACCGGGATCCCTGCCTGCTGGGAGTAGCCGGAGTAGGAGCCGGAGCCGCCGAACAGCTGCAGGTAGGACGACCCCGAGTTGGCCGGCGCGATGTAGTCGAACACCATGCCCGGGCGCCCGGCGAGCGGCGTGATCGGCGTCCACGACTGCGGCACCGCGGAGGTCATCGTGAACGGCTGGAGGAACGACATCTGGCGCACCTGCGTGGGTGTCGAGTTGACCGCGGCGATCCCGATCATGCCGCTCGCGAAGCTTGCGTCCGTTGCGGTGGCTGTCGCAGTCACGCCGCCCGGGCCGACCGCCTTGCACGAGATCGAGCTCCCTGTAGCCGTCGCCGTCAGCGTGTACGCCACGCTCGCCGCAGGGCTGTAGGTGGCGGTGCCGATCACCGTGTCCTTGCCAGCCAGCCGCCGCTGCACCACCACCGCGTTCTTGGTGATGCCGCACAGGTAGAAGTTGGCCGTGTCCTGGTAGCGGATCACGACCCCGCCGGTCAGCTGCGGGGTCACCGCCGCCTGGCTGGCGAGCACGCTGACGGTGCCGTCCTGGTAGTCCTGCGAGTTGCGGATGACCGCCACGTCGGTCGATGATCCGAGGCCGGCAGTGGTGGCCGTAGCGCCGGCCAGGACGACGTTCCCCGACGTGATCTGCAACGCGCTCAGATCGGGCAGGGTGTCCGAGAACACGGTGCCAATGGAACCGGTCGTCTCGAAGCCCGGGTCTGCGACCAGGTTGGCGGCATGCGCGGCGGCCGGGGCCAGGAGCAGGCCACCCAGGGCAAAGACGCAGGCTGCAGCACGAGTCCGCGTGTCGAACACGTCAAGTGTTTCAAAGCGGACGGTTCAAATCCTGCCGGCTGGGCCACGAACACGAGCGGGCGGGCCCCGCTGAGAGAGCCCGCCCCGCGTGTCGTACGCCTCGTGTGATCGAGGCTACGGCGTGGTGGCCGTGTACACGAGCACGGCCTGGTACTGGTCACCGGCGGTGTTCGGGTTGTCACCGAACTGCAGGTCGAGGTGATACGCCAGCGCCGTGGTGGTGCCGGCGTTGGTGGTGCGAGCGCCGGACGAGACCGCGTTGGCGCCAGAGGCAACGGCGGCGTACGCGCCGGCGCCGGGCTTCAGGGACAGACGGCCGATCGGGATCGTGTTGAGCCCGCCGCCCGTCTCGGTGAAGTTGGCAGGGGCTGTCATCGACAGCGTCCAGCCGGCGTTGGCCTTGACGGTGGCGTTGCCGCCGCCGGCCGCGTACTGCGCCAGCGGATCGACGTTGCCGAAGTCGACCAGGGGCGTGTCCAGCGTCAGCTGCACGGCGGCCCGGTTGGTGAACTGCACCGTCTGGTTCTGCGTGTCGCTGGACGGGGGTGCGGCCATGGCCGAGCCCGCCGAAACCACCAGCAAGGCAGCCGCAAGGCCGCCCACAAGCGCAATGCGCATGTGTGACATGCAAGTCCTCCTGAGGGGGTTGAGGTCTACGAAAAGCCGACGTAGCGGGCTTTCCGAAGAAGGCGCAGATCACATCGTCCGCAATGGGACGTGATTCATGACCCGTCCGGGGGGTTTGACGGCGCGCTGCGCGATCGTATACCTCGATATGGGGAGCGCATGCCACCCTTCGGGCGACGAGATACGCCTACCGTTTGTCGATGATGCGTACACGGATCGAAAATGGCAAACCCGCCGTGAGGCGGGGGCGCAAAGCAAGAGGTCTCATGAGTGAGACGGCTCGGCTACCGAACCCGGAACCCGCACGAAACCAGCGGTCGCAAGCCCCACCAGGGCGCGCGAAGGCCGGCGCGGTGTTCACTGGAGCGGTGGTGATTCTCACCATCGCGCTCGCCCTGCCGGGGCTAGGCACCTCGGAAGCGCGGCTCGATCCGAATTGATACGGGTTAGCGGACGGTGAGCGCTGCGGGGGGCAGTGCCGCTACGGTGGCAGTGAGGCTCACCGTCCGCGCCCGTACACGTCCCGCGAACCCGGCCCGATCGCAGCCGCTACAGTCGCGGCATGCTCGACCGCCTGTTCTCGCCGCTGGCAATCGGCAGCGTCACGATCCCCAACCGGATCGTCTCGACCTCGCACCAGACCAGCCTCGTCCACCACCACCTTCCCACCGACGAGCTGATCGCCTACCACCAGGCGCGTGCCCGCGGCGGCGCCGGGCTGATCGTCGTCGAGGCCACCGCGATCCACCACACCGGCCTGCTGACCGCGCACACGCTGGGCGGATATCTCCCGGAGATCGTGCCCGCGTACCGGCGCCTGGCGGAGGCCGTTCATGAGCACGACACGCGCCTGTTCGTGCAGCTCTTTCACGGTGGGCGCGAGGTCATTTCCTCGCCCCCGCGCCCGGCCGCCGTGGCGCCGTCCAGCATCCCCAGCGCGCGCTTCAAGACGGAGCCGCGCGAACTGACCCGGCGCGAGATCGCCGAGATGATCGACGGCTACCGCCAGGCGGCCGCCTACGCGGCGGCCGGCGGCATAGACGGCGTCGAGGTCTGCGCGGGCTTCAACTACCTGCCCACCCAGTTCCTCTCCCCGCACGCCAATACCCGCACCGACTCCTACGGCGGCTCGTTCGAGAACCGGCTGCGGTTCCTGCGCGAGGTCTGTGAGGCCATGCGCGAGGGCATCGACGGCGGCGCCGTCGGCTGCCGGCTGACCGACGAGAGCGGTTCCTGGGATGGCAACAGCCACGAGGAGCTGGCTCGAGCGGCCTGCATCCTGGCCGACGAGGGCCTGATCGACTACCTCTCGGTCGCGCTGGGCGGCTCCAACACGTACCGCGGATCGAGCTGGATCGTGCCGCCGGTGCCGGTCGAACACAACGCCGTGGCCAGCTTCGCCCGCACCATGAAGGCAGCCGTGGGCGTCCCCGTGATCGCGACCGGTCGCATCGTCGACCCCGCCGACGCCGACGCGATGATCGGGCGGGGCGACTGCGACGCGTGCGGCATGACGCGAGCGCTGATCACCGACCCGTCGATGCCGGGCCGTGCGGTGGCCGGCCAGATGTTCACGACCTGCATCGGCTGCAACCAGGGGTGCATCGGCCACTACCACGCCGGCATCCCGATCGCCTGCACGATCAACCCCTGGACCGGGTACGAATCGACCCTGCCGCGCCCCACGCCGGATCCCAGCCCGGGCACCGTGGTCGTGGTGGGCGCAGGACCGGGCGGAGCATCGGCGGCCGCCTGCGCTGTTGCGCGCGGACACCGGGTGGTCGTGCTCGAGCGCGGCGAGGCGGTGGGCGGTCAGATGCGGCTGGCGATGAACGCGTCCGGCCACGCCGAGATCGCGCGGGGCATGGTGCGCACGGTCGAGGCCTGGCTGGCGGGAGCGGATGTGCGGCTGGGTGTGGACGCCGACGCGGACGTGGTGCTGGCCGAGTCGCCCGACCGCGTGATCCTGGCCACCGGCGCGGAGCGCTACGACGCCGGCATCCCCGGCACCGTCCACGCCTGGGACGTGCTGGCTGGCGCGGACACCGGCCGGCGCGTCACGATCTGCGACTGGGGCGGCGACTGGACGGGGCTGGTGCTGGCCGAGCAGCTGGCGCAGGCCGGCCACGACGTGCGCCTGGTGACCAGCGCCATCGCCTTCGGCGAGGCCGTGCACCAGTACCAGCGCAACATGTACCTGGGGCGGATGGACGAGGCCGGGATCGAGCTGGTGCACCACCTGCGCCTGACGGGCTGGGACGGGTCGAACGCCACGTTCCGAAACGTGTTCTCCGAGCGCGAGCACGTGCTGGGCGGGATCGACACGCTGGTCGTGAACGACGGACGCAGCGCCTGTGGGGTGGGACTGTTCGCCGCGCTGCAGGACGCGGGCGCGGACGTGGTGCGGGCCGGCGACGCGCTCGGCCCGCGGTCGTTCGAGGAGGCGATCCGCGAGGGCACCGAGGCCGGGCTGGCCGACCTGCGCGCGCCGGTCGTCTCCTGACTATGTCCGAGTAGGGCCCCTAACGCCCGAAGTACGCGAAGTGCCGGCGAGATCCAACCAGGATCGCCAGGCCGGCCACCGTCCCGATCCGCCGCAGCCGTGACCTCAGCGAGTCAGACATACCCCGATGGTACGGGAGGGGCCGCTTGAGAATCTTGTCCCGTATCTGTGACGCCGTGTCACCCACCCGCCACACCGTGACCCGTAGGTTGGCGCCGTGGGCGAGCGAGCGCAAGCAACCGTCGAGTACGCCGGCGCCGGCTTGCTGGTGCTGGCGCTGGTCCTAGCCGCCACCGCCGTGGCGCGCGCCCGCCTGACCTCACCCGCCGGCGGCGACGCCGCCTACCTGGAGCTGGCCGCGCGCGAGGCGCCCCGGTTCGAGGCCGAACGCGGCGACGGCGAGCACCCGGTCGACTTCCGCCGTTGCCGCGATCCCGCCTGCGCACGGTCGGGACAGCCGGTGCTCTACGTCCACGGACTGCGGCGCGGCGGCTTCACCTACCTCGAGTACTGGGAGTACCTGCCAGACTCGCGCACCGCCCACACCCACGTCGCGGCCTTCGACGGCTACCACCGGGACGACTGGGAGGGCGTCATCGTCAAGCTGCGCAATGACGGCACGGTGGTCGGGGCGCGGGCCTCGGCCCACCTCGGGTGGAACGGCCGCCACCCCTGGTGGGAGCTGCGCAGCGGTGACTGGGCGGGATACCCGGCGACCGTGTACCGGGCGTCGGGCAGCCACGCCGGCTCGCTGCGGCAGGCGGGCATCGACCTGGCCGGCGACCGCTGGGACGGGTCGCTGCCGCAGCAGCCGCCGCAGCTGCTGCCGGCCGACCGGGTCCGGCGGGAAGCGCCCGGCTTCGATCCCGGCGCCACGCCGCCCTGGAGCAAGCAGGTCTGGTCAGACCCCGAGGCGGTCACCACGGGCCCACCCGGCTCGCGGGCCACCTACGCCCGCTACGCGCGCTGGTGGTCGGACGTGTGCCTGATGTGCTGACCCGCCGCTGCGAATTCAGAGATTTCGCCGATCGGCCGATATCAGAGACGATGTATCCCGCACAGCCCAGCGAGCTCCTGCGCTCCGCCCTCAGCCTGCTTCCGCCCCTGCCCTGCTCGGTCGAGGTGCTGTCGCCGGAGGGCGGGTCATTCGCGCTGACCCTGGCCGCCGTCGAGGGCAACCTCGTCTACGCCTACGGCGCCCGCAAGCTGGTGCGCGCCGATCTCGTGCTCGAGGCGCGGCTGCGCGACGACCGCGGCGAGGGCTGGGACATCCACTTCTCGATCCTGCGCTCCTACTTCCAGTCGGGCGACGATCTGCTGCTGCACCTGAACGTCGTCTCGGTCGAGCCGCGTACCGCCACCCGGCTGGCGGCCCGCGCCCACCTCGCCGAGCTGGCCACCGCCCGCGTGCTCTACGCACACTCCTACGAGCGTGCCGAGCTGTTCGATGTGCGCCTGGCCGACGCGTCTCCCACCGGCGCCGCCTTCGTCACCGAGCGGCGGCTGGCCGCCGGCGACCTGCTCGAGCTGGAGACCTACATCGAGGACCAGCCGGTGCGGTTCGAGGTGCGGGTCGTGCACACCGGCCCCGCCGTCTACGGCCGCAACCGCGTCGGCAGCGAGATCACGACCATCCTCGAGGCCGATCGGCACCTGCTGCTGCGCCTGGCCGGGCGCTACCAGCGCGACGACTCCGCCGAGCAGCGCGACCCCGACCTGGCCGTGCTGCGCACCGCCGCCCGCAGCCAGCAGTCGCTGAACCGCCGCCGCGCGCCCCGCAAAGACTCCCGCTAGTTCAGGTCGGGCCGCAGCGGCTCGAGCGCGATCGCAGCGCTGTCGGGCAGCGCCTCGATCGGCGCCCACACCGTGTGCTCGCCGCAGCCCGGACAGCGCGTCGGCTCCACCGGGTAGCGATCTGGCAGCGCTAGCTCCTCGCGCACCAGCCGCGTCTCCACGTCGAACGCCGCCTGCCCCGTGCGGGCGGCGATCCCGGCAGCGCGCTGGTGCACCCTGCCGGCGTCGTAGCCGATGGTGATGCGAGCGCCGCAGTAGCCGCACAGCGCCATCCGCGAAACCGGCGTGCTCCCCTGCTCCGCGTGCGCCTGGTCGCCCAGCTTGGCGGCCTTCCAGATCACGTAGAACAGGCCGATCAACGGCAGCTTCAGGCCCACGGCAAGAAACATCACCACCCAGAAGTCTGCGTGATTCACGGTCGGGTGTAGCGTACTGCACGGGGCCGGTGTGTGAAAGCGCCTACAGGTGTCACCCATCCCCGCCGATTATGGGTGCGAACATGTCAGAACCCACTCGGGAAGAGCTGCTCACTCTGGCTCTCGGCGTCCTGCCGGAGTTGCCAGAGACCGTCGACGTCCTGTCTGAGGATGGCGGCTGCTTTCCCATCACGCTCTCCGAGCGCGAGGAGGACATGCTGCTGGGCTACGCGCCGCGGGGAGCCATCCGCGATGACCTGCACCTGCTGGCCCGCCTCTACCACCCCGGCCGCGGCCGCTACGAGGTCGAGTTCGAGGTGGTCGAGCACTTCTTCCACAGCATCCCCGAAGCGCAGGTGCACCTGGCCGTGAGCGGCGTCCGCCACCGCAAGGCCCGCCGCGCATCCCCACGCGTCGCCGTCTCGACGCCGGCAACGGCCCGGATCAAGTACTGTCGCTCGCTCCCGCGCGACACCGAGCTCGAGGTGCGCCTGGTCGACATCTCGGCGACCGGCTGCGCGTTCGTCACCCAGAAGGAGCTGGCGACCGGTGACCTGGTGCGGGTGCAGGCCGTCCTCTCCGGCCGCCCCATCGACCTCGAAGCGCGCGTCGTGCGCATCGATCCGGCGCCCTACGAGCGCTACCGGGCCGGCTGCGAGATCACCGAGATCTCCGACCTGTCGCGCAAGACCATCGCTGCCTTGGCCGCGCAGAGCGCCGAGAGCGGCTCAGAGGATCAGCGCAACCCGGAGGAGGCTGCGGCCCGCGCCGAGAGCCGCGCCGCGAGCACCGCGCTGTCGGCGCGGCTCGGTCCGGCAATTATCGAGGACGTGTAGCGCTCACGATTTCGGGTGATGGCGGAATCGTCCGCCGGCGTCGATAACTGAACTAACGCACGAGGGGTCGTGCGCCGGAATCGTCTTGGAAGGGGTCCTTGGTGTACCGGAACTTCAACAGCGAGCGTGGCAGCGTTGCCACAGAGATCTCTCAGGGACTCGTGTACGTCGCAGTCCTGGCGATCGTCGGTCTCTGGGTGATCGCGCATCTCGAGGGCGTCTCATTCGGGGTGCTGCTCGACCAGCTGCGCAACGGCACGCAGAGCCACTGACCAACGCGTAAGCCCACAAGCGGGCGGCAGTGCTCCGTCTCGGGGATTCTGTGATGAGACGACGAGCGAAAACCGAGGCTCGCAAGGATTGAGGGAGACTCGATATCGGGAATATCGGGTCGACCGATGACGCCGCGAGCCGACGGTTTGCAGCCGTCGTATCGCACTAGATCCCCGAGCCGGAGCACTAGGCTGGTTCGATGAGGACCTTCCGCCGCCTGCTCGGCTTTCTGGCCCCCTACCGGGGCGAGGTGATCATCACCGCGGCGCTGGCCGCGGGCACCCAGGCGGCCGGGCTGCTGATCCCGTACCTGACGGGCAAGGTGATCGACGCGGCGCAGGCGGGCGACAGCCGCTCGCAGATCTACACCTACTCGTTGCTGATCATCGCGGCGGGCGCGCTCAAGGGGGTGATGATGCTGTTCCGGCGGTGGCTGGCGGGCAGGCTGTCGCTGGCCGTCGAGTACGACCTGCGAAACCGCATGTACGGGCACATGCAGCGGCTCTCCTACCGCTTCTTCGACCGCCACCAGACCGGGCAGCTGATGTCGCGGGCCACGGTCGACGTGCAGGCGGTGCGGGTGTTCCTCGGCTACGGCCTGATCTTCTTCTCCCAGCACGTGTTCACCCTGGTCAGCGTGCTGGTGGTGATGACCCTGATCAGCGCGCAGTTGACGCTGATCGCTCTCGCGATCACGCCGGTGCTGGTCTACATGGCGTACCGGTACTCGCGGGTCAGCCACCCCGTGCTGAAGGAGGTGCAGCAGCGGGTCGCCGACGTCACCACCCGGGCCGAGGAGAACGTCGTGGGCGTACGCGTGGTGAAGGCGTTCGCGCAGGAGCAGAACGAGTCGGATCGCTTCCGGGCCGGGTCGGAGCGGATCTTCCGCCAGGCGCTGCGCGCGGCCCGGCTGCAGGCCGCCTACGTGCCGGCCATGACGGCGCTGCCCAGCGTCGCGATCGCCGGGGTGATGCTGGTGGGCGGCTACCAGGTCGTACACGGCCAGCTGACGCTGGGCCAGTTCTTCGCCGTGAACGCCTACCTGGCGCTGCTGGTGCTGCCGCTACGGGCGATCGGGATGTGGGTCGGCCAGTACCAGCGGGCGATGGCGTCCGGCGAGCGCGTGTTTGAGGTGCTCGACGAGGAGCGCGACATCGTCGAGCGGCCGGACGCGCGCCCGTTGCCCGACGGCCCCGGCGTGCTGCGGTTCGAGCACGTCGGGTTCGGCTACGACCGCGAGCGGCCGGTGCTGTCGGAGATCGACCTCGAGATCCCGGCCGGCGAGACGATCGCGTTGATCGGGCCCACCGGCTGCGGCAAGACCACCCTCACCACCCTGATCCCGCGCTTCTACGACGTCGACCGGGGCCGGGTGCTGCTGGACGGCGCCGACGTGCGCGAGCTGACGCTCGACTCGCTGCGCGCCCAGATCGGCATCGTCAGCCAGGACACGTTCCTGTTCTCGACCACCGTGGCCGAGAACATCGCCTACGGCGCGCCCGCCGCCACGCCTGAGCAGATCGTGACCGCGGCGATCCGGGCTCAGGCTCACGAGTTCATCAGCGATCTGCCCGACGGCTACGACACGCGCGTCGGCGAGCGCGGCCTGTCGCTTTCGGGCGGCCAGCGCCAGCGGATCGCGATTGCCCGCGCGCTGCTGATGGACCCGCGGGTGCTGATCCTGGACGACGCCACCGCCTCGGTCGACGCGAACACCGAGGCCCGGATCAAGCTGGCGCTGCGCGAGGTGATGCAGGGCCGCACCACGCTGATCATCGCCCACCGGCTGTCTACCATCTCGCTGGCCACGCACGTGGTGGTGCTCGACCACGGCCGCATCGTCGCCCAGGGCGAACACGCCGCACTGCTCGAGCAGAGCCCGGTCTACCAGGAGATCTACAACCACGGCCTGGTCGAGCGGACGTTCGTGCAGCTCGACCCGGACGGCGCGCCGATCGAGAAGGAGGACGTGGCGTGAGGCCGGTCTCGTTCGGCAGCCACATCAGCGCACGCGGCGCAGCGTCGAGCGGCCTGGGGCTGCGGCGCACCTCCCGGCGGGTACGGCAGCTGGTGCGCTACACGTGGCCGCACAAGCTGCGAGCGCTGACCGCGATCGCGGCGCTGCTGGGGGTGACCGCGACGACCATCGGCGGCCCGCTGATGGCCAAGCAGGCCATCGACCGCGGCATCACGCCCGGCGACTTCGGCCAGGTGGAGCTGTGGGTGGCGGCGTTCCTGCTGGTGGCGGTGCTGGGTTGGGTGTTCGCGGTCGTGCAGAGCTACCTGACCACGTGGGTCGGTGAGCGCGTGCTCTCGGACCTGCGAAGCGACCTGTTCACCCACGTGCAGACGCTCGACCTGGGGTACTTCGAGCGTACCCGCGCGGGCGTGGTGATCTCGCGGCTGACCAACGACATCGAGGCGCTGAACACGCTGGTCACGGACGGCCCAACCACGCTCGTCCAGAACTCGATCACGCTGGCCGGCTCGGCCGTCGTGCTGCTGATCCTGGACTGGAAGCTGGCCCTGGCCACGCTGGTCGTGTTCCCCGGGATGGCGATCGCGACCGGCATCTACCGGCACTACTCGGCGATCGCCTACCGGCACACGCGCGAGCGGCTCGGCGAGGTCACGGCCAACCTGCAGGAGGACATCTCGGGCGTGCGGGTGGTGCAGGCGTTCCGGCGCGAGGCGTCGAACTACCGCAGCTTCATCGGGGTGAACGACTCCTACCGCGAAGCCAACCAGCAGACGGTCACGGTCAGCGCCATCTACTTCCCGTTCGTCGATCTGCTGTCGGCGACGGCGATGGCGATCGTGCTCGGCTACGGCGGCGTGCGGGTGCTGGAGGGCGACCTCAGCGCCGGCGCGCTGTTCGTGTTCATCGGGCTGCTCACCAACTTCTTCGACCCCGTGCAGCAGCTGTCGCAGTTCTACCAGACGTTCTTGGCCGGCACGGCCGCGCTGGACAAGGTGTTCGAGGTGATGGAGACCGAGCCGCAGATGCAGGACGCGCCGGAGGCAGAGGATCTACCCGAGATCTGGGGCCGGGTGCAGTTCGAGGATGTCCGATTCAGCTACCGCGAGGACACGGCCGAGGTGCTGCACGGCATCTCGTTCGAGGTCGAGGCCGGCCAGACCGTGGCCCTGGTCGGCCACACCGGGGCCGGCAAGTCGACGATCGTGAAGCTGCTGGCGCGCTTCTACGACCCGACCGGCGGGCGCATCCTGATCGACGGCCGGGACGTGCGCGACGTGACCGTGCGGTCGCTACGCCGCAAGCTCGGGATCGTGCCGCAGGAGGCGTTCCTGTTCGCGGGCTCGGTGCGCGACAACATCGCCTTCGGGCGTCCGGACGCCTCGTTCGAGGACGTCGTGGCGGCGGCCACCGCGGTGGGAGCGGACGGGTTCATCCGCGAGCTGCCGGACGGCTACGACGAGCAGATCGAGGAGCGCGGCGGCCGCCTCTCGATCGGCCAGCGCCAGCTGGTGGCGTTCGCGCGGGCGCTGCTGGCGAACCCGCACCTGCTGATCCTGGACGAGGCCACGTCCAGCGTGGACATCCCGACCGAGGCCCGGATCGAGCAGGCGCTGGACACGCTGCTGCAGCACCGCACGTCGTTCGTGGTCGCGCACCGGTTGAGCACGATCCGCCGCGCCGACCTGATCATCGTGCTCGAGCACGGTGAGGTGATCGAGACGGGAACGCACGAGCAGCTGATCGCGCTACGGGGACGCTACTTCGCGCTGTACGACGATTGGGTCTGACGGCGGCGCCGGCGTGCCCCGGGCCCTTAGGTGACCGTGTCTCCCTCGACCACGACCGCTCGTCCGGCGATCGTCACGGGCCGCGTGAGCAGGCGGTGTCGCGGTACCCGCTCCAGCCAGGCGCCCGCGGCCAGGGAGGTGAGGATGGCGAGCAGCACCAACACCGCGAAGAAGTCCTGATTGATGATGCCGGCGGAGAACGCGGTCGAGGCCACGACGATGCCCGGCCCCCCGCGAGCGTTCATCGCAATCGCCAGGTTGAGAGAGCTGAAACTGTCCTCGCCGGCCACACGGGCCCCGAGGTACACGCTGGTCGCCTTGATCAGGCATGCGGCCAGCACGAATCCGACGAAGAAGACCACGTCGAAACCGTGGATCAGGTCAAGCCCGAGACCGATTCCGGCGAAGTAGACGGGTATGAAGAAGGCGAGCGAGAAGCTCCTGATCGCGAGCGTGGCCTGCGACGGTTTCGGCTCGGTGGCGGCCACGACGATCCCGGCCACGAACGCCCCGAAGAACGCCTCGAGCCCCAGCATCAGGGCGGCGGCCGTCGTCAGCAGCATGAACGTGAGCTGGTGTGCGATCGGGGTGGCGCGCTGAATCACGTTCAGCTCGAGGTTGCCGATCCAGCGGTAGGCGGGCGGGCCGGCCACCAGGAACACGGCCAGGAATGCGAGCGTGGCGGTCACGTGGTAGGCGAGATCGGCGTGTGAGCCCGTCGTGATCCCGAGCGCGGATGGCAAGCCGAAGAGCGCGGAGCCGGTCGTCCCTGCAAAGCCGATCGCCGTGGCCAGCGCCACGTAGAGGACGAGATCCTCGAGCACGGCGACCCCGAGCACCACCCGGGCGAACGGGGTGTCGAGGATGCCCAGGTCATGCATGATCCGGGAGATCACCGGAATGCTGGTGATGGCCAGTGCAATCGCGAAAACCAGCACGAACGAGGTGGTGTTGCCGTTCGGCCCCCACAGACTCCGCTGATCGATCATCTGTGAGATGGCGACCCCGGCGACGAACGGGATCGTGGTACCGGCCACGAAGACGGCGGCCACGGTGCGCCGCTCGCCACGGTGAAGAACGGTGCGTAGCTCAGACCCGGCGATGAACAGGAGCAGCAACAGCCCAAGCTGGTAAACGGCACCGAGGATGACGGGCGTCGACCCGCTGGTCGGAAAGATCCACGCCTGCGTGGCCTGGGATAGCCAGCCGAGCACCGTGGCGCCGAGCAGCAGTCCCCCGACCACCTCGCCGATCGCACGGGGCTGACGGAAACGGACAAACAGTGATCCCATCCCGTGGGCGCACACGAGGATCGCAGCCAGTGCGATCAGCGTATGGGCGAGATCTGCTGTGGGAAGAGTGCTCATGGTTCGGACAGGTGACCCTGCCGAAGATACGGCGATAACGAGTCAATGTCGACAGGGCCGCTGCGTTTCCAGAGCGCACCGACGCCTTTCGGCGCGCACCGCCGTCGCTCAAGGCAACTTGCACATCGTCCGATATACGCGGCAGCATGGGTCGTCTGCGTATGTTCCTCGCTCTGGCCGTGCTCGCCTGCGTGATCCCGGTGCAGGCGAGCGCGGCCTCCACAACCACGGTGCCCGACGTGCCGGCGTCGTTCTGGGCGCACGCCCAGATCCTGTGGTCCGTGAAGGCGGGATGGGTGCCGCTGCACAAGAACGGCACGTTCGCCCCATCACGCAACGCCACCCGCACGGCGGCGGCGCGGGTGCTGGCGAGCCTGAACGAGCAGCAGCACGGCGTCGCGATCAGCGACGATCCGTTTCAGCAGGCGGTCGACGGCGGCTGGATCGGCGCCGGCAGCGGCCCCGGGTCGACGCTCACCCAGCTGGAGTTCGACCGCGGCATCGTGCGCGTAATGGGCCTCAAGAAGGATTCCATCCGGCTCAGGCAGATCACGGCCGCCGATGGGTGGAAGCCGAAGCTCCCGACCGGCTTTGCGGCCGAGCAGATCGTGCGCGACATCGGTGCCCGCTGGAACGTCCCGTTCGGCGCCGACAACTGGGAGACCTGGCCGAGCACGACGCTGAGGCGCGCCAACCTGGCCGTGCAGGCATACCTGCTGGGCCATCTGCCCAGCTACTGGCAGTCCTCCGTGGACACGCAGTTGAACGTGGTGCACGCGCTGCCGAAGTACCCGCCGCTGAAGAAGGCCGTGCTCGGCTACGCGCTGAAGTGGGCGGGCGCGCCGTACATCTGGGGCGGCAGCTCCGACCAGCCACAGGACCCGTTCGGGCTCCCCGCAGCCGCAGGCTTCGACTGCTCGGGCTTCGTGTGGTGGGTGATGAAGCGCTCCTACACGGTGCCGGGGAAGACCTGGGACGGCACGGCCAAGATCCCATGGCGCACCACGTACGACATGGCCGCGCACCTCTCGGTCTCCAAGCGCATTCCCTACAGGAGCCTGAAGCCCGGCGACATCCTGTTCTGGAGCAGCAGCGCACCGCACGGCGTGCTGACCGCGTCGAGCGCGGTCGACCACACCGGCATCTACCTCGGGAACGGCTGGACGATCAACAGCCACGGCAGCGGCGCGGGCGTCACCATCAACTACATGGGCCCCGGCGCCGGCTGGTACCACGACAACTTCGTGTTCGGCTGGCGGATCATGCCGCTCGGCGTCTGAGCAGCGCGGCGCGGTAGGCTGCGCTCGCGATGAGCGCGGACGAGAACACCACGCCGGAGCCCGAGGAGATCCCGGCCGGAGCAGAGGCCGCCCCCGGCACACCGGTCAGCGTGCGGGCCGAGCGAGGCGCCCGGATGACCCCCGCCGAGGCGGTGCGCGACATGCGCATCAAGGTGCCGGCGCGCGGCAACCGGAAACTCCGGGAGGTGGTCGAGCGCGTCAACCGCGACGACTCGATCAAGGCGCTGTGGCACGCCGCAAACGTCAACGCGGTGGCGCGGATGCAGATCAACGACCACTCCTGGGTGCACATCCAGATCGTCACCAACATCGGCCTCAAGCTGCTGCGCGAGCTGCGCCGAGCGGGCGTCGAGCCGGGCATGGTGACCGACTACGGCATGACCGACGACGACGCGGAGGTGGTGGTCGGGCTGGGCTGCTTGACGCATTGCCTGGGGATGGCGATCCACCGTGACGGGCACGAGGAGATGAGCCTGTTCCTGACGGCCGATCGCCTGCCCGGGTTGCTGGACGGGCTGTATGAAGAGCCGGAGCGCACGATCGTGATGGCCGAGGTGCTGCAGACGATCATCAGCCACCGCTCCGGCGGCCGGCCGCTGTCGCTGGAAGCCGGGATCGTGCGGGTCGCCGATGCGTTGGACATGGCCAAGGGACGCTCCCGGATCCCGTTCGAGAGCGGACGCGTCTCGATCCACTCGCTGTCGGCGGCAGCGATCGAGGAGGTCGTGATCCGCGGCGGCGGTGACGGCAAGGTGCTGGTCGAGATCGAGATGAACAACTCGGCCGGCCTGTTCCAGGTCGACAACCTGCTCCGATCGAAGCTGCACGGCTCCGGCCTCGAGGACCACATCGAGGTGGCGGCGACGCTCGAGGGCGATACCGAGAAGCGCCTGCTGCCCAGCTTCCGGCTGTAGGCGATCACACATATGTGACGTGTGCCACACCATGTAGTGTGCGCGTCATCACCGGAAAGGCCGGAGGGGGCCCGTCGAGGCACGGTCCACACGCCGGCGAAGGAGGCCCATGTCGCGCGTTCGCCCACTTCTCTTCGCAAGCGTCGCCGTCGTGCTGATCGCGGGCGCCGGCTGCGGCAGCTCGTCGTCGTCAGGCGGCTCCTCCTCGGCGGCGAACGCCGGTCTCGGCGTCACCACCACCACCCCACCGGCGACCACGCAGTCCGGCGGCGTGGTTGGCGGCAGCAGCTTCTGCTCGACCGGCAAGGCGGACGTGGAGAGCCTGAAGGCCAAGCTCGCGTCGTTCGCGACCTCCGGCAGCGACCCCACGGCGTTCAAGTCGGAGATGCTGACGATCCAAAAGGCCTACCAGCAGGCCGAGTCACAGGCGCCGGGTGAGATCAAGCCCGACCTGGCGGCCATCAACACCTTCATCACCAAGCTCGACCAGATCTACGCCGCCCACGGGTGGAACCCGCTCGCGGCCGGGTCGGCCGCGCTGCCCCTGCTGCAGAACAGCGGCCTGAAGGCCCACATGAACCACCTCCAGGCCTGGGCCAAGGCCAACTGCAGCTAGACGGGCTCCGAAAGGGGCTCTGGTATCCTTCGCCGCGCCGTTGCGGGGTCGTCTAATGGTAGGACGCCTGACTCTGGATCAGGTAGTCGGGGTTCGAGTCCCTGCCCCGCAGCCTCACGTTTAGCCCGCAACCAAGCCAATCCCAGCCTCCAAGTCGTCAACGGCATTGACGACTTCTTCGGGTGGGGACACCGTGGGGACACCCGGCGTGTCCCAGAAGTCCGCGTCCGGCAGCTCGTCGGAGAGCATGTGGACGTACACCGAGAGCGTGAACGCGGCCGAGTGATGGCCGAGCCACGTCTGCACCTGCTTCGCGTTCAGCCCGCGGTTGAACAGCTCGGTCGCGCACGTGTGCCGCAAGGTGTGCCACGTCGCCCACCCCACGCCGGCCGCCCTGGCGGCAGGCTTCAGTTCGCGGTTGTAGACGTTCACCGCGTCGAGGAGGTCGCCCCTGGTGTTCGGAAACACGGGTGAGTCGTCCGCTGCGGCGCCGCGGGCCTGCCAGAGGCGCTGTGCCATGTCCTTCGAGATCGGAACGCTGCGGACGCCGTAGCGGCTCTTCGGCGGGTTCATCGTCCCCCGGTAGTAGCTCCGCCGGACGTGGACGCGTAGCGCCCCGAGATCAGTCCGCCTGTTTCAAGCTGATCGGAGCCGGCGAAGCGCAGGCACTCCCGCTGGATCACATCGTGCGCAGACCCCGAGATCACGATGCGTGCTCTGGCCTGCGTGTCGCGGAGCTGGACGCGGTACTCCGGCTTCTCTGGCGGCTTCACCGTGACCCGGGTTGGCAGGCACGGGCTAGACCGGATCTCCCACACACCTGGGGTAACCCGCGTCTGGGTCGTCGTAACGCTGAGCGCGTGCCTGACCGCTCGCGCCGCTTCTGCTTGTAGCCGCTCGACCTGGGCGCGGACTCGTCGCACCTTCGCCGCCCGCCGCCGCTCAGCACGCGCCAGGCGCCGCTCCGCGCGCAACTGCTTGGCATGCTCCAACTCGGCCTCGAGCAGCTCGGCCCGCTCCCGCGCGGTCAGTACCAGGTCGAAGCAGTCCGGGTAGCGACGTGCGATCGCGTGCTCCGCGACGACGTACGAGTCAGTCGTGATCGCGACTTTCTCGCCGTCATCGAGCGCTGTGAACGCGCGGTTCGCGCGAAGCATCCTCCCAGCCTTCACGCGACGTGCCGTGCGTTCCTCATACGGCATCTGACCACCGAGGTAGTCCTCGTCCATGCGCGGCTTGGGGAGTTCGAGTAGCACTACGAGCCTCCTCGTCGCAGGTACCACTCGAGCAGCTCGCGCGCCGACTGATCGCTGGGTGCTGCTGGCGGCCGGGCCGGAGCGGCGCGACCACGCGCACGCCGCCACGGCCAAGCCGGTGCCGTGCATGACCACCGGCGGCTCATGGCGACCGCCAGCATGTCCAGCGCGACATCACTGGGCGCGCTCCTTTAGGAACCGTTCCAGGGCGCCACGCTCGACGCGCACCACGGCGCCACGCCGGTCGCCCTCACCGAGGCGAACTTGGGGCAGGTGCTGACGCGCCCAATCCTTACTGACGCCCAGCTCGGCCGCCGCGGCGGCGACCGTCAAGAACCGCTGTGGCTGGGTATCGACTGCCATAACCGGATTCTACCCGAAGCGTACGATGCCGCCGATGGAGTAGTTCGGTTTCTTCTATGTAAGCTCAACGGCGTGATCACCGCGTGAGCCGCCACAGCCACCGAGTACGAAGCCTTGATGGCGTCCCGCACGTCAGGCGGCAGGTAACGCCACCGGCGGACACGGCCGAGCCCAAGCCCATCGAGGCCGCGCCGGCCAGCACCGGCGCCTCGTGGGGACGGCCGACCGCATCGGACGCTGAGGCGATGCGTGGCGTGCCGATCCTAGCGCCGGGCGTCGGGGGCGGTGCGATCCGCGGCAGCCAACCCGGCCAGCACCTTCGCTAGTGGGCTTGAGGCATCGGCCAGCGTTCGCCGGTGGGCCACCGCCGCACAAGTAGCGGCAGGTGCCCACGGCGTAGCGCCGAAAGCTCGTAGCGGCGGCGCGCTTCCTGCCTGGAAGCCTCTCCAAACCCCCCAGCGGAGGCGCGTCGCCCTCCTTATCGGCCAACCAGGCGCCGAGGGTTAGAGCGGCGTACGCCAGCTGTCTGGAGACGCGTTGCGTGTCAGTACTCGCTGGTCGGTACCGAGCGCCGAGACCGACGTGAGCGTCATCGCCGAGCGGCCAGCCACGTCGACGGCGACGGCGGTGTCGGTATAAGTTGAGATCACGACTCGGTTGGTGAGGGGTTCCCATTCTGCGTGTTCTCCGCATCCGATCCGCACGGTGCTGCGTGTTTTCACGTCGTAGGTGAACAGCTCGTGGCAGACAAGGGGGTCGTATGCCGGGGGGAAGGTGGGCGCCTTGGGATTCGCAGATAGCAGCAGGTATCGCCCGTCCGGCGACCAACCCAGCGGCACCGCGCCGTATCGGAACGCGTGCTTGATCGGCGTCACGCGCGCGATGTCGCCGTAGTGAGATAGGGCTGAATGGAGTAGGCGGCGATCAAGTCTCCATGCGGCTGAAAGATCGGCCCCACCAGCCAGTGCGGGAACACGCCCGCAGCGAACCGGCCGGTCAAGCTGGCAGGAAGCGGATGCACCGCTCCGCTCGCCACGTCGACGAGCATGCTCTGTTCGCGGGTTCCGTCCCCACGGCGGCCCGCCTTGGCCGGCCCGCCGAGATTGAAGGCGATCGTGCGACCATCCGGCGACCATGGGAAGGCAGGGAGATCATCGAGCCCGACTTCGCGGTAAAAATCCGCACCGGCCGCTGCGAAGCACCATCTAGCGACAAGGTGTAGAGAGACGATCCAGCCCCCCCGGCTGCCATTACCGAGAAGGCAAGCGCGGAGCTGTCGGGCGACCAGGTGAGCATTACTCCGTCTAGGAGCGCCGGGACAACCCGGGGGTGCCCGATGCGCGCCGCCTGCTCGAGTCGAGACCACCACGAGGTCGGTCGTATACGGCTCCCGCTTTTGTGGCCAACGGTCAGCGCGACGTGGCGTCCATCGGGTGAGGTGGCTGTCGAGGCGATGTAACGGTTGTGGCCGTGGATCGTCAGCAGGCGGCGCGTGCCAGTCGCCGTGGCCAGCATCAGCGTGTTCCAGGCCGGGACATCCTCCCTGCCGTCCAGGCCGATAACGCACGTAGCCAAACCTCGAGTCCGTCCGATCGGGTCGCACCGGCGCGGCCGGGGCCACGTCACGCCGCGAATGGGCGGCAATCACCAGCATGACCACCAACACGACGGCTCCCAGTGCGGCGGCAACGACCATGGTCGCCCTGCGGGCTCTGCGCCGCGCGGGCCGCTCCGCCAACTCGGCAGCACGCGCAAGCGCCCGCGCAGGAATCACCGGTGACGGCTCCGCCCGCTCCACGCACTCCAATAGCTCAGTCCACCGGGACATGCACACCCCCGACATCCGAAAGCGCCACACGAAGCTGCGCACGCGCACGATGCAGCCGCACCTTGACCGCGGTCCTCGTGGATCCGGTCAGATGAGCAATCTCACCCACCGACAGGTCAGAGTAGTAGTGCAAAAACACGCACAAACGAGCCTTCGGCGCAAGCGTTGCAAGCGCGGCGATCAGCTCCGGATCCAGCTCCTCAGCCATCTCCGCCGTCGGCTCGGGATGAGCGTCCCCCAAACGTCGCTGCCGACGATACTCGTCGGTAAGCAGCCGATATCCGGTGCGAAACAGCCACGCCCGCGGCTCGCGCACAGAGTCGTAGCTCGCCAGCAGCCGCGCAAACGCCTCGGCGGTCACCTCGTCCGCCAGGTCGCGCCTTCCGGCCGCCGCAACCAGCATCGCACGCCACAACTGGCCGCCATAGGCAACCCACAACTCAGCCATCTGTTCCTGCAGAGCGATCCTCGCCCTCCCTGGTTCAAGGGATAGACGGCGGGCCCCCGCGAAAGGTTACCGACTCACCGACGACGTGCCCCGACGCGAACATTTTCGGCTCTTTGTCCACGCTTACCGTCGTAAACGGCCATCAACGCGTCGCGCGCGGCTTCCATCTGTTCCACGACGTGCTCTCTTAGCGGGGAAGTGCCGGCCCCGGTGCGCCGCTCCTGAACCTCGGAGCGTGGCCGGACACTACGCCCCGGTCGCTGGATCTGCTACGGGGACACCAGGGGGACACCAGACCACGCCAGACACGCCGAAACGCGTGGGGGTGCGCGCCCCAGAATCGGCTTGTTTGCAGGCATTTCCCAGCCTGGCCGAACCACGCCGAAACCGCTTGAGGCTTCTCTGGATCAGGTAGTCGGGGTTCGAGTCCCTGCCCCGCAGCCTTTATCCAAGCCGATCCCCACGTGCAGGGAGTGCAGCAAGTTCCGATGGGGCACTGAACCGTCCAACGAAGGAAGCCGCGGCTACCCCGAGCTCGCCTCCTCGAGCGCCCGCCGGGTGAGCACGCGGGCCAGATGCCTGCGGTAGTCCGCGGAGCCGGCGGAGTCGGCGGGCGGGTCGAGACCCTCGGCAGCGAGTTCCGCCGCCTCCGCGGCATTCCCGCCCGAGAACGCCCGCTCGGCGGCCTCGGCGCGCACCGGGGCCGGGCCGACGCCCGTGAGCGCGATCCGGGCGGAGCTCCCGTCCACCACGGCCGCGACGCCGACGATCGCCCAGTCCTGAGCACGGCGGTTGAACTTGACGTACGCTCCCTTCGGCGCCTTGGGCACGCGCACGCCGGTCAGGATCTCGTCCGGGCGCAGCGACGTCGTCAGAAAGCCGAGGAACAGGTCGCTGGCGGCGATGGTACGCAGCCCATCCGGGCCCTCGGCGGACACCTCGCCGTCGAGGGCGAGCAGAACGGCTGGCAGGTCGCCGTGGGGATCGGCCTGTGCCAGCGAACCGCCGATCGTGCCGCGGTTCCGCACCTGCATGTCGCCGATGCTTGCGGCCGCCTGCGCCAGGACGGGGCAGGCGGAGCGCACGAGATCCGACTCTGCCACGTCGACGTGGCGGGTGAGCGCGCCGATCACGATGTGCGAGCCCATGTCGGAGATGCTGCGCAGGCTGGAGATGCCGCCGATGTCGATCAGCGTCTCCGGCGCTGCCAGCCGCAGCTTCATCATCGGTAACAGCGAGTGCCCGCCGGCGATGACGCGGGCGCCGTCGCCGTGGGTGCGCAGGAGGCCGGCCGCGTCGGCCACGGACTCGGGCCGCTCGTATGCGAATGCGCGCGGGATCATGCCGCGCCTCCCTTCTGGATCGCGTTCCAGACCGTCTCCGGCTGGAGCGGCATGTCGAGGTCGCGGACGCCGAGCGCGTCGCACACGGCGCTCACGACCGCCGGCGAGGCCGCGATCGTGCCCGCTTCGCCGATCCCCTTCACCCCAAGCGGGTTCGTCGGCGAGGGCGTGACCGTGCGGTGCGTCTCGATGTGGGGGACGTCGGCGGCCGACGGGATCAGGTAGTCGACCAGCGTTCCGGTCACGAGTTGGCCACCCGAGTCGTACTCGGCGATCTCGTAGAGGGCCTGGCCGATCCCGTGCACGACGCCGCCGTGCACCTGTCCAGCGACGATCATCGGGTTGATCACGTTGCCGCAGTCGTCCACGGCGATGTAGCCCGTGATCTCGACCTTCCCGGTCTCGCGATCGACCTCGACCTCGCACCCGTGCGCGCCGAACGGGAACACGCAGTTGGGCGGGTCGAAGAAGACCGTCTCGTCCAGGCCGGGCGTCACGCCCTCGGGCATCCCGAACGCCTGCCAGGCGCGGAAGGCCACCTCCTGGATGGTCGTGCGCTTGTCCGGGCTGCCCTTGACCGCGAACACGCCGCCCTCGAAGTCCAGGTCGTCGGGCGACGCCTCGAGCATCTGGGCGGCCACCAGCCGGGCCTTATCGCGGACCTTGCTCGCGGCGAGGTGGACCGCCGTGCCGCCGACGGCCACGCTGCGGCTGCCGTACGTGCCGAGCCCGTAGGGAGCGAACGCCGTGTCGCCGTGGATCACCTCGATGTCGTCGAACGGCACGCCGAGCTCGGTCTCGACGATCTGCGACCACGAAGTCGCGTGCCCCTGTCCGTGCGGCGACGTGCCTGTTATGACCGTGATCTTGCCGGTCGGGTGCATCCGCACGGTGGAGCTCTCCCACCCGCCCGGTGTCAGCCCGAGCGCGTTGCGGGCGACGTCCGACGGGACGAACCCGCACACCTCGACCCACGTGGAGAGGCCGCGGCCGAGCAGCTTGCCGCGCGCGGCCGCCTCCGTCCGCCGCCGCTCGAACGTCTCCTTGTCGTCGGAGAGCTCGAGCAGCCTGTCGAGCGTCTTGGCGTAGTCGCCGGAGTCGTACATGAGGCCGATCGCGGTCGTGAACGGGAACTCGACCGGGAAGTTGCGCCTGCGTACGTCGGTGCGGCTCATGCCGAGCTCCCGGGCGAGGATGTCCATCATCCGCTCGATCGCGTGGGTGGCCTCCGGACGGCCGGCGCCGCGAAGGGCGTCGGTCGGCACCGTGTTCGTGTAGACGTTCGTCACCTTGACGTCGACCTCGGGGATCGCGTACGCACCGGGAGACATCAGGAACGTCAGCTGCGAGATCAGCGGCGTCAGCATCTGCAGGTACGAGCCGTAGTCCTGGACGTAGTGGGCGCGCATGCCGAGCACCTTCCCGTCCTTCGTCGCCGCGAGCTGCATGTGCGCGACCTGGGCGCGGCCGTGGCAGGTGGCGAGCATCGCCTCGGAGCGCTCCTCGATCCACTTCACGGGCGCGCCCACCTTGCGCGAGGCGGCCGCGGCGATGAACTCCTCGGCGTACGCGTTCAGCTTCGAGCCAAAGCCGCCGCCCACGTCGGGCGCGATCGCCCGCACCTTGGCCTCGCTCACCCCGCAGACGATCGCCAGGAACGTGCGCAGGAAGTGCGGCACCTGCGTCGAGCTGTAGACGACCAGGTCGTCGTTCGCGGTGTTCCAGTCGGCGACCACGCCGCGGGTCTCGATCGGGACGTGGATCAGGCGCTGGTTCCGGATCGTGTGCTCGACCACCACGTCGGCCTTCGAGAACGCGTCGTCGATGCCGTCGGTCCTGTGCGTGAGCACGAGGGCCACGTTGGAGTCGAGCTCCTCGTGCACCTTCGGTGCGCCGTCGGCCCGGGCTGCCTCGACGTCGAGCACCGCCGGCAGCTCCGCGTAGCTCACCTCGACGGCGTCGGCCGCGTCGCGGGCGGCGTAGCGGTCGCCGGCGATCACGACGGCGATCGGCTCGCCCACATGGCGGACGCGGCCCTTGGCCAACGGCGGCCGCACCGGGTGGACCATGTCGCCGGTGGGGTTCGAGGCGCACGGGACGCCGGCGGCGAACTCCAGGTCGTCTCCGGTCAGCACCGCCGTGACGCCCGGCATGGCCGCCGCGGCGGCCGTATCGATCCTGGTGATATCGGCATGCGGGAACTGGCTGCGCACGATCGCCATGTGCAGCATCCCGGGCAGCTTGAGATCGTCGACGAAGCGGCCGCGGCCGGTGAGGAACTTGCGATCCTCCTTGCGCAGCGCCGCGACGCCGATCCCCTTCGCCTGTTCGGCTGTCGTCGCCATCAGACCGTCACCCCCGATGCGGCCCGGACGGCCGCGACGATGTTCTCGTAGCCGGTGCAGCGGCACAGGTTGCCCTCGAGCCCGTGGCGGATCTCCTCGTCGGTCGGCGCCGGGTTCGCCTCGAGCAGCTTGATCGCGGTCATCACCATGCCGGGCGTGCAGTAGCCGCACTGCAGGGCGTGGTGCTCGTGGAAGGCCCGCTGCATCGGGTGCAGGTCGCCGTTCTCGGAGATGCCCTCGATGGTCGTCACTTCGCGGCCGTCCGCCTGGACGGCCAGAAGGGTGCACGACTTCACGGCCTCGCCGTCGAGCCAGACCGTGCACGCCCCGCAGTTGGAAGTGTCGCAGCCGACATGGGTGCCCGTCAGGTTCAGGTGCTCACGCAGCAGATGGACGAGCAGCGTCCGCGGCTCGACCTCGGCCGTCCGTGGCGCCCCGTTGACGGTGATGGTGACGGCGCTCTTCATCGAGCCCTCCTCAGACGTCGGGGTTGCGCAATTGCATAGGCAGGTCTATCGCAGTACGACCCGGATCACAAGTACGCCGGCGGCGCAACCCATTGGAGTGGCTAGTACGCGGCGATCGCGGCCGTGCATGGCGCGCAGGTCAACTCGCCAGACTTGCGGTAGATCGAGAGCTTGGCGCCGCACTTCGCGCAGGTGCCCGCTTCGCACGTCTTGACTCTGCGGTTCGGGCTCACCCAGCCGTCGTAGCTTCCCATGCTGGAACTATGCCCGGTGCGCTTCTTGATGCACCAAGTGTACACCGGGAACGCATGTTCGAGGCGGACGCTCGCTCTAGCGAGGGTTCAGCGAGATCGCGAGCGTGATCGTGCGCGCATGCCCGTGCAGGTCCGCCGCGCTCGGCACGGTCGCGAACACGTGCACCGTGATCGAGCCCCCCGGACGGCGGCTGCCCGCGAACAGCGGCCCGGCGTGGGGCAGGTGGGCCAGCGAGCCCACGTAGATCGCGCCCTCGCCCTTGGCCAGCTTGATCGTCACGGTCACGTGCTTGGGGTTGAGCGTCTTGCCGCCGGTCCAGCCGGTGGTGGTGACGTAGTACCGAGCCCGGTGGCCGGTGTGGTTCACCCGGTACAGCACCGCCGGATGCGTGAAGGCGGCAGGCCGATCAACCTGCACCTTGACGGCCAGCGTCCCCGAGGCGGCCACGGCCGGCACGGCGAGGACGACGCCGAGCAGTGCTGCGAGCACTCCGATGCGGGCGAGGCGGATCATGCACTCAGTCTAGGTGCTGGCAGCCCCTGAATCTACGTCTGGTGGATACTTCGCATGTGGCGGACCTTGCCGGCATCGGACACGTGCACCTGATCGTGGCCGACCACGAGCGGGCCGCGCGGTTCTACGGCCAGGCTTTCGGGCTCGAGGAGCATTTCCGCGTCCGCGAGCGCCTGGTGTTCATGGGCAACGACCTCGACGGGAACATGCTGGAGCGGTAGGGCCGCCGCGCGCGGCGCTATCGTCGCCGTATGTGGCGACTCGTGCTCGTGTGCGCGGCGATCCCGGCGCTGGCGGGCTGCAGCACCGAACTGCGGCACGCGTCCGGGCCGGACGTGACGGTGTCGGTCACCAAGGCCGGCAACGGCGACCTGGTCGCCCACCTCTTCAGCACGACCTGGCCATCCTGTGCGAAAACGCTGCGCGTCTCGCTCGACGGCAGCGAGGCGCTCAACAACGTGCCCGTCACCGCCGGTACCTTCGACTTCTCGCTGCACGTCTCCGACGGTGACGCCCTGGCCATCCAGAGCACATGCAAGGGGTCCGCCACCTCCGCGCTGAACGACTGGTCGACGGTCATCCACGGGCCGTGACCGTGTTTGGCATATGCCGTGCCGGGCACATCTATCCTGAGAGATTTGCACGCGCACCCAATGCCAGGAGGCACGATGGCTCAGGCCACCTACATCTACGCACTAGTCGGTAATGAGGGGGACGCCACCGTGCTTCGCTACCCGACGGAACTCGACGCACCGCTGCCGGGCGCCGATGTTCCGACGACCCCTGCAGTCGGGCCGGTCGTGGTCGAGAGCGTCCAGCAGGACGAGTCCGGCGCCACGGTGGTGCTGGCCTACGACTCGACGCCGACCCCGGACGAGGTGAACGCGGCGCTCGGCGAAGGCTGGGAGCATCCGCCTGCCGACGACCCCTGGGCGTCACTCGCCCCGGGCGCGGTCGCACGCGTGCATCCGCAGTAGCGACCGCGCCGGGGCGCGCGTACCAGCCTCCTAGTCGATCGAGAACACGAAGTCGTAGCCGTGCGGCCGCGCGTGCAGCAGCATCGTGCCGTGCGCGTCGCGGTAGATGCCGGTGCCGCCGATGATGGCGAGCCGGCTGTCGCGGGTGTCGTAGAACGGCCCCTCGACCGTGATCTGGCCATCGGCGAGCTTGTTCGTCCAGCTGCACTGCCACTCACCGCGAGCAGGGTTGGTGCGGATGCAGTTGCCCTGGTCGCGGCCCACCTGGCTGGTGTTGCTTGCATTGAACAGCAGGTTCGAGAACGGGAACTGGTCGCCCTGCGAGTCGCCCTTGGGCGGCAGGTCGACGACGTGCTCGTTGATCGGGTGTTCGACCAGGTGCAGCGTCGTCCGCATCTGCGGCGACGAGCTCGACCCGGTCGCGGCCATCGCCAGTCCGGTACAGCCGAACGCCATTGCGGCCACGGCCACTGCGATCCATCGCTTGCGCATGACTCCCCCTTTGTCGTTGTGGGCCGAGTGCCGACCCTACCGCACCGTCACAGCGGAGAGTTAACAGTTGGGATCCAGACATCCTGTGGTAACGCATGTACCGTGGGAGATGTGCAGCGCCGGAGCATCCTCGACGCTCGACGACCCGGGCTGCTGATCGCGGTCGTCGCCGTGCTCGCGGCGACCGGCTGTGCCGGGTCGTCATCCTCGTCGAGCGGCGGCAGCGGACCCACCGCCAGCCAGCCCTCGTCGTCCTCCGCTGCCTCCACGGGCACCTATGTCCCGGCGGCCGGCACCGACAGGTCGGGCGCCGTGTTCCAGACCTACACGAACCCCAAGCTCGGCTACCGGCTGCTCTACCCCGGCGGCTGGAACGTCACCAAGAAGGGCGGGATCGTGCGCATCGCCAAGCTCGGGAACGCGATCGTGATCGCGACGCGGAAGTCCGGGAATCCGCCCAAGGTGAAGCCGGTGCGGGCTGCGATGATCGCGCAGCAGAACAAGAAGACCGTGCTCGACATCGAGTCGCGGCCGAAGTCCACGGAGCTCAACGGCGAGCCGGCCATCAGGATGGTCTTCACCAAGGACAAGCCGGCCACCGCCGACACGCCCGAGGACACGCTGCGCGTGTACCGCTACCTGGTGTTCCACAACGGCCACATCGTGATCCTGTCGCTGCAGACGCCCACCAGCCGCGACAACAAGCAGGCCTACGACCTGATCGCGAACAGCCTCAGCTGGCCGAAGAAGGGTTAGGCTCGCCGCCTCCCGCCTCGCGCCACATCTCGTCCACGTTCATGTCCAGCTTCTCGACCACCTCGAAGCCGCCGTGGTGCTCGACCACGCGCTCGACGTCGTCGAACACGTGACCTGGTAGCACCACGAACCGGTCGGCGGCCGCGTGCGCGTCCGCGAACTCGGCCGCGGTCATCACCAGCGCCTGCACGCACGTGAAGTCGCCGCACTCGCAGAGGAACGGGATCGGCTCCTCGTCGTCGTCGCTGTCGACCGGCTCCTGCTCCATCCGGCGATTGTTGTACTGGCGGAACGACTCCTCGTTCTTCACCAGCCGCGCGTGCCGCGCCTCCCACCAGTCCTCGGGTCGCATCACCCGCAGGCTTCCACCGCCGGGAGCTCCTGTCAACTGTCAGGTAGCCGACAGGATCGGCGTGCCCGGCGCCAGCCGCCAGGGGTGCCGGCCCACCCGCGTCAGCTCGAAGCCCTCGAGCAGCTCGGCCGCAGCGACGGCCCGGCCGTCGCTGATCCCGGCCGATCCCGCCAGCGCGCCCACCACCTCGCGGGCGGTCGCGCCGGCAGCGCGCAGGTCGGCGACGGCCACGGCGCCGTGCCGCTTGGCCAGCCGCTCGCCGTCCTCCCCGAGCATCAGCGGCACGTGCGCGTATGCGGGGTGCGGCAGCCCCAGCAGCTGCTGCAGCGCCACCTGGCGCGCGGTCGAGGCCAGCAGATCATCACCGCGCACGACGTCGGTCACGCCATCTGCCGCGTCGTCGGCCACCACCGCCAACTGGTAGGCGTAGAGGCCGTCGGAGCGGCGCACGATCACGTCGCCGCCGACCGGCCGGAGGTTCCTGCCGTGCAGCCGGTCGCGCACTTCGACGGCCCGCTCCGGCATGCGCACGCGCAGGGCCGGGCGTTTCCCCTCGGCCCGCAGCCGTTCCCGCTGCGCGTCGGTCAGCTCGCGACAGGTGCCGGCGTAGGCGGCAGGCTGGTCGTCGCTGCCATGCGGTGCCGACGTCACCGCCGCAAGCTCACGGCGGGAACAGAAGCACTCGTACACCAGCCCCAGCTGCGACAGCCGCTCCACGGCGACGGCGTAGTCTGGATCGCGCAGAGACTGCGGCCTGGTCTCCGCATCCCAGTCGAGTCCCAGCCAGGCCAGGTCGTCGCGGATCGCCTGGACGTACTCCGGCCGGCAACGGTCGCGGTCGAGATCCTCGATCCGCAGCAGCATCTCGCCACCGCGCGCCCGGGCGTCCAGCCAGGCCAGGAGCGCCGTGCGGGCGTTTCCCAGATGCATGAGGCCGCTGGGGCTGGGCGCGAACCGCCCGACCACGGTCAACCGCCCCTGGGATCCATGGGCACGCGGCCGGCCAGATCGAACACCTGCTCGAGAGCGGCCGCCGCCGACAGCAGCTGCCACTCCCCACGGGGCCGGCCGACCAGCTGCATACCGACCGGCAGGCCCACCTCGGTCAGCTCGCAGGGCAGCGCCACGACCGGGCACGAGGTAAGCGTGATCGCCGAGGTGATCCGAAGCCACTCGACGTAGTTGTCAAACGTGACACCGGACACCTCGCGGATCCAGCGCGTGGACACGTCGAACGGCGCGACGCAGGCGGTCGGGCAGAGCAGCAGATCGTACCCGGCCATGAACTCCGACATGCGCTGGAAGACGGCGCCGCGGGCCTGCTCGGCCTGCGCGATCCGCTCGACCGAGAGGCTCAGCCCGAACTCGATGTTCCAGATGATGTCGGGCTTGAGGCGGTCGCGGTCGGTCGCATACAGCGGCTCCATGCCGGCCACGTACCCGGCGCCGCGCAGCACCTGGAATGCCTCGGGCGCTCCGGTCAGGTCGGGCGACGCCTGCTCCACCTCGACCCCGGCCGCCGCCAGCCGCTCCACGGCCCGTCCGCACGCGTCGCGAACCTCTGTGGTGACCGGTGTCACGCCCAGATCGGGGCTGTAGGCGACCCGCGGCGGCAGCCCCGGGGCGGCTGCCGCGTCTGCGAAGGGACGAGCGGGCGCATCCAGCGAGAGCGGGTCACGCGCGTCGAGGCCGGCCATCGCGTCCAGCATCAGCGCCGCGTCGGCCACGGTACGGCCCATCGGCCCTTCCACCGACATAGTCTCGAACGGCAGCGGCGAGGGGCCGGCGGCCACCCGGCCGGGGCTGGGCCGGACTCCCACGACGCCGCAGAAGCCGGCCGGGGTGCGCACGCTGCCGCCGAGGTCGGACCCGGTCGCCAGCCACACCTGGCCGCTGGCCAGGGCGGCCGCCGAGCCACCCGACGAGCCACCGCAGGTGCGGGAGGTGTCCCACGGGTTTCGGGTCTCGCCGAACACCTCGTTGAAGGTGTTGCCGCCGGCCCCGAACTCAGGCGTGTTCGACTTCGCCACGACCACGGCGCCGCGCTGCTCCAGCCGCTCGACCATGAAGTCGGAGCGGTCGGGCACATGGTCGGCGTAGATCGGGGATCCGTAGGTTGTGCGGACGCCGACCACATCGTTGAGATCCTTGACGGCGATCGGCAGCCCGGCCAGCGTCGTGTCGCGTGAAGCGCGGTCGGCCTGCCCGAACGCCCGCTCGGCGCAGACCGTGGGCAGCGCGTTCAGCTGCGGGTCGATCTGCTCGATGCGCCGCAGCGCCGCCTCCACCAGCTCCCGCGACGAGACCCGGCCCAAGCGCAGCAGCGCGACCGCTTCGACGGCGGTCAGCATGCACAGGTCGTCGGACACGCGTTGCTCCTATGTCAAGGCGAGCGCCTGTTTTTGGGCGCTGCCTTGGGTCGTTGGTGGTGTCTGGAGGAGGTGCCAGAGGCGTCTGGCGAGGTGGCGTTTGAGGCAGCGAAGTGCTTCCATGCGATGCATGCCTTGAGCTTGCTTGCGGGCAAGATACGCGGCTGTGGCCGGGTCGCGACGTGCCCGGTTGACGGCGAAGCGGTGAAACGCCAGGTTGAGCTGGCGGTTGCCACCGCGATCGAGCCGATGCCGGTCTCGTCGCCCGGACGAGACGGGGATGGGCGCAACGCCGCTCGCGCGAGCGAGCTTTGCATCGCTCGCGAATCGCTCAGCGTTGGCGATCTCACCGACCAGTTTGGCTGCCGTCAGCGGGCCGCATCCGACCTCGGCGACCAGTTGCGGGCACAGCTCATCGACCAGGGCCGTGATCTCCCGCTCGAGCTGGCGGATCTGGCGCGTGTTGGCGCGAATCGCGGCCAGCAGGGATCGCGCGCCCCGCACGCAGGTGGATCGCTCCGCACGCGCCAAGCGACGCCCGATCCGATCGAGCCAGACGCCGCGATCAAGCGCGCCCGGTGGGATCTCAAGATCCTCGTACCGGTCGTGCAGGTGCCAGCACAGCCGCTGCTGCGACTGGCTACGCGCAGCGACCAGATCGTCGTGGTGATCGAGCAGCAGCCGCAGATCGAGATCACGGCCGGCCAGCAGGGCCGACGGCAGCTGATCGACGCCCTCACGCAGCGCCGCCACGGCCACCGCGCGAGCATCGATCGGATCCGACTTACCCCGCTCACGCGCGCTTTCACGAGCACCGGCCATCAGCTTCGGCGGGACGCGCATCACCCGCTCAGCACGAGCCAGCAAGAACCGCTCAAACCGGCCAGACACATGCCGACAGTCCTCCAGCGCCCACACCCGCTCCCCATCCAGCCGTCGCGCCCAAGCCAACAACCGTCCAAACTCGGCAGTGGTCGCCGCGACCGTCTCACAGCGTCGCTGCTCACCGGTCACGCCATCCACCGCGGCTCCCGTAAACGACGACTTGTGTGCGTCCGTCCCAATCACGATCATGTGCACGTCCCCTCCGCCCGAGAATCAACACGGCCGGTCGGACGACACCGCCCAGCACCACCGACTCTCTCACTGACGCCAGCCTACCGGCGCCGCGGGGCGACGCTCTACGATGGCGGCATGGCGCCGACCGGAAACGGGTTCGACCGGCTGTTCGAGCAGCCGCCCACGCTGGAGGGGATCGGCGTGCGGATGGAGCCGTTCGCCAAGCGCCACCGCGAGGGCCTCTGGACGGCGCTGGGCGACCCCGGCGTGTGGCGCTGGGTGAAGATCGATGCCTCGGCCGGGCGCGAGGTGTTCGACGCCTGGTTCCGCGAGGCGATGGCGGAGACGGCAGCGCGGACCGAGTTCGGCTTCGTCACCGTCGCGCAGGAGGACGACCGGCCGGTCGGCAGCAGCCGCTTCCTGGCTCTGCGCCCGGCCGACCGCGGCCTCGAGATCGGCTGGTCGCTGGTCTCACCGGCGGCCTGGGGCACGGGCGCAAACACCGAGGCCAAGCTGCTGATGCTGGAGCACGCGTTCGACCAGCTGGGCTGCGCGCGGGTCGAGTTCAAGACGGACGCGCGCAACGACCGGGCACGAGCGGCGCTGGCAGCGCTGCCGTCCACGTTCGAAGGCATCTTCCGCAAGCACATGCTGATGTTCGGCGGCCGCTGGCGCGACTCCGCCTGGTACTCGATCACGGACGACGAGTGGCCACGGGTGCGCGAGCTGCTTTCCGAGCGGCTGGCGTCGCAGCTCACGGCGGCCTGACCAGGCGGCGCGCAACCGGCGCTTGCTAGAATCCGCGCGCCTCGGGGCGACCGTGCCGCATTCGTCTAGGGGCCTAGGACGCCGCCCTCTCACGGCGGTAACACCGGTTCGAATCCGGTATGCGGTACTCCCCGGGAGCCCGTGCATCTCGTGCGGGTTCCCGGCATGGGCACGCACCGTTAGCGCAGACGTCTCCTGAGGCGTCAGGCGGTGGCGCCCACGTCCTGGGCGATCTTGTGCACCTCCAGGTACGGGATCTGGGGGCGGACGGGGGCGATGCCGATCTCGGTACGTGCCTCGACGACCTTCTCGGCAAACGCCTGGGCCTGATCGCGGCTCCCACACCTCGATCACCCGCATCAGTCCGTCGTCGCCGATCGCGGCGATGTGGACCATGCTGCCTGGCGGCGCCGCATCGCCCAGGCCGAGATGGGCACGTACCTGCTCGTACTGCTCGGGCTTCGCGCCCGTCTCGATGATTCGACAGATCGCCATGACTCGCTCTTTTCGGGAGTTCGGCGGGCCGGCCCGCTCCTGGGAGCGCCAGAATCGGCCCCAACCAGCCGGTGCGGCGACGAGAGCCAGACCCGACTCCCGCTCAGAGCGCTGGCACCGCAGCCGTCGACCGGGCGCACCGCTTGTGGCAGAAGACACTATGACTGCCCCGGCACAACGTCAAGTGCCGGGCTGCGGTGCGCCGACGTAGGCCGCACGCCCCGGTGTACGCTTGCGCCGTGAGCGACACCACCCCCATCGCCGTGCTCTCATCTCCCCAGGGCGCAGACGAAGCCGTTGAGTTGCTGCACGGCAACGGCATCAAGTGCGCGGTCGCGAACCCGGTGCTGACGACCTTCGGTTCGAACCAGATGGGCTCCGGCTACACGGTGATCGTGGCCAACGAGGACAAGAAGCGGGCCAAAGAGGCGCTGGAGGGGATGCTGGCGGCGAAGTGGTTCCTCCGCACCAGCTCCGGCCAGCGCTACCACGCCTTCGAGACCGCCACCGCCGACGAGATCCGCGAGCATCTCGCCGACGCCCACCAGCCGCCCGGTGGCTGGTCGACGACCGACATCGGGCACCTCGCCAACCTGCTCGATCAGCACCGCCACTCGTACGTCGGGAAGCTCTTCAAGCACGGCCACCCGCTGGAAGGCCGCACGCTCGACGAGTGGGCCGTCGCCTGCGGCTGCGAACACGTGCACACCGACGTTCACGGCTAGCGCAGGCCCGTCGCCACGCCGGCGGTCATGAACCGCTAGGCCCCGCATGCCGTACCCAGGGTAGTGATGTCCAAGACTCCCCGAGGAGGCACCTCGTGAGCACCAACACACCTGAATCCACTCCCGGCCGCAACTGGGCCGTTTGGATCGGCCTGGCGGTCGCGGCGATCATCGTCGTCGGACTGCTCGTTTACGCGGGCGGCGGCGGTAGCGGCGGCGGAGGTGGCGGCTACTGATCCACCGGGCGTAACAGGGAAGGTGGCCAGGCGGCGAACAACGTGATCTTGGTCACTTCGCCGGTCGCCTCGCCCCTGACCCATCCTGCAAGCACACCAGGCTTTGTAACACGACAAGCAAGATGTAAGATCAGCCCCGCGGCCGCAACGAATGGCCGAGGTGACGGGGGTCCATGGGTGCTCGGGTTGCTTGCTGAGCAACGGCGTGTGCGACGGTGTGGGGCGATGTTGGCGGTGGGCCTGGCCCTGCTCGCGGTGGCCCTTCCCGCACAGGCACGCGCCTCCGACGGCCCGCGCTTCCTGCTCGTATCAGCCCCACACGGCGCCACCGTGCGTTCGTCGCCCGGTGGCGCAACCGTGGCTCACCTGCCCGCCGCCACACGGCTGGGGGCGCCCACCTGGCTCTGGGTGCTGCGCACCACCGCGAACCGCCGCTGGGGTCGAGTCGAGCTGCCGCTGAAGCCGAACGGACGCACCGGCTGGATCAACCTGCGCGGCCTCCGCACGGTCCGCACCAGCACCTGGATTCGCGCCAGCCTGCACGCCCGCCGCATCTGGCTGATGCACGGCTCGCGCCCGCGAGCCTCCTTCTCGGCCGCGATCGGCGCCGTCACCACCCCCACCCCGATCGGGCGCTTCAGCGTCACCGACAGCCTGGCCACCGGTGACCCGTCGGGCCCGTTCGGCTGGTACGCGTTCGGCCTCTCGGGTGACCAGCCGCACCTGCCTCCGAACTGGTCGGGCGGCGACCAGCTGGCGATCCACGGCACCGACGATCCGACGTCGATCGGCACCGCCGCCTCCCATGGCTGTCTCCGCGTCTCGCCTCAGGCGCTCGCGCGCCTCCGTCCCGCTCTGCACCTCGGTACGCCGGTCGTGATCATGCCCACCGCCGATCGTGCCATGGTCGTTGCCCGGGCGTCCGCCTGGCCGCGCCCCCCGGTCCCGGCTCGGCCGCCCGCCCGGCCTCGTATCGACGGATTCCCGACCGCTCTGGTGCTCCGCGTGATGCAGTCCGTGCTGACCGCTTCGCTGGTGGGCAGCGCATCGCTGCACACCGTGGCGCCGATGGCCGCGACGGCTGCGCCGGCCGTCCCACCCCGTCGCGTGGACGGCCCCGCGCACCGCCACGGCCTGCGCACCCACTCCACCCCGATCCGCTACCCGCACTCGCTGCAGGCGGCCACGCTGGACACGGTCTCGGTCGGCCGGCGCCGCCTACCTGTGGGGTAGATGGAAGGCACGCTGCGCCTCGTCTGCGATGTACCGGGCGATCGCGAGCGACGAGGTCGCCCCAGGCGAGGGTGCGTTCCGCACGTGCAGCGCGCGGTCGGTGTGTGAGAACACGAAGTCGTCGACCAGCCGCCCGGCGCGGTCGACCGCCTGGGCGCGGACGCCGGCGAACCCCGGCAGCAGGTCGCGCTGCCTCAGCTCGGGCACGAACTCGGCCGCCGCAGCCACGAACGACCCACCCGGCAGCAGGTGACGGGCCTCATCGATCCCCGTCCGCCAGAAGCGCTGGGCCATGCGATAGGTGCCGGGCCAGGTGAGCGTGGAGACGACGTCGGCGGGTCGCACCCGCCGCAGCGAGTACGCGTCGCGGGCGCCGGCCAGGAGCGCGCTGGGCCCGACCAGCACCTCGCCGTCGATCCGCCTGGTCAGGTGCACGCCCAGGAACGGCAGCTCCGGATCGGGCACCGGGTACACCATGCCCCGCACCAGCGTGCGCCGCTCGGGCCGCAGCCGCATGTAGGCGCCACGGAAGGGCACGATCCGGGGATCTGCGCCGCCGCCGGCCATCGTCGCGAGCCGGTCGGACCATGCGCCGGCGCAGAACAGCGCGTGTCTCGCCCGCGTCTCGCCACTGGTGTGCGTCAGCCGCAGCCACCCGGACACGACGTGCACGCCGGTGACGTCGCAGCCCGTGGTGATGATGCCGCCGGCCGTCTCCACGTCGTCCGCGTACGCGGCGGCCACCCGGCCGTAGTCGATGATGCCGGTCTCGGGCGAGTGCAGCCCGTCCAGCGCGCGCACGTGCGGCTCGATCTCGGCGATGCGGTCGCGATCCACCCGTGCCAGGCCGGGCACGCCGTTGGCGGTGCCGCGGCGCTCGAGCTCGTCCAACCGCGGCACCTGGCCCGGCTCCGTCGCCACGATCAGCTTGCCGCACCGCTCGACCGGGATCGCGCGCGCGTCGCAGTACTCGTACAGCTCGCGGGCACCGGCCACGCACAGCGCCGCCTTCAGCGATCCCGGCTGGTAGTAGACGCCCTGGTGGACGACGCCGGAGTTGTGGCCGGTCTGGTGCAAGGCGATCGCCCCTTCCCGCTCCAGCACCTGCAGCGACAGCTGCGGGATGGCGGCGGGCCAGCTCGCGGGCCGTGGCCAGGCCGAGGATGCCGGCACCTACCACGGCGAGATCGCACTCGCCGCGGGGGCCGCTCATCCCTGCCTCAGCATGCGCACTAGCACGTAGTTCGCGTCGCTCAGGGCGAGCTCCTGCCCGCGAACGGCCGACGCAGCTACCGGGAGCGTGGCTTGCCGTGCGGCAGCAGCGCTGCCGAGACGACGGCGAACACCGCGACCACGACCAGCAGTCCGCCCTCGACCGCGAGGAACATGTCCTGGCTGATGTCACCCACCATCCAGTGGTAGGGCACGCCGGTGAGCGCGGCCACCAGGCCGCAGGCGCCGCCGGCCACGGCCATGATCCGCGTCAGCCGGTAGGCCCCCTCCGAGTGGGTGTCGCCGGGCATGTGCATCGCGAGGATCGCGATCAGCCCGGTGCACAGGCAGGACAGCCCGAGCAGCACCATCGCGGTACCTGCGGTCCGTGACCCTTCATACAACAGACCCTCGATCACCAGCCGAGGCTACACGCCTCTTTCTCCGCGGGCAACGGGTCTTCACAGACTCCATACAACCGGTCAACCTGGGTCGGCGCGACGCCGGATGCTAGTTACCCTTGTTCTGCTTCTTGTTCGCCGGCGGCGCCGCCGCCTGGGCTGCCGCCACGCCGGCTGCGTATCCCGACGCGTAGCCCGCCGTGCGGCCGTTCTTGATGCCGGCGGTGCGGCCCTTCTTGATGCCGGCCACCATCCCGTCGTGCTTGCCCTGCCGGTAACCGGCGTTCTGGCCGGTGTCCTTGCCCCTGGCCAGACCGGCCGCGTACCCGGCATCGTGTCCGCTCTGGTATGCGTTGTGCTGGGCGGCCGCGAGGTCGGACTGCGAGATGCCCGAGCCCGTGTGCACCGTGTAGGCGGCGATGCCCACGACCATCGAGAGCATGGCCGCGAGCGCCAGCGCAAGCAGCAGCGCGGCCGGGCTGAAGCGCGGCAGCGAGATCGGAAGCGGGTTTGACGAGGTCGATGACATGGGACCTCAGACGGGCTTAGCCCTCGACGGCGAATCTCCTGCCCAGCGTCGCAATCCGCTCCAGCGACTCCTCGCGGCCCAGCAGCACCAGGCTCTCGAACAGGCCGGGCGCCACCGTGCGCCCCGAGATGGCCACGCGCACCGGCCCGAACAGCACTCGCGGCTTGAGGCCGGTCTCCTCGCAGGCACCGCGCAGCGCCTCCTCGATCGACCCCGCGTCCCACTCCACCACGCGCCGCAGCGCCTCGGTGGCGGACTCCAGTGCGCGCGGCGCGTCCGGATCGTCGAGCACCCGCCCGACGGCCTCGTCGTCATAGGCCACGGGCCCGAACAGGAACCCCGCGAACCCCTCGAACTGGGACAGCTCTCGCAGCTTGTCCTGCACCACCGGCGCCACCTCGGCCACGCGCTCGCGATCGGCCGCCAGCGGTGATCCGCTCCGCTCCAGGTAGGCCTGCAGCTCCGCGGCGAACCGCTCAGGCTCCAGCAGCCGCAGGTGCTCCCCGTTCAGCCACTCCAGCTTGGCGACGTCGAACACGCCGGGGCTGCGATTGACCCGCTCGATCGTGAACCGCTCGACCAGCTCGGGGGTGGTCATGACCGTGGTCTTGTCGTCGAAGCTCCAGCCGATCAGGGCCAGGTAGTTCCGCATCGTCTCGGCCAGGTATCCACGGTCGCGGAACTCCTCCACCGAGACGGCGCCGTGCCGCTTGGAGAGCTTCTTCTTGTCCGGCCCCAGGATCATCGGCAAGTGCGCGAACAGCGGTTCCGGCGCGCCCAGCGCCCGGTAGACGGCCAGCTGCCGCGGCGTCGACGAGAGCAGGTCCTCGCCTCGCAGCACGTGGGTGATCCCGGCATCGATGTCATCCACGGGGTTCGCGAACTGGTATGTCGGAGTGCCGTCGGAGCGCAGGATGATGAAGTCGCCCTGGAGCGCGTTGTCCCACTGAACAACGCCGCGCACCATGTCCTCGATCACGGTCTCGCCTGCCGGGTCGAAACGCATCCGCACGGCGGGCGTGCGCCCCTCCGCCTGGAACGCCGCGCGCTGCTCGTCGGTCAGGTCGCGGCAGCGCCCGGAGTAGACCAGCGGCAGCTGTGCCGCCTGGCGCTGCTTGCGCTCGGCCTCCAGCTCCTCGGGCGTGCAGTAGCAGCGGTAGGCGCTGCCCTCCGACACCAGCCGTTCGGCGATCTCTCCGTAAACGTGCAGGCGCTCGGTCTGGCGGATCGGCCCCTCGTCCCAGTCGATGCCCAGCCACTCCAGCACCCGCAGCGCCTGGTCGACCGCCTCGTCGGTCGAACGGACGCGGTCGGTGTCCTCGAACCGGAGCACCAGCGACCCGCCGGTATGCCGGGCGTAGAGCCAGTTGTAGAGCGCGGTGCGGGCGCTGCCGACGTGCAGCAGCCCGGTCGGGGAGGGCGGAAACCTGACTTTCACCGGTCGCTCGGGCATCCGCTGATCCTACCGACCGCCGCCACAGGCACGGCTCTAGACTGCTCACCATGCTGCTGGGCGCCCACGTATCGAGCACGGGAGGCATCGACACCGCCGTCGACCGGGCCGAGGCCCTGCGCCTGCAGTCGATCCAGATCTTCAGTCAGAGCACGCGCATGTGGCGCCAGACCAACCACACGCCGGAGGCGATCGCGCGCTTCCGCGAGCGGCGAGCCGAGACCGGCCTGGGCGCCGTCGTGATCCACGCCACCTACCTGATCAACCTCGCAGCCACCGACGACGGCGTCTACGCGAAATCGCTGAAGGCGCTCTCGTCCACCGTCGGCGTGGGCACAGCCATCGGCGCCGACGGCGTCGTGTTCCACGTCGGCAGCCACCTTGGCCGCGGACTCGAAGCCGCCATGCACCAGATCGTGCCCGGCCTGCAGGTGGTGCTGGGCGAGCGAGACCCGGACGGCCCCTGGCTGCTGCTCGAAAACAGCGCAGGCCACCAGGGCACGATCGGCGTCACCGTCGAGGAGCTGGCGCTGATCATCGACGAGCTGGGACGGCCGGAGCAGGTCGGCATCTGCCTCGACACCTGCCACCTGTTCGCGTCCGGGATCGACATCACCACGCCCGCGGGCGTCGACGTCCTGCTCGACGAGGTCGACTCGCGGATCGGTCTCGACCGGCTGCGCTGCCTGCACGTCAACGACTCGAAGATGCCGTTCGGCTCGAACCGCGACCGGCACGCCAACATCGGCCAGGGCGAGATCGGCAAGAAGCTGTCGGTGATGCTCGGGCACCCAAAGCTGCAGGAGCTTCCGGCCATCGCCGAGACGCCGGGATCCGACAACCGCGGGCCGGACAAGGCCGAGATGGCCCGGTTCGCCCGCATCCACCGGGCGGGCGTGAAGCAATGGCAGACGGTGACGTCGTCGAGATAGGTGCGGCGGCGCGGCTGCCGGTGTCGGAGCTCGACTTCCGCTTCACGCGATCGGGCGGCCCCGGCGGACAGCACGTGAACACGTCCAGCACTCGGGCCGAGCTGACGTTCGACCTGGCCGGCTCGCCCACGCTGACCGACCAGGAGCGCGAGCGGGCGATGCGGCGGCTGCGGTCGCGGCTGGACGGCGAGGGCCGGCTGCGGGTGGTCGCCCAGGATGAGCGCAGCCAGAGCCGCAACCGCTCGCTGGCGCTGCGGCGTTTCGCGGAGCTGATGCAGCGGGCGCTGGCACCGCCGCCGCCACCCCGCCGTCCCACGCGGCCCAACCGGGCCTCAGCCACGAAGCGCATCGAGGGCAAGCGGCGGGCGGGCCAGAACAAGCGACTGCGGCGCCCGCCCGACGCCGACGACTAGGTCTCGGGCGTGACTCCGTAGTGCAGATGCACGACGCCGCTTGCGAACCGGCGCTCGTCCAGCAGCTCCAGCCGTAGCCGTACTCCGTCCGGGAGCGCCCGGGTGCCGCCTCCCAGCAGCACCGGCACCAGGAACAGGTGGCACTCGTCGACCAGCCCGGCGGCCAGCGCCTGGCCGGCCAGCTCCGGCCCGCCGATCGAGATGTCGCGCTCCGTCGTCGCCTTCATCTGACCCACGGTCTCCGGGTCGAACTCCCGCTCGATCCGCGTCCTCTCGCTCGCGACCGACTCCAGCGCCCGCGAGTAGACGATCTTGTCGGCCGCCCACCACATCTCCGCGAAGTCGCGCATCACGTCCGGTTCGCCGGCCGTCTCCATCGTCTCCCACGCACACCATCACCTCGTACATGCGACGCCCGTACAGGTGCGTCCCGACCGTCCGCTCCAGGTCGTTGACGAACGCGTGCACTTCCTCGTCCGGCGCCAGCCAGCTGAAGTTCCCCTGCTCGTCGGCGACGTAGCCGTCGAGGGATGCGATCGCGGAGTAGATCAACCGCGCCATATCTAGGCGTGGATCGTGACCGGGCCGCCCAGCGGCACGGTCCGCTCCAGCAGACGCAGCGCCGGCCGTGGCACGCGGATGCAGCCGAGACTGGCGTACTGCCCGATGGTGCTCGGCTGAGAGGTGCCGTGGATCGCGATCTGGCTGCCGCCGTGCCAGCTCGCGCAGCAGCCGCGACTGATGTACCGACAGCCCCAGCGCGAAGCTGCCGTAGGTGCTTCCGGGCGGGAACGTGACCCGGTCGGTGACCGAGAAGCGCCCGGTCGGCGTCGGCGTGGACGCCATGCCCGCCGCCACCGGGAACGAACCCAGCAGCTTGTGGCCGCGCAGCACCGAAAGGCGCAGCCGCGACAGGTTCGACATCCACCCGTACGCGCGTCCAGCGCAGATCCAGCTCGGCCAGGTCGATCCGGGTCGTCTTGGGGGTGCCGGAGGTCGGGATCAGCGCCACGCCATGACGGCCGTGGTGGCGCAGGATCAAGAGCCAGGTGTCGCTGCCCAGGGACGTCACCGGACGCACCCACCCGGCGCTGGTGCGGATCGGCACCGTCACCCGTCCGATCAGCGCCGCGTCGGCGGGCTGGTTCGGCGGCAGCGACCAAGCCGCCGGCTTGGCCCGGGCGGAACCGGGTGTTGCACGGTGGCGGCGGCGGCAGGACGGTATGTGATCCGCTGCCGGCCGTGCTCAGGCCCATCGCGACGACACCGATCACGGCCAGCGCCGTCACCGCGAGCACGCGGACGAGGACACGCACCGCGATCACACAGTCGGCCGGGTGTTCTCGATGACCCTGAAAGACGGCCGATCCGGTAGCTCGTTGAACTCCGGATTGATACAGCCGAGCGGTTCGGCGCGGTGCTCGTAGGCGCGCTCGATCTCGGCCGGGCACATCGGCAGCGGCTCGCGCACGGCGCGGATGGCTCCGAACCCGTTTCGCCGCTTGCGCGCCCGCGTCAGGTGCTCGACGTCGATGGCGACGCCGAAGACGCCCTGCAGGCAACCAGCGTATTTGTGGCCGAAGGCCTCGTAGGCGTACAGGAACGGGCAGCCCTGCTCCATGCAACGCTGCGGGTGGATCACCTTCTGGCAGACCACGCCACAGCGGCGACATTCCACCTCGTCGCGCTGCTCGGCCAGCGGTAGTCGGGATCGCATGGCACCCATCACGACCAGTCTACCCTCGACCCGGTCAGATGCGACTCCGTGGTGGTCGTCGCCACCGCTCCGTCACAGATCGAGCCGGGCCTCCTCCAGATCCAGCTCGCGGTGCACCTCCCGCATCGCGTCGTCGCCGATCGCCCCGGCACCGCGCAGGTCGACGACGGCCTGTCGCTCCGCCTCGATCAGTTCCCGCAACAGCTGCTGATAGGCGGCCGACTGCTCCTCGATCGCGCCGTCACCGTCGCCCGTGTAGCGCTCGGCGAACCGGTTGCGCCGGAACCGGTACATCCTGCGCAGCCGGTCGGCCGTATCCTCGCGCACCCACTCCTCGTCGATCAGCTCGTCGATCCTGTTGAGTGCCGCATCGGCGGCGTGGATGCGGGCCTTCACCGCCTCACGCTCGACCACGCCGTCGTCCTCCAGCCCCAGCGCCCGGATCACCAGCGGCATCGTCAGCCCCTGGCCGACCAGCGTGGCCAGGATCACGGCGAAGGTCAGGTAGATGATCAGATCCCGCCCCGGGAAGCCCTCGCCGGCGTCGGTGCGCAGGGGGATCGCCAGCGCCGCGGCCAGCGAAACGGCGCCGCGCATCCCGGTCCAGGAGATCAGGGCCGGGTACTGCCAGGGCGGGTAGGGATCGGCTGCGCGGATGCGTTTGCTGAGCGCCCGCGGCACGTAGGTGGCCGGAAACACCCACAGGAACCTGATCACGATCACGGCCGCGACCACCGCCAGAGCCTGCCACGCCAGCGTGGTCGTGATGTGGCCGCCGAGGCTGTCCAGCACCGCCGGCAGGCTCAACCCGACCGTCACGAACAGCAGCCCATTCAGCAGGAAGGTGAGGATCTCCCAGACCGCGTCGCCCTGCAGCCGCGTCTCGACCGTCGTCAGCTGCGGCGTGTACCAGCCGACGTAGACGCCCGCCGTGACCACCGCAAGCACGCCGGACGCGCCCAGCAGGTAGGCCGGGATGAACGTGAAGTAGCCGGTCAGAAGCGCGATCGTGATCTCGAGCGGCGGGTTGTGCAGTCGCAGGCGCACCTGCCGGATCACCCATCCCAGCGCCAGGCCGATGCCGACGCCGCCGACCACCGTCCAGATGAACGACAGGGTCGCGCTGGGTCATGCTGAGCGAGCCGGTGACCACGGCCAGCACCGCGAACTTGTAGAGCACCAGCGCTGACCCGTCGTTGACCAGCCCCTCACCCTCGACGATCGCGACGATCCGCCGCGGGATCCCGAACCGCTGGGCGATCGAGGTGGCGGCCAGCGGATCGGTGGGCGACACGACCGCGCCCAGCACGAACGCCGACGACCACGGCAGCCCGTCGATGGCCGAGTGCGCAACCCAGGCCACGCCCGCGGTGGTGCACAGCACCAGCCCGGTCGAGAGCAGGCCGATCGGGCGCTTGTTGGCACGCAGGTCGCGCAGCGACGTGAAGAACGCCGCCGAGTAGAGCAGCGGCGGCAGGATGCCGAACAGCACCACCTGCGGGGGGATCTGGATCTCGGGCACGCCGGGCGCAAAGCCGAGCGCGAGGCCGCCCAGCACCAGCAGGATCGGGTAGGGCACGCGCAGCCGCGGAGCGGCCGCAAGCAGCGCGGTGAACGCGACCAGCAGCGTCAGCGCGACGGCCAGATCGTGGTTCGAGATCGTCACTGCCGATCAGTCTAGGCGGCGGCTCAAATCAGTCGTCAAAGCGGTGCCGGACGACCATCCGCTTGGCCGCGCCGGCCTCGTCCAGCCGCGCCACCGGCCTCGTGTGCGGCGCCGACTTGAGCAGGTCGGGGTCGCTCGCGGCCTCAGCCACGATCGCCAGCATCGCCTGGCAGAACGCGTCCAGCGTCTCCTTCGCCTCGGTCTCGGTGGGCTCGATCATCAGCGCCTCCGGCACGACCAGCGGGAAGTAGACGGTGGGCGGGTGGAACCCATAGTCCATCAGCCGCTTGGCCACGTCCAGCGCGGTCGCGCCGTACTCGCGCTTGAGGCCCCGCGCCGACAGCACGAACTCGTGCATGCAGTGCCGGTCGTAGGGCAACTCGTAGTCGTCCTTCAGCAGCGCCAGCATGTAGTTCGCGTTCAGCACGGCGATCTCGGACATGTCCCGCAGCCCCGGCCCCCAGGAGCGGATGAACGCGTAGGCGCGCACGAACACCCCGAACGGCCCGCCGAACCCGCGCACCCGGCCGATCGACTTGGGCCGGTCGTGGTCTAGCCGGAACCCGTCGCCGTCGCGCACCACCACCGGCGTCGGCAGGTACGCCTCGAGGATGTCGCGCACCGCCACCGACCCCGCGCCGGGGCCGCCGCCGCCGTGCGGCTGGGAGAAGGTCTTGTGCAGGTTGAAGTGCAGCACGTCGAAGCCCATGTCGCCCGGGCGCGAGATGCCGCAGACCGCGTTCAGGTTGGCGCCGTCGTAGTAGAGCAGGGCGCCGGCGTCGTGGAAGATCGCCGCCACCTCCTCGATCCGCTCCTCGAACAGTCCCAGCGTCGAGGGGTTGGTCAGCATCAGCCCGGCCGTCTGCGTGCCCACCTTCTCGCGCAGGTCGTCGACGTCGATGTTGCCACGATCGTCAACGTTCACCTTGCGCACCGTGTAGCCGGCCATGGTGACGCTGGCCGGATTGGTGCCGTGGGCGGTGTCGGGGATGACGATCTCGCGCCGCTGCTCGTGCTCGCCTCGGTCCTTGAAGTACGCGCTGATCAGCGTCAGCCCGGTCAGCTCACCCTGCGACCCCGCGGCCGGCTGCAGCGTCACGGCCTGCAGCCCGACCACCTCCGCCAGGATCTCCTGCAGCCGCCACATCAGCTCCAGCGCCCCCTGCGCATCCTCATCGTCCTGATGGGGGTGCAGGTCGCGGAACCCGGGCAGGCCGACCAGCCGTTCGTTGACGCGCGGGTTGTACTTCATCGTGCACGAGCCGAGCGGGTAGAAGCCGGTGTCGATGCCGAAGTTGCGGGTGCTGAGCTCGGTGAAGTGCCGCACCAGCTCCGGCTCGGCCAGCTCCGGCAGCCGCGGCGGCTGGGAGCGCTGCAGGTGCTCGGGGATGGCCGCGCCCCGCTCCAGCCCCGGGTCGGGCACCGACGAGGCGCGACGGCCGGCCTGCGATCGCTCGTAGATCAGCTTCACGCCGCCACCTCAACGCCCACCGCCGCCAGCGCCTCGGCCAGCCGCTCGATCTCGTCGGGCGTGCGCCGCTCCGTGAAGGCCATCATCAGCGCGTCGTCCAGCCCGGCGTAGTCCCTCCCGATCGCGTAGCCGGGGTGCACGCCGCGTCGCTTGCACTCGGCGATCACCTCGCGGGCCGGCCGCCCGGTGCGCACGACGAACTCGCGCAGGGTGGGCCGGTCGAACGCCGGCGGCAGGCCCAGCCGCCGTTTGGCGTGCTCGGCCAGCGCGTGGGAGCGCTCGCCCACCTCGCGCAGCCCCGCCGGGCCGAGCCACGACAGGTACACCAGGCCGCCCAGCGCCAGCAGCGTCTGGTTCGAGGTGATGTTCGACGTGGCCTTCTCGCGGCGGATGTGCTGCTCGCGCGTCTGCAGCGTCAGCACGAAGCCGCGGCGGTTCTCGAGGTCGACCGTCTCGCCCACGATGCGGCCGGGCAGCTGCCGGGCGTAGTCCTGCCGGGCGGCCAGGAAGCCGTACTGGGGGCCGCCGTAGGACAGGTAGTTGCCGGCCGGCTGTCCCTCGCCGATCGCCAGCGCGCATCCGTAGCGGCCCGGGGCCTCCAGGACGCCCAGCGACATCGGGTCGACGTGCGCGACCGGCAGCGCACCAACGGAGTCGGCCGCGGCCGCCAGCGCAGGCGCGTCCTCGAGCACTCCCAGGAAGTTGGGCTGCTGGAAGATGACCAGGGCGGCGCCTTCGGCCGCGGCGGCCAGCTGGTCGGGGTCGGTGGCGCCATCGGTGTGCGGCATCTCGACCACCTCCATGCCGAAGCCCGGCGCGAAGGTGCGCACCACCTGGCGCGCCTGCGGGTTCAACGTCTCGGCGACGACCACCTTGGTGCGGCCGGTGGCCAGCTTGGCGACGTAGCAGGCGTCGGCCGCGACGGTGGTCCCGTCGTAGCCGGAGGCGTTCGAGACGTCCATGCCGGTCAGCTCGCAGATCGCGGTCTGGTACTCGAAGATCGCCTGCAGCACCCCCTGGCTCATCTCCGGCTGGTAGGGCGTGTACGCGGTCAGGAACTCGCCGCGCTGCATCATCATGTCGACCACGGCTGGGACGTAGTGGTCGTACATGCCGGCCCCGAGCAAGGACAGCTCGCGGCCGACGTCGACGTTGCGCGCGGCCAGCTCGCCCATGTGCGCGGACAGCTCGGCCTCCGACAGCGCCGGGCCGATGGCCAGCGGCCGGCCCAGGCGCACCGCCTCGGGGATCTCGGCGAACAGCTCGTCGATCGAGTCGATGCCGATCGCGGCCAGCATGGCCGCGCGGTCGGCATCGGTCAGCGACGTGAAGCTCACAGCGAGCCGACGTAGCTCGAGTAGGCGGCGGCGTCCATCAGCGAGTCCAGCTCGGAGGGATCCGACATCCGCACCTTCACCAGCCAGCCCTCGCCGTAGGGGTCGTCGTTGACGGTGTTCTCGCTGCCGTCGAGCGCGTCGTTGGTCTCGGTCACCTCACCCGACAGCGGCGCGATCAGCTGTGACACGGCCTTGGTCGACTCCAGCTCCCCGTACTCGCCGCCACGCTCGATCGCGGTACCGACCTCCGACGGGGCGAAGTACACGACCTCGCCCAGGCTGTCCTGCGCGTACCAGGTGATGCCGAAGATGGCAACGTCGCCGTCCACCCGCGCCCAGTCGTGCTCCTCGTTGTAGTAGAGACCGTCGGGGTAGCTGGCCTCGCTCATGTGCTCGTCTCCTTGACATACAGCGGTTTGCGGGATATCGCCGCGGCCAGGGTGCGGCCGCGGACGTCGATCTCGATCGGTGTGCCGGGGTTGCCGGCGGCGGACGGCACGTAGCCCATGCCGATGCCGATGTTCAGCGACGGCGACATGGTGCCGCTGGTGACAACACCCTCGGGCAGGATCGGCATTCCCTGGCGGGGGATGCCGCGTTCGCTCATGGTGAACGCCACCAGCTTCTGCGGCACGCCCGACCGCTTCTGCTCGCGCAGCGCGTCGGCGCCCATGAAGTCCTTGGCATCGAGCGCGCACACCCAGCCCAGGCCGGACTCAAGCGCGGTGCGGTCCAGCGACAGGTCGTTGCCGTAGAGCGGATAGCAGACTTCGAGCCGCAGCGTGTCGCGGGCGCCCAGCCCGCAGGGCACGGCGCCGGCCGCAATGATCGCATCCCACAGCTCACCCGCCCGCTCCATCGCGCACATCAGTTCGACCCCGCGCTCACCCGTGTATCCCGTGCGGGCAACGAGGGCGGGCACCCCGCAGACCTGCGCGTCGGCGAAGCCGAAGGGCACCAGCTGCGGCAGCTCGATCAGTCCCAGTGCCGTCGGTCCCTGCAGGGCCAGCATCGCCGTCTGCGACGAGCGGTCATCCAGCGCGACGTCGTCGCCGAGATGCCGCTCCAACCAGTCGCGGTCGTCGTCGACGCGGGAGGCGTTCACCACCAGCAGCAGGTGGTCGTCGGCGAACCGGTAGGCGATCAAGTCGTCGATCGGGCAGCCGCGCTCGTCCAGCAGCAGCGTGTACTGCGCATGGCCGGCGCCGATCCGGTCGAGGTCGTTGGACAGCATCCGCTGGGCGAAGGCCAGTGCACCGGCCCCGCGCAGCGCCAGCTGGCCCATGTGCGACACGTCGAACACGCCGGCCGCGGTGCGCACCGCCAGGTGCTCCGGGATGATGCCCTCGTACTGCACCGGCATCTCCCAGCCGGCAAACGGAACGATCCGCGCACCCGCCTCGACATGGCGGTCAAACAGCGGCGTCCGGCGCAGCGCGGTCTCCTCAGGCATTGCGGGCAGGCAGTCTACCCTGACCGGCAGCCGCCGCGGGGATGCCGGCCACACTCGGGTTTCAGGACGGCCATGGAGGGGCTACGATCGATGTGCGACTGGATGGTTGCAGGCGCTCCGGCGGCTCCCGCCGCCGGGACTGCCGGCTCCCACTCGGGCGGCTACTGGTCGCGCAGGAAGCTGGGGATCTCGAGCGCCTCTCGCGGCACCTCGAAGTCGCCCGCGTCGGTCTCCTCGATCTTGGAACGGTCGCTGGTGCCGGTCGCAAAGGCGGCCGCCGGGCGCGCCCGCGAGCCGCGGTCGAAGCCGGTCGCGATCACGGTCACCCGCACCTGGTCGCCCATCGCCTCGTCGATCACGGCGCCGAAGATGATGTTCGCGTCGGCGTCGGAGGCGCTGCCGATGATCTCGGCCGCCTCGTTCACCTCGAACAGCCCCAGGTCGGCGCCGCCCGTGATGTTCAGCAGGATGCCGGTGGCACCCTCGACCGAAGCCTCCAGCAGCGGCGACGAGATGGCTGCGCGAGCGGCCTCGCCCGCGCGGTTCTCGCCGCTGGCCAGACCGATGCCCATCAGCGCCGACCCGGCCTCGCGCATGATCGTGCGCACGTCGGCGAAGTCGAGGTTGATCAGGCCGGGCACAGTGATCAGATCGGTGATGCCCTGCACGCCCTGCCGCAGCACGTCGTCGGCGATGCGGAAGGCGTCGACGATCGACGTGCGCTTCTCGACCACCTGCAGCAGGCGGTCGTTGGGGATGATGATCAGCGTGTCGACCTTCTCGCGCAGCGCGCGGATGCCCTGCTCTGCCTGGTCGCCGCGCTTCTGTCCCTCGAACGTGAACGGCCGCGTCACCACACCCACCGTGAGGGCGCCCAGCTCGCGTGCGATCTCGGCGATGATGGGAGCCGCGCCGGTGCCGGTGCCGCCGCCCTTGCCAGCGGTGACGAACACCATGTCGGCACCCTTCAGCGCCTCCTTCAGCTCGTCGCGGCTCTCCATCGCGGCCTCGCGGCCGATCGACGGGTCGGCGCCGGCGCCGAGGCCGCGCGTGATCTTCGAGCCGATGTGGATCTTGACGTCGGCATCGCACATCAGGAGCGCCTGCGCGTCGGTGTTGACGGCGATGAACTCGACGCCGCGGAGACCGGCGTCGACCATGCGGTTGACGGCATTGGTGCCACCACCGCCAACGCCCACGACCTTGATAACGGCCAGGTAGTTCCCGCTCTGATCCCTCATGATTGCCTTACCTCCGTCGCGGCCCCTGCTGCCGGCTACATCTCACGGTCAGCCTGAGAGTGCTCCAAAAAGACGTTGAGCCCGCCTGACGAGCCGAAATCCACTCGGCCTACAGGGGGCACGGTCGCCAGGGTACCTCGCCCAACCCTCGGTGTCAAGCCGAACCTGAAGGAGTGAAGTCTCACCCTGAACTTGAGGGTAAGGTAGATCGTAGGCCGTAGGCGGGGCGGCCCGGCGCGGACACGTCGATGTAGGAAAGGTCGTGGCGCTGCTGCCCGGTGATCCGGCGCATCACCCGCTGCACGACGGCCAGCTTCAGGGCCAGGTCGTCGGGCGTCCCCAGGCGCAGGGTGATGTGGGTGCCGACCAGCGCGGACACCGTCCCCGAGTCGGCCGTGAGCTTCGTGATGCGACCGACGCGGCCCCGGAATCCGGCGGGGGTATGGGACAGCACCGACAGCGCGGCGCGGACGTTGGCGTCGCCGGTGGTGCTGCCGACGAGCAACGTGGTGCCGGCGGGCAGGGACACCGCGGGCAGGCCGGCCGGCGCCTTCGAGCGCACCTCCAGCACGCGGCCGTCGGGCGAGACCAGGTAGTCCGACTTGCCAACGGTGACGACCATCGACGGGTGCTCGACGCGGACGGTGACGGCCAGAGTGTGCGGGAACGCTCGATCAACCGACACCGCGCGGATGTAGGGCATGTCGCTGAGCGATCCCGCGATCGCCCCGCGGTCGACCGAGAGCAGGTTGCGGCCCTGTGCCTCCTGCTCGACGGCCGCGTGGATCTTGCGCTCGAGCGCCGGCGGCGCGCCGGTCACACGAACGCTGTCGACGGCGAAGGCGGAGGACATCGCGATCAGCCTGTACCCGGCTAGGGCGACCAGCGTGCCCAGCACCACGAGCAGCACGATCAGCCTGCGTCGCCCCTGCGCGCGGACGAGCTCGCGTCGGCGAATCAGGAGTGCATCATCTATGCCCGAGACGAGCTGCACGGCCACCTTTTCGGCGGCGGCCGAGGGAAACCTGCCGGCGGCCCCTAGCCGTGAATCAGCGGTTGAAGTGGACGGCGCGCCACTCGGGCAGCTCCGGGATCAGCGGGCCCTCGCCGGGCTCTCCCCAGCGCGCCGCCAGGCACAGCAGCGCACGCGGAGCGCTGACCGCGATCACGACCAGGGCCGCCTCTCCGGGCTGCCGGTCGAGGAGCAGCAGCCCGAGCGTCGCCAGGATCAGCAGCGGCAGCCCGTAGACGACCGTCGCGGCCTGACCAGGCGTCGCGCCCTTTCGCGTGAGTGCGGCAACCGGATTCATGTGCCAATCGTAGCGCTGACGGCGGGCCGGCCGGGCAGGGGTACGATTTGCGTGATGGGCAGGCGTCACGACAGCAAACGTCGCGGCCGGTTTCGGCGGAAGGCGATCTTCGCCGCGAGCGTCGTCCTGCTGGAGGCTGCTGCGCTTCGGATCCGGTCCGGCCGGCTGGGTGGGAACGTGGTCGTGCGCTGCAGGCGGGGCCACCTCTTCACCACGATCTGGATCCCCGGCGGCTCGCTGAAGTCGGTGCGGTTCGGCTGGTGGCGACTTCAGCGGTGCCCGGTCGGCCATCACTGGTCGGTCGTGACCCCTGTGAAGACCACCGAGCTGACCGAGCAGGAGCGCCGCAGCGCGAGCGAGGCTCGCGACATCCGCGTGCCCTGATCAGTCCTCGGGCAGGGCGATCGACCCCAGCATCTGCACCTCGTGCTCCAGCTCGACGCCCTCCTTGCGCGCCCGGCGCCGCGCCTCGGCCATCAACGCGATCACGTCGGCCGATGTCGCCTCGCCGTCCACGTTCTCGACGAAGTTCGCGTGCACGGGCGAGATGCGGGCACCTCCGATCCGGTAGCCCTTGAGGCCGCAGCGCTCCAGCAGCTGCCCGGCCCCCAGCTGGTCGGACGGGTTCTTCCAGACGCTTCCGAACGTGCGCACGCCCGAGGGCTGCGCCTCCTTGCGCCGCCGCTGCATCTCGCGCACGGTGGCCGCGATCCCGGCGCTGTCCCCCGCCGTCAGCGACAGCCGCGCGGCCGCCACCACCTCCCCGGCCGTCACGTTCGACCCCCGGTAGCGCATCGCCAGGTCGTCTGCACCGCCGCTGCGCTCGCCGTCGCCCGCCAACACCAGCGCCTCGGACAGCACGTCGCGCATCTCTCCCCCGTAGGCGCCGGCGTTCATACGCACCGCGCCACCGATCGTGCCCGGGATCGCGCAGCCGAACTCGACGCCCGACAGCCCCCACTCCGTCGCCCGCCTGACCACCGCAGCCAGCGACGCACCGCCGCCACACGCGATCGCGTCGCCTTCGCGGTCGATCGCGGCCAGCTCGCCGGCCAGCCGCACCACCAGCCCGTCGAAGCCGGAGTCGGCCGCCAGCAGGTTCGAGCCCAGGCCGATCACCGCCATCTCGACGCCTTCGGCCAGCCGCCAGCGCAGCAGGTCGCGCAGCTGGCCGGCCGTCTCCGGCCGCGCGAAGTAGGCCGCCGGCCCGCCCGTGCCCACCGTCGTCAGCCGCGCGATCGGGACGTCGCGCTCGACGAACGGCGGCGCCTCCGTCACACCTGCTCCAGCAGCATGTCCCCCACCCGCCGCACATCGCCCGCGCCCATCGTCACCACCATGTCGCCGCGGCGGATGCGGCTGCGCAGGTAGCGCGCGCCGGCGTCCAGGGTGGGCTCGTAGGCGAGCGGCATGCCCGGCCGCGCCTCGCTGACCGCGTCCACCACCAGCTTGGCGGTGACGCCCTCCAGCGGATCCTCTCGGGCTGGGTAGATCTCGGTCACCACCACCTCGTCGGCCGTCGCCAGCGCGCGCCCGAAGTGGAACGCCAGCGCCTCGGTGCGCGAGAACAGGTGCGGCTGGAAGCAGACCACCACCCGGCCGGGCGCCCACGTGCGTGCGGCCTCGATCGTGACCGCCACCTCGGTCGGATGGTGCGCGTAGTCGTCGACGATCCAGATGCCGTCGCGCTCGCCGCGCAGCTCGAAGCGGCGGCCCGCACCGGTGAACTCGGCCAGGGCGGCCGCTGCCTCGGCCACCTCGACGCCGGCCAGCGCGTGCAGGCCGGCGATCGCCGCCGCAGCGTTGAGGGCGTTGTGGGCGCCGGGCAGCGCCAGCGTCACGTGTAGCGGCGTGCCCTCCGGCGTGCGCAGCCAGAACCCCGTGCTGCCGGCGGCCTGCTCGACGGCGCCGACCTGCCACTCGACGTCGCCGTAGCCGAACCGTTGTGCCGTTGCCTCGGTGGGCAGCGATAGCGACTCATGCTGGATCAACGCGCCCGAGGCCGGCAGCTCCATTGTCCAATCTGAGAACAGGCGCGCGAGCTCGCTCATGCCGGCGAACCGCGTGTGGTGGTCGAGCTCGATGTTGAGGACGACCGCCACGCGTGGCCGCAGCAGCGACAGCGAGCCGTCCGACTCGTCGGCCTCGGCCACCAGGATCGTGCCGCCGCCTGGCCCCGCGTTCCCTCCCAGCTGCGGTACCTCTCCACCGATCAGGTACGTGGGGTCCAGCCCCAGCCGCTGCGCCGCGTAGGCGATCATGGCCGACGTCGTGGTCTTGCCATGGGCGCCGGCGACGCAGACGGATCGTCGCGATGCCACCATCTCGGCCAGCAGCTGGGCCCGGTGCAGCCGCGGCAACGCCAGGTCGCGGGCCGCCAGTAGCTCCGGCTCGGCGGGCGAGATCGCCGAGGACACGACCAGCTCCATCCCGGGCTCGAGGTGGGCGGGGTCGTGCTCGAGCGAGACCGCGACGCCGAACCTGGCGAGACGGTCGGAGTACGGCGATGCGGCCCGGTCGCAGCCGCTCACATCCGCGCCCCAGGCGTAGGCGACCGTGGCCAGCGCCGACATGCCGGCGCCGCCGATGCCGAGCATGTGGAGGCGGCGGCCCGACCAGTTCACGGAGCCAGCTCCAGCAGATGATGCGCGATCACCGACGTGGCATCGGGCCGCGCCAGCCTGGTGGCGGCGACAGCCATCCGCTCGCGCCGCTCGTGGTCGGCCAGCAGCGCGTTCACCTCCTGCCGCAGCCGCGTCGGCGTCAGGTCGGCGTCGCTGACCATGACGGCCGCGCCGCCCAGGGCGAAGTGCTCGGCGTTCCGGGTCTGGTGGTCGGCGGTCACGTTTGGGGAGGGTACGAGAATCGACGGCTTGCCGGCGGCGGCTATCTCGAACACCGAGCCGCCCGCGCGCGCCACCACCAGGTCGGCCTGCTCCAGGTAGTCGCGCAGGTGCGGCGTGTAAGGGAGCACGTGGTAGCGATCCGACGCGACCGCCCGGTAGCGGTCGAACTCGCGCTCGCCGGTCACGTGTATCACCGTGAAGCCGGGATCCGTCTCCGCCCAGGCGCCGGTGGCGGCCTCGTTCAGCGTGCGCGCGCCCAGGCTGCCGCCGAAGACCAGCACCATCGGGCGCCCCGAGTCCAGGTCGAGGCCGTGCCCGTCCGGCCCGCGCTCCGGCAGCGGACGGCCCGTGACCACGTAGTGAGGCGGCCGCTTGCCCTCAATCGGGAAGCTCAGGAAAACGCGGTCGACCAGCGGCGCCGCCATCCGGTTCGCGAGGCCCATGTGGGCGTCCACCTCCAGGAGCGCCGAGGGCACTCGGCTGGTCTTGGCGGCGGCCAGCATCGGGCCGGACACGTATCCGCCGGCGCCGAACACGACGTCCGGCCGCACTCGGCCGATGATCCGCCGGCAGGCAACCGGCGCGCTGCCCGCCCGCCACATGGCACGCAGCAGCTCCGGGGAGGGGCGCCGCGGCACGCCGCTCGCGGCGAAGCGATGGAACGGGTAGCCGGCCTCCGGCACCAGCTGCGACTCGATCCTGTCGCCGCCGGCGAACTCGACCGTCGCGCCGCTAGCCCGTAGCGCGCCGGCCACCGCCAGCGCCGGCACGACGTGCCCCGCCGTGCCTCCGGCGGCGATCAGCACGCGTGGGCTTGGCCTGCTTGGGTTCAGTCGCCTTCACATCCTTCTTCGGGCTGGTGCCCGGCTTGGCAGCCTTCGCGGATACCGCGCCGGTGTCCGCCACGTTCAGCAGCACCCCCACCAGGCTCAGCATCACCACCAGGCTGGAACCGCCCGAGCTTATCAACGGCAGCGGCACCCCGGTCAGCGGCAGGAAGCCGAGCACGGCGCCGAAGTTGACGATCGCCTGCCCGGCCACGAGCGTCGTGGTGCCGGCGGCCAGGTATTTCCCGAAGGGATCCTTGCAGCGCAGGGCGATCCGGAATCCGAGCCACGTGAACAGCGCGAACGCCAGCACCACCGCCAGGATCCCGACCAGGCCCAGCTCCTCGCCGATCACGGCGCCGATCATGTCGGTGGGCGCCTCCGGCAGGAAGCCGATCTTCTGGGTGCCGTTGCCCACGCCGACCCCGCGATCCCGCCCGACCCCAGCGCCAGCAGCGCCTGGATGCTCTGGTACCCGGCCCCGGCCGGGTCCTTCCAGGGATCCAGGAACGACCGGATCCGCTCCATCTGGTAGGGCTCGCGGGCGACCGTGTAGGCGACGCCGATCACGCCCACGATCGCCACGCTGCTGAACAGCCGCAGCGGGGTGCCGGCGACCAGCAGGATGCCGCAGACCATCAGCGCGATCGCGATGGTGGTGCCGAGGTCGGGCTGCGAGTGGATCAGCAGCAGCACCACCAGCACCACGGCGCCCACCGGGTTGAACAGCTGGGCCAGGGTGCGCGGCGGCTTGCGCCGCGAGGCCAGCACCGCCGACGCGAAGATCAGCACCGCCGCCTTGGCGAACTCCGAGGGCTGGATCGAGATCGGCCCGACGAAGATCCAGCGCTGGGCGCCCTTGATGCTGACGCCGATCCCGGGGATCTTGACGGCCACCAGCAGGGCGATCGAGATGAACAGGATCGGCGCGGCGAAGTAGCGCAGGCGCCGGTACGAGAAGCGCGCCAGCACCAGCATCGCAATCACCCCCACGGCCGCGTACACCGCCTGCCGGGCGAGAGCGACCACGGGGTCCTGCCCCTCGACCACGGCCGTGCCGCTGGACGCGCTGTAGACCATGATCAGCCCGAAGGCGACCAGGCCCAGCGTCACCAGCAGCAGCAGGTGGTACTCGAGCTGGGGCGAGGAGCGGGCGGCACGGCGCCGGACGCGCTGGACGTCAGCGACCAACCGGCACCTCCTGCGCCAGCTGCGCGAACGCCAGGCCGCGCTCGGCGTAGTCGGTGAACTCGTCGAAGCTGGCGCAGGCCGGCGACAGCAGCACCACGTCTCCGGCCTGGGCGCCGGCTGCAGCGGCAGCCACCGCGGCGGCCATCCGCGGGTGGCGGCGGTGCGGCACGCCCGCGGCGGCCAGCGCGGCGGCGATCTGCTCGCCCGCCTCGCCGTACACGTCCACCGACACGACCGGGCCGGCGGCGACGGCGGCGGCCAGCCCGGCGAACGACGAGCCCTTCAGCGACCCGCCCAGCACCAGCCGGACGCCGTCCCGGTATGCGGTCAGCGCCTTGATCACCGCCTCCGGGTTGGTGGCCTTGGAGTCGTCGACGAAGCTGACGCCCTCACGCACGGCCACCGACCTGCAGCCGGTGCGGCGGGGGAGTGAACGAGCGGAGCGCGCGGTCGCGCGCCTCCCGGGACACGCCGACGGCCTCCGCCGCCGCAGACGCGGCCAGCGCGTTCTCGAGGTTATGGTCGCCACGGATCGACGAATGTTCCCAGTCGATCCGGTCGGACTCCTCGCGGCTGAACCACACGCGACGGCCGGCGCCGGGGATCTCGGCCTCGCGCAGCACCGGGTCATCGGCGTTCAGCACGGCCGTGTCCTCGGCCGTCTGGTTCTCGAACAGGCGCAGCTTGCTGCGCAGGTACTCGGCGAACGTGCCGTGACGATCGAGGTGATCGGGCGTGACCTGCAGCACCACGCCCACCCGCGCCCGGAAGCTGTCGATGTCCTCGAGCTGGAAGCTGGACAGCTCGCAGGCGATCCATGTGGCCGGATCCACGCGCCCCGCCAGGTCGCAGAGCGGCCGGCCCACGTTTCCGGCCACCTCCACCGGCACGTTGCCGGCGCGCAGCATCGCGCCGACCAGCTCGGTGGTCGTGGTCTTGCCGTTGGTTCCGGTGATGCCGATGATCGGGCTCTGGATCAACCGGTATCCCAGCTCGACCTCGCTCCAGACCGGGACTCCGGCGTCGCGGGCGGAGGTGACCAGGCGGTGGTCTCCCGGCGCACCGGGCGACTTCACCAGTGCTGTCACCCCGGTCATCGACACCAGCTCTCCACCGACTCGGTATTCGACGCCGATCGCCCGAAGCCTCGCCGTGTCCATGTCCGCGGCGTCGTCCACCCCCACCACCTCCGCGCCGCGGCATCGTCCGCCGGATCGCCTCGCCGGCGGCCAGGCCCGACCGCCGCAGACCCAGCACCACGTAGCGGCCGTCGCTCACCGGAACTTGGAGTAGGCGAGGTAGTAGAGGACGAAGCCGCTGGCGCCGCAGATCGAGGCCAGGATCCAGAACCGCACGATGATCTTGTTCTCGGTCCACTCCAGCATCTCGAAGTGATGGTGGATCGGCGCCATCAGGAACACTCGCTTGCGGGACACCTTGAAGCCGATCACCTGGATCGCAACCGACAGCGCCTCGATCACGAACACGCCGCCGATGATGACCAGCAGGAACTCGGTCTTGGTGAAGACGGCCATGGCCGCCAGCGCCCCGCCCAGGCCGAACGACCCGGTGTCGCCCATGAACACGTCGGCCGGGTAGGCGTTGTACCAGAGGAACCCGACGCAGCCGCCGACGATCGCCGCGCCCATGATCGCCAGGTCGATGCGGCTGGCAGCGCCCTCGGCGGTGAGCCCGCCCGGCGACAGGAACGCCACCACCATCATGGCGGTGTAGGTCAGCATCGCGATCGTGACGGTGCCCGCGGCCAGCCCGTCCAGGCCGTCGGTCAGGTTGACCGCGTTCGCACCGCCGGCGACGACCAGGAACAGCAGCAGGTAGTAGGCCGGGCCCAGGTTCAGCCGGACGTCGAGCAGCGGCAGGTAGACGTCGGTCGAAAGGTGCTGCTGGTGCGCCACGTACCCGAGCCCCGCGGTCACGCCCAGCAGAGCCAGCATCTTCCAGCGCCCTGACAGGCCCAGCGAGCGGCTGTGGACCAGCTTGAACCAGTCGTCGACGAAGCCGATGGCGGCGCAGGCGATGGTCACGCCGGCCACGGTCAGCGCCGGCGTCGTGCGCTTGGTCAGGATCGCGAACGTGAGCAGCGCGCAGGACAGCAGGATCAAACCGCCCATCGTGGGGGTGCCCTGCTTGGACATGTGGCCGGCGGGACCCTCCTCGCGGATCTGCTGGCCGAGTGCGTGCCGGCGCACGAAGGCGATGAACGCGGGTCCCGCTGCGATCGAGAGCAGCATCGCGATCACGCCCGCGAGCAGCACCAGTTTCACGGCGCGATCGCCTCCACGGCGTCCTCCAGACCGACCGACCGGCTGGCCTTGACCAGCACCGCATCGCCGGGCTGGATCACATCACCGAGCGCCTCGCGCAGCTCGGCGACGGTCGCAAACCAGCTGCCGCCGTAGGCGCGCGACTCCGGCCCCACCGCGACCACGGCCTCGATCCCCAGCTGACCCAGCAGCTCGCCCACATCGCGGTGGTACGCGCCGGCGTCCGGCCCCAGCTCGGCCATGTCGCCCAGCACCGCCACCCGCCGCCGGCCGGCGGCCGATTCCGACAGGTGGCGCAGCGCGGCGGCCATCGAGGTCGGGTTGGCGTTGTAGCAGTCGGCGATCAGCAGACCGCCCCCGGGCAGCTCGATCTCCTCGCCGCGCCAGCGCGAGAAGGCGACGTCACCGGCGCCCAGCGCCAGCTCGTCCAGCGGCAGGCCGAGGCTGTCGTAGGCAGCCGCAGCGGCCGCCAGGTTGAGGGCGTTGTGACGCGCGGTGAAGTTCACGGGCACGGACAGGGTTCGACCGCGAAGCGCGATCTCCGCCTGCCCGGCGTGGCCTGTGGCGGTGAATGCGCGCAGCTGCACGTCGGCACCCTCCTCGGCCCCGAAGCTGACCACGGTGCAGCCGAGCCCGGCCAGGTACCGCTCGAGCAGCGGTTCGCCGTACGGCACGATCGCGGTGCCGTCCGCCGGCAGCGCCTCCAGCAGCTCGGCCTTGGCCCGGGCCACGTTCTCGATCGTGCCCAGCAGCTCCAGGTGGACGGGGCCGACGCCGGTCACGATCCCGATCTGGGGACGCGCGATGGCGGCCAGGCGGGCGATCTGGCCCAGGCCGCGCATGGCCATCTCCACCACCGCGACGCCGGTCACCGGCTCGATCCGTGTGAGCGTCAACGGCACCCCCAGCTCGTTGTTCTCGTTCTGGCGGCTGGCCACCACGGCCGTGTGCGGCGCGAGCAGCGCGGCCAGAATGTCCTTGGTGGAGGTCTTGCCGGTGGATCCGGTGATGCCGACGACGCTGGCCGTGCCGCGCAGGCGCACCTCGCGAGCGACCACCGCCAGCGCGTCCAGCGGGTCGTCCACCGCGATCCGGCCCGGGCCCTCCTGGCCGCGCGGCACCAGCGCCGCCGCGGCGCCGGCGGCCAGCGCGTCATCCGCGAAGTCGGCACCGTCGGCACGCTCCCCTGCGAGCGCCACGAACAGGTCGCCCGGGGTCACCCGCCGGGAGTCGATGGCGACGCCCGTGACGACCGCCTCCACCCGCGTCTCGCCGTGCGTCAGCTCGGCGATCTCCGCGGTTGTCAGCTCGATCACGCCGTCTGCCCCAGCTGCTGCAGCGCCTCGAGCGCAGCCGTGCGGTCGTCGAAGGGCACCGTGTGGTCGGCGAACTGCTGCCCCTGCTCGTGGCCCTTGCCGGCGATCACGACGACGTCCCCGGGGCGGGCGGCCGCGACCGCCAGCTCGATCGCACGGCGGCGGTCGAGCTCGACCTCCATGTCGATGCCGTTCATGATCTCGGCCGCGATCGCCGCCGGATCCTCGCTGCGCGGGTTGTCGTTGGTGATGATGGCGCGGTCGCCCAGCCGTCGCGCGACCCCGCCCATCAGCCGCCGCTTGCCGCGGTCGCGGTCGCCGCCGCAGCCGAACACGCAGATCACCTCGCCGGACGTGATGCGGCGCGCGGCGGTGAGCACGTTTTCGAGCGAGTCGGGCGTGTGCGCGTAGTCGACCAGCACCGTGAAGGGCTGGCCGGCGTCCACCGGCTCGAAGCGGCCCGGCACCCCGTGCAGCGCGGCGATGCCGGCCCGCACCGCCTCGTGCGGCAGCTCCAGCAGCTCGCTCAGCGCCACCACGCAGAGCACGTTGGCCACGTTGAAGTCACCGCGCAGCCGCACGTCCAGCGGAAGCAGGCCGCGCGGCGTGAGCGCGATCAGCGAGATCGCCCCGCCCTCCCCGATCTCGACGGTCTGCGGGCGCACGGCCGCCCGGTCGTCGGCGGCGCCGTAGCTGAGCACGGGGCCGGCCGCCTCCATCACCAGCCGCCGGCCGTAGGGGTCGGCGACGTTGACCGCCGCCGGCCACGCGTCGTTCTCGAACAGCCGGCGCTTGGCCAGGTAGTACTCCTCCATCGTCGGGTGGAAGTCGAGGTGGTCCTGTGTGAGGTTGGTGAAGGCCGCGGCGGCAAAGCGCGTGCCGGCCACCCGATCCAGCGCCAGCGCGTGCGACGACACCTCCATCGCGCAGCTCTGGTCGCCGGCGTCCGCCATCTGCCGGAACTGTCTCTGCAGGTCGATGCTCTCGGGCGTCGTGCGCTTCACCTCGGCCACCTGCCCCCCGATCCGCGACTCAACCGTGCCCAGCAGCGCGGGCCGCAGACCGGCCGCCTCCAACACGGAGTACAGCAGAAAGCAGGTGGTGGTCTTGCCGTTGGTGCCGGTCACACCGATCACGTCGAGCTCGTGGCTGGGGTGGCCGTAGAAGGTGTCGGCTGCGGGGCCCATCGCGGCCCGCGAGGAGCGCACCAGCAGCTGCGGCAGGTCGATGTCGAGGAAGCGCTCGACCACCAGCGCCACGGCTCCCGCCGCTTCCGCCTGGGCGGCGAAGTCGTGGCCGTCGACGCGGAAGCCGGGCACGCAGAAGTGCAGTGCTCCCGGCACGGCCGCAGCGGCGTCGTAGGTGAGCGCGGTGATCTGCCCCGTCGCACCACCCCGCACCTCCAGCGGCCCGATCGTCCCGATCAGGTTCGCGAGTTCCAAGCCTGGCGCGGAGGTTAGTTGACCGGGAGGTCGAGTGGCTTGTCGGGCGGGATCGCCAGATCCTTGGTCAGGAACGTCGCGATCTGCTGGAAGGCGGGGGCGGCCACGATGCCGCCGAAGATGTTGGTGCGCGGCGAGTTGACCACCACCAGCACCTCGACCCGCGGGTTGTCGGCCGGCAGGAAGCCGACGAACGAGGCCACGTAGTTGCGGGTCGAATAGCCGAGGCTGTGTGGCAGCGCCACCTGCGCGGTACCGGTCTTGCCGGCCACGGTGTAGCCCGGCACCGAAGCCCGGGTGCCGGTGCCGGCGGCGGTGTCGACGACGCCCTTCAGCATGTTCACCAGGGTGTGGTCGACGGTCGGACTCAAGATCCGCCGCGACACCGGCTTGGGCGCGGGCCGGCCGCCGATCTTCTCCACGACGTGCGGCTCGACCATCACGCCGCCGTTGGCGATGCCGGCGTACATGGCCGCCATCTGCAGCGGCGTGACCGCGATGCCCTGGCCGATCGGGATGTTGCCGATCGAGGACGAGTACCACTTGTCGGGCGGCAGGATGGCGGGCGCCGCCTCGGCCGGCAGGCCGATGTGCGTGGGGCGGCCGAAGCCCCAGCGCCGGATCCAGTCGTAGAGCGGCTGCTTGCGCACGAACTGGGCGATCGTGACCGTGCCCACGTTCGAGGACTGCTGCAGGATCTGGGCTGCCGTGAACGTCTTGGTCGGGCGGGGGGCGTCGTCGTGCACGATCCGGTCGCCGACCTTGATCGCATACGGGATGCGGAATGTCGTCTGTGGCGTGACGATTCCCGCCGTCAGCGCGGCGCCCATCGTCACCACCTTGAAGGTCGAGCCGGGCTCGTAGGAGTACTCGACCGCCATGTTGGGGGTGGCGCGCGCGAACTGCTTGGTCGAAAGGTCGTGAACCTTGTTGTTGTCGTAGCCGGGCGCGGTCGCCATGGCCAGGATCGAGCCGTTGCGCGGATCCAGCACCAGCGCCGTGGCCGTGTGCGCGCCCGTGCGGCTCACGGTCGCGTCCAGCACCGACTGCACCTTCTGCTGGATGGAGCGATCGATTGTGAGCTGGACGTCACGGCCCTGCTGGGCGCGGCGCAGCGTGACCGTGCTGAGCGGGACGTCGCCGGGGCCGCGCACCTCGAGCTTCTCGCCCGGGTGGCCGCCCAGCACGGTGTTGTACTCGTGTTCGATGCCGGCGCCGACCGTGCCGCTGTTGTTCGAGTCGACGTAGCCGATCAGCTGCGCGGCCAGCTTGCCGGACGGGTAGTCGCGGCGCACGGAGTCGACCGTGAACAGCCCCGACGGGTGCGCCGACATGATCGCGGCGGCGACGGCCGGGTCGAGCTGCGCCAGCACCCTCGCCTGCACTACGTGCGGCACCGTCAGCCGGCTCTCCAGCAGCCTCACCTCGGCCCTGAACGCCTTCTTGTGCTTGAGCTGGTAGCCCAGCTTCTGCGCGATGTAGGAGGCGACCTGGCCGGCGTCCTGCACCCTGGCCGGGTAGACCATCAGGTCCTTGGAGGGCACGTCGACGGCCAGCGTCTGGCCGGTCGCGTCGAGGATCCGGCCGCGGCTGGTGGGCACGATGATGGTCGAGTTCTGCTGGCCGTGGGCGCGGGCGGCCAGGGCGCTGGCCTGCAGGATCTGCACGTACAACGCGCGGCCGATGACGACCGCGAAGGCGGCTGCGAACACGAACATGATCAGCCGCAACCGCTGGTCGGACTGCTTGCTCACGGTGCCGCTTTGCCACCCTGCCGGCCGGCTGTCCCGCCGGCACTCATGGCCTGAGGCCTCGCCGCATGCTTCAGCGGGTGCAGACGCAGGTAGTCGCTGCGCTGCGGCTGTGCCGAGATCATGCCGTAGCGGACCGCGTCGGCGTTGATGCGACCCGAGCCCGATCGCTCGGCCACGAGCGAGCGCAGCGCGTCGTTCTGGGAGCGCAGCGCCGCCTCCTGCCCCTCGATCTTGCTGGCCGAGATCGAGTTGCGGAGCGCGCCCACGTTCAGCGCCACGATGCCGCCCAGGAGGGTGGCGATCAGAAGCACCCACAGCACACCCGGGGCGACCGGCGAGCGCCCCGCGCGCGGAAGCGCCAGCGTGGCCGGCCGGCGGCGGTTCTGTCTGCGCTTGGGTGCGGTCTCGGTTGCCGGCGCCGCGCGACGCGGCCGCGACGGTGCCGCCGGCGCCGGAGCGACGACGCTCATGCCTGCGTCCTTTCGGCCGCCCGCAGCTTGGCCGACGCGGAGCGCGGGTTGACGCAGCGCTCGTCCACGCTTGGCACCACCGCCCGCGTGGTGAGCGCGCGCAGCAGCGGCTCGTGGCCGCAGACACAGATCGGGAAGTCGGGCGGGCAGGTGCAGCCGCGGGCCTGGTTGCGGATGAAGCGCTTCACGATCCGGTCCTCGAGCGAGTGGAAGCTGATCACGGCCATCCGGCCCTCGGGTGCCAGCAGCTCCAGCGCGTGATCGAGGCCCTCGCTGAGCGATTCCAGCTCGTCGTTGACGGCGATCCGCAGCGCCTGGAAGGAGCGCTTGGCGGGATGTCCCTGCCCGAACCGGCTGGGCGTGGGGATCGCGGCCTTGATCACATCGACCAGGTCACCCGTGCGGGCGAACGGCTCGCGTGCGCGGCGGCGCACGATGGCGCGGGCGATCTGCCGCGAGAACCGCTCCTCGCCGTAGCCGCGCAGGAGCTGAGCAATCTCGCGCTCGTCCCACTCGTTCACGATCTCGGCGGCCGTCAGGTCGCCGGTGGGATCCATGCGCATGTCCAGCGGAGCGTCGGCGGCGTAGCTGAAGCCGCGCTCGGGCCGGTCGATCTGCATCGACGAGATGCCGAGGTCGAGCACGAGCGCGTCGGCGCGCAGCTCGGTGGCGGCCAGGTTGCGCAGCACCAGCGCGAAGTTGCCGTGGATGAACCGCGTGTCGGCCGACGCCCCGGCCGCGAAGCGCTTGAAGTGCCGTTCGGCCTCAGGGTCGCGGTCGATGGCGACGTAGCAGCCGTGGCCGCGCAGCTGCGGCTCCAGCAGGGCGGCGTGGCCGCCGGCGCCGAACGTGCCGTCGATCACGGTGTCACCCGGCTGCAGGTCGAGCAGCTCGGCAACCTCGGATGCGAGGACGGGCACGTGTTCCACTGAGTGACTACTGCTGTGAGAGACGTTCGGCAACATCCTCCACGCTCCCCTCGGATTCTGCCTGCTGGCGCGTCCAGGCCTCGCCGTCCCACACCTCGAGGTAGTCACGCGCGCCGGCGACGACGATGTCCTTGTCCAGCTGGGCGTGCTGGAGCAGCGACTGGCTCAGCATCACGCGACCCTGCCCGTCCAGCTCGCACTCGTTGGCGCCCCCGTAGAACCAGCGGCTGAGCCGGCGCGACTCCTTGTTGAAGGGGTCGAGCCGCTCCAGGCGTGACTCCACGAAGGAGTCCCAGTTGCCGCGCGGGAATACGAACAGGCAGCCGTCGAAGCCCTTGGTGACGACCACGCCCTCCGCGAACGCCGCGCGCAGCTTGGCGGGGAGGGTGAGGCGGTTCTTGGCATCAAGTCGTTGAGTGAATTCGCCGAGCAGCAAAGGGTCGATCTCCCATTTCGCCCCACTCTACCCCACTTCGCCCCACAATGTCAATGCGAGCACAGAACCCCCGATAACGCAGCCAGAGATCGCGCCGGCGGCGTTGTCAGACCGGACACGAATGTGTAAAGCGGCGAACAAACATGACTGTTAGCTGCTCGTAAACATCTGCAGATGACCTTTGTTGGTGTCCATCCAGCCTGGTAGAGTCCGCCCCCATGCCGTCGTGTGCACCAGAACGGCGACGCTCCCGCGTGACCACCGGCGTCCGCCGCACCGGCGCTCTGGTCGTGATTGCGGCATTTGCCGCAGCCGCCCTGGCGGGGCCCGCCGACGCCAGCAAGATCAGCGATACCCGCGCCCAGGTGCGGGCGATCGAGCAGCAGCTGAACGCGATGGACATCAAGCTCGAGGCCTCGATCCAGGCCTACGACGGCGCGCAGCAGCACCTCACCGACGTCCGCCACCAGATCCAGCAGAACACGATCAAGCTGCGGGTCGCCAAGCACAACCTGAAGGTGTCGCGGGCGCATCTGGCCGTATTCATGGTCAACGCCTACAAGGGCACCGACGTGAATGACGACCCCGCGGCCTACGTGCTCGGAGCTGGGTCGTTCACCGATCTGATCACCCGCGTCGAGGACGTCCAGCGGATCGGCGCATCGGAGCACGCGCTGCTGAAGCAGGTGACGACGGCCGAGCACGAGATCTCGACGCGCCAGGCGCAGCTGAAGAGCGAGGAGCGCGACGCCGCCAAGCTGGTCGCCCAGAAGCGGCAGCAGAAGGCCGCCGTCGAGGCCGGCCTGCAGCAGCGCCGCGCGCTGCTGTCCAGCACCAAGGGCGAGCTCGGCCACCTGCTCCACGAGCGCCAGGTGCGCCAGCAGCAGGCGGCCGCGGCGGCCGCCGCCGCGCTGGCCCAGCAGCAACAGCAGCAGGCGGCGCAGCAGGCACCGCCGCCCTCGAACGGCGGCGGCAGCGGTGACACCGGCTCATCCGGCGGCGGCTCGTCCGGCGGCGGTGGCACCTACAATCCGCCCCCGGCCGGTACGCTCGGCCAGCAGGCGGCCGCGATCGCGCAGCAGTACCTGGGCGTGCCCTACGTGTGGGGCGGCGCCAGCCCCTCCGGCTTCGACTGCTCCGGGCTCGTGGTCTACGTGTACGGGCGGCTGGGCGTCTCGCTGCCCCACTACACCGTCTCCCTGTGGAGCTCGGGCGCGCACGTCTCGCGCGATCAGTTGGCACCCGGCGACCTCGTCTTCTTCTATGGCCTCGAACACGTCGGCATCTACCTCGGTGGCGGGCTGTTCGTCCACGCCCCCCACACCGGCACCGTGGTGCAGATCTCGAGCCTGAACAGCTCCTGGTACTCCTCCGCCTATGACGGCGCCGTACGCATCTCAGGTTAAGACTGCGTAAGGACTGCGTTCGAGCGCGGTGATCCCCCTATTCATGGGATCGATCACCGGATAAACTGGGTTTGCGATCACCCATACCGGAGTAGTCCCACAAGGGCGGTATGGAAGCGGGGTCTTGAGATTGGTGATCGAGGGGTCCGTATCTCTTAATCCGACGCCAACCCGAGGGGCGTAGAACCTCAACCGGCGAAGGGCGGGAATATGGACCGAAGCGCGAACGTTGGAACTGACGCGGCGGCCGCTGCCTCTGGCCTGCCTGAACATAGTGAGCGAGGAGTTGATTCGTATGACTGAGCAGCAGATCATCGAGCCGGAGGCCCGGCTCCTGGTCGAGCTCGGCCAGGAGCGTGGGGTGCTGTACGAGGATGAGCTGGCGGCTCTGGCTCAGGAGATCGACCTGGACACGGACGACATCCAGGCGCTCCGCGATGAGCTGACCGGCCTCGGGATCGAGGTGGTCGACCCGCCCGCTCCGGAGGAGCGCGTCGAGGTGGTCGACGTCGAGATCGCGACCACCAACAGCCTCGATCTGTTCCTGCGCCAGGCGGGCCGTTACCCGCTGCTGACCAAGGATGAAGAGGTGCAGCTGGCCAAGGCCATCGAGAGCGGCGACCTGATCGCGAAGCGGCGCATGATCGAGTCCAACCTGCGGCTGGTCGTGTCGATCGCCAAGCAGTACCGCGGACAGGGCGTGCCCTTCCTCGACCTGATCCAGGAGGGTGTGCTGGGGCTGAACCGCGCGGTCGAGAAGTTCGACTGGCGGCGCGACCTCAAGTTCTCGACGTACGCGACCTGGTGGATCCGCCAGGCGGTGCAGCGGTCGATTGCAAACAGCGGCCGCACCATCCGCCTGCCCGTCCACGTCTCCGACCGGCTGCGCGCGATCGAGCGCTCGCGGCGCTCGCTCGAGGCGAGCCTCGGACGCGAGCCGAGCGACGAGGAGATCGCGAAGGCGGCCGAACTGACCGTGGACGCCGTGGCCGAGACCCTCAGCCTGGCCCGAAAGACCGTCTCGATGCACGAGCCGGTGGGCGAGGACGGCGACTCCGAGCTGGGCGACATGATCGCCGACCCGGATGCCGGCAACCCCGAGGAGCTGGCCGAGGCGCAGCTGCGCCACGAGAAGCTGCGCGAGGGGCTGGGCCGGCTGGGCGAGCGCAAGCGCCTGATCCTGGAGCTGCGGTTCGGCCTCGACGGCAACGACCCTCGCAACCTGGAGGAGATCGGCCGCATCGTCGGGCTCACCCGCGAGCGCGTCCGGCAGCTGGAGGCCGAGGCGCTGCGCGAGCTGGCGGCGTCGGCCGACATGCAGCCGCTGCGCGCGGCCTGATCCACAGGCACCAACTCACTCACGGTGCTACGGCCCTCTCCGGAGGGCCGCAGTCGTTAAGCGCTGTAGCTGATCAGCTCGAGCAGGCTGCCATCGGCCATAACGAAGGCGCCGAGCCAACGCCACCGACACCCAGCTGGGGTTGTGCTCCTCGCCAGCATGTCGATGCCGGTTGGTACGTCATCTCGGCGTACCCGGCTCCACAGGGCTCGCCTTCCATGCCGCCGGGCGGTTTCATCCTCTAGAAAGGGGGGTAAGAATGCTCGTGGGGAGATGGCTCTAGTTACTGAGCAGGTAGACGACCGCTACGCAGCGGTCAGGCAGTACTCGGTCGCTGAGATCGTTGGGGTGTGGGCGGCGGCCGCCGTTCCGATGGGCGTTCTCGCGTGGATCGTCGCTCCCTTGCTGAGAGACCAACTCGGGGGCCCTGAGCCGCTCGCCAAGGCGCTGCTTATCCTGCTGACGTTGGGGCTGATCTGGCAGTTCGTGCTGGTCTTGATCCTGATGAGGTGGGAGCTCGGAACGCTTGAATGGTCGCGCTTGCGCGATGCGTTATGGCTGCGGTCACCCCGCGATCCGAAGACCGGCCGCGTGGGTGGAAAGGTCTGGTGGTGGCTGCTCCTCTTCATCTTCATCATCGCCCTCCTCTTCCTCGTGCTGGACTAGAGGGCAGAGAGCGGCTTCATAACTTCAACTTCTAGTCGTCAGGTGCCGTCGGGGTCGAATCTCTAGTCGGGGCGCGGAATGTCCCTGAAGTGGTCGGCGTGCCAGGTTGCGGCAAACGGGCGATCTGCAGCGCCAACGATCAGCAGCGCCGACCCTTTGGTGAGCGCCTTGGCGCTTCGACGGACGGCCGGGTCAGTGACGGCGAGGGCAGTGCCGCGACCAAGCTGGGCCTCCTCACCATCGAGATGAAACACGACTTGCCCTTCCATGGCGATGTACAGCTCTTGCTGCCCGCTGGTGCGCTCGTCGTGATCCTCGACGAGCGTCTGATCAGCGTGAGTGGCGACAATCAGGTTGACTCCGAACGTGTCGATTCCGAGCACGTGCTGCAGCGGGGACCAGACTGGATCGTCCGGTTCGTCGTCGGAGACGGTCGGAATGGATGCGATCTCTCTCAACGTCCAACGCGTCACCACGGAAGCTTAGATCGCTGGTTTCATTTCCGAACTGCTCGGTAGCCTGCGCCGCAAAGCGTCCGACGGTGGGGCCTCCGCAGTGACAGCGGGCATCAACTTCCCGTCGTCAGGTGCCGTCGGGATCGCGGAAGTACACGCTGGTGCCGATGCCGCGGGCCGTCGCGCTGCACCGGGCCGAGCTCGACCGAGACGCCGCAGTCGGCCAGATGGACCACCGCTGCGTCGATCGGGCCGTCCCAGACGAAGCAGATGTCGCTGTTTCCCGGCGCCACCGGCTGCAGCGGCTGCGGGTAGGCGACGAAGCCGGGCCCGTGCACGTTCAGCTGGCGGTCGCCGAAGCGGTAGGCCACGACCGGCCCGCGCGGCACCACCTCTGCGCCCAGCACTTCGCGATAGAACGCGTTGGAGCGCTCCCAGTCGCTGACCGTGACGACGGTGTGGTCGAGGTCGACGTTCACAGGGCGTGTGGCACGTGGTGCTTCCAGTCGACAGCGGCCACCCGCGCCGCCACCCGCTCCACCACCGCCGCATCGACGCCGCTGCGGGCGGCCGCGGCGGCCACGTCGAGGCCCAGCTCCTCCAGGCAGACGATCGTCAGGTCGGCGTCGTGGTATGTGAAGCCGAGCTCGTCCTCGTCGGTCTGGCCGCCCCACAGCCCGGCCGTCGGGTGCTTGATCAGCACCGCCTCGGGCTGGCCCATCATCTCGGACGCCAGCTTCACCTCGGTCTTGTAAAGATCCCAGATCGGCTCGACGTCAGAGGCAGCGTCGCCGAAGCGGGTGAAGTAGCCGAGGTAGTACTCGCTGCGGTTCTCGGTGCCCATCACCAGCGCGTGGCGCTCCTGGGCGAGGTCGTAGATGGCGATCATGCGGGCGCGGGCGCTGGCGTTGCCAAACCGCAGCGGCGCGTCGTGGACGTTCGGGCGGGCGGCGGCGATGCCCTCCAGGATCGGCTCGATCGAGACGTTCATGAAGTTGGCGTCGGGCAGCCCCGCGGCGGCGGCGCAGGCGCGGGCATCGTCGATGTGCACCTGCTCGGTGTGACGGGAGGGCAGCGTGATGGCGAACACGTTCTCGGGGCCGAGCGCGCGAGCGGCGATCGCGAGCGACAGGGCCGAGTCGATGCCGCCCGAGAGGCCGAGCGCGGCACGGCTGCGGCCGGCGCCCTCCACCACCTCGCGCAGCCGCCGCACCTTGGCCTCCAGGATCGGGGCCAGTTGCTCGCGGCCGCGCAGCAGGTGCACGCGGTCGATCGTGCCACCGGCCGCGCGGATCTCGCGCAGCGCCCGCTCGCCGTCACCGGGCTCCACGTCGACCGCGGCGATCGCATCGCGCAGCACGGTGGTCTCGAAGCCGGCCGCGATCGCGTCCAGCGCGGTGGCGCGGACGCAGTAGTCGGTGGCGAGGCCGGCCACGACCACGTGGGTGACGCCGCGCTCGCGCAAGCGGTCGGCGAGGTCGGAGTCGTCGAAGTCGGAGTACTGCTCGCGGGCGGGATCGCGTCCCTTGTCATGGACGATGTCGAACGACAGGCCGGCCACCGACGGGTGCAGCTCGGCGCCGGGCGTACCGGCCACGCAATGCGGGGGCCAGGGGCCGCCCTGTTCGCGGAAGGAGATGTGGTTGGCGGGGTGCATGTCGCGCGTCGCGACCAGAGTGCCGGCGCCGGCGACGGCCTCGGCGATGACGGCTCCCAGCTGGTCGCCGCCGTCGACCCCCAGGGAGCCGCCGGGGCAGAAGTCGTTCTGCAAGTCCACGACGATCAGGGCGGTTGTGGATGGGTCGGTCACGAGGAGAGCTCGGTTCGCAGGGCGTCGACCGCCGGTGAGTTCGTGAGCGGCACGGTAGCGGGATCTCGCAACGCTCGCACGGCCTCCGGCAGCAGCGCCAGCTCGGTGGCGGCGCGGTCGCGGATCGCGTCCAGCGACGGCGGGTCGCAGACGCGGCGTCCTTCGCGCAGCACCGGCTCGAGCAGCGGCTTCCCGTCGAGCGGCTCATCGACCAGGCCGATCACGTCGCCGGAGGCCGAGCGGAAGACCTGGTGGCGGCCGGGCAGGGTGGCCTTGCGGGAGGAGCGCTTCATGACCGCGCGGCCGTCGCTCTCGACCAGCTTGTAGACGCCGCCCAGGGCCGGGTTGTCGCCGCCGGTGACCAGGCGGGTGCCGGCGCCGAAGCCGTCGAGCGGCGCGCCGGCTCCGACCAGCTCGGCGATGCGGTACTCGTCGAGGTCGCCGGAGCAGACGATCTGGGTGGCGGTCAGGCCGGCCGCATCGAGGACGGCGCGCACCTGGCGCGAGAGCGCGTCGAGGTCGCCGGAGTCGAGGCGCACGGCGAAGGGGGTGACGCCGGTCAGCTGCGCAGCCTCGGCCGCGATGCGGGCGCCGGAGATGGTCTCGTAGGTGTCGATCAGGAGCGTGGGCCGGGAGGGCTGGTCACGCAGGAAGGCGCAGAAGGCGTCCAGTTCGGTGGGGAAACCCATCACGTAGGAGTGGGCCATGGTGCCGGTGGTGGGGATGCCCCACTGCATGCCGGCGGCGACGGTGGCGGTGGCGACGGCGCCGCCGATGTAGGCGCAGCGGGCGGCGAGCACGCCGGCCTCGCCGCCGTGGGCACGGCGGAAGCCGAAGTCGAAGACGGGGCGGCCGGCGGCGGCCTGCACGATGCGGGCGGCCTTGGTGGCGATCAGGGTCTGGAAGTTGACCTGGTTGAGGAGGTAGGACTCGACCAGCTGGCAGACGAGGCGCGGGCCCTCGATGCGGAGCAGCGGCTCGGTGGCGAGGGCGACGGTGCCCTCCGGCATGGCGTCGAGGTCGCCGTCGAAGCGGAGGCCGCAGAGCTCGTCCAGCAGCGGGCCGGCGCAGGTGCCGGAGCGCTCGAGGTAGTCGAGCGAGCCGTCGTCGAAGTGGAGCTCGCGGAGGTAGCGCTCGGCGGTCTCGAGGCCGGCGGCGACCAGGTACCCGCGGTCGCGGGGCAGCTCGCGGACGAACAGCTCGAAGGCGACACGGTCGGCGGCGGTGCCCTGGGCCAGGTAGGAGGCGGCCATGGCCAGCTGGTAGCGGTCGGTCAGCAGCTCTGGTGGCGGGCAGAGCGTCATGTCGCGCGCCGGTAGCGGGCGCTCTCGGCCAGGATCCGGGGCTCGCGCTCGGCGAAGCGGTAGATGGTGGCGGGCCGGCCGCCGGTCGGGCGCTCGCCGGCCTCGGCCAGGACGCCCCACCCCAGCGCGATGCGGCGGAAGTTGTTGGGCTCGAAGGCGCGGCCGATGCCGGCCTCGTAGACGTGACGCAACTCGGTCATGGTGAATCGCTCGGGCAGCATGCTCCAGGCGACGTTCTGGTACTCGAGCTTGTAGGCCAGCCGGCGGCGCGCGTACTGCAGGATGCGGTCGTGGTCGAAGGCCAGCACCGGGCCGCGGTCGATCTCGGCCAGCAGTTCCTCGAGCGGGCGCCAGGCCGCCTCGCGGGCGTCCGACCCGGGACGCAGCGAGACGCGGCCGCCGTCCACCAGGGCCAGGTAGCAGCAGGAGATGACGCGGCCGCGGGGGTCGCGGTCCTGCTCCGAGAAGGTGGCCAGCTGCTCCATGAACACGTCCGAGACGCCGGTCTCCTCCCGCAGCTCCCGCTCGGCCGCCTGCTCGAGCGTCTCGTCCGGGTGCAGGCCGCCGCCCGGCAGCGCCCAGTAGCTCTCATAGGGCTCATACCGTCGGCGCACGAGCAGCACCTGCATGGCGCCCTCAAGAAAGGCGAACGCCGCCACGTCGGCGGCCACCTTCGGATGTGCTGGGTCGCTGACCACTTATAGACCTCGTGACGATATTAGCAACTCGAGCGCCGATCTGCCCGCCGTGCAACACCCACGCCTGGCACCGGTGTTGCACGAATTCCGATAGCAAAACGGCCTCGCCGCTACGAAATTCGTAGAATTGAGGCCTGTTTTCTACGAATTTCGTAGTTTGGACCGCAACACCGGTGCCAGGCGCCGGTGTTGTATCCGTGCCTTACCGTGAGGGAGAGATCAGGATCGTGCGGGTCGATGTGTAGAACTCGCGGGCGGCCCGGCCCTGCTCTCGCGGCCCAAAGCCGGAGGCCTTCTCACCGCCGAAGGGCACGTGGAAGTCGACGCCTGAGGTGGGCTGGTTGATCCGGACGAGGCCGGTGTCGAGGTCGCGGGCGAGCTCCAGGGCGCGGTCAAGGTCGCGCGTGTAGACCCCAGTGGAAAGGCCGTAGCGAACGCCCCGGGCGATCTCGGCAGCAGCGCTGCTGTCCGGCGCCGCCAGCAGCGCGCAGACCGGGGCGAACACCTCCTGCTGGGCGACCTCGGCGCCCGGGTCGTCGGTCTCGATCAGGGTCGGCTGAAGGTAGTTCCCTGGGGCGTCCACGGCGTCTCCGCCGGTGATGATGCGACCACCCGCATCCTTCGCCCGCGCAATCGCACCCAGCGCGCGCTCGCGCGCGGCCGGCGTGATCATCGGCCCCACCTGGCAGCCGGGTTCCTCCGGCCCCTCCACCACCATCCGCCCGATCGCGTCGGCCAGCGCGTCACGCATGTCCGACACCACGGGCTGCTCGCAGATCACCCGGCCGGTGGCCGTGCACTTCTGGCCGGCGTAGCCCATCGCGGCCGACGCGATCATGCCGGCTGCAGCCTCGACGTCGGCGTCGGCCAGCACGACGGCCGCGTTCTGGCCGCCCATCTCGCACTGCGCAGCCGCGCCCCGCTCCACCAGCGCTACCGCCACGCCGTGGCCGACCGCCTCCGACCCTGTGAACGAGACCGCCGCGACCCCCGGGTGCGCCACCAGCGCCGAGCCCGCCTCGCCCGCTCCCTGCGTCAGCTCGACGGCGCCCTCGGGCAGCGCGTCGCGCAGCAGCTCGAACACCGCCGACGCGCACGCTGGTGCATGCTCGCTCGGCTTCCACACGCAGACGTTGCCGTACGCCAGCGCCGGCGCCAGCTTCCAGAGCGGGATCGCCACCGGGAAGTTCCAGGGCGTGATCAGCCCCACCACTCCCCGCGGCTCCCGCCGCGTCAGCAGCAGCGAGCGCCCGTCCGCGGGCGGGAACGACTCGCCGTCCGGGTCGAGCGCCACCTGCGCGTAGAACCGCAGGATCGCGACCGCCCGCGCCAGCTCGCCGCGAGCCTCCGTGATCGGCTTTCCGACCTCGCGCACGACCAGCGCCGCCAGCTCCTGCGATCGCGCCTCCAGCGCGTTCGCGACCGCCGTCAGCCCGGACCCGCGCGCCGCCGCCGGGGTGCGCGCGTACTCGCGGGCGGCCGCCGCCGCACGCTCCACCGCCCGGTCGACCTCGATGCCGCCGGCCGGCGTCACGGTCGTCACCACGTCGTCGGGCAACGCCGGGTTGACGCTGACGATCTCGGCCGACGTGGCGGACATCGCGCGGCCGCTGCTACTTGGAGACGTGGACCACGAAGGCCAGCAGCAACAGCAGCACCGCCACCATCAGCAGCACCCACCAGCGAGACAATGACTCGTTCACGCGCTCCCTCTCGTCGTCCACAAACGGCTCAGAGCGGAGTCTACAAAGGATGCGGGCTGGCCGGCTGGGGTGGGAGTCGAGCACGCGTGTGCCGCGTCGACGATACTGGCGCACATGCACCGCAGGCTGACCCAGGGACTGCAACGGCCGCCAAAGTGGGAACTCCTGGCGCTGTTCGCGCGACTGGCGGCGGGGGCGGTCTTCGTCGGGTTCGGGCTCAGCAAGCTCGTCCGCCACGAGGCCGAACGAGAGGCCTTCGAGCGCTACGAAGTCCCGTTTCCCGACGCGGCGACGTACCTCGTCGGCGGTCTTGAGCTGATCGGCGGGGTGGCCCTGCTGCTCGGCTTGTTCGTGCGCCCCTTCGCCTTCCTGCTGGCCTGCAACATGATCGGGGCGATCATCACTGCAGGACGCATGGAGGGCGGCCCGGTGCACCTGCTGCTGGCGCCAACGCTGCTGGCGGCCACCCTGTTCCTGCTATGGGCGGGTGCCGGGGCCGCGTCCCTCGATGGGCGCCGTGCCTCTCGACGGACAGGTGCAGCCTGACGGCAGCGTCGGTCGCTACGTCGGGCCCCGCGTGGAGAACGGGCAGAGGCAGCGCCGATCGGCCGGCCGGCGGTGACCCCCGTGATGGCCCGTTGCCCGCCGCTCGTGGACGAGGTGGCGGCGGCCATGTCCCGAGACGGCATGCGCCAGATCGACCGCCATGCCCTCCACCGGCGTGTGGAAGCGCACAAGAGCACACGCGGCCACCAGCACCAGCAGCACCAGCGCCAGGTACTCGACCGTCGATTGACCCCGCTGCATGCGGTCCACCGTATGGACGCAACCGTCACGTGCGCGTGACGACCTGTCACGACTGCGCAACAACGCCGGTCGGCGGCTGCATTCGCTAGGGTCGCCCGATGAGCGTCGAGCGCATGCAGCTGCCGGACGGCCGCGTCTTCGAGTACAGCGCGGCCGGCGACCCGGGCCGGGAGCTGCTGGTCTTCTGCGTCGGGACGCCGAGCGCCGTCGTCGATTTCCCCTACGTGGCAGAGGCCGCCGCTGCCCGCGGCCTTCGCTCGGTGATCTGCTCGCGGCCCGGGTACGGCGGATCCACGCGCAACGAGGGACGCACGGTGGCAGACGCCGCCGCCGACACGGCCGCGCTGGCCGATCACCTGGGCGCTGACCGCTTCCTGGTGGCCGGCTGGTCGGGCGGGGGCTCGACTGCGCTTGCCTGTGCCGCCCTGTTCCCCGACAGGGCGCGGGCCGCCGTGACCATGGCCGGCACCGCTCCGCCGGTCGAGGCCGGCGAGGTCTGGACGGCGTGGTTCCAACCGGCCCAGGTGGATGAGATCCGGGCGCTGACGACGAAACCTCCAGCCGAGCTGGCACCTGAGTATGAGCAGGCTGCGAAAGGGTTTGCCACGCTGACCGGTGAGCATCTGACCCTTTCGGAAAACCAGAGCGCCGCCGACAAGGCCGCGCTGATCGAGGTGCCCGAGGTCGCGGAGTGGCTGGCCCAATCGATCAAGTCAGCCGTGTCCTCCGGGATCTGGGGATGGCTGGATGATGACCTGGCGTGGGCGAAGTCCTGGGGATTCGAGATGGCCGACATCCGCGTGCCGGTGATCGTCCGGCACGGCGACGAGGACGGCTTCGTGTCGATCGAACAGGGCCGCTGGCTGGCGGCTCACATCCCCGGCGCACGGCTTGACGAGATGCCGAGCGGCGGCCACACGACCGCGGGCGTCCCCATCGGTCCCGTGATCTCGGACCTGCTCGACGTCGCCGGGCCGCGCTGAGCCTCTCAGCGGGCGAGAAACGAGCCGACGGAGCTTGACGCTGCCAGCGCCAGCGCTGCCATCACCGGCAACATCGCCGCCGGCACCAGCAGGAACACCACCACCAGCAGGATCCGGGGAGCCGCCTTCGCCGCTCGCTCCTGCACCGCCCGGGCCTGCTCGGTGCGCGTCCGCGCCGCCTGACGGCGCAGTCCCGCGGCCAGCGGCACACCCAGCCGATCGCTGATCCGAAGCGCCGTCGCCAGACGCATCAGCGACGGCGACGCCGTGCGCTCGCCGAGATCGCGCAGCTCCGCGGCGCGGCGGTGCCCGAGCACCAGGTTGGCGGAAACCGCCTCCAGCTCCGCCCGCAGCGGCCCCGACGCCGAGGCGGCCGCTCCGCGGATCGCCTCGTCGATGGAGATGCCCGCCGCCACGGCCGAGGCGATCAGGTCGATCGCAAGCGGCGCCTGCCGTTCGATCTCATCCGCGCGCCGCGTCGCCGCGGAGCGCAGCCACAGGTCGGGGAACAGCCAGCCGAACCCGGCGCAGCCCGCGGCCACCACGAGGCCGACCGGCGACTGCAGGAGCAGTAGCCCGGCCGCACCCACCGATGCGAACGTCACCACCGAGCCCAGCCGTGCATCGTCGACGTCCTGGTCGCCCAGCCGGGCGCCCAGGCCGGATCGCTGGATCAGCCGATCGCGCCGGAACGGCGGCGCCGGACATCGCAGCCCCATCCGCCGACAGGCGTGGCCCGCCGCCACGAGCGCATCCAGCCGATGCGTCACCCGGCGCGCGTCGCGGCCGTTCAGCTGCCGATCGCGCCGCCACGCCGCCCGCGCCTCCGCCGCTGCCACCAGGCACGCGGCCAGCAGCAGCCAGCGGATCACGGCGCCACCGCGGCCAGCTTGCCGATCACCGCCAGACCCGCCGCAGTCGCAGCCCCGGAGACGACCAGGGAACCCAGGCCGAAGGGCGAACCGAGCAGCGCCGACAGCGCAGAGGAGTCGATCAACGCCAGGCCCAGCACCGACGCCAGGGGCATCGTGGCTACCATGCGCGCCGTCGCCCGCGCCTGCGCCGTCGCCACCTCGGCCGCCCGACGCTGAGCATCGCGCTCGACCAACGCCTCCGCCAGGCCGTCGAGCAGGGTCGCCAGATCGCCGCCGACGCGCAGCTGAACGGCCACCGCCGACGCCAGCACCGACGCGTCCGGGCCGCCGCGCAGCCCGGCCAGCGCCTCGGTCGGGGGCATACCCAGCCTGATCGCCGCAGCCGCGACGGTGAGCTCCGACCGCGCCGGCTCGGGCATGTCCTCCGTCACGTCGCCGATTGCCTGCGCCAGCGTGCGACCGGCACGTACGTGCGCCGCCAGCTCCGCCGCCACCAGGTGCATCTGACCGGCCACCGCCCGCTCACCCCGGGCCTGTGACCGGCGCGTCAGCAGCCGCATCGCACCTCCCGCAGGCGTCCCACGAGCTCGCCATCCAGCCGGCGCAGCTCGCCTTCGGCCCGATCGTGCCCGTCCAACGACCGCACGAACCGCCTGCCGTCGGCCGCGCGGGACACGTGCACGACCACGTCGACGGCAGCGAACACCTGCTCGCGCGCGGCGGCGTGTGGTAACTCCAGCCCGGCCATCAGCACCATCGTCTCGATCCGCCGCATCGCATCGGCCGGCGACGAGGCGTGTACCGTCGTCAGCGACCCGTCGTGGCCGGTGTTCATCGCCTGCAGCATGTCCAGCGCCTCGGGGCCACGCACCTCGCCGACCACGATCCGGTCGGGCCGCATGCGAAGCGCGTTTCGCACGAGCGCGCGGAGCTCGATCGCACCCCGGCCCTCGACGTTCGCAGGCCTCGTCTCCAGGCGCGCCACGTGCGGCTGGGCCAGGCGCAGCTCGGCAGCGTCCTCGACCGTGACGATGCGTTCGTCACGCCCGATGTAAGCCGCCATCGCGTTCAGAAGCGTCGTCTTGCCGGTTCCGGTGCCGCCGCTAACAACGATGTTCAGTCGTCCTCCCACGCAGCCGCTCAGGAGCTCGGCCTGGGCAGAGGTGAGCGAACCACGCGCAACCATGTCGTCGATCGAAAGCCCCTCGGCCGCAAATCGCCTGATCGTCAGCAGCGGCCCGTCCAGCGCGACCGGCGGAAGCACGGCGTTGACGCGGCTGCCGTCGGGCAGGCGCGCGTCGACCATCGGACTGGACTCGTCGACACGCCGGCCGACCGCGGTCACGATCCGCTCGATCACGTGGCGCAGGTGGGCCTCGTCCTCGAACCGCACCTGCTCCCGCCGCAGCAGGCCGCGCCGCTCGGCGTACACGTGATCCGGCCCGTTCGCGATCACCTCGGTCACGTCGGGGTCGCGCATCAGCGGCTCGAGCGGCCCCGCGCCGAGCGCGTCGTCGAGCATGGCCTCGACCAGTCGATCGAGGTCACCCGGCGGAAGGGCGACCTCGCTGCGCAGCAGCGCCCGCGTGCGCGCGGCCAGCGCGGCCCGCGGGTCCACCCCGGTGACGCCGTGCTCGAGCACCTCACGGCGAATGCGGTCGCGGTAGCGCGTAACCAGGCCTGCCGGATCGGTCACGCGACCAGCTCCCCGAGCAGTTCCGCCAGGGCCGGGTGCGGACGGCCTTCGGATCCCGGCAGCACGCCTTCGCGCACCACCGCGATTACGGGCACGCCGACGGCCCGCTCGATCCCGCGGAGCGACATCTCGCCGCCGCGCGACCACCGGTTGACCACCAGGCCCACCGACCCACCGGGAACGCCCCGGCGATCGAGCCACGATGCGGCGCGCGCCGCGCAGTCGACCACGGCCGGGTGCGGCGTCGCCACCAGCAGCGAACGGTCGGCGCTCGTCGCAACCGCCAGGGTGTGCTCGCCGGTGGCCACGCCCAGGTCGGTCAAGGTCAGCGCCGCCACCGCCCTGCTCTCGCGGACGAGTGCCCGGGCCAGGTCGGGGGACACCATCTCGGTCGCGCCCGGGACGGCCGACCGTGCGACCAGCTGCATCCCGTCAGGGTGGGTGCAGACGAGCGATCGCAGCGCGTCGGCGCTGAGCGCGTCATCCAGCCCGGCGACGTCCGCCAGGCTCCTGCGCGGGACACAGCCCAGCCGCTGAGCCGCGTCGTCGAAGCCTCCGGCCATGTCGATCAGGAGCCCCCGCCCGGCACGGGCGACGCTCGTGGCCAGAGCGCTTACGCCGCAGCCGCCCTTCGCTCCGCAGATCGCGACCACGCGACCCGCCTGCCTGCGCGACTCCTGCTCGAGGCGGGCACCGGCGGCGCTGCCGACCGACCACACCAGCTCATCCGCGTCGGGCGGGAGGCCGAGCACGCCGCGAGCGCCCACGGCCAGCGCCGCACGGTGGGCTGCGATGTCAGGGGCCGCCGTCGCGACGATCACGGGTACCCCGCCACACGTGCGGATCAGCGGTGCGGCCAGCTCGATCGCAGTCTGCCCCGCGGCGTCGCAGGCGACGATCACGTCGCAGACCGGGCGCAATCCGGATATCGCAGCGGCCGGTTCCAGCACGCCGCCGCAGACCAGACCCGGGGCCGACTCGATCACCGCGACGACGCCCGCTGACACGGCAGGATCGCCACCCACGACCAGACACCGCCGCTCCCCGCTCACGGCCCGCTCCGTGCCACGAGGCGCAGCGAGCCGGCCGCCTCGGCCTGGATCAGCACCGGAACGTCCCCGGCAGGTACGCGCAGCGTGGCGACGGCGGCTCCGTCGACCGTCCGCGATGCGATCACGAGCGCGTCGGCCAGCACCAGCTGCACGCGCGGCGCGCGGCCCGGCCGCACCAGATAGAGGTCGGCGGTCATACCGTCGGGCGGATCCAGCGGAAGGCCGGCCGCCTCGTCCAGGCGCAGGGAGACGTCCCGGCCGTCTTGACCGGCCGACGGGCGGGCCAGCTCCGAGTCCATCAACGGAGCACCTGCCGGCAGCGCGACGGCTGCGATCTGGCCCACCGCGACGCCGGGGTCGGCCAGCTGGTGCGGGTTCGCCCACGTGACCGGCACCGCTCCCGTGGCCAGATCCGCTGACGCGATCCGCTGCCCCGGTGCCACCGGGCGGCGCATCGATACGACTCGCTGCATCGGCTGGAGTGAGGGACGGCCGGAGCCGCCGCCGAACCCGTACAACGCCACCAGCGCCAGCACGAGCGCCAGCGCCCCGAGCACCAGGCTGCGCCGGCGGTGCCGGCTCACGAGTGCCCGCCCGGGCTGCAGCGGCGGCAGTGGCGGCCGACCACGGGCAGGCCGCACCAGTCGCAGCGTGGCGCGGCACCGAACTGCTCGCGCAGGCGTTGCAGCTGGGCGGCCGAGAGCGGCGGCGCGCCCAGCAGCTCGACGGCCCATGACGCGCCCAGCGCGGCGGCAACGCCGTGCACGATCCGTCCCACCGAGACTCCCGCGGCTGTCAGGTCGGCCAGCGACGCGGCGACGGTGCGCGGCGGCGCCGATCCGGAGCAGGCGGCCGCGCACAGGTAGCCCCGTCCGGACACCGTACGGGCGGACGCCGCCAGGTCACGGGTGTATGCACCCGACCACCCACCACCGTCCCAGGCCACGGCTCGCCGTGGCCCATGCACGCCGGCCCGGCGCGGTCGCGACCCGAGCAGGGGCGCCACGGTCGAAGCCAGCAGCAGGTAGGTGCAACGGCGTTCCAGCTCGACCACGAGCGCGGCCAGCTCCTCGGCGGCCCATCCACCGGCCGCGGCGCTGCGCGCAACCTGCACGAGGTAGCGGCCGCCGATGCCCGGCAGCGACGCGCGCACAACGATCCGTCCCCCTGCCCAGCCCGGAGCGCCCATCCGCGCGGCGCCGCCCAGGGCGGGCTCGACGACCAGCGCCTCACATCCCGGAGCCGGCTCGTCCGGGGCGACGACCACGACCACCTCAGGGCGTGGCTCGACGTGGGCCAGACGCAGGGGGGCGGGGCGACCGCCGCTCACAACGCCACCTCCCACGCCGGCAGGCCAACGGTGAACCGCGTGCCCTCCCCCACCGAGCTCTCCACCTCGAGGTGGCCTCCGTGCGCCTCGGTCAGCTCGCGCACGACGGCCAGGCCGAGACCGGCACCCGGCTCCGCGCCGTCGGGCTGGTAGAACTCGTCGAAGATGCGCGGCAGGGCGTCGGGCGGGATGCCGCGCCCGCCGTCGGACACGGACACCCGCAGCTCGTGGCCGGTGCTATCACCGTCGATCTTGACCGACGTGCCGGGTGGGGCGTACTTGATGCCGTTGGTCAGCAGGTTCGCGAAGATCTGGCGCACGCGGTTCTCGTCTCCCATCACCAGCGAACCGTTGCCTGTCCAGGCAAGTTCGATGCTGACGTGCCGCTGCTCGGCCACGCCGCGCAGACGCTCGGCGACCTCCTCGACGCAGTCGCGAAGCGGGAAGGTCTCCGCCGACACGCGCAGCTCGCCGGCCTGCGCCCGCGATAGCTCGAGCAGATCCTCGACCAGGTAGGCGAGGCGCTCGCACTCGCCGTTGATCACGTCCAGGCGTCCGGCCTTGACCGGATCGTCCTCTGCTCGCCGGAGCGTGTAGACGTAGCCCTTGATCACCGTCAGCGGCGTGCGCAGCTCGTGCGAGACCTTGCCGATGAAGCTGGCACGGGCGTGACCCTCGCGGGCCAGCCGGGCGGCCATGCTGTTGACGCTGGCAGCCAGCGCATCGATCTCGGCGGGGCCGCCGGCCGACACGCGCGCGCCGTACTCACCGGCGCTGACCTGCTCAGCGAACGAGCCGATCTCGCGGACGAGGGCGACCACGCGGCGAGCCTGGACGGCACTCGTGACCACCGTCGCCGCGAAGGCGGTGACGGCGAGTGCGAACAGCATCGGCGGATCGTTTCGCTGAGCCGCGCCCGCTACCACTCCCGTCACGATCAACGCGAACGGGGTCGCCAGCCGCAGCCAGTAACCGCCCAGCCTCATTCCGGTGCGCAGACGCGGTAGCCGTGGCCCCACACGTTCGCGATCCAGGCCCGGTCGGAGCAGGCCGCCAGCTTCTGCCGGAGCCGGCTGGCGTGGGAGTCGAGCGTTCGCGTGCGTCCCGGCGACTTGAATCCCCAGACCTGCTCCAGCAGCTCCTGCTTCGAGAACACCCGCTCCGGTTCAGCCGCCAGCGTGGCCAGCAGCTGGAACTCCTTCACCGACAGCTGGACGCCGACGCCGCCCACCTTCACCTGCTTGGACAGCGTGTTGACGACCAGCTCGCCGACCGCCAGCAGATGGCGCTCATCGACCCGCGACACGCGCCTCAGCAGGCCCGCGATGCGAGCCAGCAGCTCCGGGTAGTGAAAGGGTTTCGTAACGTAATCGTCGGCGCCGCGGGACAGGCCGCGGACGCGATCGGTGTGCTCCGCCTTGGCCGACAGCATGACGATCGGCAGGTCGGGGTCCCACGGCTCGTTGATGCCGTCGCCACCGCGCACGTGGCGGCACAGATCGATACCGCTCATGCCGGGCAGCACCACATCCAGCAGCATCAGATCGGGCTGCGAGTGGGCAAGCAGTTCGATCGCCTCTTCGGCGGTGCCGGCGGTCAGCACCGAGTAGTCATCTGCGCGGAGGTTCTCCACCAGAAACTCCAGGATTCGGGGCTCGTCCTCGACGACGAGCACGGTTGATCCAGCCACGTCTACTTGGCTCCTTCAGAGTTGGGCCGGATCGCGAGTGGGCGCTCGGGCCCGAGTCCGGCGGGGGTCAGTTGTATGCCACCCGCCGCCAGGGGGCACGGCTCGCATCCTAGGTCACGATATTGACAATTGGAAGACCTGTCACGGAATCCGTTGCAATTTTGTCCAATAATCGATGACATTGCCAAGATCTGTCCGTGATTCCGATCCAGACAACGCTCTTTGTTCATTCCGTGCGCCACGCGCCCGCATCGGCTAGCGTCGCGCCGTGCTGTTTCGCCTCGACAGCGTTGAGCTGGCACTGGTGCTTGCCGCCATCGTATTCGGCGCGACCGGGGTCGCGATCATGCTGGGCCGGCGCCACCGCAAGCGGTCGGACATGCGAGAGCCGTTCGCCGTGCTGCAGGGTGCGCTGCTGGGCGTCGTGGGCCTGATCCTTGCCTTCGGGCTGTCGCTGGCCGTCGGCCGCTACCAGGATCGCCGTGCGGCCGTCGTCGATGAGGCCAACACGATCGGCACCACCTACCTGCGCGCACAGATGCTGGCCGAGCCGGTGCGCACCCGGTCGCTGGCGCTGCTGGCGCAGTACACGGATGAGAGCATCCTGCTCGGCAAGGCGGTCCCAGGCAGCGCGAAGGCGAAGAGCATCATCGCCGCCGAGGACGTGCTTCAGCGACAGCTGTGGGCGCTGGCCGGGCAGGCAGTCGCGGCATCGCCGGTGGACACCGCGCCCCGGCTCTACGTCGAGACCCTGAACGAGATGATCGACTCGCAGGGCGTGCGCGTGGCCGTGCTCGAGAACCGGGTGCCGTCCGAGGTGTGGCTGCTCGAGATCGTGGGCGCGGCCGCCGCGGTGGCGATGCTCGCGTTCTATCTCTCGGTACTGGGCCGCGGCCTGCTGACGGTGATGATCGCAGCCGGGCTGGTGACGATGCTGCTGTACGTCAGCTTCGACCTCGACCGTCCCACTCGCGGTCGGATCGAGGTGCCGGACACGCCGCTCATAAGCCTGCGCGCTTCGATGAGCCAGCCGCCGGCCGCGATCGGCCCGGCCCAACCCTAAGACCGTTCAGCGCTCGATCACCAGGTAGTCCCCCACCTCGACGCCGCTGCGCGCGATCGCGCCCACCGGCAGCTCCAGCGCCACCTTGGCCCCGCGGCAGAAGGACATGCGCCAGGGCTTGAACCCCTCCACCAGCTTCAGCACGCGGCCGTCGTCGGCGGCCCACACGACGTCGATCGCGAACCGCATGAACCACATGTGGATGGAGCTGGTGGGCTGGATCCAGAGACCCTCGTCCTCGGCCATGCCCGACCGGCCCAGCAGCCCCTTGCTGCGCGTCCACGCGGTGGTCGCGAGCACCCCCTGCTCGCACACCACCGGACCTCGTTCCAGCCGGATCCGCGGCACCTACACTTCCCTTCCGTGGACGCTGACTACCACTCGGGCGACGACTTCGTGGTCGAGTTCCTCGACTACCGCTACGGATTCTCGCGCACCGACTTCGGCCAGCGCGTGGTCGCGGCGGCGGTGCGGTTGGAGCTGGTGCCGCAGCGCGACCTGACGGCCGACGAGGCCGACGACCTGGTCGAGCTGGCCTCGACCGGCACCACCGCCCACCCGCGCAGCGGGCTCGGCGAGCACCTGCGCGACCAGACTGGCGCGATCGACCAGCTGCACGGCGAGACGCTCTGCTACTGGCTGCGCAAGCTGGTGTTTCGCGGTGCCTGGCTCGATCATCGCGTCAAGGCCGGGCTGCTGGACGTGGCCTTCGACGAGGCATCCGGAGGATTCGCATACCGCATGCCCAGCGACCAGTCGCCGCTGGTGGAGCTGGCCCCGGTGCCATCGTGGGCCGAGCTGCGGTACATGGACGGCTAGGCCGCCGGCACGAACAGCAGCAGGTGCGGGCCGACCTGGATGCGGTCGCCCTCCTCCAGCAGCCGCTGCTCGATCCGCTCGCCGTTGACGAACGTGCCGTTCAGGCTGCCCTCGTCCTCGAGCACCACCCCGATCGGCTCCACCCGAACGGTGGCGTGGCGCGCGGACACGGTCGGCCCGGCCAGCACCACGTCGTTCTCGTCGTGGCGGCCGAGCTTCGTCAGGCGCCCGCTCAGCTCGTAGGTCTGATCCTCGCCCAGACGGGGGCGCCAGACCAGCGACGGCCGTTCGCCCTTCGCAGGGATGACCAGATCGTCGCCCGCAGGCTCCGGATCGATGATTCGTGTGTAGCTGACCTCGTCGTCGAATGCGTGCATCAGAGACCTCCCTGGGACGGCGGTTCGAGCGTAGCAGCGGCCGCGGACGCCGCCGGGTAGACTCTTGAGCTGATGGAGACCAGTCGCACCCCGATGGAAGAGGCGGAAGCACAGCTCTACCGCCGAATCCAGGAGCTGCGAACCCGTGCCCGCGGCGACCAGCCGGCGCCCGATGTGGTGGCGGAAGCGCGTCCCGCCATGCCGGATCTGCGCACGATCCTGGCCCGCGCCGAGACGCACGTGGACGAGCTGCGCACGACCGCGGCCTCGCTCGAGGAGAGCCTGCCGGCGAAGGTGGAGCGGGCGGTCGAGCGGGCAATGTCGGAGCACTCCGACACGCGGCGCGCCGACGAGCTGCGGGAGCTCCTGCGGGGGCTGTCGCGGCAGGTCGAGCAGGTCAACCTGGACCTGCTGGCCGAGCGCCTCGGCCGTGTCGAGGACCTGGAGCTGGTGGTCGACCTGATCTCGACCGGCATGGCCGCGCTGCGCCAGGACATCGCCACGCTGGCGGCGATGGTGGAGCAGGTCGGCGGCGGCGTCGACGGCGTGATCGAGAAGCTCGACCAGCCGCTGCAGGTGACGGTCGAGCGGCCGCACCGAAGCGGCGTCCGCGACCTGTTCCAGCCCACCGGCGACGACCCGCCGGACGCCAGCTAGCCCGGCAGCACCGCCACGCAGTCGATCTCGACCTTGATGCCGCCCGGCAGCCCGGCCACCTGGATGGTCGTGCGCGCCGGCCGCGGCGTCGGGAACGCGTCGGCGTAGACGGCGTTCATCTCGTCGAAGTCTCCGATGTCGACCAGGTAGACGCCGCAGCGAACCACGTCCGCCGGCCCCGCGCCGGCGGCCGCCAGGATCCGGAACACGTTCTCGAGCGCCAGGCGCGTCTCGGCCGCCACGGTGTCAGGCGTATAGTCGTCGTCGCGCAGCGGGCCCTGGCCGGCGACGTACACGAAGCGGCCCTCGGCCACCACGGCCGGCGAGTACGGGCCCAGCGCGCTGGCGTCGACGACGACCGGCTCGCGGCTCATCGTGACTCCGCCTCGACCGGCCACACCTGCGGGTTGGCCAGGTTCGGGGGCCTCTCGCCGCGCAGGATCTGGGCCAGCCCGCGGCAGGCCAGCCGGGCCATGCCGTCGCGCGTCTCGCGTGTGGCGGATGCGATGTGCGGCACCATCAGCGCATTCTCGCACGCGAGCAGGGCCGGGTGCACGTGGGGCTCGTGCTCGAACACGTCCAGGCCGGCGCCGCCCAAGTGGCCGGAGGCAAGGGACTCCGCGAGGGCGCCCTCGTCCACGACCGGGCCGCGGCTGGTGTTGACCAGGATCGCGCCCTGCTTCATGCGTGCCAGCTCCGGCGCGCCGATCAGGTGGCGGGTGGACTCCGACAGGGGCACCGTCACCACCACGAAGTCGGACTCGGCCAGCACCCGCTCCAGCTCGGAGCGGTCACGCCCGGCGAACAGGACGCGCATCGAGAAGCCGTCGGCGCGGCGGGCGACGCCGCGGCCGATGCGGCCTGGGCCGATGATGCCGAGCGTCTTTCCGTGTACGTCGGTGCCCAGCAACAGGTCGAAGCTCCACGACTGCCAGCGGCCGGCGCGCAGGTAGCGCTCGCTCTCCCCCAGCCTCCGTGCCGCGCCCAGGAGCAGTGCGAACGTGAGGTCCGCGGTGGCCTCGGTCAGCACGTCCGGCGTGTAGGCGATCGGGATCCGGTGCCGCTCCGCGGCGGCCAGGTCGATGTGGTCGAGCCCGACCGACACGGTGGCGAGGCCGCGCAGGCCGGGCGTGGCCAGGAACGCCTCGTCGATGCGGTCGATCAGGTAGCAGACGACCCCGTCGCAGCCGGACGGGTCGCTCCCGCGCACCAGCTCGTGGCCCTCCAGCTCGGCCAGGCCCGCTGGCGACACCTCCTGCATGATCAGCAGCCGCATCGCTATCCTCCCCACCAGACAGACCGGCAACGGTATCAGCGGTTGGCAGCGGAGGTCGGCGCATGACGGTGACGAAGGTGATCGAGGTGATCGGAAGCTCCACCGAGAGCTCCGACGACGCCGTCCGCCAGGCGCTCACGGCCGCCGCCCGCTCCGTGCGCGGGATCCGCAAGATCGAGGTCGTCTCCACCACCTGCGAGGTGACCGACGGCCAGGTCAGCCGCTGGGACGTGCTGGTCAAGATGCAGTTCCCGGTCGAGCCGCGCTAGCGACCGTAGCCAATGATCCGACCGGCATCCTCAGCGACCAGCAGCAACCGGTCCGCCTCCCTGAGATCGTCAGCCAGACCGGTGGGCGACTCCCTCTCCCGACTCGCAAGTGTCAGGCAATCCTCGATGTCGGCCAGGACGGCCGGGCGGATCAGGGGTCGTTGCGCCATCAGCCAACCCTAGAGCGGTCGGCTGGAAGTTCTCTCCGGAACCCAGGCGACCGTTCAGAGGCGTCACGACTCTGTCATGAAGCGTTCGTGCCAGGGTGGCGGCGGCTCCGCGCCGCCGCCACCCGAAGGCCGGCTCGCTGACCGGCCCTACTTGCCGCCGCTGCCGGTGGCGTGCTCGACGGCGGTCTTGATGGCAGCCGTGACGACAGCACCATCATCAGCAAATGCGGATATCGGATCCAGGTTCCGCAACGTGATCGCAAGCGCGAGGGGTCGTTCCTGGGTGACGCGTACCGCCTCAAGGCCTAGTGCCTTCGACCGAAACAGGCGCTGCATCCCTGAGGGCGAGACGGCACGCATGGAGCGAGATGCGCGGTCGACCATCTCGTACAGCGCTGCACGCTGACGGGTCGCCTCAGCATCGTCCTGTGCAAGTCGGCGGGCGAGGGCGCGTCGATCCTTCGCCATCACCAACTGCGCCTCGAGTTCCCGCGTCGCCTCCTGCACCACGTTCGCCGGCAGGTGGGCGAGGCGAACGGCGGCCATCACAAGCGAGGCCTCGATCCGCTCGACCTCCTCGTCCAACACCTCAAGGCGGGCATTCGTGTCCTCGTCAGAAGCAGGGACGTAGATCGGGTCGATGGCGGCAAACAAGACGTCTGGGTCGGTGAGCGCGCCCATCAGTGCCTCCCACACCAGGCGCTCAACGTCGTCTGACCACAGCATCCTGCAAGTGCAGCGGGGTGCATGATCCTTCTCCTTGCAGCGGTAGTACCTGCGATCGTTCGTGAACTGTCCTGAGTAGGTGGTGCCGCAAGGGGACCGGAGGATTCCGGACAACGGATAGACCTTGCGATCTGAGTAGGGCGCCCAGGCACCTTCGCGCAGCGCGTCCTGCACGTCCCCGAACCGCTCCGCAGACAGGATTGCGGGCCAGGTCTGGGGTATCTCCTCACCCGCAGGTGTCACCCATACGTAGCGCCCGGTCAGGGTCGCCTTCTTGAGGAACTCCCGCACGTAGTGTCCTCGCCATTCCATGGGAGCAGACCTGCCGACGCGACCTCGTGTCCGGAACCCCTCCTCGTTGAGGACGCGAGCGACTTCGTGAATCGGGCGTCGCTCGTCAACGAGGAGGGCGATCGCACGGAGGATGCAGGCGACCTCCTGGGGTTCGTGCTCAAGGTGGGTCTTCCTCAGTTCGAGGTCTCGCACGGCGCGGAATCCGAACGGGGGCGTTCCTCCCAACCAGGCACCGTTGCGGGCAGACGCGACCTTCCCGCGCATGGTCCTGTCTACGATCTTCCGCTTTTCCTCCTCAGCAATCGCAGCACGGATGGTGTCGAGGAGTCCTGACTCCGAGGACGTGTCCGCGCCGTCGAGGGTGCGGATCGCCACCTTGCGGTCCCGTAGGACGCGGGCGGTCGACAACCAGTGCTCCGCGTCACGGATCACGCGGTCCTGATCCGCTGCGAGCACCAGGTCGATCTCACCTCCCTCCGCCATCGCCATGATCTGTGAGAACCCGGGTCTATCCTCGGGTTGAATCGCGCTCGTTACCCCGTCGTCTGAGACGTGGGCGACCAACGTCCACCCCTTCTGCCCCGCGACGAACTCCTGGCACCGTTCCCGTTGTGTGTCGAGCGAAGTGCCATGTGTCTGCTCGTCTGTACTCACCCTGCCATAGGTCACTACGCGCATGTCTGCTCCTGTCTGCGTTGATGTTGTACGTACATTTTACGGGATCCTGGCGGCAGGAATCGACCGCAATATGTGTCAAGCGCAGTCGGTAAACATGTGTTTCTACCAGCTTCCTTGATATGACCTTTGTGGCGGCGTTGTCAGACGTGACGCGATCCGATACAATCATCGGGACGACATTGCATCTCAAGGGAGCGCGTTCAGTCGCGAGATCGTCCAGAGGTGCCATCTAGGCAGACGGGATGGCGCATGGACGAGATTTTCTCAGGAGCGGAACTTCGACGGCGAAGGCGCGCCGCTCGACTCTCACAGATCGACCTCGGGGTGATGGTCGGCACGTCAGGGGACGTTGTGTGCAGATGGGAACTTGGGCACAACAACCCGCAGTGGGTGTTCATCGTGCGCCTGGCACGGGTGCTCGACTGCAACCCAAACGACTTCCAAGGTGGCGCCGACCTGCTGACCCATGTCCGCTTGGACGACGACGCGGCATGACCGTCGCTCCAGAACAACGGTTCACGGCAGATCACCCCTGTCCAATCTGTCAAGGGCACAAGGACATGCCCTCTGGGGAAGGTATTCGCTGTTGGGGGTTCCGATCAGGCGCATGGGTCCACTGCACACGGGTCAAATCCGCGATCACGGACAGCGCAGGAAACTTCGTACACTTCGTGTCGAGCAACGGCGCAGCGCCAGAGGCGGTGGCTGAGGAGGATCACCCCACCCTCACACTTGAGGCGTACGCTGCGGATCGCGGGTTGCCCCTTGAGATAGTCGAGGAATGGTGTCAGTGGCACGAGAAGTACGGCGTCTGCTTCCCCTTCAATACCCGCACCTTCAAGTATCGGAATGGGGGCGAGCAGAAGTACAAGTGGAAAAACGGCAAGGCGCACGCCTTCCCTCTGTGGCCACCACCAGCAGAAACACTCCCAGAAACCATCTACATCACGGCAGGTGAGACAGATACCCTTACGTTGCGAGCATGTGGGTACGACGCCTACGCCGCCACATCTGGGGAAAAGGCACGTCACCTCACAGCGCGCCACTTCGCCGCTCTTCGTGAGCGTGGCGTAGGCACTGTCTACCTCGTGCGCGATGCAGACATGCCAGGTGACGCGTGGGCGGTTGCGCATGGCACTTTTGCCAGGGCGGCGGGCCTGGGTGTCCTCGTCGTTCATCCCGACCCCACATACATCGAGGACCCCTTCGACGGGCACGGACAAGGGCACAAGGACGTCAACGACCTCTATCGAGAACAGGGCAACGAAGGGGTTTCGGCGCGGTTTGCAGCTGCTGAGGAGTACACGGACGACTACTCAGAGACGGCAGAGGAGTTCGACGCAGCGGCGGACGAGGAGATCGATTGGGTGATCCCAGGGTTCATCGCGCCTGGGGACAAGATCGGGATTGTGGCACCTTCAAAGACGATGAAGACCTACATCGTCCTGCACCTGATCCGCGCGTTTGAGACAGGGGAACCCCCGTTTGAACGAGGCGACCTGTGCCCCACGCGCCCTACAAGGTGCCTCCTTGTCGAGATGGAGGGCAATCGGATCCTGTTCGCGCGTCGCCGGCGCAAAGTGGCAAACGGGTTGCCAGGGGACGTTCAGGCACCTATGCGAATCCGCTTCCGCAAACCCTTCACATTGATCGGTGAATACACGGACGTGCTGATCGAGCACGTGCGGCAGCATCAGATCCAGGTCGTGATCCTTGACCCGTTTCAGCGGATGACGGGCGACGCTGAGGAGAACTCCGCGACTGAGATGAAGGCGGTCATGGAGCAGGCAGAGAGGATCGCGCTTGAAACGGGGGCGGCGGTCGTCATCGTCCACCACACGGCGAAGGCATCTGGCATGGACATCCACGCAGGACGCGGCACCTCGAGGTTCGGAGGGGATCTCGACTGCCAGGTCACGTTGACGAGGACCCAAACAACACCCCGAACACCCTAGCGATGAGGATCGAGGAACGCGATGTGGACGTCGCTACTGAGGCGGCACGGCGGCGATCCTTCAGTACCAGTTCACGGACGACGCCTTCACGGTGCGCGATACGGCACTGACGCTGGCGCTCGATCTAGGCAAAAACCCGTACCTGAATCCGCCGCAGACCTCACCTATTCGCTGCTGCTCGAACACCCCGACTGCACGGCGCAGCAGATGGCCATCTTGAGGGGCGTAACCCTGGTGAATGCGCGGAATGCGCTCAACGACCTCGTCGCGGCGAACAGATCGACGCGAGACGAGACGGCGCGAGCACACACATTCCGCGCAGTGAAGGCGGATTCTTAGATGTGTTCGCTACGTCTGATCGCTGCGAACACATGGCGAACAGTCGAGTGTTCGATTCGCTGTATAGAGCACAGCGAATCGAACACATCGTCATCGACACCGTTACTGGTGAGGGTGAGGAACTGAGGAGCGGGGATGAGACGAGTTGAGCAGCATCGGTAGGAGTGTGAAGAAGCGGCGGAAGAAGAAAGATGCTCTACGGCGATTCGAGTGGCATCTCAAACAACGACGGATCATGAAGGAGCGACGTGAGCGATACAAACGACCAATCGTCTGAGAAGTACAACCCTTTCACGGCGTATCTCGCCGCGAAGGCAAAGCAGTCACGCGACCTCGAGAAGCAGATGGCGCTCGTGTCTTCGGACGACTGCCCAAACACCACAAGAAAGCGGAAACTCGTGAACCTCGATCTCCGCGTGCGCACCGTCGCGGGTACGTAGACATGGAATCGACGTGCGATCCACGAGCACACGGATCACGTGGGTCACGCTCGAAGGCGTGGATGCATCGCGGATGTGCGTGCACGACATCTTGTGCCTCAGGGCGAGGAGAAGGTATGCCAAAAAACGGATAGCGCGGATTTGCCAATCTATCTGCCCGTTCTGGCCCGCATTCATAAAGCGCTACCAGGCGATATGCGATGATTCATCAATCCATCTCAGGTGGCATGTGTGCCGCACGTGGCGTGTAGACACCACTTGTGTGAAAGGCGTGGCGATCTACCAGGTAATCAAGCAGTCGGATGTGCGTCACGCGCAAGTGGCCGTCGTTGTAGACATGGCGGTTCCCATCCAGGTGGGTTGTCGCCTCTGCAAACGCTGCACCCATGGGGTGTGCCTCCGGAGAAAGAGGGGACCTGAGAGCCGAGTAGCGACCTATGAGATTCTTTGTGACCCTCAAGTACCACCAAAACAAGGAGAAACAACATGATCGGTGACCGACCTATTCGACTCGCACTACCGCCCCACTCTCCCTTTCCGGATCTGGATGCCCTCCGTGAGGAACTGGAACGCCTAGAGGAGGAACGGAAACGGGCGGGCATCGCGATAGATGCACGGGTTGAGGATCGCGCTGCGGCAGAACGCCTTGATCTGCTGGATCAGGCACAGGCGATCCGGGATGGAAAGGCGGATCCGGGCACAAAGCGGCAGGACAAGGTGGACAAAGAGAAGGTGGAATGGGAGCACAAGTTCGCGGCGATTCAGGAGGCGATCCGCCAGGTGAACGACGAAGTGGTGGCGTTGGTGGAGGAGCGTCGCGAGGACTGGAAGGAAGCGGCGGAATCCGCGTCCTCGGCAGCGCGAGAGACCTACCTTGAGGCGCTCGCGCAGGCAGTGACGGCGAACGCTGCTGTGCGAGAGGCAAATGCGATGCTGCGGTGGGTTTCGACATTCCCGGACATGAAGTCCTGGAAGGCACCTCACGGCCTCACGTCGCTGCGCTCGCCGGCAGGCGACCCCTACCCGACGAATGTGGTCCTTGAGGGGTTGATCGAGGAGGCGTCTGTGGAACCGCGCTACGAGCGGTATGGAGGCAGGCCGTCGCCGGTTCCAGTCCTCACACACGAGCAGGCAGTCGCGCAGTTGAGCGGGAACGGGAGCAGAGGATCGCCATGGGGGCAGAGGAGCGTCCGCGTCCCATGCGCCCTCCAGGTGGGACGTTGCCTCCCAATGCGGTGATCGGTGGCCGCGAGATCTAGGATGTCCGCATGGGGACGATTCGTCGGTGTCCAGATTCCCATGGACGCGGACAGCTACGGGTATCGACAAACGGGCGGTTGCTGCACCTCGCGCCAATGACCGCCGGTATCGACGTGGATCACGAAGCATTCAGGATCCATCCCGTCTCCCACCAAGCATGTCCACCGCGAAGCGTCCATCGAATGGCGACTGCACAGCGTCTTCGCGCCTTTGACGGCGGTCACCTGCCGAACGAGTTCCGCTCGCGTAATCCGCTGTTGATGCGCCGAAGAGGAACCAATGCAGCCCGTAGCAGTCAACAGGAAGATGGTTCCGATGATCCAGATCCTCATGCTACTAGGACGATCGAGGAACGAAGAAAGTTCCGCAGGGCGGTCCCGAACGCCGCGATTGGTGGACGGGAGATCTAAGCGGCCGGAACTTCTCCCCTGCGCGACTCGTCTAACAGATATGCGCCTTGTTCACCTTGTCTGCGTCGCCTCCGTCCTCGCGTCGGTTGCCACAGCGTGGCCCAAGCCAGGCAGCCGTGCTAGTTCGACACAGCGGGTGGGTGCAGGCCGCGTCGTCTACGTCAAGTGCTCAAAGGATCGAGCATGCAAAGCGTCGCCCATCCCGAAGAAGGTGTCGAACCCACACTCAGGCACCGCCGTGAAGGGCCGGATTGACCACCAGAAATCGCTCACGGCATCGAAATGGCAGCAATGGCAAGTTCGGCGACGCGCCCGTGCCGACCGGACACTGGGTCTTCTTCGTCCCTCGAATGGAACGTCCCGGCTGCGCGCCACGTCCTGCCTTCAACATCACAGCGAAGATGTTCTACGAGATTGTCTTCGACTACGGGGCGCGGGGGCAGTGTTCCGCGACGGTGTGGGAGCAACCTGTTGGCCTGCAACTCCTCGACTCGCCACATCGTGCCCACGTCGGCACATAGGAGGAAGGTGCTCGACCCACGTACAACGTGGATCCGACGAATCGGCACCCTCTGCGGCGTCGCGATCATCCTTCTCGGCTGTATACGCACTCCTGCTGACGCCTACCCACTGTCCCCAATCGACGCCGCAGCGAGGGTATGCGTGCGACTTCGGCCCACCATCTCACCCCCACTTTCTGCTTGGGGTGCTGATCACCGTCCTCGGCGTTGCGATCTTAGTCGGTTCCCGTCGCTTCTTCGCATACTTCAAGACGAATGAAGATTTCCACCGTGGAGATCACCCGCTAACGTCATCGTCGTCAGACGCGCCCGCCGCGTATCATGCGTGACGTGGACGACGAGATCACCCGCGTCACAAGAGACCTGCTTGCGCGCAAAGCGTCCCCAGAAATGGTTGCGCGAATGTCCTTGAGTCGCGCTGCGTCTCCTCCCCCGTCTACCGATCCCATGCGACCTCAGGAGCGCATCCTCGATCCCGACGATGATGAGTATTGGGAGCAGAAAGCGAGAGAAGCGGCGCTTGAGGAGCTGGCCTGGTCGAACTGCGACGCGGGGATTCAGAACTGCACCAGCACGCGAACAGTTCCACCTGGCGACGTGCCCGAAAACACGCAACGGGCCCACTCGCCCCATCGAGTTGAAGACGACGGGATGAAGCAGTGCGCGAGGTGCCTTGAGAGAGCGCCTATGTATCGGTTCACGAAGTGTGCCGCGAATCGCGATGGCCTCTACTCCTACTGCAAGGACTGCTACAACGACTACATGAGGCAACGGTCGCAACGCCAACGCCAGGAGATGCTTGAGAGGAAGTATGAGCAGCAGATTCTGTCTGGCATGGATTTCGACCTCACGCCTCGGTAGCGCGGTGTCGTTTGACGTCAGAGCGATTATCATGTTCCTGTCAACGTGTGCATCCCGTCTGCAACTGGTCACACAGCAGGTTCGCGGGGTGGGAGTCGTCACGTGGGTATCTACAACTGGAGGATCGCCTGACTCTTGCCTCGCGTCCTGGTTCTGCGCCTCCGCGCGAACACTCTATGACGCGGGGAGGTGACTGGTGCCCTATCGCCTCGAGTGGCGACGCAAGAAGGCAACTCGTTCCGCATCCGAGAGCGTCGTTCCGGTTCCGACCTCTGCATAGGCGATAAGCGTCTCAACCGCCTGCTGGCCTGGAATCCTCATCACGCCTGACTCCATGAGAGCATGACGTCCGCCCCGCGCAGTTCGTGCGCATGTTCTCCTGAAGGAACACAACCCGTTCACGTCGCGAATCGGATAGCGGATTGGCCACCGCGAGGCATGCCTGATGCCAGTCCCGCATCTCCTGTTGTACCCCTTGTCCGCGTCGTCGGGCCAGTAGTACCACTCTACGGGGATCATGAGGCCTTCGGCATCGCCACCATCTTCATTCTCATCTTCATCCGTCTCGTCCGGCGGTGGTTGAGTAGCCGGTCGGATCCCGGCATACTCCACCAAGAGGTTGATATGACCGGCGATTATGTAGTCCTGTCCTAGAAGAATGACACCCTCGCCCATGTCCGGCATACGCCCGATCAGAAGAGAGGTGATGGCATAAGAGATTTCGTCCACGTCGAGCGCGATCCCGTCTGGCGAGACGACGTCCCGCGCTGCGTCACGGAGGGGAATCAGTAGATCTGCCGACGTTGCAGCGCCTTGCTCGTCGCCCGTCCTGATCTGTTCAACAGTAGCGATGTACCACCAGGTCATTGCCTCAACGGCATTGGCCGCGTCGGCGTCCGACACGTGTTCGTAGCGGGCGCTCTTGAAGAAGTCGAGCGGCCAGTCCTTGAGAATCATCCAGGCACAACTCGCACTCTGAGCCACGCCCCAGGGGACGTGCGACTCGGCGCGAAGGAGGCGAATGGCGACCTGATTGCCCGCCTTCTTCATGCGTTTGCCATAGCGGCGCTTCTCGAACATGCCGCCGAGCATACGCCTCCGCGTCTCCTACGCCAAATCCGCGCCCGTGACCTTCACCTGCCCACCTGGCCTGCGGCGCGTGTTGCCCGAGTCGAAGTACGTCGCAACACGGCGCAGCGTATCCTCTGTGCGGGCAAAGACGTAGTCGTGTGCCGCCGACCAGGACACGTGGTTAAGGTTCTCGACGCCCTCTTTCGAGGCCATCAACTCCGGGACGTGCCTCAGTTCGGGACGCCTGTGGTACTGCATGATCGCGTGGTTCGGTGTGAGCGCTGTGCGCACCTCAACGTCCGGCGTTCCAAACCCAATTCCCAGGTGCTTGTTGCCGGCCATGGATGCGCTGTAGAGAGTGACCGGCGCGTCTGAGAGCACGAACTCGAACCCAATTTCCGCCTGAACGATCGTCCAGTGCATGTCTACCAGCAGTGGGGTAACCGCCTCGACAGCAACTGCTGCCCCGAGCATCGTCGCCGAATGATCGCGACTCACAGTCAGATTCCCCGCCTTGAGGTCTTCGAGCGTCTTCACCTGCATCTCGCGTATCTCCGCGTCCGTGTGCTCGATACCCGCCTTCCTCGCGTGGGCGAGGAACTGCTGTTCAGGGGCGGCGTACATCGTCATCGCCATCATCTGGTCGATCTTGTCGAAGGCCTCCTGTGTACCGTGACGCGACGCCGGTACCCGCCCAAACAGGAAGGCGAGGTGCGCCGCGAACTGCATCCTCTCCTCTGGCGTCAACTTCGTCCGACGCAGCAACTTCCTCGCACCGTCGGCGGCTGGCCCATCGAACGCTTCGGCGATCATCGGTTCTGCGGAGTGGTCAGCAGGCGCGCCGTCAACGCCTGGGATGCTGTAGTAGTCCCGCTGCACCGCTGCGTTTTCGACGGGGATACGCTGGTAGGCGTCGACCGATTTCGAATAGCGCCAGATCATCTTCCCGTCAGGCGAGAAGTTCCTGAGGTGCCACTGGGGGATGTAGTGGTGACGTCGAGATGGTTTCTGTGAGGTGGCCACCCTCGAAGTATTGCCTTGCACGCGGACGGCGGTTGACGTCTCCGGTGGTTGGGGTCCGACAATTCTCGTATGTAGGTACTACAAACTACTCGCACAGGAGGAACCTACAATGGCACGTCGCTCAACGAAGAAGAAGTTCTGCCCCGTCTGCAACGAGGAGCATTCCGTCTCCGAGTTCGGCAAGGACCGCAACGCGAAGGACGGCCTCTACCGCATCTGCAAGGTGGCGGATCGTGCGCAGCAGAAGGCCTGGCGCGAGCGCAAGAAGGCGGAGGTCGCGGCGAAGTAGTCGTCGCAGATAGTGGGAGGGTGAAGGGGTGTCGTCCCAGATCGGGGCGGCACCCCTTCGTCGTTACTACCTGTGCTCGATCATCAGGTCGAAGCGTCCACGCATGTAGGCGGCAACCTCATCGGGGGTTCCCACGAACACCGTCCAGGTATCCTCGTCCTCATCCGCCATCGACTGCACCTTGATCTGATAGGGCATCCGGTCAATGGCGATTGCGTGGAAGTGCAGTGTGACCTCCATCTCTCACCTCCTTTCACGGTGCGACCTTTTCTGGTGCTCCGTGCAGGTGGTTAGCGCATCCCCAGATATCCACTTCTTACGCCCGGATGCGCCACCTCAGGAGAGAGGTGCCTGAGGCGACCCTACCGCGACCGCGTGTGCGTGGTCAACCCCCACGGTCGATCTTCGACGCTCGCCGCGCTGATTGCCCGCGTGTCGTGAAGAGATGTCGAGCGGGTACAGCGGCATTCACCGACGTCCAGGCGCCCGTCACAATCGGTTTCACGCGGTGGGCGTCGTGGTCGACCTGGGTGCGACGGTTAGAAGGGGATGTCGTCGAACACGTAATCCTCGATCTCGGTTACGCCCAACTGCTCCGGCGAGAGGGGCTCGGGGTACTCCATCCGGTAGAACGGCAGGACGGACAGCACACCAACCCACGGCAGGAATTCCTCCGTGTTCGCGGAGGCCTCCTTCACCTCCTTGCGGGTGAGCGTCGTCCAGACCCAGTTCTCCCTCTCGAGCGTGCGGCGGTGCACGATAGTGCGGTGGTAGGCGTCCTCGTTGGGCACGTACCCGTGCCCGTCGTGGTCGGCCCAGTGCGAAGGCCCGTCGATCTCGACTACATGGCGCCGGCCTTCGTGGATCGCCATGAAGTCGATCCGGCTGGGGCAGGTGTCGAGGCGGCGAAGGGCAGCCTCGTCTGCGCCGTAGAGCCAGTTGATCCAAGCCTGGGGCAGAAGCGCCGGAAATCGGAGTGTCGACCAGAGCATCCTGTCGAATTTCGAGACTCGACTCACAGCCCACGGATTGTCGGGAACGCGGTGCCAGCTCGCGTTCCACTTCGCGATCAGACCGTCCCGCCAGTGGCACTCGTCCGCGTACATCTGGTCGAGGTAGGCGCGGAGGAACGCCCGCTCGTCCTTGGTGTCCGTGAGGTCGAGGAGGTACTTCACGCCCGCGCACTTGTCCCACTGCGGGAGCGAGTGCATCTCGACGGAGGCCAGATTCCTCTTCTCCGTGTGGACCTTGTAGGCCTTCACGAGCGCGGGGCACGGCTGCTGCTCGCCCTGACGGTGTCCCTTGCAGTGCTTCTGGCAGAGGAAGGAGAGGAGCGTACCCATCTTGAAGGTGCGGTCTCCGAGCATGTTCTCGCGGATGTCGAGCGTCAGGTTATTGAGACAGAAGATCCTGATATCGCCGTCCTTCTTCGTGAATCGGATATCAGGGGTCTTGCTGCCGCAGATGACGAGGTCGAACGTAGGAGAGTCAGACATTTTGGTTTCCTTCTGGAGAGACAACGATCCTCGCGGAGCATTCTCGCATGGTGGTCGGACGGCGGCCTCCTCTTTCGCTCAACCATACCGATTCGGGGCGTTATCCCAACGGCATGATTCGCCTGCCGCACGGCATCAGGCAGTCACCAAGTCGAGGTCCAGCAGGATGCTTGGTGAGAGGGGTGCCGTCACAACGCCGCCGATGCCGTGGTCTTTCCCGCCGAGGTACGAGCCAACGGCGAGCAGCAGCACGCCGATCGCCATGGCCAGGCCGGCGTACTCGACCGTGCCCTGGCCTCGCTCGGCGTCCGCGCGGCGGACGCGTTCGGCTAGGTGATGGGTGCCTGTGACCAGCCAGGCGGCGGTGCGATGAGACATGGATGACCCTCCTTGCGGGCGTTGGTGATGACCGGCCCAGCCTGCCGCGAGCGCCCGTCACGGAACAAGGCGGCTCCTGTCACGAAACACCCGCGAGAGAGTGCCGGCGGCCACGTGGGCTACCGTTCGGGCCCCCCGGCCGCGAGCCCGCGCGGGGGTGTCAGATCATCACCGACCTGCCGATACAACGAACAGATGCGACGATTCATGGTCCTGCTCCTGGTGGTGTTCGCGGCGGCGCTGGCCGCCCCCGCGGTCGCGGGAGCCAGCAAGCTGATCGTCCGCAACGCGACGCACATCACCCTCAAGGTGAACGCCAAGAACCGGGCGGTGGTCAGCTACCGCGCCAACGGCATCGTCCGCCAGGTGCTGGTGTGGGGCGCGATCAACGCCAAGCCGCCCGACCCGGCGCATCCTGATAGCCAGGTCAAGTTCCACGTCGACTACTCGGGTGGTAGCGCCAGCCCCTGGGGCTCCGGCTACTGGCGGCGCGTAAAGAACGCGTGCGCACCCTGGAGGGGCAGCGGCCTGACCCTGGCCGTGACCGTCTGCACGATGCCGGACGGCTCCCACTGGGCACTCCAGAGCTGGAAGCGCCTGATGCCGAACGGCGGCTACAAATGCTGCCTGTCGCCGCAGCAGGGCAAGCGCGAGCTGCACATCTCACACTGGAAGGGGTCGCTCGCCCAGCTCTGGCTGAAGTGGAACTGGACGCGCGCGACCTCCCAGTATCCGCACCTGGACAAGCTGTTCGGCCGCGCCACCTACAAGGGCGTTGGCACCTACGGGTTCTCGAACACCAGGACCGGCGCACCCACCGACAGCTTCGGCCGGCTCGTCTTCGTGGACACGTACAACCCGCCCAAGTGGGGCAAGGGCTGGCGCCGCGAGAACAGCTTCCTGGTGCACCGGCCCAGCGACGGCGGCTTCTGCGACACGCTGTGGGCGAGCCGCTTCGGCCGTCACAACGCCAGCGGCTACGGCGAAAAGTACCGCGCGACGATGGACGGCCCCGGCGTGACACCGATCGTGCGCTGGAAGGGGCCACCGCCGGGCAACTACTCGCAGTCGCCCGTGCAGACCCGCGACGGCCTGTCCGACTTCACGATCACCGGGTCGGGGCGGCAGCCGTTCGATGCGCTGCTCGACTCCCGGCTGGACACCGAGCAGCAGATCCTGGCGGGTTCGTCCGCCGACAAGTGCTTCAAGATCCGCTAGCGCCGATTCCCTGAGGCACGGCGGCACGCCCGCCAGTCCCCCACCGATACACTGCCGGTGCTATGGAAACGGCGGCCGAAGTCTTCGTCAGATGCCTCGAGAACGAGGGTGTGCGCCACGTGTTCGGCATCCCCGGCGAGGAGACGCTCGACCTCAACGAGGCGCTCGACCGCTCCGCTTCGATCGAGTTCGTACCGGTACGCCACGAGCAGGGCGGCGCCTTCATGGCCGACGCCTACGGACGGCTGACCGGGCGCGCCGGCGTCTGCCTGGGCACGCTCGGTCCGGGCGCCACGAACCTCGTGACGGGTATGGCCGACGCCTTCCTCGACCGCGCTCCGGTGGTCGCCCTGACCGGCCAGACCGACCTGTCGGAGATGCACAAGGAGAGCCACCAGTACATCGACGTCGTGCGCATGATGAAGCCGGTCACGAAGTGGAACGCGCGCGTCCACGACCCGGACATCATCCCGGAGGCCGTTCGCAAGGCGTTCGCGGTGGCCGAGCGCGAGAAGCCGGGCGCCACGCACCTGGAGCTGCCGGCCGACGTAATGGAGCTGCCGCTCGCCGCCGATCCGGTGCCGCGGCGTCCGCCGGCGCTGGTGGAGCCGGTCGCGGCCGAGCTGCACCGCGCCGCCGAGCTGCTGCAGGCGGCCGAACGGCCGGTGGTGCTGGCCGGCAACGGCATCGCCCGACAGCACGCCTCACCGGCGCTGCGGCGCTTCGTGCAGCAGACCGGGCTGGGCGTGATCACCACATTCATGGGCAAGGGCGTGATCGACGCCGACGACGAGCACGCGCTGTTCACGGCCGGCCTGCGCGCCCAGGACTACCCGCGCGGGTTCATGGGTCGGTCCGACCTGGTGGTCTGCGTCGGCTACGACCTGGTCGAGTGGTCGCCGGTGAACTGGAACCCGAACCGCGACCGCCGCGTGATCTGCATCGACACGACGCCGGCCGAGAGCGACGCTCACTACGTGCCCGACGTCGAGCTGACGGGCGACATCTCGCACATCCTCACGCACCTGGGGAACCTTGTCTCGGACAAGCCGCCGGCCCGGGTGGTGACGCCTCCGTTCAACCAGATGATCCGCGACGCGCTGGAGTCGCACTCCGATGACGGGTTCCCAATCAAGCCGCAGCGCGCGCTGCGCGACCTGCGCGAGCTGATGGGGCCGAGCGACCTGCTGATCTCGGATGTGGGCGCGCACAAGCTGTGGATCTCACGCCTGTGGCCGGCTCACGAGCCGAACACGGTGCTGATCTCCAACGGCGCGGCGGCGATGGGCTTCGCGCTGCCGGCCGCCGTGGCCGCGAGGATGGTGCTGCCGAAGGACCGGCGGGTGGTCACGATCTCCGGCGACGGCGGGTTCCTGATGAACGTGCAGGAGCTGGAGACGGCCAAGCGGCTGGGGCTGGCGATCGTGAACATCGTCTGGTCGGACAACGCGTACGGGGTGATCGAGGTGCATCAGCAGCGGAAGTTCGGTCACCTGGCGGGCACCAAGTTCACGAACCCCGATCTGGTGATGCTGGCCGAGAGCTTCGGGATCGCGGGCATGCGCGTGTCGTCTGCCGACGAGCTGATGCCGACGCTCCGGCGTGCGCTCGAGCTGGACATTCCATCGGTCGTGGAGATCCCGATCGATTACCGTGAAAACAGGAAGTTTTCGATGAATCTGGCCGACCTGGTGAAGGTCGGAGAGGGAGTCTGACAATGGCGATGACCGAGACGATCCAGAAGCTGTACGTGGACGGCGAGTGGTACGAGACCGGCGAGGCGAAGAATGTGACGTCGCCCTACGACGGCAGCGTGGTCGGGCGCGTGGCGTTCGGCGGCGGCGCGGACGCGACCCGCGCGATCGACGCGGCGGAGCGGGCGATGCAGAGCCCGCTGCCGGCGCACAAGCGTGCGTCGGTGCTGGACGGGGTGGCCGCGCTGCTCGCGGAGCGGCGCGACGAGTTCGCCCGCACCATCGCCCAGGAGGCCGGCAAGCCGATCGCGACGGCGGGCATCGAGGTCGACCGCGCCGTGCAGACGATCACTTTTTCGGCACTCGAGGCGCGGCGGCTGACCGGCGAGACGGTGCCGATGGATGCGCATCCCGCCGGCGAGGGCAAGGCCGGCCTGATCCTGCGCGTGCCGATCGGGATCATCGGCGCGATCTCGCCGTTCAACTTCCCGCTGAACCTGGTCTGCCACAAGGTCGGCCCCGCGTTTGCCGCGGGCTGCGCGGTGGTGCTGAAGCCGGCCGGCGCGACGCCGCTCTCGGCGCTGCTGCTGGCGCGCGCCTTCGCCGACGTCGGCCAGCCGGCCGGCTGGCTGAACGTGATCGTGGGCCGCTCGGGCGAGATCGGCGACGTGCTGACCGAGGACGAGCGCGTCAAGATGATCACCTTCACCGGCTCGTCGCAGGTGGGCTGGGGCATCCGCCAGCGCGCCCACAAGAAGAAGGTGTCGCTCGAGCTCGGCAACTCGACGCCGCTGATCGTGCTGGCCGACGCCGACCTCGACAAGGCGGCAACCGCGATCGCCGCCAACGGCTACGCGTTCGCCGGACAGAGCTGCATCTCGATCCAGCGGGTCTACGTCGAGGACGCCGCGCACGACGCGCTGATCGAGAAGCTGGTGCCGAAGGTGCAGGCGCTGAAGGTGGGAGATCCGCTCGATCCGGAGACGCAGGTGGGGCCCGTGATCGACGGCGACAACCGCGACCGCATCAAGGCCTGGGTGGATGACGCCGTCGCCGGCGGTGCGAAGCTCCTGTCAGGCGGCGAGGTGGGCGACGACGGCGTGCTGCGCCCGACGTTGCTCGACGACGTGTCGCTGGACATGGAAGTCGCCTGCCACGAGGTGTTCGGACCGGTCGTGGCCGTGGCGCGCGTGTCGGGTTTGGAGCAGGCGATCGCGCTTGCCAACGGCACCGACTACGGGCTGCAGGCGGGAGTGTTCACGCAGGACATCACCAAGGCGATGCGCGCGGCGCGAGAGCTCGAGTTCGGCGGAGTCACCCTGAACGAGGCGCCCACGTACCGTGCCGACCAGATGCCCTACGGCGGCGTCAAGGAGTCGGGCAACACGCGCGAGGGGCCGAAGTTCGCGGTGCAGGAGATGACCGAGCCGCGGATGATCGTGATCAGCCTGTAGCGACGGCGAAACGCGGGTCACGGGGCGGTCACGGGCCGCACCGCCGCCCGCGCCCAGATTGGAGTCAAACACCGCTTCGGGGTGCGTGGCAGGTCGCTGCCGGGTGCGTGAACGGGACGTGACCGCGCCGTGCGGAAATGGGGGACTTCGCAAGCAACATCGCCGTGACGGGGACGTCACGGCGGCTGTGACGCGCGGCTACTGCTGATAGCCCTCGACCACGTCGGACTTGCGCAGCTGTGCGCTGTCGTCGTCGAGGTCGAACTCGCGCAGCGCGCGACGCTGCCGCAGCAGGTCCCAGCACTGGTCGAGCTGCACCTTGATCTCGGCCAGGCGCCGCCGGTCCGAGTCCGTCGACCTGCCCTGCGACTCCGCCTCCCACAGCTCGTGCTCCTCCGAGACCAGCTGCTCGATCGTTCCGTGAACCTGTTCGTCGCTCATCGCCGCTCCTGTCGTGTCGTCGTCGCAGGTAGCGTACCCGCGCTGAAGTCACGCCCCTGCGCCGCGCCCAGCGTTGGCCGCGTCCGAGTACGTGATCCGCGGATCGACGTGATCGATCACCCACGGCATGTCGTTCAGTTCAGGCAGTACAGCTCCGGCTGGGACGTCCAGTGCTGGCGGGGACCCGCCGAATCGCAGTTCCACGACGGTGACTTGCTGGTGGTCGTGCCCGAGTGCCGGCTCACGATCCGGTAGAACTGCAGGATCGCCCAGCGACCGGTGCCGTCGACCCCGGCGTTGGCGTACGCCAGCAACAGCGCCGGCGGCGTGTACCAGCGTGTGCTCTTGACCGTCATCCGGTAGCAGGCTATGGCGGGGTCGTGGCAGCGGCCGCCGATCACGTCGTCCACCCTCAGCTTCGCCGAGGGGTCGTCCCACTCCAGCCGCAGCGCCACCGTGCCCGCGGCGGTCGCCGTGAACGGCTGCACGAAAGCCTGGCCGGCCCACAGCGTCCCCGTCACCGTCCCCTCGCTCGCCTGCGCCACCGCACCGGTCTCAGCCACCGGCCACGGCCGCCAAGCCCAGCACGGCACGAATCTGCGGGAGAGCATGGCCCTACCCTCTCAGGATCAGGCGCCTGTACCGGCTAGTTGCTGACGGCCGCCAGCACCGCGATCACGCCGGTCTCCAGCGCCGACAGGCTGTAGCCCCCCTCCAGCACGAACGCCGGACCCCCGCACGGCTCGCGCAGTGCCGTCGCCATCTCGGCGAACGCCGGCGCCGTCAGCCGCAGCGAGCAGAGCGGGTCGTCGGCGGCAGCGTCGAAGCCGGCCGACACGATCACCAGGTCGGGGCGGAACGCCACCACGGCGGGCAGGGCATGCTCGTGGAACGCTGCCAGATACGCCGACTCGCTGGTGCCCGCCGCCAGCGGCAGGTTCACCGTCGCGCCGGCGCCGTCGCCCGCCCCGGTCTCGGCGGCCGCGCCCGTCCCCGGGTAGAACGGGTACTGGTGCAGCGACACGTAGAGCACGGCGGGATCGTCGTAGAAGATCGCCTGGGTGCCGTTGCCGTGGTGGGCGTCCCAGTCGAGCACCGCCACCCGCTCACAGCCGAGCGCCTGCCGCGCGTGCGCGGCCGCGACCGCAGCGCTGTTGAAGACGCAAAACCCCATCGCCCGCGCCGGCTCCGCGTGATGGCCGGGCGGCCGGCCGCAGCTGAACGCGGCGACGCCGCGGTCGCCCGCCACCGCCTCGACCGCCGCGATCGCGCCGCCCGCCGCGCGCAGCGCCGCCTCCCAGCTGGCCTCGGTGACGATCGTGTCCGGATCGAGCGCGCCCCCGCCGCCGGCGCAGAACCGCTCGATCAGCTCCACGTAGGCCGGTGAGTGGACGCGCTCCAGGGCCTCGCGCGACGCCGGCGGCGCCCCCCGCCGCTCCGCCCCCGACGCGGCCACCGCGGCAGCCACCGCGTCGTAGCGGGCCGGCCGCTCCGGATGGCCCGGACCGGGGTCGTGCAGCCGGAACAGGTCGCTCATGTAACAGGTGGGGAGCGGCGCTTGTGACATATGCTGTTTGGAGGAAACTTGCGGCCCGTCGCGGTAAAATGGCCAAATTATCCCCGAGTTTAACGCGTACTTAACATTTCGACGCGCGAACTCAGGCCGCAAACGGGCATAATGACGCTGAGCCCGTCCCCGACCTTGTGACAGTCTGGAGAGCCTTCATGTATCGATTCAGCCGCGCGATCTTCGTCGAAATCAAGGATCTCGTCGATCCGCACCCTGAGACGGTATCCATACCTGAGGGCAAGCGTCGCGTGCTGCAGTCCTCCGAGGCGACGATCGAGCGGCTGGCGCGCGACCCCCACTACTTCGCGAAGCCGGCACAGAGCCTCTTCCACGAGATCCGGCATCTGTTCTCGATCTCGAACCAGGCACGGGTCTACAACACGATCGACCGTCACATCAGCGCCGCCGTCACCTACATCCTCGAGGAGATCGAGCGGAACGGCGAGGGCATGGCCAGCTGCAAGGCGACCACCCGCAAGGGCAAGCCCTGCCAGCGCACCCCGCTGCCCGACCGTGAGTACTGCCCGTCCCACCAGCACCTCGAAGAGCGCACGCACGTAACCGCGTAGCGGCGCTGGGTCCGGCCCTACAGGCCGAGGCTCAGCTGCTGGTGCTCCTGGAACCCGGACACGCCCACGCCCACCAGGCGTAGCGCGCCCGGCCGCTGCTCGAGCGCGCGGTCGAGCAGCATGCAGGCCAGCTCGCCGATCTGGTCGGCGTCGTCGGTGCCGACGGCGAGCGAGTGCGACCGCGTCACGATCGAGAAGTCCGGGTAGCGCAGCTTGGTGGTGATCGTGCGTGCGCTGCGGCCGCTGCTCTGCAACGAGCCGGCCAGCGGGGCGGCCATCGCGCGCACGCGCAGGTGCAGCTCCGCCCGCTCGCTGATGTCGACCTCGAACGTCTCCTCGCTCGAGATCGAGATCGCCTCGCCCGGCTCCGATGACACCGGGCGCGGGTCGATCCCGCGGGCGCGGTCGCGCAGCTCGAGCCAGCCGCGACCGGGCAGCGCCTCGCGCATGCGGTCGTCGTCAAGCGCCGCCAGCGCTCCGATCGTCTCGATGCCCAGCGCCGTCAGGCGCTGCTCGCTCTTCGGCCCCACCCCCGGCAGCCGCCGCACCTCCAGCGGGGCCAGGAACGCCGCCTCCTCGCCGTCGGGCACGTAGGTGATCCCGCCCGGCTTCCTCATGTCCGATGCGATCTTGCACACCACCTTGCAGGCGCCGACTCCGAGCGAGGACGACAGCCGCACCTGCTCGCGGATCGCCTGCTGGACGATCGCGGCCTGCTCCGGCGGGTCGCCCTCGGCGAGCACCAGGTAGCCCTCGTCGATCCCGATCCGCTCGACCACGGGCGCGTGTGCCCGCACGGTGTCCCAGACCCGCCGCGACCACTCGCGGTAGGCGGCGTGGTCCGGGGGCACGAACACAGCCTGTGGGCAGCGCCGCAGCGCCTCCGCGCAGCTCATCGCCGACCGGATGCCGTACTTGCGGGCCTCGTAGCTCGCGGTCGACACGACACCGCGTCCGCGCGGGTCGCCTCCGACCACCAGCGGCGTGCCCCGTAGCTCAGGCCGGCGGTGCAGCTCGACGGCGGCAAAGAAGGCGTCGAGGTCGAGATGCGCCATCATTCCCCGAGCATACCGGCGGTTTCTGCCGGAATATCTGGACAGAATCGTCACCGACCATGCGGCCTGGGTGGCGCGGCACCGGTAGACTCAATCCCTGCTTTGACCCACGACTCCGACAAGCTCATCCGCCAGCTTTCGCTCGTCGCCTACCTGATGGCAGAACAGCGACCGGTCACAGCCCGCGATGTGAAGAACAACGTCGAGGGCTACGCGAACATGGGCGACGAGGCGTTCGCCCGCCGCTACTACGCCGATCGCTCCGAACTGCAGGGCCTGGGGGTGCCGATCACGTCCGGCCGCGACGAGTTCACCGGCGAGGAGCTGTACAACCTGCGCCAGGAGCACTACTTCCTGCCGCCGATCGACCTCACCGACGCCGAACTGGCGGCGCTGCAGACCAGCTTCTACCTGCTCGAGGGCCAGTTCGCATACGCCGAGCCGCTGCGCCTGGCGCTGCAGAACCTGGCGCTGGGCCGCGCAAACACGGCCGACCCCGGCCCTAAGACGGCCACCATCGACCTGCTCGGCAGCGTCTACACGCCCGAGATCTCGCAGCGGCTTGCCAAGCTGGAGCAGGCCATCAGCAAGCAGCGGACGATCCGCTTCACCTACTGGACGGCGCGCAGCAACGCCACCGCCGAGCGCACCATCAACCCCTACGGCCTGTTCGAGCTGCACGGCGTCTGGTACGTGGTCGGCGACGACTGCAGCCAGGAGGGCCCGGAGGCGACGAAAGACGTTCCGCATCTCGCGCATGCGCGGTGAGATCAAGTTCGCAACCCGGCGCGAGCGGGACTTCCGGATCCCGGCCGACTTCAACGTCACCGCCTACCGCGACCGCAAGCCGTGGCAGCTGGAGCGCGAGCCGGCCGGCGTCGCGCGGCTCGCGGTGTCGGCCGACGACACCTGGCTGGTGAACCGGCTGTACGGCGGTCACGGCGACCTCGAGGAGCACGAGGATGGCAGCGCCACCCTCACCACCGAGTACTCCAACCTCGAGGCGCTCTCGCAGGCGGTGCTGCTGATGGAGGGCCGCATGCAGCCGCTCGAGCCGGACGAGCTGGTCGCGATGGTGCAGTCCGACCTCGATCGCCTGGTGGCGCTGCACACGGGCGACCCCAGCCAGCCCGGCAAGCCGTCGCGCGGCCGCGCCGCCGTCGACGATGCCCCCGGCGTGCTCTCCCGCACGCAGGGCCCGGTGGCGCCGGAGCGGTTCGCCCTCCTCCAGGCGCTGCTCGCGTTCCTGCTCGAGCGCTGCGGCGATGAGTCCTCCGCAACCGTGTCATCGGCGGACATGCGCGACCGCTTCCACCTGTCCCAGCAGGAGCTGCAGGAGCACCTCGACCTGCTCAACCTGGTCAACTTCGGCGGCGGCTGCTACGCCGTCTACTGCTCCACCCAGAACGGCTCGATCCTGGTCGACAAGGAGCTCTACGGCGACACCTTCCGCCGCCCGGCGCGTCTGTCGCCGCTGGAGGCAAAGGCGCTTTTGCGGGCGCTGGACGTGGTCGCGCCGGTGCTGGCAGCCGAGGCCCACAGCTCGCTGCAGACCGTACGCGATAAGATCGCCGGCGCGTTCGGGCAGTACACCCTCTCCGACACGCCGGAGCCGCAGGGCGGCGACGAGGAGTCGGCCGTGACCACCCTCAACGAGGGCGTGCGCCAGCAGCGCCTGGTGCGGATCGGCTACCACTCGCGCTCGAGCGACGAGTTTTCGACGCGCGTGATCGAGCCGTATCTGCTGCGGCGTGACCAGCGCGGCTGGTACGTCGAGGCCTACGACCGCAGCAGGGACGGCCGGCGCACGTTCAAGGTCTCATACGTGCGCGACGCCGAGCTCCTTGATGAGAGCTACGAGCCGCGCGAGGAGATGGCCGACCTGCACCCGGAGCTGGGCGGCGAGGTGGGCACCGCCCGCGTGCTGTTCGCGCCCGAGCGTGCCCGCTACGAGCGCGAGGGCCGGCGCGACGTGACGATGCTGACCGACGGCTCGGCCCTGGCCGCCGTCAGCTACGGCTCGCTGCGCTGGCTGGTGCCCGAGATCCTGAAGCACCGCGGCCACGCCGAGGTGATCGACCCACCGCACGTGCGCGCGAGCGTGCTCAAGGCCGCGCAGAGGCTCCAGCGGGTGCTCAGCACGGCCCCGACCCGGGGGTGAGCTCGACGTTCGCCAACGCCGCGCGCGCGTTGCGCTGCAGGTGGCGGCCGTCGTTGTCGGGGATGTAGAGCCGGCGGTACCGATCCGCCAGCCGCTCGGGCGACTCCTCCAGCCACTCGGCCAGCGGCGGGAACACGTCGTCCACGGGATCGGACGGCAGCGCCTCGGCACGGCGCTCGGCGCCGCGGTTCCAGGGGCACACGTCCTGGCAGATGTCGCAGCCGTAGACCCGGTCCTCGAACGCCTCGGCGAACGGCAGCTGCGGCAGCCGTGACTGGGACAGATACGACAGGCAGCTGCGCGCATCCAGCACGCCGGCCTCCACGATGGCGTCGGTCGGGCAGGCATCGATGCAGGCGCGGCACTCCCCGCACGCGTCCCAGGCCGGCTGCTCGGGGGCGGCGCTGGTCGGCTCCAGCTCGACGTCGGTGATCAGCACGCCCAGCACCACCCACGAGCCGTGACGGCGGGTGATGGCGAGCGTGTTCTTGCCGTAAACAGCGATGCCGGCACGTACCGCGGCCTCACGGTCGACGTGCGCGTTGCTGTCGACGTGCACGACGTAGCGGCCGCCCGGCGAGTGCTCCTGCATCCAGCAGCCCAGGTCTCGCAGGCGATCGCGCAGCAGCGAGTACTCGTCGCGACGGGCGTAGCGGGGCATGCGGCCGCGCGGGCGGTCGTCCGGCTTCGACGGCTCCGGCCGGGCGTAGCTGTGGGCCGCGACCACCACCGAGCGCGCGTTGCGCAGCGCCGACTCGGGGTGGCACGAGATGTCGGGCCGGCGCATCGTGAAACCCATGTCGGCGAAGTAGCCGCGCGCCGAGCGCTCCTCGATCGCGCGCTCGGTGGCGGTGTAGGGCTCGGCCCGGCAGACGCCGCAGGCTGCGATGCCGGATGCCAGCGCTCGCTCGACCAGCGCTCGGGTAAGCTCGGCCGTGTTCACGGGGCTCAGGGTAGCCCGCAACCTCTCAAAGGATCCTTCCATGCAGTCACGTACCGTCACCGTCCCCCGCACCGACGTGCTCGTCAGCACGGTGGCGGTCGTCTCCGTGGCGCTGCTGACGGCGCTGGCGGCCCAGATCTCGATCACGTTGCCCGGCACGCCGGTGCCCCAGACGCTGCAGACGATGGCGGTGCTGGGAGGGTCGGCCTACCTCGGCAGCCGCCGCGGCCTGGCCGCGATGCTGCTGTACGTCGGGATGGGCCTGTTTCTGCCGTTCTACGCGGGTGGCGCGCAGGGCTGGAGCGAGGTCACCGGCGCCTCCGGCGGCTACCTGGTCGGCTTCATCGCGGCCGGATACGTGGTCGGCAGGCTGCGGGAGATGAACGGGTCCCGCTGGGTGGCGACCGTGCCGGCGATGCTGCTGGGGAGCGTGGTCGTGTACGTGCCCGGCCTGATCTGGCTGAAGCACTCGGTGCCGTTCGACTGGGGATGGACGATCCACTACGGGCTGACGGTGTTCATCGTCGGCGACCTGCTGAAGATCGCTGCCGACGCCGCCATCCTCGATCCGCGCGCCCCGTGGGGCAGGCTGTTCGACCGCATCCGGTTCCCGGATCGCCCCTAGCCACCGTCGGGCCCGACCGACTGCGCCAGCGGCACCATGCAGTCCTGACAGATCCGAAGCGTTACCGGCGGCCTGCCGGATGCCGGCAGCGACACCCAGCGCCCGGTCGTGCCGGTGACCAGGAAGTAGCGGCGCGGATGCAGCCCCGACAGCGTAAACCGGCCGTCGGCACCGGTGATCGCCGTCGCGACCGGGAGCGGCGGATCGGCCATCACCGGGCCCAGCGGGAAGGCCCTCGTGAACGCGCGCACCTTGACGTGCGGCAGCGGCGCGATCAGGTGGCGGTCGCCCGACTGGAACGTGACGACGCGGCCGGAGATGGTCGACACCGGTTCCGGCTGCGTGCCGGATCCCGACCCGGCCATCTGACCGCAGCCGGCGGTCGCGAGCGCCGCGAGCGCGAGCATCGGTGCGAGTGGCTGTAGTCGCATGTGTCCTGTCAGACGGGCGGCGCAGCAATCCGGTTCCTGAGCGGCACCTCTCGCATTACCCGACATGGATCAGCACGGCCGCGAAGGCCGGGTACGACGTGATCACCAGCACGGCCTCTGGACGGCGCATCCCGCGCCGGCGAACCAGCATCGCTCCATGCCACTTGCCGCCTCCCTCTTTCTCGTCTGTCTGGCCGCTAGCCTCGGCTCCAGCTTGGTGCTTGCGCGCGCACTCGACCGGATCGGGGTGCGGCTGGGGCTGACCGACGCCGTGATCGGCATGCTCACCGCGCTGGGAGCGGACGCACCGGAGATCTCAACCGCCGCGGCGGCCGTGCTGAGCAAGCACGATGACATCGGGATGGGCGTGGTGCTCGGCTCCAACGTGGTCGATCTTCGCCTGGCGTGAACCGCAGCTCGGCCGTTGTCAGAGGCGTTCAACTCGAACAGCATGAACATCGTGGCCGGCCTGCTGCTGCCTGCCGCGCTGCTGGGGAGTGTCTCCGGCTCTGCTGCAGGCCGCCTCTCGGCGGTATGGGCGCTCGCGATGAGGAAAGGCCGCGCGCGAATCCGTCTATTCCCGGATGCCGCAGGCTTGCCCACGCTGCGAGTGTCGCATCAGAGCTTCGATGACCAACTCCCTTCTCACAACCACGTCGCTAGATGCCCTGCCGCCACCGGAGATGGCCGGCAAGGCCGAGCAGGTCGGCGTGGCCAAGGCCGGCATGTCGGTGGCGAACACCTTCGCTCTGGCGGTGCTTGCCGGAGCGTTCATCGCGCTGGGGGCGATATTCGCGACGACCGTCACCGCCGGCGGTTCCGGACTCGCCTTCGGCGTCTCGCGGCTGCTCGGCGGCCTCGCCTTCTCGCTCGGCCTGATCCTGGTGGTAGTCGCCGGCGCCGAGCTGTTCACAGGCAACAACCTGATCGTCATGGCGTGGGCCGGCCGCCGCGTGTCGACTCGCCGGTTGCTGCGCAACTGGACGATCGTCTACCTCGGCAACCTGGTCGGCGCCCTGGCAACGGCCGGCGTGCTCTTTGCAAGCCGGCAGTACGAGTTCGGGAACGGCGCGGTGGGTGTGCAGGCACTCACGATCGCCGCCGCCAAGACCAACCTCGGCTTCGTGCAGGCGATCGCGCTCGGGGCTCTCTGCAACGCGCTCGTCTGCCTCGCCGTCTGGCTCTGCTACAGCGCCCGCACCACCGCCGACAAGGTCCTCTGCATCGTCCCGCCCATCGCTGCCTTCGTCGCCGCCGGATTCGAGCACAGCGTCGCCAACATGTTCTTCATCCCGATGGGACTGCTGATCAAGAGCGATTCCAGCTTCGTATCGCAACAGCAGGGCGTCCCCGACCTATCCGGTCTCACATGGGAGCGGTTCGTGACCGTCAACCTGATCCCAGTCACGATCGGCAACATCATCGGTGGTGCGCTGATGGTGGGACTCGTCTACTGGTTCATCTACTTGCGAGACCGTCCAGAACCCCCGGCAACCACGTGACCGGTCAGCGGCTGCTTCGTTACGACGAGTTGGAGGTGGTCGGCGATGCGACGCTGGAGGCCGATCTGCGCGGGATGTTCCGCCGCGCGCCCGGTGACTGCTGGTTCCTGCCGCTGACCGTCGAGACCGCTGCCCTGCATACCAGCGCGGTCGCCCCTGAGGCATACCTGCTCGGCGAGGGTGGCGCGGAGCACTACCGGGAGGCCCGGAAGCTGGCGGAGGAGTACCGGGCCGGGCACCGCCTGCCGCCGGTGATCGTCTACCTGCCCGAGCAACGCGCCGGGCGCGAGACGCCCGAGGTGCTCGACGGCTACCACAGGCTCTCGGCCGCGGTGGCGGCGGGTCTCCCCGCGCTCGATGCCCTGCTACTGGTCGACGCCGACGGCGAGCCGCTGAGGCCGGTGGTGGCCTAGAAGCCGAGCACGAACTTCGCGTCGTCCGACATCATCTCGGGCGACCACGGCGGCGTCCAGGTCAGGTCGGTGACGACCTCGCCAACGCCCTCCAGAGACGAGACCACGTCGCGCATCTGCTCCTGGATCATCGCGCCGGCAGGGCAGCCCATCGACGTCAGCGAGTAGGTGACGGTGACCTTATCCTCCTCCACCCGCACGTCGTAGACCAGGCCGAGGTCGACCACGTCCATCCCCAATTCCGGGTCCTCGACCACCCGCAGCGCGTCGAACACCTGCTCCTCAGTGATGCTCATGCCTGCATCGTAGCGTTCGCGTCCCACAGCGCAGCGAACGCCGCCTCGTGCCCCGTCGCCGCCGTCTCGCCCAGCAGCGCCTTCGTCGCAGACACCGCCTCGCGCCCCGCCCGCGCCACCTTCCCGGCCATGCTCTCGGCCCGACCAAGCAGCTTCTCGCGCGGCAGCACCGCGTCCACCAGCCCGGTCGTCCGCGCCTCGTCCGCCGACAGCAGGTCGCACGTCGCGAACAGCCGCAGCGCCACCCCCGCTCCCAGCAGCCGCGACAGCCGCTGCGCCCCACCCCACGGAGGGCAGTAGCCGAGCTCGTTGTGGATGAACCGCAGCTTCGCCCCCTGCGCCGCGATCCGCCAGTCACAGGCCAGCGCCAGGTCGATGCCACCGCCCACCGCGTGCCCGTTCATCAGCGCCACCGTCGGGACACCGGCCGCCGCGATCCGGTCACACGCGCGGCTGCCCCGCTCGGTGACCTCCTTGCCGGGCAGCTCGCGCACCCGCTCAAGATCCGCCCCCGAGCAGAAGATGCGGCTGCCGGAGCCGGTGATCGCGATCATCCGCACCGACTCGTCGGCCGCGAACCGCTCCACCTCGCCGGCCAGCTGCTCCAGCGTCTCCAGCGCCAGCGCGTTGTCGCCGCCCTGGCCGCGCAGCGTCAGCACCGCCAGCCCGTCCCGCACGGCCGCCGTCTCGACCACCGTCGGCCCCGGCGGGGGCAGGTCGCCGACCGCCTCCATCAGCTCCGCCTTCGACAACAGCCTGTAGCCGTCGATCCCGCGCTCGCGTGCCAGCTCGTGCAGCTCGAACAGCTGTGGCTCAGCCGTCACAGGCGAATCTCCTCATGCCGGGTCTTCGAGAACAGGTGGATCGAATCGATGAAGCGGACGCGGTTGCAGCGCGAGCACAGCACGATCGACTGCGTGCGGGCGCCCTCCGCGAAGTAGCGCACGCCGCGCAGCAGGTCGCCGTTCGAGATGCCCGTGCCGACCACCATCTGGTGGCCTCTGACCAGGTCGTCGATGCCGAAGATCTGGTTGATGTCGTCGATGCCGTACTCACCGGCCTGCCGGATCTCGGTGCGGCTCATCGGCCACAGCTGGCCCTGGATCTCGCCGCCCAGGCAGTGCAGCGCGGCCGCCGAGATGATGCCCTCGAACGAGCCGCCGATGCCCACCGCCAGGTGGTCGTTGGTGCCGCGGATGGCGGCGTCGATCGTGGCCGTGATGTCGCCGTCGGCGATCACCTTGATGCGCGCGCCGGCCTCGCGGATCTCGGCGATCAGGTCGTCGTGCCGGGGCCGGTCGAGCACCACCGCGGTGATGTCCCCCACCTGGCGCCCGAACGCCTCGGCGATCGCCTGCAGGTTCTCGGTCACGCCCTGGCGCAGGTCGATCCGGCCCTTCGCGACCGGCCCGACGGCCATCTTCTTCATGTACATCCGCGGCACCCGGGTGATGCCGCCGGGCTCGCAGGCGGCCAGGATCGAGAGCGCGCCCACCCCGCCCCGCCCGACCACCGCCGCAC
>CAVTSO010000005.1:0-108495 GCA_963737445.1 uncultured Actinomycetes bacterium | reverse complement strand
CGGGCCGGCAAGAGGCAACCCGGCTCCGGGTTCCCAGGATGTCGTCGAGGCGCTCGGCAAGAGCAAACGTCGGCCGGCGCGCATCACGATCAACGGGTTCACCGATCAACGGCTCGGCCCTGGCTCGTCTCGGTCGGGGCCTTTTGACTGTGCTAGCTGGAGAGACGCGGATCGTCGGGATCTAGCGTGAGGAGTTCCACTGAGATGAGGGTGGACATCCGGACGTATCTGCCGGTGGTGGTCTCCAACCATTTCTGCCTGAACGGTGGCTCCTCGTTCAAGAAGTTCTGGAGCTGCGTCTCAGGCTGACCGTCTTCGGGTTTCAGTTCGATGTAGCACTGCTCTCCGGTGCTGAGTCTTACGCTGAGCTGTGCCATAAGCGCCCAGCATATCCTGCACACCACCGTGGGTCAGCGGTCAAACGCGCAGCCTCTAACGGCCGGCGTCCGGTGTCAGTCGCGATCTGTGCTACGGTCGCTTCTCGCGCGGCCCAATCCCAGCCACGCTCCATCTGACTCCAGAGCTTGGTCATCACGAGTTGTGATGGAGGTAGACGTGGAAGACCATCTTCTGAGACGCGTGGCAGATTTTGCCGATGCCGAGAGGGCGACGTGGGTGCAGGCAGCGGCCTGCCGAATGGTCGCCGCCTTGTTTGATGCGGGAAAGCGTCGCTGTGTGTCGAGTTCCGGTCAGACCGCTGAGCGATCTCGAGTTCGCGGACGTCTTGGTGTCGTGTGAGCTCGACTTGATCGCGGCCGGCGATGATCCTGTCCGGATCTCGCTGCAAATGGCCGTCATGAGAACGGCTAGGGATGCACTTCGCGTGTGCGCCGCAATCGACGCGCTCCCGGAAGCATCGTCGCGCCCAGCCTGGACACGCCCGCCTGCAGCCGGTTTGCCCCTGGGAGCCGTCCCAGCTTCGGATTTGCGTTGGGAATAGATTGATCGGCTTGTCGTAGCGACGGTTCCTATTTGCTATACCAGGGGATGCCTGTTATACATCAATGGCAGCATTTCGTGTCGGGTGGCAATCGCCGAGTAACGGTGGGCCCTGACCTCCTGAGTGCCGCAGGGTCGCAGTTCTCCCGGTTTCCCCCAGGGCAGCCGCATGCAACGACCGCGACCGTCGCCCTGGAATACCCAAGGAAGGGAGCAGGACATGTATGCCCTGATCCGACAGTACAAGGGCCTGGACACCAAGACGCAGGCCACTGCAACGCGGAAGGCCAACCTAGAGTTGCGTCCGATCCTCGCCAAGTCGCCCGGGTTCGTGTCATACGAGCTAATCAAGCCCGAGGCCAAGGACGACATGGTCGCGTCGATCAGCATCTTCAAGACGCGAAAAGACGCTGAGGCGTCCAACAAGGTCGCCGAGGAGTGGGTTCACACGAACCTGCCCAAGATGACCAAGCCCAGCGTGGTCGTCGGCGAGCTCGTCGCCCACTAGCTCAGCCACTCGGAGGGCACGCATTCGCGGTGCCCTCCGAGTGTTTCCTTGTTCGTCACACATCGATATGAGGCAAGAGAACTGACCGGTGGCGTCTCGCGGCCCCGTCGCGAGCAGAATGACACCCTGGGGTGCCGCCGCATACGGAGGCGTAGACCTCCTACGCGGCGCGCGCGAAGGGCAACGGTTCGAGTGTTGGTCAGGTGTCGGCGCTGCGGCGCGGGGTGAACTCGTCGCACGTAGCGGATCCCTGGGAACGTAGCGGATCCCTGGATCAGCCCCTTGACGTCCTGCATCCGCCCAGCGCGGTTTGTGGCCGAGCAGCACCGGCGCGGCTTTGGCTTCCTGAGGCTCCAACTCGGAGACGCGCATCGTGTCTGAGCGACCGGCTCGGGTGAGTGTGACCTCGCCCGCAGCGCGGGCGTTCTTGACCCATCCCACCTCTCCGTAAGGAGCGACGAGATTGCGCTGTTCGTCCTCGATGAGTGTGACAGGAATCGCTGCCGTGCTATGGTGCAGGTTGGCACTCCTCCCATGAGAGTGCCAAGATTCTGATTTGTTCTGCGAGGGGGTGTCTGATGGATTTGAAGCCGTTGGGCGATCGTGTGATCGTCGAGGTGCTCGAGGAAGAGGACGTGTCGTACAGCGGCATCGTGCTGCCGGATACGGCAAAGGAGAAGCCGCAGCGCGGCAACGTAGTCGAGGTCGGCCCCGGTCGCTATGAGGACGGAATGCTCGTCCCGCTCGACGTCAAGAAGGGCGATGAAGTCCTGTTTTCAAAGTACGGTGGCACCGAGGTGAAGGTCTCCGGTGAGGAGTATCTGATTCTGCGTGAGTCGGACATCCTGGCCAAGGTCGTCTCCACCAAGGTCAAGGCGAAGGCCTAGGAGGATTGATGGCACACAAGGAACTGAAGTTCAGTGAGGACGCTCGTCATTCGCTGCAGCGTGGCGTGGACATGCTGGCGGACGCGGTCAAGGTGACGCTTGGCCCGAAGGGCCGCTACGTGGTGCTGGACAAGAAGTTCGGCGCGCCGACGATCACCAACGACGGTGTCACGATTGCGCGTGAGATCGAGGTCGAGGACGTCTTCGAGAACCAGGGTGCGCAGCTGGTGCGCGAGGTGGCCACCGCCACCAACGACGTTGCCGGCGACGGCACCACCACCGCGACCGTGCTGGCTCAGGCGATCGTGCGCGAGGGCCTCAAGAACGTCTCCGCCGGCGCCAACCCGATGGCGTCTCAAGCGCGGCATCGAGGCGGCGGTCGACGCCGTGGTCGAGGACATCAAGTCGCAGTCGCAAGGAGATCTCGGGCAAGGAAGACATCGCCCGGGTCGCCACCATCTCGGCTCGCGACCGCGAGATCGGCGACGTCATCGCCGACGCCATCGAGAAGGTCGGCAAGGACGGCGTGGTCAACGTTGAGGAGGGCCAGACCTTCGGCCTCGAGCTCGAGTTCACCGAGGGCATGCAGTTCGACAAGGGCTACCTGTCGCCGTACATGATCACGGACTCCGAGCGCATGGAAGCCGTGCTGGACGACCCCTACATCCTGATCGCGAACCAGAAGATCGGTGCCGTCAAGGACATCCTGCCCGTGCTCGAGCAGGTCATCCAGGCCGGCCGCCCGCTGCTGATCGTGGCCGAGGACGTCGAGGGCGAGTCGCTCGCGACGATCGTCGTCAACAAGCTGCGCGGTACCTTCACCGCCGTCGCCGTCAAGGCGCCGGGCTTCGGTGACCGCCGCAAGCGCATGCTCGAGGACATCGCCATCCTCACCGGTGGCGAGGTGATCACCGAGGAGATGGGCCTGAAGCTCGAGAACACCTCGATCGCCCAGCTCGGTCGTGCCCGCAAGGTCGTCGTCGACAAGGACTCCACGACGATCATCGACGGTGCCGGCGACAGCGACGGGATCAAGGGCCGGATCAAGCAGATCAAGGCCGAGATCGAGTCGACCGACTCCGACTTCGACCGCGAGAAGCTGCAGGAGCGGCTGGCCAAGCTGGCCGGCGGCGTCGCGGTGGTCAAGGTCGGCGCGGCCACCGAGACCGAGATGAAGGAGAAGAAGCACCGCGTCGAGGACGCGCTGCAGGCCACCCGCGCGGCGCTCGAGGAGGGCATCGTGCCGGGCGGCGGAGTGGCACTCTTGCACGCCATGCAAGGCCGTTAAGCTCGACGCGATCGAGGGCGACGAACAGACCGGTGCCCGCATCATTGTGCGGGCGCTGAGGAGCCGCTCCGCCAGCTGGCCGAGAATGCCGGCCTGGAGGGCTCGGTTGTGGTGAACGACGTGCGCGACCGCAAAGTCCGGCTTCGGCCTGAACGTCGACACCGGCGAGATCGTCGACCTGGTCAAGGCCGGCATCATCGATCCCGCCATGGTCACCCGGTCGGCGCTGCAGAACGCGGCATCGATCGCCAAGAACATCCTCACCACCGAGGCAATCGTGGCGGAGGCGCCCGAGAAGACCGCACCGGCGCCCATGGGCGGCGGTATGGGCGGTATGGGCGGCATGGGTGACATGATGTGACCTCCTGACAGGCGACCACATGAACATTCGAGCAGGTTGACGACGCTGATCTCGCGCGGCTTGGCCGGGTCGCCGACGCCGAGCTTGATGGCTTCTTCGGTCGCAACCCGAAGCTCCGTCGTTGGCGAGATCGAGTCACGGTGGTGGCGTTGGCGCAGGGCGCTGCTGAGCACCGACTGCGGGGGAGCGCGGGATCTGTGCCCAGATTCTTGTCACCGAGCGGGTGGTCGGCCTGACCGGCGCGGTACCCGGGTGCATTGGGAGCGGCCGAGCGACGTCCGGCTTAACGGTGTGCGCGATCCTGAGCGGGTCGTTGAGATCCATCCCGACGAAGCGATCGCACCGCCTCCCGCGCCGACCCCAGAACCATCCCAATCGCATCGCCGCCACCGATTGCCGGGCGCGGCGGCGGCTGGACTCGTCCTGGCGTTCGCGGGCGGGCTGGTGTGGGCGCACTCTTGGAGCAGTCACGGTCGCACCGTCTCCGATGTGCGCGTCTATGCGAACAGCGTGGCGGTGGTTGATCCCGCGACGGGTCGTGTGGTGCGGGATATCCGCGTCGGAATCGGCACGTCGCCCTCGGCGATCACGGTTGGCGTTGGGGTCGTGTGGGTCGCGAGCACCGGCGAGACAAGCGTCTCGCGCATCTACCCGAGCTCGACGCGGGCAACGCCGATTGGGGTTGGCGGTAGTCCTGCAGCTATCGCCGCGCGTCCGGCGCCGGGCAAACAGGCTGAACGGCTTACCGCTGAATCCATGGGCGAACACGGCGGCGGCACGGCTGAGATCAAGCTCATCCGTACCGGGCTCGGCCACCGAGCCCAGAAGTCCTGGCCCTCGGTGCGCCGTTCGAGTGCGCGCCGAGGGCCGGGATCTGCGTTCAGGTCTGGACTGGGCGGCGGTGGCTGATCCGGATGCCGGAGACGGCAAGCCCGGCCAAGGCAGCCACGAGTGCGGCGCCGATCAAGGCATATGCCCAGCCAAAGCCACTGTCCGACGCCGTTCGGGCGGGAGCGGAACCAACCACGCTCGACTTCGTCATCGATATCGGTAGATGGAGCTTTGCCTTGAGGATCGAGGAGCTGGACGGCGCGTTCGTCCGTTCCTTCGAGGTCGTCAGACCGATCGGATGAGCCTGCGCCGCTGAAACCGTAAGCGCCAGCGCCGCTATCGCGATGACCAGAAGCCTGAGTGTCCGAGTTAGCGATGCCATGTCGCACTCCCTTGTCGACTACCAAAGTTCTGTTGCTGCAATCGTAGGAACCGCCCGGCGCTGCGTCTGCATCGGCAGATGCTCCACATGTGTAAGACGGGATACATACCCGGCCGCGGTGAAGGCAGCCGAGGCTTTTCGAGGCGCGCGCGGTGGAACAGGCCAATGCGTTGGCCGTGCCTCCGGGAGCAGGCGCGCATGGGAGTTCACAGCGGCAGTGTGGAGCGCGTCGGCAACAACTACGTCGGCCTCGAGCTGCACCATGCTGCGCGAGTCGCCGCTGCCGCGCATGGCGGCCAGGTTCTCCTTTCCAGTGCCGCTCGAGGTCTGCTTCACGACGGTACCCGCGCTGAAGTCGAGGACCTAGGCGAGTTCCAACTAAGAGACTTCGACGAGCCTGAGCAGCTCTTCCAGGTCGTCATACCGGGGCTGCAGTCGTCGTTTCCGCCGCCGCGGACAGCTAGTGCCCGCGTTGTTGCAATCCGCGCGAGCCAGGTGCGCTGATTGGGCGAGGCTCACGCGGGGCGGTCGGCTGGCGGTGGCAGCTAGTAGCTGACGTCCGACCCCGGCATCGGCCTGGGGTGGCCGCATCTTGGGCATCGCCGCCTGCCGGTGGCAGGATGGGGGCCACACGCCTCCGGCGGCGCTGCTGCGGGCGATCGAGGAGGACGGTTCGATGATCTGCCGAGAGACCTATGCCCGCGCCCCCAGTCCCAGGGATCGCAACATCCGGAGAGTGTGACATATGTCGCGAAACGGTGCATCTATCCGCGCCACCGCCGCTCCGAAAGGACTCCCACCAGTGGCAGGTCTACACCGCCGGTCAGCCCGCTAACGACCATCGCGTTACGGTCGGCGTTGGGTGGGGGGTGTGGTGTGGTGCTGCAAACGCGTCCGCTCAAGCGCGCGGTCGTACTTGGGCACGGCTGTGGACGGTCGGACGAAGGCGGCGTGCGGGTTCGGCTCGCCGGCCGGCACAGCACCGGCGCGGATGGGGTCGTAGACTCTGCGGATCGTGGCCGAAGACACGAGATCAGGCGCGGCCGCGCCCCTGGTCTCCGGGGCGGATATCCGCACGTTCCTGTTCGCGGATATGCGCGGCTACACGCGCTATACGCAGGAGCATGGCGACGATGCCGCGTCCGCGCTCGCGGGCCGGTTTGCCGACTTGGTGAAGGCGACGGTGCCCGGGTTCGAGGGCGAGTTGTTGGAGTTGCGGGGGGATGAGGCGTTGTGCGTGTTCCGCTCGGCCCGGCAAGCGTTGCGCGCCTCGGTGGAGCTCCAGCGGCGCCTGCGCACCGGATCGGAGGAGGAGCCGGCGTTTCCGATCGGCGTGGGGATGGGCTTGGATGCGGGTGAGGCGGTACCTACGCACGGCGGCTATCGCGGCGCCTCGCTGAACCTGGCGGCACGGCTGTGCGCGCTGGCGAAGCCGGGTGAGACCCTCGCCAGCGAGACCGTGATCGGGCTAGCTAGCCGGGTCGACGGTATGCGGTTTCTCGAGGGGCGCTCCGCAACGTTGAAGGGCCTGGCGCGGCCTGTGCGGTACGTCGTCGTCGAACCGGTGACACCGATGCCACCAGCGCCGGTCACAAAGGCGCCACCGCGGAGGCGCTGGTATGTCGCCGCCGCGACGGCCGTGATCGTTGTAGCCGTCGTAGTCATAGTTGCAGTGCGCTCCTCCCATACCAACCAGGCATCTGGTATCGGGGAGCTTCCCAGAGCCGGCATTGTCAGAGTCAGCGCGGCGGGCGGCAAGCAGACCGTCATGCCAGTTCGCCCCCGCCCGGATGCTGTGCAGGATCTGGCCTGGGGGTATGGATGGGTCTGGATCACGACGCCGGAGGGGCTGTCTCGGGTCAACCCGGCGACCGGCCACATCGACGCGAGCGTCGGTCTCACCGGCTGTCCGGGGTGTACGGGCGCTCCACTTGCGATCGGACTGGGACGCGTGTTCGTGACCGGAGGAGGCGAGGGCAGCAACAACGTCCAGGTGATCGATCCGCAAAGCCCGACCGCGGTCGAGGGCGTGATTCCCACGGAGCCGTTCATTCATACGCAGGGGGCCTTCTACATCGCCGCGGGGTTTCGCTCCATCTGGGTGTGGCCGTCTGGGGGAACTGACTACTGCTGCGATGGTCGGATGTTTTGGCGGATCGACCCGACCACCGGGCGTCGCCTTGCGCGGTGGTTCGCCCCGAACCTCAGCTACTTGGACTACACGAATGTGGAGCATGCTGTGGCGGTTGGCGCCGGCGCCGTCTGGTTCCTGCGAGACAATCAACTCTCGCGGATCGAACCGAGCACAAACAGGATTACGGGAGGCTTCAAGACGCGCGCCTCCATGATCACGACTGCGGCCGGAGCTGTGTGGACGATCACCGATGGCACCGTGATCACAGAGATCAACCCGGCGCTCTTCCCGCGACCGAGCGCCGTGATATGGACACATACGCTCCCGGGTTACGCAGACTCTATTGCTGCCGACGGCGGACTGGTATGGATTGTCGACGGGTTGACGCACCACCTCATCCTGGTCAATGCAACGAGCCGGCACATCAGCCAAAGGACACTACCTCGAACCGGCCACGCGCAGCTCGCCGCCGGACACGGCGCTGCCTGGCTTGGGTACCCGTCTCCCGCTCCTTGATCGGTTCCTCCTGATCGGCCGGCGGGCTAGTTCGGACTCGCCAACAGCCTTCCCTGCGCCGGCCTGACACACCCCTCCGGCCGAACATCCATAGCCGTTCTCGGACTGGATCCGGGCCCGGCATGGGCACGGGCTAGGTCGTAGAACTCTGCGGATCGTGGCGGAAGACACGAGATCAGGCGCGGGTGCGCCCCTGGTCTCCGGGGCGGAACATCCGCACGTTCCTGTTCGCGGACATGCGCGGCTACACGCGGTACACACCGGAGCACGGCGACGATGCGGCGTCTGGGGTCACCGGCGGTTCGCCGACCTGGTGAAGGCGACGGCACCAGCAACCCCTTGCGAACACCAACCGCTTCCAACAGCGAGCGCGTCGGACCCGCCAGCGCTCGACCCTGGACGTTCAAGCGCTGGAGCTCTTCAGTCTCGTGACGAGGTCATACCGCTGGTCGAAAGGGCCGTCGCTCACCGAGTCGATTCTGACACGCCCAGCCGGCCAGCACGCCGGCACGCGGCACGGAATGCCGGCCAGACAGACCAGTGCGTTACGGTTCGCACCTCCTGAAGGGCTGCCAACAGCCTTCCCCTTCGAGCTTTGAGGCCCCACTCGGCTGTTCGGGACACTTGGCCCGTACGCGCGTTTGTGGCCTCCGAGCTGCATTCCGAGGCAACGCCGTGCATGGAAAGCGTCATTGTCTGCCAGCGAGCCTCGCGTGTGATCGCCGGAAACGCTGATCACGTGCTCGGGCCACCTGCGGTGAGAGGCTGACTGAGCCTAATGGGTCGCGCCGCCCATGTGGCGACGCGAGGCAGCGGCTGTGTAGGTCGGTTGACGGCGTGCTGGAGTAGAGGAGCGTCTTGGACGCTCATGACCTGACTGGCCGAGCGGGGAGTCAGGGCACTCCTTGGGTTTCCGCCTCGATCAGGTGAGTGACGCCGCTGGATGCGGCCAAGATCACGGTCGCGGCCAGCACCGAGGTGAGGGCCACTGCCAGCGTGACGATGCGCATGGTTCCTAGCGCGCTCCACTGTTCGCCGAACAGGAGCGGCGCTAGGGTCACGGGAAGGCGATCTCGAACGCGAACGTGATCGGGATGACGCGAGACGCTCTGCTCACCTGAAGCGAACTCATCTCCGCCATGCCACCCAACAATGCCGCAGCCGCGACGAGGCCCACCCACAGGACGGCCGTGTGGTGCTGACCGCTCGACCGCGATCGCAGACGGACTCAAACCGAGACGCCGTGCTGACCGCTCGCGGCGCACAGTGGTGCCCGCACGTCAGCAAGATCCTCGCAGCGGCCTAACCGTACGCTCCGGAATCGACATCGTGACCTTCACGACCGACGGACCAGATTCAAGGGACCAGGTTACTGGTGGGCCGGCTTGTCCAGCGGCACGGCGCTCGAGCGTACGTCGATCGACGGATTGGCGCGCCGGTTTCGCTGTCGTAGCATCACGCGGGTGAGCGACAAGCGCGGTCGGATCGGGATTGATGTCGGCGGGACGTTTACCGACGCCGTGATCGTGGTCGATGACGGCCATGTTCGTATCGCCAAGGTGCGATCGACGCCGGAGCGGATCGAGGCCGGCTTCATGGACGGCCTGCGCCAGCTGCTGGAGCGGGCAGGCGCCGAGGCCGCCGATGTCGGCTACCTGGCCCACGGCTCCACGGTCGCCACCAACGCGATCGTGCAGCGCCGCCTGGCCCGCACCGCCCTGATCACCAACAAGGGCTTCCGCGACGTGCTCGCCATCGGCACCCAGATGCGGGCCCGCGTGTACGACCTGTGGACGCCGGAGCCCGAGCCAATAGTGCCGCGCGAGCTGTGCCTGGGCGTCGGCGGCCGCCTCGACGCCGTCGGTGATGAGGTCGAGTCCCTGGACATCGACAGCGTCCGCGCCGCCGCCGCCGCGTTGCGCGACCGTGGCGTCGAGGCGGTGGCCGTGATGCTCCTGTTCTCCTTCATCAACGACGACCACGAGCGGCAAGTGGGCGACATCCTGGCGGAGGAGCTACCGGACACCGTCGTGTCGCTGTCGTCGCGGGTGGTGCCCGAGTTCCGCGAGTACGTGCGCGCCTCGACGACCGCCCTCAATGCCTCGCTGCTGCCGCTGATGGGCGCCTACCTGGGTGCGGTCACTGACGAGGTGGGCGGCGAGGGTGTCTCGGTGCCGCTGCACTTGATGCAGACCAACGGCGGCGTCGCTCCGGCCGCCCGCGCCCGCGAGCTGCCGATCGCCCTGTCCGCCTCCGGCCCTGCCGCCGGCGTGATCGGCGGCGCCCGCCTGGCCGAGCTCGTTGGAGAGAGCGCGGCCCTGACGTTCGACATGGGCGGCACCACCGCCGACATCGGCCTGGTGATCGATGGCAGCCCGCAGCGCCGCTTTTCCGGCGAGGCCGCCGGAATGCCCATCAACCTGCCCCAGATCGACGTACTCTGCATTGGCTCCGGCGGTGGCTCGATCGCCCGCGTCGACCGGTTCGGCTCGCTCACGGTCGGCCCGGCTAGCGCCGGCGCCGAGCCGGGACCCGCCGCTTATGGCCTGGGCGGCAAGGATGCGACGGTCACCGACGCTCACGTGGTGCTCGGCAACCTGTCGGCCGAGAGCGCGCTGGCGGACGGCGTGCCGCTCGACCGCGAGCTGGCCGAGAGCGCCGTCGCCGCCGCCGTGGGCGAGCGGCTGGGCCTGGGCGTGGAGGAGGCGGCCGTCGCGATCCTGCGCATCGCCAACGCCAACATGGCAAACGCGCTGCGGGTGATGACGATCGCCCGCGGCCACGACCCGCGCCGCTTCGCGCTGGTCGCAATCGGCGGGGCCGGGCCCATGCACGCCTGCGCCCTGGCCGACGAGCTCGGCATCCCGCGCGTCGTGATCCCCCGCTACCCGGGCGTCGCGGCGGCGCTGGGGCTACTCGCCACCGACATCCGACACGATCTGCGCCGCAGCTGGCTGCAGCCGACCGCCGCCATCGCTCCCGGGGACCTTGATGCGGAGTTCGCGCGTCTCGAGGCCGAGGCGTACGAGCTGCTGGAGACGTCGGCGTCGGTCACCCGTAGCTTCGAGTTCTCCCACGAGCTGGACATGCGCTACCGCGGCCAGGCCTACAACCTGACCGTGCCGTTCGCGCCGCGGCCGGTCACGGCCGAGGCGATCGCCGCCGCCGAGGAGGCGTTCGAGGAGGAGCACCGGCGCCTCTATGACTACACGCCGACCGTCACCGAGACCGACATCGTGACGTTGCGCCTGCGCGCGCTGGCACGGATCCCTGACATCGACTGGACGGTCGCCGAGGACGGCCGGCGGGCCGCGGTCGCGGGCACCCGCCGCGTCTACCACGGCGGCTGGCGCCAGTGGACGGCCGCCGGCCGCGAGCAGCTCGCGCAGGACGATACGATCGCCGCCGAGACCATCATCGAGCAGGAGGACACAACCGTGGTGATCCCACCCGGTTGGAGCGGACGCGTGGGCGCGGCGGGCACCCTGGTGCTGCAGCGAGGGGCGGACTGATGTCCACTGCGACAACGATCGATCCGATCACCATGGAGATCCTGGCCAGCGGTTTCCACCACATCGCCGAGGAGATGGCGGTGGTCGAGTACCGCGCCTCGTACTCGCCGATCATCCGCGAGATGCTCGACTTCAACTGCGGCCTGTTCACGAGCGACGGGCGCATGGTGGCCAACTCCGAGCAGATCCCGGCCCAGCTCGGCCTGATGCAGTTTGCGCTTGAGGCGGCGCGCGAGAAGTGGGGCGACGACATCGCCGAAGGCGACGCCGTGCTCACGAACCACCCCTACATGGGCGGCACCCACACGCCCGACCTGCAGGTGTTCACGCCGTTTTACCGCGACGGCCGCATCATCGCCTGGGCCGGCTCGATCGCCCACCACATCGACATCGGCGGTCGCTTCCCGGGCACCGAGAGCGCCCAGTGCACCGAGCTGTTCCAGGAGGGGCTGATCTTTCCGGCCGTGAAGCTGGTCGAACGCGGCACCCGCGTGCGGGCGCTCTACGACCTGATCGGTGCCAACGTGCGCGACCCGGCATCGACGCTGGGCGACCTCGACGCCCAGCTGGCCGCATGTCGCCGCGGCATGGCGCGGGTCGATGAGCTGGCCGACGCCCACGGCACCGACACCGTGCTTCAGGGCATGGAGACACTGCTGCAAACGACCGCTCTGCGTGCCGAAGCCGCCTTTCGCTCCTGGCCCGACCGCACCGTAACGGCCGAGGGTTTCCTCGACGACGAGGGATTCGAGGGCACCTCCCCGGTGCGCGTGCACGCCGCCGTGCACGTCGACGACGGCACGCTGGTGGTCGACCTGTCCGGCTCGAGCCCCCAGATCGCGTCGGGCATGAACGTCCCCATCTCGAGCGCTCACGCCGGCACCTATTTCGCAGTGCGCGCCTTCCTTGGGCCGGAGGTGCCTCAGAACGACGGTCTCACCAGCCGCGTGCGCGTGATCGCGCCCAAGGGGACGGTGTTCAACCCGATCTTCCCGGCCGCCCTCAGTGCGCGCCATCTGGCGGTGCAGCGGCTCAGCGACGTCTTGATCGAGGGGCTCTGCGAGCTGCTGCCGGAGCGGTCGGTGGCGGCCAGCCACGTCTCCTTCCCGGCGCTGGTGTTCCAGGCCGTCGACCCCCGCTCCGGCCGGCTGACGCTGCTCGCCGACATCCTCGGCGGCGGTGGCGGCGCCCGGCGCGAGGCGCCCGGTGATGACGGCATCGATCCCTACTGCTCCAACTGCGCGATCCTCCCAGCCGAGATCGCCGAGCTCGAGTATCCGTGGCGGATCGAGCGCACGGAGCTGGTCGAGGGATCGGGCGGCGCCGGTCGCATGCGCGGAGGAATGGGCTTGCGGCGCGACTATCGGCTGCTGGCCGACGTCTCAGATGGCATGTACTACGTCGAGCAGACCGTCCCCGAGTTCGCGGCCAGGGGTCGTGAGGGCGGGGGAGCCGGTTCGCCTGGAAGGGCAACGGTGCAGCGAGTTGGCTCCGTGGAGCCCGCACCGGTCACCGGCAAGGGCTACATCCACCTGTACCGAGGCGACGTGCTGTCGCTGGTGGGTGCGGGCGGAGGAGGGTTCGGCGCGGCTTCGTCAGGAGATGCGCCGGCGCACAGTGCCACGATCGAGGAGGAACCATGAGCGACGCAACGCCCGAAGACGGCGGAACAGCGCCCGACAGCGACACGGCCCCTTCGGCCGGAAGCGCGGCCGCAGGCGGGGGAGGTGGCGGCGGCCGCAAGAGCATGAGTCGCAAGAACTTCCTGCAGGGAACCGTGGGAGCCGGCGCGGCCGGCCTGGTGGTCGGCGGCGGCATCGGCTACGCGGTCGGCAACTCGGGGTCGTCGTCTTCGTCCAGCGGCGGTGGCGGCAGCACCGGCGGGAGCAGCTCCAAGGGCACGATCAAGGTCGGCGCCGCAGTGCCCGTCACCGGTCCCTACGCGGGTGACGGCCAGCAGATGTCCCGCGGGCAGGAGCTGGCGGTCGACGAGATCAACGCCGCCGGCGGCGTGGCCGGCTACCAGCTCGAGCTCGTCAAGGTCGATACCCAGGCGCAGCAGCCCGACGTGATGAAGACGGTGCTGCAGAACCTGGTGTCGCAGAACGTCGCGGCCGTGTTCATGCCGTTCTGCTCCTACACCTCGGTCGAGTTCCCGATCGTGGCCGACAAGAAGATCCCCACGTTCCACGTGAACACCTGGCATGGCAACGTCGACTGGGTCGCACAGAACAAGGCCACGAACATCTTCCAGGGCGATCCCAGCGAGCTCTCCTACGGTTCCGGCATCGTCTCGGTGATGAACGCGCTGATCGCCGACGGCAGCTGGACGCCGTCCAAGAAGACGGCCTACGTGGTCACTTCCAACGACCCATACAGCCTGAACATCGCAAAGAGCTTCCAGAGCTCGGTGCAGAAGGAGGGCTGGCAGGTCGTCGGGTTCGACCAGTTCACGGCACCGCAGGCCAACTGGGGCGGAGTGCTGGTCAAGATCCGCGACGCGAACCCGGGCATGATCGTGTTCTCGGACTACGCGGCGGGTGACGAGGCGGCGTTCATCAAGCAGTTCGCTCAGCAGCCGACCAAGTCGCTGGTCTACCAGCAGTACGCGCCGTCGATCCCGCAGTACATCCAGCTGGCCGGTGATTCCGCGAATGGCGTGATCTGGTCGACGGTGGTCGGCATCCTGCAGAACGACCCGGTCGCGCAGCCGTTCATCGACAAGTTCACCGCCAAGTACGGATCCGGCCCCGGCTTCTCGAACGCCGGCGACCAGTACGACCTGATGAAGATCTGGGCGCAGGCGGTGGGCGTGGCCGGGAATCCCTACGACTTCGAGAAGGTCAACGCCTACATCAAGGCGACGCCCTACCGCGGTGTCTGCGGGGCATACACGTTCAACCACACGGGGCTGACATGCATCCCGTACCCCGACGACACGCCGGATCCCTCGATCGGTATGGCGCATCTCACGTTCCAGATCCAGAACGGGCAGCAGATCGCCATCTCACCGGCCCCCTACACCACCGGGAAGTTCCAGCTTCCCACCTGGCTGCAGTGACCGAATCGACGGCGCGTAGCCCCCAGGCGATCCTCGAAGCTCGAGGCATCTCGAAGCTGTACGGGGGGCTGCGCGCCGTCGACGACCTGTCCTTCACGGTCAAGGGCGGTGAGGTGCTGGGCATCGCCGGGCCGAACGGCGCGGGCAAGACCACGCTGTTCGACACCATCACCGGGCACACGATCGCAACCACGGGTGAGATCGAGCTTGGCGGCAGCTCGATCCTGGGCACCAAGATCCACGCCCGCTGCCGGATGGGCCTCGCCCGCACGTTCCAGCAGCCGGTGGCGGCGGACACGCTGACGGTGCTCGAGAACGCGTACCTGGCCGCCAGCTTCCGCCGCGGCCGTACCGGCCGCCGCTTCCGGAGCGACGATGTCGCCGCCGGCGAGGCGGCGCTGACGCTGGTCGGGCTCGAGCACCGCGCGACGATGGCCGCGTCGCAGCTGCCGGTGTACGACAAGAAGCGGCTGATGATTGCGACGGCGCTCGCCACCGAGCCGCTGGTGCTGCTGCTGGACGAGCCGTTCGGCGGCCTCAACCCGCGCGAGATCGACGACACCCTGGCGTTGCTGCGGCGTGTCCGCGAGACCGGCGTTGCGATCGTCTGCATCGAGCACGTGATGCGGGCTCTGGTGGCGCTGGCCGACCGCGTGCTGGTGATGCACCACGGCGCGGAGCTGTTCGTGGGCACGCCGGGCGAGATGATGCGCGACCAGCGGGTGATCGACGTGTACCTGGGCGCCAGCGGGTCGGGTGCCGAATGACGGCGGCGCTCGACGTCAGCGCGCTGGTGGCCGGCTACGACCGCACCGTGGTGGTGCGTGACCTGAGCCTGTCGGTCGAGGCCGGCAAGACGGCGGTCGTGATCGGCCCCAACGGGCACGGCAAGACCACCATGCTGCTGGCGATATCCGGGCTGATCAAGCCGATGTCGGGCACCATCACGCTGGGCGACGAGCGCATCGACGGCAGCTCGGCTGAGTCGATCGCCGGAAGGGGCGTCGTCCACATCATGCAGGGCGACGGCCTGTTCGCCGACATGACGGTCGAGGAGAACCTGCTGATGGGCGCGTTCCTGTCCAGCTCCTGGCGCGGCCGCCGCGAGACGCTGAAGCGCGTCTACGCCGACCTGCCGGTGGTCGAGTCGAAGCGCGACCAGAAGGCGCGCACGCTGTCGGGCGGCGAGCGGCGGCTGGTGGGCCTCGGCCGCGGCATGATGCGGCCGGCCCGGGTGATGCTGATCGACGAGCCCTCGCTGGGGCTGGCGCCGGTCGCGATAGAGGCCGTCTACGCGGCCATCGCGAAGCTGCGCGCCGAGTCGGGTGCGACGGTGGTGCTGGTCGAGGAAAACTTCACCCACATCGTCGGTATCGCTGACGTGGTGCACATCCTGGAGACGGGCAGCATCGTGCGCAGCGGCAGCTTCAACGAGCTCTCGAACGACCGCACGGTCGTAGAGACATACCTGGGATCGATCACGGATGTGACCACATGACCGACATAGTTGCCATCATTGTAAACGGGCTCGTGTACGGCTCCATCTACGGGCTGGTCGCGATCGGGATGACCCTGATTTACGGCACGCTGCGGATCCTGGACATGTCGCAGGGCTCGATGGTCATGATCGGCGGCTACGTGGGCTGGTGGGCGCTGGCGACCCACGGCGTGAACCCGCTGCTGGCGCTGGTGCTGGCCTTCATCGTCACGTTCGTCGTCGGCACCATGACCGAGTTGGTGTCTGTGCAGGCGCTGATCGGACGTCGCGGCGAGGTCGACTTCGAGATGGTCACGTTCATCACCACGTTCGCGGTGGGGATCCTCCTGACAAACGTCGCATTGCAGCACTTCGGCCCGTTCCAGAAGAACGTGCCGCCGATCGTGAGCGGCAACCTCGACGTCTACCACGGCGTCTCGATCAGCTACCACGAGCTGACCATGGCCGGCGTCTCGGTGCTGCTGATGGGCGCGCTGGGCCTGTTCCTGGCGCGCACCCGCTGGGGCTTCGCCGTGCGTGCGGTCGCCCAGGACCTGGACGCCGCGCGCTCGCTGGGGGTGCCGGTCAGCCGCCTCTACCCGGCCACGATGGGCCTGGCCTCGGCGCTGGCCGGCGTCGGCGGCGTGTTCCTCGGCGCGCTCTACTTCGCCTCGCCCACGGCCGGCGACCTGCCGCTGCTGCAGGCGCTGATCGTGGTGGTGCTGGGCGGCCTGGGCAGTCTCACGGGCACCCTCTACGCCGCCTACCTGGTGGGGCTGATGCAGGCCTTCTGCGAGGTCGAGATCGGCACCACCTGGACGCTTCCGATCCTGTACACCGCGATCCTGATCATCCTGGTCATCCGGCCATACGGCCTCAAGGGCAGCCCCTCGGAGGCGCGGCTGTGACGGGGACGTTCTCCGGTCTGTCACCGGCCCGCTGGCTGATGATCGGCTGCGCGATCGTGCTGATCGCGCTGTTCCCGCTGTTCTACACCGACCCCTACTACATGACCATCATCGTCACCGCCGAGGTGGTGCTGATCCTGAACATCTCCTGGAACTTCGTGCTGGGGATGGCAGGCGTCTGGAACTTCGGCCAGCTGGCGATCTACGCGCTGGGCGCCTACGGCGCCGGCTGGTTGATGCTGCACCAGACCTGGATGCCGGCCATGATCGCAATCCTCTGCGGTGGGCTGTTCTCGGCGGTGATCTCGGTGCTGCTGGCCTTCCCGACGCTGCGCCTGTTCGGCATCTACACATCGCTCCTGACGTTCTCGTTCGCCCAGGTTGTGCAGTACGTCGCCCTCAACAACCCGCGCGGCCTGACCGGCGGCTCCTACGGCTACCCGACGGTGCCCGGCCTGTTCCCGAACATGTCGCAGACCAGCTACCTGCGCGCCTACTACTGGGTGTTCGCCGCCGTGATCGTGGCGTCGTGCCTGGTCGTGGCGTGGCTGCGCCAATCGCACCTAGGGATCGCACTGCGCTCGATCCGCGACTCCCCCGGCTACACAGCTGCGCGCGGGGTCAACCCGCGAATGGCGCGGGTGGTCGCGTTCGGCCTGTCCGGGTTTCTGGCAGGCGTGGCGGGAGGTTTCTATCTGTCGTTCGAGCAGTCGTTCACGACCAGCCAGATGGGCCTCACGCCGATGTCGATCGACGTCACCATGCTCGTTATCGGCGGGCTCGGCACCGTCATGGGGCCGGTGATCGGCACCGCCATCGTCACCGTGATCCAGACCATCCTGATCGACTATCCCGGCTGGCAGCTGACGATCCTGGGCGCCACGTTGCTGGTGATCGTGATCTTCGTCCCGGGCGGCGTGGTGGGGCTGATCTCGCGTACCTCCAAGCGAGTGGGCGCCTGGGTCGAGGAGGACTCGGACGCCGTCGAGCCGGCCGAGACCTAACGAGGTACCATAGGCCGGTTTCATGGAGGCGGAGTTTCCCTGATCCACGGTGCCGCAGTTGTCTACGGAGACAGCGAGCCGAGCGAGCTCGAGGGCGCCTGGTGCCTGCGGCTGCTCGCATGCCAACCCCAGCTGGCCCGGTTCGCGCAGGCGTTCGTGGAGAGCGGCGAGCAGCGACTGGCCGGCCTGTGGCGCTGTGACGGTGACTTCTACGCGCTGCGACTGGTGGCCGAGCCCGAGAACGGGCGCTCTGCGGCCCATCTCGAGCTGACGCGCACGCCGCTGCCCTACGGGCTGACCGTTCGCGAACTGGACGTGATCACGTTGATCGTGGGCGGGCTTTCGAACAACGAGATCGGCGCGCTGCTGGGCTCGGGTGGGCGCACGGTCGGAAAGCATGCCGAACGGATTCTGGCCAAGCTGGGCCAGTCGACGCGGGCCGGTGTGGCGGCGCTTGCGGTGGAGGAGGGCCTGCTACGACTGCCGCCGCCGGACGGCGGAGGCGCGTTGCACGCGCTGCCGGTGGGCCGGGTGCAGGCTCTCGTGAACGGCCACGCGCGAGCGTCGGTGCCAGCCCACCGGCGGGCGCTGCCGCGGCGTCCGTACCTGATCGGCTCGGCCTTCCCGCAGGGCGGCCAGGTGGCCGCCGACGGGCACGAGATGATCGGCGGCTCGGCTCTGGCCGTTTCCGAGATCAACGCCTGTGGCGGCATCGGCGGCCGGCCGGTCGAGCAGATCGTCGTCGACCTCGACCCGCTCGATCCCGGGAGCGTGACCGCAGCCCTAGAGTCGCTGATCGACCGCGAGGTGGACGCCATCACAAACGGCTGGCTGTATGCCGAGCGAGCGGCCGTGGACGCGGTGGCCGACTACGGCTGCCCGTACCTGAACGCTTTCACGTCGGAGTACGTGGCCGAGCTGGTGCGTGAGCAGCAGAGTCGCTACGCGTCCATCTTCCAGGTCTGCGCGACCGAGGCCGGATACGGCGAGGGCTTCATCCGCTCGCTGGACATGCTCGCGGCCGCAGGCGCCTGGCGGCCGCCCAATCGGCGGCTGCTGTTCGTCGAGGCGTCGGTGCAGTCGGGCCACATGGCCACCGAGCGCACCATTGCTGCCGCCGAGCGCTCGAACTGGCAGGTGGAGGGGATCGAGCTGATCCCGACCTCGGTGACGCGCTGGGACGATGTGCTGAGACGGATCCGGGCGATCGACCCGGCCGCCGTAATGCTTGCCCACTGGCTGCCCGAGGAGGCCGCGGCGTTCCAGCGCGAGTTCGTCGCCGATCCCGCCGATGCTCTGGTCTACGTGGTCTACGCGCCCTCCATCCCCGCGTACGTTGCCGAGGCAGGCGACGCTGCCGAGGGCGTGCTGTGGTCGACCGTGACCGGCTCCTACGGCGACGCGATCGGACGCGGTTTCGTGCAGCGGTTCGAGCGCACCCTCGGCCGGCGCCCCGGGCGCTCTCAGGCCGGCGTCGCCTACGACGAGGTGCACCTGCTGGCTGGCGCCTGGCGGCGGCTCGGCAACCCGCGCCGGTTCGACCAGGTCTCCGCGGAGCTGGCGCGCGTACCCTACCGAGGCGTCAACGGCGTCTACTACCTGGGCAGCGAGTCGCACTGCGCGCTGTCCTACCCCGACACCACGAGGGACCCGTCGCTGGGCCAGGCGCATCTGGTGCTGCAGGTTCAGGACGGCGAGAACCGTGTGCTGGCGCCCGACATGTACGCCGAGTCGGTCTTCCGCACGCCGTCCTGGTTAGCCGCGACCGCTTACAGGTAGCGGTTCCGTTGCAGCAACTGCAGCGCGAACCAGTCCCACGAACGGCGGCACGTAGTAGGTCGCGATGCGGTACGGCAGGGAGGGGAGCCCCCCGAGGGGAGTTACCGCAGAGCGGCGAGAATCGGTTGGGCTAGGCGGGATCTTGCAGCTGTACCTAGGTGAGGTCTCCGCCTGGCAGATGCGGATCACCGCCCCGGGCGCATCGGATGCGCCGACCGGCAAATCCTTTCGGCGAGCTGGACAAGGGGGCCGGAATGCGGGTGTATGGTTGTTGCTCGTCGAGGATGGGGGCCGGATTGGGACGGTTCGTGATTGTGGGCGCGGGCATCGGTGGGTTGGTGACGGCGCTGATGCTCGGCCGTTCGGGTCACGAGGTCGTCGTTTGTGAGCGGGATGCTTCGCCGGTCCCGGCCGATGCGGATGAGATGTGGTCGTCTTGGGCGCGTCCGGGTACGCCACAGGCGCGGTTGGGCCATACGTTTTTAGCGGGTTTTCGGCGGATGCTCGAGGAGCGTTTGCCAGACGTGGTTGAGGACGTGTTTTCGGCGGGAGCACAGCGCTGGGATGTGGCATCAGAGATGCCTGGGGATGAGCGTCGTGGGGAGGATGCCGAGCTCTTGTTGATCATGGCTCGCCGCCCCGTGATGGAGGGTGTGTTGCGACGTGCGGCGGAGGCCGAGCCGACGGTCGACATCCGCAGCGGCTATCAGGTGCTGGGCCTGACGGCAGAGCCGTCCAAGTCGGGAGCACCGACGGTGACTGGAGTCGGCATCAAAGGCCATGGCTCACTTGCAGCCGACACGGTAGTCGTTGCTGGTGGTCGCACGCTCCCTATTGGCAGATGGTTCCGGGAGATCGGGGCGATCGCCCCGCCCGAGCAGTCGGAGGGCTGTGGAGCTGCCTGCTACACCCGGTATTTCCGTCTGCGCGAGCGACTGGGCGATAGCCATGCTGTGACTAGACAGTTGACGTTCCATCATGAACGGGGATTAGTGGTTGGCGAGTTGATCGGCGCGGACAGTCGAACGTTCGCAACCGAGTTGAGCGTGCCGATCGCCGATCGGGAGTTTCGTAGGCTGCGCGAGCCAGCAGTGTGGACGGCGGCGACCAACGCTGTCGACCAGTGGCGTGAGTGGCTCGACCCCGAGCGATCTCAGCCGATCAGCCCAGCTATAGAGATCATGGGACAAGAGCGCAATGTCATCCGCACGTTCGCCGACGAAAACGGCCCCCTCGCGCTCGGCGTGCATGTCATCGGCGATGCCCGCTGCCAGACCGACTCCCTGTTTGCCTGGGGTTGTGGCAACGCCATGACAACGGCGGCCGCGCTCGTTGACGCGCTCACCGAGCACCCAAACGATAAGCATGCACAGGCGCTCGCCCTCGAACAACATGTGGGCCCCGAGCTCGCCGGTCGCTTCAGGCACTCACGAGCCCGCAATCGGGCAACCCGCGCCGCCGCGCTAGGCGAACCGCCCGACCAAACGACCACCGCGCTAGTTGACAACGTCCTCTACCCAGCATCAAAGCACGACGCCGAGGTGTACCGCGCCGTCACCCGCTGGGAGAGCCAACTCGATCCGGCAGACGCCCTTGACAAAAATACGGCGATTGCCAATCGCGCCCACCTGGTCTCTCACCCACCCACCGACGACGACCCGTTCCCAACCAGAGAACAGTTACTCTCCGTCATCGCCTCCGCAACCTGAAACAAACTCGTACCGCTTCCGTGCCATCGTAGATCGGGTCATACGGCTCGCCGCCCTCAGGCTCAGCTTGGAACCGGACGGGTCGATCTTCCAGCCCTGCCCGCGCGGAGGCCGAATGATGCTGAGCGGGGTGTGGGCTCCCCCAGTGCTGGTGACGCGGTAGGGTTGCGGCGACGCTGAGCAACGGGGGTGGTGGTGTGGATCGGGTGGGGCTGGTTGGTGGCCGTCAGGCGACGTTCGAGGTGGTCGGTGAGGGGGTCGCCGCGTTGATGCTGCCGGGTGGCCCCGGCCTTTCGGCGCGGTACATGCGCGGTACCGCCGAGCTGTTGCATGCGTGGTTTGCCAGCTACTTGGTCGACCCGCATGGATCGGGTGGGTCGAGCGCGCCGGCCGACCCCGCCGCCTACTCGCCCGAGGGGCATGCCCGCTTTTACGAAGAGGTGCGAGCGGCGCTCGGGTTGGACGAGGTGATCCTGATCGGTCACTCGTTCGGCGCGACGACCGCTCTGACCTACGCCGCGCTGTTCCCGGAGGTGGTGGACCGGGTGATCGCGATCGCGGCGTTTGGCATGGGGACGGAGGCGGATGAGTCGCAGGGTGGTGCAGCCGCGGTTGAGATGGACGAGATGCTGGCCCGTCACGCGGGGTCTGCGTGGCATCCGAAGGCGCGGGAGGCGTGGGATACCTGGACGGAGCGGGTCCTGGCGGCCACCGACCCGGCGGTGGCGGAGGAGATGTTTCGGGTCGTGCTGCCGCTGTATGTGGCGCATCCCGATGATCCCATGGTGTGGGCGAAGATGGAGGAGTTCGGCCGGGACATCATGGTTGACCTGACGGCGATGAAGGCGTGGGAGGCCGGTCTGTATCAGGGTATCGATCTCCGCCCTGTGGTCGGACAGATCAGCTGCCCGACACTGCTCGTCGCAGGAGAACTGGATCTGATCTGCGGTCCCGCCCAGGCCGGGCCGATCCACGACGCGCTTCCCGACTCGACCCTTCAGATCATCCCCGACTGCGGGCATATGGCGGTGATTGAGAGGCCGGACGAGCTGCGCCATGTCGTCTTTGACTGGCTCGGCTGACCCGCGACATGACGCGTGACAAGAACACGCCAAGGCGCGTTGCGGACGACGTTGTCGGTAGGGGCGACAGCAGGAAGAAGAAGGGTCGACGGTTCGAGTCCGTTAGAGGGCTCCGCTGTCTTCAGCTTGGCTGAGGCGGATCTGAGGGATCTCAGGCTCGGTATATCGGCAGATAGACGGACACCCAACCTGAATACACGCCGCAGATCACGGCATCGCGTCTACTGCAGCGTGGCCAGGTATGCGACTAACGCGTTCAGTTCGGCTGGGGTGAGGATGCCGCCCCAATGGGGCATGCTGACGATCGGCGCACGTCCCAGCACGCTGCCAGTCACGATCACGTCTTTGATCTTCTTGGCGGTGTTGAACTCGCCGCGGAACGTGGCACCCGAAAGCGGTGGGATGGTCTTGTCTGGCGAGGCCGGGTTGGGCACTCCACCCAGCCCGTTGGGACCGTGGCAGTTGACGCACCCGTTGCGCACGTAGATCTCCTGCCCCGCGACCACCAACCCCTGATCGGTCGGCACAGCCACCGGAGTGGCGCCCGACACGGCCGGCAGGCCGGCGTGGATGTACGCAACGAGATCGGAGATCTGCTGCGTTGAGACAATCTTGTGCCAGATCGGCATGTAGGGATGCGTCGGGTTAGCCGACACGCCGGCGCCGTGCTCGATGATGTGCGAAAGCTGGGCGGCAGTCAGGGACGAACCGATCGTATTCAACGACGGCACATACGGGGATACTCCGCCGGAGCCGTCCAGCCCGTGGCATTGGCCACAACCGAACTGCACGAAATCATGCGCGCCGGCCGCAACTGCTGGCTGAACGGGTGCGGAAGGCTGCGACGTTGCCGGAGTGCCCGTCCCCACCGAGACGGCACCACCGCTACTGCCGCTACTGCCGCCGCCGATCCTCCAGCCGACGACGCCTCCTACAAACGCGGCACACCCCACGGCGATCACACCGACGATCAGCACCTCCGTCCACGGAAAGCCCACGCCCCTTCTTCGCCGATCCGCCACGCGCATGATCCTTTCAACCGCGACCTCTGCTGCGCGAATCTACCAGCCCGGCGCCGGCTGTGACCAAACACACGCGGTTTCTCGTCACCGGCTCACAGAAACCGAGCAGCTGACTGCCTCCTCGGCGCGCCCGTGAGAGGGCGCGGCGCCTGAGCGAGCGCGACTCGCTGCCTCTAGAACACCGGCGGGGCAGAGTCGCGCCGGCCTTGCTACTTGACCTCCGCGGGTCGCGTAATGGCACTCTGCCTGCCACGTTGGTGGCGCAACGCGTGGCCCAGCAGTTTGCGAACTGCTCGGTTGAGCCGAACATTCGGCAAACTACCGATCCGCATCGGGGCAGGGTCCGATGCGGCCCGCAGCCGCGCAGGCGAGGATGGCGGGGCCCAGTCAACCAACAGAAAGGGTTCTATGCCTGAGACCGATACACCCGTGCTCGACCTGCTGGCCAAGATGACCGAGGATTCGGCTGAGTACTGCGAGCTTGATCCGCGCTCGTTCATGATGGTGCGCATCGCGGCGCTGATCGCTGTGGACGCACCACCGATCTCGTACCTGACGAACCTTGGCGCAGCCAAGGATCTCGATATCACGATCGAGGATCTGCAGGGGCTACTGGCAGCGGTCGCGCCAATCGTGGGCACCGCCCGGGTCGCCTCGGCGGCCGGCAACATTGCCCGCGCATTCGGCTTCGCCGTTGCCGTGGCGGAGGAGGAGACCGAGGCCGCGACGCGCTAGACGGTCCCCGGTTCGAAGAGTCCCGGCGGCAGGAGGCAATCGTCCCTGCCGCCGGCTCGATCAGCGGAGGGGTGCGTTTGGCTGGCTTCATACGTGGGCGCAGGCGCCACTTCCCTTGGCATGCCCGCATTGTTCCGCGACCGCACGATCGCCAAACGGGTCGTGCCAACTGGGTCTTGGGTGGGCGTCAACCAAACGATGAGGGAGTTCGCTGGGATCACAAGAGTTTGAATGGCTGGAATCGACGGACAGCACCAGGACATACGAGGCACGCGATGCACACGACCGTGGCGCTGTTGGCCACGCTGGCACTGCTCGGTAGCGGCCGGCTGCGGCGCGGTTCTAGTCCATTCGGCTAGCGCGGAAAACGGCATGGTTAAGCCAAAAAAAGCCCTCTAACGGACTCGAACCGTTGAGGGCGCGGCTCATCATCCAGGGAGGCGGGCCGGCACGCCCGATCGGTCATCCCTGGATGCTTGCATAAGTAAAGCCGTGCCCCGAGGGGAAGCGCGAACGTTGTCCAGGTCGTGATGCTTCATGTTTGAGCAGTTCCGAACACCTCCCAGCTGCGCCGTCCCGGCCCCTTCAATGATGGAGAAGTGGTTGCGCCCCGTGCCGGCGGTCATCACTGGGCGCGTAGCGGCGCGCCAGCCAGTTGTTCTGCCACAGCCGGCCAGCATGCGTGACGCAAGCCGGCTCACCGCGTGATCTTGAACGTGCGGGCCGCGCTCGCTCCGTGATGGGTGTTGTCGTCGAAGTGCCAGACCACGCGCAACATGTGGCCGATGATGGATGTCGAGCGATACGCGATCCGGATCTTGGCCCCGCTTCTGCGCCCCAGTCGGAGCTTGGAGGCGGCGACCGGGTGCCAGTGCCCGCCGGCTCGGATCTGGAGGGTCAGGCCGACCACCTCGCCGGCCACGTTCGGCTTCACCGCCACGGCGCTCACGGGACACCCGCTGTGCCGACTCGGACAGCTCGAGGTGTAGTGGTAGAGCCGTGTTCCGAGCGACGTGGCGTACCCGCCGACCATGGTGGCCTGGACGATCACCCGTACGCCGATTGGCGTGTGGGCCACGTCCGACGTGTACCAGTCGTCGCCGGTGTAGCGGGCTGTGTAGACCGTGTCGCGCTTGGGCGTGACGTGAACGGACAGGTTGCCCGAGGCATCGACCGTCCCACTTCCGATCAGCCGTTCGGTGGCGCCGGCCGGCGTCGCGTAAATCGACACCGCGCCGCTCGAATGGTGCGCGACGAGGTGCGCGGTCAACGTTTCGCTGCCACCGAATCGGATCACGGCGACCCGTCGCGTGAGAGTCAGCTGCGACGCGCGGCTCACGACCGCCAGCGACGTGCTCTGATCGGCCTGGCGGTGGTGCGTGTCACCGGGCCAGGATGCGTGGACAGTCCACGAGCCGACAGCGTCGAGCGTCTGCTCAGTCGTGAGGGAGTAGCCGCCGGCGGCGTCGGTGACGGCCTCGCCGAGCGTCTCGCTAACACCGTCCGGCGACGTGGCCGACAGGGCAATCGTGTCACCGGCGGCAGGTGACCCGTCCTGCAACGTGAGCTGTCCGGACAGGGTAGCCGCGGTCCCAACTTTGGCGCTCGTCGGCGCCTGTAGGCTGAGGTCGGAGCCGCCCAGGTCGGGGTGATCGACGGTTCGGAGTGTGGTCGCGGCGCCACCGCCAGCCCAGTAGTCCACCGCGTACAGTGTCTGCCCATCGCCTCGATAGGCAAGGCCGTCGAAGGCGGGTGTGTAGGTCTCGGGGGTCGCGACCTGTGCGGTCAGGCTTGGCGTCGTGCTGCCGGTCGGCCATACGCGCAGTGTGACGAGATTGGGAGCGTAGCCATATTGGACAACGGTAGCGGCAACGTGTGTCCCGTCGGGTGATACGGCCACGGCAACGGACGGCCTGTTCGGCGTCTGGTAGGCGACGCCCTGCGCGAAGCCGGGCAGCGAGAAGGTCAGCAGCTGGAACGTGTCGCAGCAGCGTGGATCGCCGCCGACCATCGCATCGCCGCTCGGGAACAGGGCGATTGGCGACAAGGCGAACGGCGTCGAGCCCAGCACGGCGGGAGTTGACGCGGACACGTCGTACAACGTCGTGCCGGTCCCCGTGTCGGCGTCGCTCACGAGAAGCAGGTTCGGATGCGACGGGGTCGTCGCCATATCGGTGGGGACGGCCATCGCCGGGTAGGTGCGAACCGCATGCGGCGCCGCAACGGCGATCGAGGCCATCTCGGGTGTGCCGTCGGCCGTTTGCGCCGGGAACCAGACGCGACCGCCCGCAGCGGCCAGGTCGCACTGCCGACGAGGCATGTAGCCCGCCGGTGAAGGAGATGCGATCGGGGCGGCCACGGATCCGGTACGCGCGAGCGTGGCCGTGTCGATCAGGTCGATCGCCCCGCCGCCACAGAGACCCACGAACAGGGTCGAACCAACGACCATCATGCCGGATGCGCCTGGCTCGTTCTCGATCTGTCCGCTAAGTGTGCCGGCCACATCGGCGACCGTGATTACGCTCCCACCATTATTGAAATCGCCGCTGAGAAAGACCTGCGCGTGGGCATCGTCGACCGCGATCGCCCCGAAGCCGTTTGCCGGGAGCATCGTCGCGGTGTCAGCCCGCGCAGCGACGGGGGATGCGACCGCAATCAACGCAACCACGGCGACTAGCAACCCCGGGTTCGGGACATGCATGTATGTGAGGTGTGGTTCATGACGCCGATCATGCGCCGCGGCGACGTGGCCGGCATCGGGGATATCCCTCGTCGTGCACCGGCGTGTGATCGTGGCGCCGAACGGTGAGCACCTGCTCGAGGAGGACGAGGGTGCGTGACGTAGGAGGGCCCGGCGGAAGGACTGGGACGTAGTACACAACTGTGTGTGGCGTGCCGTGGGGCACAGCGCTGAAGATCGGTGTGGCTAGCATCTGGGGCAGCGTGTCCAGCCAACCAACCTACGACCTGCGCCGCCCGCGCGGGCGGCCTCAGATCATGGGCGAATTCTCGATCACCCCACCCTGTGCGTCGACGTCGTTGACCGTGGCTGGCGCAACGTTTCCGCGGGTCCGCCGCGGGTGCGCTGCGGGGGCGCTCGGGCGCACGTGCGTCGGATTCCCACCTGGGCGTGGCGCATGTTCATCGGTCGACCTGGCCAAGTAGGTAGGCGACGCCGGCTCGGGAGCGAACGTTGAGCTTTCGGTAGATCCGAGACAGGTGTGCCTCGACGGTCTTAGGGCTGATCGCGAGCCAGTCTGCGACCTCGTTGTTGGTGGCTCCGCGAGCGACCAGTCGAGCGACTCGCAGTTCGCCTGCGGTGAGGTCACCGAGCAGCGGTGGCCGTGGCCGTGGCCTGGCGGTGATGGGGAGTTCGTGTCCGTGCGGTGAGACGAGTCGCAGCCGCACGCCGTAGGTGACGGTGAGGTGGTAGGCGAGATCCGAGAGCGGATCGCTGATCGAATGCGGCAGCGCCGGATGGCGCACCGCTGGGAAGGTGTTCACGAAGGGCCTCCTGGCGGGTATGCCCGGAGACGGAGATACAGAGCGTCAGGCCGGCGTATGCGGCCGTGCTTGGCTCTGGCTGTTAGCTACGCCGTCGCTCGGGCCAGTGCGGTAAGAGCGACAGCCCCCACGTGGCAGCGACGCCCGCCGTTGGGGAATCCGACAGATCCGAACACGACTTTCTCCTTCGTGACAAGCGCAACAATACCAGAAGTGAGAAACGGTGCCGGGATACCTTGCGAGCAGCACTCGACCTAGAAGCCTGGCCTCCAACGCATCTGGACACCAACCTGTCGAGCGCTCACCGAGCTTCCGCTGGTCTGCGAGCGCCGCGAACGGGGCGGCCTCGTTCATACACGGGCGCCCGTCTCGTCGGCGGCGGATACGAGCGATCAGCGCAAACAGCCCTGTCCCAGCGTAGACGAGCAGGCCAATCATGAGAGCAAAGGTGCCGAACACAAACATCGCGAAGCCGGCCAGGAAGTTGTCGTCGGCCGGTGCTGAGGAGTACTGGATCTGGCCGATTACCCACATAACGACTGCGGCGGCCATGAAGGCATGGCCGATGTACCAGAACGGTCGGCGGCGACTGTGGCGCCTGATTGGGGTCTGCCGGGTGGTGTCCATGCCGAGATCATGCGAGCGTTGCGGATCATCGGGCGTCGGGACAATCCCTAGGTTTGGCTGGAGAACCTCGGCACGACGCCTCCGATCCAACGCGACGTGGCCGCAGAGTAGAGTGGCCGACCACTCCAACACGGGCGGCCCCGACGAAAGAGCCAGTCGCCTGAATAAAGCGTGCCGACTACGACGAGTGGGGAGATGGCTGGACATTCGCCGAACTCGAGCCGTACCTACGCCGCGCCGAGGCTTCGATCCGCGCGCGGGCGGATCGCACGGACGACCTGTCGCCGTTCCATCGCGCGTTGCTCGAGGCCGGTCCGCGCGATCGGAATCCCCCGACTCGCGGATCTCAACGACCTCGACGCGACCGTCGGCATCGCTCCGGCGCCCGTCAACGCCGTGGGAGCCGTCCGCTGGAATACGGCGTTCGCGTATCTCGACGAGGCACGGTCCGACCGAACCTGACGATTGTCGCCGAGACACTCATCGACCGGGTCGAGATCGCCGGTGGGCGGGCGCTCGGGTCGTCTCGGACAGCGGGCGAGTGGCGGCTGACCGCGAATACCGTGATCGTGGCGGCCGGAGCGTACGGGTCGCCGGCACTCCTGCTGCGCAGCGGGATCGGGCCGGCTGCGCAACTGAGCCATCTCGTCGTCGGTGTCATCGAAGATCTGCCCGTTGGGGCCGGCCTTTCAGATCATCCCGGGGTGGGAATCGAGTGGTCCCCCGGCCGCGGCACACGTGCCGGAACTAGGCCCCGTCTTCGCGACCTCGTCGCTCGTCCGTGCCCGGAGCGACGTCCTGCCCGAACGACACCTGGGACCTCCACTTCCTGCCATGGCTCGAGGAAACGGACGACGGGCTGGCAGACGAGCGCGGTCGTGTACCTGCTCAAGCCGGATTCACGCGGCAGCGTCAGGCTGCGATCCCGCCGACCCGCGGGTTCCCCCCGCCATTGACCACGGCTTCCTGTCTGAATGGCACGACCTCGACCGCCTCGCGAGCGGCGTCGCCCTCATCCGTACTCTTGCCGAGCAGGCGGGCTGCGGACGCGGAGCTCCGTCCCGGCGATCACCGCCTCGCTCGACGCATATCTTCGACGCGAGGTGCGCAGGCATCTTTCATCCCACTGGCACCTGCGCGATCGGGGCGGTCGTTGACTCACGTGGCTCGGTACTGGGCGTCGACGGGCTAATCGTCGCAGACGCCTCGATCATGCCAACGATCCCACGCGCCAACACGAACCTAAGCACGATCGCCGTCGCCGAACGGATCGCCGACTTCCTTGGCGCCTGAGTAAGCCCTTCGCTATGCGACATCCTCCTCACAACGGAAGGCGTCGGCGGCGACCGGCGACGACGTCCCAAAGCTCGCCCAAGGTGGAGCGGGACACGCGCCGAGCGGCGGGAGACACGCCCGGAGCGTGGCCGGGCAGCCGGATGCGGGTAAAGAAGCGCGGCCTCGGCAGGCCCTCGAACACGAGCGGTGGGTCGAGTGTCATGGCCTATCCGTCGACGCCGATCTCGACCGGGCCGCCGGAGTCGATGCGAAACCGCGGCGTGGTCGACTCAGTGCCACAGCGGAGCCGGGTCTATGAGCGTGGCCGGCAAACTCGTCACCAAGCGGAGTTCGCTTTCGCGGTTGCGCTTCGGCGTCCCCCTCGCCGTTTTTTCGCCGATCACTGAGTGCGGGGTGACCCTGATCCTACGTCTCGGCACAGCGGGTGCTAGGGCGTGCGGTATTGGAACACCCGATCTCCTGCAGTGGCGTGGAGCGAGCCGTCCGGGCCGAGCACTGCTTGGTCGTAGCCCTGGTCGGTTTTCGCCGACCAGACCAGGTGGCCGTCCGGTGCCGCAGCGCCTGGACGAAGCCCCCGTCTCAGGCCGCAACCAAGAATGGTGTCCCCGCCGGCCGCGTAGATTGTCCCGTTGCGGCCGATCACGATCGCGTGGGGTCTCGTCGGTGTCGACGGAGAGATGTCCATACCGCCACTTCCTTTCACCGGTGGGCGCGATCGCCGTCAGATACCCGCTTGTCGCGACATAGAGGGTGCCGTTCGGCGCGGCGGCGATGGCGCTGATCGTGTTGGTTTCGTCACCGAGTCCCGCGTACTTGACGCCGGAGATCTTGTCGATGGTGGATTGCCATTGGCCCGTGCCTTCTTCCTCCTCGGCGTGAGCGACCCAGATGGCGTCTCGGCCCATAGGAGCGCGCGTTCGCCAATGTGCCTTCTACATAAATAGCGTGGCGGCTCGTACGCGTTAGCCAGCTCGCAACGTATCGGCCCGGTTCGGTTTGCCACCGGACGCGGCCGTTTGGATCGAGCGCACTCACGGCGCTCCCGCACGCACCACGAACACATTGCCGGCCGAGTCGGCGTCGAAGCCTGCCAACAGCGCACACATGTGGCGCCTCCAGCGCACATGACGGGCACTCCCTATGGATTCGATCCCTGTGTCCGAATCAACGGTCTGGAGCACTCCACCATCGTGTGTGAGCTGGCCTCCACCGACGATGATGGCAACCCAGAGTTCCAGATCAGCGGCCCCTCCGCGTGAATTCCACGCCCCAGCAGGTCCCTCACCTCACCCAGGTAGTGCGCGGAGCGCGTTGCACGCTGATAGGCGTGCGCTCCTCGGCGTGTGGCTGTTGACGGTGGCGCTCGACGACGAAAGCAGTACCCGCGACGAACAAAATCACGATGATTACGGCGCGCTTGATCGGCCCAGCATCGCTGGCTGGTGGCGGATGCGCGTCGGGGATTCCCCTCGCCAGCGGGCGGCTGCGAATGACGTCGGGCCGCGAGAGAAGAGCGAAAGCTCTGGACAACATCCCTAAGCGTCCAATGAGGCCAAGAAAGCACGGAGGTTCGGTAGGGTCGGTTGCATAGGTTCGTGCCCTAGGGATTGGCCCGACGCGAGCGGGACGAGCGCCACGCAGAATCGGAGCATGAACAACCAGCGAATCATCGTGTGCTTGGTCTGGCCGCCGATCTGCCTGGTCTGGCTGTTCCAACACGGCCGTCGCTGACCCACCAACCGGCGGGGTTCCCGATATCGCTACGGTCAGCCGGGCGGCCAGCCTGGCGTTCGGAACCCGTGCGACGTGTGGGTAAGCCCGATCCAGAACCGAGGACTACCACTGTGCGGAGCACCCGTTGAGCCGCACGCCGACGTCAGTCTGAGCGACCTCGGGGCGGCCAAGAACGCCGGGTGCTGGGAGGTTCGCTGCAGCGCTGAGCTCGGAGTGACCGTCAGCTCCGGCGAGTCGGGAGTGAGGGACTTCTACTACTGCGAGTGGTAGTGATCGCCTGCTCGAGCATGACTGGCGGCTGCCCTGATCACGACGTCTGCGTCACTGGAGCCAAATGGACACTGGCGATTGATTGGTACCGCACAGAGTCGCTCCCGACGCGCGGCGGCCTTGAGTTCTCCTGCCCCTTCCACGACGAAGACAGCTAGCCGCAGGCCGCTCGTTCGCGGATGGCACCCCGGTTTTCTTTGGGAGTTGTCCGGCGGTCTACCTCCAAGACATGATTCTCCACCACGACGAGTCCAATTCACGCTCGCCTGATGGACACCGCCGCAATTTGCTACCACGAACTGGCCCCGAGCCTCGCCGATCCAGTTTTGGCGGCGGCGTGGCGTCGTCAGCCCAACTCGACGACCTCGGCGAATGGTTCATCTTCGTGCTTGAGGTCGCCTGGGAGCTTGGTTCCCGAACCAGCCCTGACTATCCGGTCGGATGCCCGTCACCGCCGCAGAACTTACGCAACTCTCACCCTCACGGAGCGCTCTCAACCTGCGAGAGCTACAAGAGTCGGAGCCCAACCCCTCTGTTAACTACCACCCCCTGCGAGGTTGGACGGCCCCGTCACGTCAGGCCCGCCCGGTGGCGCTGGAGCCTCTACCGGGCGGGCCACCAGTCTCCGCTTGGGCGGCATTTCGTGTGAGCGGGGCGAGTGGAAGTACCGATCGCGCCCGACCCAGATCGTGACGGCGGTATCGTTGTGACCGCAACAAGGGCGGCTGGCTTGCTAGCTCGGATAGGCCGTTCGGGGGGTGAGGTGTTGGCGCAATGTTCGGTCGCGCAGCGGTGGGAGGACATCCGCGATGAGGCCTGTGCTCAACCGACGGGGCCTGGGGTCGCGCTGGTGGTGGCGCTGGGGGCCTTCACCGGGATGCCATCGGCGGTCGCAGCCACTGCCAACCGCTGCTGCGCGGATCGAGGCACCTCGGGCCACGGGTGCTCTGCTGATCGACGGGGTGCCTCGGGACGGCGATACCGTCCGCGCCGCGGGGCTCTCCTGGCGTCCCGGCCATCTCCGGGCCGGCACAGCGGCTGCTGAGCTTCGAGGTCGCCTACAGGCTGGCGCGTGTGTGCCACGCAGCGCGGACCCTGCGCGCCGGCCGCGGACGAGACCGTGACGCCGTTTGCCGCGAACCGGTACGTGGTCGGCCACGATGATGTGGGGATGCACCTCCGGCTGACCGAGACTGCCACAGAGGCGGTCGAGACCGATCCGGCGACGTTTACGTTTTGGGTCGTGCGCGTGTCGCGCAGCGTGACCTCGCCGGACACCGTGCGCAACGAGGCGCGGGGGCAGGAACCAGACCATCGGCTTCGTAAACGTGACGCCGGACAAACGCACAGGTTCCAGGGAGGAGAACTTCCAGGTCACCGAACCACATTTCAACACGGGGGATGGCACGCCGGTCGTGCGCTACCGGGTGGACCGCCGGAGCTGGTTGGCACTGCCAACCGACCGCGTCGTTTTCGACCGGAAGGCTGGGCTTGGGACAGCATCAGGTCAGCGTGCGCGCGGCCAATGGCGCGGGTGCGACGACCACGACGTTCCGGCGGCGGGTCGTTCCGCTGCGCGGGCCGCGGGCATGTATCGCCCGGCACTCCCGGGCGTGTTGGTATCCGCAGCACCTCGACCGCAGTGGTCATCCGATGCGGTGGGACTGGCAGATCGGCCGCGTCACCCCGCTCCGACGCACGGGCGGCCACGCGGTGGACATCTACGACATCGACGGTTTCCTGACCACTGCCGCAGAGGTTCACCGCCTGCACACGACCTGGCTGGCGAGCACCTTGGCCCATCCCAAGGCGGTCTGTTATCTCGACCTGGCCTGGGAGATCTACCGGCCGGACGGGAGCCCGACCACTCTTGGCGGGGCGTTTCCCGCGGCCACGCTTGGCAAGGTCTATTACGGCTATCCGGATGAGCGATGGGTCGACTTTGGCCAGTCGCGCGCTCTCGAGCCGATGCTCGACCAGCGGATCGCGATGTGCGCGGCGAAGGGGTTCGACGCGGTCGAGCTGGACGATATCGACAGCTACGACCCGCCGTCCACGACCGGCTTTCACCTCACCCCAGGCGACGTCCAGAACTATCTGGCCCGGGCCTACAACGACATCCACCGGCACGGGATGACCGCGCTTTGGAAGAACTCGGGCCTACTCAGCTGGTGGGGCCGCCGCTACACAGACGGCGCCGTTGTCGAGGAGTGCTACACGTACGGCGGGTGCTTCTCATCAGCGATGGTCGGGAGCCGCCAAACGGATTCACGTGCACCGCGGTGACCGGTCCCACTCCGTGCGGATGGGACGATTTCACCACCGACGTGACATCGCATCAGCCAAGCGGGAAGTGGGTCGGGGAGTCGGAGTACAAGCAGGACCACGTTGTCTGCGCTCCGGGTCAGAGCTGTGCGCAGCGACGGCTTTACTCGACCTACTGCAACGCCGTGTACGCACCTGCCCACGGCTTCGCCGCGCTCAGGCTCAGCGTGGAACTGGACGGGTCGATCTTCCAGCCCTGCCCGCACGGACGCTGAACATCCGCTTGAACAAGCGGTTGCCGTCACCTTCCTGGCAATAGGACTACCACGGCCGTGCGGGGAATGGTGACGAAGATCAACGGTTCGATGTCCATCAGAGGGCTTTCCTCGGCCGGCTTGGTTCAGCCTGGACACGGCGCTGATGTCGGATCGACATGGCGACTCCTTCTTCACTAGAGAAGGGATCAAGCGGTCCCGCACTTCCACGACGAGGAAGGGGCTCAGCAAGCCCAGGCTGACCGCCCAACCTGTCAGCCGTGATCGATCACGCTTTCGCCCCGTTCCGTGACTCATCTGCGCCTCGTTGGTCGCCAACTGCCGAACCGTGACTATCTTGGGCGCTTAGGGCGACTGGTGGCTCGGTGTCGTGGCGCTCCGAGGCCCCGGCGAGATAGCCTTGACGCCTTGGAGTCGAAACTGACCGCTCCGCAAGGCCGGCTTGCCCTCTCACCCGAGGAGGCGGCGCAGACGCTGGGTGTGGCGCGAACTTTCTTCTACGAGCACATATTGTGGGATCTTCGTGCCGTCCGTGTCGGTCGGAACTGATTCCCGTCAAGGAGCTCGACAGTTGGCTCGAGCGGCACGCCGCGCGAGCCCTCGAATGAGGCAGCCGCGCCGAGCGCCGATGCAAGCGGAAGTCTGGGTCGACCCGGCGGCCATGGCCGTCCGCCACGGTCAGATCCACCGCCGCGGGGTAAGGAAGGGGTCAATGGTTCGATTCCGATCGTTCCTCAGATCGGATCGTCGGCCCAGAGCCTTAAGATTGCACGGCTGAAGTCCGCAGGCTCGAAGTCCATATACCGACGGGCGCGCATCGAGGCAGGGGCCCAGCCCAGCAGCTTGTCGATGGTGTCGAGATCGACGCCATTTCGCCGCAGGGAACTGGCGACGGCGCGGCGGATGGGATGACAGACATCACCGCTCGGCCGCTGAACATGCGGAGGGACATTTCTTCGGATCATCGTGGCCATCCCAGTTTCGGAGATCATTTCGCCGGCGCGCGAGCTGGTGTACCGCCCCCGCAAGACATGCTGTCCTAGTACCGATTGAGCCTCCAGCAGCACCGCGCGAAGCGCGGGGTGGATCGGGACGAGCCGCTCATCGTCGCCACGGCGGGTCTGTTTGCCGGTGACCCGGAGGGTGTTCTTGACTAAGTTGATGTCGTCCCATCTCAACCGGCGGACCTCGATCGAGCGCATTCCCGTGTAGGCGAGCAGATGGAATGCGAGCCAGTCCTGGGGCCGGCTGATCTGGGCTTTGATGTCGCGCAGGTCGGACGCGGAGAATGCGAACGGCCGGGTCTGGCGAACGGGAGGAAGCGGCAGTCCGTCAGTTGGGTCTTCGTCGATCAGCTTGTACTTGTCCGCGGCTCTGCGGTAGGCGGCGTGGAGAGTTCGCCAATGACGTTGGACGGTTGACGGCTCAAGGTCGGCCATACTGCCGATGTAGGCGAGCATGTCTCGGTGGGAGACGTCCTCAGGAGACAGCCCGCGCTCGGTTGTCCATCGGAGGAACCTGTCTCGGGTGGCCCGGTAGTTCCGCCAGGTGTCCGGGCCGACTCGTTTGATCCGGAGTTCGTCCTCGTAGCAGGAAAAGATCATGTTTTCAGTGTCGGAAAATGCCTGCATATCGCAGGATCCCCCTTCTAGGTGAGGCGTCGTTGGCTCCTGGGACGACGCCGCGCTGCGACTCAGGTGAGGGCGTAGGCCCCGCCCGTCTGGCGGCGCCGTCCGGGTCCGTATCAACCATCAGCAATCCGAGCGTGCGGGGGGTGCGTACTCCCGTGCGTGACCTATGTTGCCACCAGAGGACTGCCGCTCAGCGCCGCCGTTCCCGTTGCGGCTAGGCTGGTTGCCGTGGACCTGTCCGCTCTGAGCGACGAGGATCTGCTGGAACTGGTTGCGGAACGACGTGACGGAGAGGCTTTCGAGGTGCTCTACCGCCGCTACTCGCGCGCCGTGTACGCGGTCGTGCGCCGCATGGTCGGCGATCCCGGCCGTAGCGAGGACGTGGTGCAGGAGGCGTTTGCCTCGGTCTGGCGGGCCGCCCGCGGCTACCGCCGCGAGCGCGGCTCCGGTGCCGGCTGGATGTTCGCCATCTCACGCAACGCGGCCGCCGATGCCCTGCGCGCTCGCACGCCCATGGCCGTCGGCGACCTCCCCGACCAGGCCGATCCCGGCCTCGGCCCCGAGGAGCGGACCGCGGCCGGCCTGGAGGCGTTCAAGGTGCACGCCGCCGTCGATTCGCTCCCGGAGCGGGAGCGCGAGGTGATCGAGTTGGCATACTTCAGCGGTTTGTCCCAGAGCGAGGTGGCCGAGCGCCTGTCCCTCCCGCTGGGCACTGTCAAGACGCGCACCCGCAGCGGCCTCGCGCGATTGGCCGAACGGCTTGCCGATGAACGGGTGGTGTCATGAGCGACGAGCGATACATCAGCGAGATCGAGGACCGGCTGCGCGAGGCGGGTGCGCCTCCGACGCCGCCTGCCCACCTGCACGCGATCGCTCGCGCCGAGGCGCTCGGTCCGCCCGACGTGGTCAACATCCGGTCGGTCGTGCGGCCCAGCAGCCGGGTTGGCCGGCTGGTGCTGGCCGCCGCCGTCCTCACCGCCTCGGCCGCAGCCGCGCTGGTGATCGGCGTGGGCGGCAGCGGCTTCCACGTCGACCGCTCGGTGAACCTGCAGGGCGCCGGTCGCATCGCATCGGCCAGCGCCGTCGTCGACATCGGCTCCTCCTCCGGCGGCCCGGTGCGCGACGTACAGGTGCATGTGAGCGGCCTGCCGCCCGCGCCCAAGGGCGGCTACTACGAGCTGTGGATGCAGGATGGGTCGAGCGAGCCGACCGGGCTGGTCGCCTTCGACACGTCGGGGACCGGCAGCGTGGTGGCGAACACCACCATCCCCAAGGACATGCCGTGGACGAAGTGCTGGGTCACGCTCGAGCGCGCCGACGGCAGCCGCACGACCGTGCTGACGCTCGCCTAGCTACTTCACCAGTTACGCCCGTCTGGGGTCAGTCATACCCGAAAGGGTGTGGCACGGCGAGGCGCCCGTCCCCCCATATGAGAGGTGCGGTGTACCCCTCCCCCAAGGAGATGTACATGAAGAACCGACTGACACGGTCGGCATACTTGCTGGCTCTGCTCGCCGCCTTCGTGGTGGCATCGGGGGCAGGTCACAAGTTCGGCTCGTAAGCAGCTCGAAATGCTCCGGCGAGGCTCATCCTGAAACGGCTGGGCCTCGTCGGCGTTTCCGGGCGCATCCACGGCTTGGGTAGCCGCCCGCGGCTGTCGATATGTGCCGTGCACATGCGCCCTTGGTGCCGCACTCCCCGAATCGTCCCGTGAACCGCTCGCTCCGCATCTACATCTACGCGATCTCGTCCCTGTTCTGGCTGGGCCTGCTCGCCGCGCTCTTGACAGGGGCGCTCGGCAGCCTGCACCCCACGCAGCTGGCGCCGCTGCTCGGTCTGGCGATCGCCGTGGAGGCTATCGGCGTGCGCAAGCAGGACAACACGATCGGCTTTTCGGCGGTTACCCACCTGGCCGCCGCTGTCCTGTTCGGCCCGGTGGCCGCGGCATCGATCGCGGCCGTGGCGGTGGTGCTGGTGGACGGGATCCGCTCCCGCCGCACCCACTTCATCCTGCTCAACTCCGCCATGTTCGGCACAGCCGCCTGGACGGCCGGCCTCGCCTACGAGGCCACGGGCGGCACGGTCGGCACGGTCGTGCCCTCCAACGTGCTGCCGTTGGTGGCGCTGGTGGCAACGCGCCTGATCGTCAACGAGGCGATCTTCTCGGGTGCCGTCTCGATGATGCACGCCTCGTTCCGCCGAGCGCTCCGCGACAACCTGCGCGACTCGTTCGGCCAGAGCATCGGCGAGGGCTGCCTCGGTGTGCTGCTGGCGTACGGCTACAACAGCGAGCGCTGGGCGATGCTGCCGTTCCTGGTGCCGCTGCTGGCCGCGCTCTACAAGGCACAGGCCAGCTACGAGCGCCTGAAGAGCGAGACCAAGGATGCGCTGGACGCGCTGGCCGCGGTGGTCGACGAGCGCGACCCGCTCACCACCCAGCACTCCGAGCGGGTGGCGGCGCTGGTCGACCGCTTCACCGGCGCCATCGGGCTGCCCGACCGCGAGTCCCGCCGCCTGGTCGATGCCGCCCGCTTCCACGACCTCGGCAAGGTCGCGATCGATGTCGGCACGCTGTCCAAGGAAGGCCGGCTGACCGACCAGGAGATGCGCGCGATCCGCAGCCACCCGCGGCTGTCCGCCCGGCTGCTGTCGCCGTTCGGCTTCGCCGAGCAGATCTCGCTCTACGCCGAGCTGCATCACGAACGCTACGACGGTCGCGGCTACTACGCCGTCTCGCAGAGCGAGATTCCGGTCGAGGCGCACGTGCTGATCGCCGCCGACAGCTACGACGCGATGACCTCCAAACGGGCGTACCGTTCGGCGCTGACCCCGCAGGAGGCGGTTGCCGAGCTTCGCGACAAGGCCGGCAGCCAGTTCCACCCACTGGTTGCGACGGCGTTCGCAGCCATGATCGAGGGCCGCGACCCGAACGAGGTGATGGGGCGCTCGCAGGTGAGTGCGCTGCGCGACGAGTTCTCGAGGATGACGACGGTGCCCTGGCCGGACATAGCGGTCCTGGCCAGCCCCGGTGCCGTCACGGTGACGCTGGCGGCGCTGGCGCTGGTGGCCTTCGGTGTGCCCGGCCTGCGGTCGTGGGCGGCACTGATGCTTGCATCGGGGGCGGTGCTGGCATCGGCCTGGGCCTTGATCGCCGGCGTCTCGGAGCGGCGCCGGACCACGGCCGCGCTGGCCGTGGTCGCCGATGGTGGCTCGCCCGAGGCGGCCCTGGCGGCGGCCGGCCTGCCCTGCTGGGCGGTGTGGCTGCGGTTCCAGCCGCGGCTGTTCGAGTACCAGGCGCTGCCCGGCGCGGCGATCGGCGGCGAGCAGCTGCGCGAGCTGTGCACGCGGGCGCTGCGACCGGGCGTCCGCGGGTGTAGCGGCCGGCTGGCGTCCGGTACCTGGATCGAGATCACCGACGGCGACGATCCGCTGCGGCTGGCGGTGGGAAGCGAGCGCCCGCTGTCGCGGCTGGAATCGCAGCTGGTGCGCGTGGTCGCCGATCATGTGCGGGCTGAGGTCGTGGAGGAGGTGCCGCCGGAGCCGCTGCGGCTGGCGGGCGACCAGCGCCGCACCACCGGGCCATGGCAGCCGGCGGTGATCGTGGTCGAGCTGAAGGTGTTCGAGAACGTCCGTGTGGTGGCCGGCCAGCTCTCGGCCGAGCGGGTGGTGACAGAGGCACGGGTGCGCCTGAATGCGCTGCTGCGCGAGGGCGACCTGCTGGCGCTCCTGTCGGAGGATCGCTTCGGCATCGTGATCGGGGTCACCGAGCGCTCGCAGGTCGAAGCCGTCTGCCGCCGCATCCAGGATGCGCTCGCGGATCTGCCGGTGCCGCGCCGCGCGGATCGGGTGGAGGCGGTGATCCGCACGCCGTCGCAGGGCGAGACGGCCTCCGACCGGCGGCTGTCGCAGCTCGTCGCGAGCTACACCTACGGCTCGCGCAAGGCCGGCTGACATGGTCGTCGGCCTCGCCTTCGTGCTGGGCTTGGCGGTGGCGTGGGCGCTGGGCGCGAATCCCGCACGCCTCGCGGACGTGCGGTTCCGAGGGTCGGTGCTGGTGTTCGCGGCGCTGGCGATCCAGATCGCGATCTACACCTCGCTCAACGCGCACGTGCCGGCCGCATGGGACGCGCCGCTGCACGTGCTCAGCTACGTGCTGCTGATCTGCTTCCTGCTGGTGAACGTGCGCGTGCCGGCGTTCTGGCTGGTCGGCTTCGGACTGCTATCGAACGTGGCCGTGATCTTCAGCAACGGCGGGCGCATGCCGGTGTCGGGCGAGGCGTGGCAGGCGGCCGGTAAGTCGCTGTCGGAGTTCAACAGCCAGGGCATCTCCGACAACAACGTGCTGGCGAACGCCGACACGCACCTGCGCTGGCTGAGCGACATCTTCGCCGTGCCGGCCCAGGTGCCGATGGCGAGCGTGCTCTCGATCGGCGACGTGATGATGGTGATCGGCATGGTCGCGTTCGTGTACCGATCCTGCACGCCCGGCACGGGCACCAGCACGATGCAGGTGCTGCAGCCGCTGCGTTCGGCCGCGTTCCGGCGGGTGGTCGCCGGGCGGCTGGTGTCGAGCGTAGGCGACTGGCTGACGCAGGCAGCTTGCGTGACCTGGATCTACGAGAGCACACGCTCCGTTGGCCTTGTCAGCGCGTTCCTGGCGACGCGGATGGTCGGCTACGCGCTGGGCGGCATCGTCTCGGCGCCGATGCTCGACCGCATCCCCGGCTTCAAGGCGTTGTCGGTCGTGGAGACGATGCGCGGTGGCTGCACGCTGGCGATGATCCCGTTCGCCGCGGCCGGCCAGATCTGGCCCGTGGTGCTGCTGGGGGCGGCGTCGGCGATGATGTCGTCTGCGACCAACCCCACCGCTCAGGGGCTGATACCCGACGTGCTGCCCGCCGAGCAGCTGCAGGCCGGCAACGCGATCCACCAGATGGCGCGCAGCCTGACGTCGGTGGTTGGCGCGCTGGTCGGCGGGTTCGCGGTGGCCGAGTTCAGCATCCAGGTGGCGCTGGCGGTCGACCTGGCCACGTTCTGCCTGGCCGCGATCCTGTACCGGCGGTTCGCCAGGCGGGCAGGGCCGGAGTCGCAGCCGCGGGCCGACCCCGGCTCGCGGGTGTCGCGCCGCGACCTGCTGCGCGCGATCCTGCTGAACCGGGTGGTGTTCGGGCTGGCGGCGTCGTTCACGCTGGTGACGCTCGCGATCGGGATCATGAACTCCGACGTGTCACGGGCCTTCGACGAGCAGCTGGGCAACAGCCATGCCTATGGCTACATCCTGGCGGTGATCAGCGCGGGCTACGTCTGCAGCGAGATCCTGACCGGCTACATGCGCAGCCAGAGCGTCGCGCGGCGGTCGGTGGGTCTGGCGTTCATGACGTCGGGCACGGCCGCGTTCGTGTTGTCTTACGCGACGACGGTACCGATCGCCTACCTGGCGCTGTTCCTGTTCGGCGCGGCCGACGGCGTCACGGAGGTGGTGCGAGACAGCCTGATCCAGCTGAACACGCAGCGCAGCGTGCGCAGCGGCGTGTTCGCCGTGGTCAATTCGGTGCAGACCGTCGGCATGATCATCGGCCTCGCGGTGGCGCCGCTCGTGGCGGATCGGTTCACGAGCGGCACCAGCCTGCGTATCGTGGCGCTGGGCTGCGTCACCAGCGGCCTGGTGGCCGGGGTCTGCCTGGTCGGGCGTGGCGGCGGCGCCGGCGAAATGCTGCAGGTGGCGGAGGTGCCGGCCGGCGGCGAGCTGGGCGCCGTCGTGGCCGGGTTCGAGCTGCGTGACAGCGACGGCGCGACGGTGCTGGGCGAGCTGACCGCGAACGGGCCGGCCGTGCTGGTGCTGGCCGGGCGGGAAGGTGCAGGCGAGGAGCGGGTCGCGATGCTGCGCGCGTTGGCGGAGGGACTGCCGGCGGAAGTGCGTCTGGCGGTGGTGTCGAGGAGCCGGTCGCGGCTGGGCGAGCAGGCCGAGGCAGTCGGCGTCGCCGACTGGCTGCGCGACCCCGGCGGCGCCTGCTTCGCGGCGTTGGGCGTGCCCTGCGCACGCCGGGCCGCGGACGCCGGCGTGTTCGTGATCGACGGGGGCGGCGTGCTGCGGCTGGCCTATCGCACGAGCAGCGAGGAGGAGTGGATCCCGGCCGCGTTCGTGCTGTCGCGGGTGCGCCGCCTGCTGCCCCGCGACCCCGACATCTGGGTGCTGCGGATGCGGCTTGGCGTCGCCCAGGCGCCCGTCCTGCCCGGCTCAGACCCGGCCTGACGCTCGATATACTGAGCGTTCGCGGGGCTATAGCTCAGTTGGGAGAGCGCCTGGATCGCACCCAGGAGGTCAGCGGTTCGAATCCGCTTAGCTCCATTTTTGCGGCTCAACCAAGCCCTTCCCGAGTAGCCCAACCGGATTCGAACATACACCCCAGGGAGCGACCGCGCAGGGATTGTCGGCGCACCTGCGTCTCGGTCGATTCCGCGTTCAGCATGCTGCAAATCCACTTTGCGGTGCCGTAGGATGGCGGTATGGCTCCCGAGATCAAATTCGCTCAGAACGGGGATGTGGCGATTGCCTACGCCGTGGTCAGCGACGGTCCAATCGACCTCCTGTACCTGTCGACGTTCAGCAACCTGGATCTGATCTGGGAGAATCCGTACTACGCGCGTTTCCTGGAGAGCCTCGCAGCGCAGACGCGGTTGATCGTCATGGATCGCCGCGGTCAGGGGATTTCGGATCGCCTATCGCCACATGACGTTCCGCTGCTTGAGGACAACGTCGACGATGTAATCGCCGTATTGGACGACGCGGGCTCGCAGCGCGCGGTGCTGATGGGTGGGTCGGATCTTGGCGCGCTGTGCACGATGCTCGCGGCGTCCTATCCCGAGCGTGTCGCAGGGCTGATCCTGTTTGCAGCCACCGCGCTGGGTGTGCGGGCGCCCGACTATCCATGGCAGTGGTCGGATGAAGAGTGGCAGGAGTACCTGGACGACGTGCGTGAGAGCTGGGGGACTCGGCGGTTTGCGGAGGAAAATCTCCCGCTGTTCTGTCCATCCCTTGTGGCCGAGCCCGGGCAGCTCGATTGGTTCGAGCGCTTCTTGCGTGGCACGGCCAGCCGGAATGTGCAGTTTGCGATTGAGAGCGTCATGCAGCAGATGGATGTTCGTGCCCTGCTCCCGACGATCCGTGTTCCGACGCTGATCATGCATCGGTCGGGTGACAAGGTTGAAGCGGTCGGCGCGAGTCGCCACCTGGCGGACGCTATCCGCGGGGCGGAGTTCGTCGAGCTCGATGGCGCGGATCATTTTCCCTGGGCGGGTGACCAGGGGCCGGTGCTGCAGGAGGTCAATCGCTTCATCGCTGGCATCGGCCATGTCGATGCCGATGTGGCGAACCGCGTGCTCGCTTCAGTGATGTTCACGGACATCGTCGACTCGACCGCTCATGCCGCGACGCTTGGTGACCGTCAATGGCGTTCGACGAGAGAGGCCCATGATCGCATAGTGCGAAGCCAGCTTTCGCGGTTTCGCGGTCGCGAGGTGAAGACGATCGGCGACGGCTTCCTGGCAACGTTCGACGGTCCTGCCCGCGGCGTGCTGTGTGCCCGCGAGATCTGCGCCTCGGTGGAGGCTCTCGGGATCGATGTTCGAGCCGGGCTGCATACGGGCGAGATCGAACTCGATGGCGACGACGTTTCCGGCATCGCCGTGGCCATTGGCGCACGCGTCGGAGCGCTCGCAAGTCCGGGCGAAGTACTCGTCTCCTCGACCGTCAAGGACCTTGTCGTCGGCTCCGGACTCTCGTTTGAGGACCGGGGCGAGCACACGCTCAAGGGCGTCCCCGACACCTGGCGGCTTTACGCTGCGACCACCTAGGGCCCGCGCAGCAGCGCAGCGGTTCGAATCCGCCTAGCTCCATGTCTTCGAAAACCGCTTGGTTATACGGAAACCGGGGCGCAGCGGCTGGTGGTGGGTGAACGCGAGTGAGAGGTGCGCGTCCACACGTTTGGACCCGGCACGGGTTCAAGGTGAGTGGCTGATCGGCTCCACGCGCCGCGTGATGCCTTGGGATCTTCCCAAGCGCTCAAGGCGCCGCCCATGGTGCAGCGGACTCTGAACTCACCACCACCGGCGCAGCTCAACCGTGGGCCCATGCGGGCGGAATGCGTCAAGGAACGGACTTGTCGCGACAGCGCGCGGTGGGAGGGCACCGCGGCACGTCGGTCGGGGCGTCAGGTGATGTGGAAGGTTTCGGTGTGGCCGTCCACGCCGATTGCTTGCCCGTTGATCATGGTGGCGGCGTCGGATGCGAGAAACAGGCAGAGGTCTGCGATTTCGCTGGGCTGGACGAATCGCGCGATCGACTGGCCTTGGAGGTACTCGCGTTGCACGTCGTCGAGTGATGCGTGGCGGGCCATGGCTTCTCGTTCGATGACGCCGCGCATGCGATCGCCGTCTACGGAGCCGGGACAGATTGCGTTCACGCGCACGCCATGGCCGCCGAGCTCGATGGCGAGGGTCTTGGTCAGTCCGACCACAGCCCACTTAGCCGCCACGTAGGGTGCTCGCATGCCGATTCCGTAGAGTCCCGCGGTGGATGAGATGTTGATGATCGCGCCGCGGCCGGTGGCTTTCATGGTCGGGGCGACGCGTGCGCAGGTGCGGTAGTGGCTGGTCAGACAGACGGCGAGGCATCGTTCCCACTCAGCAGCTTCGACGTTTTCGATCAGTGCAGTCGGTCCGGATATGCCGGCGTTGTTGATGAGCACGTCGATGCCGCCCTCGGCCGCGGTCACGTCGTCGATCCATCGGTCGAGAGCGTCTAGGTCGGCGACGTCGACCTCGGTTGCGAGCAGGCCCCGGGTACCGGCGGATGCGACTGCGGCGGCGTCGACGTCGCAGACGTGCACCTGGGCGCCCTGGTCGAGGAACGCTTCGGCGATCGCCAGTCCGATCCCGCCGCAGGCGGCGGTTATAGCGACGCGCTGGGCCATCACGACGGCGGTTCGAGGCGCAGGCGCTCTCGCACGGTCGCAGGGCCGGCGAGCGTCCCGCCGAGACGCTCGACGATGCCCACGGCACGGTCGACCAGCTGGGCGTTGGAGGCGAACACGCCGCGGGAGAGGTAGAGGTTGTCTTCGAGGCCGACGCGCAGGTTGCCGCCGAGCACCATCGCCTGGGCGAGCATCGGCATCTCCATGCGTCCGATTCCGAATCCCGACCATACGCAGTTCGGCGGCAGGTCGTGGACGAAGGCTGACATCGCGGTGGTGGTTGCGGGCGCGAGCCATGGGATGCCCAGGCAGACCTGGATGAACGGTGGGTCGTCGATCAGGCCTTCGGCGACCATCCGGTTGACGAATGACAGCTGGCCGAGGTCGAACACCTCGAGTTCGGGCTTCACCCCTACGGCGCGGATCGCTTCGGCTCCGGCTCGCAGGTACGTCGGCGGTGCCGCGTAGATCATGTCGCCGTCACCGAAGTTCATGGAGCCGCAGTCGAGCGTGCAGATGTCGGGGCGGAGCTCGCGGACGTGCTCGATCCGCTCGGTGGGCCCGACGAAGTCGCTCCCCGGCCCGGGCGTGTCGTCGGCACCGCCCATGCCGATCACCAGGTCGCCACCCATGCCGGTGGTGAGGTTGATCAGCACGTCGATGTCGCTGCTGCGGATCCGCTCGACGACCTCGCGGTAGAGCGCCACGTCGCGACTGGGCGCGCCGGTCTGGGGATCGCGGACATGGCAGTGGACGATCGCCGCACCGGCGCGGCCAGCTTCGACCGCGGCGTCGGCAATCTGCGCCGGTGAGACGGGCAGGTCGGGGTGGACGCCCTGTGACGCGCCGCTGCCGGTGATCGCGCACGTGATGAACGGCTCCCAGTTCACGACACGCCGCCGCCGATGACCGGCCGTGCCCACGCCGGCGCGTCAAGCTGATCCTGCGCGAAGCCGAGCAGCAGCCTGCGCGATCCCTCGACGTCGAGCTCGTCCGAGTCCATCAGCATCTGGATGGCCAGGCCGTCCATCATTGTCAGGAGGCGAATCACGAAGTCACGGGGATCGAAGTCGCGGAATCGGCCGCTGTGCTGGCCATCGCGGACAATGCTCTCCATCAGGTCGGCCCAGCGTCGGTATGCCTCCTGGTTCAAGGTGCGCAGCGACGGGTCAACGAGGGCGTCGCACCACAGCTGCAGCCACAACGACCAGGTGCGCCGACCCTGTCCCTGCGGGAGCTGCGCGTCGATCAGCGCCATCAGACGCTCCCACGGATCCTCGACGCCATCCAGCGCGGCCTCCGAGCGTCGCCGCGACTCCTCGACCGCGTAGCGGAACGTCGCCTTCAGCACCTCGCTCTTGGTCTTGAAGTAGTAGTGCACCGTCGCCGTGCTCGTCCCCGTGCGCCCGGCGATATCCGCGATCCGGACGTTGGCTTGGCCGACCTCGATGATCAGCTCCCAGGTCGCCTCGAGAACGTCCTCTCGTCGTTTCGCCTCGACACTCGGTCGGGGACTCATCGGACTCTCCAACGGGCGGCGGACGGTAAGATAACTGACGCATTAGTTATCTTACCGCATCGTGAGCCAACAAACCGAAACCATCGACGGCATCCCGATCGCGTACGAGGTGCGGGGCGAGGGCAGGCCGATCCTGCTCGTTCACGGGTGGTCGGCGGATCGCCGCTACATGCTGGCCGATCTCGAACCGCTCTTCGATGCCCACCCCGGGTGGCGGCGCACCTACCTCGACCTCCCCGGGCACGGAGCGACCCCTGCCCCTGAGCGGCTCTCGACGCAGCAGCAGATGCTCTCGATGGTCACCGGCTTCATCGACGCAGTAATGCCCGACGCTCCGTTCGCGGTCGCTGGCAACTCCTACGGCGGGTATCTCGCGCTGGCGCTCGTGCGATCGATGCCCGCGCGCCTGCGAGGAGCGGCCCTGCTTGTTCCGGACGTGCCGGCATCCGACGGCACGCGCGACACTCCCGACCCGGTCACACTGATCGAGGATCGTTCCCTCTTCACAGACCTCGCACCCGACGAGCAGTGGATTCCCGACGCTCTCGTCGCCCACGAGCAGCGGATGCTCGACGAGATCCGCGCCCACGACATGCCCGCCTACCGCGCCGCCGACTACGCTTTCCTGGAACGACTGGAAGCCAACTACGTGCTCACGGGAAACGCGGGCCGTCCCGGCACTCCGTTCGAGCGGCCGAGCCTGATCCTCGCCGGACGACAGGACTCGAGGGTCGGCTACCGCGGCGCCTGGGGCCTGATGGACGAGTTCCCACGAGCCACGTACGCGGTGCTCGACATGACCGGGCATCACCTCGGCCGGATCGAGCGGCCCGTCCTGTTCCGCGCGCTCTTCGAAGATTGGTTGGAGCGCATGCAAGCGACGTGGGTGTGACTCGCCGCGGCCCTGCGCGGACGACTTGGTTGTGGAGCTACAACTCGTCGCCGCTCCCCGCCCGCCGCCGACCGGGCGTGACGACGCCGGGGGCGACGTGCGTCTTGACAGTCGACTCGCCGATCACGAGGTCCGAGGCGATCTCGGCGTTCGACCTACCCGTCGCCATCAACCGCAGCACCTCCAGTTCACGGGGGGTGAGCTCGTCCAGCCCAGGACAGTGGTCAGGAAAGGGCCTGCCTGCGAACTCCTCGATCAGGCGGCGGGTGATGCTGGGCGCGAGCAGCGCATCGGCGGCAGTGACCATCCGTACCCCGGAGGCGAGTTGATCCGCGCGGACCGCAGAGAAGCCCCACGCAGACGGCCGCGGCGGGAGCCCGCCGGCACCACCCGACAGTGGCCGCGAACACAGCGGCAGCAATCAGCGCCGGTGGCGTCGCGTGGCCGGAGGACGCCACCTCGGCCACCGCGATCAACGTCAGCAGCGCCGCAGCGGCGATGTCGCCTGCCTGCCACCCGAACCTGCGCGCATCGGAAGCGATGCTGAACACGGTCATCGGTGCGACGATACCGGCCGGCGCCGTCCCCGACATCCGTCCCGAGGATGACCACGGTCGGCCGGGCGGCGGACGCAAGATCGGCCATGCTGCCGACGACAGCCGTCGCCCTCGATGCCAGGCTGAAGCCGTCTTGCCAGCGAAGGAAAGGACGAGGAGATGTGGACACGTCTGAGTCGCTTGGGGCCGTTGACGGGTGTCGCGTTTTCGGTGCTGGCGATCGCCGGAATGGCGATCGCCAAGTCGCCGCCCGGTGCGAGCGCCGGCGGAGCCAAGGTGCTCGCGTTCTACCGGGCCAACGGCACGCGGGCCGAGACGGCCGACATCCTGATCGTCGCGGAATTCGCCTGCTTCCTCCTGTTCGCCGGATCGCTGTACGCGTACCTGCGACGCACTGACGGAGCGGACGGGCTGAGCGCGGTGCTGCTGGCCGGCGCCGCCGTGCTCACCGCGGGCGCGGCCGCCTTCTTCGGCGCCGACTTCGTGCTCGCGATGATGCCCGCGACGATCGCACCGTCAGCCGCCCAGGCGCTCAACATGTTGGCGCTGTACCTGGTTCTGCCAGTGGCGGCCGGGGGCCTCGTGTTCGGTCTGGCCGCCGGCGTGGCGATCGTACGGTGGGCATCGCTGCCGCGCTGGCTCGGCTGGGCGGTGATCCTGATCGGGATCGCCCTGGCCTCCCCGGCACTGATTCTCGGGATCCTCGCCCTCGCCGTTTGGACGGCGACCGTCAGCGTCCTCGTCTGGCGCCGGGGCACCCAGGAAGTCGCGGTCGACACCGTTGAGGCTCGGCCCGGCTACGCCGCGGTCGGCCGCTAGCAGCGTCGACGTTCCGAACGTCGACGGCTCGCTCAACCACATCCGCTGTGGGCGGTGGCACTCGCCGCCCATCGACGGCGCGTCCAATCTGCGTCCAGACGGCTCGAAACAGGCTGCACACGGTGACTCACCGAGGTACCAGCCGAGTCCTGAAACGCTGGCAACCAAGCGTCTCCCGGTGATTCCGATCAGATCCAAGCGGGCCCGGTGGCGAGCTGTCAGGGGACTACGCCGGGACAGCCGTGATAGTTGGCTCGTCTCTCCTGCGATCAGTTTGTGATCGGGTAGCCTTCGCTCATGCTTGAGCTTGGGGCTCCGGCACCGGATGCCTGGCTGCTGCAACAGGATTCGACCCCGGTCACGCCCGGCCAGTTGGTCGCGGATGGTCCGATCGTGCTCAGCTTCTACCTGTACGACTGGACGGATACCTGCCGCAGCCAACTGCGCACACTGCGAGACCGCCACGATGAGTTCGAGGCGCTCGGGGTGCGGGTGTTCGGGGTATCGCGTGACAGCCCCTACTCTCACAGGGCGTATGCACAGCAGCAGTGGCTGAACTTTCCGCTCTTGACCGATTGGTCGGGAGATGCCGTCCGCGGATTCGGCGTCAACCAGGAGTTCGACGGCCTGGCTGACAGTCCCGTCCGAAGCTGCTTCCTGATAGCCGGCGACGGGACGGTGCGGGCGGCATGGTCGTACGGAGACGACGAGCTGCCCGACGTGGACGAGGTGCTGGCCGCGGCACGCGATCTCTAGCAGGACGGCCGCTTTGGGACATCACCGGGACAACGCGATCCGCTTGCCCACCCCGTCCGGAGACGGGATCGCCGAATGCCGGGCGGTGAGGTCCGCGACCCGAGCGCGCAGCTCGGCCGGTGCCGGAACGGCCCGGCCGGCCCGTGCATCGACGTGCACCAGCATCTGCTCAGCTGTTGCCAGCAGCTCACCGTCGTCGACCCGGTACAGCGAGTGGAACACGTGCAGGCGCTTGTCGTCGGACCCCAGCAATTGCGTTGTCACTCGCAGCCGTTGCCCGACCAGCGCCTCTCGAAGCAGCGACAGATGCGTCTCGACCGTGTAGTAGCTGCCCCCCGCCTCGAGGTATTCCGCGTCGATACCGAGGGCTGCCAGAAGCGCGTCCGTCGCGTCCCCGAACACCTGCACAAGTCGGCTCTCGTGCGCGTGCCCGTTGTAGTCCACCCACTCCGGAAGCACCACCGCACGATGCACGAGCAATCCGTCGTCCTCCGGCGCCGAGCATACCCGGCCTGCGCGTTCGACCAGCTGTTTCTCCCACTCGCGAAGAACCGCGCCGGCGCCGGTGTCCTCGGCGCGCAGCGCCTGCAGTACCGCCACCAGGCAGTCGTCCCGATGCCGTTCCAGCTCGCGAGCCGATCGTCCGCCGGCCTGCCCATCCGACTGTGCGACGATCTTTGCGACGAGCTCACCGGTCAGTTCGGGAACGTCCGTCAGCTTCGTCCACGGCCATTTCAGCGTCGGCCCGAACTGGTCGAGAAAGTGCCGCATCCCAAGCTCTCCGCCGCCCAGCCGGTACGACATGAACGACCCCATGAACGACCACCGCAGACCCGGCCCCAGGCGAAGCGCATCGTCAATCTCCGTAACGGTCGCCACGTCATCGGCAACCAGCCATAGCGCCTCCCGCCACAGCGCCTCCAGCAGCCGGTCGGCGATGAAACCGTCGATCTCGCGCCGCAGGCGAAGCGGCGACATGCCCAGCGCGGTGTACACCTCGATGGCGCGGTCGACGGCCTCCGGCGCCGTGCGATTTCCTGGGCACACCTCGACCAGCGGCAGCAGGTAGACAGGGTTGAAGGGGTGGCCCACGATCAACCTCTCCGGATGGGCCATGTCACTCTGGAGCCGCGACGGCAGCAGCCCGGAGGTCGAGGATGCGAACACCGTATCGGGCGATGCCACCTGGCTGGCCCGAGCCAGAAGCTCACGCTTCAGCTGCTCGTGTTCCGGAGTGCTCTCCTGTACGAAATCCACGTTCGAGACGGCCTGCTCGATGTCGTCGACGACCATCAGGCTGCCCGGCTCGGGCATCGGCGCCATCGTCAGCCGGCTCCAGGATCGACGCGCGTTTGCGAGCATCTCGCCGACCCTGCGCTCTGCGTTGGGGTCGGGGTCGTGGAGCAGGACGTCGATCCCGAACAGCAGGAAGCGCGCCGCCCACCCTCCGCCGATCACTCCGGCACCCAGCACACCGACCCGTCCGACCGTCGTCGCCGGATCAGGCACGACGCACCAGACCGAGCCTGTCTCGTACCTCCTCGGCGCCGAGCACCCGCACGTTCATGGACTCCAGCAGGCCCACCGCTCGCTCGACCAGCTGGCCGTTGGTCGCAAGCAGGCCACGGCTGAGGTAGAGATTGTCCTCCAGACCGACCCGGACGTTGCCGCCCAAGAGCACCGCGAGCGCGGCGAACGGGATCTGCATCCGCCCGATCGCAAAGGCCGAGAAGATCGCGTTGGCGGGCAGCCGGTTGACCATCGCCAGCAGGGTGCCGGGATCGTCGGGAGCCCCATAGGGAATCCCCGTGCAGAGCTGGACCATCGGCGGATCGTCGATCAAGCCGTCGCGCAGCAGCTCCTCCACCATCACCAACCCGCCGGTGTCGAACACCTCGAGCTCCGGCCGAACGCCCAGCCGCTGCACGCGGGCGGCCATCGCCCGCAGCACCCCCGGCGTGTTCACCATCACGTAGTCGCCGCCGGCAGCGAAGTTCATGCTGCCGCAGTCGAGCGTGCAGATCTCCGGCAGCAGCTCCTCGACGTGGGCCAGCCGTTCAGTTGCACCGACCATGTCCGTGCCTGAGGCATCCAGCGGCAGCGGGGACTCGTCGCCGCCCAGCACCAGATCGCCGCCCATTCCCGCGGTCAGGTTGAGCACGACGTCGACCCCGCTTGACCGGATCCGCTCGACCGTCTCCCGGTACAACGCCGGGTCGCGCGAGCCACGTCCGGTGGCCGGATCCCGGACGTGGATGTGGACGATCGCCGCCCCGGCCGCCGCCGCCTCGATCGCGCTCTCGGCGATCCGGTCCGGGGTTACAGGAACCTTGTCGCTGCGGCCGGTGGTGTCACCGGCTCCGGTCACCGCGCACGTGATGAAAGCGTCCCAGTTCATTCGTACGCCAACGAGATCTCGTGGGCCAGACTCAGCGCGGTCCGCCCCAACGTGGGTATCCGCGCCCGGGTGAGGCGCCCCGCCGGGCCCCAGATGTTGACCACCACGACGGGCCGTTTGAGCCGGTTCAGCACGGCCGCGGACACCCCGTTTGAGTGATCCTCGAGCTCTCCCAGGCAGGCGCTGTAGCCGCGCACCCGGATCTCCGCAAGGTCCCGGTCAAGAAGCGCGCGGTCGGTGATGGTGCGCTCGGTGTAGGCCTCCAGGTGCGGCGGCAGCACGGCGTCCAGCTCAGTCTCAGGCAGCCACGCCAGGAACACCTTGCCGGAAGACGTGGCATGCAGAGGGAGCGAACGCCCGATCCAGTTCGGGGCGGGAACACTGGGTGGATCGGCCTGATCGACGTATACCAGCGTGAACCGGTGGGCAGCGGCGAGCGTCACGCTCTCCCCGGTCGCTGCCGCGGTCCGCTCCAGCATCGGCCGCACCCGTCGTGCCAGCCCGTCGTAGTCGGCGGCCGCTGCGATCTGAATGGCCTCATAGCCGACGTGATAGCGCTGAGTGTCTGGGCTGCGCTCGACCAGGCCGTGCAGCTCGAGCGTCGAGAGCAGGCGCCAGACCGTTGTGCGGTTGAGGCTGCACCGGCGCGCCAGCTCCCAGATGGTGACGGGCTCCGCGCTGGAGGAGATCGCCTTCAAGAGCCGCACGGCACGGTCGACGGACTGGACGGCCTCACCGGCGGCCGCAGGCCGTACCTGTGCACCATGCGAACGCTCCGTGTTCATCGTGAACATGCTCCTGCCAGAGGAGTAAACGTGTGCGGGGTCACTATACGCGCTGCATACGGCATTCGCAGTAGCAGGAACGCCGGGTTGACGAGTGCCTCTCGGCGTTCTAGTATCGGCTGCCTCACGATTGCCGTGAACGACAACCGTTCGCATGGCGAACGCGAAAGGAGCCCCTTCATGGTCGATACGCCAAGGGAACTGCCCGAGAACCTGGACTCCTTCTCGCTCTCCCGGCGCGAGTTGCTGGTGGGAGCAGGCGCGGTTGTACTGGGCGGATCGCTGGCCGCGTGCGGCAGTTCCTCGTCGGGCGCATCGTCGAATGGCGGGGCATCCGGCACCCCTAAGAAGGGCGGCAACTTCCGGCTGGCGGTGACCGGCGGCGGCGCAAAGGACATCATGGACGGTCAAACCATCATCACCAAGCCCGACCAGGCCCGGTTGATGACCGCATTCGAGACGCTGCTCGTGTTCGACACGAACTACCAGCTCCAGAACCATCTGGCCCAGGAAGTCACGCAGAACAAGCCCGATCAGTGGACGATCGTGCTCAAGAAGGGGATCGAGTTCCAGAACGGCAAGACGCTGACCGCCGACGATGTCGTCTACTCCCTGAACAGGATCATCAACAGCAAGAACGGTCTGTTCGGCGCGGCCGGCTTCGCATCCCTCAAGTCTTCGGGCATCAAGAAGCTCAACCAGTCCACGATCCAGCTGAACCTGAGCTACGCCGATGCGGGGATCGGACAGCAGCTGGGGCAGTACTACAACGGGATCGTCCCCGACGGCTACGAGGCCTACCCGGCTCCTCAGCACGGCACCGGTGGCTACATCTTGAAGTCGTTCACGCCCGGCCAGGAGAGCACGCACATGCGCAATCCGAACTACTGGGGCGAGGGGCCGTATTTCGACCAGGTCACGATCACCGATTTCAAGGACGCGACCGCCCAGGTGAACGCGCTTCTGGCCGGACAGGCCGATGCCATGACCGATCTTCCGTTCGGCGAGGTGAACGTCGCGAAGTCGCACGCGGGCACCACGGTGCTGGTGTCGAAGACGGGCGGGTGGCTGCCGCTGTGCATGGCGATCGACATGGAGCCGTTCACCGACAACCGCGTGCGCCAAGCCTTCCGGCTGATGGTCGACCGCCAGCAGATGGTGGAGCAGGTGCTGTCCGGATACGGCACTGTCGCCAACGACCTCTACTCCCCGTTCGACCCGTGCTTCAACCACTCGCTTCCTCAGCGCCAACAAGACATCGAGCAGGCCAAGTCCCTGCTCAAGCAGGCCGGCAAGGAGGGTCTCACCGTCGATCTGCATACCACCAACGGTGCGGCCGGCATGGTCCAGTCGGCGGACGTGTTCGCCACCCAGGCAAAGGCTGCCGGCGTCACCGTGAACGTCCACAACGACCCCAACTACTACGGCGACCAGTACCTGAAGCTGGCCTTCTCGGTCGACTTCTGGGGCACCCGCAACTTCCTGCCCCAGGTTGCCAACGGCAGCATCCCCACCGCTCCCTATAACGAGACGCACTGGCCGCCCAAGACCGGTCCCGGCTCGAACTACCTGGACCTCTACAACCAGGCGCTGCAGGAGACCGATCCGGCCAAGCAGTGCCCGATCATCCAGGAGATGCAGAGCCTCGAGTACGACAACGGCGGGTACATCATCCCGTTCTTCAACGACCTGGTGGACGCGTACTCATCCAAGGTGCAGGGCTTCCAGCCCAGCAAGGGCACGCTCAACCTCGACTCGTTCGGGAATGGGTACACCACCATCTGGTTCGGCTGAGGCGGTGCAGATGCCGGACGGCAGCGGCTGAGCATGCAGTCCCGCGGTATCTGGGGGTTCATCCTGCGCCGTGTGCTGCTGGGCCTGCTGGTGCTGGTAATCGTGTCGGTGCTGGTGTTCGCGGCCACGCAGGCGCTGCCGGGGGATCCCGCCCGGGCGATCCTCGGCCGCGACGCCACGCCCGCCAGCCTGGCCGCGCTGCGCGCGAAGCTGCACCTCGATCAGCCGGTGCTGCAGCAGTACTGGAACTGGGTGACCGGGCTCCTGCACGGAGACATGGGCAGCTCGCTGGCGAACCAGGAGCCGGTGTCGACGTACCTGCGGCCGCTACTGATCAACTCGGCCTTCCTGGTGTTCCTGAGCGGGATCATCTCGATACCGCTGGCGATCGGGATCGGCGCCTACGCGGCGGTGCGGCGTGACAAGGCGTTCGACGTGTCGTCCTCGATCCTGACGCTGCTGCTGGCAGCGTTGCCCGAGTTCGTGGTGGGGGTGGGTCTGGTGGTGATCTTCGCGACGGTCGTGTTTCAGGTGCTGCCGGCCGTGGCCCAGATCCCGCCGGGGGGCCGTCCCTGGGATGACCTCAGCGGGATGGTGCTGCCGGTCGTCACCCTCGTGATCGCGGTCACGCCCTACGTGGCGAGGATCATGCGTGCGTCGATGATCGAGGTGCTCGAGTCGGACTACGTCGAGATGGCCAGGCTGAAGGGCCTCGACGAGAACACCGTCATCATCCGCCACGCGCTCCCCAACGCGCTGGGGCCGACGTTCCAGGTGATCGCCATCAATCTGGCGTATCTGGCCGGTGGCGTGATCGTGGTGGAGTACGTGTTCAACTTCCCCGGCATCGGCGGAGCGCTGGTCGATGGGGTCAACAACCGCGACCTGCCCGTCGTCCAGGCACTGGCAATGTTGATCGCAACGCTGTACGTGGTGCTCAACCTGACCGCGGACATCGCCACCATCCTGGTCACCCCGCGGATGAGGACGACGCTGTGAGTGTCGTCACCGACATCGCCGTCACGCCCGAGCCGGAGTCGGTGGCGACCAGTCGCCGGTCGGGGTCCGTCCTGCGCGACGCCCTCCGTCTCTGGCGCACCCGGATCGGACTGGTGCTGGTGGTGGGGCTGACCTTGCTGGCCGGTGCCGGGCCGTACTTCGCCCCGCACTCGCCCACCGACTTCGCCGGCCCTCCCTTCAGCAACCCCTCCAGCGCCGCGCGGTTCGGCACCGACTACCTCGGACAGGACGTGCTCAGCCGGTTCCTGTGGGGCGGTCGCGAGATCCTCGTGATGGCGGTGCTGGCCACGGCCTTCGGCCTGATCCTGGGCGCAATCGTCGGCCTGCTGGCTGCCTACTCGCGCAACTGGCTCGACGACGTGCTGATGCGGGGCATGGACGTGATCCTGGCGTTCCCGCAGATCATGCTGGCGCTGGTGGCGATCGCGACCGTCGGGCCGAAGCCGTGGCTGATCGTGCTGGCGGTCGGGCTGACGACGCTGCCGCGCGTCGCACGCGTTACCCGCGGCGCCGCCCAGCCGATCGTGCAGCGTGACTTCGTCGCCTCGGCGGAGGCGCTGGGCGTACCTCGCATCCGGATCCTGGGGCGTGAGCTGCTGCCCAACATCCTCAGTCCGCTGATGGTCGAGATGAACCTGCGGCTGACCTACTCCGTCGGGCTGATAGCTGGGCTGGCCTTTCTCGGATTCGCCACGAGCACCAACGGCGCCAACTGGGGCACCATGATCAACCAGAACCGGATCGCCGTCCAGGCGCAGCCGTGGGGCGTTGTGCTCCCGGTGATCGCGATCGCTCTGCTGACGATCGGAACGGGGCTCGTCGGTGACGGCATCGCGCGAGCCGCGGCCGGCATCGACCGCGGACGGTCGGCGGAATGATCGACGACCGAACCGCCCCCGACGCCCCGTCCATCGTCGTCGCCGGATTGCGCATCGAGCTGGCCGGAACCGGGCGCGACGTCGTGGACGACGTCAGCTTCACGATCTCCCCAGGGCAGGTTATGGGCCTGGTCGGCGAATCCGGCTCCGGCAAGACCACCGTCGGCCTGGCTCTGCTCGGGCATGCCCGACGCGGGGTGGAGATCGTGGCCGGCAGCGTACGGATCGACGACGTCGACGTGCTGGCTCTCTCGGAAGAGCAGCGGCGCCCGCTGCGCGGGCGCGTGGTGTCATACGTGCCGCAGGATCCCGCCGCCGCGCTCAACCCGGCACTTCGAATCGGAACCCAGCTGGTGGAGGTGCTGGAGGCACACGACTTCGGCAAGAGCAGCGCTGACCGCAGCGAGCGTGTGGCCGAGATGATGCGCGAGGTGGCGCTTCCCGACGATCCGAAGTACCTGCGTCGCTACCCTCACGAGCTGTCGGGCGGTCAGCAACAGCGGGTGGGGCTGGCGATGGCGTTCGCCTGCCGCCCTCGCCTGATCGTGCTGGACGAGCCCACCACCGGGCTAGACGTGACCACCCAGGCCCACGTCCTGAACACGGTGCGCGACCTGGCCGCGGCCCACAGGGTGGCGGCGCTATACGTCAGCCACGACCTGGCTGTGGTATCGACCCTGGCGGAGCGGGTGGCCGTGATGTACGCCGGCCGGCTGGTGGAGGTGGGCGATTCATCGGAGCTCTTCGCCAACGCCGCTCATCCGTACACCCGGCGGCTGGTGGGCGCGATACCGCGCCTGGCTGGAAGCCGGGAGCTGATCGGCATACCGGGGCGAGCGCCGTCGCCCGGCAGCCGCCCCCAGGGCTGCGCGTTCGCATCACGGTGCGCATTCGTCAAGGACGCGTGCCGGCTGGAGCTGCCGCCGCTGCGGGCACTCGACGACGGCCACATGGTGCGCTGCCTGAGGGTCGACGCGGTGCGCGCCAATCCGATGCCGTTTGCGGGTGAGGCGATCGCGGTTTCACCTCCGCACGGAGAGAGCGTGCTCAGCGTGCAGCAGATGTCGGCCGGCTACCGCGGACTAACGGTGCTGCACGACATCAATCTCGACCTTGCCCCCAGCGAGTGCCTCGCGCTGGTCGGCGAGTCTGGCTCAGGCAAGACGACGCTGGCCCGCTCGATCGCGGGGCTGCACGCCGAGCGTTCGGGCCGAATCGTCCTGCACGGGGAGGAGCTCGTGGAGCTGGCCCGCCACCGATCGCGGGAGTCCCGCCGCCGGCTGCAGTACATCTTTCAGAACCCGTACGGCTCGCTCAATCCGCGGCGCACGATCGACCAGATCGTGCGACAGCCACTGGAGGTGTTCGGGATTGGCGGCAGCGAGGCGAACCAGCGGGTGGACGAGATGCTGGAGCGCGTGTCGCTGACCTCAGCCTACGCCTCGCGGTATCCCGATCAGCTCTCCGGCGGCGAGCGCCAGCGAGTCGCGATCGCCCGCGCACTGGTGTCGCGCCCGGATGTGCTGATCTGCGACGAGGTCACCTCCGCACTCGACGTCAGCGTCCAGGCGGCGATCGTCGAGTTGCTGGGCGAGCTGCAGAAGAGCCTCGACCTGGCGATGCTGTTCGTGACCCACAACCTGCCGCTGGTACGATCGATCGCCCAGCGGGTGGCGGTCATGAGCGCGGGACGCATCGTCGAGCTGGGAGCCGTCGACTCCGTGCTGCTCGCCCCCAGCGACGACTACACGAAGCGGCTCCTGTCGGACACGCCGTCGCTGGAGGCGGTGCGGTCGTGAGTTCTGGCGGGCCGGCCGTCCACGGGACGGTCGCCCCAGGGTACGACGCGATCCGCCATGCGTTCGAGCGGAACCTGGCGGAGCGCGGGGACGGCGGGTGCGCGTTCGCGGCGGTCGTGGCCGGGCTGACCGTCGTCGACCTGTGGGGCGGCGCCGCGGACGCTGCCGGGCGGCCGTGGCGGCGGGACACAGCGGCCGTCATCTTCTCGGGGTCGAAGGGGGTGGTCGCTACGCTGCTGCTGGTCCTGTTCGAGCGAGGGCTGCTCGAGCAGGGCGCCCTGGTAGCCGACGTGTGGCCTGAGTTTGGGGTGGCCGGGAAGGACACGATCACGGTCGCGCAGCTGCTCGCACACGCCGGGGGCGTGCCCGGGCTGCGCGAGCCGATCGATCGGTCGCACCTCGCGCACCCCGACCAGATCGCGGCCAGGATCGCGGCGGAACCCTCATTGATCGAGCCGGGGCGGCCGTGCTACCACGCTCTGACCTATGGTTGGCTGGCCGCTGAGCTGGTGCGCAGGGTCGACGGTCGCAGCCTCGGCCGGTTGCTGGCTGACGAGCTGGCGGAACCGCTTGGCCTTGAGATCGCGATTGGCGTCGACATCTCAAGCCCGCTCGCAGCGAGCCTGGCGACGGTTCGGGCCGCGCCCGAATTCGCCCTGTCCGCGTACCTCAGCGACGACCCCGATCCGCGGCTGGGTCTCGTCTACGGCAATCCGCCGCTCGGGCCGGAGGCCTGGAACGACCCGGGACTGCTTGCGGTCGAGGTGCCGGCGGTGAACGCGGTCGCGACCGCCCGCTCGATGGCAGCGATGTACGGCGCCCTGGTGCGGTCGAGCGACCCGATTGTGCGGCCGGATACGGTCGCGACCGGACGCTGTGAGGCCAGCTGCGGAGACGATCCGCTCTCGGGGCGGCCGCTGCGGTTTGGCCCCACCGGGTACGAACTGGCAGGCACGCCAAGCGAGCTCGGCCCGCCCGCGGACGCGTTCGGTCACACCGGGGCCGGCGGCGGCTCGCACGGCGCCTGGCCGTCGCTCCGCACGGGATTCTCCTACGTGACTGCCGACCTGCGTCCCGAGAACGCCGACGGACGTGCTCGTGACCTGTTACGAGCGTTGCACAGGGCGATCGCTGCATGACCGGCAAACTGCCGAACATCTTGCTCGTCGTCGCCGATCAGCTGGGCGCCTCCAGCCTGCCGGGTTATGGCAATCCGGTCGTGCGCGCGCCCGTGCTGACCGCTCTCGGGGCAGCCGGGGCGGTGTTCGATGCGGCCTACTGCGCATCGCCGCTGTGTGCGCCCACCCGGGCCGCGATGCTGACCAGCCGGCTCCCGTCGGAGACCGGCGTGTACGACAACGCGTCCGAGCTTGCCGCCGGCCAGCCCACGATCGCGCACCTGCTGCGCGCGGCCGGGTACCGGACCGCTCTCGCCGGCAAGATGCACTTCATCGGTCCCGATCAGCTGCACGGGTTCGAGCGGCGGCTGACCACCGACGTGTACCCGTCGGACTTCGGGTGGACGCCGGACTGGACGCTCGCGCCGGGTGAGCGGCCGGCCTGGTACCACAACATGGACAGCCTGCGGCAGACCCGTGTCACGGACGCGGCGATGCAGACCGACTACGACGACGAGGTCGGCTTCGAGGCTGCACGCCACCTGCGCGACAGCGTCCGGCTCGGAAACGACCGCCCCTTCTTCCTGACCGTGTCGTTCACCGGGCCACACGACCCGTGGGAGGTGAGGCAGCGGCACTGGGATCTCTACGAGGGGGTGGACATCGGCCAGCCGGCGGTGGACGTGATCCCACGCGACCGGGCCGACCCGCACAGCATCCGCCTGAGGGACATGTACCAGGCCGACGAGGATCCGCTCACACCCGAGCAGTCATCCACGGCCAGGCGCGGATACCTCGCCGCGATCAGCGAGCTCGACCAGCGGGTCGGCGAGCTGCTCGAGGTGCTCGACCGCACCGGCCTGGCAGGGGATACGATCGTGCTGTTCACATCCGACCACGGCGAGATGTTGGGCGAGCGCGGCCTCTGGTACAAGATGTCGTTCTTCGACGGCTCCGCGCGGGTTCCGCTGATGGCTGCGGGACCGGGCATCCGTCCCGGGCGCATCGAGGCGCCGGTGTCGCACCTCGATCTGGCTCCCACCATCGCCGCACTGGCCGGTGTCGAGCCGGCGGAGGCGGAGTTCTCCGGCGTCAGCCTCGAGGCTGCGCTCACCCGTGGCGAGGAGCCTCCCGGAGAGGCTGCCGCCGAGTACCTGGCCGAAGGTGTGACGGCGCCGGCGCTGATGCTGCGCAGAGGCCGATTCAAGTACGTCCGCTGCGGCGACGATCCCGAGCAGCTGTTCGACCTGGCCAAGGATCCGCTGGAACTGCAGAATCTGGCGTCCGAGGGCCCACCGCCGGCCGCGCTGACGGAGCTGCGTGACGCGGCCGACAGGCGCTGGGATGCGACCGCCATCGAGCAGCAGGTGCGTGCCAGCCAGCGCCGACGACGGCTCGTGCAGCGCGCGCTTGCCACCGGTGCGTACACCCCATGGGACTACCGGCCGCAGCGCGACCCATCGCTCGAATACGTGCGCGGCGAGGCGTCGGCGCACCCGCGACCGGGGCAGCTACGCCCCCGCGGAGGGCTGCCCGGATAGGCCGTGATCGCGGACGCGGTTCGCAGCCGTAGCCACCCCGGCCGCCTCTAACCCAGCCCGATAGCAGCGGCCAGGCCGCGAGAGATACCGATCAATCTCTAGACCGTCGCGGATCGCGAGCGCGAGGCCGGGTCATCGGTGATCACGCAACCGACCGCCGGGTCGTGCAGCAGATCAGCCAGCGCAGCGCGTTCATTGACCGTCCACACCACCAGCGGCCCTCGATCCGGACCCGCCGATCGCAACGCATCGGTGAAATGTGACACGTGCGGGCAGAGCAGCTGCGCCCCGCAGGCGGCCGCCCGCCCCAGCTGGTCGCGCCCGTCGTCACTCGGGCCGACCAGGAACCCGGTCGTGATCCCCGGATCGAGCTCGCGCACCCTCGCCAGCGCGTCTGGAAGGAACGACGTCACGATCAGGCCCGGCGGTCGCGGGTCGACCGCCTCCAGCACCCGCTGCTCATAGCCCGCCTCCTTCAACTCCAGGTCCAGCGCGATTCGCCCGGAGGCCAGACGCACCAGGTCGTCCAGCCTGACCGGGGTGGATCCGGCTGGAGCCGTATCGTGGGACAGCACCAACGTGCCGTCAGACAGGCAACGCACATCAGCCTCGATCATGTCAGCGCCGACGGCTATCGCCGCCTCGAATGCGGCCAGCGAGTTGTCCGGAAGCTGTGCGCTGTCGCCCCGATGCGCGCAGACCAGTGCCGCGGCGGTCACGGCGCGCGCCCGGGTGAGGTGATCGCCGCCGCAACGCGTTCCCGGATGCCATGATCGGCGTGGCCGCGAAGGCCGACCGTCGTCCGCCGAAACAGCACGTCGTCAACGGTGGCCGCCCACTCATCGCTGACCGCGTACGGCACCTGCGCCCAGATATCCGGGCCGTCCGCGTGAATCCGGCTCACGCCCTCGGCGGCTCGGTCGAGCAGGTCGAGTGCCGATGTCCCGTAGTTGCGGGCCAGGTTCGCGACGACGTCGGCCGGGAGTGCGGGATGCCGCAACCCGATCGCCCGTTCAACCACCCCGCCGGCGCAGCTCCGGGCAGCGGCCGCACAGGCAGATCGACACGCGCGACGGCACCCGATCCATGCAGCGCAAGACGGGCCGCGTGGCGGCCGATCGCCCGCCACGTCGTCAACTTTCCACCGGCCACCGAGATCATTCCCGCCGGGCCGCGGGTGACGACCGTCCCGCGGCGGATGCGGCTCGTGCGGCCCGCCGACATCGGCAACACGCGGAGCCCGACCAGGCGGGAGGTCACCAGGCTCGGATCGAGGGCTTCCGGACGCAGCGCGACCGCCGCCTCGTCCAGGATCCTCGCGATGTCGTGGTCAGTGGCGGCCACCGAATCCGGGTCGCCTGCGAACTCGTCGTCGGTCGTGCCCAGCAGCAGCAGCCCCTGCCACGGCACTGCGAACGAGACCCGGCCCTCGGACAGTGGTGTCGTGACCGCGGCGTTCCAGCTCTCGGCTCCGCGCAGGAGCAGGTGCACGCCCTTCGACAGTCGGACGCTCGTGCCCGCGGCCGGCGATTCCAGTCTGCGCACGTCGTCCACCCAGGGCCCGGTGGCGTTCACCATCGCCGGGGCCGAAATCGCGAACGAGGCGCCGCCCAGGCGGTCGACCAGATCGGCACCGGCCGGCATCCCGCCGCTCATCCGCAGACCGACCACCTCGGCGTGGGTGAGTACGTGCGCGCCGCGCTCGGCGGCGCCCTGCAGCACGGCCAGCGTGAGGCGGGCGTCATTGGTCACGTGGTCGTGGTAGACGACGACGCCCCTGGCCCGTCCGACCGCGAGATCCGGCACCAGCCGCTCGGCCTCGGCCTGGGAGATGCGCCCGCCCTGCCCATCCATCCAGCGCGCCAGCGCCGAGTAGGCCGCCACGCCGGATCGCACCTTCCAGAGCGGCACCGGGCCGTCCTCGACGACCGGCACGAGGAACCGCGTCGATGCGGCCAGCTGCGGTGCCATCACGCGCGCCGTGGCCCACCGCTCGGAGTGGGAGCGAAGCACCTGGCCGACATCGCCCATCTCGAGGTAGCGCAGCCCGCCGTGTAGGAGCTTGGACGACGCGCTCGACGTTGCGCCGGCCAGGTCGCCACGATCGACCACCGCCACGCGAGCGCCTGCGCTGGCGGCGGCCAGAGCTGTCGACGCGCCCAGGATCCCGGCTCCGATCACGAGCAGGTCGAACCTCTCGCCGGCGACGCGATCCATCGAACTCCCGCGTGAACAGCCGGCGGTCATCGCCAGTCATCGTAGTAACCCGGCGTCAGATCACGCTCAGGCGAGACGGGACGCCGACGCACCCGCCCAAGCCATTCACGTCTACCGGCCGCGCTCAGCGCCCGCTGGCTAGCCGGTTCCGGGATGCGTGCGCCATCCCCTAGATGCTCCGAGGTACAGAGCTTCTTCTTGCCGGGAGGCGTCGCAACGGTTAGCGGTATTCCGTTGTGGCAACCACCGGCCAGCCGGCGGCTGCCTCGAGTTGGGCGGCGAGGCTGATCAGCACGTCATCGCGATCGGGTGCCGCGACCAGCTGGACGCCGATCGGTAGCCCATCGTCGGTGCGCCCGAGCGGTAGGCTGATCGCCGGTTGGCCGGTGACGTTCCAGATCCGCACCAGGGCGCTGAAGCGGCTGGCGTCGTCGGTCACGCCTGCCGACGATCGGATGCCGCCGACCGGCGCCGGCAGCCGGGTGAGCGTCGGCGTGACCAGAACCACGTCATCAGGCCACTGGTCGATCACCTGCCGGCTGAATCGGAACAGCTGCTCGCCGGCCTCCAGGTAGTCGACGAGGTGCACCGGCGGAGAATCGACCAGCCAGGCCCGGGTCGCCGGCTCCAGTCGGTCGGCGTCGACTCGTGCTCCGTGCAGGCGCTCCACGATCCGGATCAGGTGCTGGCCGGTGCCGGTCATGAATGTGCCCCAAGCAGATGGGAACGCCTCATCATCCCAGTCGAGATCGACCTCTTCGACGTCGTGGCCGAGCGATGCCAATAGCTTGCCCGCCGCGCGCGCGGCGGCCGCTGGCTCCGGGTCGACCTGGATGCCGTGCGGCGCGCTCACGCACAGACGTACCTGCAGCCGGCCGGGGTCGGCGGTTGCCAGCTCCACGAACGACCGTTGGGGCGTCCATGCGCGGTGCCGGTCGCCGGGCTCGTAGCCGGCGATCGCGTCCAGCGCCACGGCGGTGTCCATGACCGTCCGTGTGATCACGCAGTCGGCGGCCATGCCGGCGGTCACGTCGCCATAGTCGGGCGCCATCGACACACGTCCCAGGCTCGGCTTGAGCCCGACCAGTCCGCAGCACGCGGCAGGGATCCGGATCGACCCGCCCAGGTCGCTCCCGTCCGCCAGCGCCACCATTCCCGACGCCACCGCCGACGCGCTCCCACCCGACGACCCACCGGCCGACAACTCGCTGTCCCAAGGGTTCCGAGTCGCGCCGAAGCGGCGGTTCTCGGTCACCGGCCGCAACCCCAGCTCCGGCGTGTTGGTCTTGCCGACAACTATCGCCCCGGCCTCGCGCAGCCGTCGCACATGGGCCGAGTCGTGTGTGGCGACCCAATCCGGGAAGCCGAGGCTGCCCTCCGTGGTCGGGACCCCTTCGGTGGCAGACAGCAGATCCTTGATCCCAACCGGCACGCCACACAGCGGACGCGGATCGCCCGCAGCCACCGAGTCGGCCTCCGCCAGCGCCCGCTCGCCACACACCGTCACAAAGGCGTTCAGGACCGGGTTGACGCGCTCGATCGCTCCCAACGCCGCCTCGACTAATTCGCGGGCTCGCACCTCACCAGTCCGCACCAACGCAGCCTGCTTGGCCGCACTTCGCTGCAGCAGATCAGCCATCATCCCGCGACGACCCTACCGCAACGACGCAGCCCACAAATCGCGAAAAACACGGCGACGAAACTAGCGTCGTAGCCGGATGGCGTTGAGGTCGTGCTGGCGGATGTCGTCGGCGCGCGCGGCGAGCGCATCGAGGTCAGCGTCATGCTCGGCGTGGAGGTAGCGGCCCGAGAGCGCGTCCGCCTGGCCCTCGGCGAGGCCGCGGATCAGCCGGGGCGGTGCCTCGAGTGGCGTCCATGGAGTCGTGTCGGGCAGGCTCGCGGTCATGTCCGAGCGGACGATCCCTGGCGCGACGGCGAACGCGAACACACCGTGTTCGGCGAGCTGTACTGACAGCCGCTCGGTGAACCGCGTTAATGCGGCCTTGCTCGGCGGGTAGCTCGTGTCGTTCCCGACCGCGGGCAAATGCAGGATGTACCCGGCGCCGCTGGTGACGTTCACGATCCGACCTCGCCGGCGCTCCACCATCCCTGTAGCGACGGCGTGGCAGCACAGAAACGCGCCCAACACGTTCACCTCGAACACGCGCCACCACTCGGATGGAGGGTGCTCCCAAAACGGCTCGGGCGCCCCCACGATGGCGGCGTTATTGACAAGCAGATCGATCGGTCCCAACCGTCGCTCCGTGTCCGCGACCCATCCCTCAACATCGCTCTGCCGCGAAACGTCGCCGACCAACCCCAGCCCGCCAATCGCACCGGCGACCGTCCGAACCTGCGCCTCCGTGCGCCCCGTCACCGCGACGCGCATTCCCGCCGCCGCCAGTTCGCGTGCGACCGCGGCGCCGATCCCGCGCCCCCCACCGGTGACCAACGCCACCTGTCCATCCAGCCGCACCATCGAGCCGACCGTACACCATCGAGGTCAGCGGTTCGAATCGGCTTAGCTCCGAAGGAACCCCGTAATCGCGGGGGATCCCGTTTCGTTAGCTAGACGGTGTCGATCGCCTGGGATTTCTCAAGGCGCTCAGAGGGCGACATGCCTCGGTCATCGCCTGCCACCGACTTCGAGGACGAACCAGAACTCCGGGAAGCCGTGCAGCAGAACGACCAGCGGCCCATCGCCATCGCCGGCCTCGACGTAGTGCAACCTCGTGTCGTCGCCGACCTCGGCATAACCCTCCCGAAGCTCGATCCCGACGTCAGGGAGCATGCTGGTGGTAGTCATGAGGGCCTCCATGGGTAGCGGTGACTTGAGTACTCAGCGGACCGACGCGAACGCGGCGCGTAGTTCCTCGGAGAAGAGCTCCGGCTCCTCCCAGGCGGCGAAGTGGCCGCCCCTGTCGACTTCGTTGAAGTAGATGAGGTTGGGGTACGCCTTCTCGGCCCAGCTGCGCGGGGTCCGCCAGATCTCGCCGGGGAACGTCGTGAAGCCGACCGGGATCGTCGGCGGCGGCAGCGGCTGGCGGCCCGCGGCGGGCGCGTCCGGCCCGTAGGCCTCCCAGTACGACCGGGCCGCCGAGGCGCCGGTGCCGGTCAGCCAGTACGCCGTGATGTTGTCCAGGACGTTGTCCCGGGTGAGGTTGCCCGAGGGCTGCCGTCGACGAAGGCGCGGGCGATCTTGTAGTAGGCGTCGGTGTCGTGGTCGATCATCCAGGCCGCGAGGGCGACGGGTGAGTCCAGCAGGGCGTAGCCGATCGTCTGCGGCCGCGTGGCCATCTCCACGAAGTAGCCGTTTCCGGACTGCCCGAAGGTTGCGATCTGCGCGGCTGCGGCGCGTTCCGCGTCGGTGTCCGTCGGCATGGCGCCGCTCAGCGCCGGCACGAGCAGGTTCGTGTGGATGCCGATCAGCCCCTCGGGCGCCTGGCGGCCCATCGCGTCGGTGACGCCGGCGCCGACGTCGCCGCCCTGGGCCACGTAGCGGGTGTAGCCGAGGCGGCGCATGAGCTCGGCCCACGCCCGTGCCGTCCGGCCCAGATCCCAGCCGACCTCGACCGGCTCGCCCGAGAAGCCGTACCCGGGCAGGGAGGGCAGCACGAGGTGGAAGGCATCCTCGGCGCTGCCGCCGTGCGCGGTCGGGTCGGTCAGCGGGCCGACGGAGTCGATCATCTCGATGACCGAGCCCGGCCAGCCGTGCGTCATGATCAGTGGCAGCGCGTTCTCGTGCGGCGACCGCGACGTGGATGAAGTGGATGTCCACGCCGTCGATCTCGGTCGAGAACTGCGGCAGCGCGTTCAGCCTCGCCTCGGCCCTGCGCCAGGTCGTACTCGGTCGCCCAGTAGGTCGCGAGCTCCTCGATCGTCTCCAGCTGCACGCCCTGAGACCGATCTTCGACGAGCTCTCTGGAGGGCAGGCGCGTCGCCTCGAGGCGGCGGCGCAGGTCCTCCAGCGCGTCTTTCGGAATGTCCAACTGAAACGGTCGGACCGCGGTTTCGACGGTTGCCATGACCACCCCCCGGGTAGTTGCGTCGAGCCATGAATCGTTCAGGGCCGTCGCATTACAGCGACGACGAACTTCGTCGAGGGCCGTCACTTTACGGCGACGCGCGAACGATCCAATTCGCACATTCTCACAACCTTGGCCACGGGTCAAATGCCGTTCGCCACATCCCTCGCGCTTCCGGTTACCAGTCGCACTCGCCGCGGTTCCCCGTGGGGGCCGTGATCGGCTCAGGCGCGAAGCCAGTCGGCGATCCGTTCGGCGACGGCGATCGTGCTCAGGGTCGTGTTGGCGCGGGGGATCGTTGGCATGATCGAGGCGTCTGCGACGAGCAGCCCGTCGACGCCCAGTACTGCGCCACGTGAGTTGACGACTGTCCCGATCGCACAGGTACCGGTGGGATGGAAGATGCCGCGCACCTCCTGTCGGAGATACGTGTCGAGCGCGGCGTGATCGCCGGGGCGGAGTTCGCGTCCGCAGCCGGCCTGCTCGGCAAGCGTGCGGATCAGCGCGATACCGCTCGCGAGGCGGTCGAGGTCGTGCCGTTCGGAGAGGAAGCCGTGGTCGATGGCGGGGGGAACCCGCGGATCGGGGGAGCGCAGTGTGACGCTGCCGCGTGAATCCGGCTTGAGCAGGTACACGACCGCGGTCGTCCGCCAGCCGTCGTCCGCCTCCTCGAGCCATGGCAGGAAGTGGAGGTCCCACGTGTCCTTCGGGCACGAGTCGCTCGGGGCGCGGACGAGGAGCGAGGTCGCAAACACGGGGCCTCGGTCTGGCACGTGCGCCGCCGCAGGCGACCACTCGATTCCCACTCCGGGATGATCTGAAAGGCCGGCCCCAACGGGCAGATCCTCGATGACACCGATGCCGAGATGGCTCAGTTGCGCGGCCGGCCCGATCCCGCTGCGCAGCAGGAGTGCCGGCGACCCGTACGCTCCGGCCGCCACGATCACGGCGTCCGCCGTCCACCGCGCGCCGTCCGAGACGACGCCGAGCGTCCGCCCACCGGCGATCTCGACCCGGTCGATGTGTGTCTCGGTGACAATCGTCAGGTTCGGCCGCGACCGTGCCTCGTCCAGATACGCGAACGCCGTGTTCCAGCGAACGGCTCCCACGGCGTTGACCGGCGCCGGAGCGATGCCGATGGTTGCGTCGAGGTCGTTGAGATCCGCGAGTCGGGGGATTCCGATGCGCGGACCGGCCTCGAGCAACGCGTGATGGAACGGCGACAGGTCGTCCGTGCGATCCGCCCGCGTCCGGATCGACGTTTCGGCCCGGCGCAGATACGGCTCGAGCTCGGTGAAGGTCCAGCCATCTCCCCACTCGTCGTAGTCGGCACGCGAGCCCCACACGACGAGGCATGCGTTGTGCGCCGAGCACCCCCCGATGATGCGCGCACGCGAGGCCGACCGGTCGTCGGGCATGGTCTCCCAGAGGTGCGACATCGGCAGGGTGCGAGCGTTGAGCATGTCCGAGGGCCACCGCCCTTCCACGTAGGGCCCGTGGTCCGGTCCCGCCTCGACCAGGCACACCGTCCGCTCCGGCTCCTCGCTCAATCGCGCGGCGAGCACGCAGCCCGCCGTCCCTCCACCCACGACGATCACGTCGAAGCGATCAGGCATCCGACCACTCTATTCGGTGTCACGTCGAGCCCTCGCTGACGTCATTATGATCGCCCGCGTGCTGGACATGGCCGCGCTGAAGACGGCCGCTCGCGCGGCGATCGTGATGCCTGCGGTGTTCGCGTTTGCGGACACGGTGATCGGGCAGCCGCAGACGTCGATCTTCGCGGCGTTCGGATCGTTCGCGATGCTGGTGCTGGTCGACGTGGAAGGGCCGCCGCTGCCGCGGCTGTTCGCCTACCTCACGCTGGCGGCGGTGGGAGCGATGTTCATCACCCTCGGCACGCTCTGCTCGCGTAACGCGTGGCTCGGCGCCGGCGTGATGGCGGTGATCGGCTTCTGCGTGCTCATGTCGGGCGTGATCAACGGCTACATCGCGGCGCTCTCCACCGGCGCATTGCTGACGTTCGTCCTGCCCGTCACGATTCCGGCGCCGAACTCCGCGATCCCGGACCGCCTCGAGGGCTGGGCGCTGGCCGCAGGCGCCGGGACCTGCGCCGTCATGCTGCTGTGGCCGTCGCGCCGGCGCGCTGACCTGCAGCACGATGCCGCCCGCGCGATGCGCGCAGTCGCGCGGGTGGCTGCGGCGCCTGACGGCCCTGATGAGAACCTCCGGTCAGCACGGGACGCGGTCGACCGTCTCGGCCGTCGCTCGCTCGGTTCGCAGCATCGCCCCACCGGGCCGACCGGCCGTACGGCGGCGCTGGCGGCGCTCCCTGACGAGCTCGATTGGCTGCTGTCGTTCCTCGGACCGCCGGTGACATCCGTGGGGCTCGCGTCGGGCGGCGAGCAGAACGCGGAGGCGCTGGCGGCGACGGCTGCCGTGCTGCTGGCGGGCGCGGGACGGCTCGACGGTCGCGATCAGCGACCCGATTTCGAGCGACTCGACGCGGCCCGCGCGGCCGTGGCTCAGGCGGAGGTACAGCGGCTGCTCGAGCTCCCCGCCGACGCGAGCGATGAGGCGCTGAGGGAGGTGGTGGAGCTCCCGTTTCGGATCAGAGCGGCAACGTATTCGGCCCGGCAGCTGGGGGGCTATGCCCTCTTCGCGACCGGCGCTGATGCACCGGAGCTGGATCAGAGCGACGTCGCTCAGCCATCCGCGGGTGGGGCGCTCGAGGCCACGGAACGTTTGGCGGTTGAGCATGCCGCACTTGGCTCGATCTGGTTTCGGAACAGCGTTCGCGGAGCGGTGGGACTCGCCGTCGCCGTGTTCATCGCACAGCGGACCGGCCTTCAGCACGGTTTCTGGGTCGTGCTGGGGACGCTCTCAGTGCTACGGTCGAATGCGCTGGCGACCGGCTGGTCGGTGCTGAGCGCGCTGGGCGGCACCGCCGCGGGGATCGTGCTGGGAGCGTTGCTGGTGATCGTCATCGGCACGCATGAGGCGGTGCTCTGGGCGGTGCTGCCCGTCGCCGTCCTGGTCGCCGCCTACGCGCCGCGGGGCATCTCGTTCGCCGCCGGGCAAGCGGGGTTCACGGTCGTCCTGTTCGTGCTGTTCAACCTGATCCAGCCGGTTGGCTGGAGCGTTGGCCTCGTGCGTGTCGAGGACGTTGCGATCGGGTTTGCGATCAGCCTTGGGGTCGGCGTCCTGTTCTGGCCGCGCGGTGCGGCTGCGCTGCTGCGAGATCACCTTGCCACGGCGTTCGGGCGCGGGTCGGAGTACGTCGTTGCCACCGCCCGCGAGTCGATCACGGGAGCGGCCGCCGCCGAGGCCGCGCACGCGGCTCGCGCTGCGGATTCGGCCACCCACCGGCTCGACGATGCCTTCCGCCTGTATCTCGCCGAGCGCTCCGCCAGCGATCTCAAGGTCGAGGAGGTCGCTGCGTTCGTCGGCGGTGCCTCGCGTGTCCGTCGCGCGGGGCAGTCGCTGGCCGCGCTCGGACAGATGGCCGATCCTACGACCCGGCTCCAGCACTGTGGGGAGAACCTCGACCGTGAGTTGCACGCCCTGCACGCGTGGTTCGTGGCGCTCGGATACGCGATCGTCAACCGGGGCGCGGTGCCGCCCGCCCACATCCGCGACGACGAGGGGCGACGCCGCCTACTCGTGTGCGTGCGCGACGCCGTGCGCACGGGCGACGACGGTGCGGCGCGCGCCGCCCTGTTACTGCTGTGGACGAGCCAGCACATCGACAACCTCTGGCGGCTCGAGGCCCACCTCGGCGAACGTGCAGATGCCGCGCGCGGCAGGGGGGCGGGGTAGCCCGTGCCGGTGGGGGACACCGCCCTCGTCCATCCTCGGCACGGCACGGACCACGAGGCCGTTCCAGATCAGAATCGACTCTGAGCTCTGTCTGGTCACGATGCGACCTGTTGGCCGGCCGGTGCCGTCCGGTGTTCTCGGGACCGCGCTGACGGGGCCCGTACGGTCGCGATGTGGCGCGCGACGCGCTCGGCGTCCCTGCCCATGCCGCCGATCAGCATCGACGCAAACGAGTGTTGGAACGGCAGGCCGACGACGTACAGCCCGGGTGATCCGGGAATCACGCCGCGGTACTGCTCCGGATACCCGTCCTCGCCGATCTCGAACGGCAAGCGGATCCAGGAGTAGTCCGGCCGGAAGCCCGTGCACCAGATGACGTTTCGGACGTCGAGCGCCTGACCATCGTCCAGCAGCGGCCGGCCAGCCTCCACCCCACAGGTACGGGCGAGTACGCGTTCGACCCCGGCGGCGGCGAGCTCCTTGCGGCGGTACCGCAGGAGCGGCGCTCCGCCGTGGCGAATGTGAGGTCGCATGCGGCGGCCGAGCGGTGTGTCCACAGTGAGCACGTGCGTGCCGACCTGGAACAGCACCCGGAAGAGAAACCGGCCTCGGCGGGTCTCCACCTGCGCCGGCAACTGTCCCGTGTCCGGGCCGCAGAGAACGACGTCATGGCCGGCTGCCGCGGCCTCGTGGGCGATGTCGGAGCCGGAATGGCTGGCTCCCACCACGAGCACGAGCCCGTCGGTGAGCTGTGACGGGTTCTTGTAGTCGCTTGAGTGGATCTGCGTGATGCCGGGGTCGAGTTCGCCGGCAAATTCGGGACGCGTGGGCGCCGGAACACCCCGGTCGCGACTACGACGTCCTCGGCCACGAAGGAGGCGTCACCGGACCGAACGAGGTACCGGCCGTCTTCCCTGGTGAGGCTGGTGACGGTGACACCGTTGCGAACGGGCAGTTCGTGCGCTGCCGCATAGGCCTCGAGGTAGTCCGCCATCTCGCCCGCGGTTGGGTACGACGCGCGCGGGGCGGGAAAAGCCATTCCCGGCAGTCCATCGCGGCTCGCCGGCGAGTAGAGCCGCAGCGAATCCCAGCGGCCCCGCCAGGTGTCACCGATGCGCCGGCCGCTGTCGAGGACAACGAACTGCCGGCCGTGCTGCTTGAGGTAGTAGCCGGTGGCGAGCCCGGCCTGGCCCGCACCGATGACAACGGTTTGGTAGTGCTCTGAGTGCCGCATCTGCTCCTCCTCGTCGAGTCTGAGGAGCTGACCGTAGGCCACGGGTAACGGAACCGCATCGCACCGATTCACCAACCTTGCGGGCGAAACGAGTGGTCAATTCGGACCATTCGGCTCCGTCAGACGAGGTCGTGCTCGAACGCAAACGCGGTCGCTGCCGCGCGCGACGCGACGCGCAGCTTGGCGTAGATGTTCTGCACGTGGCGGGCGACCGTGTGCTCGCTGATGACGAGGACGGCGGCGATCTCACGGTTGGACTTGCCGCGTGCGAGGAGTCGCAGTACCTCGAGCTCGCGCGCAGAGAGTCCGTGGGCGGGCTTGGTCGGCACGCCCTCGAGTCGTGCGAGATCTGGAGCGGCTTCCAGCTTGCGGAATGCCTCGCGGGCTGCCTCGCGCTCGAGCGCTGCCGCCTCGCCGTCGTCCAGGGCGGCGCATGCCGACGACAGCAGCGCCCGCGCGCGGGCGACCTCGTAGGGCGCGTCCAGCTCGATCCACGCGTGTTGGGCTGCGCGCAGCTGCGCGAGGGCGCTGCCGGCGTCGCCTTCCGCCAACGCAGTGGCACCCTCGGCATAGGCGACCATGGCGGTCAGCATCCGGCTCTCGTACCGTGCGGCGAGGGAGTGCAGCTCGGCGCACGCCGCCCGCGCCTCGTTGAGTTCGCCGGCCGCGAGCGCGATCTCGACCAGCGCAGGGAGTAGCGCCGCCCGTTTGAGGGGCTCGGCGATCTCGGCGCTTGCCCTGCGGATGGCGACCAGGGCCAGATTGACCTGCCCCTCCGCCAGTCGCAGTTGCGCCAGGCCCGGCTGCGGCTCCCACCCCATCCGGCTGGCATCGCGGTAAGCCGCCTCGGCCGCGTCGAACCGGCCCAGGAGGCGAAGCACCTCGCCCTGCCGGTAGTGCGCAAGTCCCGCGGCTGGGTTGCCGGTTTCGACAAACCGCCGGCCGGCCAGCCGGGCCTCGTTGAGCGCATCGGGCCACGCCCCGCCGAGCTGCAGGATCTCCGCCCGGTGCACGAGGCACCGGCCGGTGAACGCGACAACATCACGCTGCCCCTCCACCCAGGCCGTCAGCACCTGCGTCCACTCCCGCGCCCGGCCCACCTCGAACACCGACTGGCATGCCAGGATCAGGCCGCAGTAGACGATGCCGACGACGAACGGCATCGGCTCGTCCGTCGTCACCGTCACCATCGCCTCGTCGAGCAATGCCATCCCCGGGCGCACCTGCCCCGCCATCACGAGCATGTGCCCCTGCGCGTGCACCGCCAGCGCCAGTAGATCGGGGTCGCCGAACCGCTGTCCCACGGCTGCCGCTCGGCCCGCGACGGCCGCCGCCTGCTCATACTCCCCGGCGGCCTCGTGCTGGAACACGAGTGGCAACAGAAGGTAGCCCTGCTCCGCCGATTCCCCGGGTTCTTGGTCGACCAGCCTCTGGGCTCGTCCCAGCCAGCCGCTTGCCGGTCCGACGGCACCCCCGTACGCGAGGTTCATGCCGATCCAGATCGCCGCCCGGGCGGCGGGACCCGTCTCACCGCGCTCGAGGTACCGGTAGTGGGCCCGCTCGAGCGTCTCAATTGCCGCCTCGTCTTCGGCCAGCATGAGCTGGGCTGTCGCCCAGAGCCCGAGATCTTCGGCGTCCAGCGGCGCGGAGCGGTCGGCGCGGGCGAACGCCTCCCGCGCCTCGAGCCAGGAGCGCTCCGCGATTGCCCGCCGGGCTTGGGCGAGAAGTCCGATCGCAGCCATGTCGCGCCATTGTCTCGCAACTTCCGGTGTGCATCACGGACTATGGACTACTGTGACCTGGGCACGGGCCCGTGCCTGTAGGTGACGGCCGGGTACAGCGCCTCCGCTGCGGGGATCTGCCCGTTCAGCGGCTGGCCCGGTGCCTTGGCCGGGGAGTAACGTGCCTGCTCACCGTTCAGCAGGACGCTCCAGCGCTGGGTGAGCCAGAGCTGGTCGCCCTTGCGGATCTCCCATTGGAAGCGGTCGAGCGGCCGGGGAGCGGGGCCGGCTATGCGGGCGCCACGCTGGTCGAGCTGGCTCCCATGGCAGGGGCAGGCGAACCCGATTGCGGATGCCTGGGCGGGGCGGCCGACGTGGGTGCAGCGGTTCGAGAAGACCACGAACATCGCGTGCGGGGCGATCCAGTCCCGGTCGCTGCCGCAGGTGTAGTGGACGTTAGGCAAGGCCGCTCGAGAGCGGCCGGGCGGGGTCCTCGACGTACGGGGCCGCGGTCGGCGCGAAGCCGGTCTCCGACGTGAAGAACGGACCGGTCCCGGCGAGGCTGGCGCGGCCATCGGCGGCGTGCTCACGACCCCTGTCGCGGCCTTCCTGCTGGCACCGACGACGCAGGAAGCAGCGTTCCACTGAACGGCACGGCCGAAGTCCACATCAGTGCCCCGACCAACGCGAAGTGGGTAGTGCTGGATCGGCCGCCAATCCATCCGCGACCGCGGCGTCTCCACCATCGTCATGCGCGCGAACTCAGCCCTGCGATCGACCTAGCGGAGCGCGCATGGCATTTCGTAGGTGTCCCGGCGCTCGGTGAGGCTATGTTGGCGCCTTGTCGACGAACGACATCCTGCTCGGCTTCGGCCTCGTGCTCGCACTTGCGGTTGGCTCCCAGCTGACTGGACGTCTGCTGGGGCTGCCCGCGATCGTGGTGCTCCTGCCCGCCGGGTTCCTGGCCGGTGCCGTCACGGATGACGTTCACCCCGACCAGCTGCTGGGTGCGCTGTTTCAGCCGTTCGTGTCCCTGGCGGTGGGGATCATCCTGTTCGAGGCTGGGCTGCGTCTCTCGTTCGATGAGATCGCTCCGCGCGTGCGCGGGCCCGTGGCCCGGCTGATCGCTGTCGGCGTCATGGTGACCCTTGTCGTCGCAGCGGCCACGGTCGCGGCGCTGTTCTCCGGGATGGCGACGGGGGTGGCGATCCTGATCGGCGCGATTCTGGTGGTCTCGGGGCCGACGGTGGTGCTTCCGCTGCTCGGGTTCATCAGGCCCGCCCGCGAGGTGCGGACGCTGCTCAAGTGGGAGGGCGTGCTGGTAGACCCGGTCGGCGCGCTGCTCGGCGTGCTCGTGTTCCAGGGGGTGCAGTCGGGGCGAGTCGGGGGCGCCGTATGGCATCCCGGCGAGTTTCTCGGCAGCGTGGTCGTTGGTGCGGCGGTGGGCGCGGCCGGAGCGGTGGTGCTGTTCGTGCTGCTGCGTGAGGTGCAGCGCAGCGCACCCGCCATGGTCGTGTCGACGACGCTCGCCGTCGTGGTGGGATCTGTGGTTACCGCCGACCTGATCCGGGAGGACACGGGGTTCGTCGCCGCGACCCTCATGGGGATCACGCTCGGCAACCAGCACATCCTCCCGCTGTCACGGCGGGTCGACGTAACAGCCGTGCTCGGGTTCCACGAGGCGCTCGTCCAACTCTTGATCGGCGTGTTGTTCATCCTGATCGCGGCCTCGGTCACGCCTGACGAAGTTCGGCACGTGCTCGGCAGGTCGCTCGTGCTCGTAGCCGTCATCGTGATCGTGGCCCGGCCGCTGGCTGTGATGCTGGCGATGTGGCGGTCGGAGTTCTCGGTCAGAGAGCGCGCGTTCGTCGCCTGGTTGGCGCCACGCGGCATCGTTGCGGGCGCCACCGCGTCGGCGTTCAGCCTGCAACTCGAGCAGCAGGGCTTCGCCGGCGCGGACCAGATCCTCCCGATCGTGTTCATCGTGATCTTCGCGACCGTGGTGCTCTACGGCCTGACCGCGCCGCCCCTGGCGCGATGGCTCGGCGTAGCCGGTCAGGAACGCGGGCTCGTCCTGGTCGTGGGCGGCGAGGCCTGGGCCCGCCAAATGGCTGCCGCGATCCAGTCGGCCGGTGCTTCCGTTCGCATGTGGGTCGGGCCGACGGCGGATCGCGACGCAGCGCGCGCCGCGGGCATCGCGGCAGACCGAGGCAGCATGTTGCTCGATTCGGTGAACCGCGAGGCTGAGCTCGAGGAGGTGACGGACGCGCTCCTGCTGACGCGAAGCGACGACTTCAACGCGCTGGCCGCCGGGGAGCTGCGCCGCGAGCTGGGGCACGACCACGTATTTCGCGTCGCACCTGATCCTGAAACCGCCGACCTGCTGCCGCCCCCGAACGACACCTCGCCGATCGGCAGCTCGGAGCTCACCCATTCCGAGCTGCGGCAGCGGGTGGCCGCCGGCTGGAGGATCCTGACGCGGGACGGCGCTGCGCCTGTGCAGCCGGGCGACATCGCGCTCCTCGTCGTCGCGGCCGACGGGCGAGTCGCCCTACACGGGACGTCCGCACCGGCCGGAGCGACGGTCGTTCTCAGCCAGCCGCCCTGACGCGGCGGTTTGGTCACGAACAGTGAGCCCGGTACCCATCGCCGTCAGGACGCGGGAGTGAGGCCGTGGCGGAGCATGACGGCCTCGATCGCTGCGAAGTCGGGCCGTCCGCCGGCCGCGGCGTCGAGGATGGCCGCGACGTCCCGGAAGTAGTCGGGGCCGAGGATGCCGGGGGTGACGATCGCGAGCGCCCTGGCGTCGTCCTCGCCGAGGTTGTCGAACCGGTGCACCACGCCGCGGGGGATGCAGAGCGCCTCGCCCGGGCCGACGTCGATCGGCGTGCCCGCGAGCGTCCAGGTCAGCAGGCCCTCGAGCCCGTAGATCGTCTCCTCGTAGCCGTCGTGGCTGTGCGCGGCCGCCACCTGCGCGCCGGCGGGAACGTCGAACTCGAAGACGGCGACCGAACCGGCCGACCGCTCGCCCTCGAGCAGGAAGCGGACCGCCACGTCGCCGACCCTGATCTGCTCGTGTGTGCTGGCTGCCATGGTGTCGTCCCTCCGGTTCGGTGTGGTAAAGAGACTTTACGGTATCATGCCCGACCGCGGTTCGTCAAGCGGCTTTACGAATCGATCGTGGCGGGCCGGATCGCGTGAGAGGATGCGGCCGTGACGACAGCCGCGAACCAGCGCCGCGGCATCAGCCGCTGGCTCCCCATCGTCACCTGGCTGCCCCGCTATGACCGCGCGTTCCTGCGCGGCGACGTTGCTGCGGGGATCGCGGTGACCGCGCTGATCGTCCCCAAGAATCTCGGGTATGCGGGCATCGCCGGCGTGCCGCTGCAGAACGGGCTGTACGCGGCGGCCGCGGGCGCGATCCTGTACGCCCTGTTCGGCACCTCGCAGCAGATCTCGACCGGGCCCAGCTCATCCCTGGCCGCGGTCGCCGGCGGAGCGGTGCTGCTGACCGGGCTGGGCGGAAAGCAGGCGGCGGAGCTGGTGGCCGCGATCACGCTGGTGACGGGGGCGCTGTTCCTGCTCCTGGCCGTCTTCCGGCTGGGGTGGATCGCGCGGTTTCTGTCCAAGCCGGTGATCACAGGCTTCCTGGCGGGGGCGGCCGTGGACGTGGTGATCGGCGAGCTGCCGAAGCTGACGGGGACGACGACGGACGGAGTGAACGCCTGGCGGGAGCTCGGCTCGTGGGTGGGATCGCTGGGTGACATCCACGGGACGACGCTGCTGGTCGGGGCCGTGTCGCTGGGTGTGATCCTGGCGCTGCGGTTCCGTGCGCCCGCCGTTCCGGGTGCCCTGGTGCTGGTGGCCGGCGGCATCATCGCCGCTCGCGTGTTCGACCTCGGCGGGCATGGGGTCGATCTGGTCGGGCACGTCCCGCGCGGGCTGCCGGCGCCACGGCTCCCGAGCGCCGACACGTTCCGCGAGCAGTACGCCACCATCGGCGTCGCCGCGGGTGCGCTGCTGCTGATCGGCTTCTCACAGACGGCCGGCGACGCACGTGCCTTCGCCACACGGCATAGGTACCGCATCGACATCGACCAGGAGTCGGTGGCGCAGGGCATGGCCAACGTCGGCTCGGGCGTGTTCCAGGGCATGCCCGTCTCGACCAGCCTCTCCGCCAGCTCGCTGAACGAGTCGGCCGGGGCCCGCACGCCGGTCGCATCCCTGGTCACCGGCGCGCTGGTGGTGCTCACCCTGATCGTGCTGGCGCCGCTGTTCTCGGATCTGCCGAAGGCGGTGCTGGGCGCGGTGATCATCGACGCGGTCGTGTTCGGGATGATCGACCTGCCGGAGTTCCGCCGGCTGCGCCGGGTCGCTCCCTTCGACTTCTGGATCGCCATCGCCGCCTTCGTCGGCGTGCTGTCGGTGGGAGTCCTGGCCGGTGTCGTGGTCGGCCTGGTGCTCTCACTCGGCTGGCTGGTCTACGTCGCGACAAATCCGCCGATGCCGCTGCTCGGCCGCGAAGCCGGCACCGAGGTGTTCCGTGACCTCGACGAGCACCCCGGCGACGAGACGTTCCCGGGCATCGTCGTGCTGCGAATCGACAGCGGCGTGTTCTTCGCGACCGCCCAGGCGCTCGATGACCGCATCCGCGATCTGACCGAGGCCGCGCCCGACCGGCTCACGGCGGTGGTGCTCGACCTCGAGGCCGTCCCCTTCATCGACTCGCAGGGCTCCGAGCAGCTGTCCCAGATCCACGAGCTGGTGCAGACCGGCGGGGCCGCGCTGCGCCTCGCGCGCGTCAAGCCGCCCGTGCTGGCCGTGCTGCGGCGAGACGGCGTGATCGATCGAATCGGCGCCGACCACGTGCACGGCAACGTCCACCGTGCCGTGGAGGCTCAACGTGCCGCCGAGCACTCAGGTCAGCCGGCGACGTAGCCGTGCTCACGGGTCCTGGAGCAGCCCGAGCACGTTGCCGTCGGGGTCGGTGACGGTGGCAACCAGACGGCCGCCACCGACGTCGCGCGGCGGATGCTTCACGGTGGCACCCGCGGCGGTCACCTCGGCTAGCTTCGCCTCGATGTCCGCAACGTGCCAGTAGGCCACCGGTGAGGTCATTCCCTCCTGCCCACCGCCCGGCACGAGCCCGATCTGCTGGCCGGCGGCGTCGAAGCCGACGTAGTACGGCGCGTCTGCCTGCGGCTGGATCCCGAGCAGGGCGGCGTAGACCGGCTTGGCCTTCGCCAGGTCGGACACCGGATGCAGCACGGTCTTGATCCCCTGGTTGGAAGAGTCCGTCATGGTCACTCCTTGGGTCGTGGGCCCGCCTAGTAGATGTGGAGCTTTTCGAGCGTTGCGAACTTGTCGTCGACGGTCTCGAACAGATCCTTGTTGTGCTTGATCATCTTGCTGCGCATGTATACGCGAAGCCACTGCTTGTACATGTGAAGCTCGTAGCGATCGAACATGTCTCTCAGCGGCAGGTCACGCTGCGCGATCAGCCCGGCCAGGAACATCGCGCACTCGAAGCCCAGCGATATCGACTGGAAGTACGGTGAGCCGATCGCCGAGTCCCCGAGCAGGAACACCGGCGAGCTCGCGAATGGGTGGTCGGCTGGGCCGGACGTCAGCCATCGCCGGCTGGTAGCGTTGCGGGCCCGGTACAGGTTCAGGGGTATCCGCACAATCTCGAGGTCGCCGAGCAGTTCGCCGTTGGTCTCCAACTTGACCTTGTCGATGAACCGGTCCATCGACTCGGCCACCCCGGGGAAGTTGCGGCGCAGCCACTCGCCGTCGAATCGCGGCGGCATCGTCTCGTAGTCCTCGGCGCTGATGTTGACGATGCCGGTTACGTGGCTGATGCTGCCGTCGTAGTACGTGCGATGCACGGCGGGAATGAATTTATAGTGGGTGTTGTCGACGTTCTTGTAGTACTTGCAGTACTCGTTGCACTCATATGACTGACCGTAGAGAAACGTGATCACGAGGGCGTACTCGAGCCTGATGTTGAGCGTGTTCGCATCCGCACCCGTGGCCGCGCCGGGCACCAGGTGGTCTCGCAGCAGCGACGAGCAGCCGGTGCAGTCGATCAGCGCGTCCCCAGGCTCGAGCATCGCAATCGCGTCGTCGAACGCGACAACTGCTGCGGTGCGCTGGACGCTGCTCGTCACGCGGGTGTCGATCAGATCGCTGATGGCCCGCTCGATCGAGTTGAGCGGACAGAACCCCTGTGACCACTCCCGGAGCAGCGTCATCAGGTCAGGGGCAATCGACCGTCTGAAGGCGAGGCTCTCGTCGAGCTCCGGAGGATCGAACACGGCCTCGACGGTCTCGCCGTCGATGTGGTCGTTGCGGTAGCTCTCGACCGAATCCGCCACGAGGTACGACGCCAGCCGCACCATGCGCGTGCGGGTGTACTCGCGCCGCTTCTCGTAGAGATGGACGGAAACCCCCTCCATCGACTGAAGCAGCGCCGTCAGCATCAGGCCCACGGGCCCCGCGCCGACAACGTGGATTCGCCTCTCCGACAGCCCTGTCATGCTCACCCCGCTTCCGGTGGTTCGATCCCGTCCTGGAGCCTCTCGAGCAGCTCCGCCAGCTGCGCCGTCTCCTCGTCGGTGAGCTGGGAGCGCAGCCGTCGGTCGTGGGCGGTCGCCACCTGCCGCAACCGCGCGAACAGCTCCTCACCGGCCTCCGTCAGCGCCACCTGCTGGCCCCGGCGATTGCCTGCGTCGCGCCAGCGGTGGACGAGGCCCTGCTGCTCGAGCGCATTCAGGTGGTGGGTGAGGGTGGCGCCGGAGATGCCCATCGCATCGGCCATCCGCGACTGCGTTCCCCACTGCTGGGAGCGCACCAGCAACAGCACCTGCCACGCGGAGGCCGAGCCGCCCGCCTCGGCCATCGCCCGCTCGAAGGCGTTTGAGACGACCCGCGCCGTGCGGGTCAGGCGCAAACCGATCGGCGGAAGGAGGGAGGGCCGGCTCACCTGCCCATGATACCAGATAAGATTTGACATCTAATGATTCGATATCTAATCTTCTGCCATGACCAGCGAGCAGACCTCCCGACCGGCGCCCTCGGTGACCGTGCCCTTCGCGGCGATCGTGCTGGCGATGCTGCCGGCCGTGCTCGACCAGACGATCCTGGCCACCGCCCTGCCCACCATCGCTCTTGACCTCGGTCGCGTCACCGACGTGGCCTGGCTGGTCACCGCCTACGTGATCGCGGCCGCCGCAAGCACGCCGCTGTGGGGCAAGCTGGGCGACCGCCACGGGCGCAAGCGCCTGCTCGAGATCTCCCTGGGTCTGTTCTTGGCGGCCTCCGCGCTCTGCGGCGCCGCGCCGGGCATTGCGGCGCTGATCGTCGCCCGCACCGTCCAGGGCGTCGCCGCCGGCGGCCTCATGACACTCGCCATGGCCGCCGTCGGCGATCTGGTGTCGCCGCGCGAGCGGGCGCGCTACCAGGGCTACATCGCCGCCACGTTCGCGGCTGCGACCGTGGCCGGGCCACTGGTGGGCGGCGTGATCGTCCAGCACGTCGGCTGGCGCTGGGTGTTCTACGTGAACCTCCCGATCGGCCTTGCGGCGCTGGCCGGGCTGCGCCTGCGCATGCCGGCCGCGCACGCCGACGCCGCTCGCCACGCGCTGGACGTCCTGGGTGCCGCCCTGCTCGCCGCCGCGACGGCCGGCTTCATACTGATCTGCGTGTGGGGCGGCCGGCGCCACCCATGGGGGTCGCCCGAGATCCTGGCGCCGGCCGGCCTGACCGGCGCCCTCGCCCTGGCGCTCGTCGTCCGGGAGCGGCGCGCTGCCGATCCGATCATCCCCTTCGAACTGCTCCGCACCCGCACGATGACGGTCGCCTGTTCGGCCCTGTTCCTGACGACAGCGGCCCTGTTTGCGGTCAACGTGTTCGTGCCGCTCTACCTGCAGACCACGACCGGCGCGACGCCGACCGAGGCCGGGTTGCTGTTGGTGCCGATGATGCTGGGCATCACCGTCTCGACCAACCTGGCGGGTCGCGGCATCGCCCGCACCGGCCGCTACAAGCGATACCCCGTCGCCGGTGCGGCGCTGATGACCATCGCGCTGATCGAGCTGGCCGCCGTCGCCGGCAGCCCGTCGCGGCTCAAGATCGGAATCGGCCTGGCCGTATTCGGCCTCGGCTTCGGCACGGTCGGCCAGGTGCTGACCGTCGCCGTCCAAAACGCCGTCGATCGCGGCCGCCTGGGCGTCGCGATGGCCGCCACCAGCTTCTCCCGCGGTCTCGGCGGTGCCGTCGGCGCGGCGCTCTTGGGAGCCGTCTTCGCGTCCCGGGTGGCGGGTTCGACGGCGCCCGCGGCGGCGCGCGCCGACGTGATCGACGGCGTGCAGACGGTCTTCATCGCCGCCGCACCGCTCGCAGGGCTCGCGCTGGCGGCCGTGCTGCTGCTCCAGGAGCTGCCGCTACGCGGCCGCCAGTTCACCGCACCACCACCCGCACCGAAAGGACCGACATGGCAGACAGCGACGGACGCAACGACCGCAACCGGGGGCCGCGCGACCGCAGCCTCCGCGCCGGAGACGGCGACCGCGAGGCCTTCGCGGCCATCCTCCGCGAACAGCATCTAGACGGCCGGCTCGACAGCGACGAGTTCCAGGAACGGCTCGAGGCCTGCATGGCGGCCAAGACGTACGCCGACCTCGACCGGCTGGTGACCGACCTGCCCGGTGGCGAACCGGCGGGCCCGCGGCCAACCGGTCGCCGCGGATGGCGCCCGCGGCCGTGGCCGTTTCCGCTGCTGCCGCTGGCGCTGATCGCAGCGATCGTGATCGGCACCGGCCACCACCTCTGGTTCCTGATCCCGCTGGTGGCGTTCTTCGTGATCCGCCCGCTGCTCTGGCGCTCGTGGGGCTGGGGCGTCGGGGGCTGCGGCCCGCGTAGTGGGACGCGCGTCTAGCGCTTACAGCTGCCCCGGGTAGAACCCCAGCCGGGACAGCGGCTCCACGATCTCGTATTCCTCGTAGGAGAGGTGGGACAGCAGGGCGTCGGTGAGGAAGTCGATCGCCGACTGGATGCCCTCGTAGCTGTCGGGCCGGCTGATGTGGCCGACCAGGGCGCGGTCGACGGCGTGGACGGCATGGTGGATGGTCAGGTGCTCGTCGGCGAGGCGGTCGATCACCGGCGAGAGCGCCGGCTCGCTGCGCGCGAGGTGAGGGAAGATGGCGTCGTCCTCGAGCCCGTGGTGCTGCGTCACGGCGCCGCAGTAGCGGGCGCAGAACGCGCCCAGCGTCCAGTCGTTCTGCCGCAGCGCCATGTCGTTCAGGGCCGCCCGGGCGTCGCCGGCGTCGAGCGCGCCCTCACGCACCTGGGACAGCACCGAGCGCAGCTGGCCCGGCTCGGAGCGGAGCATGTCGTGCACGTCGATCAGGTGCTGGCCGACCAGCCGCCCGCGCCTGGTGTAGTCCACGTCCGGCCCCGAGCGCTGGCGGTGCGGGCGCTGGGTCTCGTCCCAGGGCGGGGTGGACGAGAGGCGTGTTCCGTCGTCGGGCGTGGGCGTGACGCCGAGCCGGTCGTACTCGGACGGATCCGGCTCGGTGTCCTGCCCACGCTCGGTCACGTGCTGCAAGCTAGCAACGTGCGCTGCCCCGTGAATCCCGTGCCCGGCCGTGCCACCGGGCGCGGAGGTCGGCGTCGTCGTGCGGTCGCCTTGCCGCCATGTTGGTGCGGGAGGCGACCGTTGAGTAGTCGCCGGCCGCCCAGGCCCGCCGCTGGCGGGCGCTCAGTTCGGACAGGACCGGCTCGATGATGCTGCTGGTGCTCATGTGAACTCCTCGAATGGTGTGAAACACGAACGATCGTGCTGACTAATGCGTGCACTATACGAACGGTCGTGCTATCTTGTCAAGTATGAACCAGCCGACCCCCACCGCAGCCCCCGCCCAGCGCCGCCAGCGAGCCGACGGCCGCCGCAGTCGCGACGCGATCCTCGACAACGCCGCGCGCCTGGCGACGGTCGAGGGGCTGGACGGCCTTTCGATCGGCCGGCTGGCCGAGCACACCGGCATGAGCAAGAGCGGTCTCTACGCCCACTTCACGTCCAAGCAGGAGCTGCAGCTGGCCACCATCGAGCGCGCTCAGGAGATCTTCGAGGCCGAGGTGCTGAGCCCGGCCCGCGCCAAGGCGGATGGGCTGCACCGGCTGTGGGCGCTGTCCGACGAGTTCCTCTCACACCTTGAGCGCGAGGTGTTCCCGGGGGGCTGCTTCTTCGCCGCCGTGGGCGCGGAGTTCGACACCCAGCCGGGGCGCGTCAGGGAGCGGATCGGCGTGTTCATCGAGGAGTGGGTGGGGGAGCTGATGGCCGCGGCTGCCGCGGCGCAGCAGGCGGGCGAGCTACCGACCGACCCGGATCCTGAGCAGCTCATCTACGAGGTCGACGCACTGCTGCTGATGGCGCACGCGGCCTACACCATGTACGGCGACCCTGCGCTGCTGGAGCGCGCGCGGGTGGGGCTGGCGCGACTGCTCGGTCCCCGGCCGGAGTGAGCCGGTCGGCGGGTAGCATCTCGCCGATGTCCAAGAAGCGACCCCGGCGCGTGCCGCGCGACCTGTACGAGGCAGAGCTGGCGCGGCTCCAGATCGAGCTCGCCCGCATGCAGACGTGGGTGCGTGCCGAGGGTGCGCGGGTGGTGGCGCTGTTCGAAGGGCGCGACGCCGCCGGCAAGGGCAGCACCATCAAGCGCATCACGGAGCCGCTCAACCCGCGGTTCTGCCGGATCGCCGCGCTGCCCGCTCCCACGGACCGCGAGAGCACGGAGTGGTACTTCCAGCGATACGTCGCGCACCTGCCGTCGGCGGGTGAGATCGTCCTGTTCGACCGCAGCTGGTACAACCGGGCCGGTGTGGAGCACGTGCTCGGGTTCTGCACGGACGATCAGTACCGGCTGTTCATGCGCCAGTGCCCGGAGTTCGAGCGGATGCTGATCGACGACGGGATCCTGCTCACCAAGTACTGGTTCTCGGTTTCCGACGAGGAGCAGCGGCAGCGCTTCCAGGAGCGGATCGACGACCCCACCAAGCGCTGGAAGCTCTCGCCCATGGATCTCGAGTCACGCTCGCACTACGTCGACTACTCGCGGGCCAAGGATGAGATGTTCGTGTACACCGACCTGCCGGAGTCGCCCTGGTTCGTCGTCGAGGCCGACGACAAGCGCCGTGCGCGGCTGAACTGCATCGCGCATCTGCTTTCGCGCGTCCCCTACGAGGATCGCACCGAGAAGCATCCGCCGAAGCTTCCGCGCAGGCAGTCGGAGGGCGGCTACCGCCGCCCTCCGGTCGGCTCGCAGACGTTCGTCCCCGATCACGCTGCTCGGCTCGAGGGCTGAGCTACCCCCCGGCTAGGGGCTGGGCAGCCGCACCGCGTAGACGCGCGTCCCCCAGTTCTGGTGGCGGTCGACGGTCTGGCTCGACCGGGGCGGGATGTACTCGTTGGCCAGCCAGACACGGTGTGCGGCCGGGTCGAGCACTGCCCAGGAGTAGTCGCCCCACCTCGTCGACTTCCTGAAGTACGGCCCTCTGCCGGGGCTGGCGATGGTCGGCGACCCGAAGTTGGCCTGACCCGTCGAGATCGTCGCGTAGCCGGCGCTGGGGAACATGCCCGGTCCGGACATGGAGAAGCCAATGGCCGCGTTTCCGCGACGGTCGCCGGCGATCGCCGGATACAGGATGCCGTTGCCCGGTGAGGAGACATAGCCCTGGCGGTTGATGGCGGCACTCAGGTGGCCGCCGTCCAGGCTCGGTGCGACGTCGAACCAGGCCGCCGCTGCGACCGGCTTTCCACCGCCGGCGTGAAGCGCGGTTCCCAGCTCGCCCCACAGCCGCCCGCCGATCGCCTGCACCTGCTGCATCCGGTCATCGCCGGAGTCGATCAGCGACTGCGGCCCCATCTGCGGGGTGGCAGGCGGCCCCGAGTAGCTCTGCGACGGGATGATGATCCGCTGCAGGTGAGGATCGGGGTGCGTCCCCAGCACACGGTTCGTGACCGCCCACACGCCGATGCGATTGTCGCCGGTGCCATTCGGATCGAGCGAGCTCATCAGGTACTCGGCCCTGCTGAAGCCGACGGTGATGGCCGGCTGCACCGATGCGGCCTTGTGGCGGCCGATCCGCAGCGGGCCGATGTGGACGAACGTGGGCGACGGGTCGCCGTCCACGAGCTGGCGCTTGTCGATCACGTACAGTTGTGCGCCGTTGAACACCGGGCGATTGATCGAGAACTCGTTGGCCGACACGTAGATGTTCTGACCGTCGATGCCGAGCAGCGGCTGGTCGCCGAAGCAGGGGCAGCCGTGGCCGCCGGGATGGGTGGTGTTGATCTTGAAGCGCGTCCAGGTGCCGCGCGGGTCGGCGGCATGCCTGACCGCGATCTCGAGCCGGCTGGCCGTGAGCGTGTCGTTCAGGAACACGATGCTCGCGAACCAGGTGTGCGTGGCCGGGTCGTACTGGCAGCGCGGATCGCTGGTGAACTGCTTGAAGCCGTCGCCGAAGAGGGCGTTGACGTTCGTCGGCCCGGCGACGCTGCGGCCGTTCTCGCGGTACACGCGCAAGGCGGAGTTCACCGGCTCGAGGACGAACCCGTTGCCGACGCAGAGCCCCTGGTCGGGCGGCTCGAACTCGGCGCCGAAATTCGTGACGGCGCTGTCAAGGCTGCTGACGCCGTTGAAGTTGCGAACGAGTCCGGCGGACGAGGCCGCGCTGAAGGTGGTTGCCGCCGGGGCAACATCCGGCACGGCGGCGCCGCTCAGCACCGGATGGGTGGGACGGGCTCCGCGATCAGGCGCGGCGGTACGTTGTGCCGACGCGCCACCGGCGATCACCAGCGACCACACCGCCACGTTGACCGCAAGCAGCATTCCGAGCGATACGCGCTTTCCCCGACCAGTCATAGAGCCCCCGTGAATAGTTGTTCCCGCAACTGGCGACATTAGCACCACGGGCGTGCCGGGTGTACCTGTGATTACGCCCGCCGGCTCAGCCCGTCGGGTTCGATGATCCCCGCTGTCGTGGCTGGTGGGGTCCTCCGGCGGGCGGACGATCAGCCGCGCCCCGCGGCCGCGGGTCGCAAAGCTGACCGTCCAGCGGATCAGCACCAGCAACCTGTTCTGGAAGCCGATCAGGTAGAAGAGGTGCACGACCAGCCAGGTCACCCAGGCGGTGAACCCGGACAGGTGCAGTCCCTTCACGTCGGCGACGGCCTTCGAGCGGCCGATCGTCGCCAGGTCGCCCTTGTCGACGTAGTGGAACGGCTTGGTCGGTTGCCCGCGCAGGCGGTCGAGGACGAGCCGGGCGGCATACCGGCCTTGCTGCAGGGCGACCGGTGCCAGGCCGGGCAACGGCACGATGACGCCGTCCTTGGCGCGCACCCGCACCATGTCGCCGAGCGCCAGCACCTCCGGATGCCCGGATACCGAGAGGTCGGGCTCGACTGTGACCCGGCCCGACCGGTCGATCTCCCCGCCCGCCGCCTCGGCGAGGCGCGCGGCCAGCTCCGACGCAGTCACGCCGGCGGCCCAGATCGCGGTGCGCGTCGGCGTCTGCGTGACCTCGCCGTCAGGGCCCCGGATGGCGACCGAATCGTCGGCGACACCGACGACGGTGTGGCTGACGAGCGGCGTCACGCCCAGCCGCTCTAGCGCGTTCGTTGCTTTATGAGACAACGACGCGGGGAAGTTTGTCAGCACCCTGTCAGAGGCCTCGACTAGCAGCACGCGCGCGGCACGGGTATCGGCCGACCGGAAGTCGGCGCGCACCACGTCCCGTGCGAGCTCGGCGATCTGCCCGGCCATCTCCACGCCGGTGGGGCCGGCGCCGACCACCACGAAGGTCAGCCACGCCTGCCGCAGCTGTGGGTCCGGCTCCAGCTCGGCAGCCTCGAAGGCGGCCAGGATCCGGCTGCGGATGTCGAGCGCGCCGGCGAGCGACTTCAGCTCCGGCGCGTCGGCCCGCCACTCGTCGTGGCCGAAGTAGTTGTACCGAGAGCCGCCCGCGACGATCAGCGTGTCGTATCCGAGGTTGGTGCTCCCGCCCTGGTTGGGCAGGTGCTCGAGCACGACCTCACGGTGGTCGAGGTCGAAGCCGGTCACCTCGGCCAGCACCACTCGGGCGTTCCGCTGCTTGCGCAGGATCGAGCGCAGCGGCGCCGCGATCTCTGCCGGAGACAGCGCCCCCGTCGCCACCTGGTAGACGAGAGGCTGGAACAGCGTGAAGTTCTGCCGGTCGACCAGCGTCACCTCGACCGGCGCCCCGCGCAGGCTGCGGACGGCTCGCAGACCGGCGAAGCCTCCACCGACGACCACCACCCGGTGGGGGCCCGGACGGCTCCGGGTTGCGTTGGTCATGCCAACGACGATACCCCGTGGCTGCGAGGACCGGTGGGCGGCGCGACTCCAGAGCCGCGACGCGACGTGTCACGCGGGCGTTCCAATCGCGCAACGCCTGTCGCGCTCTTAACAGAGTCAAACACCCGATCGGGCGCCGTGGGCGGTCCGGCACGGGATCGTGACGAGTCGTTACCGGACCGCGAGGCACATCGGCATGGTTGTGCGGTTGCCGATCGCGTGTCGTGATGTTCCTGCCGGTGCCACGGTGCGGATCGTTGCGGGTGACGCTGGGATCGTCACGGCCCCGTGAGGTTCGTTGCAGGTTTCGGTGTCATGCGCCGGTCACGGCGGTGCAACGCGTGAATCGACGATCTACCGTGGATCCGGCCGGTCGAGGTTCCAGTGCCGAGCCACCACCACGATCCACTGGCCGTCCTCCCGTGAATTGAAGACGAACCTGCTGATGGTGCGCTGGCCGCCCTCGTGGTCGCCGTAGAGCAGATCGACGGCCATTCGCTGCCGCGAGTCTATAGCTGCGCGGGCAGCGGCGAACTCAGGTGCCGCGGGATCCCGGAACGCGCCCTGCCAGAAGCCGGTGTCGGATGTGGGCACGTACAGGTCGCGGGTCAGCCGGCTGAACCCGTCGGGTGAGGGCGCGGGCTCGTCGCCCAGCCCGATCTCCGGATGGAACAGCCAGCCGTGCAGCACCGCCATGCCCGGGCCGACGTTCCGCAGCGATATGACCAGGTAGATGGCTCATCCGACACCTCGACGGCGCCACCGCCGCCCGGCACCAGGAACCACTTGCCGTCCGCGAAGCCGACCTTCTGCGGGTCGTCCTGCAGCCGCGACGGCATCAGCAGCGGACGCTGAGTGGCCAGCAGCGATCGCTCGGCCACGCGAGACGATCGGTTGGCCGAGCGCACCGATGCAAACGTCGCGCCGGCCAGCACCAGCGTGCCGCCGGCGGTCGCCAGGGCAGAGATCGTCACCCAGTCCGCCACGCGGTAAGTCTACGGCCGGCGCTCCTCCCGGTGCAGGCACTCCGTCGCGCGCGTCGAACGTCGATCCGTCATTCCCGCCGGTCGCGAAAGGACGCGAACATGATCAACGAGGCAAACACCGGTTTCATGTTGCTGGCAGCAAGCCTGGTGATGTTGATGACACCGGGCCTCGCGTTCTTCTACGGCGGGCTGGTGGGGCGGTCGAACACGCTCACGATCATGATCCAGAGCTTTGCCTCGCTGGCCATCACCACCGTCATGTGGTGGCTGGTCGGGTACTCGCTGTGCTTCAGCGGCGGAGCGGACGGCATCTACGGCAACTTCGACGTCGCCTTCCTGCGCAACGTCACGCCCTCGTCGATGTACACGCCGTCCCACATCCCGCTGGTGGTGCTGATCGCCTACCAGATGATGTTCGCGATCATCACGCCCGCATTGATCACGGGCGCGTTCACAAACCGCGTCACGTTCAAGGCGTTCCTCGTATTCCTGGTCGTGTGGCAGCTGTTCGTCTATTACCCGTTCGTGCACATGATCTGGGGCAACGGCCTGCTCGCGCAGTGGGGCGTCCGCGACTTCGCCGGCGGCATCGTGGTGCACGCCTCGGCCGGCTGGGCGGCGCTGGCATCGGTGCTCTACGTGGGCAAGCGCAAGTTCGTCGACGCGCCGCACAACATCCCGTTCATCGCGCTTGGCACCGGGCTGCTCTGGTTCGGGTGGTACGGGTTCAACGCCGGCAGCGAGCTGAAAGTCGACGACATCACCGCCACGGCGTTCCTGAACACCGACCTGGCGGCCTCGTTTGCGGCCACAACCTGGCTATTCATCGAGTGGAAGAACGCCCGCAAGCCGCACTTCGTCGGCCTGCTGACCGGCGCGGTTGCAGGATTGGCAACGATCACGCCTGCCGCCGGGTTCGTGCCGATCTACGCCTCGGTGATCATCGGCATCGTGTCGGGGTTCGTGTGCTATTACGCGGTGCAGCTCAAGAACCGCCTGCGCTGGGACGACGCGCTCGACGTGTGGGGCGTGCATGGTGTGGGCGGGATGCTCGGCATCGTCCTGCTGGGCGTGTTCGCCAGCACCGCCATCAATCCGGCCGGCGGCGTCGGACTGATCCACGGCAGCGCGTCCTTCTTCCTCAAGCAGGTCGTGGCCGCGTTCGCCTGCTCGGCGTACGCATTCGCGTTCACCTACGTGATGCTGAAGGTGATCGACCGCATCACGCCGGTGCGCGTGGGCGAGGAGGCGGAGCAGGGGCTCGACGAGGCCATGCACGGCGAGAGCGCGTACGAGGACGCGCCGCTCGTCACCGGCAGCGCCGCCCCAGCCCTCTGACGGCTTCCCAATCTACGGGGTCGATGCGCTCGTAGGTCCAGTAGCGGTCGGGCTCGGGCCCCATGTTCCCCTCGAGGTGCGGGCCCCGGCGGCCTATCCGCTCAAGGCCTCCCGCATGGCGCGCTTGGGCTCGTCCGTGACCGGAGCTCCGTGGTCGAGGCAGAGCACGTCGAACGGCACGTCCAGCAGGCGCTCGACGCTTCGCCGCGTCTCGGCCGGGTCGTCGTGAAACCGTGCCGGTACAAACTCGAGCCCGCCATCCTCGCCGCCCATCAGCAGGTCGGAACAGAACAGCACGCGCGGCGCGGCCTCGCGCACGAGGCAGTAGTGCGCCCGCTCCGGCCCGGGCGTCCGGATCGCGCGAAGACCGCCGGGCAGCGGGTCGCCCTCCGCGTAGCGCCGGTCCGGCTGTTCGTCGGCTTGCGGTGCGTCTGTTGGCGCCCACACCTCGACCCCAAGCTGCGAGCGGTAGCGCCAGGCCGATCGCTGATGGCACTTGGCGGTCAGCACGATCGCCGTCGGCCGCGGCAGCTCGTCGAAGGCGTGGTCGGCCAGGCGCAGCGGGTCGATCAACACGACCTCGCCGTCGGCGTCCAGGGCCTGGCAGCTGGATGTGGCGCCGCCGATGTTGCTGTTCGACACCGCCCACGTCCAGACGCCGTCCACCACCCGGTCGGCCCGGTCCGCCACCTCTCCCGGCTCGGTCATGTCCGCCTCATCGGCCAAGCGTACCCCTCAGCGGCTGTGGGCCAGGCGCTCGGCCACCTGCACGGCCTGCTCGTCGGTCAGCTCCTGGTCAGCGGTCAGCGTCCGCCAGGTGTCGAAGCTGATCGCCAGCGCGATGCCGGCACGGAGCATGCGGCGGGCGTTCCCGCGCTCGCGGCGACCGGCCATCAGCGCGTCGACCGCCCGTCGCCAGTGCGTGTGGTAGGGCTCGACGGCGGGGTGCTCGCGGGCGTCCGCCAGCACGTGACCGATCATCGCCTGGGTGCGCCGGTGGTACGCGTAGGACTCTGCCAGAGCGGCCCGCAGCCGCTCGTCCGGGTCGATGATCACGCGCCAGCCGACGGGGTCAGGCGCGGGATTGCGCTGGTAGTAGAGCCCGCTGCAGGCCTGTGACAGCGACGGCTCGTCCGGGAAGTGGCGGTAGACGGTGACTCGGCCGACGTTCGCGCGCTGCGCGATCTGGCTGATCGTCGTCGCCCTCGGCCCGACCGTCTGGTGCAGCTCGATGGTCGCCTCGATGATCCGTTGCCGTGTCTCATCCTGTGCGACGGCGCGGCGCTTCAGCTGGTATGGGCGGCTCATGCGGTCATGGTACACGACGTTTCATGAAACTTGACAGCGCTGCGGCCGGTGTGTACGGTCGGCTCGACATTCAAGGAACATCATGTTTCTTGAAATAACGAAAGGATGAGCAGATGAGCAGCACTACAACGCTGGCCCCCATCGCTCTCGCGGCCGACCAGGGCGAGGCCCGCTGGTTCCTGGGAGTGCTGGCCACCATCAAGGCTTCCACCGAGACAACCGACGGCCGCGTCGCCGTGATCGAGCACCGCGCGCCACGCGGCTCCGGCTCGCCGTTGCACGTTCATCGCCGCGAGGACGAGTGGTTCTACGTGATCGAGGGGTCGCTCCAGCTCTGGGTCGGTGGCAATCGTTTCGAGGCCCGCGCCGGGTCGTTCGTGTACGCCCCGCGCGATGTCCCGCACACCTTCGAAGTCACCTCCGACGAGGCCCGGTTTCTGCTCGTGACCGAGCCGGCCGGATTCGAGCGGTTCCTGCGCGAGGCATCGCAGCCGGCCGAGAGCCTGACCATTCCCCGGGCAGCGGAGACGCCGCCCGACATCCACGAACTGGTCTCGATCGCCGCCTCCTACGGCATCGAGATCCAGGGCCCTCCCGGCATGCCCGCTTGACGTTTCGCGGAAAACCGTTCGGAGAGCGCAAGCCTATCTATAATGGTTCTTGCTCTTCTTACCCCGGCGACAGAGGTGACCAGGAGTGCGGATGCGCAACGATGACGCAACGGTTTTGGGTCAGGATCGCAGCGCGTGATCGTGCTCATGTCGGAGTCGGCCCAGTGGCTGCTGGGGATCGGGATCGGGGTCGTGGTGATCGCGGTGGCGGCCGTGATCGTGATCACGATCGTGCTGCTCGCCCTGCGGATCGCCAAGCAGGCGGCCGTCGCCGAAGGGGCGGTGGGCGTGGTGCGCGACCAGACGACGAAGCTGGCCGACATCTCGCGCATCAATGACTCCGGGGTGAGGATCCTGCACGCGGCCCGCGCCCTGCGAAAGACGGCGGTCGGCAAGTGATGCTTCTGGTATCCAGCCACGGCTACTGGGTGATTGCACTCTGCATCGGCCTCGTGGCCGCGCTGGTGGTCGCCTTCCTGCTGGTCGTGCTGGTGCGCGCCGTCGCCAGCATCGAGCGATCGGTGGACGGCCTGCTCGTGGTGGCCACCGAGGTCGCCGGCAACACCGCCAACATCCCCCAGCTGGAGGCGACGGCGCCGGTGCTGGGCCTGATCGTGCAGGAGGCGGTCGTGCAGGACGGCTACATGAATGCGCTCACCGACGGCTACGGGGCTGATGCATGAGCACGAACCTGCTCATCGTCCTGACCGTGGCGCTGGCAGTCGTGGTGGTCGGTGTGCTGGCCATCGCGCTGATCGTCGTGCAGCGCGGCCTGGCCCGGATCTCGACCGGCCTGGCAACGCTGGCCGGCGCTCTCGAGGGCGTCGAGGCCGAGCACCTGCGGCCGCTCGAGGGCGCGGTGCAGGCGATCAACGCGCAGTTCGACATCATCCTCAGCGCGCTGCCGGGCATCGCCCGCAAGGCCGCCGTGGTGGCCGATAGGAGACCGCGGTGACGCTCTGGTGGATCGGCGATGCGGTGCTCCTGGTCGTGGTGCTGCCGGTGGTCGTCTACCTGCTGCACGGGGTGCTCAGCGCCGCCCGCAGCATCGTGCCGAGCGTACGCAGCATCGCGGCCACGGCGGCAGCGGGCTCGAAGGATCTGGATGCGACGGCGCTGCTTTTGACCACGCAGAGCCAGGTTGAACAAACGGTCGCGGGGGTCGCCAACTACGGCGGCTCGCTCGACGTGATCATCGACGACGCGGAGTAGGAGGGGCCATGGTCGTGCTAGCCATCGGACCTGGAACGGTGACCGTCGTGGCACTGCTCCTGATCGTGCTGGCGCTGGTCTACTACCTGGTCTCGACGATCCAGGCCCTGAGCACGATCACGAAGGGTCTGGACGAGGTGATCGCCAGCGTCACCGAGATCGTCGAGAAGAGCGCGCCCGTGAACGACGTCGTCGAGGCCATCAACGGCCAGCTGGACGCCGGCGTCGACCTGCTCGAGGGACTGCTCGTGAAGAAGGCGGGCCTGGTCGATGCCGTCGGCCTCCTGGAGGGGCTCTACCCGGGTGCGGCGGCCGCCGGGCTCCGCGACTTCCCCGAGAGCACCTCGATCGAGGCGCCGCGCATCTCGGAGGTCTACACCAAGGGCACCCTGACCCTGGCGCGCCTGGGCCGTGAGGCGCCGATCGCGGCGGCAAACCCGGCCGGGCCGGTGCTCCGCAACGTCGAGGGCGGCAGCCTGGCCGCGCGGCTGCTCTACCCGTCCGTCCGCCACACCGCGCCGCCGGAGCTGCCGCGATCGCCGGTGATCGGCACCGACGCACCCGTACAGTACGAGCAGCGCGATGACATCGGCGCTCCCCGCAAGCGGCTCCCGGCTTCCCGAGTCGGCGGCGGGTGACCCGCCACGTGAACTAAGGAACGCACCTTGCAGACGCCCGCGGCATTCGAGTATGAGCGCGCAACCAGCGTCGAGGGCGCGATCGCGTCGCTGGAGCGGCTGGGCTCCGAGGCGCGGGTTATCGCCGGCGGCCACAGCCTGCTGCCGATGATGAAGCTCCGTCTCGCAAACCCCGAGCATCTGATCGATATCAACGACCTGACGGAGCTGTCCTACATCCGTGAGCAGGACGGCGAGATCAGGATCGGCGCGATGACCCGGCACGTCGACCTGCTGCGGTCTGATCTGCTGGCCGAGCACTTCCCGCTGTTCCGCGACGCCGAGACCGTGATCGCCGACCCCGTGGTGCGGAACCGTGGCACCATCGGCGGCTCGCTCTGCCAGGCGGACGCGGCGGAGGACCTCTCGGCCGTGTGCGCGGCGGCCAAGGCCAGCGTGGCGATCCGCGGCTCCCGCGGGGAGCGGGTGGTGAGCATGGACGGCTTCCACGTCGGCCCGTTCACGACCGCAGTCGGTGCGGCCGAGATCCTGACCGAGGTGCGGCTGCCGGTGCGTCCCGACGGAGGCAGCGCCCACGAGAAGGTCGAGCGCCGCGCCGGCGACTGGGCGATCGCGGCTGCGTCGGCCGCCGTCTGGATGCAGGACGGCACGATCGGCGATGCCGGCATCGCCCTCAGCGCTGTCGGCCTCACCACGATCCACGTGACGCGCGCCGAGGAGCTGCTGCGCGGCAAGGCGCCGTCAGACGGGCTGTTCGCGGAGGCGGGCGCGATCGCATCGGAGGACTGCTCGCCGGCGTCAGACGGCCGCGGGCCGGTCGACTACAAGCGCCACCTTGCGGGCGTTCTCACCCAACGAGCTCTGCGCCGCGCGACCGCGCGTGCGCTGCACCAGGAGGCATGACCATCAACGTCTCGATGACCGTCAACGGCACGCAGGTCTCCCATGACATCGAACCGCGGATGCTGCTCGTGCACTTCATCCGCGAGACGCTCGAGCTGACAGGCACCCACTGGGGCTGCGACACGTCCAACTGCGGCGCCTGCGTGGTGCGGATCGACGGCCAGCCCGTCAAATCCTGCACGATCCTCGCGGCCATGTGCGACGGCCACGAGGTTGCAACGGTCGAGTCGCTGGAGGTGGACGGGCAGCTGGATCCGATCCAGATGGGATTCCACGAGCGGCACGCCCTGCAGTGCGGGTTCTGCACCCCCGGGATGCTGATGACGACGCGGGCGCTGCTGGACGAGAACCCCGATCCAACCGATCATGAGATACGGGTCGCAATCTCAGGCGCGATCTGCCGCTGCACCGGGTACAAGAACATCGTCAGCGCGGTGCGCTGGGCCGCCGAACACGAAGCCGCCACCGCGAACAGGGAGGGATGAGCATGGCCACCGTCGAGAACCTTCCCAGCCCGTCCACCGAGCGGCCGATCGGCTTCGGCCGGCTCAAGCGCAAGGAGGATGCGCGCTTCATCCGCGGCCAGGGCACCTACCTGGACGACATCAGGCTGCCGGGCATGGTGCACGGCGCGATCCTGCGCAGCCCCTATGCGCACGCTCGGATCGTCTCGATCGACACCTCCAGGGCCCTGGCTCATCGCAACGTTGCCGCCGTGGTCACCGCCAAGGATCTGGAGACGCTGGGCTTGGCCTGGATGCCGACCATCTCGTACGACACGCAGGCCGTGCTGGCGGGCGACAAGGTGCGTTTCCAGGGCCAGGAGGTCGCGTTCGTGATCGCGACCGACGAGTACTCGGCCAACGACGCGCTGCAGCTGATCGACGTCGAATACGAGCCGTTGCCGGCGATCGTGAACGCGCGCAAGGCGCTGGATCCAGATGCGCCGCTGATTCGCGACGACAAGGCCGGCCAGCGCGACAACCTGGCCAGCCCCACGTGGGAGGCGGGCGACGAGGAGGCCACCAACAAGGCCTTTGCCGAGGCCGATACCGTTGTCACTCGAGACATCATCTACCCGCGCTGCCATCCGGCGCCGCTCGAGACCTGCGGCATCGTCGCCGACTTCGACCCGAAGACCGGCCAGCTCAACATCTGGAACGGCAACCAGGCGCCGCACGCTCACCGCACCGTGTACGCGCACGTGGCCGGCCTGGCCGAGCACATGATCCGGATCCGCTGCTCGGACATCGGCGGCGGCTTCGGCAACAAGGTTCCGGTTTACCCGGGCTACGTCTGCGCCATCGCCGGCTCGATCGTGGCGGGCGTCCCGGTCAAGTGGATCGAGAACCGCACCGAGAACCTGGTCTCGACCGGCTTTGCGCGCGACTACGTGATGCGCGCCGAGATGTGCTCCAAGGACGGCAAGATCACCGGCCTGAGGGTGGACGTGATCGCCGACCACGGCGCCTTCGACTCGACCGCGCAGCCCACCAAGTTCCCGGCCGGCTTCTTCCACATCGTGTGCGGGTCGTACGACCTGCAGGCCTCGCACGTGAAGGTCAAGGCGGTGTACACCAACAAGGCACCGGGCGGCGTCGCGTACCGCTGCTCGTTCCGGATCACCGAGGCCGTCTACCTGGTCGAGCGGATGGTCGACGCGCTGGCCCTGGAGATGAAGGCCGATCCGATCGACCTGCGGATGCGCAGCTTCATCGCGCCCGGGCAGTTCCCGTACGAGACCACCACCGGCTGGACCTACGACTCCGGCAACTACGCCGAGACGATGAAGGTCGCCATGGACATCGCCGGCTACGACGACCTGCGCCGCGAGCAACGCGAGAAGCGGGAGCGGGGCGAGCTGATGGGGATCGGCGTCTCATTCTTCACCGAGGGCGTCGGCGCCGGCCCGCGCAAGCACATGGACATCCTCGGACTGGCGATGAACGACGGCGCCGACCTGCGTGTGCACCCGTCCGGCAAGGCCGTTGTCAGCATCAGCGCGCAGACCCAGGGCCAGGGCCACGAGACCACGTTTGCGCAGATCGTGGCCGAGGAGCTGGGCATCCCGCCGGAGGACATCGAGGTGCGGCACGGCGACACCGACAAGTCGCCCTACGGCCTGGGCACCTACGGCAGCCGCTCGACGCCGGTGTCGGGCGCGGCCGTGGCCGTGGTCTCGCGCAAGGTGCGCGACAAGGCTCGGCTGATCGCCGCCACGATGCTGGAGACGAGGCCGGAGGACCTCGCCTGGGAGAAGGGTCGCTGGTACGTCAGGGGCGATCCCGAGAAGGGCGCCATGATCGAGGACATCGCCGTGCGCGCCTACAGCGGCGAGCCGATGCCCGAGGGCATGGAGGGTGGGCTCGACGCGCAGGTGATCTACGACCCGCCCAACCTCACCTACCCCTACGGCGCCTACATCGCCGTCGTGGACGTCGATCCCGACACCGCCCAGGTGACGGTCAGGCGCTTCATCGCGGTCGACGACTGCGGTGTGCGGATCAACCCGATGATCGTGGACGGCCAGATCCACGGCGGGCTGGCCGAGGGCGTCGGCATCGCGCTGATGGAGCTGCTCAGCTTCGACGAGGAGGGCAACTGCCTGAACTCGTCGTTCATGGACTACCTGATCCCGACCGCCCTCGAATGTCCCGACTTCGAGCTGGGCGAGACGGTCACGCCCTGCCCGCACCATCCGCTTGGCGCCAAGGGCGTTGGCGAGTCGCCCAACGTGGGCTCCCCGCCGGCCATCGTGAACGCGGTGATCGACGCGCTGTACGAGACCCACGGCGTTGACCACATCGACATGCCCTGCACCCCGGCCCGCGTGTGGGCCGCGATGCAGGGGCGGGCGGAGCCGCCACAATGATCACGGCCGCGATGTCGCGGCGGGCCCAAGAGCTCGCCGCCGAGCGCGTCCCCTTCGTGACGGCGACGGTTGTCCGCGCGCAGGCGCCCACCAGCGTGCGGGCGGGCGCCGTGGCGCTGGTGCTGGCCGACGGCACCATCGAGGGCTTCGTCGGCGGCGTCTGCACCGAGCACAGCGTCCGCGCCTATTCGCTGCGCGCGCTCGAGTGTGGGAACGCGACGCTGTTGCGGATCCTGCCCTTCAGCGACCGGGCCGAGGTGGCCGAGCACGTCGACGACGACGGCACCGTCACCGTCCAGAACCCATGCCTGTCCGGAGGCGCCGTGGAGCTGTTCCTGGAGCCGGTGCTGCCGGCGCCCACCATCCTGGTGGTCGGGGATACGCCGATCGCCACCGCCGTCATGCGGCTGGGGACTGAGGCGGGCTTCGAGATGGTGGCGGTTGACGGCGACCGGGTCGACCAGCACAGCGACGGCATCGCGCTGGTGGTGGCGGGGCACGGGCGGGACGAGATGCACACGCTGCGACGCGGCCTCGAGTCGGGCCTGCCCTACGTGGGCCTGGTGGCCAGCCCCAAGCGCGGCACCGGCGTGCTGGCCGAGTTGCGCGGAGACGGCGTGCCAGACGAGTTGCTGGCCCGGATCGACGTGCCGGCCGGCATCGACATCGGCGCTCGGACGCCGGCCGAGATCGCGCTGTCGATCCTGGCCCGGATCATCGCCGTGCGAAACGGCGGCGCCGCCCCCATGCATCGAGAAGGCGCTCAGGCCAACGTCGTCGAGCCGGCCTCCGCCTCGCCGCGCCTGGCCGTCGACCCGATCTGCGGGATGACGGTGGCGGCCGTGGCCGGCACGCCGTCGCTGACGCGCGACGGTGAGACCACCTACTTCTGCTGCGACGGCTGCAGGTCCAGGTACGAGGCACGGCACGGGCATGCCCGGCTCGCCGACTGACGGATTCGTGGCCGGGCTGGTGCTCGGCGCCGGCGGCTCCAGCCGCCTGGGCCGGCCCAAGCAGCTGCTGCCCTTCGCGGGCACCACGCTGCTCGGCCACGTCGTGGGTGTGGCTCGGAGCTGCCGCTTCGACCAGCTGGTGGTGGCGCTCGGCGCCGCCGCGGAGGATGTGCGCGGCGCGGTCGACCTCGACGGCGCCGACGTGGTGGTGAACGACGCGTACGGCAGCGGCTGCTCATCATCGATCGCCGCCGCCCTGGCCGTGATCGATCCACGCTGCGAGCTGCTGGTGCTGATGCTCGGCGACCAGCCGGGGGTGACGGCGTCGACGGTGGCCGCGCTTGTCGCCGGACGCGGCGATGCCCCGCTGGCCGTGTGCCGCTACCAGGACGGGCTCGGGCATCCGATCGCATTCGATCGCAGCTGCTTTGCGGAGCTGGCCGACCTGCACGGGGACAGGGGCGTGTGGCGGATGCTCGACCGGCGGGCGGCCGATGCCGCCGAGGTGCCGGTCGACGGCCGGATCCCGGCCGACGTCGATACCGATGAGGACTACCGGGCGTTGCTGGCGTCGGGCGGGGGCGTGGCGTGAGCCCGGCCCGTGACACCGGCGCGGCCTCAGACGAGTTGCGCCAGGCGGTGCCCGACATCGAGACGCTGGCCCGCGGCCTGGCAGGCGCCGACTACCTCGTGGACGAGGCGCTGGCGACGTCGATGTTCCTGGGCGTGCGGCTGCCGCAGCCGCTGCTGCTCGAAGGTGAGGCCGGCGTCGGCAAGACCGAGGCCGCCAAGGCGCTGGCGGTCGTGCTCGACACCCCGCTGATGCGACTGCAGTGCTACGAGGGCATCGACGCGGCCGAGGCGCTGTACGAGTGGAACTATCCCCGCCAGCTGCTGCGCATCCGCCTGGCCGACTCGACAGGTTCGCCGCTCAGCGAGGACGATCTGTTCGGCCCCGACTACCTGATCCGGCGGCCGCTGCTGAGCGCGCTCGAGCATCCCGGCCCGCGGCCCGCGGTGCTCCTGATCGACGAGATCGACCGCGCCGACGACGACTTCGAAGCGTTCCTGCTGGAGTTGCTGGGGGAGGCGGCCGTGACGATCCCGGAGATCGGCACCATCGCAGCCACCCACCCGCCGGTGATCGTGCTGACGTCCAACCGCACGCGCGACCTGCACGACGCCGTCAAGCGCAGGTGTCTCTACCACTGGATCGACTACCCCGATCCGCGGCGGGCGGTTGACATCGTGCGTCGCCGCGTGCCGGGAGCGTCGCAGGCGCTGGCCGTACAGGTGGCGAACGCGGTCTCCCGCATGCGCGACTCGGATGTGCAGAAGCCGCCGGGCATCGCCGAGGCGATCGATTGGCTGGCGGCGCTCGACCTGCTCGGCGTCGAGACGCTGGATGCGGCCGCGGTCGATCGCACGCTCGGCTCCGTGCTCAAGTACGAGGAGGACCAGGACGCCGTCCGGGCGGACGGCTTCGAGCACCTCGTGGGCAGCGGGTGACTGACGAGGCCGGCTCTGCGACGCCGTTCGGGGTGGAGACGATCCACCTCGATCTGCCGGCGGTCGTGGGCGCGTTCACGCGGCGGCTGCACAACGCCGGCCTGCCGGTGACACCGGCCCGATCGGCCGACCTTGCGCGAGCGCTGGCCCTGGTGCGCCCGGTCTCGCGGCGGCGGCTGTACTGGACGGCGCGGGCCGTGCTGGTGTCGGATCCGGCGCAGGTGGCCGTCTTCGACTCGGTGTTCCGGTCGGTGTTCGGCGGCCGAGCGGCGGGCGACGGGTTCCAGCCCGAACAGCCGCAGACGGCGGCCACCGTTCCGGACGAGCACGTAGCACCGCAGGGCTCGACCTCACCGCGGGAGGGGGCGGGACCGGACGAGCGGCAGGGCCTGTGGTCGTCCGCGCCCACCGCCGGCGGACGCGATGACGACGATGATGCCGTGGACGTGCCACTTGCGCTGGCCAGCGCAGAGGAGCGCCTGGCCGGCAAGCGGTTCGACGCGCTCGAGCCGCACGAGCTGGCGCAGCTGTACCGGCTGATGGCGGGCTTGCGGCTGTCGACTCCGCCGCGTACCACGCGCCGTTACCGGAGCGGGCGACAGGGGCGGCACATAGACATGCGCCGCACGCTGCGTGTCGCTCGCAGGACCGGCGGCGATCCGTTTCGGCTGGCACGCAGGCAGCGACGCGTGACCCGCCGCCGGCTGGTGATGCTGTGCGACATCTCGGGCTCGATGGAACCGTACGCCCGTGCCTACCTGCAGTTCCTGATCTGCGCCGCCGCCAGCGGGCCGGACGCCGAGGCGTTCGTGTTCGCGACCCGGCTGACGCGACTGACCCGGGCGCTCGCATCGAGCAACCCGGAGCGTGCGATCCAGCGCGCGGCCGCGGCCGCACCGGACTGGTCGAGCGGAACACGGATCGGCGACGCCTTGCAGGCGTTCAACGATCGCCACGGCCGCCGCGGGATGGCCCGCGGCGCCGTGGTCGTGATCCTTTCGGACGGCTGGGAGCGCGGTGACCCGGCGCTGGTGGCCCGCGAGATGCAGCGCCTGTCGCGGTTGGCTCACCGGATCGTGTGGGTCAACCCGCGCAGCAGCGCCAACTCCTTCGCCGTGCGGGCCGGCGGGATGGTGGCGGCGCTGCCGTACTGCGACGCGCTGGTCAGCGGCCACAGCTTCGAGGCGCTGCGCGAGGTGGTTGAGGCGATCGGGGCCGGCGCGTGGCAGGCGCCCGCGCCCGTCGTGGAATCTGAGGAGCGGGAGTGGGAGGATTCCTGGGCCAGTGCCACGCCGGTGCCGGGGAGCTCGGTCGCGATGCCGAGCGGCTACGGCCCCAGCAGGGGAAACACCACCCCGGGGTGGGTGAACGAGGATCAATGACGACCAGAGGAGATTGAGGGATGCCGGAGGGCACGACCAAGATCTGCATCTACCCGGGCTGTGAGCGGCCGGCCGCGCCCGCACACCCGCAGGGCGGGCCGCAGCCCGCGTTCTGCGACCTGGAGGAGCACAATGCGCTCACGGCACACCAGGAGCGCCAGCGTCTGGCGTCCGCAGCGACCCCCGAGCACGAGGAGATCCAGAGTGGCTAACGAGGCATATCGCGCGGTCTTCCTGCGCGTTCATCCGACCGGCAAGATGGTGCTCAGCCTGACGACGGATGCCGACGGCAACGAGGCCGCCTATGCCCGGCAGGTGGGAGCGGAGCTGGGCGTGCCGGCGCTCGATGTGAAGGTGGTGCCGGCGGACACCGACCGCTTCGGCACCGGGCATGGCTACAACACGAGCCCCACGTCGGCGGGCACGGCCGCCGCCATCTCCAGGACGACGGGCAAGATCCGCGACAAGGCGCAGCTGCTGGCCGGCATGCAGCTCGGTGCCGCGCCGGAGACGCTGACCTGGTCGAACGGCGCATGGGTCAGCGGCGACGGCAGCGACTCATCGCAGGTGGCGACGGTGGCGGACATCGCGCTCTACGCCCACGGAACCGGCGCGCTGCCCCCCGGCGTCGAGGGCGGGCTGGACGCCCAGACCGTCTATAGCGACTGAGGAGCGCGACGGGCGTTGCACGCCCGGGTGGGCGGCGTGACGCACCGTGCCGGCACGTGACGAGACCGTCACCCTCGCGGAGTCAGCCGACTACGCGCCGAGCCGCGCGTCGATGCTGACCTCGACCTCGTCGACCACCTTCAGCGCCCCGAACAGCGTCGAGTAGGGCTTCATGCCCCAGTCCGTCTGCTTGATCACGGCCGTGGCGCCGAGCGTTCCGTCGCCCGTCATGGCGACATCGAAGGCCAGCGGACGGGTGGTTCCGTGGAGCGTCAGGTCGCCCTCGACCCTGAGGCCGTCGCCGTAGGCGCGCACCGACTTCGACTCGAAGCTGATCTGCTCACCCTTGAGCACCTCGTTGTCGACCGTCTGCTCGATCTCCGCCTTCTGGTCGTCGCTCAGCGACTGCACGCCGCCGCTGCCCTCCTGCACGCGTAGCGACCCACCGTCGGCGCTGACCTCGATCACCGCACCTGACGGGTCATCTCCCACCACCAGCACGGCTTCCCAGGACGTCACGTGGAACAGCAGGTTGTGGCCGGCCATGGCCGCCGCCCCGGTCCTCTGGGTGCGCACGGAGAGCGTGCCGTCGTCGGGGCCGAGCGCGTATCTGCCAGCGGGAATCACCACTCGCCCAAGCCTATAATGCCGGGCTTGCCCGCACGCACCCCTCCGATCACAAGGACGGCACCATGGCGGTAGAACTCGACCACTCGTTCACCACGTCGCGGTCGCTCGACGACAGCTATGCCATTATCCTCGATCTCGAGCGCGTCGTGCCGTGCGTGGAAGGGGCGACCGTGCTCGAGCGCACGGGGCCGGACTCGGTCAAGGCCGAGATCAAGGTCAAGATGGGGGCGATGTCGATGACCTTCACCGGCACCCTCGAGACGACCGAGCAGGACGCTGCCGCACACCGCGCCGTGCTGACGGTGAAGTCCCGCGAGGCGGGCGGGCAGGGGTTCGCGAACGGCACCATCACGTTCGCGCTGCACGACGGCGGCGGCGACATCCACACGAGCGCCCAGATCACCGGCAAGGCGGCGTCAATGGGCGAGGGTGTGGTGTCGGGCGTGCTGGACGCGCTGATCACCGACTTCGCCGGCAAGCTCGGACAGCTCTGAGGCCCGCCGATGGCGACGATCACGATGCGCCACATCCGCGAGGGCGAGGTACCGCGTGACGGTGGCACCGCGATCCAGGATGACCCCGACCGCCCGGTGTTCCGCGGCAACGGCCCGGACGACTACGTGTGCGTGGAGTGCGGGAACCTGCTGGCCGCCTCGATGGACGGCACCTACATGACGAAGAAGGTGCGCGTGCGCTGTGGCCGCTGCTCGACGGTGAACGTGGCGATCACCGACGAATCGGCCCGGCCCCGGCGCTGATCTGCCGGCGCGGTGCTAGAGCCGGGCCTTGAGCGCAATAATGCGGGCGTACGACTTGTTGAGGCCGCGCATGGGCAGCGTGCCGTTCTTGGCACCAGCGAGCAGCGCCTTGAACACCGCCTGGCTGGACGCCCGCGCGCCGGTGATCAGGATCAGGTCGGATCCGGCCGCTGCGCTCTTCAGCGCCAGCGGAGGATCGGTCGTGTGGCGCACGTGCGCGGCCGCATCCAGCGAATCGGTGATGGTGACACCCGTGAACCCCAGCCGGTTTCGGAGGATGCCCTTGATGACCGCCGGCGACCAGGCCGCCGCGCGTCTGTCGAGCGCCGGGTAGACGGCGGTGGACAGCATCACCAGCGGGTCGAGGTTCTGCCGGAAAGCGACCCGGTAGGGCAACCACGCCCGCCCCAGCTGCTGGGCGGTGGCGGTGATGTGCACCAGCGCGTCGTCGGTAGACACGGACGCGCGTCCGAGGCCGGGGAAGTGCTTCAGAGTCGGCCACACCTTGTGGCTCTCGAGCCCGTCCGCGAACGCCGACGCATCCTTGGCGACGATGAAGCGGCTGGTCGAGAACGCCCGCTGCTGCTGCTCGATGAAATCGGATGGCCCGGTGGGCACGTCCGCGACCGGCGCCAGGTCGATGTTGACGCCGTCCGCCCGCAGCGCCGCCCCGGTCAGGGATCCGGCGGTGTGGGACTGCGCGGTCGGCAGCTGGCCCAGCTGCTGTGCGGAGTGGTTCGGCGGCGCCCACGGGATCCGCTTGACCAGCCCACCTTCCTGGTCGGTGGTGATCAGCAGGGGCGGCTGGCCGCCGTTGTGCGCGGCCAGCTGCAGCTTGGCGGTGAGCGCCCTCAGCTGGGACGGCGAGGCGATGTTCGATCCGAACAGGATCACGCCGCCGATCTGGCCGGCCCTGATCCGGGCTCTCAGGCTCCGGCTGGCGGTCGTGCCCTTGAATGCGACCACGAGGCGCTGGCCGACCAGCTGTGTCAGTGTGGGCGTGGCGGCGGGCACGCTCCCGGGCGTCCCGCCGGCCCATGCCTGGGCCGCGCCCGCGGCGATCAGCGCGCAGCAAACCGCGGTCGCGGCTGCAGCCTGTCGTGCGGTCACGCCGGGCCGGTGCATACCACGAAGCGTACGCGCTGAACGTGTCCGCACCTGGTCGGGCGCGTTTCGGTCCGGTAACGGCGACTCACGAGATCGTGGCCGGCAGGCTCGCCTCCCAGGCGTACAGCGTCAGGAACCCGAGCGGGTCGCGCGCCATCGCCTGCGCGTACGCCTGCACCGCCCGCACGTACAGGCTGGAGTGGTTGTAGGCGAACAGCGCACGCCGCTCGTCGGCCGGCGCGCCCGACTGGTGCAGGTAGTTGCCCGCGCCCAGCACCGCGTCGCGGGGCGAGTGGATATCGCCGCCCAGGCCGTAGGCCTTCCAGGTGGACGGCAGGAACTGCATCGGGCCCTGGGCGCCGGCGCTGCTGGTGTTGCCGACGCGGCCGAACGCCGACTCGACCAGGTTCACCGCCGCCAGCGTCTGCCAGCGCACCCCGAACCGGCTCTGAGCCAGGTGGTAGTCGGCCAGCAGCTGCCCGGCGGGCGGCGCCGGATCGAGGTGCAGCGTCACCGGCTTGCGCGACGGCGGCCCGGCCAGCCGCCGCAGCGCCAGTGCGGCGCGCAGCTGCGGCCGGACGGCGGCCGCCAGCGAGGGCGGCACCGCCGCCAGGGTGGGGCGGATCAGCGACGGCGTCTCGGACAGCCGATGCACCAGCTGACGCTCCTGGGCTGCCGCGGTCAGCACGCCGGCGGGAGGCGGGTTCGCCAGCTTCGGATCGGACGCACGCCACCTGTCCAGCGCCGGACGCAGCGCGGAGTCAGCCGAGGCCAGCTGCTCGGCGATCGTCGCGGGCGTCGACGCGGACGGCGTTGAAGCGGTACCCGACGAGCCGCAACCGACGGCCAGAACGGCCACCGCCAGGCCCGCCAGCGCCAGGCCGGTCAGCCCCCGCACCGGGCGAATGTGAGGCGGAGCGCTCACGCCCGGCAAGGTAGCAGCGGGCGCTTCGGGGCCCCGGCTAGGATGGCTCGACAACATCGACTTAGGGGTGGATGCGATGTCGACGATTGCAACGCACGAGCAGCAGGACGTGGAGAAGGTCAACGCAACCGGCCGGCATTCCCGTGGTGTTCGTCCACGGGCTGTGGTTGCTTCCGAGCAGCTGGGACCGCTGGGCGGCGGTGTTCGACGAGGCGGGCTACGCGGCGCTCGCGCCCGGCTGGCCCGACGACCCGGAGACCGTCGCCGAGGCGAACGCGAACCCCGACACCTTCGCCAACAAGACCGTCGGCGAGGTCGCCGACCACTTCGCGGAGGTGATCGGCAAGCTCGATCGCAAGCCGGTCGTGATCGGCCACTCGTTCGGCGGCCTGCTGGCTCAGATCCTGGCCGGCCGGGGACTGTCCGCCGCCACGGTGGCGATCGACCCGGCGCCGTTCCGCGGCGTGCTGCCGCTGCCGGTCTCGGCGCTGCGCTCGGCCAGCCCGGTGCTCACCAACCCGGCCAACCGCCACCGCGCCGTTCCGCTCACCTATCGAGCAGTTCCGCTATGCGTTCGCCAACGCGGTCGACGAGGACGAGGCCCGGCAGCTCTACGACGCGTACGCCGTGCCGGCCCCCGGGCGCTCCGCTGTTCCAGGCCGCAACCGCCAACTTCAATCCGTGGACGGAGGTGAAGGTCGACCACAAGAACCCCGACCGCGGCCCGCTGCTCATCATCTCCGGCGAGAAGGACCACACCGTGCCCTGGGCGATCGCGAACGCCTCCTTCAAAAAGCAGAAGAAGAACAAGGAGCGTCACCGAGATCGTCGAGATGAGCGGCCGCGGCCACGCGCTCACGATCGATAGCGGCTGGCGCGAGGTGGCCGACACGGCTCTGGTGTTCGTCAGGAGGTTCACATGAAGCTGAGTGCGCGCACCCGGCTGACCGGCACGGTCGTCAGCATCCGCCGCGGCGAGGCGACCGCCGCCGACTAGGTGCTCCTCCAGCAGATCGTCGAGACCTCCGCCGCCGTCGCCGCGACCCGGTCGCGCAGCGAGAAGGTCGAACTGCTCGCCGCCTGCATCGCCGGCATGGACCGGGACGAGGTCGCGATCGGCGCAGGGTTCCTGGCCGGCGAGCCGCGCCAGCGGCGGCTCGGCGCCGGCTGGGCCGCGCTGCGCGAGCTGCCGCCGCCGGCGGCCGACGCGACGCTGACGCTGGTCGCGCGTGGACGCCGCCCTGGAGCGGATCGCGGGCATCTCCGGCGCGGGATCCCAGGCCGAGCGGGCCGGCGCCGTTCACGAACTGTTCGCGGCGGCCACGGAGCCGGAGCAGGAGTTCCTGCGGCGCCTGATCCTTAGCGACCTGCGCCAGGGGGCTCTGCAGTCGGCCGTCACCGACGCTGTCGCGCGTGCGGCCACCGTGCCGCCGAGCGAGGCGCGACGGGCGCTGATGCTGCTCGGAGACGCCGGCGAGCTGGCCCGGATCGCCGTGTTCGACGGGATCGACGGCCTGCGCGCGGTGCGGCTCGAGGTGGGGCGGCCGGTGCAGCCGATGCTGGCGGGGACGGCTCCCGATCTGGCCGCGGCGCTGGCGAAGATCGATCCGGCCGCGCTCGAGTGGAAGCTGGACGGCGCCCGCATCCAGGTGCACCGAAGCGGCGATCAGGTGAGCGTGTTCACGCGCTCCCTCGACGAGGTCACCGACCGCGTCCCTGAGGTGGTCGAGGCGGTGCGGGCCTCGGCGCCGGGTCGCTGGTGCTGGACGGTGAGGCGATCGCCCTGCGACCGGATGGCGGCCGCACCCGTTCCAGGTGACCGGGTCGCGTTTCGGAAGTCGCACGTCGGTCGACGCGCTGCGCCGCGAGCTCCCGCTGACGCCGTTCATCTTCGACATCCTGCACGCTCGACGGCGAGGACCTGCTCGACCTGCCCGCCGAGCGCGCGGCTGCGGCTGGCGGAGATCGTGCCCGGGCGTGCGCGTGCCGCGGATCGTGCGGACCGCCGAGCAGGCGCGCCGCCTTCCAGGCGGACACCCTTGCCCGCGGCCACGAGGGCGTGCTGGTCAAGTCGCTGGACGCTCCGTACGCCGCGGGCCGCCGCGGTGCCGGCTGGATCAAGGTCAAGCCGCGGCTCACGCTCGACCTGGTGGTGCTGGCGGCGGAGTGGGGGCACGGCCGCCGCCAGGGTGGCTCAGCAACCTGCACCTGGGCGCCCGCGCGGACGACGGGAGCGGCTTCGTGATGCTGGGCAAGACCTTCAAGGGGCTGACCGACGCGACGCTGACCTGGCAGACCGAGCGGCTGCTGGAGCTCGAGACGCGGCCGCGCGGGATCACCGTCGAGGTGCATCCGGAGCTGGTGGTGGAGATCGCATTCGACGGCCTGCAGCGCAGCACGCGCTACCCGGCGGCGTCGCGTTGCGGTTCGCGCGGGTGCTGCGATACCGTGACGACAAGCGGGCAGACGAGGCCGACACGCTGGCCACGGTGCTGGCGATGGCCGGGTTCTAGAGAGACACACGAGGAGGCGGCATGGCGGGAGAGATCGTTCACATCGAGTTCGTCGCAGAGGACGCCGACCGCGCGCAGCGGTTCTGGAACGGCGTCTTCGGCTGGGAGTCGGAGACTGGGGATGCCGGACATGGACTACCGGATGGCGCAGACCGGTGAGGGGTCGGGGGCAGCCATCTACGCCGGCGAGCACCCGGGGCATCCC
>CAVTSO010000004.1:0-94582 GCA_963737445.1 uncultured Actinomycetes bacterium | reverse complement strand
CGCGACCCATCCTCGACTGGATCAGGGAACACCGGCGGAAGCAATGAGTCGGCCCCAGGGTCGAGACACTCGAGTGCGGCCGCCTCCAGAGGGCGCAGCTCGGGGCCCTGACCGGCTCAATCCGCCTTAAGAGCCCAGGTAGATCGTCAAGACCGCATGGAAGACGGCTCTCCACCGCCGAACCTCGTAAGTATCTGTCTTAACCTCATCAGACACGCCGGCCAGCCTCAAGCCAACTTCCGTTCAACTACGCGCTTCTTGCGAACGCCCGCAACCGGAACCAGGGGCTTCAAGCCGTTCTCGTGATGCACAGGTGATGCCTGCCGAAATGGGAAAGCCCCGCATTTGCGGGGCTTTCCTTTAGCCGATCTGTAAGCGGGATTCTTCAGACCGGCAGACGCATCAATGCGCGATTTCGCTCAACCACGCCGATCTGAGCCGTCGGCTCCCGCCGTCGAGGGGTGCCAAATGGCGTGGCCGTGATGCCCCGGTGATGCCTGGCTCGAGCGCACATACTGTCCGCCTCGGGAGGGCGCGAGTTGCCGAGGGAAGGAGTACGAGAAGTCGGCCCAGCAACTCCCAAACAAGATACTGCGATCGCGGCGGGCGAGCTGCGGTCCGAGCGTGAATGCGTGTCCGAGGATTCGCCGGCACTCACTTCGGCGGTCGAACTCGCGAAGGGCTGCCCTGTCCTCGAGATCGGTGGCGCGGTCGACGTCTACGAAGCGATCGCGATCTAGCACGGCGCTCCACGCGCAGGTCGGCTGGCTGGCGTGGCGTTCGCCGGTGGATTGGTCGGCTGCATAGGCGAAGCGCGCGGACGGCGTCTTGGCGAGCAGTGCAGTTTGGACTATCGCTTGCGCGTCTTGGCTAGCCGTGACATGAGTGCCGTCCACGGGCGCACTGGAACGAGCCGCGCTGACTTCATCGCGAGCATCATCGGCAGGGGGAAGACGATCTCGGCCTTGTGCTTGGCGATACCGTCGGCGATGCGGCGGGCGGCGTCGTCGGCTTCGAGTATCCAGGGCATCGGGAAGCTGTTTCGGGCCGTCAGCTCGCTTCGGACGAAGCCGGGGCAGACCGTGATTACATCGATTGCGAGCGGCATCAGATCGATCCGAAGGGACTCCAGCAGGTTGATCTCAGCGGCTTTGGTGGGTCCATAGGCCTGAGAGGAGGGAAATCCGCGGTAGCCGGCCACGCTGGCGACCCCTACGATCGTGCCTGCGCCGGCTCGTCGCATCTCGGGTAGCACCGCTTCGACTCCGTGCACGAGACCCATCAGGTTGGTGTCCACGTGGTGGCGGAAGGCGCCGGAGTCCCACGCCGTCACGTCCATCTGTGCCCACGTGCCGGCGTTCATGATCGCGATATCGATTCCGCCTAGCTCCGACCGCACCAGGTCGGCCGTCGCGACCATCGACTCGCGGCTACTGACGTCGACCGGCGCGACCAGCATCCGGTCGCCAGCCACTCTGCGCAGTCTGTCCTCGCGGCGTGCGCTGATGGCGACGCGCGCGCCGCGGTCGGCCAGCTCGGTTGCTAGGGCGGCGCCGATGCCGCTCGAGCCGCCGGTGATCCAGACTCGCTTGCCCTGGTAGCTCATGGCCGCTGCAGCGCCATCTGCACATCGCCGATCGCGCCGCTGCGGAACCCGGCCTCGCAGTAGGCGAGGTAGAACTCCCACGTCCGTCGGAACGTGTCGTCGAAGCCTAGCCTTCGCACCTCGTCCCAGCGATCCAGGAAGCGCTCGCGCCATATCTGAAGCGTGGGCGCGTAGTGCACGCCGATCTCGGATCGGGAGGCGATTCGCAGCTCGGATCCGGTGCGCAGCGCGTCGGCGATCGCCGGCTCGGATGGGATCAGACCGCCTGGGAAGATGTACTTGTGCACCCAGGTGTAGCTACGCCGGGTGGCGCGAAACCGGCCGTGCGGCATCGTGATCGTCTGCAGGCTCATGCACCCTCCCGGTTTCAGCAATCGGTCGCAGATGCCGAAGAACTCGGGCCAGTACTCCTCGCCCACCGCTTCGAACATCTCGATCGAGACGATCTTGTCGAAACGCCCCTGCACGTCGCGGTAGTCGCATAGCAGCACCTCGATCTGGCCGTCGAGGCCGGCTTCGCGGATCCGTCGCTCGGCGAGCTGCTTCTGGCGCTGCGAGATGGTGATCGTGGTGACGCGGCAGCCGCTGGTCGCGGCCGCGTGCATCGCCATGCCGCCCCAGCCGGTGCCGATCTCGAGCAGGTGGTCGCCGCTTCGCAGGTCGATCAGGTCGCACATCGCCTGGTACTTTCGCCGCTGCGCTTGTTCGAGCGTGTCGCCGGGCGAGAAGATCGCGCACGAGTAGGTCATCGTCTCGTCAAGGAAGGTGGCGAACAGTTCGTTCGAGAGGTCGTAGTGGCGCGAGATGTTGGCCCGCGCGCCGTCGGGCGTGTTACGCTCATGGCCGGGCTGGAGCGGCTCGTACAGTCGACGCAGGCGCTGGATTGGTCGTGGCACGAGGGATGTCAGGCGGGTGGCGAAGGCCGAGAGCACGCCGGCTAGGTCGTCGCTGCGCCACTCCTCCGCCATGTACGCCTCGCCGAACCCGATCTTGCCGGAGTCTGCCAGTCGGTGGAAGAAGGCGTCGGACATGATCTCCATCCGCGGTGAGCCGGGTTGCGAGCGCAGCGCGCGTCCGTCGGGAGCGATCACCTCCAGCCGCTCCAGGCCGTGAACTGCCTTCTCGAACAGGGAACGGGCGATACGCGCCCGGGTCGGGCTGCGTGGCGCAGGCGGGACCGAGAGCATGCTCATCCCACCCATTCCTGGGGGGAGCGTCGCGGACGGGGAACGCGCGGCACACCGCGTAGCCACAGCTTCACGCCCTGGTAGCGAATCAGTGCACTCACCCGGGCCGTCATCAGCGGGTGGCGAACGGCCAACGTGGCCAGGCTGGCGGCCGTCATCGGCCGCCGACGTGCCGTCAGCGACGCCTGGAACACGCGCCGCCCGTTCTGCACCAGCTCCATCTGGATCGAGAGCCGCTCGCCAGGCGTGGAGAGGGACATCCGGTAGCGGCCGTCCACGGTCAGGAAGGGCGACACGTAGAACGCCTTGTCGGTCTCGGCGTGGCCGCGCTCGCCCGGCTCGAGCAGGTAGCAGTGCCGTTCGCCGTGGGTGTTGTGCACCTCGGCGACGACGCAGCGAAGCGCGCCGTCGGCGTTGTGGCACCAGAACACCGAGAGCGGGTTGAAGACGTGGCCCAGCACCCGTGCGTTGGTCAGCAGCAGCACCCGGCCGCCGTTCAGCTCGATCCCGTTTCCGTGCAGGAAGTCGTCCAGGTTGGCGCTGATCGAGCGGCCGGGGTCGCCCAGATGATCGCGGCTGCGGATGCGGCCTAGCGGGGCGAACAGCCGGGGCAGCCGGGGCGGCCGGTCGACGTCGACCAGCCACATGTAGACGCGGTAGCGAAACAGGTAGCCGGCCGGCTGGGGCCGTGTGTGCATCACCGATCCCTCGTAGAGCGCGGCGCCGGTCACCACGCACACCCCAACGCCCGCGCTGCGCGCATCCCTGAAACACAGCCGTCCTCATGGAATCCCCAGCCATGGTACGCGCCGCAGAAGGCGGTGTTGTTGACGCCCGAAAGCGTCGGCAAGCGCCGCTGAGCGTCCAGCGAGTCGATCGTGTAGACGGGATGCTCATAGACCATCCGCGCAATCTCGCTGTGTGGCGCAATGCGACCGCTCTGGTTCAACGTGACGCAATACTCGACCGGCTCCTCCAGCGCCTGCAGACGGTTGAGATGGTAGGTCACAGCAACCATCGGGGCGGTCGTTGTACAGGCCTCCAGCAGATAGTTCCATGACGCCCGCGCGCCGCTCGAGCGCGGTAGCAGCGAGCCGTCGGTGTGCAGCACCGTCTCGTTGCTCGAGTAGGCAAAGCTGGACAGGACGCGGCGCTCCTGCGGGCTCGGATCGGCAAGCAGCGCAAGCGCCTGATCTGGATGGGTGGCGATCACGACACGGTCGAAGCGGCGCGCGGCGCCGCTCACATCGGTCACGGTGACCCCCTCCGGATCGCGTTCCACGGCCACCACGGCCGTCTTGCCAAGCGCCTCGCCCAGCCGATCGACGACCGCATCAACGTACACATGGCTGCCGCCCGATACCGTCTTCCAGGTCGGCGAATGTCTGACCGCCAGCATGCCGTGGTTGGCAAAGAACCGGACCAGGTAGCGGGCCGGGAAGCTTCGGATCTGGCCCGGAGCACACGACCAGATCGCCCCCGCCAGCGGCAGGATGAAGTGATCATGGAAGTAGTCCGAGTAGCCTCCTTGTGCGAGGAAGTCGCCAAGCGTCAGCCGGTCGGCAGAGGTGTCGCGCAGCAGCTTCTGAGCCTGGCGATGGAACCGCTTCACCTCGATCAGCATGCGCAGATAGGCGGGGCTGATCAGGTTGGAGGGGCGAGCCGCCATGCCGGCCAGGCCGCGGGCGCCGGCGTACTCGAGTCCGCACTCCTGGCAGCGGACACCGAACGACATGTCGCTGTCCTGGGTAGCAACTCCCAACTCGCCGAACAGCCTCAGCAAGTGGGGATAGGTGCGCTCGTTGTGCACGATAAAGCCGGTATCCAGCCCGACCTGGCCGCGCGCCCCCGCCACCGAAACGGTGTTGGCATGCCCGCCGAAACGGGAGTCCTTCTCAAACAACGCAACGTCGTGGTTGCGCGAGACGACATAGGCCGCCGTCAGGCCAGCCACTCCGCTGCCGATCACCGCGACGCGCACCGCCTACCAGCCCGCCCAGATCATCGACAGCGCCGAAACGCCGCCCCAGCCCGACGCCAGAATCGCGAACCTGCGACGCGTCCGCCGGGTCGGCAGCAGACTGCCGAACAGCGCGGCGTCACCGACATCGAACGTGACTCGAACCGCCAGAGCGGCCAGCAGGATACCGCCGGACGGAGCGACCACGATCCCCACGCCCGACACCAAGTCGCGCACTCCAACGATCCCAGAGAGCAGCGCCACACCCGAGCGGCGAATGGACGGATCGTCCAGCTCGCCATGCCGCGCGATCACCTCCGGCCTGACGATCGCAGACAGACCGTAAACGGCGGTCAGGACACCGACTATGCGCGGAAACCAGATCACAACTCCACCCTGCACACCGGCTCATCCGGCAAGGCGAACAAGCGCCCCACCAGCGGTCGCGCCAGCAGCGCGTACTCCAAAGAGCAGGTCGCGTCCAGGGGCCGGTCGCGGCGACCGCGCGCGGCCCCGGCGCCGCTTTCTACAGGTGTGATCAGAAGCGTTGATGGTCGTGAGTCTTCGTCGCAGCGCGCGAATCGGATCGAGCACGACACCATCAGAACGGGGGGCAGCCTCGAGATGAGGATCATCGCCCGACTCGTGTGAGGGCGAGGAACTCGTCCCGTGTGCGCGGGTCGGTTCGAATCAGGCCGTGCAGGGCGGAGGTGACGGTGGTCACCCCCGGCTTGGAGACGCCGCGCAGGCTCATGCAGAGATGCTCCGCCTCAAGCACAACCCCGACACCGCGCGGCTCCAGGTGCTCCTGCAGCCAGCTCGACGCCTGCCGGGCGAGTCGTTCCTGGACCTGCAGTCCTGCCGCGAAGAGGTCAACGACGCGGGCCAGCTTGGACAGTCCGAGGATCCGCTCGCCGGGCAGGTAGGCGACGTGCGCGACGCCGTGAAATGGCAGCAGGTGATGTTCGCAGAGGGAGTGGAACGGGATGTTGCGCGCGATCACGAGCTCGTCGTAGCCCTCGTCGTTTGGGAAGGTGGTGAGATCGAACGGCTCGGGGGTGAGCATCTCAGCGTACATGCGCGCCATTCGACCGGGGGTGTCTGCGAGCGACTCGTCGGTGATGTCTGCGCCCAGGGCATTGAGCAGGTGTCGGGCGGCGTTCTCGGCCGCGTCGATGTCCACCACGGGTCGCAGCCGAGTCATCGATCTCATGCCGGTGATGGCGGGACTTGTAGCGCTCACTTCGTCTCCTGGTCGGATGGCGGGCGTCTGCGGACAGTCACGTCCGCGGACACCCGCCGTGGATGGATTAGCCGGCGACGTGCGCGTTGACGTACGCCGTGCCCAGCTTGATGCCGGGTGCGAAGAACGAGACGCCGAGGGCGCTGTTCAGTGCGCCGGCGGCGGTCGAGTTCAGGTAGGCGCCGACGTTTCCGACCCGGACGTAGGGCAGCGGCTTGGAGACCGTCGCCTTGGACAGGTCGAGGCGCAGGATCGATACCCGCACCTTCGGGTCGCCGTTGACGATGGCGGTCAGATGCGGATGCGCGCCGATCACGATCCGGAAGCTCGTCAGCGACAACTGCTTGCCGTTGGCGAGGTTGACGAACCTGAGGCCGCCGGTGTGGTTGATGTGGCCGGCCAGGGTGGCCGCGTCGACCCGGCCGCTGCGGATCGGGAAGCCGTAGCCAACCGACGGGCCCTGCGGCGTCCACTTCACGTCGACGCAGGTGCCTCTGGTGGGTAGCGGCACGATCTTGTTTGCCAGCAGCACCTTGGTGGTGGCCGGATCAGTCCACAGGGTGGTGCGAACACCGTCCAGCTGCACCGTCGGCGCGGCAGCGGCGCTGGCCGTGCCGGCCACCATCGTGGCGGCCAGTGCCAGGAACGGCACCAGCCATCGAAGCTTGCGAGTCATCGAGAAACCCCCTTAGACGTACTTTGGACAAACACTTGACCTGAGCGAGGTGGACTGTACAGGGTTATCTCAATCTTGTCAAGATTCTGTAGAGTGTGTGTATACTCTGTGGTTGATGGCCACGCCCCTTCCTGAACCGGCGCCTCGTGTCCGCATCGGCGAGCTCAGCGACCGCGTCGGCGAGTCGCCCACGCTGCTGCGAGCATGGGAACGCCGCTACGGGCTGCTCCAACCGCAGCGCAGCGCCGGAGGCTTTCGCCTGTACGGGGCGGAGGACGAGCGCCGGGTACGAGCGATGCAAGAGCTGCTGGCAGCCGGCGTGTCAGCTCGCCAGGCGGCCGAAGCAGTGCTCTCCACACCGGCCGGAGACGCGCCCACATTTTCGGCCACCGATCCCAGACCCGCAGAGGACGCGATCGAGGAGAACCGCTTGCGTCTCACCCAGACGCTGGCGAGGTTCGACGATGTCGGCGCGAACGCCGTGCTCGATCGCCTGCTCGCCGACCTGGGCGTCACAACCGTGATCTCCGAGGTGATCGTGCCCTATCTGGTCGACCTCGGCGAGCGCTGGGCCGACGGGAGCGCGACCATCGCCGAGGAGCATTTCGCGACCAGCCTGATCCGCGGCCGCCTGTTGGGACTTGCCCGCGGCTGGGACGGCGGTAGCGGCCCCCGCGCCCTATTGGCATGCCCGAGCGGCGAACTTCACGACCTCGGCCTGATCTGCTTTGGGATCGCTCTGCGCGGCCACGGCTGGCGCATCACCTACCTGGGCGCCGACACCCCACAATCGACCCTGATCGAAGCCGCAGGCTCAGCTGGCACCAAACATCATCGTGCTGGCAGCGACCAGGCCATCGCGCCTACGAGCCCTCGCCGGCGAGATTCGAACCGCTACGGTGCCGATCGCTGTTGCGGGAAGAGGGGCGACGCGGAAGGTCGCCGACGAGCTCGGTGCCACGCTCCTCGACGTCGATCCCGTCACCGCCGCCGCTCGAGTCGCTGCGGACTTCCGATGAGCTTCGCGCGTCGGACCGCGCGCTGGCATCAGCCCGATGGGGCACGCTGGGCTGGATCGAAACCGGCGTTAAGTCCCTCGCGTTCCTCTGCGCGTATATCGCTGTGGCAACGTCGATCTCTACCGGATGGTCGACCCCTCGCCGGGTCAGAGTGGCCGAGCTGGTGCTGATCGGCATCGCCACCGTCGGGCTCTTGGCGGCGATCGGAGACCGGCTGCTGGAACGCGAAATCGTCGCGATGGTATTCGTCTGCTTCAACAACCTCGCCCACCTGGCGCTGCTTGCGAGCCTGCTCACGACGGCCGGCCCTGGCCGGCTCCTGACTGCATTCGCGGTGCTGATGATCTGCGGCGAGCTCGTCAAGATCCAGTTCTTGCGCTCCACCGGCTTCACGGTCAGAACCACCCCGGCCTCGATCGTGATAGGCACTGACCGCCGCGTATGCGCTTCGTGTACGCACTCGCCGCGCTGGTCTGGGTATGGCGATGACCCGACCCCAGCCGCATAGAGACGGGCCTGTGGTCGTCGTCGCACCGGCGGCGAAGCGACGGCGCGATCGAATCGACACAACGGATGGTCGCCCCGCGGCCAGTCGTCAAGCGGACTGGAGAAGGTGCGAGGATGCTGGGAGCAGCGTACTGGCGCGAGGTGGAAGGTCTGACTCGGGGGCTGGTGCGAACGCGCAGCCGCAGTAGCGGGCTGGAGCTGCGCGTCGCACCGCTTCGGACCGACGCTCCTGCGCTTCGGAACGCCGCAGGTCTCCGTAACGACGGACGCTGTATCGACGACCTACCCGATCACCGGAGGCCTGCTCGCGCGCCGCGCCGCCGGATCGATCACCCTCTCGATGCGCGATGTCGCCGATCGTGTCGAACTGCGGTCAGCTATCGCCGGCTACCACCCCACCCTCGCGGCGCGCCCCGGAGCGCCGGCGTGGACCGGCGAGCTGTACGACCAAGTCCAGGTACGCATCCACGCTCGGGTCAGCCGACGCTACTTTCACCGCCTGATCGACCGGGTAACATCATGAGAATCGCCGTCCTCGGCGCGTCGGGCACGGTCGGATCGGCACTCCTCCCGATTCTCGCAGGCGAGCACGAAGTGATTGCGGTCTCCCGCCGGGCGCACACCGAAGGTGGCACCGACGTCCGCTGGGTCACCGCGGAGGTGACCAACCCCACCAGCGTCCATCGAGCCCTCGAGGGCGTCGACGTCGTGGTGTACCTCGTCCACTCTCTCGGCCAAGCCCACTTCGCCGCTCGCGACCGCCAAGCAGCGTCGATCGTCGCACGAGCAGCAGCGGCTCAGCACGTCCGCCAGATCGTCTACCTGGGCGGCCTGGGAGACGAATCCGACGAGCTCTCCGAACATCTCCAGAGCCGCCGCGACACCGAGCGTCACCTCGCCTCAGGCAGCGTTCCGGTGACCACGATCCGCGCCGGCATGGTGGTCGGGCCCGGAAGCGCCGCGTTCGACACCATCCTCGCGCTAGTCGACCGGCTGCCGGGAATGGTCTGCCCGCGCTGGGTGTCGACGCCGACACAGCCGATCGCCATCACCGACATCGCCCGCTACATCGCCGGAGTCTGCGGGAACCCCGAAGCGATCGGCCAGACCTATGAGGCGGGCGGCCCAGAGGTCATGACCTACCGCCAGATGATCGAACGCATCGCCCGCATCCGCCACCGCCACCCGATCATCATCGAGGTGCCCTTCCTCACCCCCGGCTCTCCTCCCTCTGGCTGCGGCTCGTCACCCCGGTCCAGGCCGGCGTTGCCCGACCACTGATCGACGGCCTGCGCAACCCGACGATCGCCCACGACAAGCGCCTGCACTCCCTGGTGCCGTTTGCGCTGACGAGCTTTGACACCGCCGCCCAGGCCGCCATCACCGCCGCACAACCCCGCGATCCCAGCGAGCTGCCGACGTGACGTCGTTTCTGTGTGCGCTCTCGGTCGGTCGCCGTCGCCGCTGGCTGGTGTTCGGGGTAGCGCTCGCCCTGATCGCCCTCGCCGCGCCGCTGGGCACCAAGTTCCAAAACGCCCAACAGAACGACCCATCCGCGTTCCTTCCCGCTGGTGCAGAGTCGGTGCGCTCGCTCGACCAGCAACGCCAGTTCCCCTCGGGAGCCGAAACACCCGCCGTGACAGTGGTCCACCGCGACGGCGGCCTGACGGCAGCCGATCGCCAGGCGATCGCCGCATTCGCCGACAAGCTGAACTCAGACCCGGTTGCGCACTCCCGCCAGACATCACCGCCGCTGCCATCCAGAGATGGGACATCCCTGCTTGTGGTCACCCCGCTGGCCGTATCGGGCGACGCCGACGCATTGACCTCGGCAGTGGATGAGATCCGCGCCCGCGCGCACGCCGAGCGCAGCGACGGCCTTCAAGTCGAGGTGTCGGGTCCGGCCGGGTACTCGACCGACGCCATCAAGGTGTTCAACGGCATCAACACCACCCTGTTCGCCGCCGCGCTACTGCTGGTGCTGATGCTGCTGGTGCTGATCTATCGCAGCCCGGTGTTTTGGATCATCCCGATCCTCTCGGTGGTGGCCGCCGAGCAGCTGCTACGGGCGGCCGGCTACGCGCTGACGACGGCTGGAGTGACCGTGAACGGGCAGACCGCGGGCATCGCCTTGATCCTGGTGTTCGGCGCGGGCACCGACTACGCCCTGCTCCTGGTCGCCCGCTACCGCGAGGAGCTGCGCCGCAACGAGAGCAGCTACCAGGCGATGCGCCTCGCGCTCGCCGGCGCAGCGCCCGCGATCGTCGCCTCCGCCGGAACCGTCATCGCAGGACTGCTGGTCGTGACGCTCGCAGAGGTCAACTCCACCGCCGGACTAGGCCCCTTGTCCGCAGTCGGGGTGGGATTGGCGATGATCTCGTCGCTGACGCTGCTGCCGGCGCTGCTTTTGATCGGCGGGCGACGCGCCTTCTGGCCGTTCGTGCCACACCCCGGTGACGCCGGGACAGACGCGACGCACGGCCGCTGGCGGCGGCTCGGCGATCGCATCGCCCAGAGGCCGCGCGCGACGTGGATCGGCAGCCTCGCCATCCTCCTGCTTCTCGCGGCCGGTCTGGTGACGTTCTCCACCGACCTGACCACCGCGGACTCGTTCCGCGGAGAGCCCGAGGCCGTGCGCGGGCAGCGACTGATCTCGCAGTCCTTCCCCGCCGGATCCAACGCGCCCACCGTCGTCATCGTCCCCGACAACGCGCGCGTCGCGGCCGTCGCCAAAGCCGCGGCGGGCGTCCCCGGCGTCGCAGCGGTCTCGTCACGCACCGAGCAGGGACCACCAGGCACGAAGCTCTCGGTCACGCTCACGGCCGATCCCTACTCGACCAGCGCCTTCGACGTGATCGAGCCGCTCCGCGACGCGGTCAAGCACGCCGGAGGTCATGATGTCACCGTCGGCGGGCCGACAGCCGAGGAACACGACCTCCGCGCCGCCTCCGCGCGCGACAACAAGCTGCTCGTCCCGCTGATCCTGGCCGTCGTACTCGTGATCCTGATCGTCCTACTCCGCGCCCTCGTCGCACCAGTACTCCTGGTTGCAACAGTCGTCGTCTCATACCTGGCCGCACTGGGCGCAAGCTCCGTGATCTTCACCAAGCTCTTCGGGTTCGCCGGCACCGACCCGTCCTTCCCACTACTCGCCTTCCTCTTCCTGGTCGCGCTCGGAGTCGACTACAACATCTTCCTGATGGCCCGCGTCCGCGAAGAAACACCACACCACGGCACCCGAGAAGGCATGCTGCGAGGCCTCGCCGTCACCGGCGGCGTCATCACCTCAGCAGGCATCGTGCTCGCCGGCACCTTCCTCGTACTCGGCGTGCTCCCACTCGTCGCACTCACCGAGATCGGCTTCGTCGTCGCCCTCGGCGTACTGATCGACACCACCCTCGTGCGAAGCGTCCTCGTCCCCGCACTCGTACTCGACCTCGACGCACGAATCTGGTGGCCCTCACGCGCCCTCGTCAAGTCTCGACGCTCGAGCCCCTGACAGCGTGCAGGTGGTTGGGACCTGCTCAACGTGCGGACCGATCCCCGACGTGGGCCAACGCGCTGAGGCTCCGTGAGCGGCTCTTACGGGACCCCCTGGGATGATCCCAAGATGTCACCAGACCACGGCTGCGCCACCAGCCGCAGCTACGACTGCGACGCGTCCAATCGAGTGGACGCGACGACGACGAGCGCGATATCCGCCAACCACACAAAGCCCCGCAGTTTTCGCATCACCAAGCGCCTTATCGGGGCATGGAGCTAGGCGGAATCGAACCGCCGGCCCCCTGGTTGCGATCCAACAGCTCTGGATGCGCCTCCCTGTGGAGTAATCGCTTCCCTCAATCGCCGCCGGTCATCAAGCCTGGAGGAACCGGTCTCCTGATCGCCCAGCGCGTAAGCAAACGTCTTACACCCGGCACTGCGGCCAAGAATGCTTTCCGCGCAACCAGGCCGTTCTCACAGCCGCCTGCGAGCCTGAAATGGCCGTCGGAGCCGTTGTGGTGATGCCTCGGTGACGCCCGCCGTGCTCCCAGAAGTGGGAAAGCCCTGCAAAGCAGGGCTTTCCTTTAGCCGATCTCTAAGCGGGATTCTGTCTGGGGCAGCCATCCATCTGGGCCGGTCGTCTCCGGCCGGCTCGTTGCCGCCTACCTGGAGCTCGGCGGGCCGCGTCATCGCTCCGATTGGCGTTGCACCCGGTGGGGCTTGCCTAGCCGCCCCCGTCTCCGGGGACGCTGGTGGTCTCTTACACCACCGTTTCACCCTTGCCTCGGCGTTCACGTGCGACGCCGGTGGGCGGTCTCCTCTCTGTTGCGCTATCCAGCGGGTTTCCCCGTCCGGGAGTTACCCGGCACCGTTGCCCTGTGGTGTCCCGACTTTCCTCGACGCTTGCGCGCCGCGGCTGCCTGATCGGCATGAAGAGTCTACTGGACGCTGGTACCGACGGTCACGAAGATCACGCCGCCGGCGACCTCGTAGCGGTGGCCGTGTCGCGTGAACTCGACGGTGAGCGTGAGCGGCCCCGGCGCCGGTGCCACCAGCTGCGCACGCCGGATGCCGGGCTTCACGAGGCGCGCCGGCACTCGCTGCGGAGCGGCCACCACCTCGACGTCGCGCGCGCCCTTGGGAAGCTGGGCCACCAGCACCTGCATCAAGTGTCCGGAGGCGGGCTGCGACGGCCGCGCCACCACCACCGGCGGCGCCCCCTGCCAGGCGGTCGGCCCGGTCGGGGCGGGAGGCGCCATCACCGCCAGCGCCGACAACAGCAGCCACACCAGCGGCGCCGTCACCCGGTCAGCTCCGCCCAGATCTGGTCACGCCGCTGCTGCCCCTGTTCCGAGATCGAGGGCTCGATGCTGAGGGCCAGTACGGGCAGCGGCGGGCAGATGGCCGGGTTCGCAGCCAGCGTCGGATCGATCAGCGGCCGCGCCTGCTCGAGCGGAACGGGTAGCCGCAGCTCGGCCACGGCGCCCGCCTCGACGCTCGGCTCGAGCCACTCGTTCAGCCACGCGTGCGCGGCCACCGGGTGCGGGGCGTAGATGGGGATGCAGTAGCTTCGCACGTCCAGTGCCGAGCCCTCGCTGGGAACGAAGAAGCGCAGGTCGCTCGACGCGCGCTGGAAGTTGTGGGCACGGGTGAGCAGGGCGAGCGGCGTGCTGGGCGAGACCGGCCGCCTTCCGCCGGGACGGCGGCCGAGCACGCGCAGTGCCGGGAACAGCTCGCCCAGCCTGGCGGCGGCGTCGTCCAGATCGCTGTTGGAATCGCTGTCCCAGGCATGGCCGAGCGAGACCAGGACGGCGCCGATCACGTCGTCGGCGTCGTCGGGGACGACCACGCGGGCGGGATGGCGCTCGGCCAGCGAAAACAGCGCAGTCCAGCTCTCCGACTCGATCAGCGCGACGGGGCTGACGGCCACCCCGACGATGTCGTAGGACGCGGGCACGTCGTGGCGCAGCCCGTTGTCGTCCGGCGAGTCGTCGAAGGGCGTGCGCAGCGCCGACAGGTTCGGGATCAGCTTGCGGGCGAGCGGCTCCACCTGTCCCGACTCGACCAGGTAGGCGAGCGTGTCACCGCTGACGATGACCACGTCGAACTCGCCGTATCCACCCGCCGCCAGCCGCAGCAGCAGCGTGTCGTCGCCGCCCGCCGACTCGGTGGTGACGGTGACACCGGTGCGGATCTGGAAGTCGGAAAGCGCCTGCGTCGGCAGCTCTGAACGCCGTCCGACCAGGGTCATGGTCTTCTCGGGGGTCTGGTCGGAACCCTGGAAGATATCTGCCGGGAAGGTCTCGGCGCTGGAGCCGCCGCGCCCGACGCACCCAGCTCCGGCCAGCAGCGCAGCCGCCGAGGCCAGGAAGTCTCGCCGCGTATGCACGACGGCATTGTGGCAGGGGGCGTCGTTACGCCGCTTCGGACACCAGGCGCAGCTGCCCGGGGGCGGGCTCCGCGTCTTCGAGCGAGCTGCCGCATTCACCGCAGACCAGCGCGTTTGGCACCGGCACCGCGGACGAGGCATCGACCAGCCGACGCATGGTGCCACCGCAGACCGGGCAGATCGCCGAACGTGCGGGACGAGCCGCACCCGCCAGCGCCGCCAGCACGACCTGCTCCAGCGTCGGGCCGAACGCCTCGTCGAGTGTCAGCGCCGCGGTCATAGCCTTCGCAGCACCGCCCGCACCGTCCCCAGGATCTTCACCTGGTCCGGATACATCGGCTCCATGTCGTCGTTTTCAGGCTGCAGGCGCACGCGGCCGGACTCGCGGAAGAAGCGCTTGACGGTCGCGTCCTCGTCGCCCATCAGGGCCACCACGATCTCGCCGTTGCGGGCGTCCTCCTGCTTGCGCACGACCACGAAGTCGCCGTCGAGGATGCCGGCGTTGATCATGCTGTCGCCCTTGACCGTGAGCAGGAAGTCGGCGTCGGCGCAGAGTTGGTCGGGCACGGCCACCATGTCCTCGACGGCCTCGTCGGCCACCAGGCCGGTGCCGGCGGCGACGTCGCCCAGCAGCGGCAGCACATTGGTGTGGGGAGCGGCGGCGGGTGCAACGGGAGCGCGCTCGCGCGAGCGTCCGCCCTCGATCACTTCCAGCGCGCGCGGCTTGGTGGGATCGCGGCGGATCAGCCCCGAGCTCTCCAGCCGAGCCAGGTGCGCATGTACCGTCGAGGGCGAGGTCAGTCCCACTGCCTGGCCGATCTCGCGCACGGTCGGTGGGTAGCCCTGCTCATCGACGTGCGTGTTCACGAACTCCAGGATCTCGCGCTGTCTCGGTGATAGCTCCACAATCGCTCCTTTGTCCGAACATGTGTTCGGGGAAGTAGTGTGCCAGACCGATCGGACGGCGTCAAACCGCGGATGGGAAGGCTGTTGGGACCCTGCGAGAGAGGTGCGAACCGTAACGCGGGGTCGTTCCGTGTCTCGAGCTACGCGCGTCAGGGTGAATCCCCGCCTATGGCCAGAAGTGCGTCAGGTTGTCCTGCGTCCACAGCGGGCTGTGCTATGCGAGACGGTCCGCGGTGGTCGACCTAGGAAGCCGTGAGATAGCTTCCAGCGATGGACGACGTGATCGTCCGGGCCAAGGCGGCGGTCGCTGGCGCCGGTCAGGCTGTTTCTGCCTGGAGGATTTCGGCGACTGGGTGTTGTGCGCTGAGGCTGGCTGGGATGCTGCTTAGCGTGGCGACGGCAACGAGTGTTCCGAGGAAGACTGCGACGAGCCAGATCGTTGGCGGTGAGGCTATGGCACCGTGATTGAGGGCGGCGACGAGTGCGATGCCTGCAGGGATGCCGATGATCGTTCCTGCTATCGCTGGGATGGTCTGTGCGGCGGCGAGCCCGAGGGTGATCTGTCGGGGGGTTGCTCCCAGGGCACGGGCGATCGTGAGTGGTTGTCGGGCGTCGATTGCCGTCGACCAGGTGATGAAGAGGGCGTTGATCGCGGCTAGCACCAGTAGCGGAATGGTGATTAGGAGCAGGCCTTGGTTGGTGTTGTCCGTCCGCGGGTTGTCGATCGAGGAGAACCCTGCGATGGTCATCAGCTCCTGATGGGAGTGCACCGTGAGCACGGCGACGAGTGTCGTTACTGTGACGGCGATGCTGAGTGCGGCCAGGACCGCCCGGCGGGGGCGGCGCGCGGCTAATCGCAGTCCGAGCAGGAATGGGACCGGCAGGCGCGTCGACAGACCGATGAGTCGGCTGCTCCGGCGCGGTGTGTGAGCGGCATCGGCGAGCGCGCGGACGGTGCTCAGCCGTGCGGCTCGGAGTGTTGGGATAAACGTTCCCAGCGTCGCGACCCCGAGGGCGACTGCGACGATCAGCAATGCGCTTGATACGGCGATCGATGGAGTGCCGCTGCTACCGAGGAGGCCGGGCCCGGCGCTTGTAAATAGAGGCGCGGCTATCCAGCTGATCAGTAGGCCGGCGGCTGCGGCGGTGAGGGCAAGGGCGAGGTGCTCGAGCAACAAGACTGCGGCGACGAACGCGGGCGTCGCTCCGACGGCTTTGAGGAGGCCGACGCGACGCTCTTGTTCGGCCATTCGACCGCCCACGAGCACGACGATGCTCGCCACCGCAAGCAGTCCGAGGAGCCAGCTGCCGACTGTCAGGGCCTGCCGCTCGGGCGCGATGAGCTTTGCGTCTTGCTGGAGGATCTGGTCTGAGCTGACGATCGAGCAGGGGCAGCCCACATGCCACACCCGGCCGCTGCCGAGATCGACTCCCTGGACGCCCTTCGGGCTATGCCGGCCGACCGAGGGGCGCAGCTTCAGGTTGAGCAGATACGAGAGAGGGAGCGCCTTGGTGGCGAGGCCGCGTGCCGCGGCACGAGGGACCCAGACCAGGCCTGGGTCCGGGAACGGGCTCTCTCCGAGCGCCTTTTGCGCGCCCGGGTAGTTGGGCAGGGCGGCCGTGACAGCGACGCCGACGACCGTGAACTGCTCGCGGTTCAGGCGGATCTTGTCTGCAACGTGGATCCCGAGCGCGTGTGCATAGCCGGCCTCGACGACCGCCTGACCGCTCCCGTTGACCCAGTGCCCTTGGGTGACAAGTGGTTGGTCGACAGGTGCGCGTGTCTGGTCGCGTCCCTCAACCGCCACGCCAGCGGTCGTAGTGCCGCGGCTTAGCGTCGCCCAGGCGACCGGATATGGGCCTGAGTGAGCGATAACGCCGGCGGCATGGGCCAACGCGTCGAATCCCGCCGTGCGTTCCTTGGCGGGTGGGCAGTTGGTACAGGACAGTGTCTCGTGTGCGGGTGTGATGAGGCTGCCAGTGGTGTTCTTCGGGGTCGGGGCGTCGAACAGGCCGGCGACTGCGTCGGGGCCGGCCGTGGCCGCTCGCGTCCGTTGATAGGGGTTGCTGGTCACATCATGTAAGGCGAGAGCGACGCCGAGCGTGGCTGTCGCAGCAGTGATCGCGATAACAAGAAGTGTCGCCTCGACTGGATGTCGGCGCACATCGGCTGCGGCAAGCCGGGCGATCAGGAATAGGCGGCCCATTCCGCTCACGTCTCCAGTCCGACGAGCTCGTTGAGCCGGCCCGTGCTGCCGTGCGACAGATGCGTCTCCTCGACGAAGACGCCGTCTCGCATCGAGATCAGCCGATCGGCGGTCGCCGCCACACGTTCGTCATGCGTGACGATCACGAGCGTCTGCCCGCCGGCACGCAGCTGCTCGAGCAGCCGCAACACCTCCAAGGTGGAGGCGCTATCGAGATTGCCAGTTGGCTCGTCGGCGAGCACCACCCGGGGTTCGTTGCTAAGCGCCCTGGCGATCGCGACGCGCTGCCGCTGACCGCCCGACAGCGCAGATGGGAGATGCCGCGCACGATCGTGAAGGCCGACCTGCTCGAGCAGCTCCTGCGCCCGGGTTCGTGCAGCTCGCGGCGATCGCCCTGCAAGCAACGCCGGCAGCTCGACATTCTCGGCCGCGGTCAGCTCTTCGACAAGATGAAAGGCCTGGAAGACGAAACCGATTGACGTCCGGCGAACACGAGCGAGGGAGTGTTCGCCGAGCTGATCCAACCGCGCGCCCACGAGCCGAATCTCGCCGGCCGACGGGCGATCCAGGCCGCCAAGAAGATGAAGCAGTGTCGACTTGCCACACCCGCTGGGCCCCATCACCGCCACCGTCTCGCCGGGGACGACGCCGAGATCGATGCCCTTCACGGCTTGAACGAGCGCAGCGTCGGCGCCGTACTCCTTGACCAATCCACGCGCACTCAGAACAGAGTCAACCCGTTCGATCATCGTCGCTCCTCTCAATCCAGAACCGCGCGCAGGCTTCGAGCCAGCGCAGATCGGCCTGCAACCTCAAGACGACCCCCTCGAGCAGCAGCCCGGCAATCGAGCCGTCAGCCTCGGCCAATGCAGCCCGCTGTGCCGCCGCCAACGACTCCAACACAGCATGCCGCTGCGCATCGACCAGCCGAACCGGATCGGCAAGGCCGGCCGCAGCGGCCGCCACCAGCTTCAGATGAAAGTCGGCCGGTGCCGGCTTTGGCCAGCTCGTGTCAGCCAGCCACTCTGCCACCCGGGCCTGCCCCAGCTCGGTGAGCACATAGGCTCGCCGGTCGGGTCGCTCCGACTGCTCAACCCGCTCCGACCTCAGCAGGCCCGACTTCTCGAGGCGGCCCAGAGTCACGTAAACGTGCCCCGCGTTCAAAGACTCGGCGAGCGGGCCGAGCGCGAGCTGCAACCGCGCTCGCAACTGGTAGCCATGTGACGGCTCCGACGCGAGCAAAGCAAGCAGCACCTCCTGTACCACACGAAGCTGAAAGCCTCGTGACCATCCCCGATGAAATTGACTCGACCACTGCCGACACAAACGCCTCCAGATAACCGTTGGCCATCAATATAACGGTTATCTATTCCCATGTCAAATCGGCGGAAGCACGGAATCAGCGTGACAGGAGCCGTGATGACAGTCGCGTGGACGTTTGACTCGCGCTCAGCGGCCAGGGCCGCGCGGCGCCTCCCGCGCTTCCCTGCCGCTGCCGGTACGCGGCTTGCCTGCACGCTGCCTTGCAGTAGGTGCGGCCAGGAGGTGGGGTTGCGCCACAACTTGGGCACTTTGGTTCCTCCGCCGGGCGGTCGCGCCACATGGCGAGAGCGGCCCGGGCGCCGACGCGTTCCAGCTGCGCATCTTCGAGAGCGCCGCGACAGAGTTGGGCGAGACCGGTAACGAGGCTGTGTAGGGTGGCGGCTCTGGGGGAGCGTCCGCCGCGAAGCCCTTTGATCGTGCGCATCGGCAGCCCGCATGCATCGGCGACCAGCGGCTTTGGGAAAGAGCGGAGGGCATGCAGGACGAGTTGCGGGTAGACGCCGCGGTGACGGTGATCGTATGTACTGGTGACCTCCTCGCCGCTGCGCAGCCCGGCGGTGAGGTCTTCTAGCTCGTTGGCCTCTTTTCCGATGTGGCGGATGGTGAGATCACGGACCGGGCGACGGTGCAGGAGGCCCCTGGTCTCGCGGGTGCAGGGCTGGCCGTCGGTGCCGAGGCTCTTTGCTTCGCGTTTTCGCCGGTAGAGGGTGACGACGTCGCCGATGCTCTTCGACGCGGATGCGGCATTCCATGCCGGCGGCTGGGCTGGTGGTGATTGGGTAGCTCTCACCGGTCTGGGCTTCGGCCCATTCCATCGCTGTCCAGCGCAGAGGGTCACGTCCGTAGGGGGCGACGAGGTCGAACCGGTTGCGGCCTGGCCGGCTGGTTCGTCGGGGTGGAGGATGGCGTGGTTGCAGAAGCTGTAGGGGCGATGGAGGCTGTCGGAGCTGCGGCCGCCGCTGAGGAGTCGGTGGAGTCGCGGTGTGGAGATGGTGCGCTGGGTGATCGCTGGACGGACGAACCAGGCCGGCTGGTCCCTGCTCGTCGCCGAGCTCGGCGTCGAGGATGTACTGCCAGACCTCAGCCGCCAGCGGCAGCTCGTAGCCGCCTGGTCGCGGGTCTCGGGGATCAGACAGGTGTCCGAGCCCGTGTTCGCTGTATTTTTCGGCGAGTACTGGCCGACCGTTCTCGAGTGTGAAGGTCGCGTATCTCTTGGCGGCGATCGACCATGCCCAGAGCTCCCGGATCTGGTGGTCGGCGTCGAGGCTGACGTCGTCGATCTCGAGGATGCTGCCGGGAATCACCTTGCGGTCGTAGGGGTTCAGCCGCTCGAAGCCAGCCACGATCTCGTGGACTTGCTGGTAGCTGAGTGCGCGGACGCATGCCTGGCCGTGGCTGTCTCGCTTCCTGGGCCGCCCTGGCAGGGGATGAGGCCGCCGGTTGGGGTGGCGACCATGGCCATGCTGTCGGTGTCGCAGAACGCGTAGCTGCAGTGGCGCTTGGTGACCTCGGCTTCGAGCATGGCGAGCAGGAGGCGGGCGCCAGCGGTGATCATCGCTGCGAGCGGTGGGAAGCAGTACTCGCCGGGGTATTCGGGCGCAGCGGTCTTGGTGGTGAAGTGCTCGAGGCCGTCGACGTCGACTCGGACGGGCTTGGTGTGGTGGTGGGGGTTCATCTCGGCGTTGATGCCGTAGGCGGTGGCGTTGACGGTCGTCTTGAGGCTCTGCCGTACCCAGCGCCGTGTCTGCTTGTCGAGGTCGGGGTTGGTCTTGGCATGGGCGCGGAGCTCGACCAGGCGCTGGAAGTAGTCGTGCTGTCCTGGATCGACCAGGCCGGCCCAGGGATTCGGAGTCGCCGCAGGCCCTCGACAGCGCTCCCCGGCAGGCTGGTACCGCGACGGCGCGCACGATCCTCGCCGTCTTGCGGGCAGGGTGGAGGAGCTTGGCGGCGGCGAGGTCGGCCCGCATCCAGGGCACGGGTTCGCTGAGCGTGACGGGGGTGACGGCGATGCTGTCGGACTGGCCGGTGGGCGTCGTAGCGGCCACGGACGGGCAGGATGTTCTCATCGTCCGGGCGCGACCCAGCACAGCACGTTGAGATCACGCCACGTGGCCGGGCCGTAAAGCTGATCAAGCGTGAGGCCGCTCGAGCCACCGCTTCGATCTCGGCTGGGTCGACTTCGGTGGTGTCGATGCGCTGGTGGGTGAAGTAGTCGCCAGGCGCCGATCAGGCAGCAGACGGTGGCGTAGTTGGAGAGGTAGTCGACGAGCACGATCGGGCACGGCGGTGCAGCGGATCCGACATTCAGCCCGGCCGCCGTAGAAGCCGACGATGGCCGCGCCCAAGAGGTCGCGTGGGAAGTCTGGTTGGCGCTCGAGGATCGGGCGGATGCCCATCTGCTTGAGCGCCTGGCCTTGCCGAGACTGGCAGCGATAGAACGCCCTGTCCGGCGGCAGCCACACCCCTCGGCGGTGGTACTCACCGAGAGCGGCCTCGAGCAGCTGCATCGTGGCCAGGGTGTCGAAGCCGGGCGTACCTGATCAGCCTGGCGGTGAGCCCGCGCCGCTGCCAGCGGCTTGGGCGGGACTGGCGGGCGTGTCCTCGCGGATGTGGGTCGCGCGGCACGGCGCCGGTGGCCCGGTGAGGAGTGTCGGTGGCGCAGGGATGCCGCGCGGCGCGGGCGAGTCTTCGTGCGACGTCCTCCACGTGCGGAGCGACGTGTGCCGCCCAGGTCGTGCCTGTTCCGGCCAGGACGTCGCGGAGCGGCGGCATCACCCGGCAGACACCCTGCGACGTCTCCATGAAATCGCGGACCGAGAAGATCCGATCCTGGAGGACATCGACCACGTATCGGTCGACCGCGGGCCGGCCGGCCTCCATCACATCCAACGCGAGCGACGCCCGGGCCGGCGCGTCCGCGTGGAGGATCCCCATGCCGGGATCGAGTCCGAGGGCGCGGCAGGCGACAGTCGTCTCGGTCTCAAGCAGCGCGTAGAGGTAGTTCAGGATCGCGTTGGTCGGGTCCGTCGCGAGGCGAGGGTTCCCGGTGATCTCCGAGCCTCGCCGGTCGAATCGACGCCAGTGCGCCGGGACGCGCGGCTCGTCTCGACCGTCGAAACGCACCCGGAGCCCCGACCATGCACTCCAGTAGGCGAGGGCCGCGGTGCTCTCTGCCGCCCGGACATCGTCCAGCGTGGTTGCAGCCCAGGGCGAGCTCGAGCGCCTGGTCGAGCTGCCGGGGGTCTACTCCGAGTCCCGGCAGGTTGGACTGTTGGCCGCGGATCTTCTCGGCGATCAACGTGCGCGAGATCTCAAGCTCCCGTCGGGGATGTGGCGGCGAGCGCTTGTGCGCGGCGCAGCCGGGCGTCGTCCAACCCTGCGCTCGTCGTGCCGGCGATCAGCCGCCCGTCCCGGTCGACGTGGAGGTACGGAATCCCGAGATGGGCGAGCCACCGGATTGCCGCGAAGCTGATACTGCCGTCCTGCGCGACAACGACAACGCGGCTGATGGTCTGCCCGACCCGGGGATACAGCCGTTCCGCTCGCGACTCTCCGATGCCGTCGGTGACAACGAGTTGGCCGTGGCGGACGTGAATGCGGACTCCGTAACCGGCGACGATGAGCGCGTGGCCGCGCCGTCTGCGGGTGGTTCTAGCTTGCTTGGGCACGATCGAACCTCCAATTCGGTCGTGTAGCCCTCGGGCTGGTGCCAGCCGGCCCGAGGGCGCTGTCTATGCAGCGAGGGCGCTTTGGATCAGCTGCTCCTGCATTTGGGTGGGCAGGCTGAACCCTGCGGCGGCGATCGCGCGCCTAACGCGTAGCTGTTCAGCCGGTTCGAGTTGGGTTAAGGATGCCTCGTCGCGCAAATAGACATGGAACTCCGGCTCGAGCGCATCCGCGAGGGCGAGCCCCGCGTGCATGGTCGCGAGTTCTCGGCGTAGCCGGGCGAAAGTCTCGTCGAGGAGCCGCGTTCCAAAGACGGGTCGCATGGCGAGCACGACGGCAGTGAGCACGCCGAGCGGTGTGTTCTCGATGATGGGCAGGGCAGCGGCGTAGGCGGAGACCGGCTCCGTCGTGCCATAGAGCAGGCGCGCGCAGGCGACGTAGTTGACCAGCCACTCGCGGAATAGCCCGGCGTCCTCTCGCGCGGATGCGAGGTCGGCCGGGCTGGCCGTTCTTAACCGCCTACAGATGGTCGTGAGGCGAAGTGCTCGAAGCGGCTTGGCGAGCTCCTCTGCCGTCGCGACTGGGTGGGTTTCGGTCGATCGCCAGCCCGCCAAGATGAAGAACTCCTCGAGCCCACTTTCGGCCACAGGCTCGCCACGCAACAGAAGGTAGATCGCGGTAGTCAATCCGCCCTGGACGTAGGAGTCGTCTGCCTCGGCGGGCTGCCCTACCTTCTCCAGGGCTTTCTTATGTGCCCGGGCCCGGCGCCGCCATGCTCGGCCGATCTTGGAACGACCCAGCCGTCGCTCCAGCTCGGATACGACATGCTCAGCCTTCTCAAGCGACCCCATCGTTGGGGAAGCGTGCCGATCGATCTCGGCCCTGGCTGCGTCGAGGTGGGTGGCGATCGCCTTAGGATGGATCGGCGTGCCACGCTCGGCCAGGTCGAGCGCTGCCGAACCGATGCTGCGGTGAGCGCGGATGGCTCGCAGCGCCAGCTCGTAGGGGTCGACGCTCTTGTCGCCCTTGCTGGCGACGACCAGCCCGGCCTCGCGAGCGCGCCGCACTTGGGCTGCGGTCGTTCCTTCAAGCCCTGGGCGTCGGCGGAGAGCATCGGCTCGGCGGTGGTCTGCATGGCTTTCGTTGGGCACGGAATGAACGTAGAACCCCCCGTCTGAGCCGTCAAGTTTCGCCGGAACGGCTCCTAACTTGGCCGGCCAGATGGCTAAGACGACATGCACTTGGGCGCTGCCAGTCGGTGTCCGCTCGGCGATCGAGGCTGAGGCACGGCGGCGATCGACCACACCGAGCCGAATCGCTGAGGCACTGTTGGTTCGGTACCTGCCGCAGTTCGTGGCGGAGTCGATCTCAGAAACGCTCTCGGGAACCGCGGCCGCTGTTGATCAACCCCGCCGGTCGAAGACGAGGGACGCGGCCGCGTGAGCGAGCTCTGGCGAGATCGACGCGGCGTCCCGCCCTTCCGTGCCGGGAGCTTCCCAGCTGCACTGGCCGAATCGATCCTTGCGGGCGCCCAGGAGCTTTCCGTCGATCCGCTTGAGCTCGTCCGCGAGCTGTTCCTGACATCCCTGCCCGAGTTCGTCGCTGTCGCCCTGGGCGACACGCTGGACCAGCTCCGGCGGGCCGGAAGCGAGGGGGTGGAGCCGCCGTGAGCAATAGGCGAGGGCCGCTCCCGCTGCGAACGGAACACGGCCCTCTAAGTACTGCAAACGCTTCCTGGAGCATACCGGCGTGGCCGGTAGTCGCCCGCGTCCGAGCTCGGGGACCGCCCCGTAGGCGCCGGATCTGGAAAGAGAGCGGCGGTGGCGAGCAGCTTCGCGGCCGGCTCCCCACCGCCCGACCTAAGGAGTCCTCATGGACACTAGCTTCGACGCGCTCGAGGAGCGTGTGAACATCGACTATCCCGAGGCGTGGCTGCCGGAGACGAACGACAGCCACCCCAACCCTCTCAGCGGCGAGGTCGTCGCGCGCCGAGAGGCAACGACCCGGCGTGACACAGTCGAGACCGTGCTCGTTGTCCGCGCGGCGGACGGTACCGAGTGGTCGCTGTGGCTGCTTGGTGCCGTGCTCCAGTGTGAGCTTGGAGGCGCCGCTGAGGGTGATCGGCTGGCGGTGCGCTGGTTGGGTATGCGCGCCAACGCGGAAGGGACGCCGTACCGCTCCTATCGCGTCGCTCTCGAGCGGGCGGTACAGCCGCAGGAGGAGTCCTCCTAGTCGAGGTGGTGGGCCGGGCCTTCATGCCCGGCCCACCACTTGAGGCCGCGTCCCCATGCCGACCGGAAGGATCTCGAAAGACCGCCCGTACACGCCTACGCGTGGCCGGTTCGCCGGCCGGACGTTCACGTCATGGTCCGCGTACAAGGACGCGCTCGCACAATCCGAGGGCTTCCAGAGTCACGAGCAGCGACGCCGGGTCGGCCGACCAGCGAAGGGACGGGCCGATCTGCTGTCCCGGCGTTCGGCGGAGCGGGCTGCGCACGAGCGCGTGCTGGAGGCGCTCGGACTGATGCGTGAGCGGGGCTATTCGCTCAGCAAGGCTGCGAAGGTGGCGGGCACCACGCCGGGCACGGTCTTGCACCACGTGGGCCGACAGGGCGTACGGAAGACTGCCTCCGGCCGCTACCGCCCGACCAAGAGCGACTCCCTGTACCGCCGGATGTGGGTGACCCATGCCGATGGGGCCGGCTACATGGACGTTTCCGGGAGTCGAGAGGCGAGGCTCGTGGGGCGCCACGACGCGGCTATCCGCAACTACCTCGCTACGGGCCGGCGCAGCTACCTGCGCCCGTTCGTGGGGCGGCGCGCCGCCGGTGGTGTGCTGCTGACCGACCCCGACCTGATCGTGCGCCGCTACGAGGTCGGTGACCTGGACTTCGACCAGATCTACGAGCCGACATGACGCCACGTCTTTGCATCGTCTGCGGCGCCGTCGGGCGGCTGCAGCTGCACCACTTGGCCGGCAGGGCGTATGCGATGCGGCTGGTGGCGTGGACGTGTCCGCGCTGTCACCGGTATCTGCACGGCCGCTTGGCGGCCGGCGGTATCGACCTCCGACAGCCGACCCTGTCTCCCGTTGTACGGGCGTGGGCGGTTACCAGGGGCGTCTCAGAGACGATCGCCGCCGCGTTGGTGGTGCTCGACCACCCCGACTCCGCAGCAGCCCTCCAGCGCCAGGCCCGGAAGGTCGGTCGTCTCCTGGTGGCGTCGAGCCCGGTCTGTCAGGCGCTCTCGCCGCGTCCGCTGGCCGGCTGGCACTCCCTACTACCAGCCGTCGACGCCGGGGGCCTGGATCGGGCCGAACACGCTGCGGAGGTCGTGGCCCTTGCCCACGCCGCCGCACACCATTTCGACCCTGAGGAGAACCATGACCGCTGACTACATCCCCATGAGTGTGCGCTGTTTCGCGGCGCCGGGCGACTGGGAGCCGACCATGCGCGAGCTGCCGACGACGCCGCCCTGGCAGGAGCAGTACCGTCTGGCGCTGGTCTACGACACCGAGACGACGACCGACCGTTTCCAGGAGCTTCTGGTCGGCAGCTACCTGCTCTGCCGGATCGACTGGGCGAAGACTGGCCCCACCGTTATCCCGCTGGAGGAGGGCCTGTTCGTGCCGGACGATCTCCGGAAGGCCGACCCGCTGGCCTACCGGCGCGTGCACCGGTACGTCCAGAAGCATCGGCGTGACCCTCGGGTGAATCTGGATGATCCGGATGCGGCGGTTTATCTGCGGTTATTGGATCGGCGCCAGTTCTGCGAGCTCCGATACCAGGTCGCCTACCGAAACAACGGTCTGATCGTCTGCCTCAACCAACCGTTCGACGAATCGCGCGTCGCGGTGGATTGGACGAAATCACGAAGCCCGGGCTACGAGCGCGGGTTCAGCCTGATCCACCATCAGTACGTCGATCACGAAGGTACGGTCCGTGAGAGCCAGCACCGCCCTCGCACGATCACCCAGGCGCTCGATTCCAAGCGGTCGCGTACCCGTTTCACCCACCCACGCAAGAGCGACACCGACCACACACCCGGCCTGTTCCTGGATCTCCGCCAGCTGCTCTATGCCCTCACCGGCGAGGGGCATAGCCTCGCGTCCGGCTGCAAATCGTTCGGGATCCCGTTCGCGAAGGATCCGCCGGAGCTGGGAACGCCGGTGCGATAGCTGCCACCGCCGAGCGAATGACCAACGACTTGCTCGAGCTGCCCGAGTTGAAGCTGCGGCGCGGCAGGTGGTCGGCCACCCGAGTTCGCAGCCCGAGGTGCGCAAGCGCATCGCTGCGTCACAACGCGAGCAGTGGAGGCTGCGAAGGGCGGCCGAGCCAACGTCCGGCTTTGGCTCGTCGCCTTCAACCTTTAGGCGGCTCGTCTTGCCGCAGATCCAGTCGGTCAGCTCGTCACGGCTCGCCGCAGCGACTGGGCTTTCTCCTGGCTACTGCTCCTTGGTGCGCAACGGCAAGCGCGTGCCCCACAACCGGCATTGGGCCGCGTTTCAGCTTGCGGGCTTGCACGGCTCGGAGGGTGGCCGTGTCGGCTGAGATCGACTGCGGTGCTGGGGCGATGTTCTTACCGCGGAAGCGCTCGAGAGGTGCGGAGTAGTGCGTAGTCGATATAGGGGACGCCCCGGATGCGTCGGGTCGCGCATGGCGGCATGCTTCCGGTCATGTACTGGGATCACATGACTGGTTGGGGTTGGTCGATGATGGTGTTCTGGACGATCCTGTGGGTCGCGCTCTTGGGTTTAGTCGTTTGGGCGGTCGCCCAGTGGGGTGGTGGCGGGCGCCTAGACACCCAACGGCCGCTCGCCCCGCCTGCTGCGACACCGAAAAGCGCGCGGGAAATCCTCGACGAGCGCCTGGCGCGGGGCGAGATCGACGTCGAGGAATACCAGCGGCTTCGCGACGCTCTCAAGGCGGGCGCGCCGGCTAGCGTCTAGCGACTGGCTGCGAAGCGCGCGGCCCGTGGTGCTAGGGCGACCGTGCAGGAGCGCGACCCCCCTAGCCGCCGCGCGGTTTAGCGGTCCGGCTCGCTCGGCGGTGTCGCCAACTCTTGCTTTCGCAGCATCGCCAGCACGTGTTTGGCCGGCAGGGTGTGGGTCAGGCCGTGTTTGGTTCGGGTGTGCTCTTGCACCTGCCGGACGAGGTCGTCTTCATCGGGGGCGGTGATGGTCACGTCGCAACGAGGGCAATTGGCGGTGATCGACACGTGACGCTCCAAGGTTATCGAGTAGGGGACAAGGATCAGTGGACGTGGGCCGTGTGCGGCTCGGGGCCTGCACCGGCGCCGCTGGTGTAGCGGTCCGGGTCAGCCTGGAAGCGGTGCAGACACTGCTCAGAGCAGAAGTAGTAGGTGCGCCCGGAATGGCCGAGCGTGATGGCCTTGGCCCGATCGACCTTCATCCCACACACCGGGTCGCTCGCGCCCCGGCGCATCGTCATTCCAAACAGGGTCGCGAAGATGAGAAGTCCGAGCAGGTTCAACACCAGTTTGTAGTCGATCTGGATGGAGCTAAAGATGTCCGCTCGAGTTGGCCGCGCGCTCGGGACGAGGCCCAGCGCGCTAAAGCCGGCGTCAACCGCCAGGGCGGCCAGCGCCATCGTCACGAACATGAGAATGGTGATGCGCATGGTGAAGGCCCAGCCGTAGTACTTTCGGTAGATGAGGATTATCGGAAGCACGATCAGGTCGGCGAAGATGAACGCCATCACGCCGCCGAAGCTGATCCCGCCCGACCACAGGACAGCCGCCAGAGGCACGTTCCCGACCGAGCAGACGAAGCTGAAGATGGCGATCAGCGGGCCCACGATCACGTTCTCGACCGCCCGGATCGGGGCCGGCGCGCTGGAGAGGAAGAGCGTATTGAAGAAGCTGTTTCCGAGGAGGCCGACGAAGCCGGCCAGCAGGAAGCCGGCGGTGATCTCTTTCCACAGCATCTGCCAGTCACCGCGAAAGTTGTGCGCGACGTCCGACCAGGCTGAGGCGCTCGTGAGACGCTCGCGTAACGGCACTTGCTCGCCGGCGCTCTGGTGTTGGTGGCCAGTGTCGGCCTCCTGGGCGTGGCGGCGAGCCGCTTCCTCGAGTCGGGGTGAGATGAGAAGACGCAAGCCGAGTGCCAAAAGCGCGATCATGATCAGTCCGCCGATGTACTCGGCGAGCGTGAACTGCCAGCCGATCAGGACCCACAGGACTAGGCCAAGCTCCCAGACGAGGTTGGTGGAGGCGAACTGGAAGGCGAAGGCCGAGGTGGCCGAGGCGCCCTTCTGAAACAACGACTTGGCGATCGCGACCGCCGCGTAGGAGCATGACGATGAGGCCGCGCCGAGGCCGGTTGCCCAGGCTAGCGGCTTGGGTCCGTTGCCTGAGAGCGATGATTCGATCCGTTCGCGAGGCACCCAAGCTTGAACGATGGCGGAGATCGCGAATCCGAGGACAAGCGCCCACCAGACTTCCCACGCCATGAGGAAGGCATCCTTCAAGGCGACGCCGATCTGAGAGAGGACGTAGCTCACCGGTCGGCTACTTGGAGCGCGCCCAACAACGTGCGGCCCTTGTCGGTCAGCGAGTACATGGTCATCTTGCCGTCCCGGCGCGAACTGGCGAGGCCCTCCGCTTTCAAGATCTTCATGTGGTGCGACACAAGGTTCTGCGGCCGCTCCGCGATCCAAGAGAGGTCACACACGCAAAGCTCCTGGCCACAGGTCAGCGCCATGGCTAAACCGAGCCTGGTCGGCTCGCCCAGCGCTCGATAGCCGCCGGCGAGGCGCTCAGCCTCTTCGTGGGCGAGTCGAGCCGCTCGCAGACGGGTACCATCCTCGGCGCTTAGGTGAAGCAGTTCTCCATCCACCACGAGAACATTCTAACATCGGTTGGAATGTAACATCCCTGAGCACGGCGCGGAGCATGACCCGGTCAGCGCGGTGCCAGGCCATGGCGGGGCACTCGCGTCGTCAGTCGCCGGCGAGGATAGCCCGAGCCTCCCTTGTGGCGTAGTAGACCAGCACGTAGCCCGCCAACGGGCCGGCCCACCACCAGCCGGCAATCGTGTTGAGAAGCAGCCCGAGGAGGACCGCGGTGGCAAGGATGCCGTCGATGAGGGTGACCCGGCCTTCGGTGCATAGGACGCGGTTGCCGAGGGCGCGGCCGGTGCGGGCTTTGCCGGCGGCGAGTGTGAACATGACTGCGGCTGTGACCGCTGTCCAGGCGATGCCGGCTGGGCTGCCCCCAGCTCGGTGGCCGACAATCAAGACCCACGTCGCCTGGATCGTCAGGTAGATGGCCAGCAGGATGAAGGCGATCGCGATCAGGCGAAGCGCCGCCGCTCTACGGCGGCCGTGGGTGTCGGAGAGTTCCCAGATCACGACTGCGGAGGCCCCGATTTCGACCAGGCTATCGATCCCGAACCCGGCCAGGGCGACTGATCGGGCGATGATCGCGGTCAGGCCGAGGACGACGACACCAACGACGTTCCAGCTGAGAGTCGCATACTCCAGGTGGAATCCTCGACCCAGGAGTCGAGCATGGTCGGCGGCGGTGAGCTGCGGAGCGTCTTCCACGGTCATGATCGCCGACGCCGTCCAAACGCCGCTCGGCCTACTTCTGGGCGGGTTGTGTTGGGGTCACCTGGTAGAGCCGGTCAGTTGAGCTGTGGTCGACCTGCAGGGTGGTGTGTTCGATTCCGAACCGTTCCGCCAGTAGTTCAGACAGGGCTCGCCGGGTGGCGTGGCAATCGGTGCCGCCATGCACGACGACATGGGCAGACAGGGACGGCATACCGGAAGTGATCTCCCAGACGTGGAGATCGTGGACGTTCTCGACGCCGGGGTCAGAACACCAGCGCCTGACCGATCTCGGTGGGGTCGAGGCCCTTGGGCGCCATTTCCAGGAACACCCGCCCGGAGTCGCGAAGTAGCCCGTACGCGGCGCGGAGCATCAACCCGGCGACGATCAGCGATGCGATCACGTATGCCCGCACGAATCCGGTAGTAATGATGATGATCGCGGCGATCGCCGTTGCGATGAACGCGAACAGGTCGGTCAGAATATGTTGGAAGCTGCCTTCCACGTTGAGGCTCTGCCGGTTGGCCTTAGCCAGCGTCCAGGTCGCAGCCAGGTTGACGACGATCCCCGCGAGCGCCACGTACAGCACCAGATGGCCGCGCACCTGCGGCGGTGAGATTAGTCGCGTGATCGCCTCGAAGATGATCAGTAATGCCAGCACCAGCAGAGTGGCGCCGTTGAACTGCGCGCTCCAGGATCTCGGCCCGCTTAAGCCCAAAGGTGGCCGCTCCCTTGGCCGGTCGGGCGGCAAGCGTGATCGCCAGCAAGCCCAGCCCCAGCGCCGCGGCGTCCGTCAGCATGTGTGCGGAATCGGCCAGCAGTGCCAGCGAGTGGGCGATCAGACCGACGATTGCCTCGCCGATCATTAATCCCGTGATCAGGATGAAGGCAATCGTCAGGGGACGTTTATCGGCGTCTCGCGAGACTCCGTGTGCGTGGCCCGTGTGTCCGCTGTGATCGTGATCGTGTGCGTGGGTTGCCACACTCTCAGTATCTTAGTGAGGCCGGTGCCCCAGGATTGTGGCAACCTCGCTGCAAGCGTTTCGCGTAGCGGGCCTCGCGCGCGCCGGGAGACGACGAGCTGGTAACCCCGATGCGCTAGCCGACCACGCGAGCGCCGATGATGAACACGCCCAGCACGAGGAGGGCGACGCCGGCTAGCCGCTCGGCTCCCTCGCGGATTTCCTCGCCTACCCGAGCGCCTAGCCTGACGCCGAGCTGTGTGGCGATGAACACCTGGAGAGCGATTAGCACAACGGCCGCTCCGATGGAGATGCCTAGCAGCCCCACGGAGAAGCCGATCGCCAGCTCATCGAGGCTGATGCTAATGCCCAGGCCGATGAGCGCAAGGCCGTGTGTTCGCGCCATCTGCGACACCGCCTGCAGCTCGTCGTCTTCGTCCTTCTTGACCAGCATGTACAGGCCCAAGAGCATGAGCAGGATGCCAGCGATGTAGTCGGCCTCGCTGCCGATGGCATTGCCCAGGCGCGCTCCGATCAGGAACCCAACCAGCGGCATTAGCCCCTCGAAGGCCGCGAACACCAGGGACAGCCGCAGCCGTTGACGTTTGTCAATCCCAGCTACACCGATCGCGGTAGACACAGCGAAGGCGTCCAGGGCGAGCGGAAGTATCAGCGCGGCGAGATCGAAGCACGTCGTTGAGCCTACGCTGAGGCGGCCGGCAGGCGCACCGCGCTACTCGCGCGCGCACGCGCGGGCAGCGCGCACGCGCGCGTTTCGATGGAAATTCAGGCTCGCGTGTCTATCCTTCGAGCATGACCATCCCGGTTGAACTGCGCCGACCTCCCACCCACGATCCGTCCACGAGGGCAGCCCTTCGCAAGCGCCGAGCCAGGCTGCTGGCCTGGGGCGGCAACGCGTGGCATCGTAATCGAGTTTGCGATCGCTGTAGGAGCCGGAGTGGCGGCCAGTTCCGTAGCTCTGGTCGCGTTCGGGATTCGATAAGCCTGATCGAGGTGCTGGCATTTGGAGGCGTGATCAGTCTGGCTCTTCAGCGGCGGTCGCGGCAGAATCGTCAGCGGCCGTAGCGGCGGGCGCAGCGGATCTATCGCTTCGGTCGTTCTTTCTTGCTCGCTGGATACATCGTCATCGAGTCGCTTCGGGCGTTCACCGGCTCCCACCCAGACGCGAGCTGGGTCGGAATCGGACTGGCGCTCGTTCACTGCTCCGACGATGCCATTTATGACGCGCGCGAGCCAAGCAAAAGGTCGGCCGCCAACTCGGTTCCCGAGCGACGGAAAGCGAAGGATACAACAGAACATGATCTGCGCCTACCTCTCAGATAGCGCTGCTCGTCGGCCTGGGCGCAAACGCCCTATTCGACTGGTGGTGGGCCGATCCACTTGCCGGGCTAGATCATTGCTGCGGTGGCCGTGCGCGAAGGCCGCGAAGCCTTGGCGGGGCGAAGACTCCTGCGGTTTCATATGCTGCTGACCATGTGACCGTAGCAGTGGATCTGCCACGATCCTCCGAGCCGGGCTGAGAGAGCGCCGCTACCGTTCCATCAATGCCCGAAATGCTCACGCACACCCACAAGCACCGCCACGGATCGATCGAGCACGAGCACGAGCACCAGCACCTGGCCGGCGTAGATCACGATCAGCCCGAGGCCCACGAACACAGGCACCATGCCGCTGTGGTCGATGCGGCGGCAAGCGATCACCCACATCCGCACGATGAGTACGGACATGCCTACGACGAGCATGGACACGGCCACTCGCACGATAACCACTCGCACGGCCATACGGATAACGGCGAGCATGGTCATTCCCATGGTCTCGTCGATCGGTCGATTGTCCGGTCGCGTGAAGGTGTAACGACCGTCGCGATCAGCCTGGGTGTGCTCGGCCTGGCGACCGTGATCCAACTCGCGATCTTCGTGCTTTCTGGTTCGGTCGCGCTACTCGCCGACCTGGTGCACAACTTCGGCGATGCGCTTACGGCGATTCCGCTCGGAATCGCCTTCTACCTTCGCAGCTTTCGCGGTGAGAAGATCGCTGGGCTGTTCGTGGTTGGCGCGATCTTCGTGTCGGCCTGCGTCGCCTTCATCGCTTCGGTCGAGCGTCTCCTTCATCCACAAACGCTCAGCCACCTCGGGGTGCTCGCGGCGGCGGGTGTGGTCGGCTTCATCGGCAACGAGGTCGCTGCGCAGGTCAGGCTTCGAGGCGGGCGCAGGTTGAATAGCCCGGCGTTGATCGCCGACGGAAACCACGCCCGAGTGGACGGGTTCGTTTCGCTCAGCGTCGTTCTCAGCGCGTCCCTGGTCTGGCTCGGCCTCGATCCCGCCGACCCGCTGATCGGCATCGCCATCACCGCGGTGATCCTCAAGATCACGTGGGATAGCTGGCGGGTCGTTAGGGCCACAGAGCCCGGCGAGCCAATCGAGCTGCACGCGGACTAACGCACGCGTCCAGCGTCGCGTTACGGTTCGCACCTCGTGGAAGGGTCCCAACAGCCTTCCCGTCAAACCGCGGATGGGTTATAGGGATTGCAGGAAGTCGGACACTGACGTGTGCGTCGGTGGTTCGGTTCGACAGATGCAGCGGAAGCCGAGGTGCCCCATTGCGGAGTCGATCGTTTGGGATTGGCGCGCCGCCGGGCGGTAGCGCAGGCAGTAGTTGGGGGCGCATAGGTGCGAGCCCCCCTTGATCACCTTGCGTGGGAACTGTCCGTCCGACTGGCCGGGCGCGCGGCTACCCTGGATGGAGGTCGCGCGAGGATTCTCCGGAACACAGCAGGCATGCGCCGTGGCTGCGTGCGCCGCGGTGAAGTAATCGACCGTCCACTCCCACACGTTGCCGGTGATGTCGAACAGGCCATACCCGTTGGGTGGGAAGCTGCCCACCGGCGACGTCCCCTCGAAGCCATCCAGCTTCAGGTTCTGCCAGGGAAACTCGCCTTGCCACGTGTTGGCCAGTGCGCGGCCATTGGAGATGACGTCGTGGTTGCCCCATGCGAACACCGCGCTGTCGAGGCCGCCTCGGGCTGCGAATTCCCACTCGGCCTCGGTCGGAAGCTCCTTCCCAACCCAGGCGGCGTACGCCTCCACGTCTTCCCACGCCACCTGCACGACCGGATGCCGCTCGCGGCCGACGATGCTCGTCCCTTTTCCCCCTGGCCGTTTCCAGCACGCGTCGGGCTGGTATTGCCACCAGTTGGTGTAATCGTCCAGCGGCACCGGGCCGGCGGTCTTTCGAAAGACGGACGAGCCCGGCACGAGCAGATCGGGGTGCGCGCCCGGGTAGTCGGCCGGGTCGAGCGGGCGTTCAGCCACCGTCACATACCCGGTGGCGCGTACGAATCGGCGAAACTCGCCGGCGGTGACCGGGTGCATGTCCATCCAGAACCCGTCCACACGCACGCGATGCACCGGCCGCTCCTCGGGGTAGAAGTCGTTCGATCCCATCACGAACTCTCCACCCGGAATCCAGGTCATCCCATCGAACGCATCCCTATGCTGTTTCCGGATCGCGCTCCGTGGTGCATGCGATCTCGCCATGCGCCGCGATCCTACCGGACTCGCGTTCGCGGATCGACCGCCCCGCCGATGCCTTGGCGGTCGGCAGTGCTTGCTCGGTCGAGGTCTGGTGAGTCGCGGAAGCTGCGGGCGATGGTGGCGTCGAGGCGCGCGAGTTCAGGAAGGAAGGAAGGAAGGAAGGAAGGAAGGAAGGAAGGAAGGAAGGAAGGAAGGAAGGAAGGAAGGAAGGAAGGAAGGACCTCTCTGAAACGGTTGGCGCGCCTTTGGTGGTCTCGTGGCGATCTAACGGAACGTCAGAACGCGTCGTCTAGCCCGTCGCTCGCCCACGCTTCCGCCATCTCGCGCTCCCGGATCGGGAACAGTCTCAGCTGGCCCGGAACCGACCAGCCAGCGAGCGTTACGAGTCGATGGATGCTCTCTGAGTCCGTGACTACGGCGATCCGGTCGAACGAGCGCGGATGGGCGAGTCCGAGCATGGCGTCTTGCCATCCGCCCCCGGCGGTGTAGCCGGTGAAGCGGTCGTCGAGCACGTGGATCAGGCGGATCTTCGGGTGCCGTTCCAGCGCGCGCTTCACGGCAGGCGCCGCGATCGCCTCGTAGTCGGCAGATTCGACCTGCCCGATTGCCTCGAGTCCGACGACCCCGTCGGGAAGCCCGTCGATCAGATGGATCATCGTGCTCCTTCATCCCGCGAGTCCGGCGGATGCCTCCTGCAGGCCGGCCTTCAGCTCCTTCGCGGAGGCCTTGTCGATTTGGGCGGTCGAGGTACGGATCGCGTTGACGAGCGTGCTCGCGACCGTCTCGGCCCCGTCGTGCTCGTAGATCGCGATGATGCCGGCCGATCCGGGCGGAAGCGCGTCGTCGAGCTTTTCGCCGATGCCGGACTTGAGGCGGTGACGCACGAACTTCCCCGATAGTTCGCCGGCGGCAGCGCCGACCACGGTCGCCGCCAGGAGGGGCGGGGCGAACAGCCCTATGGCGAGTCCGGCGCCGGCGCCGACCTTGGTTCCCTTGCGGCCGAGGTGGTCTCCGGTCTCCTGGACGTGCACCTCGCCTTCGGCATCCTTGATGACGACGGCCACGCCGTCGGTGACGATCTCGCCGTCACCTGCGAGCTTCGTGTAGGCGTCGAAGTCCTGCTGCGCCAGGTCGGGGATCAGGTAGACGGCGATCAGAACATCCAGCTGGTCGTTGTCACTCATGGTGCTCCCTTCTCACGTCCATCTCAGGCGCTCGCCGCGTGTGCCGCAAGCGCCTGAGCCGCGAGCTCGTTGAGCGCCTTCGCGTCCTCGTCACTCAGGTGTGGGGCGACGTCAAAGACGACCTGCTTGATCTCTCCGGTGAAGGCGAACGGCGCCTTGTCGGCGTAGCTGCGGTCGACGACGAGGCCGTTGTCGCGACCGATGTCCATGCCGGAGTACCCGGAGAAGCGGCCCGGCACGGTGTGCTCCATCCGCCCGCTCGCGACCGGCTGGCCGTTGACGAGCAGCGTCACCTCGCCGCCGGTTGCCGGCTTGGGCGCGTCGGCGGTAAAGACAAGCTCGACGTTGACCTCGCCGGTCGGCAGCGGTTGCTCGGCCGCCTGGGTGTACTCGAGCACGCCGAGCATCGAGTATGTGTGCTTGAGCTTCCCGTCCTGCACGAACAGCGAGAATCCACCGAGATGGTCGGCCTCGGCGACGATCACACCTTCTGCGCCGCCGACAGGGATGACCAGGTCGGCGCTGATCGTGTACGAGTGGTTGTAGATACGGGGGATCATCCCGCTCGGGATGTTCTCGATATCGCCGCGGTACACGAACTTCGAGTCCTCTGGTATCGGCGGCACCATGCCGAAGAACGACGTCATCCCGCCCAGCAGCGGCAGCACGTTGTTGGCCTCGGCCTCTGCCCAGAAAAGGTTGCTGAGCTCCTTCACCTTCTCGGGATGGTCGGCCGCGATGTTCTTCGACTGCGTGAAGTCGTCCGGCAGGTAGTACAGCTCGACGGGGTCATCATCAGGATTCCAGCCCGGGCCGAACTTGCGCAGCTTGTCCGGATCAAGATCCCAAGGGATCCGCTGCATCCGTTGGGCGAGCAGCCAGCCGTCCTTGTACATCCCGCGGTTGCCGAGGATCTCGTAGTACTGCTGGGTGTGGCGCTCCGGGGCGGCCGCGTCGGAGACCGAGTCGGCGAAGGTGACACCGTCGAACGGCTGCTGCGCAACGCCGTCGATCGAGTCAGGCATCGGGATCCCAGCGAGGTCGAGGATGGTCGCGCCCACGTCGGTCACGTGCGTGTAGTGACTGCGAACTGCGCCCACGTCCGTGATACCGCTCGGCCAGTGGACGACCAGGGGGTTTCGGGTGCCGCCGAGATGCGAGGCGACCTGCTTGCCCCAGTCGAAGGGGGCGTTGCCGGCCCATGCCCACCCCGCCGCGTAGTGCGGCGCGAGCTGCTCATCGCCCCAAGCCTCGAGGCCACCGTGCTTGAAGATCAGCCCAATCTGCTCCTCGGGCGTGAGCGGGATACCGTTCAGCGTCGTCAGCTCGTTGAACGTGCCCGTGAGCGTACCCTCCATGCTCGCCCCGTTGTCGCCCCAGATCCAGAGGACGACCGTGTTGTCGAGTTCGCCCATCTCCTCGATGGCGTCGATGATCCGGCCGACGTTCCAGTCGGCGTTCTCGGAGTAGCCCGCGTACACCTCCATCTGACGCGCGTAGAGCCGCTTGTGTGTCTCGTCCAGCGAATCCCACGTCGGGAACGCGTTGTTGCGCGGCGGCAACTCGGCGTCGGCAGGAACGACGCCGAGCGCCTTCTGCCGCGCGAACGTCTGCTGGCGCATCACGTCCCACCCCTTGTCGAACGCGCCGCGGTACTTGTCTGACCACTCACGCGGCACATGGTGGGGCGCGTGGCTGCAACCGGTCGCGACGTAGGCGAACCATGGCGTCTTCGGCTTCTCGGAGCGCACCTTGTGAAGCCAGTCGATCGTCTTGTCGCCGAGATCATCCTGAAAGTAGTACGAGTCGCCGTTCTTAGCCTCGGGGACGCCGATGATCTTCTGGTTCTCAGCGATCAGCGGGTCGTACTGGCCGGCCTCACCGCCGAGGAAACCCCAGAAATAGTCGAACCCAAGCCGGGTCGGCCAGCGGTCGAACGGCCCCGAGTACCCCTGCTGATTGTCCGGGGTCAGATGCCACTTCCCAAAGCCGCCCGTCAGGTAGCCGTTCTCCTGAAGGACGCGCGGAAACGGCGCGCAATCGCGAGGGACAGTCGCGTTGTACCCCGGAAACGGTCCCGAGAACTCACCCACCATGCCGAAGCCGACCCGGTGGTGGTTGCGCCCGGTCATCAGCGCCGCCCTGGTCGGCGAGCACAGCGCCGTCACGTGGAAACGGTTGTAGCGCAACCCATTCTCCGCCAACCGAGTGTAGTTCGGAGTCTCGATCGGCCCCCCGAACGTGCTCGGATTGCCGAAGCCAGCGTCGTCAATCAATACCAGCAGCACATTCGGCGCACCCTCGGGCGGCTGGACGTGGCTGGCCTGGCTCCAGTCGGGCGCCGAATCGTCAAGCGTCCGCTTGGTCGCGCCCGCAAACGGCGGCCGTCGAATCGGTAGGCTGCTGCGGTTAACTCCTGCGTCCGGCATGAGTCCACTCCTCTCGTCCTTCGACGTTCAGCACCTTATGACTAAACCGCCAAGCAGGCGGCGGAGTCGCGGTGCATCGCGACGCGTCTAGGCTTCTCGGGCCATCGCGGCGGCCGGTGCGTCAGGCAACGCTGCACGCTCCATTGTGTCGATCTTCGTAACCCGGCCGGCGGTCGCTCATAGGTGCCTGCGGCCGCCCAATTGGTGTGTCCGCGGCGGCCATCGGCTCAAACGCCTGCAGTCGCGGCCAGGCGATGGGAGTCGACGGCTTCGCTGAAGGCGTGGTAGTCCTCCTCGTTCTGGTCGGCGTAGTGTTTGGAGAAGTCGGCGATCGACTGGTCGAATCGATCGTCTTCGCCGAGATAGGTGGAGATTGCGACCGGATCTCCCGAGCGGGCGTGGGCGCGGGCGAGTGTCCATCCGCACTGACGCCCGTAGAAGGCAAGCGCGAACGGCGCCATCCCGTCGACCAGTGCCGAGCCTTTCATGTCCCGCAGCTGCCGCCAGTAGAGGTAGCGGCCTTCCTCGGCACCCCTCGTCCAGCCCAGGAAGATGTCGCTCGCGGCCTGCATCAGCCGTTGCCCCTGCACGACGCGTTCGCCGTGTTGCTCGTAGATGCTTCGTGGCAGATGGTCCTCGAGCACCGAGGTGGTTGCCTCCTTGACCTGCAAGAACAGGGGATCGTCCTGGTCGCGTCCTTGGAGCAGGACGATGAACGCACGTGTGCCGACGCTTCCGACACCGACGACCTTGTGGGCAACGTCGATAACCTGGAATCGCTCCAGCAGCTGGCGGCGGTCGGGCTGGAGCGTCGCCCGATAAGCGCGGAACTGCTCGTGGATCACGTGCTGGAACTGTTCTTGGGACATGCCGATAGTGGGCGCCAGCTCCCGGGCGGGGATCACCACCGGTGGCTGGCTGATAATCCTGTAGTTCCCGTCGACGTGCTCGGCGAGTTTCGAAAGCGCCTGCAGGCTGTCTCGCGTGTGCGCCTTCCCAGCGGTCTTTTGGGCCGTCTTCAGCGCCTTCTTCTCGGCCTTCTTCTCACTCTTGGTGCGAGCCGTCCTGGAGCCGACCTCAGCGTTCGCCATCGCCATCAAGTCCTGTTCGGATCGCCGGGCATACCACACGTCAAGCGTCGACATCCCCGCGAAGTCCGCCATCGCCTCGCGGTAGCTGCGAACGGCAGTGAGCGTGACATCACGCTGTTCGGCCTCGTTGAATCCGTTGTTACGCGCGGCGATCGTGAAGCTCGCCGCCATCCGTTTAACGTCATACTCAAACGGGCCCGGCAACGTCTCGTCGAAATCATTCAGATCAAACAGCAACGTCCGTTCTGGTGAAGCGAACACGCCGAAATTCGACAAATGCGCATCCCCACACAGCTGGCACACGAGCCCCGCCGTCGGCGTCCCTTCCAGGTCGGCCGCCATGATCCTCGCCGCACCCCGATAAAACGTAAACGGCGAAACCATCATCCGCCCATGACGCACCGGCACCAACTCCGGCACACGAGTCGCATCCTGCTCCTCCAACAAACCCACCGGATCACGCTCGCCTCCCGGAGCCCAACCCTCATGGCTCGACGGATCCACTCGCGCCCGAGCCTCCAAACCCTGCGCTCGACGCTCATCCACGCTCAAATGCTGAATCCTGCTAACACTCATCCCAACCCCACTTCCGTTCGTGCGCCCTAGGCGCGGTCCCGCGCCGGCCATCGAGGCATTGCTGGTGCCCACGCCCCGCGAGTCCTGTCCGGCAGGAGCCTCAGGACATAATCCGCTACCAAGACATCGGTCTGCGTGTCAACCATCCCTTCTCCTCTTACCCGGCACAGGCGTGCCTAGTAGGCGACGCTGCCGCCGCGGTCCTTGACCATGTAGGCGACGATCAGCGCCGCCGGGAAGAACAGCAGACTGAAAATGAAGTAGCCGAAAAAGCTATGACCCTTACGAGCGGCGACCCGGGCGGGCCAAAACGCAATCGCTATCCAGATCAGCAGCGCGAGCGTCCACCAGATGATTGAGCCTGCGAGCAGTACCATCGCGTACCTCGCTTCTTAGGGTTAGGGAGGACAACAGGTCGTTCCTGAGCCGTTGACGCGGGATCGGCGGCCACACCTCTCGCCGACGCGGAGCCCACGCCGGCGAGAGGTCCCCCAAGTCGGTGTCAGCGGCGCCGCGCTACTCGGCGCGAGGTGCGGCGCGCGACCCTTCGCGATCCCATCATTTCGCTCCTCCAGCGGTAGTGGTCTTGCCTCTCTCGATTGCGTGGAGCTGCTCGGCCTCCTCGGCGCTGACCAGTCCGATCTCGACCAGGTCAAGCGGGCTGATGAACCCGTCGCTCAGCCGGAAGCCGCCGGCGCGGGCGATCGCGTCACGAAGCGGCACCGCCCAGTGATGCTCGAGCAGGATCAATGCTGCGGCCGAGTCGTTGGGAATGTCTTCCAGTACGTCCCACGCCTGCTCGTCGGAGAAGACGTTGATCCCGTCCTCGGTTGCCGCTTCGGCGCCGGCCACAGCTCCCGCCTCCGCACCCTCTTCGCCGTCGATGCCAAGGCCGATCAAGGCACCGACCTTGCTGCCAAGCTCGATCGCCTCGTCCTTGGACAGGTTGCTCAGGTGGGCGACCTCGATGCCACCATCCGCGTCCTTGTGCACGGCCAGCGCGTCGATCACGCGCACGGTGTCGCTCTCTCGCAGCCGTTCCAGTTCGGCGATGATCTCACCGTGGAAGTCCGGCTCGCTGAAGCCAAGGACGAGCAGTTGTACAGGGCCAATAGCCATATCTCGATCCCTTCGGTCGTGGACTTGCAGAATTCACTCCCGGCGACGAGCGCGTGCCGGAACTCCGACACGCTCTAGGTCGCCGCTTGCCCGATACAGCCACGTCACCTCGGCGCAGCCGCAGATGAACTGCGCCACCGCATCGGGCATCGCCCTCACCTGGACAAGCACAGCGCGGCAGGTCGGACAGACGATCATCCAACGTCCCCAGGCCGGCGACCGATCGCTGTGACGATCCTTCGCGACAGTGCATCGACCGACCTGACATCCTCGATCTTGATCACGAGATGCCGCCGAACGATCAGACCGGGACGCACCTCCAGCCACGCCGGCGCTCCATCCGCGCCGGGGCGAACACCCGTGACGGTTCCGACTCGCCCATCCGCACCATCGACGCGGAAGCCCTCACACCCGGCCAGCCGCGAACCCTGCCTGCCGCTCACCGGTTCGCGAGACAAGTCCGTGGCGCGCAACATCATGCCAACGGGCAGCATCTCTCACCCTCACCAGCGCAATACCCACCGACCAAGACCGCCACAGCGCGACACCTCCAACCGCCAACATCCGACGACCGGGCTCTGGGGTCAGGCGGGGCGCGGCGGGGTATGAGCCACGCGATGACAACCCTACCACTTCCCGCTCCGCCCCGAGATCCCCGTCAGCGCGCTGGTTTGGGCGGGCCGGGGAGCAGCGCCCGCCCGTCGATAACGGCGTTGGCGATGTCCGTGAGCCGTCGGTTGCTGCTGCGAGAATGTGTACGCATGAGCTGGAATGCCGAGGACTCGTCGAGGTCGTGGCGTTCCATCAGGATGCCCTTGGCGCGCTCGATCAACGCGCGCCGTGCGAACGCCCCCTCCAGGTTCTGGAACTCTGCGAAACGGCGAAGCACAATATCCAGCGAACTCTGAAGCTGTTCGGCGTCCCCATCAGCGATATAGGCGAAGATCCCGCGCTTGGCCGCCTCGTTGATGAAGTCACGGTCATCGGTCTCGAGAATCGCAATCACCGGGCAAGCCGCCTCCCGCACGATCTGATCGATCAGATCAAGCGCGTGCCGGCTACTCTCGCCGAGCCCCACAAGCGCGACGTCGGGCCGCTCACGAGCTGTCAGCGAGGCGACGTCCTCAACCTCGATCGAGCGCGCGATCACCTCATGCCCCAGACTCGCCACGATCGCCGTCACGTAGTCAAGCCGCTGCGGCCGCTGATTTGCGATCAACACGCGCAGGTGATCAACATCGGGAGAGTGGCTCACGCTCAGACACCGTCCATGGACGGTTCAAGCCTACCACCGGCCTTCGGGGTCGGGTCGCTTCTTGCCAGGGCGGCGCGGGAGGCTGCTCCGCCGCCCGGCCCCGTTAGCAAAACCCGGCGAGCTGGAACGCAGCCCAATGACGCACGTGGGGTATGCGCTTGCCGTCGCGGACCTGCGCGCAGTAGCCAGGTGACAGACCGGTCTTGGCGGCGAGTTCGCGGGGCACGAGCTCGGCGAGCCGCGGGAGAATGAGCCTCCGGAACTCCGATGGTTGACCGGTGAAGCCGGACGCTGGCTCGGTCGCTTCCGGTCCGCCCACTGGTGGCGTTGGGACTTGCTGATGCGTTCTCGGGCGTGCGGGTCTTCTGAAGGGTGTCGTCCCACGAATCGGCGGCGAGCGGCTTCATCGGCCCGCTGGGGCGAGGCGTGGGAGTAGCCGACACTGCCCGGTTTGTGTCTCGTGGAGATCGGCGAGCCCGAATACGCGGCCGGCGGCCAGGTCGAGCACGAACTTCGACGTGGGGGCGCGCGGTTTCCATCAGATCGAGCGCCAGCGAGTCGCGTGCTCGTTGGTCGGTGTGGAGGATGCCAAGTCCAGGGGATATCCGACGGCAAGCAGGGCCACGCGGGATTCGGCTTCTAGGATCGCATACAGGTGGTTAAGGAGCGCGTTCAGCGGGTCACTCGCGCTTCGCGGGTTTCCGGTGATCAGGCTGGCTCGTTGGGAGAAGGCCGTCGCACGCGTCTCTGCCACGGGAACCCACCGGGGCGAGTTCATGGGCATGCCGGCGAGCGGGCGTAGCGTCGATGTTCAGCTGATCGACATCATCCGGTTCGGAGACGACGGCCTTGCTCGCGAGCACTGGGGCATCTTCGACCAGATGACGATGATGCAGCAGCTCGGAGCGATCCCGGCGCCGGCTCCGGCGTAGATCTGGCGCGGCCCGGAACACAGCCGTCGGACGACCTCCGGGAGTCGGCCGGGTCGCAGGCACGGACGAAAGGAGTACCGAATGTGGGCGCGTGTGGCACGGTTCGAAGGCGATCCGACGGATATCGAACGCGAGGCTGGAGCGGCTTCGCTCGGCGATCGACTCGGGCGCGTCGCCGCCCCAACTCTCGGACGCCAAGCTCCTTGTCCTAGTCGACCGGGCGTCGGGCGGCATGCTCGGCGTGACGCTGTTCGACAGCGAGGACGCGATGGGCAAAGGCGACGAGGCGATGAACGCGGGGCCGGGGAACGCCGGCAGCCGCTCCGCGGTCGACTTCTACGAGGTGCCGTTGCACACGCTGTAGCCCATTACGGGGGGAAAGGACGATTCGAGGGAGACGGTGCTCGTGCCCGGATCGGTTCACTCGCCGGACCCGACGAGATCCTCGTCTCACGTACAGTCGCTGACCTCGTCGCCGGCTCAGCCTTGGCTTCGAGAGCGTCGGCGAACACGATCTCAAGGGTGGGCCCGGTACTTGGCGCCTCTACCGCCTCCAATCCTGAACGGCGCGTCGCCGGTCCGCGCCGACGCCGTAAGAGCCCACGCGGCGCGCGTCTACGGTCCGCACCTGGCGCGGCCCCGCGCAGCGCTGTTCAAGTCGGTCGAGGCGGAGGTCCGCACTCACGAGTTACGGTCTACTCGTCGGACTGATTCGACGGTTCTTGCAGGAAGGTCAGAACTTCCTCCCCCGGCATGACTCCGTGCTCGGCATTCGGAGCCACGCAGAGCTGCGCGTTGGGAATCGCCCTGAACATCTCCACGGTGTGCTCCGGCGTGACGATGTCGCGGTCGCCGATGATGACGAGTGTGGGCGCCTCGATGCTCCGGAGTTCCTCGTTCGTGAAGCTCGGCTCGACACACCACATCCGCTTCAGCCGTCCGAGAACGACGGGCCAGTGTTCTGCACCGTCGGGAGAGAGCTGCGCGTAGTCGTCCCACACCGGCTCGCTTTCGGGGTCGAAGTGGCGCAGGAATTCTTGGTTCTCCGAAGTGTTGCCGTCGAAGCGGGCCGTCGCCCCGGTTACCACGAGCTTGGTGACGCGCTTGGGATGGTGGATTGCCATGTCTAGGCCGATGATCCCGCCATCGCTGTAGCCAACGACGCTTGCGCTCTCGATCCTCAACCGGCGCATCAGCTCGACCGTGTCCTCAGCCATATCGTGGTAGTGGAACGGACGATCGACGAGGTCAGCGGTGCATCCCTGCCCCATTTGTTCCGGAGCGATCACTTGGAAGTGCGGCGCGAAGAACGGGATCCACTTCTCCGGAGTAGAGGCCATGCCCCCGTGGAGCAGCAGCAGCGGCGAGCCGTCTCCATGGATCTCGTAGTACATGTCGATCCCGTTGACCGCCGTGAATGCCATCGCTCGCAGATCCTAAGTGACGGCGACGGCTGCGTTACGACTTGCACCTCGTCAGGCAGCCTTCCCGTCACACCAAGACGGGGCGATACGGACTGCAGGAATCCGGGCACCCAGGCGCTCGCGCCCGCCACATCGATCCCGTCCGCGGATCAGTCGCATCCGGTGGATTTTCCCGCCGCGACACAACCACCGGCTTGGACTGCGCAGGACGGCGCATACCCGACGTGCGGCGATCGAACCGGGTGCCGCCTCTGTGCAACACTAACGCCGTTGACCGAACCGAGCGTTGATCGTCGAGAGGGCGCTGTCCTGGTGGACAACGCGCTGCGCGCTGCGTTCCTGACTCTGTTTCAGCTGACCGAGTCCGCGCGCATCGAACAACGGTCGGGTTATTGGCTGCTGGCTTCCCCGCGTACGCCTTTCCCGCAGTTCTGCGGTGTGTGGGCGGGGCACACGCCCGATGAGGATGAGGCGTGTGCCGCAGCGTTGGAAGCGTCGCTTGCTGAGATCGAGTCTGCGGGGATGCCCTTCACACTCCAGGTCAGAGCCGGCCTTACGCCGCTGACCGAGCGGCGGGCGAAGGAACTGGGACTGACCGCCGTCGAGCCGATCGAGGGCATGCTTCTGCTGCCGTCCGAGCTGACCAAACCGCCGGCCGCAGGGGATCTGACAATCCGGCCGATCGGCGTCGAGGAGCTCGAGGAGGCGATCGACGTTACGGCCCGCGGATTCGAGGCCCCGCCAGACGTCTTCCGGCCGGTGTACACGCCAACCGTCTTCACGTTCCCGGGGATCATCTGCTACCTGGGATTCGTAGGTGATCGAGCAGTGACGGTTGGGGCGTGCGCCCACGTCGGGGACATCGCTGGGATCTTCAGCGTCGCCACGCCGACCGAGCATCGCCGACACGGCTACGCCTCGAGCCTCGTCGTCCAAGCCGCTCAAGACGCGTTCCAGGCCGGGGCGAAACTCGCCTTCCTGCAGGCCAGCCCGATGGGGTGCTCGGTGTATCGGCACCTCGGATTCCGCACCGTTGAGCACTACCGCGTGCGATCCCGCCCCCTGCTCACTAGCCGCCGAACTGGCACCGTCGGGTGCCCCTTACCCCTTCCTCAGCCGTAACGCTGCCACGGAAGGTCGCCGGACCGAGGCGGATTGCGTCGTTGCCCACATGGGCAGACCGGACCCGGAACCGGTAAGCGCGACGCGGGTAAGCTAGGCCGGCACCTGCCCGCTAGCCCGTGGAGTTCGATGGCCGGCTCGTTCAACCCGCTTGGCTCCGAAGTCGCAGACCCCTGGCACCAGAGCATCAACGACGTCGGCCTGGGCAAGGCCGAACGAGCAGGAGGTCGAGGCCGTGGGCCAGTCGCTCCGCCGGGGAATGATTGACGTGGTGAAGACCGGCGACGGGCGCGTGCATTTGGCATTGGCCGGGCACATGCCCTACCCGAAAACGGCGACGCTGTCCTCGGCAGCGGCGACGGAGATCGGCAACGCCTTCGACCTGATCTCCGCGAACCCCCACACCTTCCAGGGCCACGAGGCCGAGGTCGAGGCGGGCGGGCCGCAGATGCTCCTGTATACCAAGGCGGCGGCGGTCCGAGACGCGGGGCTGCCTGAGGCGACGTACGCGCACCGCGTCGGCGGGTCGATGAGCAAGGCTGACCGCAAGTACGACACGACGTGGAACGTCTTCACGGCGCAGCCGGGATCCGACGCCTGGCGGAAGTACCACTTGGGCCAGCTACGCGCCGGGCCGGCGTGGGCGCAGGGCTACTTCTCCGACGCGGTCGTGATGTCCTGGTCGCAGGGCGGCGCCAAGCCCGGGAAGCCGCCGTCGTTCGCTTCGCAGTACACGCTGGATGAGTGGCTGGCGTTGATCTGCGGCGATCTGGACTACTGGGCGCAGCAGACCGGCACGCCGCCGCTGGCGATCAACGGGTTGCGGGCGCAGACGCTGGCGAGCCTGTCCCCGCGTGTTGCCATGATGGAGAACGCATGGCGGTCACAAGGGGGCGTCCTGCCCGACGCGGACCAGTGGGTGACGACGATGGACACGTTCGCCCAAGCCCAAGAACAACAGTGGGTTCCGTGGGCCTTCGTCAAGCTGTTCGACATGAGCGCCAGCCTGTGGGATCGGTGGCGGAGGATGGCCGCGCCGTCTGCGCTGATCGCGGACGCGGGTTCGTTCCTGATCGGGATCGGCGGGTCGGAGGGCAGCCCGCCCGCGTGGGTGACGAACGAACACAGGCACGCGTGCTGGACGCCGAACATCGGCAAGCCGACCTCAGCGCCGTGGCCGATCAAGATCAGGGCGGACGGCACGTACCGGCGAAAGTTCGAGCAGGGCCTGGTCGTCTACAACCCAGGCACGAACGGCGTGAGTCTGCGCCCAGACGCGGCGGCGCAGCCGTTTCCGGTCGAGCCGCAGGAGGGGATCATTCTGCGCCACACCACGCAGGGCTGGGTGTTGGTGGCCTGATTCCCAGGTGAGATGAACGCGTGGAAGCGCCGGGCGTCGGCCTACACCCCCCACCCTGATCGGCGCCGACGGCACCGTCTACGCCATCAACAACGCCACCCTCTACGCCATCGGACGCTAGCGGTCGAATCCGGTCAGCTCACGGGCGCACTAGACGAGTCTCCCTGATCGGCCGGCAGGTCGCTGAGACACTCGTCCTCGTCCTCGCCGGAGTCCGCTGCTAGGCTCGGCTCATGGCGGAGCGGGCCAGGCTGGTCGGCATCAACCACGTCGCGGTCGAGGTGGGCGACGTCGAGCAGGCGCTCGCGCTTTACGCCCGACTGTTCGAGTTCGAGATGCGTGGCCGGGTGCCGCACATGGCGTTCGTGGACATGGGCGACCAGTTCATCGCGATCTCCGAGCCGCGCAGCCAGCCGGCCGACGATTCGCGCCACTTCGGCCTCGTCGTGGACGACGTTGCGGCGGCCCGGGCGGCCGTGACACGGGAGGGTCTCGCGATCGTCGGCCACAGTCGCCGCAGCTTTGACTTCCTGGACCCCTGGGGGAACCGGTTCCAGGTTGTCGGCTTCGGCGACATCCAGTTCGACCGCGTGGACGGCGTGAAGCGCAAGCTCGGGATCGAGGAGCTCGAGAAGACGAAGGACGCCAGACGGCAGATAACCGACCGTGGACTCGACTGATAACGCCGCTTCAGGCCGAGCACCTGACCGCAGGGGTACGCTCGAGCGCCTCGAACTTCCGCAGGATGAACCCCCAGCAGGTGTCGGTCGAGGTGAGCGCGCGCACCGTGGTCATGGTGCTCACCATCGTGCTGGCCGCATTTGCGCTGATCGAGGTGCTGAGCGCGGCCCGTGACGTGCTGATCCTGCTCGGGGTCTCGCTGTTTCTGGCGGTGGCCCTGAACCCCGCGGTGGTGCTGGTTCAGCGCTGGCTTCCGCGCGGCCTTGCCGTGGCCTCGGTGTTCATCGGGCTGCTGGTGCTGATAGGGCTGTTCGTGGTGGCGCTGGCCGTGCCCATCATCAACCAGACCAACCACCTCCAAGAGGCGGCACCGGGGTACGTCGACAAGCTCAAGAAGGACCCCACCTTGAACGACCTCAACGAGCGCTACCACCTTGTCTCCAAGGCCAGCGCCGCGGCCGGAAAGGTCCCTGCGAAGGTGTTCGGCGCCGCCGACAAGCTGGTCACGGGCGTCGCCGAGACGATCACCGCGATCTTCCTCACCCTGTTTCTGATGCTCGAACTCCCCACCCTCAGTGCCGGGGTGCTCTCGTTGCTCCCGGAGAAACGGGCAGAGAGAGTCAGCCGGCTGGCGGTCGACGTCAATCGCCAGGTGGGGGGCTACGTGATCGGGAACCTCGCGATCTCGGTGATCGCGGGCCTCGTAACCGGAATCTCACTGTGGATTCTGGGAGTGCCCTACGCCGCGGCGCTGGGCATCCTCATGGGCGTCTTTGACCTAGTGCCGCTGATCGGCGCGACCGTCGGAGCGATCGCGGCCATCGGCGTGGCGTTCGCCGCCCAGGGGCCCACCGCGGGCATCATCATGCTGATCATCAACATCATCTACCAGCAGGTCGAAAACCACGTGCTGCAGCCGATCGTCTATCGCAAGACGGTGCACCTCTCGGCGTTCCTGGTGCTGGTCGCCGTGCTCCTGGGAGGCGCGCTTCTGGGAGTGCTGGGCGCGCTCGTCGCGATCCCGGTGGCGGGCTCGATCCAGGTCATCGCCCGCGACCTGCTGGCCGACCGGCGCCGCACGACGCCCCCTCCGCCGGCGACTCCCGCAGCGGAACCCGGCTAGCCTGGCCCTTGCTTTTCGAGGATAAGGGGAGCCGCGATGGGAGCGATCGGCCAGCAGAACGTGATCACGGGCACCGACTTCGTCGTCGTGCCGACGAGGGACTTTGACCGGGCCGTCGAGTTCTACGGATCGGTACTCGGCCTTCCGTGCTCGGCCCGCTACGGGAGAATGCCGGGTGCCGAGTTCGAGACCGGCAGCCTCACGCTGGCGGTGATGGCCACCGAGGAGTTCGGCATGGGGTTCACGGTCAACAGGAACCCGATCGCGTTGCAGGTCGACGACTATCAGGCGGCCCGCACCGAACTGGAGTCACGCGGCGTGACCTTCACCAGCGACACCATCGACAGCGGCGTTTGCCACATGGCGGCGTTCGAGGACCCCGACGGCAACGTGCTGATGATCCACCACCGCTACGCACCGCGGACGGCTGAGTCGGGCGCCTGATCGTCGAGGCGACCGCGTGAGTGCTAGCTGACACCGGCCGCCAGGGCCTGGTAGGCAGGGACGAGCTCCTCCCACCGCGCCCCGCTTTCGCCCCCTTCACGCCCGGCGATGTGGGCGGCGAGGCTTTCGGCGTGGATCTGCCAACCGGCGCCGTAGAAGGCGATCACGTCCAGCGGCATGCCCTGAACCTCGAGGACCAGGATGGTCTGATCGCCGTCCGCCGTCAGCGTTGCCTCGAGGCTCGCCTCAAACGGCGGCACGCCCTGACCCTTCCGATAGGACTCGTCGGTTTCCCTGCTCGTCACTCGCAGCCGCCGTGGTGGCTCGCACGCTTCCACGCGCCCGGTGCTCTCGATGTCATTGGCCTCGACGTACAGGCGGAACGCGCCGCCGAGGCGGAGGTCGCCCTCCACCCGGCCATGCCAACGAGCCAGCCGCGCCGGATCGGTGATCGCCGCCCACAGGTCGTCGATGTCGGTGTCGTAGCGGTCCTCGATGCGCACGACGCCCTTGCCACCTGCCGAGCCCAGGCTGCCCAGGATGCGCGGTTTCATCGCCGGTCATGTGGTGCCCTTCGTTCGCGTTTTCCCCGGGCCACCTCGGTGTGCAGGGCGTCCAGCCGCTGCTGCCAGAAGGCCCGGTAGCGGTCCAGCCATTCATCAACCTCGGCCAGCGGCTCGGCGCGAAGACTGTAGACACGCCGCTGCGCCACCTGGCGAACCTCCACAAGCCCACTCTCCCGCAGCACCCGCAGGTGCCGCGAGACGCCGGGGCGAGCGATCGGCAGCAACGCCGCCAGGTCGCCCGCGGTGGCCGGTCCACCGGCGAGGGCCTCGAGCATCTTCCGCCGGCTGTCGTCCGCCAGCGCCCGCAGAACAGCTTCCATACTGCGAATGTACCAAATCAGTTACGTAACTGTCAAGGTACATACGGTCAGTCGAACGGGGGACTCGCCAGCACCACCGAGGTCTCGATCTGGCGATCCGGGATGTCCCAGTACATCCTGAGCAGGTCGTCCTTGCGTTGCGGTGTGACGAGTTCGAAGCCGTGCCGGCGGTAGAAGTCGATCGCCCAGTCGGCTGCCGCCCAGGTTCCGACGAGGACGCGTCGCCCGGTCATGCCCTGCAGGTGACGAAGCAATGCGCCGCCGATCCCACGGCGCTGGTTGCCGGGCCGCACGTAGGCGTGGCGAATCAGGTCGACGTCGGCCTTCGGCTGCACGCCCATGACGCCTAGTGGAGTGGCGTCCAGCTCGTACACCCAGAACCCCACGCCCGCCGCGATCTCTGCATCGAGTTCCGGCGCACTCATGTACGGATCGTGCCAGCAGCCCTCCGGGATCACGCCCCGATACGCCTCTGCCGCCGCGTTGACGATCTCCAGGATGGCTTCGCGCTCGTCCGCTCGGCACGGTCGGATGCTCATGCCGACAATTTCAGGAGACCGCGGGTCAGACCGCGCGCGGTCTCGACTCCGTCACCGGTTGATCGCTTCGGACCCTACGCGCCGATATCCGCCGCTGACCCAGTCGGTGACGAGCCGCCCGTAGTCGTCAGCCGCCTGCTCCCAGGCGAAGTGACCGGCGTCGACGGGGTGGATCTCACTGTTGGGAAGAAGGTCGTCGAGGTACTGGTTGTTCGACCAGGGGACGATCTCATCGTCCCGCCCGGCCACGATCTGGGTGGGGGTGGTAATCGTCGGCAGCAGATCGCGCAACACCGGGTTCTGCTTTGGGTAGTGCCGCACGAAGCGGGCAGACTCGGCGAACCGCCCGAGGTCGTAGGCGCTGACGTAGTCCTCGTGGACGTCGGGCTCGCCCTCGCTGGAGGCGCCGGGCTCGACGGCGTAGCCGATGTTGGTTCTGGCATCCAGCCCGCGCACGACGTCCAGGCTCGGCGCTTCGATGATGTCCTTGAGCGCGCCGCCCGCCTCGATCGGGAAGCGGACAGCGCCGCCGCCGACAGTCAGGCTGGTTACGCGCTCCGGAGCCTTCGCCGCCAGGAAGAGCGCCGCGGCCGTTCCGACGTCCGGGCCGACCACGTGCGGAGTTCCCAGGCCCCACTCGTCGATCAGGTCGGCCAGAAACGCTGCCGAGGCGTCCGGGGCGATCAACTCCGCGCGACCGTCCGAGTGGCCGAAGCCCGGCATGTCGATGGCCACAGCCCGCCCCACGGCCGAGACGCGGTCCCAGATGCGCCGGAAGGCCCACAGGCTTTCCGGCCACGGTGCCAGCAGCAGCACGGTGACGTCCGAGTCCGCCTTCGTGTCAGCGAACCTCACGCGCACCCCATCGCAGACTCGGAAATAGGTCGTGATCGGTGAACCCGCCTCTGCGCTCATCTGACTCCCCTCCACTCTGCGCTCTATCTCGATGACGATCGTCATCGAAGTGCGATCCTAGCAGAAGCGATGACAGCCGTCATCGACACGCCGTATCCTGTCGCCATGGCAGCGAAGGACGCAACGAACGACGCGGCCGCCGGTCGCTGGCGATCTCCGGCTCGCGCGCGCATGGTGCAGAGCGCCGCGACCCTCATCCGTGAACGGGGCATCCACGGCACCGGGCTCCGCGAGGTCGCCGCTCACGCCGGCGGCCCCCGCGGCTCGCTCGGCCGCTTCTTCCCCGGCGGCAAGACGCAGCTGGTGATCGAGGCGATCGACGTCGCGCTGGTCGACCTCTTCAGCGACCTCGAGCCGACGCTCAGCGACGCCGAGTCCTTCCCCGACGCAATCGACGTGATCGTGGCCCCCTGGCGGCGCCTGCTCGTCGAGCACGAGTTCGCCCTCGGCTGCCCCCTGGCCGCGACCATCTGCGACGCGGCCGATAACGACAGCGTCCGCACCCATGTCAGCGAGCGGTTCGCGTGGTGGCGAGCACTGGTCGCCGACGCCTACGCCCGGTTCGGGGCGCCGCAGGCGGAAGCCGATGCCCACGCGACGGTGCTCATGGCCGCGCTCGAGGGCGCCCTCATACTCGCTCGCGCGCAACGCACCATCGAGCCGGTCGACTCGGTCGAACGCTTCTTCGCCTCGCATCCTCCAGACTCTCGGCGAGCGTAAGCAGCCCGCCGACACGCCGCTCCGTCTCATGGTGCCGCCGCCTCGACCCGATATGTGCACCATGGAGAATCGGCCAGCGAACATCGGCGGCCACGCATCCGTTGCCGCCGGCGCGATCGTCGCCTACTGGCTGGCGGACGGATACGTGATCGGCTTGCCGGTGGCGGCGTTGGCGGCGACGTGGAACCCGCTGATCGTGTTCCTCGCGGCAGTGACCATCGTCATCTCGATCAACCTCGCCGCATGCCGCTGGATCAACGCGGCGTGGAGCAGTTGGGTGACCGGAAGCAGCGGCGCCCGGATCGAACGGCAGCTCGACAAGGTGCGACCGACGCGAGCCGGCAGCGCGGCGACGCGGTGGATCGCCAGCGACTCGAACGTGCGGTTCGCGGCCGCGGCGGCGCTCACCTGCGCGATCGTCGCGGTGACGCTCGGGCGGTCGGCCACCGGCCGGCCGCTGGGCGCGGATCGCGTCCGCCTGGCGGCCGTCAGCTACGCCCTCTTCTCGGTCGGCGTGTTCACCCTCGCCGGCCTTGTGGCCGGCGAGGCGCTCAGCGCTCTTTAAATCCGCTCGATCCACCGCATGCAAGAATGGCGGGGAGCAGATGAGCGAACCGAGCACGGGAAACGGCAAGGTGGTCGTGAACAGGGCGATGTCGCTCGACGGCTTCATCGCCGCTCCTGGCCATCAGATGGATTGGGGCGGCGGTCGCCCGCTCGCCCACTTCGTCGCGCCAGAGGACTTCGCGGAGATCGCGGCGGCCACCGGTGCCATGCTCATCGGGCGGCGAACCTGGGACGTCGGCAGCAAGATGGAGGCGGAGGACCCCGGCAGCGTGGACTACCCGTTCTCCGGCCCGTTCTTTCTGCTCACGCATAGGCCGCCTGAGCCGCCGGAGCCGGACGTCACGATCCTCAGCGGTGACATCGGGGAAGCGGTTGCCACCGCGTTGAACGCGGCGGGCAGCAAGAACCTGGAGATCCTCGGCGCCGACGTGGCGGGCCAGTGCCTGGAGCGCGGACTCGTCGACGAGATCCTGGTCTACGTGCTGCCCGTGCTGCTTGGCGATGGCATACCGTTCTCGCCACCGGGACTCACCAGGCTCGACCTGGAACCGATCAGCAGCGTGCGGTCGGGCGACGCCACCATCCTCCGGTTCCGGGTCCGCACGTAGTCCCGGCTCCACGTCGGCTTGCGCAAGTACCCAGGGAGGTGCGAGGCTGTCTCGCGGGGAATGAACCAGGGGACGGGTCGGGCGAAACCGGGCGGGCCGACGGCGCGTAGAGATCGGGCAACGACCGGGCACCCAACCGTGTGGCGCTGACGACCAACGACTTAAGGACAGGTCATGAACCTTCGAACCTTCGCAATGATCGCATCGGCGGCCCTCGCCGCCGCGGTGCTCGCGGGCGTCGCCTCTGGTCGCGCCTCGGCCGTGAGCACCGCGCTGCCGCAGATATCGGGAGGGCGGGTGATCCTCGACTTCCAGCCGCATCACACCCAGGCTCAGGCGCTGACGGCGGGATCGACATCGGTGAAGCGGTTCACCAGGACCGTCAATGACGGCGGCACCACCTTCCATGTGACGATGGTCGGGAAGAACCCGTTCGTCGTCCAGACGGCGCCCTCGACGACGGTCAAGACGTTCCTCGTGCCCGTCAAGATCATCCTGCCGAACGGCGAGACGTTCGATCCGACCGCCACCACACCGTGCGATACGCAGGCCTCGGCGCTGACGCGAACAGTGAAGTCACCGGTCGTTGCCAGCCGAGCTTACAGCGTGGGCGGTACGGCTCTCGGCACCGGCCAGTACACTGACATCTTCCGGCGCGCCGAGTTCTTCACACAGACCTCGCCGACCGGGATCAACCCCGGCTACCACGTCAAGCTGAATACCGTGACGCTGCCCGTGCGGACCGTGCGGGTGCCCCGCTCCGCGGCCGCCGAGTTCACAACCACCACGGCCTGCGGCGAGAAGACCGGCGCCATGGACATCAACTTCTGGGACAACCTCGTCACCGGCACGTTGCTGCCCTCGCTCCGTGCGCAGGGCGCAACCGAGACGACGCTACCGATCTTCGAGCTCCGCGGCGTCGTCATGTTCGACGGCAGCCCCAGCTCGTGCTGCATCCTCGGCTACCACGCGTTCAAAGCGACCACCGCAGGCAAGCAGACCTACGCGACGGCCGACTACGAGTCGAGCGGCCGCTTCGGCGGCGTGAACGACGTCTCGTCGCTCAGCCACGAGGTGGCCGAGTGGCAGGACGATCCGTTCGGCAACAACCCGACCAAGCCGTGGGGCCACATCGGGCAGGTGGCGGGGTGCCAGAACAACCTCGAGGTGGGCGATCCACTTTCGGGCACCAACGTCCCCACCGCCACGAACGGCCACACCTTCCACCCCCAGGAGCTGGCCTTCTTCTCGTGGTTCTACCACTCGAAGCCAAGCCTGGGCGTGAACGGGCTGTTCTCCAACAACGGCACGTTCAAGACCGCCGCACGGGCCTGCACATAGGCAACCGCATCAGGCGACGTGGGCCCGGCCCAACAGGAGCCGGGCCCACCGGCCTGCGGCGTCCCGCTGGCTACAGCGTGTGCAGTGGCACCTCATAAAACTCGACCGCGGCGCGGCTCCCGGCGTGGCCTGGCCCGGCGTTCATGACCGCATCGCCCGCGTGCATCGCCTCTTCGGTGTCGAACAACGCCAGCCCGATCGCATTCCCCGAATCGCGATCGACCAGGAGCAGGAACTTCGCGCCTGCAAGCTCCGGCGGACGCCCGGACTCAAGCACCGGCCGCAGCCGCTCGATCCTCGCATCGATATCCGCCGGATCCCCGTCGAACCTCGCCACACGAGCCCACATTGGGGGCCTCCCTTCGTCGGAAACCGTGAGCGGCGAGCCTATATGAGAGTGTGCTCGTGCCATAGGATTTGCGCCGTGCCGTTCACGCTCACGAACATCAGGGGGGATCTCGAGGACCTCGGCTCGAGGTTCGACGGCGCGCCCGACCTGGAGTTCCGCGCGGCGACCAAAGCGCTCGAGCTCGAGTACTCCAGCCTGAGCTACCAGCGCGTCCCGCCCGGCTATCGCTTTCCGTACGGCCACACGCACAAGACGCAGGAGGAGGTGTACGTGGTCGTGCGCGGTAGCGGGCGGATGAAGGTCGACGACGACATCCTCGAGCTCAAGGAATGGGACGCGGTGCGCGTCCCGCCCGGTTCATGGCGAGGCTACGAGGCCGGGCCGGAGGGTCTGGAGATCCTCGTCATCGGCGCTCCCAATCTCGGTGAGAATCCGCGCGACGACGTCGAGGGCGAGCGCGACTGGTGGGCTGACGAGCAGGGCTGAGGGCGTTCGGGTCAGCGGTCCGCGGCTTGAAGGTTTCGCCCCCAGCGCATAGGTTCCACCGCGTGGTCAACTGGCTGCACAGCCTCTCGATCGTCTCGCTGCTGCTCGTGACCTGCGCGACGGCGGCGCTCGTCACGGTGGCTACGTGATCGTGAGCCGTCTGTCCGCGGCCGGCCAGCGGCGGATGGATCTGCTGATCCGTAGCTACATCGAGCAGGCGGTGGCGCACGAGTGGTCGGCGGTGGCGCACCAGAATGCGACGCTGGTGGCGGCCCCTCCGCAGATGGCGCTGGCGCTGCAGGTGGCACTGGCGTTGCCCGCCGACGACCCCGGGCGGGTGGTCGCGCAGCGCGAGATCGTGACGTCGCTGGAAGCGGCGCTGGATGCCCGACGTCAGCGGATCATCATCAGCCAGTCCGCGGTCAACTCGGCATGGGCCGGCGTGATCGCGCTGGCCATCCTCACGCTGATCGCGATCGCCTGCGTTCACGCCGCCAACCGCCGCACGGCGGCAATCGCGATGACGCTGTGGGCGTCCGCGGTCGTGGTGTCGCTCCTAATGATCGGCGTTCAGGACCGGCCGTTCGCCGGTCCCTACCACGTGCAGCCCACTCCACTGGTCCAGGTGGAGCCTCAGATCCCCACCTAATGGGTCCAGCGGCAGAGGATGGGCCAGTGAAGAAGCTCAGTGATCGCGATCTGGTCGCAAGGGAACACGCGACGGTCGACCGCCTGGCGATGCGCCGACTGGATCGCACCGCCTGGTTGGGTGGAGAGGATGATCCGTGGGTTTGCAGGAGCTGTGGTCGAGGGTCGGAGTCCCCGTCGCCGCTGACGACTTCAACCTTGACAACCGGACTGGGGAGTTGGAGCGGTCATTCAGCCAGGTACAGGTCAGGGCGGCCCATGGCGAGGTGCTCTGGGAGACACGCGAGCGGGTGCAGACATACCTCGACGCCTACCACGAGATGTACGGCTCACTCACCGCGCCGGCCGGCCCATATCCCTTCCGCGCGACCAGGCGAAACGTCGTGCTCGTCGCCGATCGATGAACCGCCCAGTCGATGATCCCGCCGACGGAGCGATCGCCGCCGTCCCCGCCAGGCGAGCGCGGGCGTTGTTCTCGCCTGCCTGACCGCACGCTGGTAGCATCGCCCCATGGGCACGGCGGCCTGGAGCGCGTACGACGACGGCTACCTGAGGGCCTACCAGTGGTCGGGCTCGCTGGCCGCGGGCGCCGCGTTGCCACAAGAGGCGACGGCGCTGCCGCTGGGGCCGAGTGAGATCGCACACGCACACCTGGCGCCGGTCGGCGTGTTTGGCCACTTCGGCGAGCAGAAGGACTACCGACGCTCGTTCCTGCTGGTGGGCGGGCCGGTCGGGCTGGCCCTGACCGGCGCCGCCAGCTACGCGCACAACCAGTCGAAGAAGGCGGAGGCGGGGCGGGCGGCGATCCCGAAGTGGCACGCGCTCGGCAGCGCCGATCTGGTGATGACGAACCAGCGGCTGGCGATCACGCTGAATGGCCAGCTGGAATCGCTGTGGTACGCGGAGTCCGGTCCGCTCAGCCCGACCGTCGGCAACGGTGGCATCCCCGCCGTCCATTTGCAGCCGTCGAGCATGCCGCTGCTGCGCCTCGAATCTCCCTACGCGCCGGTGCTCTACGTGTTCGTGCACCATCTGGTCGACGGCCGGCCGCCGGGTGTCCCGATGCCGGATGGCCTGCTCGACCGGGCACGGGCTCAGGGCAGGTTGCAGACCTAGGCGGCCCACGAAGACCGATTAGATCGATGCCGCCATCAGCATCCCGACGAGCCGCTGCGGGCTGAAACGGCTGGCATCAAGCACGACCGAGAACAGCGAATAGTCGTCGAGGTTCGCGTGGTACATCGTCTTCACCCACGTCCGCGTCATGTGGTCGTCATGCTTGACGGCGCGTTCCGCGGCGGGGCGATCGACGACGTTGTCGCGCTGGTAGGCGTCGATGCGCCACTCCAGCGGAGCGTGGATGCGCACGTGGATCGCCGAAACGTGGTCGCGCAGCCCGAGGAATGCGCTCTGGGCAAGAATCACGCAGGACGAGCGCGCGGCTTCCCCCAGCACCGCGCGGCCGAGTTCCGGGAGCGTGCGCCGGAACTCGAGCTCTGACAGCGCGAGAGCGGAACCGGTTCCGATCATGGCCAGGCTGAGCCCGATGGCGTTCAGACGGCCGCCGACCCGCTCCTCCAGGTGTGCCAGGTCGGGAACGTCTCCGAGCTGGTCCGGGATCAGACTCGAAAGCGCCTTGAAATCGAGCAGCGGCACCCCGGCCGCCTCGGCCAGGTCGGCGGCGATTCGCTCGCCGCCTGCGCCAGCCGCTGCCGAGATCGTCCAGATCCGCATGCCGCGGTCAGCCTACGTCGCCAGGTTCTCCGCTCGCTGCTTGATGCCAAGGAGCATCCTCCGCTCCATCAGCAGCGATGCCGGTTCCATCGGAAGCATGCCGATCTTGTCCCTGAGCCTCGGCAGCCGGAATCGGTTTCGGCTGATCAGACGAGTCTTGCCGTCCTGCGTCTCCTGGATCACGAACGTCCAGACCCAGTTCCCGTCTTCCGACTGTGTGGCGAGCACGCGCCCGGGCTCGACCAGTTTGAACCTCATCTTGTTGGGCCCGTAGCCGAAGCCGTCGCCAACCTGTGGATGCTGGAACTCGGGCAAGACGTGATCGACGCTGTGCATGTTCAGCCCGAGCAGGTTCTCGATCCAGTCGTAGGTGTAGGCACCGCCGCGGGGCGATGGCCCCATCTGGGCGATCCACGGCCACACGGCGGTCGGCGTTGCGTCGATCGTGATCGCGCGCGTCGCGGTGCCGTCTACCTCTTCGAGGAGCTCATCGCCCGGCAGCCGGCCACTGGCCTCATCCCGTGTCGCCCCCCAGGTGAGGATCGGATCGCGCAGAAACGAGCGGTACAGCGCCGCTCCACCGATCAGCGCGCCTGCGGTGACGAGGAGTGTCTGCTTGCGCAAAAGTGGCCTCCTTCCGGGACACCATTCCAGAGCTGGTCAGCCGGGATTCGTGCCGCGAAACGCGCCGGCGATGATCGGCACGAGCAGCCGCTCGAGCTGCCTCTCGGACATGGTTCCGAGCTCGGCGCCGACGGGCGCTAGGGCCAGCCAGCTCAGCATTCCCGCCACGCAGCGGACGCGCAAGATCAGTTCTCGGTTCTTCACACCGGGAACGTTCGCCCTCAGCACGCGCAACGCGTCGGCACGAATCGCCTCGAACCTGGCATCGAATCGATCCCAACCCCGTGGCGGATCCAATGCCGCCCGTGACACGATCCGGAGCACCGCAAGATCACGACCTCCCGCCGCCAGCGCACTCATCATCGGACGCGCGAACGCTGCCGCCGCGGCTTCGAGCGTCGAGTCCGGGCCGAGCGTGCCAAGCGCCTTCTGCTGAGCGTCCAGATAGCGCTCGAGGGCATGCTCGACCGCCGCGTCACACAGCGATTGCAGCGACCCGAAGTGGTAGCTCACCGCGGCGACATTTGCCCCGGCGGCATCCGTGAGCTCGCGTAGCGTCACGCCGTCCTCGCCGCGTTCTGAGATAAGGGTCAGCGCTGCTTCCAGGAGCCGCGCCTGCGTCCGCAGACCGGCCTCGCGGCGCTGGTCTGCTCGTGCCGCTTCCATGCCACTCATTCAAGCATACGCTTGAAAACACGTCAAGCCCAAGAGCCCAATGATCAAACAATTCAATCGAACGCTTGACAACATGCCGGCTCCGAGCTACCCTCACGCCAGCGCTTGACCGACGACCACGCGGCCAAGCGGACTTCTCCAGCACTCAGCAAGGAGGAAACCAATGAGAGTGGCACTCACAGGTGCGACGGGGTTCATCGGATCCCACGTCCTGACCGAACTGCACGAGCACGGCCATGAGGTGGTGGCGCTGATCCGCGACGACGCCCAGTCGGACGTCGTCGCCGGGCGCGGGGCCACACCCACCCGGGTCGACCTCACCGACCGGCCGGCGGTCGTGAGCCTTTTGAGCGGCGCCGACGCGGCCATCCACACGGCCAGCCCAGGGGACGCGACCAGCGCAGACCTGGACTCGGCGGTGGCCGACGCCGCGATCGAGGCGTTCGATGGCACCGGTAAGCCCTACCTGCAGATCAGCGGTCTCTGGATCTACGGGAACAACATGTCGATCAACGAAGAGTCCCGGATCGATGCCCCCGCGCTGGTGGCGTTCAGGGAGCCGATCGAGCGCCGCGTGCTCGCTGCCGAAGGCATGCGCGGAGTCGTGATCACCTCCGGTGTCGCCTACGGTGACGGCGGTGGAGGGGTTCCGGGGGTTTTGCTCGGTTCACCGCGAGACGACGACGGCAACCTGATCATGCTCGGCGCCGGACGCCAGCGCTGGGACACCCTCCATGTCGCGGATCTGGCGGAGGTCTTCAGGCGCGTGCTGGAACACGACTCGGCTCGGGGCCGCTACGTCGTCGCCGATGGACTGAACCCGACCGTGGCCGAGCTCACCGAGGCGGCCGCCGTTGCTGTCGGCGCCCCAGGAGCCGTCCCCGGCTCCGACGACGAGGCTCGCGCACGCTTAGGCGACTACTTCGCCGAGGTCCTGTTGCTCGATCAGGGCGCCACGTCCGCGAGGGCTGAGAACGAGCTCGGTTGGCGTCCAACCCATCCAGGGCTGGTCGAGGAGTTCCGCCATGGAAGTTACCGCCAGGTGACCGCCGGCTGACCGGCCCGCGCCGGCGCCCTTCAGCGGGGCGCCGGCGCATCACCACAACACAGGAGATCTCACGCGAGCTTCCGCCCCGACGTTGGAGGGTTGTGGAGCGAGACGATGAGATTATCGCCCGAGGCTACGACCAGGTGGCCGACGAGTATGCGGCTCAGGAGTCGGCCGATGCGCCTTGGCCCCGTCTCACGCGCGTGCGGGCGTTCGCGGCTGACCTCCCACATGGGTCGCGCATTCTGGACGCGGGGTGCGGCAACGGGCTGCCCGCGACCCGGGAGCTGGCGTTGAGCCACGATGTCACCGGCGTTGACATCTCCGAGCAGCAGATCGCTCGGGCAAGGTCGAACGTCCCAACGGCCGCGTTCATCCGTGGCGACGTCCGTGAGGTCGATCTCCCCGCAGGCGCGTTCGACGCGATCGTCGCGCTGTACCTGATCGACAACATCGCCCGTGAGGACTACCCCACCCTGTTCCGGCGCCTCGGCGAACTGCTCCAGCCGAACGGACGGCTGTTGCTGAGCGCCGAGCCCGGCGAGGATCCGTGGCAGCAGTACACGTGGCTCGGCGTGCCGATGTTCATCAACACGGTGCCCACCGAGGAGCTCGTGCGTCTGCTCCAGCAGGCCGGCCTATTGGTGGTGAGCACAGAGTTCGAATCGCAGCTCGAGGGCGGCCGGACGATCGAGTATGTCTGGATCACCGCAGAGCGGCTTCGATCATCCGAATCCTTGCGTTGAGCGATGTGACCTGCAAGGCTTGCGTGATTGTCCTGGAAATCTGGCGGTCTCCCGGTGTCGGGGTGACGGTCGTGGCGCGCCGGCTGTGTGCGGCGGAGGAGTTGTGATTTGACCCTGCTTTCGAGTTATCCGCCGTTTCTTTCGGTGCTCTGGACGATGGCCGTGTTCTTTGCCTGGATCATCTGGTTCTGGCTGCTGATCACGGTGTTTTCAGACCTGTTCCGGCGCCACGACGCCAGCGGGTTCACGAAGGTGTTGTGGATGATCTTTGTGATCATCCTTCCCTACCTGGGCGTATTCATCTACCTGGTCGCAAACCACGACGGCATGACCGAGCGCGCCGTCAAACAGCAGCAGGCCGTCCAGCAACAGATGGATGACCACATCCGCTCCGTCGCGCCCGCGAGCTCGACCGAGGAGATCGCGAAGGCCAAGCAGCTGCTCGAAAGCGGCGCTATCAACCAGGCCGAATACGAATCCCTCAAGGCAAAGGCCCTTGCCTCGGCGTGAGCGTGCCTCCCAGCGTCCCCGAGGGGGACTCCGGCAACCAGCGGCTGGCCGTCCTGCTGGCGATGGCGATGTTCGTGCTGGTCGTGGACACGTCGCTGATGAACGTGTCGATCTCGTCGGTGGTGCATGACCTGCACACGACCGTCAGCGGCGTCCAGTCGGCGATCGCCCTGGAGGCGCTGGTCTCCGCGGCGTTCATCCTGATCGGCAGCAAGGTCGGTGACCTGGTCGGGCGCAAGCGGGCGTACGTGGCGGGCCTGCTGGCCTACGCGACGGGCGCGCTGGCGATGGCTCTGGCGCAGAGCCTGACGGCGATCATCGTCTTCTGGGCGATCGTGGGCGGGTTGGGCGCGTCGCTGCTGCTGCCGGCGATGCAGTCGCTGATCCACGGCAACTTCCAGGGAGTGGCGCAGAAGAAGGCGTACGCCCTGGTCGGCGCGGCCGCTGCCATCGCTGCCGCCGTGGGGCCGCTGCTGGGAGGCTTCATCACCACCTACCTGTCCTGGCGTATCGCATTCCTGTTGGAGGACGTGGTCATCCTGATCGTGCTGCTCAACATCAAGCTCGTGCGCGACGTGCCCTACACCGGGCCGCGAAGCGTCGATCTCGTGGGCGCGGTGCTGTCGGTGGTGGGCATGGGCGGAATCGTGCTGGGCATCCTGGTGTGGCAGGAGGGCGGCGAGGCGGTCGGCGCGCTGCTCGTGGTGGGTGCGGTTGCGATGGTCGGCTTGGCCTCCTGGCTGGTGCGGCGCAAGCGCGAGGGAAAGCCGACGCTGATCGACCCTGACCTGTTCACGTCGATGGTGTTCCGGTTTGGCATATCCGGGCAGATGCTCCAGCAGATCGCCCTCGGCGGCACCATGATCGTGCTGCCGATCTACCTGCAGATGGTATTCGAGTACAGCGCGATGCAGGCGGGCCTCTCGCTGGCGCCGCTCTCGCTGACGATGTTCGGGGTGGCGCTGCTAGCTGAGAAGAAGGCGGGCGACCGCCGTGCCAGCAGCATCATCCGGGTCGGATTCGCGTTGCTGACGACGGGACTGGTGATCCTGATTCCGATCGTGCCGCGGGCGGACTCCGGCTGGTACCTGGTGATCCCGTTGATGATCGCGGGAGCCGGACTGGGGCTGCTGGTCTCGCAGCTGAACAACTACACGCTCGCTCCGATCTCGGAGGAGCGGGTCAGCGAGGCCGCCGGTGTCAACTCGGCGGCCGGGTCGTTCGGGCTCTCGTTCGGGCTCGCCTTTGCCGGTGCGATCATGCTGGCGACGCTCTCGTTCAGCTTCACCAACCTGGCGGAGTCCAGCAACGTGCTGACCCCGGCGGAGCAGCAGCAGGTCGGAGACGCGCTGGAGCACAACGCCGAGGTGATGACCAACACCCAGCTCCAGCAGCAGCTGGCCGGCCGTCCCCAGCAGACCCAGGACGAGATCATCAGCATCAACACCGACGCCCGTCACCGGGCACTTCAGGTGGCCCTGCTGATCCCGATCCTGGCCGGCCTCGCTGGGCTGTTCACCTCGTTCCGGATGATGCGCATCCCCGAGCCTGAGCCGTCGGCGGCCGCGGCGGGCATGGCCCTGGGTTGACCCTGCGCCGGCTCCGTCACTTGCCGGACTGCAACTCCCATGCGCCGATCACGGCATCTTCGATCGCCGCGGCGTTCCCGTTCTCCAGGTCGGCGACGATCATCATGTGCTTGGCAAAGCGTCGTGGCACGGAGAACGTCTCGGGGAACGACCGGACGAGGAAGTCGCGCGAGTCGAACGACGCGCGGATGACGATGTGGCTGCGATCGAGCTGCCGGGCCACCAGGCGTCCGTGGTACCGCCAATCGAGCAGTCCGTCGCGGCGGCGCTCTGAAACGCCGTCGAGCCGAGCGGCCAAGTTGCTGAGGTCGGCGAGCCGCATCGACTGCATGCTCGCACACCGTCCGGTACCTGGAAGCGCGAGCCTGGTCTGGTAGCGTTGCAGGCGATTGTCAGGCCAACTCGAGAGGAGTCGTGATGTCTGAGACACTCAAGGGAACTTGCCTGTGTGGGCGCGTGGAGTACGAGGTGAAAGACCCGCAGGCGCTGGGCTACTGCCACTGCACGCGCTGTCAGCACTGGACCGGTTCCAGCCTGGCCGGTGTGGTGGTGGCGAAGGAGAACTTCAGGTTCACCAAGGGCGAGGATCTGGTGAAGACCTACGAGAGCCACCTGGCACCCCGGAACTTCTGCAGCAACTGCGGATCCAGCCTCTACGACGACCTCGGCGCCGTCTACTTCGTGGCCGCCGGTCTGATGCCGGACCTCGACCTTCGCCCCAGCTTCCACCAGCAGGTGGCCTACAAGGCGAGTTGGCACGAGATCGGCGACGACGCGCCGCAGTTCGCCGAGATGCCGCCCGGCTGACGCCGCGCCCTGCCGTAGACACGCACCAGCGATATCCATTGAGGAGGAGCACATGACGAAATCGGGCTCGACCGAGGACCGGTCGGCATCGGAGTTGATCGACGAGCGAATCGCCGAACTCGGCGACTGGCGCGGCCAGACCCTGGGCAGGATGCGCGAGCTGATCAGGCAGGCGGATCCGGACGTCGTCGAGGAGTGGAAGTGGGCCAAACGCACCAATCCGGGCACGCCGGTCTGGTCGCACGACGGCATCATCTGCACCGGCGAGTCGTACAAGTCGGCCGTGAAGCTGACCTTCATGAAGGGCGCGTCATTGGATGACCCGGCGAAGCTCTTCAACTCGAGCCTCGATGGGAACGCACGGCGCGCGATCGACATCCACGAGGGCGAGGACGTCGACGCGGGCGCGTTCCAGGCGCTGATCCATGCCGCCGTCGATCTCAACACCGGCGGGAAGGCGGGTTCGGGGCGAGCGAAGTAGCAGGACTGGCGACGGCGGTTGCGAACCTGACCGTGATGGAAGCAGAGACTCGCATTGAGCGCCGGCTTGACCGATTGATCGCCCGTGCCGCGACCCCGAGGGCGGCGGCAGGGGTCATCGCCACGGTGACCACGACGATCACCATCGGCGCCGGCCTGTTGATGACGGTCGTCGACCGCAAGGGATTCCCTTCGATCGGCTCAGGGCTGTGGTGGGCGGTCCAGACCGTGACCACCGTCGGCTACGGCGACCACGTTCCCGAGACCGCCACCGGCCAGATCCTGGCCGCATTCGTGATGCTGCTGGGGATCGGATTCATCACCGTGATCACCGCGTCGATCACCGGCGCCTTCGTGGCACGGACGCGCAAGGAGCAGGTCAGCGGCGACCCGACACACTCCGAGGAGCAGCTGAAGGACATCATTGCCCGCCTAGAGCGGATCGAAGTCCACCTGAACCAGCCGACGTAGTCCGTCGTAGGAGCCACGGTGGAGATCCCGGATCCCCAGTAGCTCGAGACCCATGACGGCGCCTACATCGCCTATCAGACGGTCGGCGAGGGTCCGATCGTGCCTGGCAGGTCGAGTTCGGCGGCAACCTCGACGTGAGGGAGCCCCCATGGATAGGGCGGTGGCTTGAGGGGCTGGCGTCGTTCGGCCGGGCGTCGGGCATCAGCGACGGTGGACGGAAAGTGCGCCGGCATATCGGTGTCCACGGGAGCTCGAATCGCGGGCCTGGCGGCTCCTCACGGGAGCTCGTCTCCCAGACCGTCGAGGAGCTGGTCGCGGGCAGCGGCTTCACCTTCAGCGACGCCGGCGAACACCAGCTCAAGGGCATCCCCCAGAGCTACCACCTGTACGCTGCCGGCTAGATGGTTGATCCGCTGACGCCGCCGCTCGTCTTGAGCAGGGCGGAGATCCTCGTCTTCCGACGCCGCGTCGGGGCCCTCGAGGAGCGTCTTCCGCCGGGGCGGGGTTCCGTGCGGCAGGCGGCCTGGGCGGGGCTGCAGGACAGCATGCCGCGGGCCGCGCTGCTGTCGATCCACGCGCGCGTCGTGGGTGCGGGGCCATCGAGCTGGGAGGACGCCTCGCTCGTCCAGCTCTGGGGGCCGCGCTTCCAGGTCTACGTGATCGCGGCGCGCGACCTGGCGGTGTTCTCGCTCGGCAGGTTCCCGGACGACCTCAAGGCTCGTCGCCGGGCGGAGGACCTGGCCGCCCGCCTCCACGCCCTGCTCGACGGGGCGACGATGCCGTATGGCGCGGCCGGAGACGCCCTCGGGCTGCACGACGCGAATGCACTCCGGTACGCCGCGACGACGGGCACGGTGCTGATCCAGTGGGCGGGGGCGCGGCAACCGACCGTCTGGACGGTGCCGCCGGCAGGCGACGATCCGCTCAAGGCCCGGCTCGAGCTGGCGCGCCGGCACCTGCACGTCTTCGGTCCCACAACGCCCGAGGCGTTCGCCCGCTGGGCGGGGATTTCCGCTCGGGAAGGCATGACAGCATTCGATTCGCTGCGGCGCTCTCTGACCGCGGTTCGCACGCCGATCGGCGATGCGTGGATCCTGACGCGCGACGAGCCGGGCTTCCGCGCCGGCCCCGGGCCGGTCGCACCGGCACGGCTGCTGCCGAGCGGCGACGCCTACTATCTGCTGCAGGGGGACGACCGCGCACTGCTCGTCCCAGACGCCGATCATCGCAGCGCGCTTTGGACGTCGCGGGTATGGCCCGGCGCCGTGCTGATCGACGGCGAGATCAGCGGCACCTGGCGTCGGGCAAACGAGACGGTGACGATCCAGACCTGGGGCCGCCCTTCGCGCGCCGCACGCCAGGCCGTTGAGGCGGAGGCCGCAGCCCTGCCGCTACCCGGTCTGCAGAGGGAGATCGCCGTCCGCTGGAACGAGTGATACTTACCCTCTGACCCGCCGCCGCTCTGGGTCATAGGCCGGATGGCGGACGACCGTCCCGCGCACTGCCGCGCCGCCCACACTGGCCTCGACCGCGGTGCCCGGCTGGTTCCGGCTCCGATCGACCTTGGCCAGCCCCAGCGTCTTGCCCGCAAGGTAGGGCGAGACGACGGCCTGGGTGATGAACCCGACGACCGCACCATCGGCGCTCAGCTCGGCTCCCGAGGCCTCCGCCCCGCCCGCGTCGAGCTCCACCGACGTCAGCCGCAGTGTGCTGGTCTGTTTGGCATCCCGGAGGGCATCGCGGCCCTGGAATCCGGGCTTGTCCAGGTCGACCGCCCAGCCCAGGCCGCACTCGTACGGCGACACCGTCGGGTCGTACTCGACGCCGCCGATGATGAACCCGCCCTCGATCCGGAACAGATCCAGCGCGTCCATGCCGATCACCTCCATGCCATGACCGGCTCCCTGCTCCAGGAGCGCGTCCCAGAGGTCGAGGGCCCGGTCACGATCCACCCACAGCTCGTAGCCGAGCTCGGCGGTGTAGCCCAGCCGGGTCATGAACACCGGGATGCCGGCAACCTCGACGTCCTCCCGGAAGGTGTAATAGGGGAAGGCCCCCGACGACAGGTCGCTGGAGGTCATACCCTGGAGGATCGCCCGGCTGGTGGGGCCCTGAAGGCACAGGTGGGGCAGCTCGTCGGTGCGTTCCCTCACCTCGATGCCGAGGCCCTCGGCGGCCGCCGAGAACGTCTCGTAGTCGCGATCGTTGGCGCCACAGAACCGGACCTGATCACCGTCCGGCGATCGCGGCATCACGGTGCAATCGTCGACCATCCTCCCGTCGGCATCGCACAGCGGGCCGTAGGCGATCCGTCCCTGGCCGAGCGCGGACACGTCACGAGACACGATCGAGTCGACCAGCGCGAGCGCCCCGGCGCCGTCCAGATCGACCTTCCGCAGCATCGAGAAATCCATCAGGCCCGCCGCCTCTCGCACCGCGCGATACTCCTGCTGGGTGTCCGTGACGACCGCCGGTGCGTGGTAGCCGAACAGATCCATCCAGCGGTCGGTCATCGCCTGAAGGCGGCCGTAGAACGCAGTCTCCTTGCTCATGCTCTCCTCCTCGAGGTGCGCCCGGGGGCGTCAGTACACGAACGGAATCAGCCGCTTGGTATGACCCGCGTACTCCGGATACTGGTCGGGGAACGCGCTGGCCATGTCATTCTCCTCCACACGCAGGCTGACGACGAAGTACGCGCCCGCGCCGATCACCACCACCAGCCAGCCCGGCCCGATCACGAGAGCCGAGCCGATCGCCGCCAGCAGCAGCCCACTGTAGATCGGGTGGCGCACGACCCGGTAGGGGCCACTGCGAACGAGCGTCGGCCTGGCGCGAACGGTCATCGGCATCCGCCAGTTGCGTCCCAGGCACACGCGCGCCCAGGTAGCGATCCCGATCCCGGTCGCGCAGGCGACGACCCCCAACCATCCGAGAGCGGCGTCGAACGACGCGCCGCCCGGGTGATGCGCCGCAGCGCGACGATGAAGAACACCGCCACCAGCAGCCTCAGCCGGTACCGGCGAGACCGCGTATCGTCCCGTAGCGATCGGTCGCGCGAGGCGGGCCGGTAGATGACGGCCGTGATGATCCAGATCAGCACCCACGCGATCCAGCAGACCGCGATCAACGTCGCCCTCAAGTTGCACATCACGATCGTAGGCCGGACTCAGCGCCCGAACCAGCGGGCGCTGCGGCTGGAGCCGAACTCCTGCTTCTCGGCGACCAGCGCGACCGACGGCTCGCGGAACGTGCCGGTCGGCTTCGGCCCGGACAGGAAGTCGACGTCCACCCGGCCGATGCGTCCCGCTCCGAACTCGATGTAGCAGGAACCTCGCCCGCCGTAGCCGTCGGGCTGCTCGTCGCCGCGGACGGCGGCGATCAGCGTGTCGGCGACCACGCGCGCAGCCCCTTCGGCGAAGACGCCCGCCTTCGGCACCCCGACCGTTGCCACGTCGCCGACCGCATACACGCCGGGGAACCTCGTCTCCAGCGTCCTCGAGTTCACCGGCACGTAGCCGTCCTCGCTCATTCCGCTTGCGATCACGACCTCGGGGGCTCTGTGGCGGGGAACCCCCAGGAACAGGTCGAATTGCAACTCGGTGCCGTCGTCAAGCACGGCAACGCTGCGGTCACCGTCGAGCGACGCCACCCGGCGGCTGGACACGAACTCGATGTCGCGCTCGGCGAAGGCCGCCACCAGCGCCTCCGACGTGTCCGGCGACGGGGGCACCGGCGTGCCGAAGGGGATCACGATCGAGAGCCGGCAGGCATCGCGGATCCCGCGCGTCACCAAATAGTCGTGCAGCAGCAGCGCCGCCTCGCTGGGAGCCGGCGGGCACTTGAACGGCGCCCCGCAGACGCCGACGATGGCGCGCCCGCCCGAGAAGGTGGGCAGCACCTGTGAAAGACGCTGGGCCCCGGCGACCGAGTAGAACTCGTTGCCGGCCTCGGCCAGACCGGGTGTCGCATCCATGTCGTAGTCCGCGCCGAGCGCGACGACGAGCACGTCGGCCTCGTGGACGCCGGCGTCGGTGGTCACCACCCGCGCCTCAGGGTCGATCGCAGTCACCGTCTCCTGCAGGAACCGCACCCCCGGCTTCGCGATCGCGCCGTACGGAAGCCGCACGGCATCCAAGGTTGTCCGGCCGAACAACACGTCCAGCTTGGAGTAGCCGAATACGAACGAGTCGCTCTTGTCAATCAGGACAACGTCGATGTCACCGCCGACGGCATCCGACAGCATGGTCGCGAGCTCGAGGCCTCCGAAGCCTGCTCCCAGGATGGCGACCCGCTGCATCGGCGGATCCTAATTCATTGTTGGGTCAGGTCTGGCGCTGTGCCGCCATCCTGATCGCGACGTCGTACTTGGCAACCCCGGTGCGACTGCCCGGCGTGTCGCCGGCTGGCATCGCGTCGAGCGCGGCATCGCCGCGCCGGTAGTCGTCCTCGGTCTCGAAGAACACGATGGCGAGCGATCGCTCGGCGTCCGGATCGTGAAGGATTATGACCTCGCTGGCCGGGATCTCTTCGGGAGGCGCTTCGCCGCTCATCTCCTCGCGCATCTGCTCGATTCGCTCCTTGTTGACTCCGTCGAACGACACGACTCGTGCGAACGCCATGGTCGACCCCCTTGAGATGGTTTGTGGCGAACGCCGCGAGCCTACCACTCCGATCGTGCTCAGAGCCAGCGGCGGGCTCTCCTTACGCGGCCGGCGTGTCGCTCTCGAGCCGCTGCTTCAGCAGCGCCTGGTCCTTCGGCACCTGCTTGCCGGCCTGGTTACGCACCAGCGGCAGCATCAGCTTGCCCATGCCATGGCCCTCGAAGTCGAGCTCGAGCGTCACCCGAGAGCGCGCGCCGTCGTCGAGCGGCTCGATGGTGGCGCGGCCGACTGCGCGGACGGAGCCATCCACGCCCCGGAACGCGAACACCTGCGGCGGGTTGTGCTCGGTGACCTCGTAGGTCACCTCCTGCTCGCGGCCGCCGATCTTGCGCATCTCGGTGGATCGGGTGCCCACTTTGGTCGGACCGTCGGTGTCGACCTTCGCGCTCACGACCAGCTCCTGCCACTCACCGTGCGTCGCAAGGTCGTCGATGTAGGCGAAGACGTCCTCCGGACTCCGCGAAATCTCGATGCTCTCCCTGATGGCCACGCGCTACCTCCTGATGGTGGTCATGCATCATGACAGGTGCCGGCCACACCACTCAGAGCAGCGGCCGCTCCAGCTCGGCGAGGCCGATGTCGACCGCGTCCTTGCGGGACAGCCGCGGGGAGCCGCTCAGCAGCGACATCGAGAGCCCGTCCAGGAACCAGAGGGCGCGGCGCGCGAACTCTCCCAGCCCCAGCGGCGGCTCAGCGAAGTCGCCTTCGTCGATGCCGTCCCGCACGAGTCCGATCAGGTCGTCGCGCCAGAGGTCTATCAGCTGCTCCAGCAGCTCGCGGGTCTCGTGGTCGGAGGGCGGATGGATCCCGACCTGCATCCACAGGTTCCAGCGGGCGTCGGCCGTCCCCTGCGGCAGGTAGTCGTCGACCAGGGCGCGCAGACGCCTGCGTGGGCCGCGCCGCGCCGGAGCGGAACGACGGCTCGCGGCAAGGTCGTGCTCGCTCCAGCGCAGGGTCTCGACCAGGATCCGGTCCTTGTTGCCAAAGTAGTAAAGGATGTGACCCGGCGTCATCCCGGCCCGCTCGGAGATGTCGGTCATGCGCAGCGCATCAACGCCCACGGCGGCGATCGCCGCGATCGTCGCCTCGAGCACCCGGGCCCGCCGCTGGTCTGCCCTTGAAGCCGTCGCCATGACCTGTTAGTCTAGCATTCTAACTTTCTAGAACAACATACAAAGTGGAGGTCAAGACCGTGTCGATCCAGCAGACAACGCTCCCCCAGACCGAGGGCCGAACGCCGCGTCAGGACGGATTCGCGATGCCCGGCCGCTGGGTCGAGCACGCCCGCACGTTCGTGTCCTGGCCTTGCTGCGAGTGGCCGGCCGCGCCCGGGCACCTGCATGACGCCCGCGACGAATGGGCCGAGGTGATCCGCACCATCAGCCGCTTCGAGCCGGTCACGGTGATCGCGAACCCGGGCTCGCGCGACCAGGTGCTGAAGGCATGCGGCGACTCGGTGGACGTGGCCGAGATCCCGATCGACGACTGCTGGATCCGCGACAACGGCCCGATCTTCGTCGTCGACGGAGACGGTGCCGTGGCCATGACCCACTTCAGCTTCAACGCGTGGGGCGGCAAGGCGCCGTCGTGGGACAATGACGCGGCCGTCGGCAGGCGGCTGTCCGAGCGGCTGGGTATGCGCAGGTACGCCGCGCCGATCATCGCCGAGGGCGGCGGCATCACCAGCGACGGCGAGGGCACCGTCATCACCACCGAGTCGGTGCTGCTCAACCCCAACCGCAACCCGGGCCTCAGCAAGTCCGACATCGAGGCGGTGCTGCGCGACTACCTGGGTGCCGAGAAGGTGGTCTGGCTGCCGTACGGCCTGGCGGAGGACTCCGGCGACGCCGGCACCGATGGCCACTCCGACAACGTGATCCAGTTCATCCGTCCGGGCCTGGCGCTGTTCCAGGCGGCTCCCAACCGGTCGAACCCGAACTGGGAGCTGGCCGCGGCCAACCGCGCGGCGCTGGCTGGTCAGATAGACGCGCAGGGACGGCCGATCGAGGTGGTCGAGATCGAGCTTCTGTCCTACACCCGCGAGATCGAGGGCGAGCGGCGGGCAGCGCCGTACACCAACTTCTATCCGGTCAACGGGGGCATCATCGCGCCGCGGCTGGACGTCCCCGACGACGACCTTGCCTACCGGCTGCTGGCCGACCTGTTCCCCGGCCGCGAGGTGGTCGGCGTGCCCACCGATTTCCAGGCCTACGGCGGCGGCGGGATCGGCTGCATCACCCAGCAGCTGCCGGCCGGCCCCGCGGCTCGGGCCGACGGCCATGACTGAAACGCCGCGCGACCACGGCTTCGCGATGCCGCCCGAGTGGGCGCCGCACCAGATGACGCTGATGTCCTGGCCGTGCCGCCCGGCCACGTTCGCAGCGGCCGAACGAGGCTTCGGCCCCGAGGCGTACGGCCAGGCGCAGGAGCAGCAGGCGGCGGTCGCCAACGCCGTGGTCGAGTTCGAGCCGGTGCTGATGCTGGTGCGCGAGCACCAGCTGGGAGAGGCCCGGCGGATGCTGTCTGCGCGAGTTGAGCTGCTCGCCGCCGAGCTCGACGACTCGTGGATGCGCGACAACGGGCCGATCTTCGTGCGTGACGGCGCGGGTCGCGTGGCGCTGGTGCAGTTCGACTTCAACGGCTGGGGCCTCCCCGAACAGCCCCATGCGCTGGACTCGCGGGTGCCCGAACTGATCGCGTCGCACCTGGGGGTGCGGCGCTACGGGGCGCCGATGGTGTTCGAGGGCGGGTCGTTCTTCGTGGACGGCGAGGGCACGATGATCACGACCGAGCAGTGCCTGTTGCACGAAAACCGCAATCCCAGCATGTCCCGCGAGCAGATCGAATCGACCCTGCACGACCACCTCGGCATCGACAAGGTGGTGTGGCTGGGCAAGGGCCACTACGAGGACTTCTCGACCGACGGCCACGTCGACGACATCGCCCACTTCCTGTCGCCGGGCCGGGTGATCCTGCACGCGCCGTCGAACCCGGCTCACCCCGACCACGTCAAGGGCGCCGAGAACGGGCGCCGGCTGCGCGAGACCCCGGATGCGCGCGGGCGCACAATCGACGTTGTCGAGTTCGACACCGGCGAGGCCGAGGGTATCCCGTACCTGAACCTCTACGTCTGCAACGGCGGGGTCGTTGCCCCGATCGCCGGCACGCCCGACGACGAGCGGGCGCTGGGGCTGATCCGTGAGGTGTACGCTGACCGCGAGATCGTCACCGTGCGCTCGGAGGTGCTGTTCCTGGCCGGAGGCGGCGGCCCTCACTGCATCACCCAGCAGGTGCCGGCCGGCACCCTCGCACCATAGGATCGTCAGCTAGTGCGACTGCTTCCCCGCGAACAGAACCGCCTCCAGGTCTTCGCCGCCGCCGAGCTGGCGCGGCGGCGCAGGGCACGCGGGCTGCTGCTCTCCCAGGCCGAGGCGGTCGCCCTGATCGCGGACGAGGTGATGGAGGCCGCCCGCGACGGGCTCGGCTATGCGGCGGTCGAGCAGCGCGGGTACGAGATCCTCGACCCGGCGGAGGTGCTCGAGGACGTGCCGCGACTGGTCATCAGGATCGAGCTGGAAGCGCTGTTCGCCGACGGCCACCGGCTGATCGTGCTACACGACCCGATCACCAGCGGCGGGCCGCCGCCTGACGCAGGCGGCGCCCAACCGCAGTGGCTGGAGAGCGGCACACCGCTGCAGCTCGCGAACACGTCCGATGTCCCGATCGCGCTCACCTCGCACTTCCACGTGTTCGAGGCCAACCGGCGACTGCTGCTCGATCGTAGGGCGGCCTGGGGCATGCGGCTCGCGGTGGCGGCCGGGGTGAAGGTTGTGATCGAGCCCGGCCAGACCCGCGAGGTGCAGGTCGTGCCGTTCGGCGGCTCCCGCATCGTGCGCGGTCACGCCGGCCTGGTGGACGGCCCCCTGGACGCGCCCGGCGCGCTGGAAGCGGCGCTCGCGCTGGCGCGGGAGCGGGGCTACGAGGGTGCCTGATCCGGCGGTGGTCAGGCTCGGCGACAGCGACCTCTGGGTCGCTCCCGAAAACGACGATGTCTCCGGGCCGGACGAGATCATCACCGGCTGGGGCAACACGATGCGCGACGGCCTCGGCGTCCGCGCCGAGCAGGGCGGGGTCGAGGTGGCCGTCGTCGGTGGCCTGGTGCTCGACCCGGTGCTGGGCGTACGGGCGACATCCATCGGCATCAGCGACGGTCGCCTCGTGTCCGTCGGCCGGGCCGGGAACCCGGACACGATGGACGGCATCAGCGTCGTGCTCGACACCGGCACGGCCGTCTTCGACGCGCGCGGGCTGGTGGTGACCCCCGGCGGCATCGACTGCCACGTACACCTGCTCTCGCCGCAGGTCTGCGACACGGCGCTGGCGGCAGGGCTGACCACGCTCGTCACCCAGGACTTCGGCCCGGTCTGGAACCTGGGCGCCAACCCACCGGAGGCGGAGGCGATGATGTGGGCGGCCTTCGACGCGATTCCGGTCAATGTGGCCATGCTGGTGCGGGCCTCGTCTGCCCGGCCCGGGCCGGTGGAGCACGCGCTCGCCCGCGGCGGGGCCGGCCTCAAGATCCACGAGGACGTGGGCGCCGGTCCGGAGCAGATCCGGTGCGCGCTCGACATCGCCGACCGTCACGACGTGCAGCTGGCGATCCACACCGACGGACTCAACGAGGCGCTCTCGCTCGAAGACACCTACGCCGCCTTCGCAGGCCGCACGGTGCACGCCTACCACATCGAGGGCGTGGGCGGCGGCCACGCGCCGAACCTGCTGGAGCTGGCCGGTCGCGACCGGGTGCTGACGTCATCCACCACGCCTACGGTGCCGTTCGGCGCGGGCGCCGAGGCCGAGCACCTGGCGATGGTGGCGGCCGTGCACGTGCTGGAGCCGGGCACGCGGGCCGGCGACGCGGAGATCCTGCGCCACCGCGTGCGCGAGTGGACGATGGCGGCCGAGTCGGTGCTGCACGACCTGGGCGTGATCCACATGCTCAGCTCCGACTCGCAGGGAATGGGCCGGATCGGCGAGGTGGTGAGACGGGCGTTTCAGTGCGCCGACGCCATGAAGGCGCAAGCCGGCGCGGAGCCCGGCACCGCCGACAACGAGCGGGTGCTGCGCTACCTCGCCAAGGTCACGATCAACCCGGCGATCACGCACGGGCTGGCGGCCGACGTCGGTTCGCTGGAGGTGGGCAAGCTGGCCGACCTGGTGCTGTGGGCGCCCGAGCTGTTCGCGGTGCGGCCGGAGCTGATCCTGAAGGCGGGAATGCCGGCCTGGGGATCGTCCGGTGACGGCGACGGCTCGACGATGACGGTGGAGCCGGTGACGGTGGGGCCACAGTTCGCGGCGGCGGGATCGGCACCGGCGCAGACGTCGCTGGCCTTCCTGGCCGACGCCTCGCTGGAGGCGGAGCTGCCGACGCGACGCCGCCGGGCGCGGGTGTATGGCTGCCGTAACCTGACGGCCGCAGACATGGTGCGGAACACCCGCACCGGCACGGTGACCGTGGACGCGGCCGCACGCGAGGTGCGCCTGGACGGCGAGCGGATGCGGGCGCGGCCGGTGGAGCGGCTGGCCTTCTCCGGCTCCTACCTGCTGGGCTGATCGCCCGCCGGCGACGGTGGCCGGCCAGCTTCCGGTCGAGCTGGAGGCCGACGTGTTCGAGGAGCTCGACCCCCAGCACCAGCGCGAATTCATCGAGGAGCGCACCGACGCCGAGGTGGCGGGCGTGCTGGCGCGGATGGAGTCGGACGATGCCGTGGACATGCTGGGCGAGCTGGACGAGGAGCGGCGCGCGGCGGATCCTGGAGCTGCTGCCGCCGCTGCAGGCGCGGCGGGTGCGCGCGCTGGCCGGATACGACCCGGCCACGGCCGGGGGCTGATGAGCCCCGACTTCATCTGCCTCTACGCGAACGCCACCAAGCGGGAGGCGGTGCGGCGAATCAGGCGCGACCGCGTGAAGGCCAACTCGATCACATCGATCTTCACGATGAACCTGCACAGGCGACTCTCAGGGCGAGATCAGGCTGGCCGACCTGATCCGCGCCGAAGACGACGGCCGTCCTGGCAGACCTCGGCCGCCGTCAAGCCGCGCGTTGTCTCTCCCGACACCGAAGTCGAAGAGATCGCGCGGCTGATGACCGACTACGACCTCACCATCGTGGCCGTGACCGGGGCCAAGGGGGAGCTGATGGGCGTTGTCACTGTAGACGACGTCCTAGAACTGGTGCTCCCGCGCGGCTGGCGGCGCAGGTTCGACCTGTTTGGCGGCGAGTAGGTACGCTCAGCGCATGACAGCGACGCAAGATCCAGGTGCCCGTGGATGGCGGGCCGAGTATCCGCCGCCAAGGCGCTTCCCGGCCGGCTGATCGCCGGCGGCGCCCGCCTGCACCCGCGCCGCTGGCCTAGCCGCCGTCGCGGCCGCGTCCTGGCCGCCCTCGCCTTCCTGGGGCCGGGCCTGATCGCTGCCAACGCCGGCAACGACGCCGGTGGCATCGCCACCTACTCGGCCGTCGGCGCCACCTACGGCTACGACCTGCTGTGGATGATGGTGGTCGATCACCGTCTCGCTGATCGTGGTGCAGGAGATGGCGCGCGGATGGGCGCGGTCACCGGCAAGGGCTGGCCGAGCTGATCAGGGAGGAGTACGGCGTGCGCTGGTCGCTGTTTGCCACCTGCTCGGTGCTGCTCGCGAACGTCGGCATCTGCATCTCCGAGTTCGTCGGCATCGGCGCTGCCCTGGGCCTGGCCGGCGTGCCGGTGCAGGTGTCGGTGCCGATCGCCGCAGCCGCCATCTGGCTGCTCCTGATGCGCGGCTCCTATCGTGTGGCGGAGCGGGTGTTCGTGCTGATGACGATCCCGTTCTTCGCCTACCCGATCGCCGCTCGTCCTGGCGCAGCCCGAGTGGGGCCACGTCGGAAGAGCGATCATCGCCCCGCAGCCTGCACGCGTCGCACGCATATCTGTTCCTGTTCTATCGCGACCGCCGGCACCACCATCACACCGTTCATGCAGCTCTACGTGCAGTCCGCCGTGGTCGAGCGCGGGTATCGACCAGCGAGCTGGGGCCGAGCGCTCGGAGGTCGTGACCGGCTCGATCTTCGCGAACGTGATAGCGCTCTCGATCATCATCGCAACCGGTGCCACGCTGTACGTGCACGGAGAGCACCCCTAGGCGATCGCGTCGAGCGCGGCCAGCTGGCCGGCGGTCAGCTGCCAGTCACCGGCGGCGGCGTTCGCGCGCACCTGTTCTGGCTTCGTCGCCCCGGCGATCACGGAGGCGACCCCGGGCCGAGAGGCCAGGCCGGCGATCGCCAGCTCCAGCAGCGAGTGGCCCTGCTCCTCGGCGAAGCGCTGCAGCCGCTCGATCGTTGCGAACGAAGCCGACGCACGGCGCGTGACCGACGCGCCCTCCTCGACCGTCCCGAGCCGGGAGCCCTCGGCGGCCTCCCCGGGGCGGTACTTGCCGGTCAGAAACCCCGATGCGAGCGGGAAGTACGGCACGAACCCGACCCCGAGCTCCAGGCAGGCGGGCAGCAGATCGCGTTCCGCCTCCCGCGCGAGCAGGGAGTACTCGTTCTGCACCGCGGCAATCTGCGCGGTGGCGGCCGCCTCCGCCAGCGCGTCGGCGGTCACGTTCGACACGCCGATCGCCCGCACCTTGCCGGCCGCCACCAGCTCGGACATGGCACCGACGGTGTCGGCGATGGGCGTGGCGTCGTCCGGGAAGTGGTGGTAGAGCAGATCGACGTGGTCGGTCTGCAGCCGCTGCAGCGACGCCTCGAGCGCCTGCTTCACGTACGCCGGAGCGCCGCCCACCGCGCCGTCGCCCATCTCGCCGCCGAACTTGGTGGCCAGCACCACGCGGCCGCGGCGGCCCTGCAGCAGCTCGCCCAGCAGCCGCTCGCTGCCGCCGCGGTTGCCGTAGATGTCGGCGGTGTCGAGGAGGTTGACACCGGCGTCGAGCGCGGCGTCGACGACCCGGCGGGTGGCGGCCAGGTCGAGACGGCCGCCGAAGTTGTTGCAGCCGAGCCCGACTCGGGAGACGCGCAGGGGGCCGAGGTCGGCGTGCTCCATCGGCAGGCATGCTATCGGCGGCGCGGCGCCGCGGCGGTGTAGCGTTGTCACGTGGCCACGGAGCGACTGCCCACCGCCGTCCCGACCAGCCTGGTCGGATCGTACGCCCAGCCCGACTGGCTGATCGACCGGGCGCGGCTGCGCGACCGCTTCCCGCCGCGCGTGCGCGCGACCGAGCTATGGCGCATCGACCCGCAGTACCTCGAGGAGGCACAGGATGACGCCACGCTGATCGCGATCCGAGACCAGGAGCGGGCAGGGCTCGACATCATCACCGACGGCGAGCAGCGCCGCGAGAGCTACTCGAACCGGTTTGCGACCGCGCTCGCCGGCGTCGACATCGACAACCCGGGGACGGCGCTCGACCGCAGCGGCCATCCCAACCCGGTGCCGCGCGTAGTCGGGCCGATCGAGCGGAAGCACGCGGTGCAGGTGCGGGACGTGGAGTTCCTGCGGTCGCACACCAGCCGGCCGGTCAAGATCACCGTGCCGGGCCCGTTCACGATGTCGCAGCAGGCGCAGAACGACGCCTACCCGAGCGAGGCCGAGCTGGCCGCTGCGTACGCTGCCGCCGTGCACGACGAGATCGTCGACCTGTTCGCAGCCGGCGCCGACATCGTCCAGATCGACGAGCCGTACATGCAGGCGCGGCCGGAGAAGGCGCGGGAGTTCGGGCTGGCGGCGCTCGAGCGGGCGCTGGACGGGGTGAGCGGGACGACCGCGGTGCACATCTGCTTCGGATACGCGGCGATCATCCACGACCGCCCGTCGGCCTACTCGTTCCTGCCGGAGCTGGCGGCCTGCTCGTGCCACCAGATCTCGATCGAGACCGCCCAGTCCGGGATCGATACGGCCGTGCTGGAGACGCTCCCGGCTAAGCAGATCATCCTGGGCGTGATCGACCTGGACGACCACGCGGTGGAGACGCCGGAGACGGTGGCGGCGCGGATCCGTCGTGCGCTGCCGTACAAGCGGCCGGATGAGCTGGTCGCCGCGCCCGATTGCGGCATGAAGTACCTGCCCCGCGACTCGGCCTACGGCAAGCTCGAGTCGCTGGCGGCCGGTGCCGCGATCATCCGGGCGGAGGCCTGACGTGGCGCTGAAGCTGGTGGGAGCCGGGGTCGGTCGCACGGGCACGCACTCGCTGAAGCTCGCGATCGAACGGCTCACCGGCGCGCCCTGCTACCACATGAGCGAGCTGATCGGTACCCGTGAGGCCGTGCCGGTCTGGCACGCCGCGATCGACGGGACGATGCCCGACTGGGAGCAGTTCCTCGCGGGCTACCAGGCGACGGTGGACTGGCCGGCCTGCGCGGTCTGGCGGGAGCTGGCGCACGCCTACCCGGACGCGCCGGTGCTGCTGTCGACGCGATCGAGCACGGACGCCTGGTATGGGAGCATGGAGCACACGATCATGCAGGCGGTCAGCCAGCCGACCAAGGACGCCGATCACGCCCGGCACCGGGAGCTGACGATGGCGATGCTGCGCCAGTTCTGCCCGGACTGGCCCGACCCGGCCGCGGTGCGGGCGGCGTACGAGCGGCACAACGAGACGGTTCGCAGCGTGATTGCGCCGGGCCGGCTGGTGGAGTGGCGGCCGGGCGACGGCTGGGAGCCGCTCTGCCGCGCGCTGGCCATGCCGGTGCCGGATGAGCCGTTCCCGCACGTGAACACGGCCAGCGACTTCCGCGAGTCGATGGAGCTGGACGACGCAACGGAGCCACCGGGAGCGGCCTGAGCCCGCTGCCAACGGCGGGTCATCCTGCTACAGTGGTACCGAACTTGGAACGATCGTTTGGTTGCGCAGTCCGCCTTCCTGACCCGTTCGTGAGGTAATGGAAGGAGGTGTCAATATGGCAACCGGAACCGTAAAGTGGTTCAACGATGCAAAGGGATATGGCTTCATTGCTCCTGACGACGGTGGCAAGGACCTGTTCGTGCATCACAGCTCGATCACGGGTGACGGCTTCAAGTCCCTGGCGGAAGGCGCCAAGGTGACCTTCGAGGCCCGGCAGGGCGCGAAGGGCCCCGAGGCAACGGGAGTGACCCCCGTCTAGCACGGGGAGGCGTATGAGTACCAAAGAAGAAAAGATCGAACTCGAAGGCGAGGTCACGGAGTCGCTGCGAAACGGGATGTTTCGCATCGCGCTCGACAATGGCCACGCCACGATCGGGTACACGGCCGGCAAGATGCGGCGCTACCGCATTCGCATCCTGCCAGGTGATCGGGTCAAGGTGGAGCTTTCACCGTACGACCTGAACCGCGGCCGCATCGTGTACCGGATCCGATAGAACGCAACCACGCCGGCCGGGCACACGCCCGGCCGGTCTGGTTTCCCCTGCACCTAGGCAGATCGCGGGGCGCCGTCCCGACGACGCCGCCCATGGCGGCTGACGCTGCCGTCATGCCCGTGTCACGACCTGTTCGCACCGTGCAACGACCCTGTGCGCGCAGGCCGAGTCGGTGTTTGACTCCAATAATTGGGCGGCGGGCGCGTTTCGGCTCAACCATCCAGTTCGCAACAGGCGTCACGAGTAACGACCTGTGCCGATTCCGTGCCGAGAGGCCCACGCCGGCCGTGTCGGGCTCTGAGCCCTGAGCGGTTGGCGGTTTCGGGCGCGCGGGCGCCGACTGCCGCCGGGCGCTGCCTAGGCGCCTTTGAACTCCTGGATGGTGTTGCCGCCGTCCACGACGATCGACCGCCCGGTGATGTACCGAGCACCGTCCGACGCGAGGAATGCCACCAGCTCGGCCACCTCGTCCGGCGTTCCGGGCCTGCCGACCGGCGTGTTCGCGGCCGCCCTCGATCTCCTCCGGCGACGACGATCCGGTCGCGATCCAGCCCGGCGCCACCGAGTTGACGGTCACCCCGTGCGGCCCGGTCTCGATCGCCAGCGCGCGCGTGAGCCCGTCCATCGCACCCTTGCCGGCGCTGTAGCCAGAGTTGCCCGGGTAGCTGACGACCGGGCCGGTCACCGACGACACGTTCACCACCCTGCCGTAGCCGCGCTCGACCATCCCAGGCAGCACCGCGCGCGTCGTCGCAACCGCCGTCTTCAGGTTGACCGCGATGTCGCGATCCCACTGCTCCTCGGTCATGTCGATGAACTGCAGCAGCTCGCTCTCCTCGCCCACCTGGGCGATGCCGGCGTTGTTGACCAGCACGTCCACCCGGCCGAACCGCTCCACCACCTCCGCCGCCAGCGCAGCGGCCGGCGCAAACCCCGTCAGATCGGCGATGAATGAGCACCGCCTTGATGCCGTCGCGCTCCAGCTCCGCCCGCCGCTCGTGGATCCGCTCGGTCGTCGAGGTGATCGCAACCGCCGCACCGCGCTCGCCTAGAAGCCGCGCCGTCGCGAACCCGATCCCGCTCGAAGACCCCGCGCCCGTCACCAGCGCCGTCCGCCCGGCCAGCGGCCCGTCAGCCACCGGCCGCACCGATCAGGTCGTCCACGGCCTCCGCGAACAGCTCCGTGTGGCGGTCGACGTCAGCCTCGACCGTGTCCGGGCACATCAGCGCCATGTTGTGGAAGGGCGTGATCAGCACGCCCCGGTTCATCAGATAGACGTGCATGTAGGCGTCCAGCTCGCCGTCGTGCGCGGCCGCCGACTCGCCGCCGGTACGCGGCGGCTGTGGGCAGAACCGGTACTCCGCCCGCGCGCCGAGCTGGACGATGTTCCACGGCACTCGCCGGCTGTCCAGCACCTCCTGCACGCCCGCCGTGAACCGCTCCGCCAGCGGCACCATCCGCGCGAACGCCTGCTCGGTCAGCACCTCGCCCAGCGTCGCCCGCGCAGCCGCCAGCGACAGCGCATTCCCGGCCAGCGTGCCGCCCACGCCACCCACATCCTCGAGGTCGACGTCGGCCGCGAGAATCCGGTCGGCCAGGTCGCGCCGCATGCCGTAGGCACCGATCGGCACGCCGCCCGCGATCGACTTCCCGACGGTCAGGATGTCCGGATCGAGACCGTGCTCTGCCGTGTAGCCGCCCGGCCCGGTGCTCATCGTGTGCGTCTCATCGATGATCAGCAGCGTCCCCGTCTCGCTCGTGATGCGGCGCAGCTGCTCGTGGTATCCCGGCTGCGGCAGCACGATGCCGATGTTGGTCAGCGCCGGCTCGGCCAGCACCGCCGCCACGTCGCCCGGCTCGAGCGCCGCGCGCAGTGCGTCGACGTCGTTGAACTCGACCACCTTCGTCGTCTCGACCGGATCCACCGCCGGGCCCACGTTCCCCGGCCGCGACCGCGGCACGCCGTCCGTCCAGCCAGATCACCGACTCATCGACCGTGCCGTGATAGCAACCGTTGAAGACCAGCACCTTCGGCCGCCCTGTCAGCGTGCGCGCCATCCGCAGCACCCACCGGTTCGCATCGGTCGCCGTCAGCGCGAACTGCCACGCGTCCAGCCCGAACCGCCGCACCAGCTCCCTGCCCACCCATGCCGCGTCCTCGGTCGGCATCATCCCGGTCGTCCCCCGCCGGATCTGGCGCTCGACCGCGCGCGCCGTCGCCTCGGGAGCATGGCCCGCCATCGCGCCGGTGTCGCCCAGGCAGAAATCGACGAACGTGTGGCCGTCGACGTCGGTGATGGCTGGCGCCGCGAGCCTCGGCCATGAACAGCGGGAACCCGCCCGCCCACATCGTCATCCAGCTCATCGGCACCCCGCCCAGCAGCGTCCGCGAGGTCTCGGCGAACAGCTCGCGCGACCGCGGGTGCTGCTCCGCGAAGCGGGCCCGCTCGCGCTCGAGCAGCCGCCCCAGCCGGGCGCGATCGATCTCGACGTGAGCGGGGGCACTCATGGCGCCACGCTACCGCAGCTTCAGCCCGGCATGCAGCGGGGATCCGAGACCAGCCGGCCCAGCAGCTCGGACAGCTCGTCCAGCTCCCGCTCGCTGAAGTGGTCGGTGAACATGCGCCCGATGTCCTCGTGGTGCGTGCGCGACGCCTCCTTCAGCTTCTCGTACCCGGCGTCGGTGAGCACCGCGTAGGTGACCCGCGCATCCGAATCGCAGGCTCGCTTGCAGACCCAGCCGGCCCGCTCCAGCCCCTCCAGCAGGCGCGTGATCCCGGACGCCGTCAGCAGCACCCGGTCGGCCAGGTCGACGCGCCGCAGCGCCCCTCCCGGAGCGCTTTCCAGGTTCACCATCACGTCGTAGTCGTTGAGCGTGATGCCGTGCTCCGCGATCAGCTGCGCGTTCATCGCACGCGTCAGCTCGGCATGGCTGCGGAGCAGCCCCAGCCATGCGGAAAGAACTTGCGGACTCAATACTTGACGGCTCAATGTTCTCCTGCTAGATTGTTGCTAGCTCAAGTATACACCGGTTTTGGAAGGAGCCACCATGAGCACCGTTGAGATTGCACCCACCACCATCCCGGTCGGCAACTACACCGTCGACCCCGCCCACTCGTCCTTCGAGTTCGGCGTCCGCCACATGATGATTTCCACCGTGCGCGGCCGCTTCCTGGACTTCGAGGCCACGCTCGAGGGCGGCGAGCAGCCCCGCATCAAGGGCAGCATCGAGACCGCAAGCGCGGTCACGCATGACGAGGCCCGCGACGGGCACCTCAAGTCGCCCGACTTCTTCGACGTCGAGCGCTACCCGCAGGCGACCTTCTCGGGCGCGCTGGTCGCACCCGACCGCGTCGAGGGCGAGCTGACCCTGAAGGGCGTCAGCCGGCCGGTCACGCTGTCGGCCAAGGTCAACGGCCCCGACCAGGATCCCTGGGGCAACGAGCGGGTCGGCATCGAGCTCGAGGGCGAGATCAACCGCCAGGAGCACGGCGTCACCTGGAACACCCCGCTGCCGGGCGGCGGCGCACTGCTCGACGACACCGTCAAGCTCACCGCCAGCCTGTCGTTCGTGAAGGGGGCGTAACACCATGCGCGTGCTGACCATCTCGGGCAGCCTGCGGCCGGACTCACTGAACACCCTGCTCCTCCGCGCGGCGGAGGAGCAGGCGCCGGCCGGCGTCCAGCTCGTGCGCTTTACCGAGCTGGCCGCCATCCCGCCGTTCCACGGCGAGCGCTCCGACCCCGGCGAACGGCCGGCGCCGGTGCGCGAGCTGAGCGAGCAGATCGAGGCGGCCGATGCGCTGCTGATCGCGACTCCCGAGTACAACGGCTCGATCCCGGGCGTGCTCAAGAACGCGCTGGACTGGGTCTCCACACCGTTTCCCGACAACGTGCTGCGCGGCAAGCCGGTCGCGGTGATCGGCGCCAGCACCGGCGGCTACGGCGGCATGTGGGCACAGGCCGAGCTGCGCAAGGTGCTCGGCCTGACCGGTGCCCGCGTGGTAACCGGCGACCTCTCGCTGGCTCGTGCGCACGAGCACTTTGACGAGGCCGGTACGCTGGCCGCGCCGCACGACACGCGCCTGTCGGAGGTGCTCGACGCGCTGCTGGCAGAGGTGCAGCCCGTCGCCGCCTGACGGTAGACTGGTTGTATGGAGACGGTGCGCTTCACCACGATGGCCGACGGCACGGCCGAGGACTACGCGCTGCTCGACCGCTACGAGGAGCAGTACATGACCGGCCTGCCCAACCGCCTGATGGAGGCGCTGGAGAAGCTGCGCGCCTCGTTCGCCGGGTACCAGGTGTCTCGCTACGAGCACTCGCTGCAGTCGGCCACACGCGCGCTGCGCGACGACCGCGACGAGGAGTACGTGGTGGCGGCCCTGCTGCACGACATGGGCGACGAGCTCGCGCCCTGGACGCACGGCGAGATGGTGGCGGCGATCCTGAAGCCCTACGTGCGACCGGAGGTGTGCTGGGTGGTCAAGCACCACGGCCTGTTCCAGCTGTACTACCGCGCCCACCACTCCGGCGGCGACCGCAACGCCCGCGACCGCTACATCGACCACCCCTGGTACGCGGCCTGCGCCGAGTTCTGCGAGCTGTACGACCAGAACTGCTTCGACCCCGCCTACGAGGCGCTGCCGGCCGAGCACTTCCGGCCGATGGTCGAGCGCGTGTTCTCGGAGGTGCGCTACCTCGACCTGCTGGAGGAGGCCTAGGCTTCCGGGCCGTAGCTGAGCTCACCCGGCAGCGTCAGCCAGGTCAGCGCCAGTAGCTCCAGCCATCCCGCCCGCACCATCGGATCCTCCGATGCCAGCTCCAGCGCCCGCACGCGGTCGACCAGGTAGAAGCATATGCCGCGCCAGCGCTCGTCCGGGCGGTCGCGGAAGGGCCCGGCGGTTGCCATCACGCCCTCGTCGCGAGCCGCTGCGCCAGCATGAAGGTGCTGCCGTCAAGGTCGTAGAAGGTCGGCTACGGCCATCCACTACTCCACGAGTACGTACTGACCGGACGCGGCGCCGAGCTAGCCCCGGCCTGCAGCCAGCTGATGTTCGCTCTGGACGCCCTGCAGGCTGAACACGTCGGGCTGGACAAGTGGTCGATGCCGATCGTCGCGGCCCTCGACGACCTCGGCGACGGCCGCTTCGAACAGCTGCGCCACCGGCTGCCGCCGATCAGCCCGCGGGCGCTGACGCTGGCGCTGAAGGCGCTCTCGAACGCCGGCCTAGTCGAGCGGCGCGTGGTCGACGGCTTCCCGCCCAGCACCCTCTACCGGCTGTCACGGCGGGCGCGTCCGATCCGGCCACCGCTGCGCCGCATGGCCGTCGCCTGAGGAGGAGTACCTCCCGTCCGCGGGCTCCAACACGGACGGGAGGCTGGTACTCCTGAGGGCCGCCGAGACGGAGAGGCAGACTGCTCGGCCGCGACCCCCCACACCTGTTGTAGCACCTCGTGACAGATTCGCCCACGGTCCAGTGCAATCTCTTACAAAGTGCAAACGGATCAGAGCAGGTGGGGAAGGGTCACAGAACGCGCAGCAGCACCACCACCACGATGATGATCACGATCAGTCCGACGATACCGATGCCCGTACCCAGAGCCAGAAGCGGAGCAGCCAATATTGGTGTCATGGCCGTGATGTTCCCACGTGACGCAGCACCCAAACCGGCCGGGGCGCGTTTGCCGGCCGCGATCATCGGGCATGGACGCCGCGATGACCCTAACGGGCGAGTCTCTCGATGTTTATCTGACCGAAATCGGACGCCACCGACTGCTCGATAAGGACGAGGAGCGGCAGCTGGCGCGCCTCGTCGAAGCCGGCGACGACGGCGCGCGGCGGCGCATGATCGAATCCAACCTGCGCCTGGTGGTGTCGATCGCCAAGCACTTCCGCGGACGCGGCGTGCCCCTCACCGACCTGATCCAGGACGGCACCGTCGGGTTGATCCGGGCCGTCGACAAGTTCGACTGGCGCCGCGACCTCAAGTTCTCGACCTACGCCACCTGGTGGATCCGCCAGGCCGTCCAGCGCAGCGTGCACAACCACGGCCGGCCGATCCGGGTGCCGGTGCACACGGCCGAGCGGGTGGTCAAGCTGCGGCGCACGCGGGCGACGCTCGAGGTGCGGCTGGGACGTGCTCCCACCGACCGTGAGCTGGCCGAGGCCATGCACGTGCCGGTGCGGCGGATCGCACAGCTGGCGGCGATCGACCACATCACCAGTGCCGCGGAGAGCATCGACGATGGCGAGGCTTCGCGCAGGGCCGGCCCCGAGCGGGCCGAGGACGAGGCGATGACGACCGAGCTGCGCGAGCGCCTGCGGGATGCCATGGGCCATCTTAGCGAGCGGCAGCGCACCGTGCTCGAGCTGCGGTTCGGGCTGAACGACGGCGAGCCGCGCACGGTCGAGGCGATCAGCCAGGTGATGGCGGTGTCGCGGCAGCGGATCGGCCAGATCGAACGGGACGCGCTGGATACGCTGCGCGGTCTGGACGCGATCGTGCCCTGGGGCGACCAGGCCGCCTGATGAGCGAGCTGCCGGCGCGGGCCTACGAGGCGAGCAGAGCGGCGTCGTCCATGACCTCGCCCATCGCGTCCAGCGCCGACCGCAGCAGGCGCGACACGTGCATCTGGCTGACGCCAATCTGAGCGGCGATCTCGGCCTGGGTAAGGTCGTGCACGAACCGCAGGCGCACGATCTCGCGCTCGCGCGCGGGCAGGTGCCGCATCGCGCGTGCCACCTGGTCGAGGTCGCGGACTGACTCGAAGCCGGATTCCTCCACCATCAGCGCCGCCACCGGGCGGGCATCGTCATCGCGGTCGTCGCCGCCCTGTTCGGATAGGGGCTCGGCGATATAGGCACGCTGAACGGCCAGCGCCTCCTGGATCTCGTCATACGTGCGTCCTGTGGCCTCGGCCAGCTCCTCGACGGTGGGCTTGCGGCCGAGCTTGTGGCCGAGCTGCTCCGACACGACGGCCAGCGAGCGGCTCAGCTCCTGGAGCGGACGCGGCACGCGCACGGCCCAGCCGCGGTCACGAAAGAGGTGCATGATCTCGCCCTCGATGGTGCGGGCGGCGTACGCCTGCAGCGGCACGCCGCGGGCGGGGTCGTAACGGTCGACGGCCTGGATCAGACCGAGGTAGCCGCTCTGGAGCACGTCGTCGTGCGCCATGCCGCGCCGAGCGAACCGGCGGGCGATCGCACGAGCCAACCCCGAGTAGCGCAGAATCAGTGCCTCTCTGGCCGAGTCGTCGCCCTTCTCACGGTGGGCCATGACAAGCTCGCGGTCGGTTCGGGGATCGTTGGTCGGCATCGCTCTCCTCCACTCGCAAGACGCGCCCGACAAGGCTGGCGCACCCTCTAGGTGCGCAGACCGCCGACGGCTGAAACATGCATCCACGGCGGCGCGTGACGGTTCGGTCGCGCCTCTGACACGTGCCAGCTTCGTCACGACCCGTACCAACGCGATCACGAGCCCTCGTCGCAGGCCGCGTCGTAGTCAAACCCCTGACGCGTGCGATTTGGACGCTTCTATGTTGTCAAGGCGGTTGGCTGGAGTTCCTTTAGGCGGTGGTAGAAGTGGCGTGCGAGCGCGCGTTTGACGCAGCGTTTGGCTTCTTTCGGCGTCTTGCCGTTGTCGAGTAGCCGGCGGTAGTAGGCGGCCGTTTGTTCGTGGTGGTGGACGCGTTGTAGGGCGATCACGTGCAGCGCCCAGTTGAGCTGACGGTCGCCGCCGCGGTTGAGTCGGTGGCGTTGGTGTTTGCCGCTGGACGCGTCGAGTGGGTTGGTGCCGCCCAGCGCCGCGAATGAGGCTTCGCTTGCCATCCGCCGCGGGTCTCCGCTGGACACGAGCAGCTGTGCCGCGCAGACCGGGCCGACGCCGCACTCGGCCAGCAGCCCGGGAGCGATCCGGGATACGAGCTCGGCGAGCTCTGAGTCGATCTCGTCAAGCTCCACGGTCAGGAGTTGGATGCGACGCGCGATCCGACGTAACGCATCGCTGGCGCCGTCGGCACCGGGGCGCAGCCGCGAGACGGTTCTGACCAGCTGCTTCTTGGTCACCGCCGTGAGGCGTCGACGCAGGTCATCGGGCACGGTCACGATCACCGCGTCCAGCTGGTTGAGCGCGGCTGTCCGCGCCCTGCTCGCGCCGCGCCGCTCGAGCAGCAAGACACGCAGCTGCTCGCGCTGGCCACCACCACGCGGCAGGCTCAACCCCTCGCCGCTGACGATCCGCCGCGCTGCCAGCGTGGCGTCGACGAGATCATTCTTGCCGCCGCGACGCTCGCCCCGCCTGGGCCGCTCACACTCCCATACCTGCTCGCCCTGGTCGGCGAGGAATCCCGCCAGCCCGGAGCCATAGCTACCGCACCCCTCGATCCCGAACGCCGGCTGGCCGAGCCCGCGCGCCCACACCAGCAGCCGCTGATAGCCGGCCGCCGTCGCGTCAACCGTCAACGCGTCGATCAGCCGGCCGAGCCGGTCAAGCGCCACCGCGACATGCCACTGCTTGTGCGTGTCCACACCGATTGCCACCGTCCACCAGGTCACGTAGCCTCCCCTCATCGATTGGGCGACCGGCCTGGACAGGGCTGTGTTGGGCAAAGCGCAAGCTTCTATCAGGTCACCGGCCGTCGAGCATGACGCGACGGCGGGAGACAGGTCCAAAATGAGGGCAAACCTCACGGCCGCCAGCTTGGTTGCGGGTCATCCCGCCGCCGCGTCGCACTCTCAGCCACGCCCCGGACGGACGCGGCCACCAAACGACGCTACACAGCCTGGTTGAGCCACTTCCCTGTCACGGCGTCCGTGACGGGTGTGACGCGCGTGTGACGAGACGCCGACCGCGGCCGAGGCGGTGGTTGACACCCCTCCCGGCCCGCGCTGGCGCCGTCTCATCGCTTCTGCTACCGGTCAGACCACGTCCAGCTGCGGCCGCACGAACCGCAGCTCGAGCCGGTCGTCGACGCGCTTGGGTGAGAGCTCCGCCAGTAGTCTCCCGACGACGGCGAGCTGTTCGGGGGCCGCCCGGATCCGCACCGTCAGCAGCCCCGGCTCCGCCGCCAGGATCAGCTCCACCGCACCCGTGCAGGCACCGAGCGCCTGGGCCAGGCTGGCTCGTGCGCGCTCGGCCCGAAGCGGGGTGAAACCGGCAACCGCGGCCATCGCCATCGTCACGTGCCCGGCGATCGCCGCTGCCGAACTCCCGTTTGCGGCACGGAGAGTCACGGTACTCTCATCAGTAGATGTCAACGCGGGCCCCTCCCATGGCAACACTGACCGTCCCCTCGCAACCGGCGTACCTGATCGTCTGCCGGCAGGCGCTGATCGGCGCCGTGGCCGACCTCGCCATCACCGACGACCAGCTCGACGATCTCAAGCTGCTGCTCTCCGAGGCCTGTTCCAACGCAATTGTGCACGGGTACAACAACGATCCCCACGGCGTGATCGAGATCGAGTTTCGCACGTCGCCGTACGAGATCGAGGTTGCCGTCAGCGACAACGGCCGCGGCTTCCCCGGCGGCCGCCTGCCCGACCAGCCCGGCTTCGGCCTGTCGCTTCTGCACGAGCTGAGCACCCGGCACCGTATCGATCCGCAGCGCCCTGAGGGCGGGGCCCGGGTCAGCTTCGCGCGCTCGATCAACCGCTAGGCGCATCGTCCTCACCCTCATCTGCGATCTCGGCCATCGCCGCCCGCAGCAATCGCGACACGTGCATCTGCGAGATGCCCAGGCGCTCCGCGATCTCCCGCTGCGACAGCTCCATCCCGAACCGAAGCACCAGCACCACCCGGCTGCGCCGGTCGAGCCGGTCCAGCCGCGTCCCCAGCTCCAGCCGACGCTCCACCGCCTCCAGCGTCTCGTCGGTCTCTCCGAACCGCTCCGGCTCGATCTCGTCCAGCGACACCGGCCTCGCCGCCATACTCGCGCGCAGCGCGTCCAACACGGCCTCCTCCTCCAGATTCGCCCGATCCGCGATCTCGGCCACCGTCGGGCTGCGCCCGTGCTCCGACATCAGCAGATCGACCGCTGCCGCCACCGCGCGCTCGTTCTCGGCCACGGATCGCGGCACCCGCACCGGCGCGGATTGCTGGCGCACGCACGCCAGCATCTCGCCCATCACGAACGGCGCCGCATACCCGCCGAACGGCGTGCCGTGCTCCGGGTCGAAGGTGGCAGCCGCCCGCAGCAACCCCACGATGCCGGCCTGTTCCAGATCGGAGCGCGGCACCCGCCCCTGGAACCGCGTCGCCATCGAAGACACGAGCGGGCGCATGGCGTCCACCAGCTCCTCGGCCGCCGCATCGTCGCCCCGCGCCACCCGCCCGGCCAGCAGCTCTGCCGGCTCAGACATCGACTCGCAACCTCACCCCTCCGGCGTCGAGCTCCGTCTCCGACACCAGCACCGCCAGCATCCCCAGGTGTTGCTCGAGCCACGCCTGGTCGACCTCGCTGATAAACACCTCCAGCGATCCCGGCTCCGCCCGGAACTCCGCCCCGCGCTCGTCGCGGCGGTGCTGCACCACCAGCTCGATGGCCATCGCCAGGTCATCTATCTGCTCGAGCGAGAGCCCCGCGCGCGACCCCATGACCAGCGCCAGCGGGCCCAGCACGGCCACCTGCGGTGCCGCCGCCGAGAGCCGCGTCCGCACGGCTGGAGTTCGCTGTTCCACGGTCGCAGGGTAGATCGATCAACGCCGTCCCGCGCGTCAGCGTTTCTCCGACATCCCCAGCGGGTATCGTGCTCGTATGGGCCCGCACGCCGAGGACTCGCACGGATCGGCTCGGCGGCCGTGAACGGCGGCCGCGTGGAGCTGCAGCTTTCCGTGCCCGCCACCGCTGACAACGTCCCGCTGCTGCGCCACGCCATGGCCGGATTCCTCGAAGGCCAGTCGGTCACCGGCGAGACCGCCGCCGACGTGCTGCTGGCCGTCACCGAGGCCTGCACCAACGTCGTCCAGCACGCGTACCGGTCCGATCCCGCCGCGGTCGACCGGCATATCGAGCTCGCCGCCGAGTGCATGGACTCGATCCTCGAGGTTGCCGTGCGCGATCTCGGCCGCGGCTTTGCGCCGCGGGTGGACAGCCCCGGCCTGGGACTGGGACTGCCGGTCATCGCCGCGCTCACGCAGACGGTGGAGATCCGGCCGCTGACGCCGCATGGCACCGAGGTCGTGATGACCTTCGCGATCGATCCGGGCTGACCACCCGTTTGTCGACGGTCCCGTCGCGGTAGGTTTTCATCATGCACGATCGTGGCGACACCGGCTCCAACCGAGACCCGCACTTCGTACGACGCCGCGTGGACGAGGTCGTTCTGGTGCTACAGGTGGACGGCGAGCTCGACATCAAATCCACCGATTCGCTGCGCTCCGCGCTCGACGCGGCCGAGCGCGAGGGCAACATCGTTCGCATCGACGCCGCCGGCGTCAGCTTTGTCGACTCGACCGCGCTCGGCGTGCTGCTGGCCTCGGCGCAACGGCTGTCCGCACGCGGCGGAAGGCTCGAGCTGATCAACGTCTCGCCGCCCGTTCGCCGCATCCTCGACATGACGCTGATCGCGCGCACCGTCCACGTGATCTCGTAGCCGCGGACGCGCCGGGCTAGATGATCGGGTCGCGCACCCGTTCCGGCGACAGCTCGGCCACCTCGCGCAGGAACGGCGTCTCGTCGGGGTCGGCCGGCTCGGCGTCGAGCTCCTCCGCGTACCGGCGCCCGTCCCAGACCGCGGCCGCGATCGTCCCGGGGCTGTACGCGTCGCCCACCGCCCGCACCGAGCCTCCAAACCCGGCAAGGCTCTGGGCAAGCTCGTCGTTCGGCAGCCGCGACGTGACGAGCAGCAGCGCGTCGCACTCGAGATCGCTCTCGCGGCCGGTGTAGGTGCACCCCAGCTGCACGCCGCCCGCGGTCGCGCGCAGCAGGCCCTTGGACGTCAGCAGCTCGACGCCCAGCTCGATCAGCCGGCCCTGGATCCGCTCCTGCTCCATCGTGTGATCGGCCCACTCCGACACGCGCGCTGACGGCGTCACCAGCGTCACCCTCCGCCCTTCCGAGACCAGCAGCTCGGCCAGCGCCCCGCCCATGTAGTAGTGGTCGTCGTCGAAGATGGCAACGTGCTCTCCCGCGGGCCGCCGGCCGGACATCAGATCGTCGGGTGTCAGAACCGGCAACGACGGATCCAGCTCGATCGGGTGGGTGCGCCAGCGGGCGACGCCGTCCCGCCGCCAGGTGGCGCCGGTCGCGACGGCCACGTGGTCGAAGCCGTAGGAGGCGACCTCCTCGGCATCGAGCGTGCTGTTGAAAGCAAGCTCGACGTTGCCGAGCCGCTCCAGCTGCGCCTTGCGGTAGTCCAGCACCCGGATCCATGCGGCCAGCCCCGGCAGCCGTGCCTCACGCGCCACTCGCCCGCCAAGCTCGCCGCCGGCCTCGGCCAGCACCACCTCGTAGCCGCGGCGGCCGAGCATCATCGCCGCCTCCAGGCCGGCCGGCCCGGCCCCCACCACCAGCACCCGCGCGTCGCTCTGGCTGGGGCGGATCCGCTCGGGATGCCAGCCGCGGCGCCACTCCTCGCCCATGCTCGGGTTCTGGGTGCAGCGGATCGGCGAGATCGTGAAGTCGCCGGACACGCAGATGTTGCAGCCGATGCACTCGCGGATGTCCTCGTAGCGGCCCTCCTCCAGCTTGACCGGCAGGAACGGGTCCGCGATCGACGGCCGCGCCGCCCCGATCAAGTCCAGCACGCCGTCGCGGATCATCCGCACCATCGTGTCCGGCGAGGTGAACCGGCCGACGCCGACCACCGGCTTCGTGGTCAGTGCCTTCAGCCCGCGCACGTAGGGCTCCTGGCCACCCTCCTCCTGGAACCGCGAGGTGACCGAATCGTCCGGCCACGACCCCAGCATGAAGTCCCAGCAGTCCGGCAGCTCGCCGACCAGCCCCAGCACCTCCTCGATCTCGCTGCGCTCGAGACCGCGGCCGCCGATCAGCTCGTCGACGGCGATGCGGCAGACGACGCCGGCCCGCCCCTCGGCCTCGGCCAGCGTGTCCTCGAGCACCTCGCGCATCACCCGGGTGCGGTTCTCGATGCTGCCGCCGTACTCGTCGGTGCGCTGGTTGTAGCGGCGCGACAGGAAGTGCTGGACAACGCTCAGGTTGTGGCCGGCGTAGACGTAGACGATGTCGTAGCCGGCCTCGAGCGACCGCGCCACGGCCCGGCGGTGCCAGCGCCGCACATCCGCGATGTCGGCCTTCGTCATCGCGCGCGCCTGAACCGGGTCGTTCCACGTGACCGGCAGCGCCGACGGCGCCATCGGCGAGATCCGCGAGTAGCGGTTGGGCGCGGCGATGCCGTTGTAACAGAGCTCGATCCCGGCCAGCGCGCCGTGAGCATGCACCTGCTCGCAGAGCCGCGCGTGCATCGGGATGTCGCGGTCGTCCCAGAGCCTGCCCTCGATGAAGGGGGCGACCTCGGACGAGGGGTGGATCTCGACCTCCTCCGTGCAGACCACCGCCCAGCCGCCCTCGGCCTTGATGCCGCGCATGTGCGCGTGCGCCGTGGGATCGCGGTAGCCCATGCCGTTGCAGTGGGGCGCCTGGAAGAACCGGTTCCGGCGGTCACCGGGCCGATCTGCACCGGCTCGAACAGGATGTCGTAGCGGAGATCGCGCATGAGCTGTGAGGTTACCCAACCACGGGTCGATACGATGCGTCACGATGCGCGCACTCGTGAAGAGCCGGGCCGAACCTGGCCTGTGGCTGGAGGATGTCCCCGAGCCGGAGTACGGCATCAACGACGTCCTGATCCGCGTGCACCGCACCGGCATCTGCGGCACGGACGTGCACATCCACCGCTGGGACGCCTGGGCGCAGCGCACGATCCCGCTGCCGCTCGTCGTGGGCCACGAGTTCGTCGGCGAGATCGTCGCCGTCGGGGACAACGTCAGCGACTTCCACCCCGGCGACCTGGTCAGCGGCGAGGGCCACGTGGTCTGCGGCCGCTGCCGCAACTGCATGGCCGGCCGCCGTCAGCTGTGCGCGCACACGCAGGGTGTCGGCGTCAACCGCCCGGGTGCGTTCGCCGAGCTGATCGCCCTGCCGATGACGAACATCTGGCACCACTGGCCCGGCATCGACCCCGAGATCGCGGCCATCTTCGACCCGTTCGGCAACGCCGTCCACACCGCGCTGGCCTTCCCCGCGCTGGGCGAGGACGTGCTGATCACGGGCGCCGGCCCGATCGGCTGCATGGCCGCCGCGGTCGTGCGCCACGCCGGCGCCCGGCACGTCGCCGTCAGCGACCCCAACGCCTACCGCCGCGATCTGGCGGTACGGCTGGGTGCGACGATCACGATCGACCCGGGCACGCAGCCGCTGACCGACGTGCAGCGGCAGCTGGGCATGACCGAGGGCTTCGACATCGGCCTCGAGATGTCGGGGAACGGCGACGCGCTGCACGCGATGCTGGCCAACATGTCGCACGGCGGGCGAATCGCGATGCTGGGCATCCCCACCGAGGAGATCGCGATCGACTGGACGCAGGTCGTGTTCAACATGCTGACCTTGAAGGGCATCTACGGCCGTGAGATGTCCGCAGACCTGGTACCAGATGACGGTGATGGTGCAGTCCGGGCTGGACATCTCGCCCGTCATCACGCACCGCTTCCGCTACGACGAGTTCGAGGCCGGGTTCACTGCGGCCGCGTCCGGTGATTCGGGGAAGGTGCTGCTCGACTGGAGGGAGATCTGACCACAGGTGCGCTGACAACCGACCTCGCGGCGCGGATCGCCGAGCTGCGCA
>CAVTSO010000003.1:0-163897 GCA_963737445.1 uncultured Actinomycetes bacterium | reverse complement strand
TAACCAGCGATTCGATGCCTCCTGCTTTGTGGAACCACCGCAGCCTAGTGCCAACGTCGTGCGATCCGGGCACCGCCCGCAGGCCCCGCTCGGCGGTAGTCTCCGCCTCGCCGATGACCGCGACCGCGATCGCTGCCGCCGAGTCGCCCGATGCCGCCGGGCCGCGCACGACCGTGCGCTCGACGCTGGCGGTATCGGTGCTGGCGGCGCTCGTGCCGGCCCTGGTCGGCCTCGCCTTCCTGGGCCGCTACGGATGGGATCGCGACGAGCTCTACTTCCTGGAGGCGTCGCACCACCTCGCGTTCGGTTACGTCGACTTCCCGCCGCTGACCGCCCTGGTCGGTCGGGCGGTGGTGGTCGTGTTCGGGACATCGCTGGACGCGCTGCGGCTGACGACGATGGTGATCGGGCTGACCAGCGTCGCCTTTGTGGCCCTGAGCACGCGCGAACTGGGCGGCGGCCTGCGCGCACAGGCGCTTGCGGCGCTGGCCTGGGCGACGGCGCCGATCGCGCTGGGAGCAGCCAGCATCTTCCACCCCACCTGGCTCGATCTGGGGGCCGAGACCGCGACGCTCTACCTGGTGCTGGTCGCGGTCACCCGGCCGATGCCGCGGCTGTGGCCGGTGGTGGGCGTGATGGCCGGCGTCGGCCTCGAGGCCAAGTACACGAGCGCGACGCTGCTGCTGGCGCTGGTGGCCGGGCTCGCCCTGACGCCGCAGCGGCGTGTGCTGCGGACGCGCGGCCCATGGATCGCCGCCGGGATCGCGCTCGTCCTGCTGCTGCCGAACATCGCCTGGGAGATCCACCATGGCTGGCCCAGCGCCGCCTTCGCGCACAGCCAGCGCGCGCAGACGGCCGACGACACGCCGCCGCCCGCATACGTGGCCGACGCCGTCGTATTCCTGGCGGCGTGTTCGGCGCTGGCGGTGATCGGCGGCGTCTGGATGTGGCGGCGGCCGGCCTTGCGCGCGTTCACCTGGGCGGCGCTGTTCGTGGTGGTCGGGTTCGGACTCGAGCAAGGTCGCGCCTACTACCCGCTGCCGGCGATGATCGTGTGCGTCGCGGCCGGCGCGGTGGCGCTGGAGCGGTGGCGGCCGGCGGTGCGCTGGCGGCGCCGCGCGGTCCTGGGCGCTCTGGTCGCCTTCCAGCTGCTGGTGATCGCAATCGCCGCGCAGGTGGTGGTGCCGATCCGCTCGACGACCGGCATGATCGACTCGGGCATCTGGAACGTGTCCTTCTTCAAGGACGAGATCGGCTGGCCGGAGATGGTCGCGCAGACGGCGCGAGCGTGGCGGTCGCTGCCCGCGGCCGAGCGCGCGCACGCTGCGATCCTGGCCCAGAACTACGGCGAGGCCGGCGCCCTCGCCCGCTTCGGCCCGCCGCTGGGCCTGCCGCAGCCGCTCTCGGGCCACCTCAGCTGGCAGTACTGGCGGCCCGCCAGTCTCCCCCAGCGGACGGTGCTGACCGTCGGGTACGACCCCGGCACGCTGCGCGGGATGTGCACCAGCTACCGCCGGCTGGCCACGATCGAGAACCCCTACAACCTCGACAACGAGGAGCGGGGCAGGATCATCGCCGTCTGCCGGCTGCCGCAACCGCTGGGCGACATCTGGGATAGCCGCATCGCCAGCGACAACCTCTAGCCGCGCGAGATTCCACTAGATTCACGCCATGTCCATGTGGTGCTCGACCAGACCGGGAGCTGGCCGTGGCGGTCGGTGAGTCCTCCCCCACCGCCGGCCAGGCCGGCGACCTGAGCGGCGCCTGGATCGATCGCGACCTCAGCTGGCTCGAGTTCAACCGGCGGGTGCTGCACGAGGCGCTGGACGAGCGCACGCCGCTGCTCGAGCGCGTCAAGTTCCTGGCCATCTTCAGCGCGAACCTCGACGAGTTCTTCATGAAGCGGATGTCGCGGCTGGCAGACCCCACCGGCCTGGCCGCGCCCGCTCAGCGCGAGCTGGCCGCCAAGATCCGCGCGGTGGTGACGTCGATGCTGGACGAGCAGGCCGCCTGTTACACGCAGGTGCTGCGCCCGCGGCTGGCCGAGCACGGGATCCGCCTGGTCGGGTGGGACGACCTCGACGCAGCCCAGCGCGACGAGGCCTCCGCCGTGTTCGAGCGCGACATCTCGCCGGTGCTGACGCCGCTCAGCCTGGATGCCGCGCACCCCTTTCCGTACGTCTCGAACCTCTCGACCTCGTGGGCGTTCCAGCTCGAGGATCCGGTCACCGGCGAGGCGGTGCTGGTGCGCGTGAAGCTGCCCACCGACCTGCCCCAGTGGCTGCGGCTGAAGGCGGTCGACCCGTCCGAGTGGGTGTTTGTCGGTCTCGACCAGGTGATCCGGGCCAACGCCGAGCGGCTATTCCCGGGAATGCTCATTGCCAGTGCCAGCCTGTTCCGCGTCTGCCGCGACGCCGACGTGGAGCTGGGTGAAAACGACGGGCTCAGCAAGCGGGCGATGGTCGAGGAGGAGCTGCGCCAGCGCCGCTTCGAGCCGGTCGTCCGGCTCGAGGTGCAGCCCGACGCGGACTCCGCCATGGTGGCCGAGCTGGTCGACCGCTTCGGTCTGGGGCCGGACGCCGTCTACGAGATGAGCGCGCTGCTCGACTACACGACCCTGTTCGAGATCGCCGGCCTGGACGTGGCCGAGCTGCGCGACCGGCCCTGGACGCCGCTCGCCCCGCGGGCGCTGGAGGCGGCCCCGGACTCCGACATCTTCTCCGCGATCCGCAGCGCCGACATCCTGCTGCACCACCCCTACGAGAGCTTCTACGCGAGCGTTGAGCGGTTCATCCGCGAGGCGGCCGACGATCCGCAGACGCTGTCCATCAAGATGACCGTCTACCGGGTCGGCGACGACACGCCGTTCGTGCGCTCGCTGATCGCGGCGGCAGAGGCCGGCAAGCAGGTGGCCTGCGTGATCGAGCTGAACGCGCGCTTCGACGAGGAGCGCAACCTGCACTGGTCGCGTGAGCTGGAGCGCGTCGGGGCCCACGTCATGTTCGGGGTGACCGGCCTCAAGACGCACAGCAAGGTGGCGCTCGTTGTCCGCAATGAAGACGGCGTCATCCGCAGCTACGCCCACATCGGCACGGGCAACTACCACACGCGCACGGCGAAACTGTACGAGGACGTCGGGCTGCTCACGGCCGATCCGGTCATCACCGGGGACGTGGTCTCGCTGTTCCACTACCTGACCGGGCGTTCGCGGACGCCGTCGTTCTCGGAGCTGCTGGTCGCCCCGCTGCACATGCGGGCGCGGTTCGTCGAGCTGCTCGAGGCCGAGATCGCGAACCACGAGGCGGGACGGCCGGCCCGGATCGTCTGCAAGATGAACCAGCTCGAGGATCCCGAGATGTGCGCCCTGCTGTCCCGCGCCTCCGGGGCTGGGGTGCCCATCGACCTGATCGTGCGTGGGCTGTGCTGCCTGGCGCCGGGAGTGCCGGGGCTGACCGAGAACCTGCGCATCCGGTCGGTGATCGGGCGCTTCCTCGAGCACTCGCGGATCTTCCACTTCGCCGGCGGCTCGGAGGATCCGCTGGAGGGGACGTTCCTGATCGGCTCAGCCGACTGGATGACCCGCAACCTCTCCGAGCGGGTCGAGGCGGCCGTCCCGATCACCAGGCCGCGGCTGCGCGCGCGGCTGTGGGAGATCCTCGAGATCTGCCTGGCCGACCGGCGAAACGCCTGGGAGCTGCAGTCCGACGGCACTTACATCCAGCTCCAGCCCGATGCATACGAGGCCGCCGGTCAGGAGGGGACGCATGGCATGCTGATGCGTCTGGCGACCGAGCGCAACCGCCTCGACGGGGCTGCCGTCCCGGCCGCGGGCGGCGACGGGTGAGCGCACGCTACGCCCATCCCGTCGGCGTCTCGATGGGCGACATGGTGCCGCCGGAGCAGATCGGTGAGAAGGCGCGATGGCTGGAGGGGCTCGGGTACTCGCACATCATGGTCCCCGAGGACTACTTCTACGTGCCGGCGCTGGTGGGCGCGACGCTGGCGCTTCAGGCGACGGAATCGGTGCCGGTCGGGACGAGCATCGTGTCCGGCTTGGTACGCCACCCGGCGGTGCTCGCGATGGAGATCGCCGGCATCAGCCGGGCGTTCCCGGGGCGGTTTCGTCCCGGCATCGGCCTGGGCCTGCCCGACTGGCTGCGGCAGATGGGGATCATGCCCGCAAAGCCGGTCGCCGCCCTGCGTGAGAGCGTGACGTCGCTCAGACGGCTGCTGGCCGGGGAGACGATCAGCGTCGAGGGCAAGCACTTCTCGCTCGACCAGATCGGGATCACGCACCCCGCCACCGAGCATGTGCCGATCGCGATGGGGGTGAGCGGGCCGATGCTGCTGAGCCTCGCGGGGGAGCTCGCCAGACACCACGCTATTCGCGGCGTCGGCCGGCGTCGAGTACTTCAGGTTCGGCCGCGAGCGGGTGGGCGTCAGAGCCGCTTTTCGAACCAGTGATGCGCGTAGGCCTCCGAGTTGAACGCCTCCACCTCCCGGTAGCCGGCCTTGCGGTACAGGGCGATCGCCTCCGTCAGCGACCGGTTCGTCTCCAGGCGAACGGTGTCGGCGCCGGCCGACGCCGCGTGCCGCTCCAGCTCCCGCAGCAGCCTTCGGCCGAGGCCGAGGCCGCGCACCGCGGGTGATACCCACATCCGCTTCAGCTCGACGGGCCGGCCCGGGAGGATCTTGAGCGCCCCGCAGCCCACCGGCCGCTGACGGAGGTGGGCCACCAGCAGCAGCCCGGTGGGCGGCTTCAGCTCGTCGATCGGGGCGGCGATGCTGATGGCCGGATCGAAGCCGTCCTCGAACCGCTCGCCCAGCTCGGCGAAGTACTGCTCGATGCACCAGCGCGCGCCGGCGTCGGCCGGATCGGCAACGCTGATCGTGACCAGCGAGGCACGCATCAGCCGCTCGACCTCGTCCATCGCCGCCACCAGCCGCGCGCGCTGCGACTGCTCGAGCGGCTCCAGCATCGACGCCGCGAGACCGTTCGAGAGGCGATCGAGCTCCGCGCGCTCCGCCCGGCCCCTCGCCGTCAGGCGGGCTCGGCGCACGCGGCGGTCGGGGCTGCCCGGCTCGACCACGACCAGCCGCTCCGACTCCAGCGAGCGCAGCAGCCGGCTGGCGTAGCCGGCGTCGAGGCCCAGCCGCCGGCGCAGGTCGCGAACGTCGAGGCCGTCGGTACCGATCTCCCACAGCAGGCGCGTCTCGCCCAGCGGCCGGCCGCGGCCGAGGTAGCTCTCGTCCAGGGCGCCCACCCGCTCCGTGACGGTGCGGTTGAAGCGGCGCACGCTCGCGACCGTCTCAGCGTCCATTGTTTGACTCTAGTCAAAGAGTCCCTGCGCGGTCAAGCCGACTGACCGGGTCGCTCAGTCGCTCCACCAGCCCTGCTCCATGTCGGCGTCGCGGGGATCGTCACCGGCGCCGAATGCGAGGTACTCGACTCCCTCCGGCCCGGCTTCGACCGCGCGCATCGTGTCCTCGTCGATCCGGATCGCATCCCACTGCCCCAGATCCACGATCTCGTCCTCGACTTTGACCCGGGCGGAGCCGCGCACCACCACGTAGACCTCCTCCTGGTGTGCGTGCTTGTGCGCGAACGGGATCCGGAAGCTGGGCGCCAGCGTGAAGAGGCTCAGGCCCAGCGATTTGCCCTCCAGCGGGGTGCGCGCAAAGCGCGCCTGCATCTCGGCGGGCATCCCGAAGTTGGGCGCCTGGTCCTCGACCTGTCTGAGGTTGGTCTTGGTGTAGCTGCTCATTGGTCATCCACCCTTCGATTCGCTGGGGCGCCGATACCCGGAACCGGCGCGAACCTACCAGCCGATGTCAGATCGCATCCAAACTTAGCCTCGCGGGGGTTGGAAGAGCCGGAGTTGGCTGGTACAGTCAACCCGCGAGTCGGCGGGTCCGCGCCCATCATCGGCTGCGAGTTGGCTCTGTCATTTGCACGGTGCACGGGTCTGAGCGTTCGGTTGAGGAGGGGGCACATGCAGCGGATTACCCACACCCACTGGGGACGGAGACTACGCCCGCTCGGAGTCGTGGGCGCGCTCGCTGCCATGGCTGTGATCGCGCCGTCCAGCGCATCGGCCGCCTCGCTGGTCAAGTCGTTCGGCTTCCCGGGTCCTGCCGGCCTCTACGCCTACGGCATGGACTGGGACAAGTCCGACAACACCATCTTGGTATCCGACTACTGGAACTACCGGGTGAAGCGCTACACAACCAACGGCGTCTATATCGGCACCGTCTCCAAGCCCGATCCGCTTGGCACCGGCAGCGGCATCGGCGCGCCGTACGACGTCGAGGCCGACCAGATCGGCAGCCCAGCGGCCGCGCCGCTGTGGGTGGCCGACCAGGGCAACTCGCGCATCGTCGAGTTCTCGCACACCGGCACGTTCATGCGCAGCATCGGCAAGAACGGCCATGGCACCGGCGGCCACGCGTACCCGGTCGGGTGCGGCAACGGGGCGATGACCATCCCCACCCACATCTTCGCCGACCCGGTCTCGAGCCAGCTGTACGTCTCGGACCCGCGTTGCCGGCAGGTCTACATCTTCAACCACACGACCGGCGCCTACGTCGGCTCGTTCCACTGGCCGGGTGGCTTCACACCTATTCCGCGCGGCATCGCCGGCGATGCCAGCGGCATCTACGTGGTCGAGCACAACACCCGATCGATCTACGAGTTCAACCGCTCCGGCACGCTCATCAAGAAGCTGGCCACCAACAGCGCCATGAACGATCCGCGCGGCCTCGACATGGGCGGCGGGTCGATCTATGTGGTTTCCGCGATCAAGAACACGGCCTATCAGTACTCGGAGTCGAACGGCGCCTTGATTCGCTCCTGGGGCCACACCGATGGCGGGTCGTCGGGGCCGGCCTTCGACTCCATCCGTTTCCCGGCTGTTGACGGCAGCGGCAACGTCTACGTGGGCGACACCTGGGGCTGCCCTGCCTACAACGGGCCGGCGTGCACGGGCAAGGATCCGGGCTACCGGGTCTACAAGTACAACTCGTCCGGCCAGCCGGTGTCGCTCAGCTCGCGATCATGCACCTGGTCGCTGGGCGGCACGTGCGATCTCGGGTCGACCCAGCCGCCGCCACGAGGCGGGTTCAACCAGCAGAACGGCATCGCGATCAACCCGGCCGACGGCTCGCTGTTCGTGGTCGACACGTTCGAGCAGCGCGTGCAGAAGTTCAACACGGCCAGCACGTGCACCGGTGTCTCCAGCTGTCCGGCCTGGGAGCTCCAGTTCGCCGGACGATCGGGGGCCGGTACCGATACCGAGGGCGTCGGCTACCCGCGCGCGCTCACGTTCGGGGACGGCAGGGTCTGGATCGGCGACAACAACAACGACGTGCAGGCCTGGACGCCCGGCGGCACCAGCACCAGCCAGCCGGCCCAGTTCGTCCACCGGTTCGGTTCGCAGGGCAAGTCGCCCGGCCAGTTCTCGGGCGGCGTGCAAGGCCTGCGCGTGCAGGGCGGTCGCGTCTACGCGACCGACTACGTGGGCTGTCGGCTGCAGGTGTTCGATGAGGCCAAGCTGCTGACGGTCGGGCTCGGCACCTCTGCGCTGGAGGCGCTGGTCGGCGACACCGGGTGCACGACCATGAAGGGCCCGCGCGGCGTTGCCGTCGATCCTGCGAATCCGGCCATCGTGTACGTGGCCGAGACCGGCGCCAATCGGATCACGAGGTGGAACCTCAACCTGGGCAGCCCGGGACACCCGGGCGGGGGCACGGCCACCCGCATCACCAGCTGCGGCCTCAGCCAGCCCTGGGGCATCACCTACCACGCCGGCGCCTACTACATCGGCGACGTCGGGCACCGCCGGATCATGAAGCTGAACCCGGCCACGAACGCGTGCGGCGTCGTGGTGAGCGGGCTGCCGAGGGGTGTCAACTTCGTCGAGTTCGACAGCGCCGGGCGGATGTACGCCAGCGACAACAGCAAGAAGATCCTGGTCTACGCGGGCGTCAGCTAGGCCGGGCTCGCGCCCGGGGCCGCCAAGCCCCGATCCACGCATCGTGGTCTCGTCGCACGCTCTCCTAGATGTACTGACCACGGAGGTGTGAGACGCGGCTGATCGGTGGCTTGCCGTCGAGTGAGCCGTGTGGTCGGTGGTGGTTATACCGGCGTGTCCAGCCTGAGAGTGCGCGGCTGCGGTGGTGGCTTGTGGGGTAGGCGTAGCGGTAGGCCCATTCTCTGAGCATCGTCTTGATCAGCGCCTCGGCCTTGCCGTTGGTTCTGGGCGTGTAGGGCCGCGTGAATCGACGGGCGACGCCCAGCTCGTTGCAGGTGTCGTGCCACAGGTGGGAGTGGTAGGCCTTGGCGTTATCCGACAAGACGCGCTCGACCACGATCCCGTGGCTGGCGTACCAGGCCACGGCGCGGCGAAAGAAGGCGGCGCAGGCGTGCTTGTCTTGGCCGGCCAGGACTTCCGTGTATGCCAGCCGGGAGTGGTCGTCGATCGCGATGTGCAGGTGCTGCCAGCCAGCTCGGCGGCTGCGGTTCTTGCCATCGCTCGAGGATGCGCTTGCCGACCACGTGGAAGCAGCCCAACCGCTTGGTGTCGACATGGATCAGCTCGCCCGGCCGCTCCCGTTCGTAGCGACGCACCGGGTCGCGCTCAGGCTTGGGCAGCCGAGAGCAGCCCCACCGGCGCAGCACCTTGCCCACCGTCGAGGCCGGCCGCCCCGTGATCGCAGCGATCACCACCGGCCCCGCACTCGTGCGCTCGCGGATCGCCACGATCTCCCGCTCCGCCACACCCGACAAGCGCCGCGGCTGACGCCGCGGCGTCGACGCGCGATCCCAAAGCGCGTCCCACCCACCCTGCTGGAAACGGCGACGCAGCCGATACGCCGTCGCGCGGCTAACGCCGCACGCCGCCGCCGCCACCGGCGGCGCCATCCCCGACAGCATCAATCCAACCAGCCGGCAGCGCGCCTCCCACGAGTGGCGCAATCTGGCCGGTGGCCTACCCTTATCCATCACGGGCCTCCCTCGAGCTGTGGTCTTCGTCAACCACAAGGCTCGTCGGAGGCCCGGACAACGTCAGCCGTCTCGCAGGTGTGTGGTCAATCCACCTAGACCGCAGAGGCGGCACCCGGCCGAGCCCAAACCAGCCGGGTGCCGCCTTGTGAGTCGCGCTACCGCGCGGGCCCGCCGCCGAATCCCGACTGCGTGGCGGTGACGTGGAAGCTCTTGTCCAGCTTCACCGTCACGTAGCTGCCGTCGGACTTCTGCAGGTGTGCCTCGTAGGCCGCTCCGGCGGAGTCGGTCTCGACGCGGATCACCTTGGCGCCGGGCACGGCGGCGAGCGCCGCCGCTTTCGCCCTGGACGCGGCCGAGCCGCTCAGCGGCGTCTCGCCCGGCCCGTGGCTCATCGTGGCCGGGTTACCCGCCCCGGCCGGCGGCGGGCCGGACGGCCCGTTTGCGGCAAACACCGGTGCCGACTGATTGGTCGACCCGGGACTACCGGTTGCCGCGTTTGCGATGCCGGCGGCGCCGACCACCGCCCCTAGCGCCAGCGCGCCGGTCACGATCCATGTGCGTGCCGTGTTCGCGATCATGTCGTCCTCCTTTCGTCGTCCCGCTCCGGTTCGGCGGGTGTCAGGAGGCTTGCCCTCCGGCCTGTCGGGCCGGTGAGGGCGGGTTGTGAGTTCGCTCAGAGTCGCACCGCCACCTCCGAGCGAGATGCTCAGCGATCTCACAGGCGGTGCCAACCGGACTTTCAAGACGGCCGGTTTGACTGTGTGCAGACCACCGATCAAGGAGCAGAACGTGACAGACCGACATGCAATAGCAGGCGCGCTGATCCTGAACCTCCCCATGCTGGTCGCCGCCGTGTACCTCCCGGCGGCCGCCACGGCGACCATGGCGGTCTGCCTGGCCGCGCTGGGCGCCGCCCTGGGCACGCTGGCCGGGTGGGGCATCGAGCGGCAGCGCTCGCGCGTGACGGCGAGCGCGATGCCGGCCGAGCGCTCGAGCTACGCCGAGGCCGCGTAGAACGGCCGGGTCAGTCGGCCGCGGCGGCGTTGACCCCGGCCCAGAAGTCCACGGCCAGCGGCTCGGGCACCGGAGACGTGAGGCCGCGCTGGCCGAACAGGATGCCCGTGACGCCGCTTCGGTCGCACGATCGCCAGGCGGTGCCGCTGCCGCCGGTCCAGCCGATCCCGCACGGAAGCGGCTGAGGGCCGGCACCGGCGGCAGGCACCGCCAGGCCCAGGCCCCAGCCGCCGTGCTCGCCCAGGAACAGCGCCGATGCGTGCCGCTGGTCCGGTGTCAGGCGGTCCGTCGTCATCAGCGCCACCGTCTCCGCCGCGAGCACCGGCCCGCCCGGTCCGGCGCCGCCGGCCAGCAGCATCGAGACGAACGACCAGTAGTCGTCGACGGTGGATACCAGCCAGCCGCTTGCGTCCGGGAATGAGGTGGGACTGCCCCACCAGCTGTCGGCGGGGTCGTCCAGCACTCCCAGCCGTCCGGTCTCGGGATCCGGCCGGTAGGCGGTGGTGAGCCGGCCCAGCTGCTCTGCAGGAACCGTGAACCCGGTGTCGGCCATTCCCAGCGGATCGAGGATGCGCTCGCGCAGCACCGACTCCAGATCCTGGCCGCCGGCCCGCGCCAGCAGCACGCCCAGCACCTGGGCGGACGTGTTGTACAGCCACCGCTCGCCCGGCTGGTACATGAGCGGCAGCGATCCGAGCGCCGCCATCCACGTGTCGGGATCGTGGGCGACGGGCGGCCAGGGCGGCCCGCCGATGCTCTGCAGGCCCAGCGCCGCCTCCGCCCGCTGGATCGGATAGCTGCCGGGCGGCGCCATCACCGATCCGAAGCCGAGCCGGAAGCTGAGCAGATCCTCGAGCGTGATCGGCCGTCGGGCGGGCACGGTGTCGTCCAGCTCGGCGTCGAGTGTGCGCAACACGCCGCGGTTTGCGAGCTCCGGCAACAGCTCGTCGACCGGCTGCTCCAGCTGCAGCAGGCCTTCGTCGACCAGCGACAGCGTCGCCGCCGCGGTGATCGGCTTGGTCAGCGAGGCGATCCGGAAGATCGCGTCGCATCGCAGAGGCGCGTCGCTGCCGAAGGACGGCGAGCCGATGGTGTCGACGTGCAGCTCACCGCCGTGGGCGACGAGCGTGACCAGTCCCGGCAGCTCGCCGGCCGCGACGTGGGCCGCCATCGAGTCGTGCAGAAGCGCGAGGCCGTCGCTCGAGAGCACAGCGGTTGGGAGCTAGGCCTGCGGCGGAGGCGCCGGGTCGCGGAGCGCGCAGCGTGGATCGTGGTGGCTGGCCAGCGTGGCCAGCAGCGCGTGCAGCGTCTGGCGCTGCTCCGCGTCAAGCGGCGAGAAGAACTCGTCCTCCAGCCGCTGCACGATCGCCCGCAGCCGGCGCAGCATCGTCCGGCCGTCCGGCGTCAGCTTGACCACGTGGCGGCGGCGGTCGTCGGGATCGCGCTTGCGCATCACCAGCTCCCGCTCCTCCAGCTCGTCCAGCAGCCGCACGATGTGGCTGCGGTCGTAGCCGAGCGCGTCGGCGATCATCGCCTGCGTCTCGCGCGGGTCCTCCTCCAGCAGCGCCAGCACCGCGAAGTGGAACGCCGACAGGCCGGTGCCTTCGAACGCCGCGTGGGAGCTGTCCTTGGCCGCGAACCCGAGCCGCTTGAGCAGGAACACGTCGCTCGACAGAAGCTCCTTGGGCGGGCCCGGGAGCTGCCGTGCGGGAAGGCTTTGGGTGTCGATTACATTCATCACCACCGAAGTGTAGCGCATCCGATAGTCGATATGTGCTATCGTGGCATTCATCAACGATTTTAGGAGTCAATGAATGCTGCAGTCATCGATTATCGGAAGCCCGCCGCGTCGCAAGGGGCTTGCCCTGGCAGTGATCGTGGCAGCGCAGTTCATGGTTGTGCTCGACATCGCCATCGTGAACGTCGCGCTGCCCGCGATCAAGGGCGACCTGCACTTCGCGGAGGGAAACCTGCAGTGGGTGATCAGCGCCTACGCGATCCTGTTCGGCGGCGTCCTCCTGCTTGGCGGTCGGCTGGCCGACGTGTTCGGCCGCCGGCGCGTGTTCATGATCGGCCTGGCGGTGTTCTCGATCAGTTCGCTGCTGTGCGGCCTGTCCTGGTCGGAGGGCTCGCTGATCGCGTTTCGCGCGCTCCAGGGGCTGGGCGGGGCGCTGTTCGCTCCGGCCGGTCTCTCGATCCTGATGACCACGTTCGCCGAGGGCGCCGAGCGCAACCGCGCGCTGGGCATCTGGGGCGCGGCGTCCGGCTCGGGTGGAGCGGCGGGCGTGTTGCTGGGCGGCTTCCTCACCTCGTACCTGAACTGGTCGTGGGTGTTCTTCATCAACGTGCCGGTCGGGATCGCCGTGATCGCCGCCGCGCCGCTGGTGCTGGCTGAGAGCCGCGGGCAGGGGCACCGCCACTTCGACGTGGCCGGCGCCACCTCCGTCACCGCAGGTGTGATGCTGCTGGTGTACGCCATGACGCGCGCTACCCAGGAGGGCTGGGGCAGCTTCGCCACGGTCTCGCTGCTGGGCGCGTCGCTCGTGCTGCTCGCCGCCTTCGTCGCTATCGAGCTGCGCTCGCCGGCCCCGCTGCTGCCGATGCAGATCTTCCGCAACCGCATGCTCTCGGCCGCGAACGCGACGGCCGCCGTGATCGGCGCGATCGCGTTCTCGGAGTTCTTCCTGCTGACGCTGTACATGCAACAGGTGCTGGGCTACTCCGCGATCGAGACGGGCGTCGGCTTTGCCGCCGTCACGTTCACGATCATCGTGTTCTCGAACGTGGCGCAGACGCTGGTAACGCGGCTGGGCGTGCGCTCGGTGCTTGCCACCGGCCTCACGCTGGACGCGGTCGCGCTCGTGTGGTTCACGCAGCTTCCGGTCTCAGGCCACTACTTCTGGAACCTGTTCCCGGCATTCCTGATCAGCGGCGTGGGCCTGGCGCTGTCGTTCGTGCCGGTGACGATCGCCGGGCTGGCGGGCGTGCACCGCGCGGACGCGGGCATCGCCTCCGGCCTGATCAACACCACCCGCCAGGTGGGCGGTGCCGTCGGCCTGGCGGCGGTCACCACGATCGCCGCGTCGTACGCGTCCACGGGCGCCGGCGCAACCGGCCTGGCACGCGTGGCAGCCGTTGACGGCGGCCTCACCCGCGGCTTCCAGGTCGGGTTCGCCGTCCTGGCAGGCGCGGCGGTGCTCGGCGCCGTGATCTCCGCCGTGATGCTCCGGCCCCGCCCCGAAGGCGCGGTGGTCGAGCCGCTCACTTCCCCGTCCACAGCTCGCCTCGAGGAGGCTGCCTGATGATGATGACGCAAACCCCCGGCCTCGACGGTCAGCAGAACCCCCTGCTCGACGGAACCATCGACGACATGCTGCTGCGGCTTCGCGGCCTGGTGCTGGTCGGCGGTCTGCTCGAGCAGCGAGGGGCCTCGGCCGACGAGGTCGAGGCCCACATCCGTGAGGCCGACCGCCTGCGGGCGAAGCTCGCCCGCCTGATCGGCGGCGACGGCGAGGGTTTGGCTGCCTGACACCAACACCTGCGGGCCCGGCGGCGGTCACATGCCGACCGGGCCCGCGGGTTTTCTGGCAGTACGATGCCGGGGTGGATCATTTCTACCCGGCCCAGGTCAGCTCCCACTGGTGATCGTTTGACCACGCCGCCCGTGTGGCGGCCGACGTACGCCGGGCGGCACGGCCGCCACAGCTGAAACGGCAGCCGCCGGGCAGGCTCGCTGCCGTACGTGCGTGGCTGGCCTCCTTGGGGTAGTTCAGTTGTCCAGCAGGTGGATGCCGAGCGCGTCCGCCAGCTGCGGGGCCAGCCCCAGCACCGCGTCGAACTCCATCGACGTGCCCGCCAGGCCGTCCACCCCCTCGATCGCCTCGAGCCGGCAGCGCCACAGCTCGGAGCTGGCGAACCGCGCCTTCGAGAACACGGCCCCGGTCAGGTCGCAGTCGTGGAACCGCACCCAGCTGCAGCTCGCCCCGGTGAAGTCGGCCTCCCGCAGGTTGCACGAGTCGAACGTGACCCGCACCAGCTCGGACAGGCGAAACGCCGACAGGTCGGCGGCGGCGTTGCGCCAGACGGTGTCGTGGATCCGCGTCTCGGCCCACTGGGCGCCGGTCAGGCGTCCGCCCGACACCAGCACCCGCGTCAGCGACCCGCCGCGGATCAGCGCGTTCGCGAGCTTCGGCTCGTCCAGCACCACGTCGGTCAGCTCCGGGTCGGCCAGCGCGGCGCCGCTGAGGTCGCAGCCCCAGAGCCGCGACTCGTCAATCCGCAACCCGGAGGCATTCAGGCCGGCCCACCCGGCCCCGTACAGCTCGACGCCGGCCAGCTCGCGTGGGTCGCGGAGCTCTGGGTCATCGGCCGAAAGCGGGTCCAGGGATGCCGGCAGGCGTGGCTCGCTGGGAGTGGTCGGCGGGGGCACGGCGGTAGCCTAGGCGGCCGCGGCGAAGCGAACGACGCGGCCGCCCAGGGTGGTCGCGTACAGCTCGCCGCGCGCGTCCAGGCCGAACGAGGACAGGCCCTCCAGCCTGGGCAGCGCCAGCAGCTGCGGCCGGCCGCCGCCTGCCGGGAGCGACCAGATCCGGCCGCTACAGAAGTCGCCGTAGACGAAGCGGCCGCGCAGCGCCGGCACCTCGCTGCCACGGTAGACGTAGCCGCCGGTGATCGAGCAGCCCTCGGTGTGCGGGTAGACGGCGACCGGCCACACCAGCCGCGAGCGGTCGATCGGCTGGCGCTTGTAGACAGCGCGTCCCTCGTAGGCGTTCCACCCCAGGTTCGCGCCGGGCCGCGTTCCGGCCGCCAGGTGGTCGACCTCCTCGTAGCGGTTCTGCCCGACATCGCCGATCCAGAGGTCGCCGGTGGCCGGGTCGAACGAGAACCGCCACGGGTTGCGCAGACCGTAGGCGTACATCTGACTGCGCGGGTTGGGCTTGGCGACGTCCAGCCGCAGGATCTTCCCCAGCAGCGATGCCCGGTTCTGGCCGTTGCCCTCGGGGTCGCCCTCGCTGCCACCGTCGCCCATGCCCACGTACAGCACGCCGTCGGGGCCGAACGCCAGCGCCCCGCCGTTGTGGTTCGCAAACGGCTGGCGCACGAACAGGATCGTCCGCAGGCTGCCGCTGCGGGTGTTCAGCTCGGCGACATGGGTATTCCCGTCCAGGTCGGTGTAGTCGACGTAGGCGAGACCGTTCGCGGCGTAGCGCGGGCTGAAGACGATCGACAGCAGCCCCTGCTCGGTTCCCTGGGAGACCTTGCCGCGCATGTCGAGCAGCGGCTTCGGCGCCGGGTGGCCCTCAGTCAGCACCAGCACGCGGCCGGTCTTCTCGACCACGGCCAGCTTCGCGGTGCCGGGGATCCCCGCCACGTCCACCGGCTGGTCAAGCCCGGTCGCGACGGTCACCAGCCGCACCCCCGCTGCCGGCGGCTGCGACGGCTGTGTCGGCTGTGACGAAGGCGGGGCCGACGACGGGGGCGGCGCGGACGCGGTCGTGCTCGCGCTCCGCCCTCCGCAGGCGGCGCCGAGCAGCGCGATCACGACGCACACGGCTCGCAGGCTGGCAGCCACGCATCCAGTATCGCGCGATACTGCCGTGAACCTATCGACGGGAGCGTGCCGTGAGCCTCATGAGCGAGACGATGCAGTCCCAGCCCGAGCAGCTGCGCGGCATGCTGGCGAACACCACCGGCGTCGACGCGGCAGCCGAGCGGCTGCGGGGCAGGCGCCTGTACCTTGTCGGCACCGGTACCAGCTGGCACGCGGCCAACATCGGCGCCTGGTTCCTGCGCGCCGCGGGCGTGGAGGCGTGGCCGGTGCAGGCGATGGATGCGGTGCTGTACGGCCCGCGCCCGGCCGGCGGCGAGGGGCTGATCCTGCTCAGCCACAAGGGCACGAAGACCTACACGCTGAAGATGCTGGAGCGGGCCCGCGCGGAGGGCGTGCCGACGGCCGTGATCTCGGGCCTAGGTGCTCCCGGCGCTGAGATCGAAACCTCGGTGGTCGAGCGCTCGGCCGCGTACACCGCCAGCCACACGGGCGCGATGCTGCGGCTGGCGCAGCTGGCGACGGCGCTGGGCGCCGACCTGGGCCCACTAAACAGCATCCCGGACGCGGTGGAGGAGGTCATGGAGGGGCCGGCGGTCGGCGTGGTGCCCCCGCGGCGAGCGATGGAGTTCGTGGGTGCCGGCCCCAACCAGTGGACGGCGGCCGAGGGCGCGCTGAAGGTGCGGGAGACCGCCTACGTCGCGTCCGCGGGGATGGGCGTGGAGCAGTTCCTGCACGGCCCGTCGGTAGCCGTCGGCACGGAGGACACGCTGGTCTGCCTGGACGGTGGAGGACCAGGCAGCGAGCGGCTGTCGCAGGTCGCGCGCTCGGCGGAATCCGCCGGCGTGCCGGTGCGGGCGATCGCCGCCGACGCGCCGAACGAGCTGCTCTCCGTGTTCCCGCTGACGGCGGCCGTCCAGAAGATCGCGCTCGAGACCGCAGAGACGCTGGGCACGAACCCCGACAGCTTCGGCCGCGACGTGCCGGCGCGGGAGCATGCGCTGGACGGGATTGCGCTCTAGGAACGCCACCGCGTGAGCAGGGTCCTCGTCCTCGGCGGCTCGGGCGAGATGGGATCGGCGGCCGTCGCCGACCTCGTCGAGCGCACCGGCCATGAGGTGACGATCGGCGACGTCCGGCCCGACGCGGCTGCGGCGCTGCTGCGCCGGCTGGGGGCGCCGGAGCGCGTCGTGCCCGTTGACGTCGACGATCCGGCCTCGCTGGCGGTGGCGCTGGACGGCGCGGAGGTCGTCCTGAACGCGACCTACATGCGCCACAACGTGCCGGTCACCGACGCGGCTATCGCCGCCGGCGCGCACCTGGTCGACCTCGGCTCCTACTATCGGGAGACGCTGCAGCAGCTCGACCGGCACGCGGCCGCTGTGCGGGCCGGCTGCCGGATCGTGCCTGGCTGCGGCGTCGCTCCCGGCCTCACCAACATCCTCGCCCGCCTGGGCGCCGACCGGCTGGACACGGTCGAGAGCGTCCGCATCTACTCCTACATCACCCACCCGCTGTGGACGTCTCCGGGCATCGTCGTGACGCGGTTCGACGCCAGCTCCGGCACGTCGCTGGTCTACGAGGGCGGCCGCCTGGTGGAGCGCGCGTCGTTCGGCGATGAGCAGCGGGTCGTCTTCCCCGAGCCCTACGGCGAGCAGCAGCTGCACCTCGTCCCGCATCCCGAGCCGGTCACCCTGCCGCGCTCCATCGACCTTCGAAACGTGGTCTTCAAGGTCGGCTACCCGGCCGATGAGACCCGCCGCGTCCGGGTGCTGATGGAGCTCGGGTTCGACAGCGACGAGCCGTTCGACGTGGACGGCGTGGCGATCGTCCCGCGTCGGTTTGCCGCCGCCTACATCGGCCGGCGCGGCATCGCCGCGGATGACCGCAGCGCCAACGTGAAGCAGGTGTGCGTCGACGGCATGCGCGGCGGCAGGCCGCTGACCCTGGCCTACGACTTCGCCGTCGAGCGGGCCGGCCGCTCCGCCTCCTCCGCCATCACCGGGACGGTCGCTGCGATTGCGTCCGACCTCGTGGCGCGCGGCGGCACGGCCGGCGTGCACCCGCCGGAGGCGGCGTTCGACCCGCAGCGGTTCCTCGACGCCCTGGCCGACCGGGGGCTGTCCGTCAGCGAGCGCGAGCTGCGCTAGATGGTTGATTCCACGGGATTCGCCAGGCAGCTCGTGGAATCAACCATCCGGGGCGGGGCGCTCAGCCGTCCGCCTCCGCCTTCAGCTCCGCGAACAGGCGGTCGAGTTCCGGCACCTCGACGCGCAGGCTGGGCAGGTTCACGACGATCCCCTCCTGCGTCGTTCGCGCCAGCACGACGATCGTCTCCTCGTCCGGGGAGGGGTTCTCCTCACGATGCGGGACGTACGGCGGCACGTAGACGTAGTCGCCCGGCCCGGCCTCGATCCGCCGCTCCTCGTCGTTTTCGAGGAACACGAAGACGGGGTGGCCGGACACCACGTAGATGCCGGTCTCGGCCTCGCCGTGGTGGTGGTCGCCCGAGACCATCCCGGGCGCGACGATCGCCTTGCCCATCCAGAGCTTGCGCGACCCGTGTCGCTTCCCCGAGATCGCCTCGTACCTGCGCATGCCGGGGGTCTGCGCCGTGTCCTCGCTGAGCTCGTTGCTGCCGGTGTGGTGCAGCTGCCGGTGCCAGGCGGCGTTGCCGGCGTCGGATCCATGCGGGTGGTGATCGGTGGCCACGTGCGCAGGATAGAACGCCATGCGTCTCGTTGTGCGGCGCGTGTCGCGCCTATCGTGCCCGGATCCAGGTTCGAGCAGGAGGAGGGCGCGGGCACGAACCCGGAGGAGCTGATCGCGCGGCGCACGCAGCCTGCTTCAGCGTGGCGCTCGCGAACATCCTCAGTCAGGCCGGCCACACGCCCGACCGCATCTCGACCGCGGCGCGGGTGACGCTGCGCAACGTCGACGGCGCGCCGACGCTGGCCCGCGTCGACCCGGAGACGACCGGCCAGGTGCCGGCCTCGATCAGGAGCAGTTTCAGGGCTACCGCCGACCGGGCAGTCAAAGACTGTCCCGTGTCGCGCGCGCTGGCCGAGATCCCGGAGATGGTGGTCAGCGCTCGGCTCGCATGAGGGCCGCCACCCGGCCCGCCAGGGCTTCGTCCACGATGCCGGCCGGCAGCGAGCCGAACGCGCTCGTCGGGCCGTCCCAGCGCAGATCGTCGACGTCGCCGAACAGCGGCGCGTCGGTGCGGAGGGTGGCGATCGTCTTGAACAGCAGGGCCAGCTCCCGGCGGTCGCCCAGGACGTTGTCGGGAAACTGCTCGATGGCACCGTGGCTTCGGATCAGCCCGGCCGCCGTCACCGCCCCGATGCCCTTGATGCCGGGATAGCCGTCGGCCGAATCGCCGACCAGCGCCAGGTAGTCTGGGATGTGCTCGGGCGAGACGCCGAACTTCTCGACGACGCCCGCGGCATCGCGGATCATGCCGCTTCGGCGATCGACCTGGACGACCCGCTCCCCCGACACGCACTGGGCCAGATCCTTGTCCGGCGTCCAGATGCAGACCTTGTGCACGCTCGCATCCTGTGCGGCGAGGTGCACCGCCGACGCCATCGCGTCGTCCGCCTCCAGCTCGACCATCGGCCAGACGGCGACCCCCATCGCCGCCAGCGCCTGCTCCAGCGGCTCGAACTGGGCCTTCAGCGCCGGATCGACGCCGGCCCCGGTCTTGTAGCCCGGCCACAGGTCGTTTCGAAACGACTCGATCACGTGGTCGGTTGCGACGCCGATGTGCGTCGCGTCGCCCTCGATCATGCCCAGCACCGTGCCCAGCACGCCGCGGACGGCGGCCGACTGCGGATCCTTCGGCTTCCGCCCCCGCATGCTCCCGTAGAAGTGGCGGAACAGCTCGTAGGTGCCGTCGATCAGGTGGACGATCACCGGCTGGCGGTCGGGCGCGTCGGGCATGCCGACAGTACGATAGGCGAGGGCATCTGCTGATGGTGACCGTTGACGACGTGCGATCGGTGCTGGCTGACCTGCCTCGCTCCTACGAGGTGGTCGTGCGCGGCCGCATCAAGTTCCGCGTCGGCCAGATCGTGTACGTCGCCTTCTCGAAGGACGAGAGCGAGATCGGCTTCGGCTTCCCCAAGGAGGAGCGGGAGTATCTGGTCGCCAGCGATCCCGAGACGTTCATGATGCCGGGCGAGAGCGACCTTCGGTTCCAGTGGGCCGAGGCGCGCATGGCGAAGCTCGAGTTCGAGGAGATGCGCGACCTGGTCATCTACGCGTGGAGCATGTGCGTCCCCAAGTACGTCTGGGAGCCTTATGTGGTGCGCTGAGCGGCGACCTGCATCTCACCCCGTCTGAACGATGCGCCGGTGTTTTGCTTTCTGGGATCCTCGTGGATCTCGACGAGCGAACACGGGAGGGGCTGTGCCGGACGACGAACAGATGCAGGAGGGGGCCGCGGCACCGTGGCGGCCGAGTGCGCGGCTGGAGGCGATGTGGCAGCGCGACGTGATCGGGCCGCTGGACGACTTTCAGGATCCGTCGCAGGAGTGGCGGCGGTTGTTCTCGGAGTTGCTGGGGACCTTTTTCCTGGTGCTGGTGGCGTGTGGCGGGGGCGTGATGGGCGAGGCGTTCCCAAACACGATCAGCCGCACCGCCGCCGTCTCCGCGCCGGGGTTGATGGTGCTCGGAATCATCCTGTTCATGGGCAAGGTGTCCGGTGCCCATCTCAATCCGGCGGTGAGCGTTGCGTTCTCGCTGCGTGGCGACTTCCCGTGGCGGCGCGTGCCGGGCTACATCATCGCCCAGCTGGTCGGAGCATCGCTTGCGGCATGGTTCGCGCAGAGCGTGATCAACGCCTCGGCCGTGTTCGGCTCCAACTATCCGGCTTCCGGGTACACGTCTACGGACGCGTTCCTGATGGAGGCGGTGCTGACGCTGGGCCTGGTCAGCGTGATCCTGGGGACGGCCTCCGGGGCCCAGAACCTGGGCGTGTTCGGCGCGCTCGGCGTCGGCTCCTACATCATCCTGGCCGGGCTCTGGGGCAGCCCCATCTCGGGGGCGTCGATGAACCCGGCCAGAACGTTCGGTCCGGACCTGGTCGGCGGGGACTTCACCAGCTACTGGGTGTACGTCGCCGGGCCGCTGGTAGGGGCCGGTCTGGCCGTCGCCGCCGCGTACGCGCTGCGAGGCCCGGGCGGCGGGCTGGCAGGATCCGGCGCCGCGCAGGGTGATCTCTTCACGGAGGCCCAGCGGCCCAACAAGGCGTAGCCATCACCGCGGGTTCGCCCGCGTCATAAGGTCCGCGTAGAGCGCTGCCACCTCCTCCGGGGCGAGTCGCAGCGTGGCGTCGCCCACCGTCACCTCGTGGCGCTGCACGCGGGGCGACGTGGTGGGATCGGGATCGCCAAACAGGAATACCTTCTGCTCCTCCGCGACCGCGAGGGCCGCGTCGGCGAGGCGCTCGCGGTCGCCTCGCAGGAGTATGTGGAACATCGGCGTCTGGGGAGGGTCGGGCACCACCTCGATGCCCTCGACCGCGCCCAGCGCGGCGGCCAGGGCGCGCGCGTGCTCCACGTACTCCGGGACCCGCTCGAGACGCTGGTCGAGGGACAGCTCCGCAGAGACGACGAAGGGATGCATCGTCACCAGGTTGCCGCCGTGCCGGCGCTGCCACACGCGAGCCTCGGCCACGAACTCGGCGTCGCCCGCCAGCGCCGCCCCGGCCAGCGCGTCGAGATCCTTGTAGAAGGAGACGTAGACGCTGTCGAACAGGCCGGCGATCTGCGCGTGGTCATGCTGGTAGAACGGCCCCGTCTGCCACAGGCGGGCGCCGTCGAGATGCAATGCAATCCCGCGTTCCCGCGCCCAGCCGGTCTGCGCCACGAGATCGTCCCACGCCGGCAGCAGGCCGCCGATCTCGCGCTGGGGCAGCTCGAGCAGCAGCGCCGCGACCGGCTCGTGGATTCCCTCCAGGTCGCTGAGCGTGATCAGGCGGTTGGGGTCGCCGACCAGCCGGCCGTGCAGCCCGTGCAGCATCTGGTAGCCCTTCTGCTCGTGGATCTCGAGGTGGCAGGTGGGATGGAAGGCCACCGTCCGGGTGCCCTGGCGATCGCTCCAGATGCGCAGCGCGATCTGCTGCGCCATCGTCCCGCTGGGCATGAACACCGCCGCCTCGGCGCCCAGGATCTCGGCGATGCGGCCCTCCAGCCGCTCGATGCGCTCGCCGGAGCCGTAGATGTCCGCCCGCTCGTTCTCGCCCGTCGCGTCTGCGATCTCCGACAACCGCTGTCGCATCGGTGGGCCGTGCCAGGCGTTCACAAAGCGCTCTGCGCCGCTGATCGCGGCCTGGATGCGGGCGTCGTCTGCCATGGCGGCTGGTTGTATCACGCCGCCCGCGCCGGGCCCTAGGATCCGCCGCATGGCTGCCACCCTCGCGCTGGTCGCCCCGTTCCTGTTCGCGCTGGCGGCCGCGCTCCAGCAGAAGGGGGCGCTGAACCTGCCGACGATCTCGCCGGCCGATCCGATGTCGCTCGTGCGGCTCGTCGGCGAGCCTACGTGGCTGATCGGCACGCTTGCCCTGTTCACCGGGTACCTGTTCCAGGCCGCCGCGCTCGACCGCGGCCGTCTCTCGATCATCCAGCCGCTGCTCGTCACGACGGTCGTGTTCGCACTGCCGCTCGGCTACTTCCTGACCAAGCAGCACGTGGGGCGTCGCGAGGTCGTCGGAGCGGCCGTGATCATCATCGGGCTCGGCCTGTTCGTCTACTTCGGCGACCCGGCCGGCGGGAACGACAACGCCTCCAACACCAGTGGGCGATCACGATCGAGCTGCTCCTGGCCGTCTCGGTGCTGATCCTCGTCGTCGGGAGCGGCGGCGGTCTCTCGATGAAGGCGGCCGTGTACGGCACCGCCGCCGGCGTACTGTTCGGGCTCTCGTCCGCGCTGACGAAGCCGACGCTCACCTTCCTCCACGAGAGCGTGGGCACGATGCTCTCCCACTGGAGGGCTACGCCCTCGCGGTCGCCGGTGTGCTCGGGTTCGTTCTGCAGCAGGTGTCGCTCGGAACGGGTCGCCTCGCTCCCTCCGTCGCCACGGTCTCGGTCGCGAACCCGCTGGTCGGGATCCTGATCGACGTCCTTGTCCTGGACGAGCGTTTCAGCCGTCCGGGCTGGCATGTGCTGCTCGCCGTGGTCGGCCTCGGCCGGCTCTCGTCGGCGCGGTCGTCATCTCGCTCGCCCGTGATGCCAGAAAGGAAGACGCATCCGCTGTGGGCGCGCCGGGCGGGTCTGTCGCGACCGCCTAGCGGCAGCGCGTCGGATGCGTAGGTTGTGATCGACGCCGGTGGTCACGTACCACATTGTTCTTCGCGCTGGCCGCGGCGGCCAGTCCGCTCACGCTGACGGCGACGCTGGTCGTCCTGCGGAGCAGGCACCCGCGCGCGAACGGCATCGCCTTCCTCAGCGGGTTCCTGCTCGGAACGACGATCGCCTGCGGTCTCGGCCTTGCCATCGGCCAGGCCGCCGTCGATCGCCTCGACTCGCACGAGGTGTTGGAAGAGGTTGTGACGCTCCTGCTCGGTGCCGCGCTGCTGGTGGTCGGGCGGCGGGCGCGACACGCCTCGCCGCGACCGCAATCGCAGGGAAGCCGTGCGAGTGCGATCCTGGCGGGCCTCGCGAACGTCCGGCCGGCCGCCGCGTTCTCGATGGCCGGACTGCTCGGCTTCGGGGGGCCGAAGCGGCTCGTGCTCACGTTCCTCGCCATGGCATCGGTCAGCGATGCCAGTCTTGGCGACGTCGCGGATGTGACGTTGGTCGTCGTCTACATCGCGATCGCCACCGCGCTCGTGTCGGTGCCCGTCGGCATCGTGATCGTCGCGGGCGAGCGCGCCGCCGGGCTGCTCGCCCGCCGCCACTCCTGGCTGACCGGACACGAGGCGTGGCTGCGCGTGTGGCTCTCCACGGGGATCGGCGTTGCGCTGCTCGTGGATGGCCTGGTGCGGCTCGTGCGGTGAGCCGAGGCGCCGGCCGCGCTTACACGCCGGCCGAGCGCCCGATCGGTGACCGCTCCGCCACGACCGCGAACTTGCGGACGCGTCCCGTCCCCAGCCACTCGCTCCACAGCCGGTGGGCGGCGATCAGGTCGTCCAGCGCCTGGCGGCCGATCTGTGCGGCGATCGCCGCCGCGTCGGCCGTGAACGCATTGACCAGCGAGTCCGCCATGGCGCGGTGGGACAGGCTGCAGTCCTCCTGCCCGCGGACGACCAGCCCGGCGCGCTCCAGCAGCGCGCTGATCTCGTCCAGCGGGGTCAGCCAGACCGTGTCGGCGTCGGGCATGCGTGCGCGCTCCGGGCCCGTCAGCGGCCGGCCCTCCTCGAGCGTGAACGCGAACCGCCCGCCGGACGTGAGCGCTCCCGAGATCCCCTCCAGCAGCGGCCGCTTGTCGGGGAAGGCGAGCATCGTCTCGAGCAGGAGCACCACCTCGAACGAGCCACGAGGAAGCGGCGGCACCCGTGCGACCTCGAAGCGGCAGGGCAGGCCGCGGGCGCGTGTCTGTGCGATGTCGATGGCGCTCGCGCTGTAGTCGACTCCCAGGTAGCCGCAGCCCAGCTCCCGTGTGATGAACCGCCCCGGCCCGGCCACTCCGCAGCAGAGGTCGAGCACGGACACGCCGCCGGCGATGCCGGCCCGCGCCGCCAGCGCGCGGATCTCCCCGGCCCGCATGAAGCTCTCCTGCTCCACGTACTCGCCCGGGGCGTAGGCCGACTGCCGGGCTCGCTGCAGGGCCTCGGCGAATGGAACGCGCTCGTCCTGCCTCACGACAGCTCGCCACGGCCGGGCGTCCGAAAGAACCGATTCACCCCATCCACGGTACCTTCTTTTCGTATGTTCGAGTACCGAGGCACGCTGCGGTCGGCTCAGGGTGGCCCGGTGGTCGGGCTGGCCGCCCAGGTGCTGCTACTCGCGGCGCTCGCGGCCACCGTCGGCCTCGGTCTCGCCGGGTGGCTGGTCGGACTCGCCTGCGGTCTGGCCATGGACGCGGCGCTGGCCTACGACCTGCTCCGCAACCGCTCGGAGCGGATCGGCCCGGCCGGGTGCGTGACGCTCGTGCGGGCGACGCTGGCGGTCGGCGTCGCGGCGCTGGCCGCGGACTCGTTCGGCAGCTCCGCGCATCTCGTGCCCCTGGTGGCGCTCGCGGCGGCCGCACTGGCGCTCGACTACGTCGACGGATAGGTCGCACGGCGCACCGGGACGGAGTCGACGCTGGGCGCGCGCTTGGACGGCGAGGTGGATGCGTTCCTGATCCTGGTGCTCTCGCGTCTACGTCGCCCCCTCCGCGGGCGCGTGGGTGCTCGCTGATCGGTGTCGCACGCTACGCGTTCCTGGTCGCCGGGTGGCTGGTCGGGTGGATGCGCGCGCCGCTGCCGCCGCGTGACTGGCGCAAGGTGGTCGCTGCGACGCAGGGCATCGCGCTGTCGATAGCGGCAGCCGGCGTCCTCCCGACCGCCCTCACCCGCGCCGGCCTCGCCGCCGCACTCGCCCTGCTCGCCGAGTCGTTCGGTCGCGACGTGCGGTGGCTGTGGCGCCACTGGTCGGGGCCCGGCCTCCAGCCGGCAGCGGTGCCGGAGCGGGATGCCGCTGGGGACGCCGGACACGGACGCGTCCGTCTGGCCATCGCCGCTCGTGCTCACGCTGCTCGCGTTCCTGCTCGTGTGGGCTGCGCTTGTCGCGCCCGACCAGCCGGGGCACTTCACACCCGGTGCGTTCGTGAGGCTCCCGCTCGAGGGAGTGATGGTGATCGGCCTGGCCCTGATCCTGCCCGCGCCCGCCCGGCGCCTCCTGGCCTGGGTGGTGGGGCCTGCGATCGGCCTGCTGATCGTCGTGAAGGTGCTCGACTACGGCTTCTTCACCGCCTTCGACCGGCCGTTCAATCCCGTCGACGATTGGAGCTACACCCACATCGGCATCGAGACGCTGCGCGAGTCGGTCGGCCGCAGCAGGGCCAACCTGGTCCTCGCCGCGGCGGCGCTGGCGCGTGGTCGCCGCGTTCGTGCTCCCGACGCTCGCGATGCTTCGCCTGAACCGGGTCGTCTCCGGCCATCGACGTGAGTCGCTCCAGGCCGTCACGGCGCTCAGCCTGGTCTGGGTGCTGTTCTGGGCGCTGGGCGCGCAGCTCGTCTCAGGCGCGCCGCATCGCCTCCACGAGCGCCGCCGACCTGGCCGTCCACGAGGTGCGCGCCGTGCAGGCCGACATCCGCGATCGAGCGCTCTTCGCCGCGGCCCTCCGCCGCGACCGCTATGGCCACACGCCGGCCGACCAGCTGCTGACCGGCCTGCGCGGCAAGGACGTCCTGCTCGTGTTCGTCGAGAGCTATGGCAAGGTCGCGGTGCAGGGATCCTCCTTCTCCCCGAAGGTCGACAGCGTGCTCGCCGCGGGGACGAAGCAGCTGCAGTCCGCCGGCTTCGGCGCCCGCAGCGGCTGGCTGACCTCGTCGACCTTCGGCGGCATCAGCTGGCTGGCCCACTCCACGATGCAGTCGGGGCTCTGGATCAATACCCCCAGCCGCTACGACCAGCTCGTGGCGAGCAATCGCCTGACGCTCAGCATGGCCTTCAAACGGGCCGGGTGGCGGACGGTCGCGGACGTGCCGTCGGACAACCGCTCCTGGCCGGAGGGGGCGTCGTTCTACCACTACGACAAGGTCTACAACCGGCTGAACGTCGGATACCACGGCCCGACCTACGCCTACGCCTCGATGCCCGATCAGTTCGTCTACCTGGCCCTGCAGCGGCTCGAACTCGGGCAAGACCGACCGTCCGCCGCTGTTCGCCGAGGTCGATCTGGTGTCAAGCCATGAGCCGTGGACGCAGGATGCCGCCGCTGATCGGGTGGAACCGCGTCGGCGACGGTTCGATCTTCTACACAGCTGCCGGTCGACATGAGCGGCCAGACCGATGGCCCCTGGGCTGGGTATGGGCACTCGGTCGAGTACACGATGAGCACCCTGTTCTCCTTCGTGCAGCACTACGCACGCAAGAACCTGGTGATGGTCGTGCTGGGCGACCACCAGCCGGCCACGACGGTCAGCGGACTGGACGCCACCCACAATGTGCCGATCTCGATCATCGCCCACGACCCGTCGGTGCTGCACCGGATTCGCGGGTGGGGCTGGGTGGACGGCATGCGCCCCAGCCCGCAGGCGCCGGTCTGGCCGATGAGCGCGTTCCGCGACCGCTTCCTGGGCGCCTTCGGCCCGCAACCGGCGACCCCCGGCTCGTCGTGACCGCGCCCGCGGTGCTCGAGCAGCTGCCCGCCGCCAACCCGGCGCCCGAGGTTGCCGATGCCTCGCCGCGGCGGCTGGCAGGGCTGGACGGCGTCCGCGGCCTGGCCGCGCTGTTCGTTGTCGTGAACCACGTGTTCCTGCGGGCGTTCCCGGGCTACCCCGTGGACAAGGCGCCGTTCTGGGCGGCCTGGTTCATCTACGGGCGGTTCGCGGTAGTCGTGTTCATCGTGCTGTCCGGCTTCTCGCTGGCCCTGTCGCCGGCCCGCCACGGCTGGCGGCTGGACGGTGTGTCCAGGTTCGCCCGTAGGCGGGCCTGGCGCATCCTGCCGCCGTACTGGGCCGCCCTCGTCTTCAGCCTGGCCGTTGCCTGGCTGCTCGTCCGCCCGCCGGGGCAGGGAGTGCCGGGTGCCGGCTCGGTCATCGTCAACGGCCTGCTGGTGCAGAACCTGGTCGCCGCCCCGAGCCCCAACCGCGCGTTCTGGTCGATCGCCGTCGAGGCCCAGCTGTACATCCTGTTCCCGCTGCTGCTGTTGATGGTCCGCCGTCGCGGCGCGACCGTCATGGTCGCGGCGGTGACGCTGGCCGTGGTGATGGTGGGGATCGTCGGCCCGCACGTCTCCCACCTCGACGTGTTCGTGATCCAGTCGGCGCCCGACCTGGCCGCGCTGTTCGCGGTCGGCATCCTGGCGGCCGGCATCGTGGGCGCGAGCGGGGCTCACAGGTCGTGGCCGTGGGCGTGGCTCGCGCTGGCCGCGGCAGCGCCCGTGCTCGTGACGATCTGGTGGCAGGGCTCGGTGTGGACGCTCGACCACCTGTTCTGGGTCGACCTCACGCTGGGGCCCGCCGTCGCCTGCCTGCTGGCCGCCCTCGCCACCGGGCATCCGGCCACGCTGCTGCGCCTGCTGGACGCGCGGCCGATGCGCAACCTGGGCCTGTCGTCCTACAGCCTGTATCTGACGCACGGCCCGATCGTGGTGGTCGTGTACGAGCGGGTCGTGGCCGGCCGCGTCCGCCAGGGTGCCCCGGCCTTCGTCGTCGCGCTCGCCCTGGTGCTGCCGCTGACGATCGTGTTCGCGCGCGCCTTTGCCGCGGTCTTCGAGACCCCGTTCCGGCGGCACCGCAGCTGGGCGTCGCTGCGCGGCCGGCCGGATCGGTCAGTCGTCCCGGAACCGCGCCGAGAGGGCGTAGCGCAGCAGCACCACGTCGCCGATCTGGCGGACGTCGGCGAGCTTCGCCCGCTGGCCGGGGTTCCACGGGAAGTGGCCGTCGCGCACGAACCTGGGTGCCTGTGAGTCGCCCACGAACATCGGGGCGATGACCAGCTGCAGCTCGTCGACGAGGTCGTCGGTCAGAAACTGCGTGTGCACCTTGCCGCCGCCCTCGACCATCAGCCGCTCCACGCCCCGCGCCGCGAGGTCGAGGCTGAGCTTGCGCATCTCCACGGTGTTGCCGCCGTCGACGACGGTCGCGCGCGGTTCCAGCCGGGCCCGGGCGTCGGTCACGCGCGGGCTTGCGCAGTAGACGATCTTCTCGGCCTCGCCGGTGGTGAAGAAGGCGGCGCCCGCGTCGAGCTCGGCACGCCGGGTCACGGTCACCTTCATGGGCGACGGCGCCAGCCCGCGGGCCGTCCGCTCGTCGCGGCGAGCCTGCGAGCGCACCAGCAGCCGCGGGTTGTCGAGCCTGACGGTGTTCGCGCCGACGAGGATCGCGTCGCAGGAGGCGCGGACGGCGTCTACCCGGTCGAAGTCGGCGTCGTTCGACAGCAGCAGGCGCGACATCGGGCTGCCGATGTAGCCGTCGATCGACACGCTGCAGCTGAGCAGAGTGTACGGGCGGTCACGCATCCGCGGCTCCCTCCGATCGGCTGACGACCCTGATCCGAGCTGGGAGCGGCTCGCGCCGGACCGCAGGCCGGGCGCGACCGAGCCACACCGCGACCAGAACGACGGCGCCCGGCAGGCTGGCGACGAGCACCATCACGCCGTACACGACCGCGGTTGCGACGCCCTGTGCAGCACCCACGCCGGCGGCGCCGAACACCCACGCCGTCGCAGCCTCGCGCGGCCCCCAGCCGGCGACGCTCGGGAGCACCATGGCCATCATGGCGAGCAGCGCCAGCGGCAGCATCCGCGAGGCCGGCGCGGCGGTGCCGGCGGTGCGCGCGGCGATCAGGAGCGTGACCGCGTGGCCGATGACGACGACCGCGGACGCGAGCACGATCGCCGGCAGCGCCCGCCGCGTCAGCAGCCCGTCGCGGACGTCGCCGGCCATGGCGTTTCGCAGCCGCGCCCAGCGCGAGCTGCTGCCACGGGGTCGCACTCGGTCCACGAGCACCACGCCGATCACCGTCGCCGCCAGCGCGACGGCCACCAGCGGCATCGACGACCGCACGGGCGACGGCAGCGCCAGCAGCACGGCGACGGTGATCACGACCTGAACGACCTGCCCGGCGGCGCGCTCCCAAGCGACGGCCCGCAGCCCGCGGCCGACGTCGTCCACGTCGCGCCCGTGGCTGACGCCGCGGTGAACGTCGCCGACCACACCGCCGGGGAGCGTGAGGTTGAGGAACAGCGATCTGTAGTACGCGGCGACGGCAGCCGGCAGCGACAGGCGCACGCCCAGGCCGCGCGCCACGATCGTCCACCGCCAGGCACAGCAGAGTGTGGTCAGCAGGCCGATGGCCGCCGCGGCAGCCAGCGCCCGGCCGTCCACCGCGCGGACACCGTCGAGGAATGATCCCGCTCCAAGTCGCCAGACCACGACGGCGAGCGTCACGGCAGCGCTCGCAGGACGCGCCCAGCGCCACAGTGACCGGCTCCATCCTGTTCCCGAAATGCTCGAGGCTCCTCCCGGCGGTCGCTACGTCTAGCGATACGCACGAGATCGCCGTCCGGGTTGCATAGGGCCGTGGTCGTCACGGCAGCACCAGCAGGTCGGCGTGGTCGACGGTGACGATGAGCTGCCCGGCACGCGCTTGCGCCAGGCGCCGGCCGGCGTAGGCATCGACTCCCGCGGCCAGCTCGGCCTCCTGTTCGCAGACGGCATCGAGCCATCCGGTTAGCCACTCCGCCGCCAGGTCGGCGTCGCGCGGCGCCGAGCCGCCACGGGCTGGGCCGGACGGCGACATCGGCCCCCAGCCGACGGAAGCGCTCGGCGGCGGCCGCAACGGCATCGGGGCCGAGCAGACGGCCGCGCGCCGTCATGCGGCGCTGGTGCGCGTCGAACGCGCCCGCCAGGCACCGATCGAGCGGGTCGGCCGGTGCCAGCTCGACCCGCCCGACGACCGACAGCGTCAGCAGCACCGGGCATCCAACCGCGGAGCAGAGGTCGACCAGGTCGGCCAGCTCATCGCCCGTGATCAGGTCGAGCAGTGCCGAGGCGGTGATCAGGGTCGCGCCGGCCAGGTCGTCCGGACGCAGCTGGGTGATGTCCGAGAGCCGTGTCTCGACGATGACCGGCGCGCCGTGGGCGGCCGGGCCGGGATGGTTCGCGGCGGCGACCTCCAGCAGGTCCGCGTCGCGGTCGTGCACGACCCAGAGCTGCGGCCCCGGCAGGAGCGGCGCGAGCCACCGGCTCATCGATCCGCTGCCGCAGGCGAGGTCGTGGATCACCAGGCGGCCGGCCGCAGGCAGCTGCCGCCGGACATGCTCGACCAGGTCGCGCGACCTGGCGGCGGCATCGGCAGGCTCGCGCAGGTCGAGCCATTCGGAGCCGACCCGGATCTGCTCGACGGTCATGCTGCCGCCTCCGCCAGGACGCCGGACACGACCGACGTGGTGGTCGACCAGCCGGACAGCGACGCGCGCCGTTCGCCCGCCGCCCGGCGGAGGCGGCGGCGCAGCTCGGCGTCTGCCAGCCAGGCCTGCAGTGCGGCGGCGAGCGCGGCCGGGTCGCCGGGCGGCACAAGCAGCCCCGGCCGGTCGCCGTCGTCGCCGTGACCCAGGGCCTCCGGGACACCTCCGACCTCGGTCGCGACCACCGGCAGGCCGTGGGCGAGCGCCTCCGTCACGACCATGCCGTACGTCTCTGATCGCGACGCCAGCACCAGCAGGTCTGCGGCCCGGTAGCTGCGCGCGAGGCCGGTTCCCGTCAGCGGTCCCTGGAATCTCACGCGATCGGCCAGGCCGCGATCAAGGACGCGGCGGCGGAGCCCCTCGGCGAACGCCGGGTCGCCGTCCAGGCGACCCGCGCACAGGCACCGCCAGGGCAGGTCCGGCAACGTCGCGAGCGCATCGAGCAGCACGTCGTGGCCCTTGCCGGGGATCACAGCTGCGACGCACAGCAGCGCCCCGGCGCCGGCGGTCCCGGGTGCGAGGCCGGCGGCATCGACTCCGGGCTCGGCGACGTGCACGCGGTCGGCGGGCAACCCGTACAGCTCCAGCAGCGTGCGCCGGGCCCACCGGCTGGTCGTGACGACCGAGACGGCGGCCGAGAGCACGGCGCCCTCCCGCGTCCGGGCGTCGTCATCGGCCGGGTCGTGGCCCAGCGGCATGTGCACGAGCGTGACCATCCGCAACCGGCTCGCCTGGGGCACCAGCACCTCCGGGGCGGTCGAGGCGATCAGGCCGTCGAGCAGTACCACGGCCTCGTCGGGGATCGCCTGGATGACGCCGGCCAGGGCGGCGTACGATGCCGCGTCCGGTCGCGGCCAGGGCCCGGGCACGGCGTGCAGGCGCACCGACCAGCCGGCCTCGGGGAGTCCCCGGCAGACCCGGCGGTCATAGGCGTTGCCTCCGCTCGGCCGGGCCGGATCGTCGATGCCTTCGGGTACCACGAGGTGCACCGTCGTCACAGCGCCCGCTCGTAGCTCGCCCAGGCGACGTGCGACTCGCGCAGCGTCACGGCCAGCCCGTCGATCTCCCCGGCGGCCGCTCCCAGCGCACCTGCGCGCAAGCGCTCTGCGAGCCGGTCTGCGATCACCCGGGCAAGCGTCTCGGTGGAGGTGTTGACGCCGGCGAAGTCCGGATCGTCGTCCAGGTTCCTGTAGGTGAGGTCGGCCACCACGGCCCGCAGCTCCGCGGCCGCCCGGCCGATGTCGACCACGATGCCGTCCCGGTCGAGGGCCTCGCGCCGGAACGTGGCATCGATGACGTACGTCGCGCCGTGAAGCCGCTGGGCAGGCCCGAACACCTCGCCGCGCAGGCTGTGGGCGATCATCATGTGATCGCGGACGGTCACGCTGTACACGTCTACCCCTCGCCGTAGGTGATGGTGTGACAGAGCGCCGGCAGGCTTCCTGCGGCCAGCCGGGCCATGACTGCGGGCAGCTCCTGGAAACGCGATTGCTCGGTGACGAGCGCGTCGAAGGCGGGGTCGCGCAGCAGGTCGAGTGCGAGCGCCATCCGGTCGGCGGTCGTGCGGCGGGCGCTGCGCGCCGGGGAGAGCGTGCCGACCTGGCTCGAGCGAATGCCGAGCCGGCCGACGTGGAACGCCCCGCCCAGCGAGAGGCTGACCTCCGCGTCGCCGTACCAGCTGAGGTCGATGACTGTGCCCTCGGGCGCGAGCAGGTCGAGCGACAGCTGCAGCCCGGCCGACGTCGCGCTGGTGTGGACGACCAGGTCGCGGCCGTCCTCCGCGCCGGAGGGAAGCGCGAAGTCCGCGCCGAGGGCGGCGGCGGCGCCGGCCCGCCCGGCATCGACGTCCACGAGCGTCACCTGGACGGCCGGGATCCGGCTCAGAAGGCGCGCGACGCAGCAGCCGACCATCCCGGCGCCGACGACCGTGACCCGGTCGCCGACCAGCGGTGCGGCGTCCCACAGGGCGTTGATGGCGGTCTCGACGGTGCCCGCGAGCACGGCGCGTGCGGGCGGCACGTCCTCCGGCACGACGAACACGGCGCTGGACGGTACGACGTAGGCCGTCTGGTGCGGGTACAGGCAGAAGACGGTGCGGCCGCGCAGCTCGGCAGGCCCCTGCTCTACGGCACCGACGCTGAGATAGCCGTACTTGACCGGCCCCGGGAAATCTCCCTCCTGGAACGGCGCCCGCATCGCCGCGTACTGGTCGGGCGGCACGCCGCCCCTGAACACGAGCGTCTCGGTGCCGCGGCTGACGCCGGAGCGCACGGTGCGCACCACCACGTCGCCGCGCCCAGGCCGAGGCAGCGTGACCGGCCTGATCTCCCCACGGCCGGGCGCGCGCAGCCAGAACGCGTGTGCGGTTCCTTGATCGTCGACCACCGGCGGAATGACGCCCCCAGTCTTCGCGCGAATCTATCACGGGTTTCTCAGGGCAGGTACGCGCGCGCGCCGCCCGTGGATGCCGGCGGTTTGAGGCCTGCCAGCTAGCCGCTCGACAGGGAGTCGCCCACGCATGAGATGTCGTATACCGCCATGTCACCCTGGTTCCAGACTTCGCACGACCTCGGCAAGTGCAGAGCTGCTCGTTGCGAAGGTTTGGATGCGGCGCCGCGGACAACCGACGCGAACGGAGCCATCCCGGTGAATCGTAGATACGGGTGCCCGGCGGTCAACACCTTGTGATCTACCACCAGGTCGGTTGCGCCATAGCGGGTGCCGAGATCGGCGATCGCTCTACGAGAGGGCCCGTAATACGCTCGCAGCATGTCGGTCATCCGGGGGCGCACGAACTTCAGAAACGTGTAGTCAAACGGCTGGTACAGCTTTCGTGAGATGACCACCCCGCGCTGGGCCTCGATCGGTACGCAATCGATCGCCTTCGGATCGCCCGCGATGATCGCCGCCTTCGGCAACGTCTGCAGGAAGCTGTACAACGGCTGATCCTTGCTGCAGTCGTGACCCTTGCTGGTCTGCCATCCCGCCACGGTCACGACTCCCGTCAGCAGGGATCCCGCGAGCACGGCGCAGAGCAGCACGATCAGCGCGCCCAACGCCCTGTCCTTCCGGTTGAAGTACGCGGCGGCGGCCAGCACCGCCCCCGCGGCAAGCGAGCAGGCGATGGTCAGCCACCCGTCGACGACGGTATCCCACAACGTGGCCGACGGGAGCAACAGGCCGAGGTCGAACTTCGAGCCCGCGTACCATACGACCGCAGCCGGCACGCCAACGGCGAGGATCGGAAGCTGCCATCGCAGCCGTTCACCGTACGCGTTCCAGAGCGGATACCACGACACCGCGATCACGATGCAGTAGAACGGTATCAGCGGGTAGGTGTATCTGTCCGGAAGGTACAGGTGAAACAACACCGCGTAGCTCAGGCCGAACAGCAGCAGGCTCGCGGCCCCCATCGCCCAGACTTCCTTACGTATCAGCCGGCAGTTGGCCGGGCGAAGCAGGAGCACGACCGCCGCCATGACCATGAGGATGCTTCCGCCCAGGGTGACGGCGAACCCCGAATAGTTCGCTCGGAGCTCTTCGATGACCGACCCTCGGAAGAACGGCACCTGGCCGTTCGGGCCGAACTCGGGGTAGTGCCGCGCGACCGACTCCGTGATCAGGTTGCCCGACGACAGCCCGGCGATCCGTGGCAACTCGTAGGCCAGCAGCACGACCGCGGCCGACGCTGCACCCGCTATCAGGGTACGACGGTCAAGGGTCAGGCGGCGACCGCGGGCGCCGATTGCGCACAGGAACAGGACGCCGAGCGCCACGAGCGCTGCCGGGGGGTAGAAGAGCCCCCCGCCGCCGGCACCGCCGCCGCCCAGCGAGTGCGCCCTCGCATCAGCAGAAGCACCGTCAGCAGCACGATCGGCTGCGCGAACGCGCGTGGGTGCGTCCCGCTGAACCGCTGGTTCTGCCAGGACAGGATGAAGAGCGCCGCTGCGAACCAGGCAGCCGGGATCCACGCGGTGTGCTCGCGAACGATCCGGAACACGAGCCACGTGGACAGCGGGGCCAGCACCAGCACGCCCCAGGCTCCGAATCGGATCGGGTCGACGACGTTGCTCGCCAGCCAGTACACGGCCTGCGAGCCGAGCGGGACATAGCCGGTCTCGACCAGCGCATGGGTGAGCGGATCCTGAAACAGGCCCGGATCCTGGAAGCGCCGCATCCAGTACTCCAGGAGCATGGTGTCCGTCGCCGAGACGTGTGGCGTGAACAGGATGATCCGCTCCACGTACATCGTCGCAAGCGTCGCCAATATCACCAGCAGCGCCTGTTCGAGGAACGCGGCCCTGGACCTGAGCATGGACAGGACGTTGCCCGTGCTACGCGGGCGTGGCGGCGCTTCGGTCACTCGATCTCGGTCGACACCCGCTCCAAGCGCAGCGGAATCGATCTTCGAGGGTTTGCTCGACATGGGAGAAGCCAGGGCGTGTCCGCACCCGGTAGATCGAGTGTGTCGGCGCCGTGGGACAGCCCGAGGATGGTCCGATGGTAACCGAGTGCGGGCTCGGCAGTCGCAGCCGAACCGACCGGCCGGTGGCACGAGAGCGGGGCGGAGGGCTATGGCAGATCAGCGGCGACACGTTCGAGTGTGCTGCAAAGCGTGTCCGGCTGCTCCTGCATGGGGAAGTGGCCGCCGGGCAGCTCGATTGGTTCGATGCCGAGGATGTGGGTGGCGGCGTATCGCTCCCAGGCCGGCGTGAAGAACTCGTCGTCGGTGGTGTAGATGAGGACGGTGGGAACGCTGGGTGGGCCGTGAGGGGTAGTCCCCTTCGGCGTTGCCGCTGGTCGCAGACCACGCCACTTGGGTGCCAAACACCCTGGGAGCCGGGTGGCCCCCAGGGTGTCTCAGTCGAGCGTCTCCGCCGATCTTGAGCCTCAGCAGTTGGTGAGCGTGTCGCCCTGATCGGCGACGCATACGTTCGTGTCGAGGCCGCCGTCGAGCGTGTCGTTGGCGCCGATGTTGTCACGCGCGACCAGGGTGTCGTTGCCCGGACCACCCAGGAGGGTGTCTGTGCCAAGGCCCGCGAGCAGGACGTCGTTCTGCCTGCCACCCTGCATGACATCGCTGCCTGCGCCGTCGGCCATGGCATCGTTTCCGCTGCCGCCGCGCAAGATGTCATCGCCGGTTCCCCCGGACAGGGTGTCAGCCCCGGCGCCGCCGCTGACCGTGTCGTTTCCGCCGCCACCGATCAGGATGTCGTTCCCGCCCCGGCCCTTGATGACATCATTCCCGCCGAAGCCGCAGATCACGTCGGGGCCGGAGGTACCGACCAGCGTGTCGGCGCCGGCGGTACCGGTGATCGTGCATGGCTTGCGCGGGCAACTGAGCCGGGAATCATGCTTGTCGGACGCACACAGGTCCCTTCCGGGCCCGCCGTTGAGCGAGTCGTTGCCCCGCACGTCGTCCTTCGCATCAAGGTGATCGCGACCGCGCCCGCCGTTCAGCGAATCCGTCCCGTCGCCTGCGAACAACGTGTCGGCGCCGATCCCACCTGCGAGCTTGTCATCGCCGCGTCCGTCCCAGATGACGTCGGAACCGCGCCCGCCGGTTCCCTTGTCGACGCCTGCGCCGAGGGAGATAACGTCCGAACCTGTCCCACCCGATACCGTGTCGCGTCCCTCACCGGCCACGATCACATCGTTCCCGCCCAGGCCCTTGATGACGTCGTTCCCGCCCAGGCCACAGATCACATCCGGGCCGGCCGTGCCTGTCAACGTGTCATCACCGGTCGTACCGGTAATCGTGCACCCCACGGGTCCAACCACAGCACCGCCGGCCGAACCGGCCGAAACGAGCACCGCGCCACACATGAGCACTACCACGATGGCCAGATTGCGCATCCCTACCCCCTTGTTTGGATTGGAGCTCACTGTCCAGCCATCCTACGCCCGAACCCGTCGCACAGACACAAACGGGTCGATCGCCATCACCCGGCCTGTCCGGCGGGGCGCACGAGGATCTCGTTGATGGCCACGGTCCGCGGCCGGCTGACCGCGAACGCGATGATGTCTGCGATGTCCTGCGCGTGGATGGACGTCGCTGCGTACGACTCCTCGACGGCTTGCTTGACGGCCGCGTCGGTGATGTGCCCCGGCAGCTCCGTGTCGACCGCCCCGGGCTCGATGACGATGACGCGCACGTCCGGCATGAGTTCCTGTCGCAGCGACTCGGACCAGCCGTTGATGCCCCACTTGGTTGCGGCGTAGACGGCGTTGCCGGCGCGGGCGGTGCGGCCGGCGACGGACGAGATGTTGACGAGGTCACCGCCACCGTCGCGGAGCTGATCCAGGAAGACCTCCGTCGTGGTCATCGCGCCGAGAAGGTTGGTCTCGACCATGCGCCGGTGCTCGTCGCGCTGCTCGGAGGAGAAACCGGCGAGCAGCATGACGCCTGCGTTGTTGACGAGCACGCCGGTGCCGCCGAGCTCGTGCTTCACGCGGGCGGCCGCGACGAGGAGTGAGTCGCGGTCGGTCACGTCAGCCTGGATCGCGATCGAGCCGTTGCCGAGCTGCTCGGCCAGACTCGTGATCCGGTCGAGCCGGCGGGCGAGCACGGCCGCGCGGTACCCGTCCCGGGCGAGGGCGCGAGCCGTCGCCTCACCGATCCCGGACGAGGCACCTTCCTGCCGATTCCGGGGGACAGCCTGCGTCTCGCCATCTTCACCACCGAGATCGGCAGCCGCTCGGCCAACGCCATCGACCTGCTCTCGAGCTGGAGCGCGACGACCCTATCCGACCTAGCCACGCCTGACGGTGTCGCTACGGGTCGCGATCAGGACGCTTCGGTAGCCGACGGCCCTTGACGCGCTCCCACGGGGTGTGACTCCCAGAACCGGAAATCACCGGCTCTACGAGGCGGCGCAGGAGTCGAACCTACCAACCGATGGGCTACATCGGCCCGCCGGTTTTGAAGGCCGGGAGGGTTCGGCTCAACGAGGGGGTTTGAGCGGGGTCCGCGCCCCCGATCGCGCCCTCCAATGATCATCGCGGCGAAGACTGGCCCCTTCCCCGAACCGCCCATTCTTGTCACGATCGAACTGGCCGGACATCTGGCGCAGGGGTCGGCGCCGACCGCGGGGAGCACGTTCGCCAGACAGGCGCCGAGGCGCCCGAGATCAGCGCTTGGCTCCTACCTCCAAAATGCGAACCCAGCTGGCTAACGGAGGTGCGCCCCAATGAACGTCCAGTTCGTGGCGAGCGTCGCCCCGATCGTCCAAGACTCCGCGGCAGCCCGTGCGTTCTACCGCGACGCGCTCGGCCTCTCGTTCGAGGGCGCGATGTACACCCATTTCGGGCTCTGGCCGCTATGGGCAGCCGCGACCGCGTGCGTCGGGATAAGCGAGTGGCCGAGCGACGTGCCCGTGCCTCAGGCCAGCATCGAGTTCGAAGTAGCTGACGTCGCCGCCGCGGCCAGGGAGCTCGAGACCAAGGGATATCGGTTGGGCTATCCCGTTTGCTCCAGTGCTGGCTTGAAAAGGTCGCTTCGGGGTTGAGGGTTGGGCTGCACCCGCATGAACATCACGCCGCGGGCCCACCTGGTCTGGTGCCCCGACGCGGCGTGGTCGAGATGCTGTAAACAAGGGTATGGCTGAAGAGAGCCTGCCAGGCGGTCTCACGACGGGCGCCGTGTTGATCGGTGATGTCGTCCACAAGCCGGCCGCGCCCTGGACGTCCACGGTGCATGCGTTGTTGCGGCACCTGGAGGATGCCGGCTTCGATGATGCTCCGCGGGCGTTGGGCTTTGACGAGCAGGGCCGCGAGATGCTCACCTATCTGCCCGGCGACACGGTCGGCGACCGGACGCCGTGGCCGGCTTGGGCATCTCGCGACTCGACACTGTTACAGGTGGGCCGATGGCTGCGACGGCTCCATGACGCGACGGTGAGCTTCGTGCCGCCGGCAGACGAAAGGTGGTTCATCGGCGGCACGGTGCGACCGGGCTTGATCGTCGGCCATCAGGACGCGGCACCGTACAACGCGGTGATGGACGGCGACCGGCTGGTCGGCTTCTGCGACTGGGACATCGCGGGGCCGTCGTCGCGAGAGTTCGATCTGGCGCTCTCGGCCCTGTGGTGGGTGCCACTCGGCCCGCCGAGCGCGGTCGAGCCGTTGGGCTTCCACGACTTCGACGGTCGATCCCGCCGCCTTCATCTCCTGCTTGACGCCTACGGATACGACGCAGAAAGACAAGCGTTCAGTGCCGTCGTCGTACAGCGCGCCCGGCGGCAGGCCGCCGCGATCCGCGAGATGGCCGACAACGGGGATCAGACTGCAATCGGACTCCTGTTGGTCGCGCAGTACCTTGAGTCGGCCGCGTCGGACATCGAGGAGATGCCGAACGACTTCTGGGTGCATTGACTCGACAAGGTCTTGCGATGGCGACGCCCCGCCTAAAGGTGGGCATCGAAAGCCTCCGGCCAACGCACACGAACCTGATCGGCAGCCAGTCGCCTCGTCGCGGCACCCGCTTCGAGAACTGCCGTAGTGCCCACCACGCCTGCGCAGAAGGAATATGGCCGAGGCACCTCGACCTGCTGGAGTCAACGGGATAGCCCAGATCGGTTGATCCACGACGCCCGTACGGAACCGTGGGCACAGACCACCGCCCGCTTGTTGAGCCCCGAAGGACTCCTGGTCGCGGTCTGCTACACACCCTCGTTCCACGACGCGCCGAACACAGGTGCCTGACCGATCCGTGGCGCATACAGGACACAGCAATGCGAGCCATCACCCAAAGATGCCCGCCACGCCCGCCCTAAGCGATGGCTTGGCCGTCGAGGAGCCGCTGCCTGATCTGTGGTTGGACCGACAAGTCGCTTGCGGCTGTCGACGGTGGCCTTCCACTTCGCCTACGTTCGGCTCGGGTCCTCGAAGAATTTGATGGTGTTGCCGTCGGGGTCGTTAGCGATCAGCGTCCGCATCCCGGTGGGCTCCGCGCTTTCTTCGACGGGAACTTTGCGGCGGGCGAGGTCGGCGCGTTGTGTGTCGAGGTTCTTCACCGCGACTGTCAGGAGACCGTTGCCGGCTCGGGCGCGGTCGGCGGTGACATAGACGGACGCTGACGATGTCGCATGCCAGACTGCCTCGCCATCGCGCGGGAGCAAGGCGGGCGGAGAGCCGAAGAGGCGCTCGTACCAGTCGCATGCCCCTTTGAAGTCCGAGACGGCGAGTCCAGCGAACAGGTGGGTAGCGTCCACCGAGTCATTCTGCCAGGGATGGCGGCTCGGCGGCGCTGCCGAGTCGGATCAGACGAAGCTCGAATCGCCGCGGAGTTTGGCGGTGAGCGGTCGCTGAGGTAGGAGTAGAGCGAGTGGCGTTGCAGCCGGCAGAGCTTCCTTTTGGGCGCCTGCTCCGCTCCATCTGTATGGTGTGGCCATCGACGAGCCGTTCGTGATCAATCTCGCCGACGCACCCGCGATCGGCGCTCCGCGAGGAGCCACGTTCATCCGCCTCGAACCGGATGGCGTGACCTGGCCTGACACAGGCGTCAACGTCCAAGTCATGCAGCCGGGGGAGCCGAACGGCCGCTACCACTCGGAACCGGTCCAGGAGGACTTTCTCGTCCTCTACGGAGAGTGCATCGCGATCATGGAGGACAAGGAGCTCGCGCTGCGCCAGTGGGACTTTCTCCACTGCCCGGCTGGGAGCGAGCACATCTTCGTAGGAGCCGGGGACGGGCCCTGCGGCGTGCTCATGATCGGCTCACGGCGCGAGGACGCATGCCATTACACCGTCAACGACACGGCCGCGAAGTATGACGCTTCGGTGTCGAAGGAAACCGACGACCCGGCGCAGGCATACGCTGACTGGCGCGCAGACGGCCCCGACGTCCGGGTCCCGAACCCCTGGCCTTTCAGGTAACCCCCCACGGTGAGAGGGTCGACGGCTCGACTCCGTCAGAAGGCTCTGCAAGATCCGCGCATGCCGGGAGCGGGCCGCTAACGGTCGTCGCGATTTGTGGAGAAGTTCGGCTGAGAGGTCGACGCCGACCACGTCGTTTCCGCTACCGGCTAGCGCACGCGAGATGCGGCCCTCGCCACAACCGAGGTCGAGAAGGCGCTGCGCTTTGACTTGACCCGCCCAATCATCTCGAACAGGGAGGCGGCGACGAGGTCGTCCTCTGGCGCTGCGACCCAATCTTCGTACCACGACGCGAACGCGTCGTAGCGGGCACGCTCACCTGGCTGCATGCCGTTCATTATCGCGCAATCCCGCTAGATGACATGCGCGACGCGGCCCCGGCGAGCGTGTAGTGATACCGGCAGATCGAGGGTGCCCGGTCGGCCTCACTGTGCTGCGGCCGTGGCCTTCCTCGCGGTGCTGACGTCGATTTTCGCGACCATCGACCCGTGCGCGCAGGGGCCAGCCTGAGTAGAGTGCCGCTCCCGTGAGCGACCACGTTCAGCGAAACCGCGAGGCCTGGGACAGCTTTGCCGAGCGCTACGCCGGCCCGGGGCGAGCGCAGTGGGAAGCCAACCAACCGACCTGGGGCATCTACTCGGTGCCCGAGGCCGACGTCGGCATGCTGCCACCGTCGGTCGACGGCCTGGACGTCATCGAGCTCGGCTGCGGCACCGCCTACGTGTCGTCCTGGCTGGCTCGCCGCGGCGCGCGGCCGGTCGGCATCGACAACTCGCCGGCACAGCTCGAGACGGCGCGGCGGCTGCAGGCCGAGTTCGGCGTGGAGTTCCCGCTGCACCTGGGCAACGCCGAGCAGACGCCGTTCCCGGACGAGAGCTTCGACCTTGCCATCTCGGAGTACGGCGCCAGCATCTGGTGCGACCCCAACCTGTGGATCCCCGAGGCGGCGCGTATCCTGCGGCCCGGCGGACAGCTTGTCTTCCTGGTCAACGGCGCGATCCTGATGCTCTGCGCGCCCGACGCCGAGGACGAGCCGGCTACTGATCGCCTGCTGCGCGACTACTTCGGCATGCACCGCTTCGAGTGGCCCGACGACCCGTCCGTCGAGTTCCATCTCGGCTACGGCGACATGATCCGACTGCTGCGCCGCTGCGGATTCGAGGTGGAGGACATGATCGAGGTGCGCCCGCGGGAGGACGCGACGACGAGCTATCCCTACGCGCCGGTGGAGTGGGCGCGCCGGTGGCCGGCGGAAGAGGTCTGGAAAGCCCTGAAGCGAACGCGATAGCCAGCGGAGCCGGCGAACGCGCAACCGACTCAAGCGAGCCCTGCCCGACAGTGGCAGTGCTCGCGCCCCGGCCTATGGCCGCACCTCACGCCGGATAGAAGGCGCGCCCGAACGAGGGTCTGCACGGGGCTGCGTGAGACACCAGGAGCCCGAACGTGCCTCGTGATACCGGCAGAGTCAGGCACCAACTAGCACGCCTCGGACGCGATGCTATGCGTCGCACGGCAGGCACAGCTTGGCGAGGGTGGGTGCGGGGTATCATCGTGCCGCGCGACCAACCAAAGGGAGTCGCGATGACCAGCATCCAGCCGCAGCTGTGGGTCGACCGCCCGAGCGAGGCACTTCTGTTCTATAAGGCCGCGTTCGGCGCAACCGTCCTTCATTGCGTCGGCGAAGGGGACGACATCGTCGCGCAACTCGACGTCGGCGGCGCGCCCTTCTGGATCGCACCAGCGTCATCGACACTGAAGCGTCTCAGCCCACGGGAGATCGACGGCGCGACCGGCCGAACAACGCTCGTGGTGGACGATCCCGGCACGGTCACCCGACGAGCAGTCGCCGCCGGCGCGACGGAAACGTCGCCAGTCAGCGACGAACACGGTTGGCGGCTCGGCCGGATCGTCGACCCATTCGGCCACGAGTGGGAGATCGGCGCACCCCTCGGGGCGTGGCCGCCCAAGTAGCCGTCGGATCATTGGCGGGCATGGTCACATGGTCCCACGATCCTGCCGGTCTGATGACCAATGTGGACACTGATCCTGAGCTGGTTCACGGTTCGCCCCTGGCGATGCTGCGACGCCAGGCAGCCGCGGCTTGAGTCCGGCAACCCTGCGGCTGGGAGACTGCGAACCACCCAGCAGAAGGCCGGGGTGGACGGGTGCCGCGCGGGCCGGGATGATCGTCCACGCGCAAAACGATCGAACCGATTCGAATCATCGCGGTGATGGTGCGCCGAATGCGGCTTTAGTCCTCGCCTTCCCAGTATTCGAGCTCAGGCCCGGGGCGAGCGAAGATGATCCGCTCGCCGGCGACGCTCCGCGCGCCGATCTTGCCCGTGTCGAGGTACTCGACGATGTCCGGCGCGATCAGCGTGGAGAGCATGAGGACGCGGACGGGCGCGTCCGTATCGTTGCGGATCTGGTGCGCGCCCTCCTTGCCGCGCGGGAACGCGACGACGTCGCCCTCGCGCAGCTGCTGCTCGCCCTCGTGCGTGCGCAGCGTCGGCTCGCCGCGGAGGACGATCGCCCATTCCTCGTTCGCGTGGTGGGTGTGAAATGGCCCCTGCTTGTTACCCGGCTCGACCTCGTACATGCTCGCGCCGATCAGCTCGGCGTCGGTGTGCGCGCCGACCCATGCGTCCTTGAAGCGCCAGCCCTCGCGCTCTTCCGTGCGATCCCACGCGTCTGCGTTGAGATTGAAGGTCTTCATGCGTTGCTCCTATGTCAAGGTCAGGGCCGGTTGGGTGGCTCTGACGGGGTCGGGGGTGGGGTCGGTGAGGAGCTTGTGGACGTGTCTGGCGCGATCGTCAGCAGCGCGGCGCCGATCGAGAGCCACAGCAGACGCGCCAATCTCCCCTGAAGGCTTGAAGTACGCTCGCTCACGGCGACTCTCGTTGGGACGGGTACCTCGCGACTCCCTGAGCGGGCGCCCATTCCGCCGCTAAGCCTTCGCGGTTCGCCCCCCCAAAGCACATCGCGCCGATGTTCGGAGCGCTCGTACGTGACATGGGGCGGCCGGCATCAATCCGTGTGACGCGGCCACCGGTTGTCGGCGAACGCTCCGGCTGCCAGGCCGAACCCGGCACCCATCGTCATGCCGATGCCGATTCCCACGCCGCCGCTCACGAGAACGCCGACAGTCACGCCGAGTCCGGCACCCACTGCGATCCCGAGCCCAGTCCAGTACCCCACCGACTTGTGGCTTTCGTGCATCGATCCTCCTCTCCCCGCGATTGTCGAAGATGGTGCACATCCACGCATCGGTGAATCCGCTGACTCCTGGGAGCGGGAAACCCCTCGGGTGGGCCACCCGCGAGTCCGGCGCATAGCTGCTGCCCGGCACAACGGTTTTGGCTCTAGGACTGGTACTCTCAACCCCCGCCGCTCTCGGGTCAGCGGCTTCTTGCTGGTATCGAGATCTCGCAGCTCTCGGCGAGTGCGCGCCCCCAGTCCCGGCTGCGTTCCAGTTCGCCCTCACGAAGAGGGCCTTGCGTACCTGACACCCAGAAGTGCTCGGGCTCCGTTGCCATAGTGAACCCAAGCTGGTGCAGCTGCTTGGTGATAGACGCGCCCGCCGAGCCGAGGCGTCGCACAACCATCGGGTGATCCAGGTGCGTGTCGTACGCGGCGGCAACCGGCATGTCGTGACGATCCGGTGGGATGAGCGAGCTGAGCCACTCGCGAACGCCGATGCCGGACGACACGAGCGGTGACTGCGCCTGTTTGGCCGCGTCCTCGCGGGTGGCCGGGCGGCTCATTCCGAGGGCGTGAGTCGGCCCACCGACGACGATCAGACCGATGTCGGGTGACAGCTCTGTCGGCGCGGACCCAACCTCGACGACATCGACGGTCATCACCTCGCCAAGTCCATCGCCGACTGCCTTTCCGATCTGTTCGGTGTTTCCGTACATGGATTCGTAGATCACGAGGGCGCGCTTGATGCCACTCATGGGTTGTTCCTCGCCCGGTACGCGGAGGTGTGGCTCTTGGGTGCGGCGGCCGTCACCGTCCGGTGGCGCAGAGGGCCGCCCGCTCCCTGCGGAGGACATGCTTTGCTGCTTCGGGTAGAAGAGATACGACCAGGTAACCGTGAAGACGAGCACCAGCAGCACCCGAATCCACTCCGCCCAGCTGCTCTCCCAGACCGCCATCGAAAGCGTCAGGGGGAAAGCGACCAGCCAGACACCGGCCTCAACAAGCAACGGCAAGTCGCGGAGACGACTCCACAAGCTGTCGATCGTCCCAGGGGAACTCCCGGCCAGCACCCAGAACGCAGCGAAACCACCCACCACGAGCGCAAACCCGAACCAGGCTCCCGGCCGCGCCTGCCGACGCCAGCCCGCCGCTCGATGTTCAACGTGGGTACCCACCATGACCTCCTCGAGCATCACCGAACTCAGTCACTCGTCGTCATCGTGACAGCGCCACCCTGGGGGCGCATCGGGGTTACGCCCCGGTCGGCGTCGGACAAGTACGCATCTCGGAACAAGTACGACGCTTGCGGGCGGCCACTTGACCCCTGCAAGCCGCACCCACGGTGACCCTTCGCCCGCGTCCTCTGCGCGGGAAGGTCGGGCTCATGCTGATGGAGTGGCGTGGACAGGAGCTGATAGTCGGATGTCGCCGGAGGCCCATCGCACTGACGCGGCACATAGACGGGCCGCCTAGACCTGTACCGGTTACCGCTTGGCGCCGGTGGTATTCGTGATCGAGCAGGCTCCGATTCCGGATTCGCATTGCGCGCAGCGGGCTGTGGTTGTGGAGGCCCGGCGATCGGGCTGCTCACTGCCGCTTGGGCTGCGCTTAGCGGCGCCCGTATGGCCTGCCGGCGCGGTCGCGCCGCAGCGCGACAGCCAGGACGGCGACCATGAGCACGACCACGACGATAACGACACCGACGACTCCACTCGACACGAGGAGTGGTATTCCGACTCCTTTTGCTTCGGTGGCGGGTTTCGGGCGACGGTACCACGCTGGTGAGCCTCCGCCTCCGCCCGCCGGGATTCGGAGGGCGGAGGCGGAGGCTTGCGGGGCGGCGGCCGGGAGCGGAAGCGCGACGCGTAAGGGGCGGCTAGGCGGCGATGCGCTCGGTGCTGGCGTGGGCCTTCCGCGTTGCGGCCGCGGGCGCAGTTTCAGGCTGCGTCGAGATCGCCCACCCTGTGACGGCGCCGAGGGCGGCGCCGATCGCGGCCAGCAGGATGACGCTGAGGACGATCGCGCTCACCGGCATGATGGAAGCGGCGAAGATAATGGGCACGTTGAGGACGATGGCGCCGGTGGCGGCGAGGCGGGAGATGGTCATGATTTGCGTGCTCCTTTGGGTTCGTCGAGGGCCCGGGTTCGGGTGGCTAGAAGGTGCCGCGGAGGATCACGGCGCCGCCGGCGGTGCGCACGGAACCGTGCGATCCGTGGACGATCTTGGGGACGCGCTGGCCGAGTTCGGTGTTGCGGTCGATCTGGGCAATGCCGCGGCTCGTCACGACTGCGCTGCCGAGCCTGGACCCCTTGGCGTAGAACACCACGCGCTTGCCTGCGAGCGTCCCGAGGTGTTCGGCCTCGATCTGGAGCTCACGCTGACCCGGCTGGGACTGGTACTGGGCCTGACCGGTCGCCCTTGGGAAGGCGGCCGTGTGCTTGAGCGTGATCTGCCAGTTGACCGCGGCGAACGCTGGGACGGCGACCGCCAGCAGCATCACCGCTCCCAGGATGGGGGTTGTCACTGCGAGCTTGTGTCTCATGATGTGCCTCCGGGGTAGATTGGACTGTTCCACCGATGGTAGGTCCGCGACTGCTAACGCCGGGACAAGGGACGTCCAAGATTCGCCATGATTCGGCCAGCTCTTCTGCCCCGGACGACTCGGGCTAATGTCAGGACCGCGTCCGGCGACCGTCATGGGAGGTATGCCGCCTCTGAAGGATCCGCCGACGAGTCGGTGCCGGCCGGCGTTCGCAGCCGTTGTTGAAAGATTCGGCCCAAGTTGGGCGAAGACTTTGCCAGGCGATCGCGGCAAGGTCGCGAGCGCTGCGATGATTCGGTTGTGAAGGTGCTTGTGGTCGAGGATGAGGACGCGCTGGCGGAGTCGCTCTTGAAGGGGCTCGCGCGGGAGGGGTTCGACGTCACCCGCGCCGCGACCGGCGAGGCTGCCCTGGAGCACCGCGGGGCGGATGTGGTGTTGCTCGATTTGCGGCTGCCGGACATGGACGGGCTGGACGTGTGCAAGGCGATTCGGGCGCGGTCGGCGATTCCGATCATCATCGTCAGCGCGCGCGGCGAGGAGGCGGATCGAGTCGTGGGCCTCGAGCTTGGGGCGGACGACTACATCGTCAAGCCGTTCGGGTTCCGCGAGGTCGTGGCGCGGATCCGCGCCGTCACGCGGCGAGCTGGACAGCCGCGCGGCGAGCACGAACCGCTCGTCGCGGGGCCACTCGTTGTGGACGTGCGTACCCGAAAGAGCACGCTCGACGGACGCGACATGACCCCGAAGGAGTTCGACCTGCTCGCGTTGCTCGCCGCCGATGCCGGAGCGGTGGTGACGCGAAACCACATCTTGCACGAGGTGTGGCAAACCGACTGGTATGGCCCCAGCAAGACGATCGACGTCCACGTCGCGTCGATTCGGCGCAAGCTGGGCGACCAGCGGTGGGTCGAGACGCAGCGTGGTGTGGGATTCCGCCTGGTCATCCCGGAATGACCCGTCGCCTGCTCCTGTCGTATCTCTCCCTGACCGTGTTGGTGCTGCTGAGCCTGGAGGTGCCGCTGGCGATCATCTATGCCCACAGCGAGCGCCAAGACCTAAACGCCCAAGCCGAGCGCGCCGCGGGCGCGGTGGCGACGCTGGTGGAGGACAACCTCGAGAACGGCCTGCCCGTATCGAGCCCGTTGGTGACCACGGCGGCACGCCGCTATGGCCGTGCGACCGGCGGTCACGTGATCGTGTTGGACAAGGCGGGTGTCGCCCAGATCGATACCGCCCGGCCGAGCTCCACCGGCCGGTCATACCACGACCAAGCTGAGGTTCGAGCCGCTCTGGACGGCCGCATCGCCAGCGGCACGTTGCCGTCCCATCGAACCGAGCCGGGTGGCCAGTTCGTCGCCGTACCGGTCGCCTCTGGCGGTGAGGTCAACGGCGCCGTCATCCTCACGTACTCCACGTCGTCGGTCGAGGGGCGAATCCACCGCTACTGGCTTACACTGGCCGGCATCGCCATCATCGCGCTCGCCGCAACGGGACTGGTCGGATGGCGCTTCGCGCGCCGAGTAACGCGACCGTTGCAAGACGTCGAGCGCGCCGCGGGCACAGCCGGTGCGGGAGACCTGGCAGTCCGCGCGCCCGTCGGCGGTCCGCCTGAGGTGCGGTCGCTCGCGCAGAGTTTCAACGGCATGATCATCAAGCTGGAGAGTCTCATGCACGCCCAGGAGGAATTCGTTGCCGACGCCTCCCACCAACTGCGCACGCCGCTTGCGACGCTTCGGCTGACGCTTGAGAACCTCGAATACGAGCTCGCCGATCCAGGCGATCTCCAAACGGCGCTTCGCGAAGTCGACCGCCTATCGCGGATCGTGAACGGGCTCTTGGCGCTCGCCCGCGCCGACCGAGACCCGCCTGCCCGCCAGGCGATCGACCTGCGTGCCGTGGCGGAGGAGCGAGTCGCGCTCTGGTCACCGCTGACGCGCCAGCGCGACCTCACCCTCTCCAGCGACATCAACCGATCGTGGTGGGTGCTCGTGACCATCGCGGCTGGAGCAGGTGGTCGAGAACCTGCTCGAAAACGCCGTCGACGCCTCACCACCAGGCGGGGCGATCACGTTCGCAGTCTCGGCCGCCGGCGGCTGGACCGAGCTTCACATCATCGACACCGGCCCCGGCCTCACCGACCAAGAGCGCACCCGGGCCTTCGACCGGTTCTGGCGCAAAGGCAGCACCGGCGGCGGGTCGGGGATTGGCCTTGCGATCGTAGCCCGACTCGTCAGTGCCGACGGCGGTGAGGTCGAACTGCGGCGGGCACCGACAGGCGGAGTCGACGCCGTCGTTCGCCTCACGCCGGCCACGGCGCCCATCCCCGTCCGGACCGCACCTGCTTGAACTCGATGTCCCTCGATTCTCGTACCGCTGCTTCGATCAGCTCGAGGCGGCGCCGTTCAGCTAACTGGTCGAAGGGGACGCCTGGGGCGATTTCGCGATGGGCTGTTCCGCCTGTGCATCCGCGGTAGTGGTTACGCCGGGTTGTACGGGGTCTGGCTTAGCGCCTGACCGCGTCCAGGCGAATGCTCGTTTTTCGCCGTGATGGATCGGCGGGGCTCGCTACTAGGGTCGCGACGTCCTCCGGGCAAGCGAGCATGTGCCGCTCATGGCTCCCCGTACGGCCGCACCACGAGGAACGAGCAGCGTGCTTGGTGGGCCAGTCGCTCGCTGACGCTGCCGAGCGCCTCGAGTCCACGCAGGCCACGACTGCCCACGATCACCAGATCCGCCTCCTGGGAGGCGTCCACGAGTGCACCGACCGGGTGTCTCGAAACCCACTCGAGGTCATGTATCTGGCGCAGGGCCTCTTCGTCGAGGTGCGCCCCTCCTCTCGCGGCGATTGGGCGCACCTCCGCGCCGAAGCGGCCCGCCAGATCGGCTGCAACCGCCGCCGACGCCAACGCCTGCCGCGAACCGTCCATGCCGACGACGACGCGGCTTGGAAACCATGCAGTCTCATCCGACGCGCGTGCCACGAACACCGAGCAGGGCGCCTGATGCAGAATCGCCGTCGCAATGCTGCCAAACAGCAGGCCGGCGAGACGTCCACCGCCGTGCGTTCCCACTGCCGCCAGGGTCGCCGACTCGCGGCGTAGCACCGCCAACAGCGATGGCAGCGTCCGACCCTCTATCACCTCAGCATCGCTAAACGGGACATCCCCGATCTCTCCCAACGCGGCGTCGCGCGTCACGCTAGCCTCGTCTCGAAGCTGCGCGATCAATGCGCCTTCCGATGCTCCAGCTCCGGCGCCCATCTCAGCATCGCAGATCGTGGCCGCAACCAATCGTGCCCCGGGTGCTGCTCGACGACCCAGTCGAGACCGGCTGCGGCGATCATGCTCGCTGCGCTGTGGGAGGCGTCGGGGTTGACGGCCCGCACGACTTCGCCCCATCCGGCCGGGCCTGAGCCGAGCCACAGCGGCGAGGTCGCATCGGCGATTCGGTGGGTGGGCTGATCGAGTGACTGCATGGCGCTTCTCCTTCGGTCAGGCGGCGAGAGCCGCAGGGCTAGCGGGTGACGGAGTGTGGGAGGTGATGAACCGCTCAGGCTCCCGGAAGATCGCGAGGCCGACGTGCGTGGCGAGACCGGCGGCCAGCCAGAGGGCGCGTAACTCATCCGCGCTGGCACGCTCGCCTGGGAGCGGGCGCTCGCCCAGGCCGCTGAGCGGCACTGCAACTCCGGCCGCCTCGATCCTCTCGACCTGGCACGCGACGAAGTCGACCAGGGCGTCGAGGTCGATCCCGCATCGCATCGATCCCCCTTCCGCTGGTTGATTTGAAACAACAGGTCGGACGCGCAGAAGCGCCCGCCGTGGCCGCCGCACCTCACCGGAACGGTGCACCTGTGTCTACCCGGTCTTGGGCGTCAGTCGAGCGCCCCGGGGGCCGTGCGACGCTAGCCAGCTACCCGCAGCATCCCTGCGGGGATGAGTTCGCTCGGTACTACGCCTGGAAGCTGAAGCTGTCACGACCCCGCAAGCGCACGCTGCTGCCGTCCGTCAACGCGGCGTAGGTCAGGCGCCGCCGCTCGGAGGCACCTCGGCCCTCCCCATTGCGCCCCCGTTGCGCCCCCCCACGCCTGAAAACAGCGGATTTCAGCGGACTGGGGCGGACGGTGGCGATCGCTCCCGAGCTCGCGATCGAGAAGGGAAAACTGCTCAACCATGCTGGTTTCGGCTTACGGAGCGGCGCAGGAGTCGAACCTACCAACCGATGGGCTACATCGGCCTGCCGGTTTTGAAGACCGGATGGGCCACCGGGCCCCTGCCGCCCCAAGGCGCGCAGTCTATGGCCCCGGTGCGTCCAACATGCCCTACTCAGCCTCTCTGTCGGCCTCCACGCCGTTATTGGCACGCCGCCGGATGCGGTCGCGGGTCTCGTCGATCCGCAGCCGCAGCTCGGCGGTGTCCTCGTCGGCAACCGACGGTTCCGGCCCCGGCGGGTCGTAGCTGGCGAAGGCGGCGGCGGGCGCAGGCGGCGGCTGGTGGGCCGGCTCCGGGGCCGGCCCCGGCTCGAGCAGCTGTGGCTCGCCGGCCGCCACCAGGCCGCGCAGCCGCTGGTATGCGCCGGGTGCAGCCACCAGCGCGCCGGCCGTTGCGGCCGCCCCTACGATGAACCATCTTGCTCGTCCCACCGGGCCTCCCGTTCGAAGGGCGCAAGTATACTGACGCCTCGACAATCGAGAGCTTCCTGCTCCGGTGCGACGCGACCCTGATCCTGATGGTCGCGCATCTGCCGCCGGGGCTGCACGAGACCAGAGGAGGTGATCAGGATCAACCCATACGAGATCATGCTGCTGATCGAGCCCGACGTGCCGGAGGAACGGCACCGCGAGGTGATCGAGCGTGTCCAGCAGATCGTTGAGAAAGGCAAGGGCAGCTGGGGCGGCGTCGAGCCGTGGGGCCGCCGCAAGCTCGCCTACGAGATCAAGCACACGGGCGAGGCGTGGTACTACGTGCTCACGTTCGACGCGCCCGCACCTGTGCTGCACGAGGCTACGCGCGTGCTCGCCATCACCGATGGCGTGATGCGCTTCATGGCCACCAACCGCATTCCCGGCAGCTCGCCGGCCAAGCCGGCCGACCGCGCCGAGACCCATGCCGAGGCGCCCGAGACGGAGCCCGAGCCGGTCGAGGCCGGCGCCTGACGCCGTCCGCAACCCCGCCTATCATACCCGAACACACGTTCGTGGTGAAAGGCACTGGAGGAACACGTGGCAAACATCAACAGAGTCATCCTGACGGGAAACCTGACCAGCGATCCCGAGCTGTCAAGCCTGCCCAGCGGCACCCAGGTGTGCAAGCTGCGGCTGGCCGTGAACCGGCGCTACAAGGACCAGTCCAGCGGTGAGTGGGTCGAGAAGCCCAACTACTTCGACATCAAGGTCTGGGGCGCGCAGGGCGAGAACTGCGCCAACTACCTGTCGAAGGGCCGCGCGATCGCGGTCGACGGCCGCCTCGAGTGGCGTGAGTGGGAGTCGCAGGACGGCTCCAAGCGCCAGGCGGTCGAGGTCGTGGCCGACACCGTCCAGTTCTTGGGCTCGCGTGACGGCGGCGGCGGTGGCGAGGGCGGCCAGGGCCGCAGCTTCGAGCCGCGCGGCGGCGAGCTCAAGCCCGACCCGGTACCGGCGGCCTTCGGCCCCAGCGGCGGCGACGACGACATTCCGTTCTAGAAGGAGCAGTACATGGCATCAAAGCCCAAGCGGCGCCCGGCCAAAACGCGTGCCGGCGCCGGCGCATCGACTCGACGCAAGTCCTGCTACTTCTGCAAGGACAAGGTCGAGGAGATCGACTACAAGAACTACAACCAGCTCCGGCGCTACGTGTCGGAGAAGGGGAAGATCCGGTCGCGACGCATCACCGGCGCCTGCCGGCGGCACCAGCGCCAGGTGGCGGTGGCCGTGAAGCGCGCGCGTGAGGTGGCTCTGCTGCCCTACGCGGTCAACTGAATCCCCGCAAGCAGCGGTGAAATCGGACGCGCCGGGCTGGCATCCGCCGGCGCGTGGGACGATGATCGCGGCCCCGGCCGCGTGACGACGAGGACGTGATGGCACACAAAGGGACACAGGCGATCCTGCTGCAGGACGTCGACAAACTGGGCCGCAAGGGCGACGTCGTGAACGTCGCCGCCGGCTACATGCGCAACTTCCTGGAGCCGCGCAAGCTGGCGCTGGCCGCCGACGACGGAATGGTCGCGCAGGTGCAGCGCCAGGAGGAGATGCGCAAGCGGCACGAGGCGCAGAGCGAGGAGCAGGCGCGTGACATCGCACACACCCTCAACCGCACCGTGCTCACGATCAAGGCCCGCGCCGGGGTCGAGGACCGGCTGTACGGCTCGGTCACGTCAAGCGACATCGCCGACGCGATCTGGAAGGCCCGCAAGATCCGGGTCGACCGCCGCAAGGTGTCGCTGGACGACGCGATCAAGGCGCTCGGCTCCTACCGCGTCTCGATCGCGGTGTGGGGCGACGTCGAGGCTACCGTCAAGGTGATGGTGGTGCCGGGCGAAGCCGGCGAAGAGGGCAACGTGGAAGCCTTCGAAGCCGAGCCGGACGACTACTGATCCGCCCCGCCTGATGGCCGTCGACCAGCAGCAACGCGCACCCACCGTTCCGCCGCACGACCTCGACGCCGAGGAGTCGGTGCTGGGCGCGATGCTCGTGTCCGCGAACGCGATCGCGATCGTGTCCGAGGTGCTGCAGCCGGAGGACTTCTACCGGCGATCGCACGCCACCATCTACGAGACGATCCTGCGGGTCTACGCCGAGGGCGGCACCGTCGATTCGATCACGCTGATCAACTCCCTGCAGAACCAGGGGCAGCTGGACGAGGTCGGCGGCAAGGCGGCCGTGCACACGCTGGCATCGACGGTGCCCGCCGTCGCCAACGCGCACCGCTATGCCGAGATCGTGCGCGACGCCAGCACCTATCGCAACCTGATCCGGGCCGGCACCCAGATCGCCCAGCTCGGGTACGAGCGGCTGGGCGAGCCGCAGGAGCTGGTCGACCAGGCCGAGCAGGTCGTGTTCGGGATCGCCGACCAACGCATCACCAGCGACTTCTTCCCGATCTCCGGCCTGCTGAACGACTCCTTCGAGCGGATCAGCCAGCTGCACGAGTCCGGCCGCGAGATCACCGGCGTCGGCACCGGGTTCCGCAAGCTGGACAAGATCACGGCCGGGCTGCAGCCGTCCAACCTGGTGATCCTGGCTGCCCGCCCGGGCATGGGCAAGACGTCGCTGGCGCTGAACGTAGCCGCCCACGTGGGCATCCGCGAGCAGCTGCCGGTCGCGATCTTCACGATCGAGATGTCGCGCGACGAGGTCACGCAGCGCCTGATGTGCTCGGAGGGCAAGGTCGACTCCAGCCGGTTGCGCACCGGCAAGCTTGCGCCCGAGGAGTGGCCGAAGCTGACCGCCGCCTGCTCGCACCTGCAGGAGGCACCGATCTACATCGACGACACGGCCGGCATCACCGCGCTCGAGATCAAGGCCAAGACGCGGCGGCTGAAGGCGCGCCACCCGAACCTGGCGCTGGTCGTGATCGACTACCTGCAGCTGATGAGCGGCGGCGCCCGGTTCGAGAACCGGGTGAACGAGATCTCGCACATCTCGCGGCAGCTGAAGCTGATCGCGCGCGACCTCGAGGTACCGGTGCTGGCGCTGTCGCAGCTGTCGCGCGCCGTCGAGCAGCGCGGCGCCAAGGACCGGCGGCCGCAGCTGTCCGACCTGCGCGAGTCCGGCTCGATCGAGCAGGACGCCGACCTGGTCATGTTCATCTACCGCGACGACTACTACGACCCCGAGAGCGAGCACAAGGGCGAGGCCGAGCTGATCGTCAGCAAGCATCGCAACGGCCCCTTGGACACCGTGCAGCTGGCCTACCAGGGCCGCTACACCCGCTTCGCCAACCTCGCCCAGGGCCCGTCCTGAGAGGGATCGAACGCCATGCCGTGTAGCGTCGTCGTAGGCGCCCAGTGGGGCGACGAGGGCAAGGGCAAGATCGTCGACACGCTGGCCGAGCGGGCCGACGTGGTCGCCCGTTACCAGGGCGGCAACAACGCCGGGCACACGCTGGTGCTGGGCGATGACACCTACAAGCTGCGGCTGGTGCCGAGCGGCATCCTCTGGCCGGGCACCCTGTGCGTGATCGGCAACGGCTGCGTGATCGACCCCGAGGTGCTGATGGAGGAGCTGGACGGCCTCGAGCAGCGCGGCATCGACCTGGCCGGCTTCCGCATTTCCGGAAACGCGCACCTGATCATGCCCTGGCATCGCATCATCGATGCCGACTCCGAGCTGATGCTGGGCCGGCTGCAGATCGGCACCACCCGCCGCGGCATCGGCCCCGCCTACGCCGACAAGGCCTCGCGGGTCGGCATCCGTGTGCAGGACCTGCTCGACGAGAAGATCCTGCGCCAGAAGATCCAGACCGCGCTCTCGGTCAAGAATGTACTGCTACGCAAGATCTACCACCAGCGCCCGATCGACAAGGACGTGATGACGGAGGCCACGCTGCGCTACGCGGAGCGGATCCGGCCGTTCATCGCCGACACGTCGCTGATCGTTAACCGCGCGCTGGACGAGGGTAAGGTGGTGCTGTGCGAGGGGGCGCAGGCGACCTTGCTCGACCTCGACCACGGCACCTACCCGTTCGTCACCAGCTCCAACCCGATCGCCGCCGGCGCCTGCGTCGGGCTCGGCTTCGGGCCGACCCGCATCGACGCGGTGCTGGGCGTGGCCAAGGCGTACGTGACGCGAGTAGGCGCGGGCGGGTTTCCCAGCGAGGCCGACCCAGAGCGGGGTGAGCGGATCCGCGACCAGGGCGCCGAGTACGGCACGGTCACCGGCCGCGAGCGCCGCTGCGGCTGGCTCGACCTGGTGGCGCTGCGCTACGCCACCCGGCTGAACGGCTTCACCCAGCTGGCCGTGACCAAGCTGGACGTGCTCTCGATCTTCGAGTCGATCCCGGTCTGCACCCACTACACGCTGCCCGACGGCACGGTCACCGAGGACTTCCCCGGCCACCAGAGCGACTTCCACCATGCCCAGCCGGTGTACACCGATCTGACGGGCTGGAACACTGACATCTCGCACGTGCGCGACGCCGGCCAACTGCCGGCGGCAGCGCGCGGCTACCTCGACTTCATCGAGCAGCAGGTGGGCGTGCCGGTCGCGATCGTGGGCATCGGCCAGCGCCGCGACCAGATCATCACGCTGCGCGACGTGCTGGCCGCCGCGTAGTCCCGCCGTTACCGAGCTGTTACCCGTCCGAGCAGGTGGTGTGACCGCCCGGCTCTAGTGTGTCGCCTGTGAGGTGTGTGGCGATGGCGGTGCTGCTGGTGGTGGCGGCGGCGTGCAGCGGGTCCCAGGCAGGTAACTCCGGCACGGGCCCGTCGAGGGCCACCAGCGCGCCGCCGCCCTCTACGGTGGTGCTGCCGCCGCCGGCCCCGCGCTATCGGCGCCCGCCCCAGTTCGTGATGGTCTCGTTCGACGGCTCGGGCGACCCGAAGCTCTGGAGGCACTGGCGTGCGGTCGGCGCCCGCACCGGTGCCCGCTTCAGCTTCTTCCTGTCCGGCGTCTACCTGCTCGACCCGGCCGACAGGCGCTTCTACCACCCGCCTCGCCACCCGGCCGGCAGCTCCGACATCGGCTTCAGCCCGAGCGCGGCGGCGGTGCGTGCGCTGGTGCGGCAGATCGACCTCGGCTACGCAGCGGGCCACGAGATCGGCACGCACTACAACGGCCACTTCTGCGAGCCCTACCCCGGCAACATCAGCACCTGGAGCAGGCGCGACTGGCGGCACGAGCTCAGTCAGTTCCACGAGCTGATGCACCACGCCGGCCTGGCCGTCCCCGACAGCGAGATCCGCGGAGGTCGCACGCCCTGCCTGCAGGGGCACCTCGGCCGCCTCTACCCGGTGCTGCGGTCGGTGGGCATGACCTACGACACCAGCCAGGCCGACCTGCCGAGCCACTGGCCGCGGCGACGCGACGGCATCTGGAGCTTCCCGCTGGCACTGATCAGGCTGGTCGGCACGCCCTGGCGGTCGCTCTCGATGGACTACAACTTCTACGTCAACCAGTCCCGCGGGCGGACCGTGTCGCGGCCCCGCTCCCGCGTCCTGGCCGACGACGTCTTCGCCAGCTACATGCGCTACTTCCGTGCCAACTACCACGGCGACCGGGCGCCGATCGACGTCGGAAACCACTTCGCCACCTGGAACCACGGCGCCTACGTGGACGCGCTGACGCGGTTCGTCGAGGCGGTCTGCGTCCGCCCCGAGGTGCGCTGTGTGACCTACTCGACGCTGGTGACCTGGCTGAGCGCGCAGCCGCCCCGCTGGCTGGCACGCGACCGTGCCGGCCGCTTCCCGCGGATGCGCTAGACCCGACTACGGCACCAGCCGCAGCAGGGTGCCCGTCGGCCGCTGCACCACCCACACCGCATCGCCCGTGGTCGCGATCGCGGCGCCCGCCTGGCCGACGGCGACCGGCGTGTCGAGCGCCCCGGTGGCGGGGTCGATGCGGGCCACGCCGAAGTTGCCGCTGACCCATACACCGCCGGTGCCGGCCGCAATCGAGCCGCCCCCGCCCGGCACCGTGACGCGGTCGAGCAGCTGCAGCGCTCCGGTCGCCGCCCGTAGCACGGTGGTGCCCTCGTAGACCCAGACCGACCCGGCGTAGACCGTGATCTGCGACGGCCGGCCGGCGCCGTTCGCCCCGATGCTGGTGCTGCCGGTGACCTTGCCGTTAATGATGTTCATCCGCGTCAACGTGCGGTCGCGGTCGTCGGTCACCAGCACGGAGCCGGCGTCGGTCGTGATCGCATCGGGATGTCCGGTGACGTGCCGCGTCGCGACCACGTCCAGCGTGTCCGGGTTGAGCTGCAGCAGCCGGCCCCCGTCGGCCGTCACCCACAGCCGGCCCTGCGCGGCCAGCAGCGCGCGCAGCCTCGCGCCGAGGTCGCGGCGCTCGATCACCTTGCCGCTGCTCGGATCGATCCGCATCACGGCGCCGCCGCCGGCCACGTACACCGACGACGCCGTCGCCGCGACCAGGTAGGGCGTATGCGAGGCCGGCAACACGATGGGTGAGGCGGCGGTGCCGGTCGCCGTTTCCACCGCGATCAGCGAGCCGAGCAGGTGCGGGCCGCCGGCCCAGACCGCTGCCCACATCGTGGTCGTCCCGTCCCAGGCGATCGCCGGCACCCCGCCCAGCGGGATCCGCGCCGTCACCAGCCGAGGCAGCGCCGGGGTCGTGCTGTGGCCGCCGCCGGAGCTGCCCGCGGGCACCACCAAGACCGTGTGCCCGCCGTTCTCGAGGTGCAGGCCGGACTGGCTGCCGCACCCGGCGACCAGCACCGCCAGCAGCGAGATCGCCGCGAGCCCCCTCATGCTGATATCTCCGGCAGCTCGATCGTGACCGCGGCGCCGCCGGCCGGCACGTTCGCCAGCACCAGCCGTCCGCCCAGCAGCCGCGCCTGCGCCGCCGCGATCGCCAGGCCCAACCCGATGCCGCCGCCGCGGGCCGGGTCGCCCGACGTGAACCGCTCGGTGGCGCGCTCGAGCATCTCCGGCGAGAAGCCGGGCCCGCTGTCGGTGACACGCACCCGCGTCTCGCCCACGTCCACGACGATCGGCGGGCGGCCGTGCCGCTCGGCGTTCCCGATCACGTTCTCGAGCACCCGCTCCAGCCGGCGCGGGTCGACCAGCGCGCGGCAGGGCTGCGACGTCCCGCTGAGCGTGCCCTGGTGCCGCGACGCCACGTCGGCGGCCAGCGCGCCGACGTCCACCCACCGCAGGTCGGGCGTTGCCGAGCCGCTGTCCAGCCGGGCGATCTCGAGCAGGTCCTCGACCAGGCCGCTCAGATGCGACACGCGCTCCTTGATGGCGCCGCCCACCTGGTCGTCGTCGAGCAGGCTGGCGGCGGCAGTCAGGCCGGTCAGGGGCGTGCGCAGGTCGTGGGCGACGTCGGCCACGAACCGCTGCTCGCGCTCCAGCCGTTGCTGCAGGGCCTCGGCCATCCGGTCGACCGCGTCGCTCATGGCCGCCACCTCGTCGCCCCCGGTGGCGCCGATGCGCGCGTCCAGGTCGCCGCCGGCCACGCGCTCGGCCGTCGCCGCCGCGCGCCTGAGACGCAGTGACAGGCGGCTCGCCAGCGCCACGCCCACAACAGCACCGGCCAGCGCCGCCGCCAGCGCCGCGCCGATCAGCTTGGTACGCAGGTCGTTCAGCGACTGCTGCTCGGCCTGGAACGAGGCGCGCACGAACAGCGGCGTGCCGTCGGCGGCCGGGCGCCCGGCCCAGATAACCGGCTCGCCGTTCCAGTTGCCGCGGTAGGTGGCGACGTGGCGCGAGGCAACGGCGGCGCGCAGCGGCGCCGGCACGGAGCGGTCGTTCACGGGCAGGGCCGGGTAGGGGGTGAGCGGCTTGGTCAGCGGGTACAGGCGGGCCGCGGACCGCACGTTGGCCACCGACTTGGCGCGGGCCCGGTCGAGCAGGTCCTGCGCCGACAGCTGATACACGGCCACGCCCACGAAGGTCGCGACCAGCGCCGCCACCAGCGCGAAGGCCAGCGCCAGCCGTACCCGTAGCGACCTCACGGCCGCACCATCTTGTAGCCGGCGCCGCGGACGGTCTCGATCGCCTCGGGCCCGACCTTGCCGCGCAGCCGCCGCACGTGCATGTCGACCAGGCGCGTGTCGCCGGCCCACACGTATCCCCACACCTCCTCCAGCAGCCGCTCGCGGCCGAGCACGACGCCGGCGTTCTCGGCCAGCATCAGCAGCAGCCGGTACTCGGTCGGGGTCAGCGAAAGCTCCTCGCCGCCGCGGGTCACCACCATGCCCAGCGGGTCGATCTCCAGGTCGCCGAATCGCAGCGGCTGCTGGGGTGCGGCGCGGGTGGCGCGCCGCAGCACCGCTCGCAACCGGGCGGCCAGCACCGACGGCTCGAACGGCTTGGTGACGTAGTCGTCGGCGCCCGCCTCCAGGCCCAGCACCACGTCCACGGCATCGGTGCGGGCCGTCAGCATCACCACCGGCACCACGCTCGACTCGCGAATCGCGCGGCACACGGAGACGCCGTCCAGCCCCGGCAGCATCACGTCCAGCAGCACCAGGTCGGGGCTGCCGGCACGGAACGCCTCGAGCCCGGCCGGGCCGTCGGCGGCAGTGTCGACCACGAAGCCGTCGCGCTCGAGCGACAGCTGCGTCATCTCGCGGATGGTGGCGTCGTCCTCGACCAGCAGGATCGTGTGCTGTTCCACCATCCAAGCGTACGAGATCGGTCACCCGGCACGGCCTCGTGTGCGCGGTTGTTACACGATTGTCGTGCCCGGCTCAGTTGTCGTGCCCGGCTCAGGCGCCGATGCGGGCGCCTGCAGGATCCCAAAGCGGCTCAGCGGCGACCTCGGCCGCCACCCATTCGCCGAACACCTCGACCTCGACGGAGGTGCCGGCCTCGGCCCATTCCGCGGGCAGGTAGGCGTAGGCGATCGAGCGCTCGACGGCGTAGCCGTAGCTGCCGGTGGTGACGCGCCCCACCAACTGATCGCCGATCCGCACCGGCTCCGAGCCCAGGCACACCGATCGCGCGCCGGCCAGCAGCAGGCAGCAGAGCTGCGGGCCCGGCACGCGCGTGCGCGACTCGAGCAGCGCAGCGCGGCCCTTGAAGTCGCCCTTGTCGGGCTTGACCGCGAACGCCAGGCCGGCCTGGTCGGGCGTCTCCTCCGGCGTCATGTCGGCGCCCCAGACGCGGTAGCCCTTCTCGATCCGCAGGGCGTCGATCGCGCGGTAGCCGCAGGCGCGGATGCCGTGCTCCTGGCCCGCGGCCCAGAGCGAGTCCCACAGCGCCTGGCCGTACTCGCTGGGGCAGTACAGCTCCCAGCCCAGCTCGCCGACGTAGGTGACGCGCACCGCCAGGCACGGCACCGAGCCGATCGAGATCTCCTGCGCCGTCATGTAGTGGAAGGCCTCGTTGGAGAGGTCGCTCGTGGTCAGCGGCGCCAGCACCTCGCGGGCGCGCGGCCCCCAGATGCCGAAGCAGGCGTAGGCCGACGTCACGTCGCTCACCTGGGCGCTGCCGTCGGCCGGCAGGTGCTTGCGTACCCAGGCCAGGTCGTGGTTGCCGAAGGCGGTGCCGGTTACGATCCGGAAGCGGTGGGGCTCCAGCCGGGTGACGGTGAGGTCGCACTCGATGCCGCCGCGCGCGTTCAGCATCTGGGTGTAGGTGACCGAGCCGGGCGGGCGTGACACGTCGTTGCCGCAGAGGTGGTCGAGCAGCTCCTGCGACCCGGGGCCGTGCACCTCGAACTTGGCGAACGAGCTCTCGTCGAACAGGCCGACGCGCTCGCGCGTGGCCATCGCCTCCGCGTGGATCGCGGGCGACCAGTTCTCGCCGGCCCAGCCGCGCGGGCGCAGCGACTCATCGCCCTCGGGCGCATTGGGGTCGAACCAGTTGGCCCGCTCCCACGCCGACTTCTCGCCGAACGACGCGCCCAGCTCGATCAGGCGCTGGTAGGCCGGCGACAGCCGCAGCGGCCGGCCGGCCTGGCGCTCGTGGTTCGGGTACTTGATGTCGTAGTAGGTGGCGTAGACCTCGGTCGCACGGGCCAGCGTGTAGGACTGGCTGCGGTACTGGCGGCCGAAGCGGCGGATGTCCATGTGCCACAGGTCGAGGCTGGGCTCGCCGTTCACGACCCACTCCGCCATCTGCCAGCCCATGCCGCCGGCGCCGGCCAGGCCGTGCGCGCAGAAGCCGGCCGCCACCCAGAACCCGGGTACGTCGGACTCGCCGAGGATGAACTCGCCGTCGGGCGTGAACGCCTCCGGCCCGTTGAACAGCTTCCTGACCTCGGCCTGCTCCATAGCCGGGACGCGCTTGATCGAGTTGCCGAGGAGCTCGTCGAACCGTTCCCAGTCCTCCGGCAGCAGCTGCGCCTCGAAGCCGTCGGGGACGCCGTCCAGCGCCCACGGTGCCGGGTCGCGCTCGTAACCGCCCATGATCAGCCCGCCCACCTCGGTGCGCCAGTAGACCAGGTTGTCAGGATCACGGAGCGTTGGCATGGTCGGCAACGGTGGATCGAAGGCCTCGGTGACCAGGAACTCGTGCGCGTAGGGGATGATCGGGACGTCGACGCCCACCATCCGCGCGATCTGCGGCGCGTACATGCCGCCGGCGTTGATCACGACGTCCGTGCGGATCCTTCCCCTATCCGTGACGACCTCGTGCACGTGGCTGTCCTTGAGGGTGATCTCCTCGACGCGGGTGCGCTGCTCGATGTCGGCGCCCAGCAGGCGGGCGCCGTCGGCCAGCGCGAAGGTCAGCTGGCTGGGGTCGAGGTAGCCGTCCTGCGGGAGGAAGGCCGCGCCCAGCACGCCGTCGGTGCTCATCGGCGGAAACAGCTCCTGCGCCTCGGACGCCGAGATCAGCTCGACCGGCAGCCCGAAGCTCTTGGCCCAGCCGGCCTGGCGCTGGAGCTCCTCCATGCGGGGCTTCGACGATGCCAGCCGCAGGCCGCCCAGCTCGTGCCAGCCCGGGTCCTTGCCGGTCTCGTGTTTGAGGTCGGCGTACAGGCCCACCGAGTACTGCATCATCTTGGTCAGGCTGACCGTGGAGCGCAGCTGGCCGACCAGCCCGGCCGAGTGCCAGGTGGAGCCGTGCGTGAGCCCATACTGCTCGACCAGCACGACGTCGCTCCAGCCCAGCTTGGCGAGGTGGTAGAGGATGCTGCAGCCGCCGACTCCGCCGCCGATCACCACCGCCCGTGCGTCAGTCCTCATCGAACCGTTCCCTGATCAGTGGTATAGACCAATCCAAGGCCCGTACGATACCGGCTGCGCCTGTGAGCCGCTCGGCCGGGGCGGTGCCCTGGATCGCGATGCACGGCATCCCGGCGGCGAGCGCCGCGCGCAGTCCCTGCTCGGAGTCCTCGAAGACCAGCACCTGGTCTGCCGGCAGCGGGCGTCCGACGTGGTCGGCCAGTTCGTCCCTGGCCATCAGGTAGCACTGCGGGTCGGGCTTGCCGCGCTGCACGTCCTCGAGGCAGACCAGCACGGGGAACAGCTCGCGCAGGCCGCTGGCCTCGAGCACGCCCTCGATCTCGACGCGGACGGCGCCGGAGGCGATCGCGACCGGAACGAGGGCGGCGATCCGGCGCACGCAGTCCGCCGCCTGCGGCTGCACGGTCGAGCACGTCCGCTGCGCCTCCATGTAGAGCTCGGCGCGGCGCTCGACCAGGTGCTCCAGGAGCCCCGGCTCGCCGCTGCGTCCGAACCCTTCCAGCACCAGCCGGCAGATCTCGTCGTCGGCGTAGCCGGCGAACTGCTCGAAGTAGAGCGATGCCGGCACCTCGATCCCGGCCTCGCCGAAGATGCGCTCGAACAGCTCCGCGAGCAGGCCTTCGTCGTCGGAGATGGTGCCGTTGAAGTCGAATATCACGGCTGCCGGTCTCATGGCCGGCGCGAGTGTACAGTCAACGCCGAATGGCCGGCACCGATGTGACCGTGGTGGGAGCGGGCCTGTACGGCAGCTCCCTGGCCTGCGCGCTCGCGCGCGAGGGCATGAGCGTGCGGCTCTGCGAGCGGCGATCGCCCACCGCCGGGGACACCGGCCGCTCGTTCGGGATGGTGCGCCGGCACTACTCGAACGCCGTCACCGTCTCGCTCGCCAAGCGCGGCTGCGAGCTGCTGATGTCCGACCGCGAGTCCGCCTACGTGCCCACCGGCTACCTGCTGACGGTGTCGCCGGCGCAGCGTGCTGCCTGCGAAGGCAACGTCGCGCTCGGCCAGAGCCTGGGGGTCGACTCGCGGCTGCTCGAGCCGGACGAGCTGGCGGCGGTGGAGCCGCTGATCGACACAGACGGCATCGGCTGCGGCGCCTACGAGCCCGATGGCGGACTTGTCGATGCCTCGCGCTACACGCTGGCGCGGTTCGCCGAGGCGGTGTCGCTGGGCGTCGACGCGTCGATCGGCGCGGAGGCCGAGCTGCCCGACGACGGATCGATCGTGGTGGTCGCGGCCGGGTGCTGGTCGAAGCAGCTGCTGCCGGAGCTGCCGGTGGGCCTGCACCGGATCGAGATCGCCGTGCTCCGCGACGCGCCCGTGCGGGCCGTTGTCTCAGACGCGGTCACGAACGTGGTGACGCGACCGGTGGCCGGCGGCGGCGCCTGGGTCGTCACCTACGGCGGCTCGACGCAGTATGCGCAGCGCGACGACTGCGATGGGGAGCCCGACCCGGGGTACCGGGACGCGGTACGGGCGTCGCTGGCGTCGCGCTACCCGACCATCGCCGGCGCCGCCTACACCGGTGGCTGGTCGGGGGCGTACGACGTCACGCCGGACTGGAACCCGGTGGTGGGTTGGGTGCGCGAGGGGGTGTTCGCCGTGGCCGGGCATGTCGGGTCACGGGCTGAAGCTGGCGCCGGCCATCGCGGAGTCGGCCGCGGCCGTGATCGCGGGCCGCGAGCCACGGATCGACCTGCGCCCGCTCCGGTTCGAGCGCTTCGCCGAGGGCGACCTGCTGAGGCTTGCCTACGGCCCGGGCGCGCGCGCCTGACGCGCCGGGTAGGGTGCCGGGTATGCAGATGCGACAACTGGGAGTGGACGGCCCCGAGATCTCGGTGGTCGGGTTCGGCTCGTGGGAGGCCGGCGGCATGCACTGGGGCCCGAACAGTTCCGAGCAGGAGGTGATCGCGGCCATCCACGCGGGGCTCGACGCGGGCATGACGTGGGTGGACACGGCCGAGGTGTACGGGGACGGCGTGTCGGAGCGGATCGTCGGCCGGGCCGTTGCCGGGCGAGACGACATGCTGGTGTTCACGAAGGTGGCGCCCGACGAGGGCAGCGGCCTCGGGGCCGACCAGGTGCGAGGCGCGATCGACGCGTCGCTGCAGCGGCTGGGAAGGGATCACGTCGACCTCTACCAGGTGCACTGGCCGTCCGACGACGTGCCGATCGAGGAGACGTGGGGCGCGATGGCCGAGCTCGTGTCCGCCGGCAAGGCGCGCCTGATCGGCGTGTCGAACTTCGACCGGGCGCTGATCGAGCGCTGCCAGGCGATCCATCCGGTGGCATCGGTGCAGAACGAGTTCTCGCGGCTGCACCGGGGTGACCGGGACGAGCTGCTGCCGTGGCTGGTCTCGCAGGGCATCGGCTACCTGGCCTACAGCCCGCTGGCCGCCGGTCGGCTGAGCGGCGCGCTCGCGCACGACCACGAGTTCTCCGACGACGACTGGCGGAGCGGTCGCGGCAAGTACGCGTCGTGGCGGGACGAGGAGGGCGGCGAGTGGCCCTTCGACCCGGGGCCGATGGCGCGGGGCGCCGCGCTGGTCGACCGCATGCGGCCGCTGGCCGAGCGCGACGGCGCGACGGTCGCCCAGCTGGCGCTTCGCTGGGCGCTCGAGCAGACCGGCGTGACGGCCGTGATCGCAGGCAGCCGCAACCCCGTGCACGCCACGGCCAACGCCGCCGCCGGGTCGCTGGCGGTGGACGCCGCGGCGCTGGCCGAGATCGACCGGCCGTAGCGCCTGCGGCATAGACTTCCGGCATGGGAACCGCCGCCCTCACCGACCAGTGGCTGCTGCTCGACTCCGCGCAGGGCGACCCGTTCGGCCAGCTGGACGAGTTCCTGGCCTGGCACGGGTTCGGGGTGTGGAGCGAGCCGTTCGTGCCGGCGGCGGACGGCCTGGTCGCCGACCTCTACCTGGGATACGGGCTGGCCGCCGCCCTGCCGGGAGTGAACGAGCCGATGCCGCCGGAGCCGTGCCCGCTGCCGGCGCTGGCCTGCCACGTGCGCTCGGCGGCGGGTGGCCGCGAGGCGGTGGCGGGCGACTTCCGGATCGGGCGCTTCCAGCCGACCTGGACGGCGCGGCAGCACCGCGAGGCCGTGGCGGCCGTGCGCGAGGCGATCGCGCGCGGCGACGTCTACCAGGTCAACATCGTCGGCCATCACCGGGCCCCGTTCGCCGGCGATCCCAGCGGGGTGGAGGCGGCGCTGGCGCCGCTCGGGGCCGAGCACGCGATGGCGATGCACGGAGATGGCTGGTCGGTGGTGTCGGCGACGCCGGAGCTGTTCCTGCGGCGGCGCGGCGACGTGGTCGAGACGATGCCGATCAAGGGCACGCGGCCGGCCAACGACCCGGAGCGGATCGCCGACAATCCCAAGGACCGGGCGGAGCACGTGATGATCGTCGACCTGGAGCGGAACGACCTGGCGCGGATCTGCGTGCCGCACAGCGTGCACGTACCGGACTACCTAGTGGAGCGGCCGATGGCCGGGGTGCGGCACCTGGTGTCGCGCGTGCAGGGCCGGCTGGCGCTGGGCGTGGGGCTGGCGGAGCTGCTGCGGGCGACGTTTCCGGGCGGCTCGATCACGGGCGCACCGAAGGTGTCGGCGATCAACCACATCGCGGGTCTCGAACCGGTCGGCCGCGGCGCCTCGATGGGTGCGCTCGGGCGCGTCTATCCCAACGGCGACCTGGAACTGGGCCTGACGATCCGCACGTTCGCGATCGCCGCCGGCGAGATCCACCTGTGGGCGGGCGGCGGCATCGTCTGGGACTCCGACCCGGCCGCCGAGGTGGAGGAGTCGCTGGTCAAGGCGCGGCCGCTGCTGGCGCTGCTGGGCGCCAACCTGCCTCGGCGTTGATCGAGCTGTTCGGCCGGGGCTAGGCCAGCGCCGAGCAGACCTGATCGAGCTCGACTCGCGCCCGCCGTCCGGCGTCGCTCTGCCACCAGCGCGCGTGCCCGATCACGAACGTGTGCCAGGCCCAGTCGGCCTTGTCGCGGTCGCGCTCGATCCCCCAGTAGTAATCCAGGAACGAGATGCCGTACTCGAACTGGCAGGCCGCTAGCACGTCGGTGAACGCCGCCCGCTCCGCCACCGTGAGCGGCGCCACCTCGTGGTAGGACTCGATCAGCAGCCTCGCGTGGCCGAGGTCGTGGGCCTCGTCCTCGCCGGCCGAGATGCGGTTCCAGAAGAAACAGTTGCGCTCCACGGCCACGGCCAGGTCGAGCACCCGCGGGGCGTAGTCGGCCTGGTGGAAGTCGATGATCGAGCTCAGCCGGTCGCCGTCGAAGAAGAGGTTGTTGGTCTGCCAGTCGCCGTGCAGCGGAGCCGGCGGCAGCTCGTGCAGCACCGGTCGCAGCCGGCTGAACAGCTCGTCGTAGGCGGTTGCGATGTCGTCCTGCCAGTCCTCGCCGCGGATGTAGGCGGCCACCGCCGGCCGCTCGCCCGCGAGCAGCTCCACGGCGGCGACGGGCGCCAGCTCTGCCAGCCCCAGCTGCACCACGAAGCCGCGCTGTGGCTGCGGGCGGCGCGGCTCGAAATCGCGGCCGGCCTCGTGCATCGCGGCCAGCCCACGGCCGGCCGCGAGCACGTGCTGCCGCGAGAAGAACGGCTCCCAGGTGTCCACCCCGGCGTATGTGTCGTCTCCGGTGGCAACGTCAAAGACCTCGTACCAGAGGCCGTCCAGCTCGACCAGCTCCCGGGCGCGAACGGCGGGCACGCCGTGATCGGCCAGGTGGTTTGTCAGGCGGTGCTGCCAGCGCATCTGGTCGGGCGTGCGCCCCATCGGCGGTTGGCGCTTCACGATCGCCTCGCCGGTGTCCCAGCGGCAGCGCGCCACTGCGAACAGCCAGCGCAGGTGCTGGCTGACGATCTCGACCGGCCGGCCCAGCGCCGCCGCGGCCTCGGCCGGTTCGACCGGCCCCCAGTAACGATCGGTGACGGCCACGGCGGGTTTGTACCATTCAGCGGTGAGCGGCGTGCTCGTGAGCGTGGAGTGGCTGCAGCGGCACCTCGACAGCGTGCGGCTGCTGGATGTGCGCGGCGAGGTGGCCACGGAGCAGCCCCGCTACCGCGCCCACCCCGAGCACTACCGCGAGGGTCACATCCCGGGCGCGGTGTTCGCCGACTGGCGGGTCGACTTCACCGACCGTGAGAGCGCGGTGCCGGTCACGATCGCGTCGCCCGAGGTGTTCGCGGCCGATGCGACCAGGCTCGGCATCGGCGCCGACACGGTGGTGGTCGCCTACGACCACTACCACAACGTGCTGGCCGGCCGGATCGTGCTGGTGCTCCGCAGCTACGGCCACGCCGCAAGCCACGTGCTGGACGGCGGGCTATCGGCCTGGACGAACGCGGGCTGCCCGCTCGAGGGCGGGAACGTCGTCCCGGCGCCTGCGGATCCGCCGCACCCGGTGCCGGCCGGCCGGGAAGGAGTGATCGACCTTGAGGGGGTGCGCCGGGCGATCCTTGACGGCGCACAGCTGCTCGACGCCCGCAAGGTCGAGGAGTACAGCGGCCGCGAGACGCACGCGCGCCGCGCCGGGCACATCCCGGGCGCGCTGAACGTGCCCTACAAGTCGCTGCTTGACGCCGACGACCGGTTCCTGCCGGCCGACCGCCTGGCCGAGCTCCTCGACGGCTACGGCGTCGACCTCGACCGGCCGATCGTTGCCTACTGCAACGGCGGCGTGTCGGCCACGGCCGTCGCCACCGCCGTCGAGATCGTGAGCGGCAGGCGACCGGTCGTCTACGACGGATCGTGGAACCAGTGGGGCGACCGCGACGACACCCCGGTCGAGACCGGGCCCTGATCCGCCCCGGCAGCGCCGCCCTCATGCTGGGGGCGCTGCCGGCCGGCTGCAGCGGCGGCTCCTCCGCGACCTCCAGCGGCGGCTCACCCCGGACATCGCGACCGACCGTCGGGCGTTCCGGCTGTGGGCGAACGGGCCGGTGCTGCGCCGTGAAGATGCCGACATGGTGACGGGGCCGGTGACGGTCGACGGCGCGGCGGCCGCCTCGCACCTGGCCGATCCGACCACGCTGGTGGTGCCGCGGCCGGCGCGACGGTGCACGCCTCGCTGCCCTTCCGGCTGACCCTGCCGCAGCGCGCCAAGGACCGGATCTCGCAGAACGGCACCGCGATCCGGCTGGGCTCTTTCTTCCCGCTGCTGCCCTGGGAGCCGGGCGTGGGCTGGGCGCTGCAGCCGCCCACGCTGGCAAACGGCGAGACCTCCTCCTCGCCGATCGCAGACTTCGACGTCAGCTTCCACACGCCGGCCGGCTGGGCGTGGTGGCGGGCGGGGTGCCGGCCGGCCCCGGCCACTGGGTGGCCGACGACGTGCGCGACTTCGGCGTCGCCACCGGCGACTTCACGTACGTGCGGCGCACGGTGCACGCGGTCCCGGCCCGGTGCGGCTGACGGTGGCCGTTCCCAGCGGCGTGGCGGAGCAGGCCGGCCAGGCCGCCGACGAGGCCCAGCCGAACGTGGAGTGCGCGCTGCGCCGGTACGTGGCGCGATATGCATACGGGATTGCCACCGACGCCGACGCGGTGGCCGCGTTTTCGACCGAGTTTCCGGACGCACGGGCCGTGTTCGCGCGCGCCGGCGTCCGCTGAGCGGGGCCGGGCAGGTGTCGCACGCCGCGCATACGGCGGCGAAGGTTGTGTGCGATCCGATATTGTCGCGCCGCCGAGGACGCACGTAGCCTCGCGCAAACACGCCGTATGTGCACGCGAAAACCGTGCGCGCAGACAAGGAGGAACTTCGTGGCGACCGACCTTGAAGGGTTCGTCAGCAGCGACGGGCGGGACGACAAGATCGCCGAGGTACGCCGGCGCATCGATGCCGAGGGCATCACCTACATCTACTACCAGTTCATCTCGGTCACCGGCCGCATCATGGGCAAGGGAGTGCCCGCTCCGCACTGGGAGAGCATGGCCCAGAAGGGCTTTCAGCTGGTCTACGGGTCGACCGCGAACCTGTTCACGGACCGCCACGGCGAGTACATCGGCTACGGGCCGGAGGCGTGGGAGCTGGTCGGCGTGCCCGAGCCGGAGACGTTCCAGGTGCTGCCGTGGGATCCGAAGGTGGCGCGTGTCTGGTGCACGTGCTTCCGCGGGCGCGAGGACACCAAGGACGGTGGCTCGTTCCTCAGCTCGGACTGCCGGGGGAACCTGAAGCGGATCCAGGCCGAGTTCGAGCAGCGCACCGGGCTGCACCTCCGCGCCGGCACCGAGCCGGAGATGATGTGGCTGAAGATGAAGCCGGACGGGACGCCCGACGTGGAGGGCGTGACCAAGCCCTACTGCTACCACATCGACCAGTTCTCCGAGCTGCAGCCGATCATCCACAAGGTGATCGAGTACGGCCAGGCGATGGGGCTCGACATGATCCAGGGAGACCACGAGGACGCCCCCGGCCAGATCGAGCTGAACTTCAACTTCGACCGGGCCGAGGCCACCGCCGACAACCTCAGCACGTTCCGCCAGATCTGCAAGCAGGTGGGGCGTGAGCTGAACGTGTTCCCGTGCTTCATGCCCAAGCCGTTCATGGGCGTGTCCGCCAACGGCTGCCACCACAACATCTCGCTGTGGCGGGGCGACGAGAACGTGTTCATGCCTGAGGGCAAGGACCAGCGGCTGCCCAGCCAGATCGGCCTCTACTCGATCGGCGGCGTACTCGAGCACCTGTCGGCGCTGACGGCGGTGACCGCGTCGACGGTGAACTCCTACCGGCGGCTGTGGGACACCGGTTTCTGGGCGCCTGTGTTCGCCGACTGGGGCTTCCAGAACCGGACGACGGCGCTGCGCGTGTCGGCGCCGGGGCGGTTCGAGTACCGGTCGGTCGACTCGGCCGTGAACCCGTACCTGTCGCTGGCGGCGCTGATCAAAGTGATGGACGACGGCATCAATCGGGAGATCGACCCCGGCAAGGCGGAGGAGCGGAACATCTACGAGGCGATGGCGGGCGGCAAGGAGGTCAAGAAGATCCCGATGACCTTCGGCGACGCCCTGGACGCGCTGGATGAGGACGAGGTGGTGCAGTCGGCGCTGCCCGACGAGATGTTCAAGGTGTTCCGCCACTACAAGCGCGACGAGTGGGAGCGCTACTGCGCCGAGGTGACGGAGTGGGACGTCAAGGAGTACCTGGACGTGCTGCCGTAGGGCGGCCCGTCACAGATCCCCCACAGCTCCGAAACAGCGCCGGTTCGTGCCGGTTTCGCAACGACACGTGCCGGCGCTGCCACGAGGCCTCGCCGCAGCCCGAGTCGGGCTCTGAGCCCTGGTCGGGGCGGTTTCGCCCAACCACGCCAAACCGGTGATACGAGAATCGCACGGGATGATGCGCGTGTGTCACGCCGGCCGCAAGCCGGCGGGGACGGTGTTTGACACCTGAGCGAGCGGCCGGGAGCGGATTTCGCCGCGAACGCGTCACAGCCGCCGCCTGCTGGCTGTGTCAAACCTCGTGGGGCGGTGCAGTGTGGAGATTCGTCCATATGCCGCGCATGCGTGCGGCAGTACCATCGGACTCCATTCTTCGCTGGCGGAGCGGTCTTGCGACGCCGGCACCGACCATCGAAAGGTTCTCCGCGTATGTGTGGAATCGCAGGGATCATCTACCGGGACGGCTCACGGGACATCGGCCGCGAGATGACCGCGATGCTTCAGTCGATGAAGCACCGGGGCCCGGACTCGACCGGCTACGCCCTGTTCGGGCCGCCCTCCAAGACGGTCGTCATGCGCTACAAGCTGGCCGACGCCAACGACGAGCGCGACTACGAGTTCGCGGAGCGCCTGGAGCGAAACCGGGCCGAGGTCGAGTCGCGCCTGGGCCAGCTCGGCGCCCGCGTGATCGAGGTCGAGGAGGAGACCGACTACGCCCTCCGCGCCACCATCGAGTACGACGGCGACCTGAAGACGCTGGCCGACTACGTCGAGGACGTCCCCAACTGCGAGGTGCTGTCGCTGGGCCACTCGCTCGAGATCGTCAAGGACCTGGGCGACGCCGAGACCGTCAGCAAGCAGTACGACCTGGACGAGTTCAACGGCACCCACGCGATCGGCCATGTGCGGATGGCGACCGAGTCCGACGTCGACATCTCCGGCGCGCACCCCTACTGGGCCTACCCGTTCGCCGACGTGGCCGTCGTCCACAACGGCCAGCTCACGAACTACTTCCAGTGGCGCCGGCGGCTCGAGCGCTCCGGCCACCGCTTCCAGTCGGAGTGCGACTCCGAGGTGATCGCGGTGTACCTGGCCGAGAAGATGAGCGAGGGCCTCGACCTGGAGGCGGCGATGCGCCAGAGCCTGGACGAGCTGGACGGCGTCTTCACCTACATCTGCGTCACCGAGGACGCGCTCGGCGTCGCCAAGGACGAGATGGCGGCCAAGCCGCTCGTGCTCTACGAATCGGACGACCTGGTGGCCCTGGCCTCGGAGGAGATCGCGATCCGCGCGATCATCGACCACGAGATCGACACGTACGACCCGTATGAGGGTGAGGTGCTGGTATGGAAGCGGTAGGCGAGCGCAAGATCACGTATGACGCCCGCGGTCTGGTGGAGCCGGACGCGACCGTCCCCAACGTCTCCGAGGTGGACGGCACGACTGCCGTGTTCGACGCGGCCAAGCTCACCACCCGCCAGATCAACCTGGAGCTGAAGAACCTGCTCTACGAGCGCGGCATCACCGACGTCACGGTCAAGAACCCCGGCGCCAAGCACTCGCTCGGCGTCGGCATCCTGACCCGCTGCAAGATCACGTTCGACGGCAGCCTCGGCTACTTCGGCTGCGGCGTGATCGACGGTCCCGAGGTGCACATCACCGGCCGCGTCGGCTGGTCGGCCTGTGAGAACATGATGTCCGGCGTCGTTGTCATCGAAGGCAATGCCGGCTCGCTGACCGGTGCCGCCCTCCGCGGCGGCGACCTGGTGGTCAAGGGCCGCGCCGGGGCCCGCTCCGGCATCGACCAGAAGGGCGGCCTGATCCTGACGATGGGCAGCGTCGGCTCGATGACCGGCTTCATGATGCAGCGTGGTCGCCAGATCATCTGCGGCGACGCCGGCCCCGGCCTCGGCGACTCCATGTACGACGGAACCATCTACGTGGCCGGCAAGGTCAAGGCGCTGGGCATCGACTGCGTGCCGGGCGAGTGGACCGACGCCGACACGGAATACATCGACCGCAAGTTCGGCATCTACGACCTCGGCAGCCCGCCCGAGTTCCAGAAGTTCGTCTGCGGCAAGAAGCTCTACAACTACGACAACCTCGAGCCTTCCGAGCGGAAGCTCGTTCTCTAGGGAGGAGGACGCGATGCCTACGGACAAGACCTCCTCGCGGCAGAACGTGCTCGGGCACAGCCGCATCTTCACCCCCGAGGTGATCAACGACATCCACGTCAAGGCCGATCTGGGCCGCTACCGCATGCGCGGCTTCTCGATGTTCAAGCCGATCCCGCACTGGGACGAGCTGATGTTCATGCCGGGCACCCTCACCCGCTTCGTGATCGAGGGCTACCGCGAGAAGTGCGAGACCAAGACCGTGCTCGGCGCCCGGTTCGCGAAGAAGCCGCTGGAGCTGGACATCCCGGTCTACATCACCGGCATGAGCTTCGGCGCGCTCTCGCTGGAGGCCAAGATGGCGCTGGCCAAGGGCGCCTCGATGGCCGGCAGCGCGACCTGCTCGGGCGAGGGCGGCATGATCCCGCCTGAGCGCGACCTGTCCACCAAGTGGTACTACCAGTGCATCCAGAGCCGGTACGGGTTCAACCCGCACCACCTGATGCTGGCCGATGCCTGCGAGTTCTTCATCGGCCAGGGCTGCAAGGTCGGCCTGGGCGGCCACCTGATGGGCCAGAAGGTGACCGAGCAGGTGGCCGAGATGCGCTCGCTGCCGGCCGGCATCGACCAGCGCTCTCCCGCCCGGCACCCCGACTGGCTCGGCCCCGACGACCTCTCCCTGAAGATCCAGGAGGTGCGCGAGGCCACCGACTACCAGATCCCGATCCAGCTCAAGCTGGGCGCCGCCCGCGTCTACGACGACGTGCGGATGGCGGCCAAGTGCGGGCCGGACATCATCTACCTGGACGGCGCCGAAGGCGGCACCGGAGCCGGCCCGCACATCGCCACCGAGGAGACCGGCATCCCGCTGATGGCGGCCATCCCGGAGGCCCGCCGGGCGCTCGAGGACGTCGGCCTGGCCGACGAGATCGACCTGGTCGTGGCCGGCGGCATCCGCAACGGCGGCGACATCGCCAAGGCCGTCGCGCTGGGCGCCAAGGCGGTCGCGATCGGTCACTCCGCGCTGATGGCGCTGAACTGCAACAAGGAGATCCCCGGCGTCACCGACTACGAGGGCACCATCGGCGTGCCGGCCGGCCAGTGCTACCACTGCCACACCGGCCGCTGCCCGGTCGGGATCACCACGCAGGACCCGGAGCTGCGCAAGCGGCTGGTCGTTGACGAGGCCGCTGAGCGCGTCTACAACTTCCTGCACACGCTCACGCTCGAGGTGCAGATGCTGGCGCGCGCCTGTGGCAAGACCAACATCCACAGCCTCGAGCCGGAGGACCTCTGCGCCCTCACCACCGAGGCCGCCGCGATGGCGCGGGTGCCGCTGGCCGGCACCACCTACATCCCCGGCGTCACCGAGGAGCGCACGTTGAACGAGATCAAGAAGCTGGTCGAGCGACAGCACCAGGACGACGTGGACGACGGCCAGAACACGACCACGCCGCTGCACGCGGCCGGGGACTGACCATGACCAAGGAACCCGACAAGACCACCGTCGGCATCGACGCCGAGTACCTGTCAGGCCACCGCTTCCCCTACCAGGAGGACATGAGCCTGGTCGAGGATGTCGATCTGATGGCCGCCACACCCGGGCAGGACATCAATTGGCTGGAGGACGTCGAGCTGCTGGTCGAGGACGGCCTGCCGGCCGTGTTCGACCGCTACTCGAACTCGTTCCTGAAGCTGTACTTCGACATCCCCGAGGGCCGCGAAAACGAGATCGCGCGCAAGGTGCTGATCAAGCACCTGCAGTCGGGCAACAGCTACGGCATCCAGCTCAAGGAGAAGCACTGCAAGTTCCCCCAGCCCGAGCTGGGCTCCTGGGTGGAGGGCTCGCGCATCGTCGGCGACGACTGGCACGCGCCGGTGCTCGAGGGCTGGCAGCCGCCCGCACACTGACCTCCGTGGGACAGATGTTGTAGATTCGTCGCGCGCCCCCCGCAGATGGGCGCGGACTCCGACCTCCAGGAGCGTCCGCCACGGCCCGGCGGGCGCTCCCTGATGCTTCCGGCAGCCTCGCTCAGGCTCCCAGCAGCTCCGCCGCCTCGCGCGCCGCACCCTGCTCGCCCTGGTAGCTGAGCCGCCTGTGGTGCGACAGCGGTAGCCACCGCGCCGACGCCACCTCCAGGCGCATCGCCGGCTCGATGTCACCGATCCGCCCCGACCGGTAGCGCATCAGGTGGAACACCACGATCTTGAAGATGCGCTGTCCGCCGCGGGTGTAGACGTAGCGCACGTCCGTCAGCCGCCGGTCGACGTCGCAGCGCAGCCCCGTCTCCTCCAGCACCTCGCGGGCCGCGGTCTGGCCGGCGCCCTCACCCGCGTCGATCAGCCCCTTGGGCAGCGCCAGCACGCCCGGCCGCCCGTTCGGCTCGATCACCGCGAACCACCAGCGGCCGCGCATGCGCCGCACCGCCACGCCACCGGCCGACAGCTCGCGCGGCATCAGGTCACGCTCACGACCAGGGGTACGGGCTGTTCGAGACCGGGTGCAGGTCGCCGGTCGCAAACCGCTCGTAGCGGAACGGCGACAGCAGGCTCGAGTGCCCGCCGGTCACGACCCTGGCGACCTCGCGCCCGACCCCGATCATCTTGTAGCCGTGGTTCGAGTCGGCGATCACGTAGACGTTGGGCAGCATGTAGTCGAACACCGGGAAGCTGTCCACGGTGAAGCAGCCGACGCCGCCGGAGCGGATGTTCTTGTAGGTCGCGCGCTTGCCCTCGAACCGCTTCATGCAGTGCGACAGCGACGCGCACCACATGTCGGCGAAGGCCGGCTCGACCGACGCGGTCGGGTAGGGGTCGACGGTGAACGTCTCGCCCACCACCACCGGCGCCGCACCGCCCTGGACGCCGTGCAGGTCCTGCTTGAAGTAGTTGCCCCAGAACTCGTCGGTGATCAGCGTGCCCTCGTCGTCGTAGAGCGGCGCGTCCGAGTCGACGTGGAGCACCGGCGGCATGGAGCCGTCCTCGAGCGACAACAGCTTGGGGTCGACGTCGATCTCGCCCTCCTGCAGGTACCAGTACGTCCACATGTTCTGGTCGCGGTGCACCTCGCCTTCGGGCGTGCGCACGTCCAGCCGGTTGGGCAGCCCCAGCATCGTCCAGATCTCCTCGACCCAGGGGCCGACGCCGACGATCACCTGCTCGGCCTGGATGTCGCCCTGGTCGGTGTGGACGGCCGTCACCGCTCCCGAACCGTCGGTCTCAAAGCCGGTCACGCGCACGCCGTCCATCAGCCGCGCTCCGGCCCCCTTGGCCTTGCCTGCTAGGCCCTGCAGCGAGGCCATGTTGTTGGCGAAGCCGCCCTTCTCCTCGTGCAGGCAGACGTACACGCCCTGTGCCCGCCAGTCCGGGAACATCCCCAGCATGTAGTCGCGCACCTCGCGCTCGCCCACGATCAGCTGCGACGGGTAGCCGATGTTCTGCTGGCGCTCGTGCACCTCGGTCAGGTCCGAGACCTGGCGCTCCGCGCCCAGCGCCATGTAGCCGACCGGGTGGTAGCTGAAGGCCTCGGGATCCTGTTCCCAGACCTCGACGTTGGCCGCCATCAGCTCGCTCATCGCCGGCTGGTAGTAGTTGTTGCGCACGACGCCGCAGGCGATGCCGGACGCGCCGGCGCCGACGCCGGTCTTGTCGATCACGAGCACGTCCGGCGTCTCGCCGGCCGCCGACTGCTCCCTCGCCAGGTGCCATGCGCTGGACAGCCCGTGGATGCCGGCTCCGATCACCAGGTACTTGACGGACGAGGGCAGTGACATGCTCAGATCTCCTTCCGTTGCCACTGGGGCAATAGCATTTCTCTAATGGACCCGTGGATTGTAGCCCAGCGCCGCGGACAGCGCATCAGCCCGCTCCAGCAGCATCGGCAGCGCCGCCTCACGCTTCTTGCGGCCGAACCGCTGGGCCGGCCCCTGGACGCCGAGGATCGCCGCCAGCCGCCCGTTGGCGCCATACACGGGCGCCGCGATCGCGTTCAGGTCGGCCTCTCGCTCCTTCACGGCCTGCGCCCAGCCCTGCTGCTGCACGTCGGCGATCTCGCGCCGCAGCATCTTCGCGTCGGGCAGCGTGCGATCGGTGAACCGCTCCAGCCGGCCGTCCGGTGCGGCGCCAACCCCGAACGCCAGCATCACCTTGCCCGTGGCGGTGGCGTGAGCGACGCTGGGCCGCCCCACCTGGGCGATGCTGGCGACCGCCTTGCGGCTGGCGACGAAGTCGACGGTAACCGCCTCCCGCTCGCCCGCGATCGAGAGCGTGGCCGTCTCGCCGGTGGCCTGCTCCAGCGCCGTCAGGTGCGGCCGCGCCAGCGTGCGCAGGTCGAGGCTCGACATCATGTGGTTGGCCAGCCGGATCAGGTGCGGCCCCAGCCGATAGCGGCCGCTCTCGGGCACGTGCTCGACGTACCCGCCCGCCACCAGTGTCGCCAGCAGGCGCGAGACGGTGCTGGCGTTGATCCCGGTGCGGCGGGCCAGCTCGTTGGTGCCGGCCTCGCCCGGCACATCGAGAAACGCATCCAGCACCTTCATGGCTCGCTCGACCGCCTCCAGGCGGCGTTCCGCGGGTCGTCCTGTGGGTGGCATCCGCCTATTCTCGCGTAGACTCGACTGCGATGGGCAAGACGACGTTGACACGCACTACCTTCGACGCGGTGCAGCGGCGGATTCCGGGGGCCGAGTTCGCCGCCTGGGAGGGCTGGGACTGGATTGCCGGATTCGGCAACGCTCACGCCGAGCACCGGGCCGTGCGCACCGCCTGCGGCGTGTGGGACGAGTCGCCGCTGCAGAAGTGGGTGCTCCACGGACGCGACGCGCTGGTCGCCGCCGACCGCTGCTTCACGAACGACATGCATTCGCTGCGGCCCGGCCAGCTCCGCTACGGCGCGTTCTGCGACGACGACGGCCGCATGCTCGGGGACGGCACCGTTTTTGCGTTCGCGCCCGACCGCTGCTGGGTCGTGACCGCGCTGGAGTCGGACGGCGAGGCGCTGCGGGAGGCCGCTGCCGGCCTCGAGGTGGCGCTCTCGAACCACACCCACGAGCTGCCGCACCTGCAGCTGCAGGGACCGCGCTCACGAGCGCTGCTGGAGCACCTGGTCGGCCTCGACCTGTCCGGCCTCGGCTACTACCGGTTCCTGACCGAGCCGGTCGACCTGGCCGGCGTGCCCGTCACGCTCGCGCGCTGCGGGTACTCGGGCGAGCTGGGCTACGAGCTCTACGTCAGCCCGGACGCCGCCGAGGCGCTGTGGGAGGTGCTGCTCGGCAGCGGGCAGGTCACGCCCTACGGCCTGAACGCGGTCGAGACGCTGCGCCAGGAGTCGGGCCTGATCTTCATCGGTGCCGACTACTTCCCGGGCGACACCGACCCCTACGAGATGAACCTCGACCACGTGATCCGGCTCGAGAAGCCGGCGTTCCGCGGCCAGGAGGCCCTGCGCCGGATCGCGGCCGCGCCCGCCCGGCGGCTGACCACCGTCACCGTTTCCGGCAACGAGCCGGCCGTGCCGGGCGGCGACGTGCGGTCCGGCGGCGACCCGGTCGGCGAGGTGCGCAGCGCCTGCTGGTCGCCGACCCTGGAGCGGCTGATCGCCATGGTCGTGATCGACGCCCCGCTGATCGTCCCCGGCGCCCGCTTCGACGTCGAGCTGGAGCCGGGCGGTACCGCGACCGGCGTCGTCGGCGACCATCCCATCTACGACACGGACAAGCTGCGCTCTCGCGCATGACAAGGAGGACATGATGGCCATCGCAACACGAAACGGCGCCTACATCGGCGGGCAGTGGATCGAGGGCGACGGCGAGCGGATCGAGGTTACGAGCCCCGGCAGCGGCGAGACCGTCGGCGCGGTCACCGCCTCCAGCGAGGCGCAGGTGGACGCGGCCGTGCGGGCGGCGGCGGCTGCCTTCCCGGCCTGGCGCGCCACCCCGATCCTGGAGCGGGTCGACCTCTGCCGCCGCGCCTACGCGCTGTGCATGGAGCGCAACGAGGAGATCGCCCAGATGATCACGCGCGAGATGGGAAAGACCATCCGCGAGTCGCGGGAGGAGATGGAGGAGTACACGGCCGACCACTTCCGGCGCGCTTCCGAGGACATCCTGCGGCACGCCGGGCAGGTGCTGCCCTCGACCCAGGAGCGGGCGGGCACCAAGCGGATCCTGGTCGTGCAGGAGCCGGTCGGCGTGGTGGCCGCGGTCACTCCGTGGAACTTCCCGGTCGACATCGCCGGCATCCCGATCGTGTACGGGCTGGCGGCCGGCTGCACCGTCGTATGGAAGCCGTCGGAGTTCGCGCCGCTCTGCGCCGGCATGTTCGTCGAGCTGCTGGAGGACGCCGGGTTCCCGGCCGGCACCGTCAACCTGGTGCACGGGCGGGGCGAGACCGGCTCGCAGCTGGTGCGCCACCCGGACGTGGCCTCGGTGGTGTTCACCGGGTCGGTGGCAACCGGAGAGCAGGTTGCGCGCGACGCCGGACTCAAGAACCGGGTGCTGGAGCTGGGCGGCAACGGCCCCCAGATCGTGCTGGCCGACGCCGACATCGAGAAGGCCGCCGACGCCGCCATCACCGGCTGCTTCTACCTGGCCGGCCAGTGCTGCACCGCGGCCGAGCGGATCCTGGTGCACTCGTCGGTCGAGGATGCGTTCGTGGCGGCGCTGGTCGAGCGGGTGGCGAAGCTGCGGGTCGGAGACCCGCTGGACGACGCCACCGACATGGGCCCGCTGTCCACGCCCGCCACGCTCGAGCGCACCAAGCAGCACGTGGCCGACGCCGTCTCGAAGGGGGCGACCGTGGTCGCCGGTGGTGGCAGCGAGGGCCAGTACCACGAGCCGACGGTGCTGACCGGGGTCACCAGCGACATGCGGATCGCCCAGGAGGAGACGTTCGGGCCGGTCGCCCCGATCATGCGGTTCGAGACACTGGACGAGGCGCTCGAGATCGCCAACGAGACCGAGTTCGGCCTGACGGCGGCGGTGTTCACGAACGACCTGCGCGCCGCCTGGCGCGCCGCCGAGGCCCTGCGCCACGGCACCGTGCACATCAACGAGACCACCAACTACTGGGATCAGATGGCGCCGTTCGGCGGCGCCAAGCAGTCTGGCGCCGGCCGCGAGCTGGCGGGCTGGATCACGGACGCGCTGACGGAGACCAAGCAGATCACCTTTGAACTAGGCTGAGCCTGGGATTTCGATATACCTACCTCACCGCGACCGCATGAGGTGGTACGCTCACCGGATGTCCCTGGATGACGCGATCGCGCGCTTTGGCGACGAGGACGCCGCCGTCGCGCTGGTCGCGCGGCTGCGCTGGCCGGACGGCCCGGCCTGCCCGCGCTGCGGCTCCGCCGACCACGCGTACCTGACGACGCGGCGGCTGTGGAAGTGCCGTGCCTGCGCGCATCAGTACAGCGTTAAGTCCGGAACGCTGTTCGAAGGGTCGCCGCTGGGCCTGTCGCGGTGGCTGCCGGCGGTCTGGGCGGTTGCCAACGACCAGCAGGTCAGCTCGCACGAGCTGGCGCGACGGCTGGGCATCACGCAGAAGTCGGCCTGGCTGATGCTGCGGCGGATCCGGCTGGCGATGCCGCCGGGTTGAGCCTCAGCCGGCCGCGCGGCGGCGGTCGAGCTCGGCCTTCGAGACCTTCAGCAGTTCCTGCATCAGCGCCTCGAACCGGGCGAACTCGACGTCGTCCGCCGCGGCTTCATCGTCGCCGCGGCCACGCTGCCACTCCAGGACGCGGCGGGCCGCGTCCGCGTCGTTCCCGGGCTGAGGCGCCTGCCCCAGCGTCCCGGTGCGCACCAGGCCGAGGAACCCAGCCAGGGATGCCTCGCTGTGATCGTGGTCATCGAGCGTCGAGGCGATCAGCGGCAGGCACAGGGCCTCTTGGTCGGCCGTGCACGCCTGAAGCGGCGTCCAGCACGCGATCAGCAGCGCGCGCAGGTCGGCTGGTGAGCCAGGTATATCGCTCATTCGTTCAACCACACCAGACAGGTCACATCGCGCCGCAGACGACGCACCGCCATCCGGAACCGCCACTTGCCCAGCCGTCGTCGGTCGGCGCCGAACACCAGCAGCCCGACGCCGTGCTCGGAGCAGACGCGGGCCGCCGCGGTCAGCGGTCGCGGGTGGTGGAACAGCATCTCGCTGACCCGCGCGCCCCGGGCGCGTGCTTCCGCGGCCGCGCTGGTGCAGCCGTCGAGTGCTTCGCGGTCGCCGAACGTGCGCACGGCGCTCGACGTTGGCTGCCCGACGGCGAGCGGGACGGCGTCGCACACCAGCAGCTCCGCCCCGGTCTCCAGGGCTGTGTCGATCGCGAACCTGACCGCGGCGGGATCCAGCGGCGTGTTCAGCGTCAACAGCATCACCGGCCGCACGTCGGTGCCCGTGGCCGTTCCGAGCGCGGCCCGGCCGGGGGCGCTGGTGACCATCCCTACCCGGCCTCGATCTTCCAGGACGGCAGGTCGGCCAGCGCCTTCCGCTGGCGCTCCGAAACCCGCGGCTGCACGATCCGAAACCAGAACAGCGCCACGCAGGGGGCGGCCAGGAGCAGCCCCACCATCCCGTGGATCAGGTACCCGACCACCGCCGACCCGGCGATGAACAGCATGCCGAACCACATGTAGACCCGGAACTGCGTCTGTGCCGCCACCACCGCCGCCCGCTTCTCGCGCGGAACCTGCGAGGTGTCGTAGACGCGGCCGCACTCACAGACGACCCGCTCACCCAGATCGGCCTGGACGGCGCGGCCGCACTCGCACGTGATGGTGATCGGAATCGCCATGTGCTCTGGTGGCGCCTGAAGAGTATTGCATGCGATCTGGCGCAACTGTATGGTCGGCCCACCCCGGAATCCGGGAAACGCTCTCGTTCGAGGAGGTCTTCGTGGCTGAAGTCTCGGTTGACGAACGTCGTCTGCTGAAGACGATGCGCTGGTACGACGGGTTCGTGATCGGTCTGGCGAACCCGGGGTTTCTTATCGTAGGGATCGGCTTCTCAGTTGGCGCCCTGGGCGCCAAGGTTGCGGCAATCCTGTGGTTCGTCTCGGCGCTCGTCGGCGCGCTTCAGGCCTACGTGTACTCCGAGCCGGCGGCGATGTTCCCCGACAAGCCGGGCGGCCTCGCCATGTACGCCAAGGAGGGCTGGCGCAAGTACTTCTCGCTGGCGGGGCCGATTGCGACGTTCGGCTACTGGTTCGCCTGGTCGAGCGTGCTCGCCATCTACGGCGGACTGATCGGGTACCTGCTGGTCGGTGAGTTCTTCACCGACCTGAACTCCAAGGGTGTCAACACCAACAGCATCGGCAGCTGGACGGCCAACGTCGCGGGCGTGGACTTCAACACCGTGCGCATCATCGGCCTGATTTGCATCTTCATCTGCTGGGGCTTCAATGTGCGCGGCATGCGGCCGGCGGTGTGGCTCAGCTACGCGACCGGCGTGGCGATGGCCGTGCCCGTGATCGTGCTGGCCGTCGGCCCGTTCGTGACCGGCGATGTCAGTAACCACGCCGGTCAACGGCAACGCTGTCGCCAGCACGCTGACCGGCGTGTTCGGCGAGTCCGACAGCACCTGGCACCAGTTCGGGCTGATCATGGTCTGGCTGTACGTGCTGGGCTGGTCGACGTACGGCCCGGAGGCGCCGGCAACGTTCGCCCCCGAGTTCATCGACACCAAGAACGACACCCGCAAGGCGATCATGTCGACGGGTGCGTTCAACGTGTTCCTGTCTGCGCTGCTGCCGCTGGCAGTGGTGGGCACGCTCGGCTACAGCGCGATCGCCGGCGACCTGACCGGCATCGTCTACATGATCGACGTGCTGAAAGCGATCGTGGGTGACTTCTTCGGCGGAGTGCTTGTGGTCTGCCTCTGTGCGGGCCTGCTGCTGTCCATGAACACGGCCACGATGGACGGCTCGCGGGCCCTGTTCGGGATGGCGCGCGACGGCCTCACCGTCAAGCAGCTGTCCGTGCTCAACTCGCACCACGTGCCGGGCGCGCGCGATGACGCTCGACATGCTCATGAACGTGTGCCTGCTGATCGTTCTTCCCCAGCATCTTCTTCGTGCTGGCGGCGGGCAACCTCGGCTACATCCTGTCGCACGTGCTTGCCCTGAGCGGCGTGCTGCTGCTGCGCAAGGACCGGCCGGCCTGGCCACGTCCGCATCAGGCTGGGGCCGATCTGGATGGTTCTGGCCGGGCGTGTTCGCCGTGTTCAACCTGTCGCTGATCATCTTCGGGGTGATCAACATGAAGCTGACAGGCTACGCGTGGAACTACGCGTTCACCGATCCAAGCGCGTTCACCAATCGCATCATCCTGGTGGGCGTGCTGGTGCTGGTGGCCGGCATCGCCGGCTACGTGATCGGCCAGCGCCAGGTGGGCAGGCCGTTCCGCTGGACGGATCCCAGCGACGAGCAGCCGACCGCGGAGGCCTACGAGACCGCGGGCATGGCCATCCCGGCAACCGCCGGTGACTGACCGTTAGTGGGCGGGCGGGGGGCTTCGGCCCTCCGCCCGTCGCGGGTCAGCAGTGTCAGACTGAAGCCAGACAACGCCTCAGCGGCCGAGTTAGGGGCCTTCCCCCACCACCCACAGCAGGCACAACGCCCGCTTGCGGATCCGCTTCACCGCGCGCCGGAACAGCCGCGGCCGCAGGCGCGAGGGGTCCGGTCCCAGCACCAGCAGCGCCGCCTCGCGCTCGCCGGCCACCTCGAGCAGCGCCTCCACCGGCCGCGGGCTGCGCACGCGCAGGTGCTCCACCTCGAGGCCGAGCGCTGCTGTCTGCTGCACCAGCGTCCGGATCGCCGCGCGGTCGGACTCCTCCTCCAGATCGGCTCGCCGCGTGGCCAGCGACTGCGGCCAGAAGGGCGTCTCCACGGCGTCGACGACGATCAGCTTGACGCCGCCCTCCATCGCTGCCTGGATCGCCACCCGGGCCGAGTCGGGATCGAACGGCACCGCCAGCGTGGCCAGCATCACCGGCCGGTCGCGCGAGCCGCCGTCGGCCGGAGTCGGCGGTAGCAGGGGGTCGTTGCGGTGCTGGCGGAGCAGCGGGCTCACTCGGCCGACAGCTCCCAGCTGCGGGTGAGCGCGCTGACCGCGCGCTTGTGCCGGCGGTGGATGAGCGGCTTGATGTAGAGGAACCAGGACAACAGCACCACCGAGAGCCCGGCGAAGATCGAGATCGTCTGCCCGGTGATGGCTACGGCCAGCACGATCAGCGCGAGCACCACCATCAGCGCCTGAGAGCGGCGGCGGTAGCGGCGATCGAGCGCCGCCACGGCGTCGTAGTCAGCGGCGGGGATCTGCGAGGTGTCGTAGCTGCGGCCGCATTTCGAGCACTTCCACACCTCGCCGTAGGCTGCTTTGCCCTCCGCACCGCAGTCACAGCGCAGCGTTATCGCCGGCGACCCCATGCCGTGCATCTTCCCCCATCCACGGTGGCCGTGGCAACCCCGGGCTGCAAGTGTGCGCTCGCACTCACGTGCCGTCCGCCATGTGGATGAAAATGGGCCTGACCAGTTGGTCAGAATCCTGTTTTCTAGTCCTCTCTTCCCACCCGTCGGCGTCTTTCTGCGGAGGTGCGTATGGCTACTGCTGTCGTTGAGGAACGGGAACTCCTCAAGACCATCAGCTGGTTCGACGGGTTCGTGGTTGCGCTTGCGAACCCGAGCTTCCTGATCACGGGCCTCGGCCTGTCCGCGTTCTCGCTGGGCGGCTGGGGAGCGGTGATGCTCTGGACGGCCTCGGTGATTCTCGGCGCCCTGCACAACTACATCTACTCCGAGACGGCAACGATGTTCCCCAAGCTGTCCGGGGGCATCGCCATCTACGCCCACGAGGCGTGGAAGAAGTACTTCTCGTTCGTCGGCCCGGTTGCCGCGTTCGGCTACTGGATCGGCTGGTCGGTCGTGCTCTCCGCGACCGGCGTCGTCGTGGGATTCCTCGTGCAGTACGAGTGGTACCCCTCCTCCGCCACCTCCACCGGCTGGAACCACAGCTGGCAGGTGCTGGGACAGACGGTCTACTTCAACTTCCCGATCGCCCTGACGGCGGTGATCATCCTGGTGATCTGGGGCTTCAACGTGTCGGGGATGCGCCCCGCCGTCTGGGTCGGCTACGTCACCGGAGCGCTGTTGATGTTCCCGCTGGCGGCGATGATGTTCCTGCCGTACATCACCGGCGACTGGCACAGCTCCAACCTGCACAACAACATCCATGCCACCGCGAGCTCACTGGGAGCCAGCAGCTTCACGCTCGTGATCGTGTGGCTGTATGCGATGTGCTGGTCGAGCTACGGCATGGAGTGCTGTGCGACCTTCGCTCCCGAGTACCACGACACGGCCCGAGACACGCCCAAGGCGCTGCGCGTCGCGGCGATCTTCGGCGTGATCACCTACGGGTTGCTGCCGATGGGGGCGATGGGGACGTTCGGCGACCAGAACATGACGGTCGCGAACCTCTACACCTTCATGCCGCAGACCCTCCATATCCTGATGGGCGGCTTCCTGGCCGGCCTGGCGGTGTTCTCGCTCTGTGCGGGCATCGTGCTGGCGATGAACACCGCGACCGCGGACGGCTCGCGCGCCCTGTACGGCATCTCGCAGGACGGCATGACGATCAGATGGCTGGGCAAGCTGAACCGGAAACACGTGCCCGGAAACGCCATGACGCTGGACGCGGTGCTGAACCTGGTGCTGCTGTGCACCTACGCCTACGACCCGACCGGGGCGGTCAAGATCCTGATCTTCTCGAACCTCGGCTATGTCACGTGCCACGTGTTCGCGATGTCCGGCTTCCTGTTGCTGCGCAAGGACCGGCCCAACTGGCCGCGTCCGATCAAGGTCGCGAGACCGTGGTTCTATCTCGCGTTCCTGCTGGCTTCGTTCGACGCGCTGCTGCTGGTCTGGGGCGGGTGGAACTCCGGCCTGGCCTGGGGTGACACCAGCAAGACGATCGTGTTCGAGGGCATCGGCGTGCTGCTGATAGCAGCCGTGCTCTACGTCTTCCGCGTGGTCGTGGAGGACAAGCGCAAGCTGGCGCTGCGGATCTGGTCGCCGGCCATGCCGGACGACGTCCCGCCCGCGGGCGTCGCCACGGAGTAGACCCCACATGCAAGGGGCGGGCCGCATCGGCGGCCCGCCCCCTCTCGCAGCTCTAGGCGCTGGCGCCGTTGTTGCCGGCCTCGGCGATCAGCCGCTCGGCCAGCTCGCGCTTCTGATCGGCTGAGAACTTCTTCAGCTCGTTGTTCAGCGCCCGCTCGTTGATCGACACGTTCCAGTAATCGAGCGACTCCATGCCCAGCAGGGCGGTCTTGCCGACGAACTGCCGCAGCACCTCGTTGGTTGGGCCCATCACCCAGCCGGCCTTGCCGTCACGCAGGTAGCGCTCCAGCTGCAGGGGCTCCTTCTTGAAGCCGGTGCCGCCGCAGCAGTGCAGCATCTTGTCCACCACGTAGGCCACGTTCTTGGCCGCGTTGAACTTGATCTGCCACAGCCAGTGCAGGTAGTTGCCGCGGGCCAGGTCGCCGATGGCGGGGTTGGTCTGGGCGCCGTCGGTGACCTTGTCGAGCGCGCTCGCGACCGAGAACACGAAGGTGCGCGAGGCGTTGGTGTCCATGATCGCCTCGCCGACCGCGTCCTGGATGGTCGGGTAGTCGCACACCCGCATGCCCACGTCCTTGTGCTTCTTGACGGTGGTGTGGCGGATGGCGATATCGATCGCACCCAGCGAGATGCCGTTCCAGCAACCGGACGAGCCGATCAGGAAGTACGGATCGACCGCCTCGTCGTTGGAGTTGGCGCCGTCGCCGATGGGACCGACCAGCTGATCGGCCGGCACGAACTTCCAGTCCAGGAGCAGGGTGCCCGACTGGTTGCCGCGCAGGCCCATCGCGTCCCACTCCTGCGGCTTGGCCTCGATCTCGTCCTTGTCCACCACGAACACGGACAGGTTCGAGTAGTCGCCGTTGTAGTCGGGCGACGTTGTCTGCAGCACGTAGAAGTCGGCGAAGCCGGCCGAGGTCGTCCAGGACGCCTTCTTCAGCACCTCGTAGCCGCCGTCCACCTTGCGGGCGCCGGAGGCGATCGGGTACCAGAAGTGCGATCCGGTCTCGGGGTCGGAGTAGGAGAGCGTGCCGATCAGGCCCTCCTTCACCTTCTTCAGGTACTTCTCGATGGTGTACTCGGTGACGCGCAGCTTCAGCGCCTCCACCGCACCGATGTGCATGACGTAGCACATCGCACACGAGGCGTCGCCGTAGCGGGCGATCGTCTCGGTGACGGCGGCGTACATCACGTGGTTCTGTCCGAGGCCGCCCCATTCCTTGGGCAACATCAGGCCGAGGAACCCGTCCGGCGCCAGCGCCTCCAGGCTCTTGCGCGGGAAGGTGAGGGTGCGATCGTTCTCGGCCGCCAGCGGCCGGATCGTCTCCTCGCAGATCTCCTTCAGCCGCTCGAGCAGGCGCAGCTGCTCATCGGTGAAAAACCAGTCGGGCTGGAACATCGGATCGAGCCCGGCCATGGCCGACTCAGGAGCGACCGTTGCCATTCAGGACTCCTCTCTTCTTGGTGGTTCTACCTGCAGGGGGCCGATTTGCCCCCATACATGCTACGCCATCGCTCAAGCGCCCGGCTATGTCAGCCACGCCACCTCTTGCGGCATGCGGACTGACGGCTCGGACACGGCCGGCGCAGGCAGGCAGGTACGATTGTGGATATGTCCGTTTCGCACACATCCACCGTGTCCAACGAGGTGGGTGCGGCCCGCGCCGTCGAGAGCCGGTACCTGTACCAGATCATCAATACGGTGTCCTCGACGCTCGACCTCGACCGGGTGCTGCGCGCGATCGTCGATCTGGTCAGCGAAGCTATCGACTGCCATGCCTGCTGGATCTACTTCGTCGATCCTGACGATCACGGGCTGGTACTGCGGGCGGTGTCGGATCCGTACTCCGCACTGGCGGGCCGGCTCCGGTTCGAGCCCGGCGAGGGCCTGGCGGGGTGGGTGGCTGAACACAACCAGGCTGTGTTCATCCCCGAGAACGCCCCCGACGATCCCCGCGCCAAGGTCGTGCCGGAGGCCGAGGAGGAGAAGTACCAGTCGCTGTGCGCGGCGCCGCTGCAGGCCAAGGCCGGCCACGTGATCGGCGTGATCGCGCTGCACGCCCAGGCTCCCCGCGAGTTCACCCGGGCGGACTCCGACTTCCTCGTCCACGCCGCGACGCTGGTGGCCGGTGCCATCGAGAACGCGCGGCTCTACGAAGACACCCGTCGGCGGCTGTCTATGGTGGAAGGGCTCTCAGACCTGGCACGGGCGCTGTCAGCCGCGTCCACGCTGGACAGCCTGCTGCCGGCCGTCGCTCGTCGCGCCCAACGGCTGCTCGCGGCGTCGTGCTGCGACGTGCTGGTGGCCGATGCCGACGGCCACACGCTGACGCCTGGCGCAGCCTGGCCGGAGCAGCGGCCCGCGCCGCGATCGCTGAACGTGAACGAGCTCGGCCTGGAGCTGGCGTTGTCGGCCCGCGTCGGCGGCGGCGCCGAGTCCAGTCGCCGGCTGGCAGTCGCGCTGTGGGGCGACGACTCGGATTCGGCCGTGGTGGTGCCGATGGTGGCGGCCGACGAGCTGGTCGGCGTCTTGGCGCTGCGCTATGCCGGCGATCGTCGCATCGATGCGGAGCAGCGTGAGATTGCCACGTCAGTGGCCAACCAGGCGGCGGTTGCGATCAAGAAGGTGCAGCTGATCGACCGGCTGACGGAGCGAAACGCCATCAAGGATCTGCTGGAGGATTTGTCGCACGGGAGCGCCACTCCGCTCGAGCTGGAGGAGCGGGCGGCGGCGCTGGGCAGCGATCTGGCGATGCCGCACCTGGTGCTGCAGGCCGTTCCGCGGCCGGGGCCGGCGGAGGCCGGCTGGGAGTCGGTCGCCGAGTCGCTCGAGCACGCGGCGGCGCGGGCATTCCCGGGGTCGCTGTTCGACCGGCGCGACGCGGCGCTGCGCGGGCTGATCCGCCTGTCCACGGGCGGCGAGGCGGCGGTCGCCGAGCGGTTGCGCGAGATCCACACCAGGCTGACGCCGAAGCATCCGTTCGCGATCGGCCTGTCCAATCGCTGCAACGGGCCCGGCTCCTATCCGAACGGGTTCAGCGAGGCCGACCATGCGGTGGCCGCCGCCTCGGTGGTCAGCAGCGAGCCCAGCGTCGTGGGATTCGATGACCTGGGCGCGTACAAGTACCTGCTGAAGGTGTCTCAGGACGGCCGCGTGCGCGACCGCCGCGGAGTGGCGCTGCAGCAGTTGGCCGACTACGACAGGCGCCACCGCTCACAGCTGCTGCCGACGCTCGAGGAGTACCTGCGCCGCCGCGGTAACATCGCGGCGGCCGCCTCCACGCTGTACGTGCACCCAAACACCCTCCGGCAGCGGCTGCGGCGCATCCAGGACCTGACCGGCCTGGACGTCGCCCGCGAAGACTGGTTGATGATTGAGATCGAGTTGAAATTGCATCGGCTCGATGAAGCCCTTGGCCAATAGGCCAATGCCTGGATCGGTGCCGACCGTGGAGTGATTCGCTTCCGAGAGCAGCATTTTCACCTAAGAATCGCCACATCCACTGGCAATCCGCCCCGGTTTTTGCAACATTTGCCCTCAACCTACGCGCGAAGGAGTAAGTAATGGCTTCTGTGAGTGCCCGTCCGCTTGCCGACACAATCCGGGCCAAGGCAGATCAGGACGGCATCAAGTTCTTCTTCGCCCAGTTCGTCGATATGAACGCGAAGCCGTCGGCGAAGCTGGTGCCGATCGAGAATTGGGATGGCCTGGTCAACGAGGGCGCCGGCTTCGCCGGTTTCGCGGCCGGCCCGATCGGGCAGACGCCGGCCTCGCCGGACATGATGGCGATCCCCGACCTGGCCAGCTACACGCCGGTGCCGTTCAAGCCGGGACTGGCCCGGTTCGCCTGCGACATCACGGTCGAGGGCGAGGAGTGGCCCTACTGCCCGCGCACGATCCTGCGCCGCCAGCTGGCCCGCGCCAAGGAGCTCGGCTACACGTTCAAGGTCGGCATGGAGCTCGAGTTCTTCCTGCTGCGCGAGAACGCGGAGGGGGGCATCGAGCTGGCCGACCCGCTCGACCGGCTGGAGCAGCCCTGCTACGACATGAAGGGCCTGACCCGGCAGTACGAGTTCCTGAGCACGCTCTCCACCTACGTCAACCAGCTCGGCTGGGGCAGCTACGCCAACGACCACGAGGACGCGAACGGGCAGTTCGAGTCGAACTTCGCGTTCGCAGACGCGCTCACCACCGCCGATCGCGCCATCTTCTTCCGCTACATGGTGCACGCGATGGCCCAGGAGCGGGGCCTGCTCGCGACCTTCATGGCCAAGCCGTTCGGCCACCTGACCGGCAACGGCGGTCACTTCCACATGTCGCTCTGGGACGAGAGCGGCGAGACCGACCTGTTCGGCGATGACGACGACCCCAACGGGCTGGGCCTGTCCAAGCTCGGCTACCAGTTCACGGCCGGGCTGAAGAAGCACGCCAAGGCCTACATCGCCGTCACCGCGCCGACGGTCAACAGCTACAAGCGGCTGACGACCACCGCCGGCACGCCCACCTCGGGCGCCACCTGGTCGCCGATCTTCATCACCCACGGCGCCAACAACCGCACGCAGATGCTGCGGCTGCCGGGCGGCCACGTCGAGGACCGCACGGTGGACGGCTCGTGCAACCCATACCTGGCGATGGCGGTGATCCTGGCCGCCGGCCTGGACGGCATCGAGCACGACATGGATCCCGGGCCCCACAACGACGACAACCTCTACGAGTTGACGGCCAAGGAGCTGAAGCGGCGCAAGATCGAGCTGCTGCCGGCAAACCTGCTGGACGCGACCCGGCACCTGGAGAAAGACGCCGTGATCCGCGAGGCGCTCGGAAACACAGGCACCGAGGACTACATCGACTACTTCGTGAAGACCAAGCAGGACGAGTGGAACGCCTACCACGAGCAGGTCACGCCGTGGGAGGTCAACCGCTACCTGACGCTGTTCTAGCCGCGAGCGGGGTGCCGGCCGCACGGCCGGCACCGCGGGCAGCTGTACATCTGCACATAGCCGCCACGGGAATTGCATCCCCGCTGGCACTGCCGCAAACACGGCGCAATCCGTAGGATATTGGCGCCCCTGCCATCGTCTTGAAAGGATCGATCGCCGTGTGCGGGTTGTGTGGATTCCTCTACAAGGATCCGGGTCGCTACGGGCCTGTCGGCCACGCCATGTTCGACATGCTGACGCCGCTCGACCGGCGTGGCACCGATTCCACCGGCGTCGCCCTCTACGGCCCGCCCCAGAATGACTCCTACGTGCTGCGCGTGCGGATGGAGGCGAACGGCGACACGCCCGGCAGGGTGCACGAGGCGCTGGCGGGCGCCGGCACGGTCAGCGAGGAGTCCCACACCGGCGGCAACCTGCGCGCGCGCATCGGCTATGGCGGCGACCTGGGCACGCTCACCGATCTGGTCGAGGAAGTCCCCGAAACAGAGGTGTTCTCGATCGGCCGCTCGATGGAGATCGTGAAGGACGTGGGCGACGCGTCCGACGTCGAGGCCGCCGCTCCCTACAAGTCGTTCGAGGGCAGCCACGCCATCGGCCACACCCGCATGGCCACCGAGTCGCTGGTCGACGTCGCCCACAGCCACCCCTTCTGGGCGCGGCCCTTCGCCGACATCTCGGTCGTCCACAACGGCCACATCACGAACTACCACAAGCTGCGCCGGCGGCTGGCAGGCAAGGGCCATCGCTTCGCCACCGGCAACGACTCCGAGGCGATCGCCGTCTACATCGCCGACAAGCTGGAGCAGGGCGATTCGCTGGAGGACGCGCTGCGCTCTTCGGTGCACGATCTGGACGGCACCTTCGCCTACCTGATCTCGACGCCACAGGGCATAGGCGTCGCCCGCGACCGGTTCGCTCTGAAGCCGCTGATCTTCGCCGAGGACGACGAGAAGGTGCTGATCGCATCGGAGGAGATCGCGCTGCGCCGCGTCGCCGACTCGACCGATCTGAAGCCGCGTGAGCTGGGCGCGGGGGAGGTGCGCTGGTGGCTACGCTGATCTCCGAGATCGACTGCTCGCAGCACACCACGCGCGAGATCAATCAGGCGATCAAGCGCGCGGCCGCCGACGGCGTCCCGGACGTGCGCCTGACGAACCCCGCGGCCCGCCACTGCCTGGGCGTGGCCGTGATGTCACCGACCCGCATCGTCTTCGACGGGCCGGTCGGCTGGTACTGCGGCGGCATGTGCGACGGCGCCGAGATCGTCGTCAACGGCAACTGCGGCTGGAGCGTCGGCGAGAACCTGATGTCCGGCTCGATCACCGTGCACGGAAACGGCGGCAGCTCGGCCGGCGCCACCATCCGGGGCGGCCGCGTCTTCATCGAGGGCGACACCGGCGCCCGCACCGGCATCGCGATGAAAGGCGGCACCCTGGTCGTGGGCGGCTCGGTCGGCTACATGTCCGGGTTCATGATGCAGCGCGGCACCATGATCGTGTGCGGCGACGCCGGCGACGGCATCGGCGACTCCATGTACGAGGGCATCGTGTACGTGGGTGGCACCATCCACGCGCTCGGCGCCGACTGCGTCGAGGCCGAGCTGAGCGGCGATGACCGCGCGCTGCTGGAATCTGAGCTGGGCGCAAACGACATCGACTCGGGCGGCTACGACTGGAAGAAGCTCGTGTCCGGCCGCAAGCTGTGGAACTTCTCGAAGCACGAGTACGACGCCTGGAGGGCAGCGCTGTGAGCGACTTCATCCCGCGCGGCGAAGACGGGCACGTGCACCAGAAGCTGTGGGTGTGGTCCCCGGAGACGATCGACGACATCCAGACCAAGGCCGAGCTGGGCCGCTACACCAACCGCGGCCTCGGCACCACTCGCCGCACCCCGCACTTCCAGGACCTGACGTTCGTGCCCTGCACGCTCTCACGGGTGCCGCTGGAGGGCTACCGCGAGGCCTGCGACACCAGCGTCGAGATCGGCGCCCGCCACGGCGCCAAGCCGATCCGGCTGGCCACGCCGATCACGATCGCCGGCATGAGCTACGGCGCGCTCTCGCGCAACGCCAAGCAGGCGCTGGGCATCGCCGCCACCCGTGTCGGCATCTCGACCACCACCGGCGACGGCGGCATGCTCGACCTCGAGCGCGAGGCATCCGACCAGCTGGTCTACCAGGTGCTGCCCAGCCGCTACGGCTTCGACCCGCACCACCTGCGGATGGCCAACGCGGCCGAGATCGTGATCGGCCAGGGCGCGAAGCCGGGCACCGGCGGCGTGCTGCTGGGCGCGAAGGTGTCGCCGATCATCGCCGAGGCGCGCACGCTGCCGCCCGGCGTCGACCAGCGCTCGCCCTGCCGGCACCCCGACTTCGTGGGGCCGGACGACCTCCAGATCAAGATCGAGGAGCTGCGCGAGGCCACCGACGGCGCGATCCCGATCTACATCAAGATCGGCGCCTGCCGCGTGGCCGACGACGTCAAGCTGGCCTGCAAGGCCGGCGCCGACGTGATCGTGATGGACGGCCTCGAGGGCGGCACCGGCGCATCGCCTGATTCGCTGATGGACCACACCGGCATCCCCACCATGGCGGCGCTCGTGGAGGCGGTGGCAGCGCTGCGTGAGATGGAGCTGGAGGGCGTCGTCAACCTGATCATCTCGGGCGGCATCCGAAACGGCGTGGACGCCGCCAAGGCGCTGGCCCTGGGCGCCGACGCCGTCTCGATCGGCACCGCTGCGATGATCGCGCTGGGCTGCAACAAGCCGGTGTACATCGAGGACTACGAGCGCATGGGCACCGAGCCCGGCGCCTGCCACCACTGCCACACCGGGCTCTGCCCGGTCGGCATCACCACCCAGGACGAGGACCTGATCGCCCGCCTGCCGGTGGACGAGGCCGCCGATCACGTCGCCGGCTTCCTCAACTCCATGACGCAGGAGATGCAGATGTTCGCGCGCGCCTGCGGCAAGAACGACGTGCACGACCTCGAGCCCGAGGACATGCGCGCCATGACGATCGAGGCATCCGCCATCACCGGCATCCCGCTGGTGGGCACCGACTTCGCCTTCCGACCCGAGTCCTTCGCCGACGCGATCATGGGCGCCATGACGGCTCAGACCACAAACGGCCACTCCGAGCAGAAAGTACCTCACTAGCCTGATGTCCTTCATTCTTTCCTGCCCCAACTGCGGTCCGCGCGCCGTCGACGAGTACGCGTACGGCGGCGAGGTGACCGATCGCGCCACGACGTCCGACGACGAGCGGGCGCTGTTCCACTACCTCTACTTCCGCACCAACACCGGCGGCGACCAGCGCGAGTGGTGGTTCCACTCCTCCGGCTGCCGCGAGTGGTTCCAGGCCGAGCGCAACACCACCCGCAACGAGGTGCTGCAGGCGGCGCGGCCGGGCGAGCTGGCCGCGAGCCGGGAGCGGGCCGGTGGCTGAGCCGCGGCTGGCGCAACGACAGGGCGAGCTGATCGACCGCTCGCAGGAGGTGACCTTCCAGTGGGAGGGCCGCCCGGTCACCGGCTACGCCGGCGACACCATCGCCTCGGCCCTCTACGCCGCCGGCACACGCGTGTTCTCGCGGTCCTTCAAGTACCACCGCCCGCGCGGCCTGATGTGCTGCTCCGGCCAGTGTCCGAACTGCCTGGTCGAGGTGGACGGGCAGCCGACCGCGCGCGCCTGCATGACGCCGGTCGAGCAGGGCATGGACGTGAAGCACCTGAACGCGTGGCCCTCGCTGCAGCGCGACTTCCTGCACCTGGTGGGCCGGCTCACGCCCAGCTTCGGTATGCAGGTCGGCTTCTACTACAAGACCTTCATCCACCCGCGCCGGGCCTGGCCGCTCTACGAGAAGATCCTGCGCAACGCCGCCGGCCTCGGCAAGATCGATCCCGACCATCGCCGCACCGAGCGCTTCGACAAGGTGCACCGCCACGTCGACGTGCTGGTGATCGGCGGCGGCGAGGCCGGGCTGGAGGCGGCCGCCGAGGCGGCCGAGCAGGGCAGGCACGTGGCGCTGGTCGAGGAGGGCCTTGCTCTGGGTGGACAGCTGGCCTGGGGCGGACCCCGCAGCAACGGACGCCTGACGGCGCTGATCGAGCGAGTGAACGTCGCCGGCGTCGAGATCCTGCAGCCGGCCTACGCCGGCGGCGTCTATGAGGGGCTGCTGGTGCCCGTGTACCAGGGCCGCACGATGCACCGCTTCCGCCCGGCCGAGCTGGTGATCGCCACCGGCTCGATCGAGCAGCCGCTGGTGTTCGGCAACAACGACCTGCCGGGCGTGATGCTGGCCAGCGGAGCACGGCGGCTGGTCAACCAGTTCCGGCTGATGCCGTGGGAGCAGGCCGTGGTGCTGACGTCGAGCGATGAGGGCCTCGCGGCCGCGCTCGACCTGGCCGACGGCGGCGTGAACGTGCTGGCCGTGGCCGACTCGCGGCGCGACGCGGACGGCAGCGCCATCGAGGATGCCGGCATCGAGTACCTGGCCGGCTACCAGCCGTGGCAGGCGAAGGGCTCAAAGGCGGTCACCGGCGTGGTCGTGACGCGCGACGGCGAGCACCGCACCCTGGCCTGCGACCTGCTGGTCATGTCCGGCGGCAGCGTCGGCCAGACGGCGCTCGTCAGCCAGGGCGGCGGCGGCATCCGCTACGACCGCGACCAGCGCCGCTACGTGCCCGACGCGCTGCCCCAGGGCATGCGCGTGGTAGGTGCGGCGGCCGGATCGGCCGCGGCCGCCGGGGCGGTGCCGGCGCAGGCGCCGAAGACCGGCTGCAAGCAGGTCGTCTGCTTCTGCGAGGACGTCACCACCAAGGACATCGCGCTGTCGCTGGACGAGGGCTTCAGCTCGCTGGAGCTGTCCAAGCGCTACACGACCGTGACCATGGGCCCCTGCCAGGGGCGCATGTGCCACCGCAACTCCGGTCTCGTGATCGCCGACCAGCTGGGCCTCGACCCGGATTCCCAGCGGGTCGGCGTCACCACCTCGCGGCCGCCGCACAACCCCACCAGCTTCTCGCTGCTGGCGGCCCGCGGCTACGAGCCGGTGAAGCGCACGTCCACCCACCACTGGCACGCCGAGCACGGCGGCAAGATGCTGTGGGCGGGCGACTGGAAGCGCCCCTACGACTACGGCGACGGCGACAGCGAGGTGGACGCCGTGCACGAGTCGCTGGGCCTAATCGACGTCTCCACGCTGGGCAAGCTGATCGTGCGGGGGCCCGACGCCGCCGCCTTCCTGGAGCGGCTTTACCCGAACCGGTTCGGCGACATGAAGCTGGCCCGCGTCCGCTACGGCATCGTCTGCGGCGACGACGGCTCGATCATCGACGACGGCACCGTGGCCCGGCTGTCGGAGCAGGAGTACTACGTGACCACCACGTCGTCGGGCGCCGGCGGCATGGAGCAGTGGTTCACCTGGTGGAATGCCGTCTGGAAGATGGACTGCGAGATCGTCAACGTCACCTCGACGATCGCCGCCTTCAACCTGGCCGGCCCGCACGCGCGGACGGCGCTGTCCACGCTGACCGACTTCGACCTCTCGAACGAGGCCTTCCCGTACCTGGGCGCCGGGCACGCCCAGATCGCGGGTGTCCCCTGCCTGGTGCTGCGGATCGGATTCGTGGGCGAGCTCGGCTACGAGCTGCACCTGCCCGCCGCGGCCGGCGAGCACCTCTGGGAGCAGCTGATGGAGGCCGGCCGGCCGCACGCCGTGAAGCCGTTCGGCCTGGAGCCTCAGCGGGTGCTGCGGCTCGAAAAGATGCACATCATCGTCGGTCAGGACACGAACGCCGAGTCCAACCCGCTCGAGGCGGGGATGCCCTGGATCGTGAAGCTGGACAAGGAGTCCGACTGGATCGGCCGCTACGCGATCGAGTGGTACAAGCGCCGCGGCAACCGGCTGACGCTGGTCGGCTGGGAGGCCCAGAACGGCGGCGTGCCGATCGAGGGCACGCAGGTGGTGGGTGCGGACGGCCAGCCGGCCGGGCGCATCACCAGCTCCCGCTTCTCGCGCCGGCTGGGCAAGGCGATCGGCATCGCCTGGCTGCCGGTCGAGCAGTCCGAGGAGGGCACCGCCATCCGCATCTCCGACCCGAAGGGGTCGACGATCCCGGCCACAGTCACGCACAAGGCGTTCTACGACCCCGATGGAGAGAGGTTGCGCTCGTGAGCACCGTTGCCGATCCGTTTGCATTCCTGTCGCCGGCGGCGGCCGAGGGTGCCGTTCTGCGCACGCCGATGGAGCGAAACCACCGCGCGGCGGGCGCCGAGTTCGATGACCGCGATGGCTGGCGGGTGGCCGACTACCCGCCGAACGGCGGCGCCCCCGCATGGGCGGCCGACATCTCCCACCACGGCAAGATCGACGTGCGCGGCCCTCACGCCGAGATCGACCGGCTCAGCGCCGGGCTGGAGCTGGGCACGGCCAGCTACGTGGACGGCGTCTGGACGCTGCGTCTGTCTCCGTCCCACGCCGTCGTGCTGTGCCCGTTCTCGCGGGTCGAGCAGCTGCGCACGCGCATCGCATCCGAGTCGGAGGCGATCTGCGCCACCGACATGACCTGCGGCTGGGCGGGCGTGATGCTCGGCGGCGAGCGGGTGCGCGACGTGTTCATGCGCTCGTCGTCGCTGGACGTGCGGCCGCACCGGTTCCCGGCCGGCGCCTGCATGGCCGGCTCGGTGATGCGCTGCGGGTCGATCATCCTGAACGACGACGATCGCTTCTGGGTGCTGTGCGGCTGGGAGTTCGGGGAGTACATGTGGGAGTCGCTGCTCGACGCGGGAGCGATGCTCGGCATCACCCCGGTGTCGGCCACGGCCGTCCTGCGCAGCGAGGTGGCGGCATGATCGGCCTGCTCCGCAAGCACCGCTACTTCCGCGACCACGACCTCAAGTCGAGCTACGACGTCGTCATCATCGGCGCCGGCGCGCACGGCCTGGCCACGGCCTACTACCTGGCCAAGCGCCACGGCATCAAGAAGATCGCCGTGCTCGACCGCAGCTACATGGGCGCGGGCGCCTCCGGTCGCAACACCACCATCATCCGCTCCAACTACCTGACGCCCGAGGGAGCCCGGTTCTACGAGGCCAGCGTGAAGCTGTACGAGACGCTCTCGCAGGACCTCAACTTCAACATGCTGTTCTCCCAGCACGGGCACCTGACGCTGGCCCACTCCGACCGCTCGGTGAACACGATGATGGAGCGGGCCGAGGTGAACCGGCTGGTGGGCGTCGACTCGCGGGTCGTGTACCCCGACGAGATCAAGGACCTGTGCCCGCAGCTGGACATCAGCGACCATCCCACCTTCCCGATCCTGGCCGCGCTCTACCACCCGCCCGGCGGCGTCATCCGCCACGACGCGGTGGTCTGGGGCTACGGCAAGGAGGCCGACAAGATGGGCGTCGAGATCCACCAGTACACCGACGTCACCGGCGTCAACGTCGAGAACGGCAAGGTGACGGGGGTCGAGACCAACCGCGGCACGATTCACTGCGACACCGTGATCTCGTGCGTCGCCGGCTGGAGCACGCTCGTCTGCGACCTGGTCGGGGTGCCGCTGCCGCTGACGACGCACATCCTGCAGGCGTGCGTGACCGAGCCGGTGAAGCCGCTGCTGGACAAGATCATCGTGTCCGGCACGCTGCACATCTACATCAGCCAGTCCGACCGCGGCGAGTTCGTGATGGGATCGGAGATCGAGCCCTACTCGGGCTACTCCAACACCAGCACCTTCCGGTTCATCGAGGACCTGGCGATGCACATGATCGAGCTGTTGCCGATGCTCGGCCACGCCAAGATCCTGCGGCAGTGGACCGGCTACTGCGACGTCTCGCCCGACTACTCGCCGATCATGGGATTGACCGAGGTGGAGGGCTTCATCATCGACGCCGGATGGGGCACGTACGGGTTCAAGGCTTCGCCGATCGTCGGGTGCACCATCGCCGATCTGGTCGGCTCGGGCAAGACGCCCGAGCTGATCCAGCCGTTCCGGTGGGCCCGGTTCTACGAGAACGATCTTGTGTCGGAGCGCGGCGCGGCCGCGGTCTCGCACTGACATCAGCAAAGGAGCAAAGGTGAAGAGCAGCCTCGAGATCGCCCAGGAAGCCGTCCTGCGGCCGATCATGGACGTCGCCACGGAGATGGGCCTGGAGGAGGACGAGGTCGATCTGTACGGCAAGTACAAGGGCAAGATCGACCTCAGCGTGATCGACCGCCTCTCGGGTGCTGCCGATGCGAAGGTCGTATGCGTCTCGGCGATCACCCCCACCAAGGCCGGGGAGGGCAAGACCACCACCTCGGTCTCGCTGACGCAGGGCCTGGGCGCGATCGGCAAGCGCCCGATCCTGTGCCTGCGCGAGCCCTCGCTGGGCCCGATCTTCGGCATCAAGGGCGGCGCCGCCGGCGGCGGCCTCACCCAGGTGGTGCCGATGGAGGATCTGAACCTCCACTTCACCGGCGACTTCCACGCGATCGCCGCGGCCAACAACATGCTGGCGGCGTTCGTCGACCGCCACATCTTCTACGGCAACGATCTCAAGATCGACCCGTTCCGCGTCAGCTGGCGCCGGGCGGTCGACATGAACGACCGCCACCTGCGCAACATCATCACCGGCCTGGGCGGCCCCACCCACGGCATCCCGCGTGAGACCGGCTTCGACATCGTGGCCGCCAGCGAGGTGATGGCGATCATGGGCATGGCCACCTCGCTGCAGGATCTGCGTAAGCGGATCGGCTCGATCACGGTCGCCTACGACGTCGAGGGGGCACCGATCACGGCCGAGCAGATGGGCTGCGCGGGCGCCATGACCGTGCTGCTCAAGGACGCGCTGAAGCCGAACCTGATCCAGACGCTGGAGGGCCAGCCCTGCTTCATGCACATCGGGCCGTTCGGCAACATCGCCCACGGCAACAGCTCGGTGGTGGCCGACCTGGCCGGCCGCAAGCTGGGCGATTACCTGGTGACCGAGGCCGGCTTCGGCAGCGACCTCGGCATGGAGAAGTTCATGGACATCGTCTGCCGCGCGGGCGGTTTCGGGCCCAACGCGGTCGTGATCGTCGCCACCGCCAAGGCGCTCAAGCACCACGCCGGCCTGGAGGACGACCCCCGCAACTCGGCGGCCGACAACCTGCGCGCGATCGAGGAAGGCTCGGCGAACATGGCCCGCCATATCCTCAACGCCAGGGAGTTCGGCGTGCCCTGCGTGGTGGCCGCCAACCGCTTCCCCGGCGACACCGACGAGGAGGTCGCGCTGGTGCAGAAGCTGGCGCTCGATCACGGAGCCCACGCGGCGGTGCTGAACGAGGGCTTCTCCAAGGGCGGCGCGGGCGCGGCCGAGATGGCCGAGGCCGTGGCCGATGCCTGCGACCAGCCGAACACCTTCAACTTCATGTATGAGGACTCCGACCCGATCGACGTCAAGATCGAGAAGATCGCGAAGCGCATCTACCGGGCGGAAGGCGTCGACTTCCTGCCGGCCGCGCGGCAGAAGATCGAACAGTTCACGCGCGACGGGCTGACCGGGCTGTCGATCTGCATGGCCAAGACACACCTGTCGCTCTCGGCCGATCCGGCCCTGGCGAACGCGCCGACCGGATTCCGCATCCCGGTGCGCGACATCCGGCCCTACACCGGCGCCGGGTTCCTGACCGCGCTGTGCGGCGACATCATGCAGATGCCGGGCCTCGGCAAGACCCCGGCCGGCTTCAACGTGGACATCGACGAGGATGGGAAGACGGTCGGACTCTTCTAGCGATCACAGGGACGACCCGTATCTGAGCGCAAGCGTCGCGCAGCTGCTCGACGAGCTGGCCGCCCGCACCCCCGCACCGGGGGGCGGGGCTGCCGCGGCTCTGACCTGTGCGATGGCGGCGGCGCTGGTCGAGATGGCGACCTCGTTCGCCTCGGCGCAGGGGCTGGAGGAGGTGCGCGACCGCGCCCACGTGATCCGCGGGCAGGCGTCGGGGCTGGCCTACGCAGACGGCCGCGCCTACGGCGTCGTGCTGGAGGCGCTGCGGATGGAGAAGGGCGACCAGCGAACGGCGCACCTGGACGAGGCGGTGTCCGGCGCGATCGCGGTGCCGATGCAGGTGCTGGAGCTTGCCTCGGAGGTGGCGACCCTGGCGGCGGATGTCGCCGAGACGGGCAACAGGAACCTGGAGGGCGACGCCCTGGCCGGTTCGCTGCTGGCCGAGGCGGCGGCGCGCTCGGCGGCCACGCTGGCGCAGATGAACATGAGCATGCTGTCGCGCCACGCCGTGGCCGAGGCGCACCTGGAGCGCATGCGCCCGGCGCTGGCGAAGGCCACGCGAGCGCGTGAGCGCGCCGTCACGGCATACGCGCACGTGTAGGGCGCGTTGGCAGTCGCGTTCGCCGGCCGCGCCGGCTATCGCGCGAGCATCGCGTCAAGGGTCTGGCTTCAGCCTGACCCTGCCGTGCAAGCACGGGCGCTACAGGTGCTTCCCGAACCACTTCACGATCCGCTCCATGCGGTCGACGCGGCGGTCGGGTCGTGCGCTCGAGGCCATCGAGTGGTCGCTGTCGGGGTACAGCACGTACTCGACCTCCCGGCCCAGCCGGCGCAGGGCTATGAAGAACTGCTCATTGTCGGCCGGCGGGCAGCGCAGGTCGCTCTCGCCCTGCAGGATCATCAGCGGCGTGTGCACGTTCGACACGTGCCGCAGCGGCGACTGACGCCAGAGCGACTCGACGCCCTCGGGCGTGAGCGGCTCACCCAGGCCCTCCTGAGGGTTGTAGATGTAGCCGACGTCGCAGTTCCCGTAGGCCGAGATCTGGTTGGTGACGCCGTTCGACGAGACCGCCGCGGCGAACCGGTCGCTCGTGCCGACCAGCCAGTTGACCATGAACCCGCCGTAGCTGTTCCCGTAGCAGCCCAGCCGCTTGGGGTCCGCCAGGCCGGCCTTGACCAGCTGGTCGAGCACGGCGTGGCAGTCGGCGTCGTCCACGTCTCCCCAGGCCCCGTCCAGTGCCGCGATCCACTCGCGCCCCTGGTCCCACGATCCCCGGATGTTCGGTCGCGCCACCCGGTAGCCGGCGCCCACCAGCATGTGGTCGGTGGCGTCGGCCGCATAGGGCCATGCCCAGGTGGGGCCGCCGTGGATGTGCAGGATGGTCGGCATCGGCCGGTTCCTCGCGCCGGCCGGCGATAGGACGAACGTGCGGATCGGCCCGGCGGGGCCCCTCACGATCAGCTCCTGCATCTCGGGGCGCGCCCGGCCGGCCAGCCAGGCGTCGCCGGCCGCTGTCCGCCGCCGCGGCTCGCGTCCCGGCTCCAGCGCGTACACGTCGGCGCCGTCGTAGTCGTTCAGCGACATCAGCGCCGCCACCCGCTCGCCGGCCCCGGTCAGCTGATAGGCGGTCGGGTTCAGCTCGGGGTCGACCAGCTGCACCAGCCCCTCGTCGGTGACCCGGCAGGGCACGTCGCGGCCCGCGTCCGGGATCACGGTCAGCCGCTCGTCGCCGGTGCCCTGCTTGCCGGCAAAGTTCTCCATGCCCTCGGTCAGCAGCCGGCCGGAGCCGTCACCGGCCACGCTCCATACCAGCGTTCGGGTCCTCGTCCTTGGGCGGGTTGCGGTCGTACGCCACGCAGATCGGCGTGCCGTCCGGGTCGAACGAGAAGCGCATCACCTCGCCGGGCAGCTTCGACCGCTGCCGGATGCGGCCGCTCTTGACCTCGACGGTGTGCACCTGCGAATCAGGACGGATCTCGTCGCCGCCACGGTCGGCGATGAAGCCGATCGACTTGCCGCCGGGATGGGGGCGCACGTGATACGCCGACCACGGGCCCCTGGTCAGCCGCCGCGAGCGGCCGCCGAGGGTGACCACGTGGACGTGACGGCGGTGGTCGAGCAGGCCGTCGCCGTCCATCCGCCAGTCCACGTGGCGCAGGACGCGCACGGTCGCTGTCTCGTCGCCCTTGCGCTCGCCGTGCAGGTCGTATGAGTCGTCGTCGGTCGCCACCACCGCCAGCGAGCGGCCGTCCGGCATCCACTCCGCCTCGGTCACGCCCCGCTCAAAGGACGTCAGCGGCTTCGGGTCACCGCCGTCGAGCGGCAGCACCAGCAGCTGTGACACCCCGGCCCTTTCGCGGTCGGAGAGGAATGCCAGCGAGCGGCCGTCGGGCGAGAAGCGCGGCGCGGAGTCGCTCCAGGCACCGTGTGTGAGCCGCCGCGGCCGGCCGCTGCCGAACGGCACGATCCACAGGCTGGAACGGTCCTTGCCGCCGACCACGGTGCGCTCGCTGTAGGCGATCCGCTCGCCGTCGCGGGACAGGTCGATCGAGCTGATCAGCCGCTCGCGCAGCAGGTCGGCCGGTGAGAGCGAGTCGAGGGCGGGCGGCACGGCGGCAGTATTGCCGATCTTCAGGCTGCCTGGCGCACGCTCCGTCGAGGCGATCAGCCGGGCGACCCCACCGTCGTGTTCGGGGTCGCCCGGCTGGCAGCACTCAGGCTACTGGTTGCCCCAGTGGGTCGCCTGGGTCACGAAGAGCACGATCACAATGCAGATCAGGCAGATCGCGATCACCGCATACTCGAACTCTTTGCGGTGAGTTTGCATAGGGGGGAACTCTGGATGTTTGTCGGCCAACGGGATCTCCTCCTAAGACGGCGTATCCGTGATGCGGTCGTCAGCGTGGCCGGCCGGCCCGACTGGAACGACACGGCGAGCCCGCAACCTGGCCGCCTGGGCGGACAACTTGCCGTCCTCGGTGATCACCCACGCGACGATGGCGGCGATGCAGACGATGAACCCCAGCGCCACAAGCAGGATCGTGCCGTTGCTGGCGCCGATCCAGACCGAGTTGTCGGACGCGCCAAACGTCTTGGTGGACGCGTATGTGAAGAACGCCGAGCAGTGCTCGTACGGTTTGATCGTGCCGTCCGCCGCAGGCACGCCATGCTGGATGCAGCTGGGAGCGCTATCGATTCCCATGCGTTTCCTCCCTCAGATACCTCTCGGGGTGTAACCGCCGCAACCGGCGATCCTTGCGGAATCCCCACAGGAACAAGCCGCCGACGACGGCGATCTGGAGAAGAATGCTGAATGCGAGTGTCGTCATGGCGCATTCCTCGCTTGTACCTGCTGGTACGCCTCGAGCAGCACCGGCGCAGAGTCGACTTCTTCACCCGAGGGAAGCACGATCGGCTCGGGCGGCTTCTCGAACTCGGGATAGAAGTCGGTTCCGTACTCGGCGATGTCGAGCCCCTCCAGTTCAACCTCCAGCGGTACCCGCAGCAGTCCGGCCTTCTTCAGCAACCACGCCGGAATGTATCCGCCGAAGAACCCGAGCGGCAGGAAGGTCATCAGCCCCATCATCTGACCGCCGAACGAGGAGGGAACGTTGTTGATCCCCGTCGGGTAGCCGGTGGCAAATATTCCCACCATCACGATCCCCAGGAATCCGGAGTAGCCGTGGACGGCCACCGCTCCCACCGCGTCGTCGACGCGCATCTTCCGCTCGATGAAGTTTCCGACGAAGACGGCCGTGCCGCCGCCGAAGATGGAGAGCAGGTAGTCGAGCGACGGTGCATACACGTCCGCCCCGGCGGACACCGTGATCACGCCGGCGAGGCCGCCGGACAGCGTCCAGAAGGGATCACCCTTGCTGGCGAAGTAGCCGCCGGTGAAGCCGCCGGCGAATCCGATCGTAATCGCGAAGAAGATCGATCCCAGCGTCGTCGGTGACAGGTAAATGTTGAGCCACCCGGGGAACGACGTCGAGGTGATCACCAGGCAGGCGGCATAGAAGCCATAGAACCCGGTGAAGATCAGCATCAGCCCCATCAGTGTGAGATGCAGATTGTGGGGCTTGAATGTTCTGGCCAGGCCCGCACGGTCATACTTGCCGATCCGCGGCCCGAGCTGGAACAGCACGCCCAAGGCGAATGCGCCGGCGACGCCGTGCACGACCGACGACGCGATCGAGTCATGGAAGCCGAAGCCGGTGGTCAGCCAGCCGCCGGCACTCCAGCCCCAGGCGGCGTCCAAGATCCAGACCACGGAGCCGAGCAGTACCGTCAACACCAGGTACGCCGAAACGCGTGCGCGCTCGATGATGGCGCCCGAGAGGATCGAACCTGTCGTCCAGGAGAACAGCAGGAACGCGCCCCAGAACACGGCGCTGATGTGGTCGTTCAGGTTCGGCCCGAAGTTCGCCGACCACGGGTACGTGGTTGCGCAGAACTGCAGACCGGCCTGAGTACTGTCCGGCCCCTGCGGGATCAGCCCGGTTTCCATGCAGCCGTAGATCCACCAGCCGAAGTACAGGAACGTGGGCGTCACCACAGCGATCGTGAGGATGTTCTTGATCGCGGTCGACATCACGTTCTTGCGTCTGGCCGCGCCGGCTTCGTAGGACATGAAGCCGACGTGGATCAGCCACATGGCCACGACCGTGAAGAAGTAGAAGCTCTCGCCAAGGACCTGGCTGTCGAGCGTGACCTTGTCGCTCAGCGACTGGAGGTTGTCTGCCAGCATCGGCAGAGCAAGGATGACATGCATCAGGCGTCACCTTCCCCAAGCGCGTGACCTCCGCGCATCGGCGCTCCTGACAGGGACGTCATCGAGTCACCACCACCTTTCACACTGGCGTGATCTGAATCACCGGGGCGAGTCGGCCCGGGAATGGGCCGACCCTACCGCAGCGCCGGGACAAATGGAAGCCGCTCGTTCAGGGGTCGACATCGCGGCTGACCTGCTGCACCGATCCATCTCCGGCGTCGATCAGGACGACGGTCACGTTCGTGCGTTCGCCGGTCGCGGTCTGCTGCCACAACGACACCGCCCAGTAGGGCTTGGGCGGAAGCCCGCGGCGGACGAACCTGATGTTGGTTCCATCGGTCTTGTAGTCGATCTGGGCGCGCGCGATCTCGGTGGCCCGCTGCTGGGTGATCGGGGCCGCGTGCGAAGCAGCGCGGTCCGCTATGAAGGCCACCGGGAGAATCAGCAAGAGCAGGAGGAACCGCGGCTGCACCCGGGTTCCGAACCCGCGCCGGCGCCGCACGACCCCGCTCACGCCGGACCGAACCGTCGCCGGAAGAACACCCATGCGCGCAACACGATGTATCCGAAGACGTGGGTGAGCAGTACCAAGCTAAACCACCACACCTTCGTCCGGCGCGGCGTGTCCAGTGGCCGCAGCTCGATCACGGCCAAATACAGTACCACAAGGAGGGCGAGCCACAGGATCGGGGGTACCGCGCCACGTGTCGACTGGAAATACATCAGCACCGCCATGCCGGGATCCTCCGGGATGGACAGGCAAAGGTCAAGCCGACCGGGCAGGGCGCAGGCGGTCGCCACGTGGCACCCGAAGCGTAGAATCGCGCGATGACGATCCGCACGAAGCTCTACGGCGCCATGGTGGTCACCATGGCGGGGCTGGCGCTGGTCGTCGGGCTCGGCTTCTGGGGCATGAACCGTCTCGACGAACACTTCGGGGCCGCGCGGGGAGCAGCGGACGATCGCTCGCTCGCGCTCGCATTGAAGTACGACATCACCGACCTGAACGGCTGGCAGACTGCATACGGATACGACAACGGAGTCAGCAGGCCGATCTTTCTGCGGTCAGTGGCCGCGTTTCGCAGCGACGACGCGCGGGCGAGAGAGCGTTTGAGGTCGCCGGCTGAGCGGCTTCAACTGGCCCGTATCCGGGCCGCGTTCAACGACTTCATGCGCCTCGATGACGATGCGTTCGCTGCGGTACAAGCGGGGCGTGTTCAGCGGGTGCGCAACATCCTGTTGGGGCCCGAGATCCGGAACTTTCAGCGTGCCGCGCGTGCCTCCGACCAGTTGGCCACGTTCGAGGCACAGCGCTCCGCCCACGAGAACGACCTGTTCGTCGGGGCCCGTCGGGAGATCCAACGGCTGATGGTGATCGCTGCGCTGGTGGCCGGGCTGTTCGTGCTGATCCTGCTGGTTACGGCGAATGATCTGGCGCGGCTGGCCGAGCGCAGTGTCGCAGCTGAAGACGACGGCGGCGACCAGCCGGTCGGATCGCTGTGAACCTGGCGGTTCTGGCCGACGTCTCGCCACAGGACGTCACGCTGACGCTGTCGCTGATCCTTGCCTGTGGCCTGGTGGCAAGATTGCTCGGCGACCTGCTCGCCATCCCCGAGATCGTGATCATGGTGGCCCTGGGGATCGCAATTGGCCCGTCCGCGCTCGACGTCGCCGATGTTCCCGTTGCGTCGCTCGGCACCGAGCTGATCCTCACCGTCGGCGTCGCCTTTATCCTCTTCTACGGCGGGCTCGGACTGTCGCTGCACGTGCTGCGCAAGGTCAGCACCAGCCTCGCGATGTTAGTGCTGCCAGGGGTACTGTTGACCGCCGCCATCACCGGGGTCGCTGCGTCGGTTGTGTTCGGGTTGCCGGCGGACGCTGCGTTGTTGATGGGCGCGGTGCTTGCCCCCACCGATCCGGCGATCCTGATCCCCCTGTTCTCACGCATGAACGTGCGATCCAAGGTGTCGCAGACCGTGATTGCCGAGTCGGCGTTCAACGACCCCACCGGCGCCATCTTCGCCCTGGCCGTCGCCGGCGTGGTTGTCAGCGGGCACGCCTCATACACGACGGAGATCGCTAACTTCGTCCGCAGCCTGGCCGCCAGCACCGCGGTTGGAGTGGCGGTGGGATTCGTGCTGGCCGTGTCCGTGTCGAGCCGGCGTGCCGGGATCTGGCGCGAATCTCCCGCCATCGCGGCGCTGGTTGCCGTGACGGCGGGCTACTTCTCGCTCGAGACGATCGACGGCAGCGGCTATCTGGGCGCGTTCGTGGCCGGGCTCATCGTCGGCAACATGGAGTTGTTCGGGCTGGGCATGCATGCCCGCCACCAGCACGATCTCGAGAGCTTCGTCGGCAGCCTCGCAGACGTCATCACGATGCTCGTCTTCATCACGCTCGGCGCAAACCTTCCGTTGTCGGAGATCCGGGATAACGCCGGTTCGGGCCTCCTCGTTCTGGCCGTGTTCATCCTGGTCGCGCGGCCGGTCACCGTGTTCCTGTGCACGTTCCGTGACCGGCGTGCGGCTTGGACGCCGAACGAGCGTCTGTTCCTGTGCTGGACCCGGGAGACCGGTGTTGTGCCGGCCGCCCTGGCCGGCATCCTGCTCCAGACCGGCGTGCCCCACGCCCAGCTGATCGCAAGTATGGTCGCGCTGGCCGTGGTCACGACGCTGCTCGTGCAGGCCACCACCGCTGCGTGGGCGGCGCGCCGGCTCGGACTCGTCCACGGCCCTGCCGAGGGGGACTGAGTGCGGTGTCCATTGGCCGGCCGCAGACAGTAGACTCGGCACGGCATATGCGCGTCCTTCTGATCGGATCCGGGGGCCGTGAGCACGCGCTCGCCTGGGGCCTCGCCCGCTCGCCCAGCCTCAGCGAGCTGCATGCGGCTCCCGGAAACCCCGGCATCGCCGCCGTCGCCACCTGCCATGACGTGCCCGCCGACGATCTGCTGGCGTTGACCGACCTGGCCCTCGAGCTGGCCGCCGACCTGGTGGTGGTCGGCCCGGAGGCGCCGCTGGTTGCCGGCCTGGCCGACCGCGTCGACGCGGCCGGCATCGCCTGCTTCGGCCCCGTCGCGGCGGCCGCCCTGATCGAAGGCTCGAAGGCGTTCGCCAAGGAGGTGATGGCCGCCGCCGGCGTGCCCACCGCCGGCTTCTCGATCTGCGATACGCCCGCGGCCGCGCACCTCGCCATCGCAGAGGCCGACGGCAATGTCGTGATCAAGGCCGACGGCCTGGCCGCGGGCAAGGGCGTGTTCGTGTGCAGCTCGGTGGCCGAGGCCAACGACGCCGTTCGGGCCTGCCTGGTCGACCGCCGCTTCGGCGGCGCCGGCGAGCGGGTGCTGATCGAGGAGCGGCTGGAGGGCGCAGAGGTGTCGATGCTGGCGCTGTGCGACGGCGAGACCGTGCTGCCGCTGGCGCCGGCGCGTGACTACAAGCGCGCGCTCGACGGCGACCGCGGCCCAAACACCGGCGGCATGGGCTGCATCTCGCCGGTGCCGGGACTCGATCCGTCCACCGTGGACGAGCTGGTGGCCACCGTGCACCGCCCCGTGATCGCCGAGCTGGCCCGTCGCGGCATCGTGTTCCGGGGCTGCCTGTACGCGGGCCTGATGCTGACCGACCACGGTCCCAGCGTGCTCGAGTTCAACGCGCGCTGGGGCGACCCCGAGACGCAGGCGCTGGTGCCGCGGCTGGACGGGGATCTGCTGGATGCGTTGCTCCGCTGTGCCGAGGGGACGCTTCACCGCGCGTCGCTGGGCGTGTCCGGCGACGCGTGTGCCTCGATCGTGCTGGCGGCGAGCGGGTACCCGGATGCGCCCGAGCAGGGGGCGGAGATCACCGGGGTCGAGCAGGCCGCGAGGCTGCCCGGCGCGACCGTGTTCCACGCCGGCACGGCCATCGAGGGCGGCCGGCTGGTGGTCGCCGGCGGCCGCGTGCTGAACGTGTCCGCCGTGGGCGCCGACCTGGCCGAGGCGCGCGAACTCGCCTACCGGGCGGCCGGGTTGATCAGCTTCGAGGGTATGCAGCTGCGCACCGATGTCGGGGAGCCGGTCCGTGTCTGAGCAGCCGGCAGGCCCCGCCCCCACTCCGGTGCCCGAGGTGCACCCGGTCTGGGAGGAGCTCGAGGCGGACGGGCCGCAGGTCGGCATCGTGATCCCCGACGAGGCCGATCGGGAGCAGATCGAGGCGGCCTGTAACGAGCTGCTGGAGCGCGCCATCACGTTCGAGGTGCGGGTGTTGTCGGCGCACCGGAACCCGCGCGAGGTGGCCGAGTACGCATCGACCGCGATGCTGCGCGGTGTGCGCGTTGTGATCGCCGCCGCCGGCGGCGCCGCCGCGCTGCCCGGCGTGATCGCCAGCTACACGGAGCTGCCCGTGATCGGCGTGCCGATCGAGCGTGGCAACCTGGGAGGCATGGATGCGCTGATGTCGGTCGTGCAGATGCCCGACGGGGTGCCGGTCGCCTGCATGGCCATCAACGGCGCCCGCAACGCCGCCATCTACGCCGCCAAGATCCTGGCTCAGGGCGGCGCCGCGCCGCCGCACGGCCGCTGGACGGCGACTGAATAGAGGAGGGGACGATGGAGCAGCGCTTCAGCCTGATCACGCTCGGCGTCGCCGACCTCGCGCGTGCACGGCGGTTCTACGAGGCGATGGGCTGGCACAGCAACACCGACCCCGCGCTGGGTGTCGTGTTCTTCCAGTGCCCGGGAACGGTGCTGGCACTGTGGGGCCGTGACGAGCTGGCCGCCGACAGCGGCGTCGTCGACGGCGGCGGCTGGGGCGGGTGCACGCCGGCCCAGAACGTGCGCTCGCCGGAGGAGGTGGACGAGGTGATCGAGCAGGCGGGGGCGGCCGGCGCCACGATCGCGCGACCGGGTGCGCCCACCTTCTGGGGCGGCTACTCCGGCGTCTTCATCGACCCGGACGGCCATCCCTGGGAGATCGCGCACAACCCGCACTGGCGGCTGGGGGATGATGGGTCGGTGCTGCTGCCGTAGCGCTCCGAGCCGGTTGGTAGACTCCGAATTGCCTTGATCAAGCGCTATACCCGCCCCGCGATGGGCGCCGTCTGGTCGGACGAGCGCAAGTTCCAGCGGTGGCTGGACGTCGAGATCGCAGCCATGGAGGCGTGGGTCGAGGCCGGGGTGGTTCCCGCCGAGGCCGTCGCCGCCGTGCGTGCGTCGGCCCGCGTGGACGTGCCGCGCGTCCTCGAGATCGAACGGCGCACGCACCACGACGTGCTGGCCTTCACCGAGTCGGTGGCCGAGCAGGTGGGAGAGCAGGCGCGCTGGTTTCACTACGGCCTGACCTCGTCGGATGTCGTCGACACGGCCCTGGCGCTGCAGCTGCGCGACGCCGGCGAGCTCCTGGTTGCCGGACTGGCGGCGGCGGAGCGCGCCCTGCTCGTGCGTGCCGAGGAGTTCCGCCACACGCCCATGATCGGGCGCACCCACGGCGTGCACGCCGAGCCCACCACGTTCGGCCTGGTGCTGCTGGGCTTCGCCATGGAGCTGAGGCGCCAGCGGCGGCGGCTGGCCGAGGCGTTCGCCGGCGTCGCCGTCGGCAAGCTGTCCGGCGCCGTCGGCACCTACGCGAACTCGGATCCACGGGTCGAGGCGTTCGCCCTCGGCCGGCTGGAGCTCGAGGCCGAGGAGGTGGCCACGCAGGTGATCCCGCGCGACCGTCACGCCCGGCTCCTGTCAGCCCTGGCCGAGGCCGGGTCGTCGCTCGACCGCTTCGCGACCGAGATCCGCCATCTGCAGCGCACGGAGGTGCGCGAGGCGTTCGAGCCGTTCGCCAGCGGCCAGAAGGGCTCGTCGGCGATGCCGCACAAGCAGAATCCGATCGTGTGCGAACGCGTCTCCGGGCTGGCCCGCGTGCTGCGCGGCAACGCCGTTGTCGGCCTTGAGAACGTGGTGCTCTGGCACGAGCGCGACATCTCGCACTCCTCCGCCGAGCGGGTGGTGCTGCCCGACTCCACGATTGCCCTCGACTACATGCTCGATCGCGTCGTCTGGCTGGCCGAGGGCCTGGCCGTCGACCCGGAGCGGATGCTGCGGAACCTCGAGGCCTCGCACGGGCTCGTGTTCTCGGGCCGGGCGCTGCTGGCGCTGGTTGAGGCGGGTGCCTCCCGCGAGGCGGCCTACGAGATCGTGCAGCGAAACGCGCTCCGCGCCTGGGACGAAGAGACCTCGTTCCGGGGGCTGCTGGAGGCCGATCCCGACGCGATGGCACTCGTGGACGCGGCTGCGCTCGACCGGGTGTTCGACCTGGAGAGCTTCCTGCGCCACGTCGACGCGATCTTCGACCGCACGCTCGACCCGCTGGAGGTGGAGCGTGTCTGACGTGCTGGCCGGCCTGCACGAGGCGAGCGGCAAGGTGCGCGAGATCTACAGTTTCGGCGACACCCTGCTGATGGTCACCTCCGACCGGATCAGCGCGTTCGACGTGATCATGCCGACCGCCATCCCCGACAAGGGCCGGGTGCTGACGGGGCTCTCGAAGTTCTGGTTCGACCGCACCGCCGAGCTGGTGCCGAACCACCTGATCTCGATCGACCGATCGGACTTCCCGGCGCAGGCGGCGGGCGAGCCGGATCTGGCCGGCCGCTCGATGCTGGTGCGGCGACTGCGGATGCTGCCGATCGAGTGCGTGGTGCGCGGCTACCTGGCCGGGTCGAGCTGGAAGGACTACCAGGCCACCGGCGAGATCTGCGGGCACCGGCTGCCGCCCGGGCTGCGCCAGTCGGCCCGGCTGCCGCGGCCGATCTTCACGCCCGCCACCAAGGCCGAGAGCGGCCACGACATCAACATCGACGCCGCTGCCGCCCGCAGCCTGGTCGGCGACGACGAGCTGTTCGATCGGGTCGAGCAACTGTCGATCGACATCTACCAGCACGCCGCCGTCCACGCGCTGGAACGGGGGCTGATCATCGCCGATACGAAGTTCGAGTTCGGCCTCGACGCCGGCGCGGAGCTGGTGCTGGGCGACGAGGTGCTGACGCCCGACTCCTCCCGCTTCTGGCCGGCCGACGACTACGAGCCCGGCCGCCCTCAGGCCGCGTTCGACAAGCAGTTCCTGCGCGATTGGCTGGAGGGCCTGGACTGGGACAAGCAGGCGCCCGGGCCGGAGCTGCCCGGCGAGATCGTCGCCGGCACCCGCGCGCGCTACGTCGACGCTTACGAGCGCCTCACCGGAGAGCCCTTCAGCGACTACCTGCGACGAAACGGAGTGCCCCCGCCATGAAAGTGACCGTGCTCGTCCGTCCCCGCGACGGCATCCTCGACCCCCAGGGCGAGGCCGTTCGCCGCTCGCTGGCCGGCCTCGGGTATCCGGCCGCCGGCGTGCGCGCCGGCAAGGTGTTCGACCTCGACGTGGATGCCGACGACGTCGCGGGCGCGCGGCGGATCGCCGACGAGATCGCCGGCAAGGTGCTGTCGAACCCGCTGATCGAGCAGTACCAGGTCGAGGTGGCGGGATGAGGGTGGGCGTGGTCAGCTACCCCGGGGCCTGCGACGACCGCGATGCGATGCACGCGGTCGCGCTGATGGGCGCGGAGCCGGCGCGGCTGTGGCACGCCGATCCCGACCTGGGCGGCGTGGACGCCGTGATCATCCCCGGCGGTTTCAGCTACGGCGACTACCTGCGGCCGGGCGCCCTGGCCTCGCTGTCTCCGGTGATGGGGGGCGTGCGTGCCCACGCCGCCGCCGGCCGGCCGGTGCTGGGCATCTGCAACGGCTTCCAGGTGCTGACCGAGGCCGGCCTGGTGCCGGGCGTGCTGCGGCCGAACGCCAGCCTCAAGTTCCGGTGCCACGACGTGGCGCTCGCGGTCGAGCGCGAGTCGCCCTGGCTGCCGGGCTGCTCCCAGGGCGACGAGCTGACGATCCCGATGAAGCACCACGACGGCTGCTGGTTCGCCGACGCGGCGCAGGTGGCGGAGCTGGAGGCCCGCGGCCAGGTGCTGCTGCGCTACCGCGAAAACCCCAACGGCTCGGTCGGCTCGGTGGCCTGCGTGACCAACGCCGAGGGCAACGTGGCGGCGCTGATGCCGCACCCCGAGCACGCTGTGGAGCACCTGGTGGGCTCGACCGACGGCCGCGTGCTGCTGCAGGGGCTACTCGACCTGGCCGGCGTCCCCGCGCCGGCCTGATCGGCCCTCGAGCGCAAACCCGGCTGCCAGCACGGCCGCCAGCAGGGTCTCCTGCGCGACGTTCGAGACGAACATCCCTGCCGGCACCGTGGCCAGGGCGGCGACGGCGATGGCCAGCCGTCCGCGGCTGATCGCGATCCCCATGTAGACACGCGAGATCTGGTCGGCGACCAGGAACAGGGCGGCGCCCGCGCCCAGGTAGAGCGCGCGCACGGTGTCCGTCGAGCTGTCGGGATGCGCGATCGCGTGGTGCAGTCCGGCGGCCACCGCCACCACCGCTCCCAGCAGCGCCGCGAACACGAGGCCGAACGGGCGCACTCCCACCAGGTAGCGCCCGTCCGCGGCCGCGCGGATGAAGGCCGCAACTCGCAGCTCGTCGTCGTGGTCGCCGAAGTACGCCCACCACAGGCCGGCGCTGATCGCCATCCCCAGCGCCACGGTGCTGATCGTGCCGGCGTCGATGTTATGGGCGCTTGCGCCGATCGCGATCGCCACCACCGACTCGCCGATCGCGACCAGCACCACGAGCGCATGCCGCTCCACGAAGTGTTTGGCACCGAGCAGGCGGCTCTGGTCCGCGATCAGATACGGCGACGCCCAGGCGGCGGCGGCCGTCAGCGCCCACAGCGCGTACTGCCAGCCGCCGCCCAGCGCTCCGCCGGCAACGATCACGAGCGCAAACGCCACGTTGACCGGGAAGAAGCCGCGGTAGATCGTGGACAGCCGCACCTGCGTCGAGACCGTGAACAGCCCGCCGTGGACGCTTACGACCAACAGGTAGGCGAGGCCGAACGCCAGCCCCTCGCCCTCGAAGGCGCGCGGGATTGCGAGCGCCAACACCAGGTAGCTGATCATCCCCGCCACCATCGCCAGCCGCCGCGCCGTGCGGTCGGGCGGCACCAGGTTCGTGAGCCAGGCGTAGCCGCCGTACATCCACCACACGATCGCGAGCATCAGCGCCGCCTGCACGACGCCGGTTGCCGAGGGCCGGTGCTCCAGCACAGTCGTGAACTGCGTGATCGTGACCACGAACACGAGGTCGAAGAACAGCTCCAGGCGCGAGACCTCGGTGACGGGTGCGACGCTCACGGCTCCTCGGGCCGCGCGGCCAGCGCCGCCAGCGCGCCCAGCAGCACCAGCGGCGGGAACGACCAGGTGAAGTCGTAGAGGCCGGACAGCGCGACGGCGGCCGCGGACACGCCGAATGCGATCCGGCCGGGGTCGCGCGAGGACAGGGCCGACACCCCCGCGAGCAGCATGGCCAGCAGTGCCACCGCGGTGCCGGCCGCAGCGATCAGCCCGGCCTCGACCGCCTGCTCCAGCACCGCGTCGTGCGCCAGGCTGACCTGGGTTGCAGCAAGCGCGACGCCCGGCTCCGGGGCCGCGTAGATCTGGCGGAACTGCCCCGGGCCATATCCCAGCAGGGACCGCTTGAGCGCCGCGTCCCAGGCGGCGTGCCAGACGTCGGTGCGGGTCGAGAATGCGCCGTGGCGGAGGTGCCGCTCGAGCGCGGAACGGCTCGGGTGCGAGACGGCCAGCGCCAGCAGCGCGCAGGCGGCCGCGGCGGCGACCACCGGCCAGATCGCACGCCGCAGCGCCGGCACACGCACCGCGAACAGCGCCAGCACCGCCGCCGTCTCCAGCCATGTGACGCGGTCGAACGTGGCCACGGCCGCCGCCGTCAGCACCGCTCCGCTGACGACGGCGGTCAGGCGGTCGAGCCGCCCGGCTGCATGCAGCGCCAGCGCAAACGCCAGCGCGCAGACGCAGAACAGACCCAGCGCCGGCGAATACTCGAAGGTGCCGCCTGCGCGCCAGACGCCCGCGATCCGCTCTGCCAGCGGCGGGTTGCGCAAGCCCAGCCCGGCCAGCCCGGCCGTGGCGGTCGCCAGCCCCAGCGCCAGCACGATCAGCGGCAGCCACCGCGCCAGCGCCGGTCGCGCCGATGCGCCCAGCACCACCAGCAGCGGAAGCGCCGCCGCCGCCAGCGCCGCCGCGGCCGAGCTGTCACCGCGATTCCATGCCAGCGATGCCAGGTTCGCGAGAGCCACCACCGTCAGCCCGCCCACGAGCGCGACATCCCCGGCTTGCGGCCGCGGCCGGAACCAGGCCACGCCCGCGACGGCGATCGCCGCGAACGCCAGCTGGCCGCCGCGGGTGAAGCCGCCGTGCCAGAGCGCGACCCCGAAAGCGGGAGCGGCGACCACCACGATGGGTGAGCGCCAGGGCACCTGCGGATGCCGATGAGTTGTCTGTCCGCTCTCTGTCTTTGTCTTTGGGGGTCTCTTGATGTCCATTTCTCGCTGGATCGTGATCGTGCCCGTGCTGGTCGGGCTGGCCGTCACGGGCTCTGCAGTGGCGCGCATGATGCCTGCGCAGACGGTTCGTGACGCGGTCTACCAGACCTGTCGGCACAACGGCCTGCACTTCAACAAGCAGGGCCACGCCAACTGCGGCCTGCACAAGGGCTGGTCGGACGATCCGACCACGACGACCGGTGACGAGCCCGGCTCGCAGTCCGGCGACCAGCCGACCACCGAGTCCGGCGGCGGCAGCGCCGGCCACGCGCCCAAGCACGGCGACCAGGCCGGCCACGGCAAGGGACACGGCCACCACGGTGACACCACGTCGTATGGCCACCGCCACGGCGGCGGCAAGTCCGCGACGCACGGCCGCGGCCACGGCCACTCGACGACGCACGGCGGTGGCCACGGCCACGGCGGCGGGCAGGGCCACAGCCACAAGAAGGGCTAGGCCGGTACGGGCGGGTCGATGGCCGCTGTCGCGTGCCATCGACCCGCTCCGGTACCATGCAGCGGCGCTCGTGAACGCCGTGACGCCACAGCCGCTCCATCGCGCCCTCGGTCTCACCGATGGCGAACGTGAGCGTATCTGCGAGCTGCTGGGCCGCGATCCGAACGACTTCGAGCTGGCCGTGTACTCGCTGCTCTGGAGCGAGCACTGCGGCTACAAGCACTCCAGGCCGCTGCTGGGCCGCTTTCCGACCGAGGGCGGCCATGTGCTGCAGGGGCCGGGAGAGAACGCCGGCGTGATCGACGTCGGCGACGGCCTCGCCGTCGCGCTCAAGGTCGAGAGCCACAACCACCCCTCCGCGGTCGAGCCGTTCCAGGGAGCGGCCACCGGCGTCGGCGGCATCCTGCGCGACATCTTCGCGATGGGCGCACGACCGATCGCGATCCTGGATTCGCTGCGCTTCGGCGAGCCGTCCACCGACCACCAGCGGCACCTGTTCGCCGAGGTGGTCGCGGGGGTCGGCCACTACGGCAACTGCGTGGGCGTGGCCAACCTGGGCGGCGAGGTCTACTTCGAGCCGGCCTACGAGCACAACTGCCTGGTCAACGCGATGTGCGTCGGGCTGCTGCCGGCGGCGCGTCTCACGTCGGCCGGCGCGACCGGGGTCGGCAACCTGCTGGTGCTGTACGGCTCGAAGACAGGCCGCGACGGCATCGGCGGCGCCAGCGTGCTGGCCTCGCAGGGCTTCGACGAGGGCTCCGCCGACAAGCGCCCGAGCGTCCAGATCGGCGACCCGTTCATGGGCAAGAAGCTGATCGAGTGCACGCTCGAGCTGCTCGACCGGGGGCTGCTGGCGTCGCTGCAGGACCTGGGCGCGGCCGGGCTGGCCTCGTCCACGTCGGAGATGGCGGCCGGGGGCGGCGTCGGGCTGGACGTCGACCTGTCGCGGGTGCCGCTGCGCGAGGAGGACATGCAGCCCTTCGAGATCATGATCTCTGAGTCGCAGGAGCGGATGTGCGCGATCGTGGAGCCGTCGCGGCTGGATGCGGTGATCGAGGCCTGCACCCGCTGGGACATCGACGCCACGGTGATCGGCGAGGTTACCGAGGGAGAGATTCTGCGGGCGTTCCACGACGGTCAGGTGGTGGGCGAGATCCCCGTCGAGACGCTGGTCGACGGCGCGCCCAGGTACGAGGTGGAGCGAATGCGGCCGGCCCGCTTGGCGGATCAGCCGCTCGAGTTCGCGCCGGTCACGGACATCGCGGGCGCGCTGCGGACGCTGCTCGGCTCGCCGAACGTGGGCAGCCGCCGCTGGATCTACCAGCAATACGACCAGCTGGTCGGCTCGGGCACCGCGGTGCGGCCCGGCGGTGATGCGGGCGTGGTGCGGCTGACTCCGTCGCGGCGGGCGATCGCGATCTCGCTGGATGGCAACGGCCGGCGCACGTGGCTGGATCCGCGCCGCGGCGGCGCGGCCGCCGTCTGCGAGGCGGCGCGCAACGTCGCCTGCACGGGGGCGCGGCCGGCGGCGGTCACGAACTGCCTCAACTTCGGGAGCCCCGAGACCGGCGAGGTCGGCTACGAGCTTGCGGAGGCGATCGAGGGCATGTCGCTGGCCTGTGAGGCGCTGGGTCTGCCGGTGGTCTCGGGCAACGTGTCGCTCTACAACGAGCACTACGGGCAGCCCATCTACCCGACGCCGGTGGTGGGCGTCGTCGGCGTGCTGGCCGACGCCGAGCTCGCCGTCAAGACCGGCTTTCGGAGCGAGGGTGACCTGGTGCTGCTGGCCGGCGACGGCGCGGCCGCACTGGACGGCTCCGAGTACCAGAAGCTGGTGCTGGGCGAGGTGGCCGGGCGCATCCCCGCTCCCGACCTGGTGGCCGAGGCGCGCCTGCACGGGTTCCTGGCCGAGGCGGCCGAGCGGCGTCTGCTGCGAAGCGCGCACGACGTGGCCGACGGCGGCCTCGCGGTGACGCTGGCCGAGTCCGCCATCGCCGGCGGCATCGGGGTGGTGGCCGACTGCGACCAGCCCTTCTCGGAGGGCGACGGTCGGGCCGTGATCAGCGTCAGCGAGCAGGACGCGGATGCGCTGGCGGCGCTGGCGGGCGGGCTGCCGCTGCGGCGGATCGGACGCGTCGGCGGCGACGCCATCGTGCTGTCCGGCCTGTCGCTGCCGCTGGCCGAGGCGGCCGGGATCTACGAGTCGGCGCTGCCGGCCGCGGTCGAGGGCAGCGGCTGATGTGCGGCGTGTTCGGCATCTACGACCCGCTCGGCGCGCCCGACCGTGACGTCGCGCGGCTGACCTTCTTCGGCCTCTACGCGCTCCAGCACCGCGGCCAGGAGAGCGCCGGCATCGCCGTGTCCGACGGCGGCCGCGTGGTCGCCATGAAGGACATGGGCCTCGTCAGCCAGGTGTTCGACGAGCCCAAGCTGTCGGCGCTGCAGGGCCGCATGGCGATCGGCCACGCCCGCTACTCGACCACCGGCTCCACCGCCTGGCGCAACGCGCAACCGGTCGTGCAGCACGCACCCGGCCGCACCGTCGCGCTCGGTCACAACGGCAACCTCACGAACACGACCGCACTGCGAGAGGAGCTGCGCGGCAACCGGGTGCGGCTGCAGTCCACGTCCGACACGGAGGTGATCGCGGCCCTGATCGCGCGGCACCCATCCCCGGGGCTGGACGACGCGATCGCGGACACCATGGGCCGGATCGAGGGCGCGTTCGCGGCGGTGCTCCTGACCGAGGACGCCGTGGCCGGATTCCGCGATCCCGACGGCATCCGCCCGCTGGTGGTCGGCCGCCTCGACGACGCGTTCGTGCTCGCCTCCGAGACCTGCGCGCTGGACATCATCGGCGCCCAGGTGGAGCGTGAGCTGAACCCCGGAGAGCTGGTCGTGATCGACGCCGACGGCCCCCACTACCGCCAGGCAGTCGAACCCCGCTCCGCGTCGTTGTGCATCTTCGAGTACATCTACTTCGCCCGGCCCGACTCCGAGATGCAGGGCCAGGGGCTGCACGAGGTGCGCGGCCGGATGGGTGAGCAGCTGGCGCTGGAGGCACCCGTCGAGGCCGACGTCGTGATACCGGTGCCCGACTCCGGCACGCCCGCCGCCATCGGGTACGCCCGCGCCAGCGGCATCCCGTTCGGCGAGGGGCTGGTCAAGAACCGCTACGTCGGCCGCACCTTCATCCAGCCCGACCAGGGCCTGCGTGAGCGCGGCGTCAAGCTCAAGTTCAACGTGCTGCCCTCGATGCTGCGCGGCAAGCGCGTGGTGGTCGTGGACGACTCGATCGTACGCGGGTCGACGACGCGCAAGCTGGTGCAGATGCTGTTCGAGGCGGGCGCCACCGAGGTGCACCTGCGCGTCAGCTCGCCGCCCATCATCTCGCCCTGCTTCTACGGGATCGACATGGCCGACCAGAATGAGCTGCTCGCCTCCGGGCGCACCATCGAGCAGGTGCGTGAGCGTCTGGGCGCGACGTCGCTGGCGTACCTGTCGCTGGACGGGCTGCAGGAGTCGACCACCCAGCCCAGCGATCGCTTCTGCCGGGCCTGCCTGACCGGCGAGTACCCGACCGAGATCCCCGGCGACATGCGAAACGCCAAGCTGCGGTTCGAGGAGCTGGCAGCGGCCGAGGCCGCGGCCGCTCGATGAGCGGCGAGGCGCCGCTCACCTACGGCGACGCCGGGGTCAGCCTCGAGGCCGCCGACGAGGTGGTGCGCCGCATCTCCGCCGCCGTCGAGTCGACGCACACGAAGGACGTGCTGGGGAGCCTGGGTGGCTTCTCCGGCCTGTACACGCCCAGCGCCGGCGACCCCGCGATCGCCGCCGGCTGCGACGGCGTCGGCACCAAGATCCTGCTCGGCGCGGCGGCCGGGCGGCTGCACGGGCTCGGTGTCGACCTGGTCGCGATGAGCGTGAACGACGTCATCACCACCGGCGCGCGGCCCGCGTTCTTCCTGGACGTGATCACGTGCGGGCGGATCCAGCCGGATCGGATCGCGGAGCTGGTCGAGGGCATCGCCGCCGGATGCCGCGACGCCGGCTGTGCGCTGCTCGGCGGCGAGACCGCCGAGCACCCCGACATGATGGAGCCGGACGAGTTCGACATGGCGGGGTTCGCGGTCGCCGTCGGCGAGCGCCGCGACCTGATCGGCGGGGCCCGCGCCAGGGCCGGCGATGCCGTGATCGGCCTGGCCTCGAGCGGCCCGCACTCGAACGGGTTCTCGCTGGTGCGGCGCCTGCTGGAGCGAGCCGGCGTCTCGCTCGACGACACCCCCTCCGAGCTGGGCGGGGCGTCGGTGGCCGACGCGCTGCTGGAGCCGACCCGCATCTACGCCGCTGCCGTCCGGCTGCTGACGGCCACCCTCGACGTGCGCGCGATGGCCCACATCACCGGCGGCGGCATCCCAGGCAACCTGGGCCGGCCGCTGCCCCGTGGGCTCGGCGCCGAGATCGACCTGTCCAGCTGGGAGCGTCCTGCGGTGTTCACCTGGCTGGCGTCGCTGGGCGTGGACGAGGACGAGATGCGGCGGGTGTTCAATCTCGGCCTCGGCTACGCGGTGGTGGTTGCGAACGAGTCGGCCGACCTGGCGCTGCAGACGCTGGAGCGGGCGGGAGAACGGGCCTGGGCGGCCGGCCGCCTGGTCGAGGGCGACGGAGTCATCCTGCGGTGAGGGTGGGCGTCCTCATCTCGGGGACGGGCAGCAACCTGCAGGCGCTGATCGACGACGACGCCATCGATGTCGCGTGCGTCGTCTCCGACCGGGCGCAGGCGGCGGGGCTGGAGCGGGCGGCGCGGGCCGGCATCGAGTCGCTGGTGACGGCCGACGACGCGGAGACGGCGGCCTTCCTCGAGCGGCACGAGGTGGGGCTGGTGGTGCTGGCCGGATACATGCGGATCCTGTCTGGGGAGTTCGTGCGCCGCTTCTCAGGCCGCATCATGAACGTGCACCCGTCGCTCCTGCCCGCGTTCCCGGGCGCGCACGCGGTCGCGGACGCCGTGGAGCACGGCGTGCGCGTGACGGGCGTCACGGTGCACCTGGTGGACGACGGGCACGTGGCCACCGACAGCGGGCCGATCGTTCTGCAGGAGGCGATGGCGGTCTCGTATGATGACCGCGCCGAGGACGTGACCGAGCGCCTACACGAGATCGAACATCGGTTGCTGCCACGGGCTGTGCGGCTGTTCTCTGCCGGCGGAATCGAGGTCGTCGGCCGGCGTGTGCGCGTGAAGGACGAGCATCTGGCATGACCATCCAACGAGCCCTGATTTCGGTGAGCGACAAGAACGGCCTGGCGGGCTTCGCCGCCGGCCTGCACGAGCTCGGCGTGGAGCTGATCTCCACCTCCGGCACCGAGAGCTTCCTGACCGACGCCGGGCTGCCCGTCACCTCGGTCGAGCAGCTGACCGGATCCGCCGAGATGCTGGGTGGTCGCGTGAAGACGTTGCACCCGCACATCCATGCGGCGATCCTGGCCCGGCGCAACCATGAGGAGGATATGGCATCGCTCGAGCGCGATGGCATCGTGCCGATCGACCTGGTCGTCTGCAACCTGTACCCGTTCCGGCACGTGGCCCGGCGCCGCGGCGTGACCGAGCCCGAGGTGATCGCGAACATTGACGTCGGCGGTCCGGCGATGGTGCGTGCCGCGGCCAAGAACTTCGATTCGGTGGCGGTGGTGACCGACCCGGAGCGCTACGGGTTCCTGCTGGACGAGCTGCGCACGGGCGACGGCGACCTGTCCGACGAGACCCGCCGCGAGCTTGCGGCCGAGGCCTTCGCGCACACGGCCGGGTACGACGCGGCCATCTCGGAGTGGTTCAGCGAGACCGAGCCCTTCGCCGACCGGATTGTGCTCGACCTGGCGAAGGCGGCCGACCTGCCCTACGGCGAGAACCCGCACCAGCGCGCCGCGTACTACGTCGAGGTGGGAGCCCGCCGCCACCTGCTGTCGATGATCGAGCAGCTGGGCGGGCCGCCGCTGACGTTCAACAACCTGCTCGACCTGCAGGCGGCGCGCTCGATCGCCGCGTCATTCCAGCTGCCGGCCTGCGCCATCATCAAGCACGCGACGCCCTGCGGCGTGGCGGTCGGGGCCACGATCGAGGAGGCCTACGAGCGGGCGCTGGATTCCGATACCGTGGCCGCGTTCGGCGGTGTGATCGCCGTGAACCGGGCGGTTTCGGCCGAGCTCGGGGAGCGGCTGGCCGAGCAGGTCGTGCACGTGCTGTTCGCGCCGTCGTACGAGCCGGAGGCGGTGGAGTCACTGCGCCAGAAGCCGACGCTTCGGATCCTCGAGGACCGCGAGCGGCGCAAGGCCAGCCCGGGCGAGCGCGATCTCAGGCGCGTGCTGGGCGGGGTGCTGATACAGGACCGGGACACCGAGACCGAGGACAGGGACTCCATGCAGGTGGTGTCGGTGGCGGCGCCCAGCGAGCAGGAGTGGGGCGACCTGCAGTTCGCGTGGCGGGTCTGCAAGTTCGTGCGCTCAAACGCGATCGTGATCGCCCGCGACCTGGCCACGGTCGGCATCGGCGGCGGGGATGTCAGCCGCGTTGATGCGGTGCGGCTGGCGGTGGAGAAGGCGGGTGGGCGCAACCAGGGCGCGGTGCTGGCCTCGGACGCGTTCTTCCCGTTCGACGACGGGCCGCGCACGGCGGTGGCGGCGGGCGTGCGGGCGATCATCCAGCCGGGCGGCTCCAAGCGCGACGACGAGGTGATCGCAGCCGCCGACGAGGCCGGCATCGCGATGGTCTTCACCGGGCGCCGGCACTTCCTTCACTGAGGGATGAACGCTGGGAGCCGGTTGTGTCGGCGAAGGCGCATGCAACTGGCGGACGCGATCTGTCCAAAGGGAGCCGACCCGACAGCGGCGGGCTCCCGCGAGTGCGAGTTAGCGGCGAGATGAAACGGCCGGCTCGTGCCTACCGCTGCTCGATCGGGATCACGAGCTTCATGCCGGTGTGCGTCACCGAGATGCGCGCGATCTTGACGTTATGCATGCCGGCGCCGCGGCCGGCTCCGATCACCATCCCTTCGGTCAGGTCGTCGCGCCCCTTGGGCCGGATCACCCAGATCGCGCCGTGGCGGGCGATCTGATCGCGGAGCGAGGCGATCTGCTCGAGCGCGGCGGGCGTCTCGGCCGCCAGGAACACGACGTCCGCCTCCCCATCGGCGACCCGCTGCCCGGCTCCCACCAGCTCGGCATCGACGGCACCCACCAGCCGCACCCGCTGCCCGGCCTTCACGCCCAGCTTGTCGGCCAGGCTCTTGGGGTTGGCGATGTCGGCCGCCCACTTCGCAGCCTCCCGCTCGCCCAGCCGAAGCGTCAGCGACCCGCCGTCGTAGACGACCTCGAGCGCCTCGCCGGCCGCCGTGGCCGACCGGATCCCCGCTCGCGGCACGGTCAGCCGGAACGGCGAGCGCACGATCAACTCGTCGGTCTCGAGCAGCGCCCCGGCCTCCGCCTCCTGGCCGTCGTGGCTCACCGCGCAGCGGGCCTCGCGTCCCATCCGCGGATGCTAGCCAGATCGCTTGAGACGGCCGTGCTGCTTCGCGTAGCGCTCGCCGCGCCGGAATACCGCCAGGCCCAGCGGCACGGCAATGCCGCCGATCACGAGCAGCGGCCAGATGTCTGGCCACATCTGCGACACGCTGGCGCCGTCCAAGATCGCGTTGCGACAGCCCTCGAGCGTGTAGGTCGCGGGCGAGATCACCGACAGCCACTGCATCCAGTCGGGCAGCACGGTGACCGGGTAGTAGACCCCCGACACCACCAGCAGCAGCCCCTGGGCGATGAACCCCAGCTGCGTGCCCTTCTCGGGCGAGATCAGCGGCAGCACCGCCGTCATCATGCCGATGCCGATGAACGACACCGAACTGATCAGCAGCACCAGGCCCGCGGCGGCGAAGTCGGCGTTGCCGAAGCTGATGGAGAGGAACGCGGCCACGACCGCAAACAGGAGGGCGGTTCGCAGCACGCCGTAGATGACGGCGAAGGCGCCCATCCCCAGCAGGTGCGACGCGCGTGAGATCGGCGCCATGAACGTGTACTCGATGGTTCCCTCCCATCGCTCCCAGGCCACCGTCTCGGTCACGATCTCGAAGATCAGGCCCAGGTACGACCAGATCACGGCGCCAATCAAGAGCACGATGGTCGTGCGGTTCACGTCCAGTTGGCCGCCGCCGGCCTCGATGCCCTTCGCGATGAACACGATCGTGAGCGTGTTTGCGACGGTGTACAGAAACCAGGCCAGCTCCCACCAGGCGAATCGCCTGATCAGGTACATGTTGCGCTCGACGATGCCGGCGAAGCCGATCAGCTCACGCCGCAGCGCGCCTCCCTGTTCCGGGCGGATCATGCCGGTACCCCCCTTCGGCTCTCCTCGTCCTCGTCCTCGAACGAGCGGCCGGTCGCGTTCAGGAACGCCTGCTCGAGCGTGTCGGCGCCGTAGCGCCGCCGGATCTCTTCGGCGCTCTCCAGGCACAGCAACTCGCCCTGGTGCAGGATGCCGATCCGGTCGGCCAGCGCCTCGGCCTCGGCCATGTCGTGGGTGCACAGGAGGATCGTGGAGTCGTGGTGCTCGCGCATCTGACGGATGAAGTCCTGCACCTCCAGCTTGCTGCGCGGGTCGAGGCCGGTGGTGGGCTCGTCCAGCAGCAGCAGCACGGGCGCGGTCAGGAGCGCCCGCGCCAGGGCGATCTTCTGCTGCATCCCGCGCGACAGATCCTCCATCGGCTCGTGACCGCGCTCGGGGGGGAACCCGACCAGCGCCAGGATCTCGGGGATGCGGGCGCGCGTCTCGCGCGGCCCCATGCCGTAGAAGCGGGCCGAGTAGCTGAGGTTCTCCATCGGCGACATGCGCTTGAAGAACGACGCCTCGACCGAGACGCGGTTGACCAGGCGCTGGACGCTGCGCGGCTTGTCGAACACGTCGATGCCGAACACGTGGGCGCTGCCGCCGTCGTTGATCAAGAGCGTCGACAGCAGCCGCACCAGCGTCGACTTGCCGGATCCGTTCTGGCCGAGGATGGCCAGGCACTCGCCCCGCTGCATCGTGAAGCTGAGCCCGTGAAGAGCGGCGACGCGACGCCTGCGGCCGCGCTTGCGCGAGCCGCCGTCACGGCGGATGAACTCCTTGCGCAGGTTGTGGACTTGGACAGCCGGAACGGCGGACACGGCGGATACCTCATCGGTTACGCGGATGGGCTCGTTGCGACGCCCCGAAGGGCGGACGAGCAGGACGCGTTGGATTGGGCGGCGGCGCGGGCGCGCCGGATGTCCTCGGCGCGACCACCGATCGTAGCACGGTCCCGCCGGCAGGGCTGGCGTGAACACGGGTAGATGTATCCGTGCGCCCGGATCGTCACTGTTCCCGTGGTGGCGCTCGGCTGGCCCGCTCGTGGCGATCGTGTGCTTGCCACCTTCGGGTCCGGCGCGGCGATCGCCGGCGGTCTCGCCGTGGCGTCGCGTCGCGATTGACGGGGCGCGTATCCTTCGGGCCCCATGAGCGCCTCCTACATCTACGCGATGCATCGCGTGAACAAGTTCCACGGGCCTGACAAGCAGGTGCTCGCGGACATCTCGCTGTCGTTCCTGCCCGGCGCCAAGATCGGCGTGCTGGGGCCCAACGGCGCCGGCAAGTCGACGCTGCTCCGGATCATGGCCGGGCTGGACGAGCCCTCGAACGGCACTGCCCAGCTGGCGCCCGGCGCGACGGTCGGCTTCCTGCCGCAGGAGCCCGAGCTCGATCCCGCCAAGGACGTGCGCGGCAACGTCGAGGACGGCGTGGCCGAGAAGCGCGACCTGCTCGACACCTTCAACCGGCTGTCCGCGCGCTTCGCCGAGCCGTTGTCGGACGAGGAAATGGCCGCCTTGCTGGAGCAGCAGGGCGAGGTGCAGGACCGGATCGAACGGATGGGCGCCTGGGACCTCGAGCGCGATCTGGACGTGGCGATGGACGCGCTGCGCTGCCCTCCGCCCGACGCCGAGGTTTCCACGCTGTCCGGCGGTGAGCGCCGCCGGGTGGCGCTGTGCCGGCTGCTGCTCTCGAGCCCCGATCTGCTGCTGCTCGACGAGCCCACGAACCACCTGGACGCCGAGTCGGTGGCCTGGCTGGAGCAGTTCCTGGAGCGGTTCTCCGGGACCGTGCTCGCCGTCACGCACGATCGTTACTTCCTGGACAACGTGGCCGGCTGGATCCTCGAGCTCGACCGCGGCCGCGGCATCCCGTTCCAGGGCAACTACTCGTCGTGGCTGGAGCAGAAGCAGGCGCGGCTGGCGGTGGAGGAGAAGCAGACCTCGGCCCGCCGGCGCACGCTGCAGCGCGAGCTGGAGTGGGTGCGGATGGCGCCGCGGGCGCGGCACGCCAAGTCGAAGGCACGCCTGGCGGCCTACGAGCAGCTGCTGGCCGAGGAGGACCGGGTGCAGCTCGACCGCGTCGAGATCCACATCCCGGCCGGTGAGCGCCTCGGCGACAAGGTGGTGGAGGCGACCGATCTCGGGAAGGGCTTCGGCGACAGGCTGCTGATCGAGGATCTCAGCTTCTCGCTGCCGCCGGGCGGGATCGTGGGGGTGATCGGGCCCAACGGCGCCGGCAAGACCACCCTGTTTCGCATGATCGTGGGCCAGGAGCAGCCGGACGCCGGCAAGCTGGAACTGGGTGACTCCGTCCAGGTCGCCTACGTCGACCAGGCCCGGGCCGACCTCGATCCGGCCCGCAGCGTGTGGCAGGAGATCTCCGACGGCAAGGACCGGATCTCGCTGGGCAAGCGCGAGATCGCGTCGCGCGCATACGTCTCGTCGTTCAACTTCAAGGGGTCCGACCAGCAGAAGCGGGTCGGCGACCTCTCCGGCGGCGAGCGCAACCGGCTGCACCTGGCAAAGCTGCTGCGAAGCGGCGGCAACCTGTTGCTGCTGGACGAGCCCACCAACGACCTGGACGTGGACACGCTGCGTGCGCTCGAGGACGGGTTGCTCGACTTCGCCGGCTGCGCGGTGGTGATCTCACACGATCGCTGGTTCCTGGATCGCGTGGCCACGCACATCCTGGCCTTCGAGGGCGACTCGCAGGTGGTCTGGTTCGAGGGCGCGTACGACGAGTACGAGGAGAACAGGCGCAAGCGGCTGGGCGAGACGGCCGCTCAGCCGCACCGGATCAAGTTCAAGCCGCTGGCGCGCACAACGTAGCCGGCTCGGTCCCGGCCGCTCTGATATCACTCCGGCGGTGAGCGACCACGCCAGCATGCCGCGCGACCGGGAGATCCTCGCGATCGCCGTTCCGGCGCTGGGCGCCCTGATTGCCGAGCCGCTGTACGTGCTGGGTGACACCGCCATCGTCGGCCATCTCGGCACCCTTCCGCTGGCCGGACTGTCCGTCGCAGGCCTGCTGCTCTCCGAGGTGTTCGGCTTCACCACGTTCCTGGAGTACGGCACGACGTCCCGCGCCGCCCGCCTTTATGGCGCGGACATGCACCGTGACGCGCTCGATGCCGGGGTGCAGGCCACCTGGTTGGGGGTCGCTCTGGGCCTGGTGCTAATCGTCCTGATCGAGCTGCTGGCCGCGCCCGCCGTGCACCTGGTCGCCGGTGGCGCCACCCCTGCCGCGGCGCAGGGCCTGACCTGGATCCGCATCGCGGCGCTGGGTGCTCCGTTCGTCCTGATCACGGCCGCCGGCCAGGGCTGGCTGCGCGGCTTCCAGGACACGAAGACGCCGCTCTACGTGCTCGTGGTAGCCAACGTCTTCTCGATCGCGCTGTCCTTCACGCTGATCCGCGGCTTCGGGTTCGGCATCGAGGGGTCCGCCATCGCCAACGTCGTCGCCCAGACCGGCTCCGGCCTCGTCTTCCTGGTGCTGCTCGTGCGCCGGGGCGCAGACGTGCGGCCGGCCTGGGCGCGGATCGTCGCCCAGCTGGGAGCCGCCCGCGACCTGTCGGTGCGCACGCTCGCGTTCTTTCTCGCGTTCACCGTCGCGGCGGGCGCGGCCGCCCGCATGGGCAACGCCCAGCTGGCGGCGCAGCAGATCGGCACGCAGCTGTGGGGCTTCTGCGCGCTCTTCCTCGACTCGACCGCGATCGCCGCCCAGGCGCTGGTCGGCCGCCTGCTGGGGGCGGACGCGCTCGGCGTCGCATCCGCGCTGGCGCGCAGGCTGCTGGCCGCGGGCCTGGTGCTGGGACTCGGCTTCGCGGTGGTGTTGGCAGCCGGGCATACGGTCATTCCAGCCGTCTTCACAAATGACGATGCCGTCCAAGAGCAGACCGCAAAGCTGTGGCCGGTGCTGGTGCTGATGATGCCCGTCAACGGCGTCCTGTTCGCTCTCGACGGCGTGCTGCTGGGCGCCGGAGATCTGAAGTTCATGCGCAACGTGACCGTGCTGGCGGCACTGGCCGCCTACCTCCCCGTCTCGGTGGCGACGATCCACTACGGCTGGGGGCTGACCGCCCTCTGGCTGGGGCTGGCCGCCTTCATCGGCGTGCGCTTCGGCGTGGGCATGGCGCGCTGGGCCAGCCGGCGCTGGCTGGTGGGCGGCACGGCGATGGTGGACGAGGCGATCGAGGCGATGTAGACGCTAGCCGTTGCGCTCGCGCACGAGATCGGCGGCGCGCTCGCCGATCATGAACGTGGCCACCATCGGGTTGACCGTCGGCATGGTCGGGAAGATCGACCCGTCGGCGATGCTCAGCCTCTCGACGCCGCGCACCCGCAGCAGCGGATCGACCACGGCCATGTCGTCGGATGCGGCGCCCATCCGACAGGTGCCGCTGGGGTGGTAGACCGTGTGGTGCACGGCCCGCCCGTAGGTGGACAGGTCGGCGTCGCTCGTGATCTTGGGCCCCGGCGCCACCTCGCGCTTGACCCAGCTCTTGAACGGCTCGGTCGCCGCCACCTCGCGCGCGATCTTGAGCCCGTCGACGATCGTCTGCTCGTCGTAGCCGTCGGGGTCGGTGAAGTACTGGAAGTCCAGCGCCGGCTTCACCTCGGGGTGCTTGGACAGCAGCCACATGCGTCCCACAGACCGCGACCGCGGGATGTTCGGCGTCATGCAGATCACGTCGTCGGGCACCGGGTAGCCCAGCCGCTCCGTGTTGAACGTGAACGGCAGCTGGTAGGTGTGGTACATCAGGTCGGGGCGGTCGTCGTTGCCCAGGCGGTTGACGAACAACGCACAGTCCGCGTCCATCACGCCCTGTGGCGGAAGCGGCCTGGACAGCTCCCAGATGATGATCGACTCGGGATGGTCGATCAGGTTCTCGCCGACGCCGGGCAGGTCGTGCTGCACCTCGATGTCGAGCGCGCGCAGATCGTCGGCCGGGCCGATGCCCGACAGCAGCAGCAGGCGCGGGGTGTCGATCGAGCCGCCGCAGACCACTATTTCCCTCGTGGCAACGGCGTCTCCAGAATCGGTGGAAACCGAGACAGCGCGGCCGCCGCTCAGGTTGACCCGCCGCACCCAGCTGTCGGTGCGGACCGTCAGGTTCGGCCGCTTGCCCATGATCGGGTGCAGGTAGGCGACGCTCGACGACGAGCGCACGCCGGTGTCGGGGTCATAGCCGACGTCTAGGAAGCCGACCCCGTTGCGGAAGGGGGCGGCGTTCCAGTCGGGGTTCGCCTGCACGCCGGCGGCCTCCGCGGCAGCAGGGATCCAGTCCTTCAGCACGGGGTTTCGGTCCTTTTCGGCCACGATCTGGTGCTTGGCAAGGAGCTTGTCGTAGTACGGGCCCATCACCTCGGGCTCCCAGCCCTCGGCGCCGCGATCAACCCAGTCCTGCCAGTCGCCTGGGAACGGCTTGAAGTAGATCTGCGTGTTGTGCGAGGAGCAGCCGCCCAGCACGGCGGCGCGCGAATGCACGATGTGGGCGTTGCCACGAGGCTGCAGCGTGGTGGTGTAGGCGAGGTCGATCGGCCCCTCCAGCAGCGACAGCCAGCGCCGCAGCTGCAGCACGTCATCGAAGCCGACATCGCTGGGTCCCGCCTCGAACAGGCAGACGCTAACGTCGGGATCCTCGGAGAGCCGCGCTGCCACGATCGCCCCGGCAGTTCCGCCGCCGACGACCACGTAGTCGAATGTCGCATTTTCGGTCATTGCCGGCGATCATACAGGTCGTGGATCACCCATTTGGGGTAGGCCCGCGACCGGCCGCTGTGTCACTCTACAGCCGTACGAAGGGGTCTTAACAGGTGTCACAGGAGCCGTTAAAAGAACGCTCGCCCGTGCTCACGCGGTCGCGCGGCATGGGGGCGTCTGCCGTCCTCGGCCTCGCGGTGCTCGCGAGCTACGGCGCCCTCGCTGCCGTCGCACTGAGCGCGGTCGGCGGTGGCAGTGTGCTCTCGTTCCCGGGCTGGGCGGTCGACGCGATCATCCAGGTGAACGCCGCGGCGGCGCCGCCCACGCCGCAATACGGGAGCGTGACGGCAACGCCGACGGCGTCGCCGACGGGCGGTCGGGCGATCGTCGTCACGCCGCCCGCACCGCCGGCCGGCACCACCGTCGCGGTCTCCACCGGCAAGCATGGTGGCGCGGGAGCGTCGCAGGGCGGCTCGGGAAATGCGGGGGGCGGCGGTTCGGGTGCCGGCCGCGGCGGCGGCTCAGGCGGCGTCCCCGCCGTGCAGCGGCCGCAGCCTGCGCGGCACCGCATCTGCGAGCGGCACACCTTGCGTGTCCATAACCGCTGCATCACTCCCGATCAGCCCGCGCGTCGTCATCACGATCACGACGGAGACTCCGACCACCATCACGCGTGGCATCACCCGCCACGGCACGGGAACTCGCCGCCATCGCGTCACCAGCATCACGCGTGGCATCACCCGCCACGGCACGGGAACTCGCCGCCATCGCGTCACCAGCATCACGCGTGGCATCACCCGCCACGGCACGGGAACTCGCCGCCATCGCGTCACCAGCATCACGCGTGGCATCACCCGCCCAGGCACGGCCATTCGCCGCCGTCGCACCATCAGCACCACGCCTGGCACCACCCGCCACGGCACGGGTACCACCGCCACTCGCACCACCACGGTGGAGAGCACGGTAACGGCTCGAGCTAAGCGTCTGGCTCAGATCGCTTCGACGCGCTCGACGTACCACACGATCCAGGCGCCCTCGGTCTTCTCCGCCTGCACCACGCGTGCGCCGGGCGGGAACGGCACCTCGCAGAACTCGCGCGAGAGTCCGCGAACGCCGGCGATCTCCTCGCGGCTGACCATCATGAACGGGATCACGATGCGGGACACGGAGGCGACGTCCATGTCCTCAAACCTGACCGGAGATGCTTCCATGTCAGGACTGTTCGCCGCTGCCCGGCGGTCTCCTCGCCGGGCAGCGGAAATTTCTCTGATCAGGTGGCCTGGCCGAACCGCTTCGTGATCCGGTCGGCCTTAGCAAGGGCGTGGGCGACCAGGTTGGTGGCGCGGCCCTCCTTGTTGAAGGCGCCGTTCGTCGCCTGGTCGAAGTCGGCGAAGTCGCCCTCGATGATCGACCCGTTGATCATGCCGGTGGCCAGCGCGTGGCGCAGCTGCAGGGCAGCCTGGTGAAGCATCGCGCAGGCCCGGTGCACCATTGGCTGCACGGGCTGGTACCGCCCCGGTGATCCGGCGCGGCGCAGCGCCGTCTTGCACAAGTCGTCGCGGTCGCGTTCTCGAGCCAGCGATTCGCTCGTCATAACCGTGGTTCCACTCATGGTTCCGACCAGCCGCCTGTCGTAGTGCCGGATGGCCTTCAGCCAGCGGTGCTCGGCGGGCGTGATGGTCGGCGGCTGGCTGGACGTGGTGGCCTGCTTCGTGGCTGCGGTGGCCTGCGAGCCGATGGCCACCCCGCCGGTTCCGCCACCACATCCGGCGAGCGCCAGTGCGGCGCAGAGCACCGGCAAGGCCATTGCCGATTGCATTCGATGTCCGTGCATGATCCGCTCCTTGGAAGAGTCAGCGTGTGTCGCCCGAGCATGCCGTCGCGGCGGTCCGGCGCGCGTCGGGTGAACCCCTCGAAGTTGGGCAGACGCGCTATCGTGGCGGCATGGAGCGGTGGCACATCCCGTCGGTCGAGGCTTCGGGTCGCCGCGAGCCGAAGGTGCTGTTCTCGACGCCGGAGTGCAGGGCGGTGGTGATCGACCTCAGCGACGGCGACGAGCTCGGAGACCACAGCGTGCACGAGCGTGCGGTGGTGGAGGTGGTGGCCGGCGAGGTGCAGGTCAGCGCGGGCGGCGAGGAGACGACGTGCGCGGCCGGCACGCTGCTGACGTTCGCTCCGGGCGAACGGCATGCAGTGCGCGCGGCGGGAGGTGCGGCGCGGCTGCTGCTGATGCTGGCGCCGTGGCCCGGGGAGGGGCACTACCGGGACGGCGCGGATGCCGACGCGGCCAGGATGCCGTCACGGGGAAGCGCCGAGCCGATCCGCTGACGACGCTCCAATCAGGGGCTCATCGGCGGTGTAGCGAATTGACGGCGTCCGGGTCTTTAATCCGTGACGCCGAAAACCAGGAGGATGATTCGATGAGCACGGAGATCAGCAAGAGCGAGCAGGAGTGGCGTGAGCAGCTCACGTCCGACCAGTACCACGTGATGCGCGAGAAGGGGACGGAGCGGCCGTTCACGGGCGCCTACGTCGATGCCAAGCAGGACGGCGTGTACCGATGCGCAGGGTGCGGGGCGGAGCTGTTCGACTCGAATGCCAAGTTCGACTCGGGGACCGGCTGGCCTAGCTTCTGCGAGCCGGCAAACCGCGCCAACGTGCATCTCGACGTGGACACCAGCTACGGCATGACGCGGACCGAGGTCAGCTGCGCGGCCTGTGGCGGCCATCTCGGGCACGTGTTCGATGACGGGCCGGCCAGCACGGGCAAGCGCTACTGCATCAACTCGGTCGCGCTCGACTTGCAGGAGCGCTGAATCGGGCAGGAGTTCGCCCGCCGCTGCCGAACTGCTGACATTCGATGGACGGCATCACGGTACGGATCCCGAAGCTCGACCGCACGCAGCGGCTGTGGCTGCGATATCTGATCGCTGACCTGGAGGGAGACAGCGATCGGATGCGGCGGGTCGGGCACCTGCTGGACGAGCTGCGCAGCCGCCGCGACGTAGATGGTTGATCGATATCTCTCGCGAGCCTGGCCGCTGCGTTCGGTTTGAAGTCAGCGGCGGCGGAGGTGGCTACCGCTGCGAAGCAAGGCGATGCCTTGCGCCTTGGACACCACGGAGGTATCGATCAACCATCTAGCAGCTCGAGCACGTCGCCCTCCACGAGCGGCGTGGCCGGGTCAGGCTCGATCGCGGTGCCGTTCAGGCGCAGGGTGCGGCCCGATAGCTCGGCGGCCAGCGCCGGGGCGAGGCGGATGGCCTCGTCCAGCGTGGCGGCCCGGACGGATCCGCCCGGAAGCGTGATCCGCGGCTGCGGCTCGGCCAGGGCCTGCCGGTATGAGTCGTCCGTGTTCAGGTTCCGGAGCGACTCGGGATGCGGAAGCGCGGTCGCATCCAACCGCAGCACGTCGATCGCTTCAAGCAGCAGGCCCACGCGCAGCCGGTCGCAGGCCAGCTGCTGCTCGACCTCGGGCAGCAGATCGGAGCGGTAGACGGCGCAGAGGTGGTGCACGTGGTCGTCGGCGACCGGCACCGCGGCATCGTGTTCGCCACGCGCTGCCGCCAGCGCGAGCACCAGGTCCGGGTGCAGGAACGGCAGGTCGGTGCCCGAAACGACCACGGCCGCACAGCGGCCAGCCATCGCCCGCAGCCCGGCGGCCATGCCCTCCAGCGGGCCGCGATCGGCTACCCGGTCGATCACACGCTCGACGCCCGGCAGCGGCGGCAGCTCCTGACCGTCGGCGTGCACGACCACGACCGGATGGGCGACGCGCTGCAGGATCCCGGAGACGCGTCGCACCAGCGTGCCGCCGTGCCAGTCGAGCAGCGCCTTGGGCGCGCCCATCCGGCGCGACCGCCCGCCGGCGAGCACGATCGCTCCCAGCCGCGGGGATTCCGGAGCCATCACCGCGGGGGCTCCGTGCAACACCGGCGCCTGGCACCCGCGTTGCGCCGAATTCTACGAATTCCGACAATTTCGAGGGCCGAAAACTACGATATTCGTAGCCGGAAGGCCGTTTGACTGTCGGAATTCGTGCAACACCGGTGCCAGGCGTGGGCGTTGCATGCGCGCTCAGCCGGCCGCGTTCCGGTGGCTGCGGCGGAGTACCCGTGCGTCGCCCACGCGGCGTGTCACGCCGTGCGAGTCGAGCGCCTCGAGCAGCGCCTGTGCGTAGCGGCGGGAGCAGCCCAGGCGGTCGCGCAGCTGGGCCAGGGTGACCGATCCGTGCTCGGTCGCGAGTTCGACCGCCGCCGCCTGCGCCTGGTCGAACGCTGCCTTTGTGAAGGCCAGGTCCTTGCCGGCGCGCACGATCCGGCCGGCGTCGGCCAGGTACGCGGCGGCGCCCTGATCCTCCGGCCGCAGCGGCGGCGGAGCGAACGGCGTCTCCGCCAGCCGCCGTTCCAGCTCGTCTGCGCCCGCGTCCGACAGCACGCGAGTGACGGGGGCGGCCGCCGGCTGTTCCTGCTCCGGCTCGCGGCCGCTGCGCGAGGGTGCCGGGTCGATCACCACCCCGCCCGCCACCGTCGTCTGCGGGGCCGTCAGCCGGATCACGACGTGATCGCCCGCCATCGCGGCGATCGGCCGCTGCAGCCGCAGCTGCACCCGCCCGGACTGCCCCGGCTCGATCGCCTCGCCCTCGCGCACCGTCACCCGGGCCGGCGTCTCGGTCGTTGCATGATGCACCGTGACCCGCTCCCCGCCTTGCAGCGCGTGCGGCGCGTCCGCAAGCACCTCCACCTCGCACTCCAGCCGGTATCCCGCCGTCAGGCTGCCCGGCTCGGCCAGCGTGTCGCCTCGCGCCACCTGGTCGCGGTCGACTCCCACCAGCGCCACCGCCACGCGCTGCCCGGCCGCCGCTGTCTCGACCGGCGCGTCGTGCACCTGCACGCTTCGCACCCGCACGTCACGACCGCTCGGCAAGATCGCCAGCCGGTCACCGGCGCTGACCGTGCCCGACCACAGCGTCCCCGTCACAACCGTGCCGATCCCGCGCAGCGTGAACGACCGGTCGATCGGGAGCCGCACCGGCCCCTCGTGTCTGCGCGCATCCGCCAGCGCCGCCACCCTGTCGAGCTCGGCCAGCAACTCCGGCAGACCCGCTCCGGTTCGTGACGACACCTCCACGATCGGGGCGTCGGGGATCAGCTCCCCCACGCCCATCCGCGCCAACGCCGCCGTCTCGTCGTCCACCAGGTCTCGCTTGGTCAGCGCTACGACTCCCAGCCGCAGCCCCAGCATCCTCAGGATCGCCGCATGCTCGCGCGTCTGCGGCATCACGCCGTCGTCGCAGGCCACCACCAGCAGGTACACGTCGATCCCCGTCGCACCCGCCACCATCGTCCGCACGAACCGCTCATGCCCCGGCACGTCGACCACCGACAGCCTGCGTCCCGACGGCAGCTGCAGCGGCGCGTACCCGAGCTCGATCGAAATGCCGCGCGCCCGTTCCTGGGGCAGCCGGTCGGTGTCGACCCCGGTCAGCGCCGCGATCAGCGCCGTCTTGCCGTGGTCGATGTGGCCGGCCGTGCCCACGGTCAGCGGCATGTCGGTCACGGGCGGATCAGGTCGCAGTCCTCGTCGCTGAGTGTCCGGCAGTCGAGCAGCACCCGGCCCTCCTGCACCCGAGCGATCACCGGCGGGTCACCCTCCCGTAGCCGGGCCGCCAGCTCTTCCCCGCCCTCCAGCGCGCAGGCGAAACTGTCCAGCTCCAGCAGCGGCAGTGCGCCGCCTCCCACCTTCGCCGTCGTCGCGGTCAGTTCCCCGCCCAGCCGCCGGCAGAGCCGCTCGGCCCGCTCCCGCACGCGCTCGGCCGGCTCCCCCAGAGACAGCAGCACGGGTATCTGAGCCAGCGCCTGCGCCGGATTCCGGTACAGCTCCAGCGTCGCCTCCAGCGCCCCCAGCGACAGCTTGTCGATCCGCATCGCTCGCGCCAGCGGGTGGCGTTTCACCCGTCCCACGGCCGCGGCGGTGCCGACGATGATCCCCGCCTGCGGCCCGCCCAGCAGCTTGTCCCCGGAGAAGCAGACCAGGTCAGCGCCGGCCTCGACGCTGGCCCGCGCGGTCGGCTCGTCCAGCAGATCCGGCAGGTCGAGCAGCGCTCCCGAGCCGAGGTCGTCGATCAGCGCCACGTCTCCGCCCGCCACCTCCGCCAGCTCCGTCAGCCCCGGGTGGGCCGTGAACCCGACGATCCGGAAGTTCGACTGGTGCACCCGCAGGATCGCCCTTGTCTCGCCCGTGATCGCCCTGCGGTAGTCCGCGATGCTGGTGCGGTTCGTGGTGCCGACCTCCACCAGCCGCGCACCCGACTGGGCGAGGATGTCAGGGATCCGGAACCCGTCGCCGATCTCGATCAGCTGGCCGCGGCTGATCAGCACTTCGCCGCCGCCCGCAGTCGCCGCGAGGCACAGCAGCACGGCCGCCGCGTTGTTGTTCACGGCCAGGCCCGCCTCCGCGCCGGTCAGGCCCGACAGCAGATCGGAGAGGTGGTCGTGCCGCGAGCCGCGACCTCCCGCCGCCAGGTCGTACTCGAGCGTTGAATAGCCGTCCGCCACCTCAGCCACCCGCTCGATCGCAACCTGCGCCAGCGGCGCGCGGCCCAGGTTGGTGTGGATGATCACCCCGGTCGCGTTCAGCACGGGACGCAGGCTGGACGGCCGTCCCAGCCGCCCCGCCGCCGTCTCCAGCAGGCCTTCCTGATCGGGAACCTCCCCCGCCGCACGCGCTTCCCTCAGCACCGCCCGCAGCGTCTCTACCACCGCCTGCCTTCCGTGCTCCTCGATCAGCGCCTCGCCCGCACCCGTGCGCAGGAGGGCGTCCACCGAGGGCAGGTGGCGTAGCGGGTTGGCCGTCATGCCCTCGATTGTAGGGTGTGTCTGTGGCGACGAGGCGTCCCCCGCGGTACTCGATGCAGGCCGGTCCCCGCCGGCGACGGCGCCTGCCCGCCGTGTCGCCGCTGCGCGCGGTGCTCGTGATCCTGCTGGTCGCCCTCGTCGGCGCCGCCGCCGTCGTCTGGCGGGTGCTGCCGCTGACCGATCGGTCGGCCGGCGTGATTTCGCCGAGCGCGCTCACCGGCGTGGTGCCGCAGACTCCCGGGAACGGCACCGGCGGCGTGACGTCGCCGCTGCGTGCGGCCGGCGCCTCCACGCGCGCCCTGCCCGGCGTGCACGTCGCCGCCGGCATCCTCGTCGACGCCGGCTCCGGTCGCGTGCTGTGGAGCCACCGCGCGCACGCGCACCGGCCGATCGCGAGCCTCACGAAGCTGATGACCGCCCTCCTGTCCGAGCGCGGCGGCAGCATCAACCGGCGCTTCACCGTGACCCCGGCGATGACCGGCGAGACCGGCTACGCCATCGGCCTGCACGTGGGCAGCAAGGTCAGCGTGCATGACATGCTTGCGGCCATGCTGATCGGCTCGGCCAACGATGCCGCCGATGCGCTGGCGGTGCACACGGCCGGCTCGGTGAAGGCGTTCGTCCGCCAGATGAACCACGAGGCGCGGAAGCTGAGGCTGTCCGACACGCGCTACTCGAATCCGAGCGGGATCGTCGACGCGGGCAACCACAGCTCGGCCTGGGATGTGGCCGACCTCTCCCGTCAGGTGCTGGCCGTGGCCCCGCTGCGGCGCCTGGTGTCATCCAAGTTCTACCGCCCTGCCTCCGGCGCGCCGTACGTGAACCGCAACGAGCTGCTGTGGACGTATCCCGACGCCGGCGGGATAAAGACAGGCCAGACGACGCTGGCCGGGAACTGCCTGGCCGCCTCGGCCACCCGCGGCGGCCACACCCTGATCGCCGTGGAGCTGGGCGTGCGCGGCAGCGAGTTCGCCGCCGCGTCGCAGATGCTTGACTGGGGCTTCCACAAGGTGGCGCAATGAGCGGGCTGTTCGAGGGCTACCAGATCGTCTCGCCGCCGTTCGACGAGGCCGACGGGCGGCGGCTCGCGGAGGAGCTGTTCGGCCGCCGTGGCGAGGCCACCGAGCTGGGCAGCCACCAGGACCGCAACTTCCTGATCACCGGCGCGGACGGCGGCCGCTCGGTGCTGAAGATCGCGAACCCGCACTTCGGCCACGACTCGCTGGAGATGCAGAACGCGGCCATGCACCACCTCGCTGCCGCCGACCTGCCGTTCGCCACGCCGGTGCCGATCCCGTCGCTCCGGGGCAGCGAGATCGCGCCGGTCGACCGGGCAGGCGAGACCTACGACGTGCGCATGACCAGCTGGGTGGACGGCGAGCCGATGACCGAGGCCCGGCACCTCGACGCCAGGGCCCGCTCCGATCTGGGCGCGATCGCCGCCGAGGCCGCCCTGGCGCTTCACGACTTCGATCACCCCGCCGCCGACCGCGTGCTGCAGTGGGATCTCAAACACGCCCGGGCGGTCGTCGACGGCCTCATCCGACACGTGGACGACGCCGCCCGCCGCGAGCTGGTGGAGCGCTCGATGCGGGTGCACGACCGTGCCCTGGAGCGCCTGGCCCCCGACCTGCGGGTGCAGGTGATCCACGGCGACGTCACCGACTTCAACGTGGTCGGCCGCCGCGACGGCGACGGCCGGCTGATGCCGTGCGGCCTGATCGACTTCGGCGACATGACTCGCAGCTACCTGGTGGCCGAGGCCGCGGTCGCTGCGGCCTCACTGACCTGGCACGACCCGGACGACGCGCTGGCCGTGATCGTCGACGTCGTCTCCGGGTTTCACGCGCGCCTGCCGCTGACCGAGCCGGAGCTGGCTGCGGTGTTCCCGCTGGTGCTGGGGCGCGCGGCCGGCGGCGCCGTCTCCACCTGGCAGCAGGCGATGGCCGAGCCCGGCAACCGCTACGCGAACGACCTGATCGAGATCGACTGGGGTTCGCTGGCCGCCGTCGCGGCCGTCGACCCCGACCTGGCCGAGGCCGCCTGCCGGGCCGCGTGCGGCATCGATCCGCACCCGGCCGCGGCCGCTCTCGGGGACCACCTCGCCGCGCTGGCACTGGTGCCGCCGATCGACCCGAAGGGCCGTGTGCTGCGACTTGTCGACCTGACCGTCGCGTCCCCCGAATACGCCCACGGCGAGTGGGAGACCGCCGCCGGTGTCGCCGCGGCGGCCGCCGTCGATGCCGGCCAGCTGGCCGTGGGGCGCTACGGCGAGGCGCGGCTGCACCGCTCCGGGCGGCCTGCGGCCCTCGAGCCCGCCACCGTCCACCTGGGCGTCGACCTGTTCGCCGATCCCGGTGAGCCGGTGCGCTGCCCGCTGGATGCGCGCGTTGTCTCAAGCGGCGACTACCGGGTGATGCTGGAATCCGACCTGCCCGGCCACGGCAGCTACCGGATCGTGCTGGAGGGGATCACACCGGCAGAGCCGCTGACCGCTGGCGGGGGTGACCTGCTCGGCACCGTCGCCGATGCCCCTGGCCGGCCGCTGCCGCATCTGCACATCCAGCTCGCGCTGTGCGACGCCGACCCGCCCCCGGGCTGGGCGCGGCCCTCGCAGCGAGATGCGTGGATGAGCCTCTGCCCCGACCCCTCGGCGCTGGCCGGGATCGACGCGGCCGCCCCGGCTCCCGCCCGTGACGCCGTCTTCGACATGCGCGCAGGCGCCGTTGCCAGCGCCCAGCTCCTGTACTACCGGCACCCGCCGCGGATGGGGCGCGGGTGGCGGCACCGCCTCTATGACGAGGACGGCCGTCCGTACCTGGACATGGTCAACAACGTGGCGGTGCTGGGGCACAGCCACCCGGCGGTGGCGGCGGCCGCGCAGCGCGCCCTGAGGCTGCTGAACACCAACTCGCGCTTCCTCTACGACGGCATGGCACGGTTCGCCGCGCGGCTGACCGAGCTGCTGCCCGATCCGCTCGACCGGGTGTTCCTGGTCAGCACCGGCAGCGAGGCCAACGACCTGGCGCTACGCCTGGCCCGCACCTACACCGGCCGCCACGACGTGATCGCGGTGGCCGGCGCCTACCACGGCTGGACGACCGCCACATACGACGTCGGCACCTCGCTGTTCGACAACCCGGCCGCGGCGCTCAGCCCCCCGCCCGGCCTGCGGGTCGTGCCCCAGGCCAACACCTACCGTGGCGCGTACGGGCTCGACGATCCGCAGGCCGGCGCCCGTTACGCGGAGCCGGTTCGCGATGCCGCCGAGGGGGCGGCCGCGTTCATCTGCGAGCCGGTGCTGGGCAACGCGGGAGGCGTGCTGACCCCGCCCGGCTACCTCGAGCACGCCTTCCGGCACGTCCGCGACGCCGGCGGCGTCTGCATCGCCGACGAGGTGCAGGTCGGCTACGGGCGGCTGGGCGAGTGGTTTTGGGCCTTCCAGCAGCAGGACGTCGTGCCCGACATCGTCACCATCGCGAAGGCCACGGGCAACGGCCACCCGGTAGGCGCCGTCATCACCACCGAGCCGATCGCCGCAGCCTTCCACCGCAACGCCGGGTTCTTCAGCTCCGTCGGCGGCTCGCCGCTCTCGTGTGAGATCGGCATCGCCGTGCTGGATGCGATCCGCGACGAGGGCCTGCAGGAGAACGCGACCCGGGTCGGATCGCACCTGCGCGGCCGCTTGCTGGAGCTGGCCCAGCGCCACCCGCTGATCGGCGCGGTGCACGGCAGCGGGCTGTACCTCGGCGCCGAGTTGGTGCGCGACCGGGAGGCGGCCACCCCGGCGTCCGCCGAGGCCTACGCGCTCTGCGAGCGCATGCGCGAGCTGGGCGTGATCGTGCAGCCGACCGGCGACCACGAGAACGTGCTCAAGATCAAGCCGCCGCTCTGCATCGGGCTCGAGGACGCCGACATGTTCGCCGACACGCTCGACCGCGTGCTCACCGACGGCTGGTGAAGGATGGTCGGGTTCATCCCGTGAAACCGACCATCGACCTAGAAGCTGCGGTGCAAGTAGCTGGCCTCCATGCCCAGTACCAGCAGCCCGATCAGCGCGAGGTAGACGACGCCGATCGTGAGCCGCTGGCGCCAGGGGGTGGCGTAGTAGGCCTGCGCCTGAGGATCGTTGCGGTGCCCCCAGCGGTGGAACAGCTCGTAGCAGCCCAGCAGCGCGATCACCAGGATCAGCGGGTTGGGGTGCCAGAAGAACAGCAGCGCCACCGCGAACACGCCCACGAACCAGAACGCGGGGTGGAACGCGGCCGCCGCGCGGCCGCCGTCGAGCGGCACCACCGGGATCAGGTTGAACAGGTTCAGGAAGAAGGCTGTGTAGGCAACCGCCCGCAGCAGGTCGCTGTCGGTCGCGACCGCCGCAGCCATGCAGACGCCCGCCCCCAGCGTGCCGAGCACCGGGCCGGCCAGGCCCACCTTGGCCTCGGCCCAGGCGTTCTTCGGCATCTCCTTCATGCCCACGAACGCGCCCAGGAAGGGGATGAACATCGGCGCCGACGCGGGCACGCCCTCGCGTCGCAGCTGGATCACGTGGCCCATCTCGTGCACCATCAACAACACCATGAACCCGAGCGCAAACCGCCAGCCCCAGATGCTGGTGTACGCCGCCAGCGACACCAGGAACGTCAGGCTGAAGGCGAACAGCTTCACGTTCTTGAGCGCGAGCAGCAGCGGGCCGGCGATCTTCCAGATCAGCAGCGCGATGCCCGAGAGCGGTGCCAGCAGCCGCTTCAGCCAGTGCTTCTGCTGCGGCGGCGGCTCGATCGTGGACGGCGGCAGCGGATCGAAATGCTCGGAGTCCCAGCTCATCCGCCGCCCTCCCGCCCGATCCACTCCTCGCCGCCCTCGAACACCTCTTTCTTCCACACCGGCACCGTCTGCTTGAGCGTGTCGATGGCGTCCCGGCAGGCGTCCAGGGCCGCGCCGCGGTGCGGCGCCGACACGGCGATGATGACGCTGGCCTCGCCGATCGGCACGTGGCCGGTGCGGTGGGCCATCGCGACCCGCGTGACCCCGTGGCGCTCGATCACGCCGTCCGCGATCCTTGCCATCTCAGCCTCGGCCATCTCCGGGTAGGCGTCGTATTCGAGGTGTGTGACCACGCGGCCGCGGCTGTGGTCGCGGGTGGTGCCGATGAAGGTCGCGATGGCGCCGTCTCCCGGGTCGCCCACCTCGGCCACGACGGCGGCCAGGTCGAGGGGCTCGGACTGGAGGCGGAAGCCGCCGCCCGACACCGGCGGGATCACCGCCACCTCGTCGCCGTCCTGCAGCGGCTGGCCGCGGTCGGCGTACTCGCGGTTTCGGGCATACGCGATCCCGGGCGGCTCGTCGCCCAGGGCCAGCGCCGGCCACACGTCGCCGATGCAGGAGCCGCCCGCCAGCTCGATCTCGCGCATGCCCTCGCCCGCGCGCTCGCGTAGCGCTGCGAACAACCTCACCGTGATCCTCATGCCCACAGCGTACTTGTCGGCTATTTCACGCATCTTGCGGAGTTTTTCGCCGCGGCCCTCTCGATACCGCTGCGGCGGCTGGTAGGTTCTCGCGCACAGAGCCCCGGACGCAGATGCGGCTCCGTTGGAGGCTCGGGAGTACCGGTTCGCCGGACACCCGAGTCGATGAAGGCGGAGGACGCGGCAGCCGGGGCTCTCGCATGTCTAACATCACGCGATGGCGGCAGACGAGCAGCGGCGCAACGACTCCGGTATCCCCATCCGTCCCTTCTACTCCGACGCCGACGGCGCCGACCGCGCCGACCCCGGCAGCTACCCGTACACCCGCGGCGTGCGCAGGGATGGCTACCGGCAGCGGGCCTGGACGATGCGTCAGTACGCCGGGTTCTCCTCCGCCGAGGAGACCAACACGCGCTTCCGGCTGCTGCTGGATCGGGGGCAGACCGGCCTGTCGGTGGCCTTCGACCTGCCCACGCAGCTGGGGCTCGACTCCGACCACCCGCTGGCCCGCGGCGAGGTCGGTCGCACCGGCGTGGCGATCGACTCGATCGAGGATATGCGGCTGCTGATGGCCGGGATCCCGCTCGGCGACGTCTCGACGTCGATGACGATCAACGCGCCCGGATCGCTGCTGCTGCTGCTCTACGAGCTGGTGGCCGAGGAGCAGGGTGTCGCCGGCGAGCGGCTGTCCGGCACGATCCAGAACGACATCCTCAAGGAGTACATCGCCCGCGGCAACTACATCTTCCCGGCCCGGCCCAGCATGCGGCTGACCGTCGACACGTTCCGCTACTGCACCGAGCGCCTGCCGCGGTGGAACACGATCTCGATCTCGGGCTATCACATCCGGGAGGCGGGCTCGACCGCCGCCCAGGAGCTGGCCTTCACCATCGCCAACGGCATCGCCTACGTGCAGGCGGCGGTGGACGCCGGCCTCGAGGTGGATGCGTTCGCGCAGCGCCTGTCCTTCTTCTTCAACGCGCACAACGACTTCTTCCAGGAGGTCGCCAAGTTCCGCGCTGCCCGCACGCTCTGGGCCGAGCTGATGCGCGAGCGCTTCGGAGCCGGGGACGAGCGCAGCCTGATGCTGCGCTTCCATGCCCAGACCGGCGGCTCCACCCTCACCGCCCAGCAGCCAGAGAACAACATCGTGCGGGTTGCGATCCAGGCCTTCTCGGCAGTCTGCGGAGGCGGTCAGAGCCTGCACACGAACGGGTTCGACGAGGCGCTGGCGTTGCCCACCGAGCGCAGCGCAACGATCGCGCTGCGCACGCAGCAGATCCTGGCGACCGAGGCCGGCGGCACGAGCACCGCCGATCCGCTGGGCGGCAGCTACTACATCGAGGCGCTGACCACCGCACTGGCCGATCAGGCGCGTGAGTTGATCGCCGAGATCGACGGGATGGGCGGCGCCGTCGCGGCCGTCGAGCGGGGGTGGGTGCAGGATCAGATCGAGCAGGCCGCATTCGCCCACCATCGCCGCGTGCAGTCGGGCGAGGAGGTGATCGTCGGGGTCAACAGGTACACCGAGGGCAGCGGCGAGCGGATCGAGCTGCATACGATCGACCCGGAGGCCGAGCGGCGTCAGATCGAACGCACCCGCGCCGTGCGAGCCCGGCGTGACTCGGGCGCGGTCGAGCAGGCTCTGGCTGAGGTCGGCCGCGCGGCCGGTGGCAAGGACAACCTGCTGCCGCCGATGCGAGAGGCGTTGCGCGTAGAGGCAACGGTGGGCGAGGTGTGCGAGGTGCTGCGCGGTTCCTGGGGCACGTACGACGCCCACGGGGCGGACGGGTGAGCGCCCTCCGCAGCGCCGGGGACGGCGCCTTCTTGGTACCTTGACCGCGATGGACGACCCGCGCTTCGCCTTCATGCTCGGCACCGGCCGCTGCGGTTCGACGATCGTCGGCCAGGTGGTCGCGATGCACGATCAGGTCGGCTTCATAGCGAACGTGGACGACCGGTTCGCCGGCCTCAACCGCAAGGGCCGGATGAACAACCGCATCTACCGCGCCCTGCCGGCGCCGCTGCAGAAGCAGGGCGGCCGGCGCGGCGGTGCCGCCGGCGGTCGCCTGGCGTCCGGCGTGCGGAGCGTCGCGATGACGCCGTCCGAGGGCTACCGGCTGCTTGACCGGCACGTCTCGCCGATGCTGTCGGCGCCGGTGCGCGACCTGGTCGCCGAGGACGCGTCGCAGTGGCTGTCGCACCGGATGCGGACGTTCTTCGAGGGGCGCGCAGCGGCGCAGGGGCGGCCGCTGTTCCTGCACAAGTTCACCGGCTGGCCGCGGGCCGGGCTGCTGCATGCGGTGTTCCCAGAGGCGCGGTTCGTGCACGTTGTCCGCGACGGCCGCGCGGTGGCCTGCTCGCTCGTCCAGCAGCCCTGGTGGGACGGGTTCAGCGGTCCCGGTGGCTGGAGCTTCGGCCCGCTGTCCGACTCAGACGACGCGATCTGGCAAGAGTCGGGCCGGTCGTTCACGGTGCTGGCCGGCCTCGAGTGGAAGCTGCTGATGGAGGCGTTCGCCGAGGCGCAGTCGCTGACGCCGGCGGAGAGCTGGCTGGAGCTGCGCTACGAGGACGTCGTCGAGCGCCCCCGCGAGCAGGTGCAGCGGCTGCTCGACCACCTCGGCCTGGAGTGGACGGAGCGCTTCGAGCGGTCGTTTGCCGCTCTCGAGTTCGTTCCCGACCGGGCCGGCGCCTACCGGGACGAGCTCTCCGCGCGCGACGTCGAGATGCTCGACCGGGCGCTCGCGCCGGCGCTGCGCGACCACGGATACAGCGCCGGCGAGTGACCCAGGGGGCAGCGACCGGCCGGCTCCAGAACCTGTCCCCGGCCGGGCCGGCCGGCCTGCTGCTGGCGCTGGTGCCGGTGGCCGCGGCGCTGCGCCTGACCGCCCACGGCGGCGGATACACCATCGACGAGTGGGGGATCTGGGGCGCCGCCACGGTGGTCGCAGCAGGCATGGCTCTTGTCAGCCAACCCGTCACCCGGCTCTCGGGCGTGCAGCGCGTGCTGCCCCTGTCGCTGCTCGGCCTGGCGCTCTGGAGCTATGCCTCCATCCACTGGGCGGCGTGGCCGCAGAGCGCGCTCGTGGAGGGCAACCGCTACCTGGTGTACGCGTCCGCCGTGACGCTGGTGCTGGTGGCGCTGCCGGCTCAGCGCTGGCGGCGGCTGCTCGTGGCGTTCGTCGCCGCCTGCACGACGCTGCCGGCACTGCAGGTGGCCTTGCAGCTGTGGCACTCGCCGAACGCGCTGGCCCGCTTCGAGGGCGGCCGGCTGGTGGCCGGCGTCGGCTACGGCGGCGGCCTGGCCGCGGCGGTTGCGATCGGGTTCTGGCCGCTGGTCGCGTTCGCATCCGACCGCTCGACGCCGCGGCCGATGCGCCCGCTCGCGGCGGCCGGCGCCGGCCTCGTGCTCGCGACCGTCGTCCCCACCGAGGCGCGCGCGTCGGTGTGGGCGCTGGTGCTGTCGGCGATCGTGTTCTTCGCGCTGTGCCCGTCCCCCATCCGCAGCGGCTCGATCGCTGCCGGGGCGCTACTGCCGACGCTGGGGCTATGGCACCAGCTGAACGGCGTGTTCGCGTCCGCCGGCATCTCCCACGCGCACACCGTGGGCGTGTCGATCATGCTGGTCGGACTGGCCGCGGGCACCGTCGGACTGGCACAGGTGGTGCTGGACGAGCTGGTCACGCTGTCGCCGGTGGCGCGCCGTGCGGTGGCCGTCGCCGCGCTGGTATGGCTGGTGCTGGTGCTGGCGGTGGGCAGCGTGGCGGCGTTTGCCGTCACCGACGGGCACCCCGTCGCCTGGGCCCGGCACACGCTCCAGCGGACCGTCGACAGGGTCGGCGTCGAGGGCGGGCAGGCGGCCGGCGCCGGCCAGGCCGGCAGCCGCTTCGGCTCGCTGGACACCGGGCGCTACGACCTCTGGAAGGTCGCGGCGCGTGGGTTCCGCGAGCGGCCGGCCGAGGGCTTCGGCGCGGGCAACTTCGGCTACCTGAACGTGTTGATCGGCCGGCCCTTCCTGTTCCCCTACCAGGCTCACAGCCAGCTGCTCGAGGTGGCGGCGACGCTCGGCTTCCCGGGGCTGGCGCTGTACCTGGCGGCGCTGCTGCTGCCGATCGGCGCCTGCATCTGGCTGCGCGCGTCGGGTACGCAGCCGAAGACCGACCAGCTGCTGGCCGCCGGCATCGGCGGCGCGCTCGGCTACTTCGCCGTGCACGCTCAGGTCGACTGGATCTGGCAGCTGTCGTCCTGCGCGCTGCCGGCGCTGCTGCTGGCCGCGACGGCGGTGGCGATGCTGCCTCCCGGGCGCGAGTGGCCGCGGTCGCTGGTGACCGGCGGCGCGGCGCTGCTGGCGTCGGTGCTGGCGGCCGCGGTGCTGATCGTTCCGGCCACTTTCGCCCAGCGCTACCTGGAGCGCTCCTACGAGGAGCCGGCCGCCGCCGCCCTCAGCGACGCGCACCGCGCCGGGCGGCTCGATCGCCTCTCCGGCCGCCCCGACCTGGCCGCCGCCCGCGCATTGCTTCGCACCGGCGACACCGCGAGCGCGCTGGCGGCCGCCCGCCGCGCGGCGGGCGCCGAGCCGAAGTTCTGGGTGGCCTGGCAGGTGCTGGCCGAGACGGCGGCGCGCGAGGCGCAGCAGCGGTCGGCCCTGGCCGCGCGCGTTCGGGTGCGGCTGCTCGCCCCGCGCCTGCCGCTCGAGCTCCGGGCCGAGGTGCCGGGGCCGAGCTTCGACCACTATTGATTCCCAACCAACCGGGTCTACCCTGGGGGTGCTGTGGGCACGAATCTGTATCTCGCGTCGATCGCCGTCGCTCTGCTCGCCGCCGCCTGCAGCGGCGGTAGCGGCGACGCCGCCACCGGCCCGCCCACGATGTCGTCAGGCTCGTCGCCGGCCTCCTCACCCCAGCAGGCTTCGACGTCACCTGACGTGCACGTGGACGGGCCGGTGTTCGTCGACGCGGCCGGCAACACCGTCGCGCTGCGGGGCGTGGCCGTGCACACGCTCGACCCGGTCACCTACCAGCAGGCCCCCGCCCTGGGCGTGAACTTCGTGCGCCTGGCCATCTCCTGGAGCGACTACGAACCGACCGCCCCGGTCGACGGCGTGCATCACTGGGACCAGGCGCGGCTGGCCGAGCTCGACGCCGAGATCGCGTTCTTCAACCAGCACGGCATCCAGGTGCTGCTCGACCTGCATCAGTATGGCTGGTCGTCGTACTTCGCCACGCTGCAGCGCGGCGGCCGCGCCAACGGCATCCCGCGATGGGTCTACCATGGCCGCCGTTTTCTGCTGACGGTGGCCGGCCGCGAGCAGGCGCAGGCGGCCATGTACACCGACCGGCGCGCCACCCAGCTGTACTCGGACTTCGCGGCGATGCTGGCCCAGCGCTACCGCGAACAGCCGAACGTGGTCGGCTACGAGGTTCTGAACGAGCCGCCGCTGGGCAACCTGCCCCGGCGCACCTGGGCGATCCAGCGCATCGTCCGCTGGCAGGCGCGGGTCGGCGCCGCCATCCGCGCTGTCGATCCGGAGCGCGCGATCGTGTTCATGCTGCCGCCGCGCGCCGACGTGGGGGCAGTGCGGCTGACCCCGCTCGAGCGTCTGGGCAGGATCGCCCTTGACATGCACGACTATTACGCCGGCACCGGCAAGCGCTACCGCACCACTCTCCAGGGCGGTCACTACAGCGGCACCCTTGCCAACCAGGCCAGCTACCTGGCGCCGACGGTCTCGATCGCCGGCACCTGGGGCATCCCGCTGATCGTGGGCGAGTGGGGCGCGTTCCAGGGGGAGCGCGGGGTTGACCGCTATCAGCGGCAGATGGTGACCCTGTTCCAGCAGGACGGCCTGAGCTGGTCGCGCTGGAGCCTTGACCGTAACGAGCGGCTGGGGTTGCTGACCCGAGCAGGCCAGCCCACCCCGGCCGCCGTGCAGTTGGGAAGGCTGCTGCGCGGCATGCCGCAGCAGCCGGGCTGACCCGACGGCCGCTAGGCCGCGCCTCGGGTTCTGCCCATGAGCGCCGGGATCGTTCGCGCCACCAGCTTGATGTCGCCCCACAGTGTCCAGTTGGTCACGTACAGGTAGTCCAGCACCAGCATCTCGGCGAACGGGATCTCGCTGCGTCCGAACACCTGCCACAGGCCGGTCAGGCCCGGCGTCAGGTCGAGCCGTCGCAGCCCCCAGTCGTTCACGTATTGGTGCTCGTGCGGGATAAGCGGCCGCGGCCCGACCAGGCTCATCTGGCCGCGCAGCACGTTCCACAGCTGCGGTAGCTCGTCGATCGAGTAGCGGCGAAGAACCCGCCCGACCGAGGTGATGCGCGGGTCCTCGGGGATCTTGAACATGCGCGCGTCTGTGGAAAGGTGCGCGTTCAGGTGGGCCACCTCGGACTTGCGGTCTTCGGCGTCGGCAACCATTGTGCGGAACTTGAGGATCGTGAACGGCTGCTGGCCGCGGCCGATGCGCTCCTGGCGAAACAGCACCGGCCCCTTGCTGTTGAGCTTGATCGAGATCGCCACGACCGCCAGCAGCGGGGACAGCACGATCAGGCCGAACGTCGCCCCCAGGATGTCGATCGCGCGCTTGGCGATGCGGTGGCTGGTCGAGAGTACGGGCGGGCTCAGGCCGAGCAGCGGCGTGCCCTGCAGCGAGTGGAACTGCGCCTTGCTTCCCACGACCTCGAACAGGCGCGGAACGATGTCGAGTTCGACGTCAAGGTCGTTGCAGGCGCGGACCACGTCCAGCCCGGCGTCATGGCCGTCTCCGGTGAAGGCCAGCATCACGTGCTCGATGCCGTAGGAACGCACGATCTCGCTGAGATCGTCGGTCGTGCCCAGCACCGGTATGTCGGCCAGCTCCGGGTGCAGGGGCAGCGGATCGTTGTCGACGAAGCCCGCCAGCTCGAGGCCGTAGCTGGGGTTGCGCCGGATCTTGCGTGCGATCTCCTGCCCGACCAGGCCTGCGCCGACGATCAGCGTGCGCTGCAGAAAGGCCACGCGCGAGCGGATGAACACTCGCATTATCACGCGGCCCAGGGGCAGGATCACCAGCGCAAGGAACCAGAACAGGATCAGGCGCCGCTCGCTGGCGTGCACGTGGTTGGTCAGGCGGCTGGCCACGAACGTCAGCCACACGCCCACCGTGACCGCGTGGAACAGCGGCCAGAAGTCGTCGAGGGTGGTCGTGTCGGCTCGAAGCCGGTCGCCTTCGTAGAGGCCATAAAGGCCGGCCAGCGCGAGCCAGCAGGGCACTGACAAGAGAAACAGAATCAACTCCTGGCCGGAGGTGAAGCCGCCCTGCCTTGACGAAGTGCCCAGGATCATGTGCACGATCGCGAACGTGAACCCGAGCGACCAGACATCCGCCACGATCAACGCGCGGCGTACCAGCGTGCGCCGTGCATGCCGGTCTTTGGTGCCTCTTACGTCTCCAGGTGCCCGTGCTTCGACGATGCTTTCGACATCGCCCACCGGTTCTGCAGAGGTGTACTCTTCTGCCTCTGCGTCGACGGCTGTTCGGCGATCATCGCGCCTCTGTTCATTCACAGCCAGTGCCCTCTCCTTCCCACTGCCTCGCATCCACGACCGTACCCCCCGTTCGGGTGGGCGTCAAGGTGCGCGCGAAGGTGGCCCGCAGCCGGGCGGTAGCACCCGACATGTGCTGGATATTGGAGGCGGGACTTGTAAGACCGATGCCCACGCGTACACTGGCAATAAGGCGTCCGTTCGAGGCAGGCGGGGCGTCTCGGACCTTTCTAGGCACGAGGAGCGTGGGTAGAACGTGAAGCCGGAACTGACGTTTCGCCGCTCTCTGCGGCTGATTTTCAAGCGCTGGTGGCTGATGCTACTGGGTGGGGTGCTGTTCGCGGCGGTGGCGTTCATCGTGGCAGGCCAGAACAAGCCCCACTACGTGGCGACCACCGACCTCTCGATCTCAGACATCTACGTTCAGTCGAAGGACAGCGGGGTCGGCTACTTCGTGTTCGCGAACAACCCAAAGTTCCCGGAGGACTGGCTGCCGGACGACTTCGTGAACTCGGCGGCGGCGAACAGCGCGTCGCAGGTGTTGCATGGATCGCCATCGGGCAACCAGATTCTCGCCAACGTCGCGATGACGCCACTCGACACATCGAGCGTGCGCCTCTCATATTCGGGCAGTAGTCCCGACCAAGCCGTTTCGGTGCTGAACCACTACACCACGGCGGTTATCAACCAGCGACTGAACCGGGAGTCGGGGTTCATCACCAGCGCGCTGCAGTCGCTGACGAACCTGACCCCCCAGACGAAGGCCGTCGTGAAGAATGAGGCTTCCCTCAAGGCGCACCTACAGCAGCTCCCCGGCCACTTCACGAGCACGTTTGACTCGGGCAAGCCGATTCCGGTAAGCAAGGTCGCCGCCGGCGGTCCGCCGGTGCCGATCACGGTGCTGGGCGGGTTCCTGGCCGGCGTCGCCTTCTTTGCGCTGGTGACACTGATCATCGGCCGCCTTGACGGCCGCGTGGGGAGGCCGCAGGACATCGAGGTGGTGGGCGTGCCGGTGGTTGACATCGATTCGCAGTTCGACTCCGCCTCCGTGCAGCTGCTGCGCTCCGAGCTGGAATTGACGGGCATGGGCACCCGCCTAGCGGTGATCGCCGTGACGCGGGCCACCCGCCGTGAGGGTTCGAGCGGCCTGGCGCTGGCGCTGGCGCGCACGTTCGCCGGCGTGGGCACCGCCACGATCCTGGTCAGCGCCGACCTGCGCGAGCGCACGGCGCGCGGTCAGGAGGGACTGTCGGCCCTGCTCGACGGAACCGCGACATCCATACCGCTGATCGAGCTCGAGGAGAACCTGATGTGGCTGCCCGAGGGCACCAGCAACGCGTTGCCGGAGACGCTGTTTTCGGCGCCGCGGGTCGAGCGCATCGTCCGCGACCTGCGTGACGTCGCCGGTGTGGTTGTGATCGATGCTCCGGCGGTGCTCGAGGACTCTGAGACGCTGCCGCTGATCGCGTGCTCGGACATCGTACTGCTCACGGTGCGCCCCGGTGCGACCCGCTGGAACCCGCTGGGCTCCGCCGTGTCGCTGATCCAGCGCATCGCCAAGCGGCCACTGCACATCTGCTACGACCGTGCGCCGACCAGCAGCTCGGTGCCGGCGGCGGGCGAGCTCAGGCCCGAGCCGGCAGAGCGTGTGCACCAGGTCATCGAGGTACCGGCCAGCTGATGACCCCACTCCTGGTGGTCGGGCTCGACGGCGGCACCGACTCCGTCATCGGGCTTCCCGACGCGAACCTTCCGAACCTCGCAGAGGTGCGGGAGCAGGGTGCCTCCGGCACCTTGATCTCGACCGTTCCGCCGATCACGGCGGCTGCCTGGCCGTCGATGATGACCGGCTGGAACCCCGGCCGGCACGGCATGTTCGACTTCCGCAAGCTTGGGATCGAGCGCTACAGCCGGTTGTGGGGCGCCGGCCACTCGTCGTCGTTCGAGGATGGCCGCGACTTCGTCACCTCGCGGCGCTGGTCGGGTGCCGCCTTCTGGGACCAGGCAGAGGTGCCTGTCGCGATCCTGTCGGTGCCCATGACATATCCCGCCTGGAAGGTGGACGGCCTCATGGTGGCCGGCTTTCCGCTGCCCGACTACGACCGCAACCACACCCAGCCGCCGGCCCTGGCTGAGGAGCTGCCACCGCTGCTGGACTTCGCCGACCGTATCGGCAAGCTCTCGGACCGCGAGCTGGCCGACCGCTGCCTGGCCCTGATCGAACAGCAGCGCGAGATCGTGATGCGCTGGCTGCGCGAGGGCCGGCACGAGGTGATGGTGGTCGTGTTCCAGAGCACCGATTTCGCCCAGCACCGGCTCTGGAAGTACCTCGACCAGCCCGGCCACCCGTTGCGGGAGGCGCTGCTGGAGATGTACCGCCGGATCGATGCGATGGTGGGCGAGGCCCGTGAGCTGATGGGCGAGGAGGGCGCCGTCGCAGTGGTCTCCGATCACGGCTTCGGCCCGCATCCGCGCACGTTCGTGCGCACCGACCGGCTGCTGGCCGACGCGGGCCTACTGTCTGCGCGCGGCGAGGCAGGACACGGAGAGCACGTGACCCGCGCGCTGCGCCGCGCGCCGGCGCTGCGGCGAGCACTGCGGCGCACGCTGGGCCGCTTGCCTGCTGCCGCCGGCGATCGGGTGGCCGCCCGCGCGTCCGGCGTCAGCCGGGTCGACTGGGCACGAAGCCGGGCGTATCGGATCCCGCTCTACCCACCTGCCGAGGGCATCGTGGTCAACCTGTGCGGTCGCCAGCAGCAGGGCGCCGTTGAGCCCGGTGCCGAGTACGAGCAGGTGCGCGACCGCGTCATCGCCGCGCTCGAGGGCCTTCGCGATCCCGCCACCGGCGACTCCGTGGTGCAGTGGGCGAAGCGGCGCGAACAGCTGTACTCGGGTGCGCACCTCGACGAGGCCCCGGACATCGTGGCCCTGTTCGACCCTGCCTACAAGGGCGCGTCCGGATTGGGCGACCTGTTCGAGCCTGTGCCCCAGGAGATCCTCGACGGCTATTCGGGCGTGCATGCCATGGAGGGGATCTTCGCCATCGCCGGCCACGGCGTTCCCGCCGGGGTCGACCTCGGCGAGCGCAGCATCGTCGACGTGGCGCCGACGCTACTGGCGCTGCTGGGCCGGCCGGTGCCGTCGGACGCCGACGGCGCGGTGATGGCCGAGGCGCTGCGAGACGGAGTAGCCGTTCGTGAGGGCGCCGGCAGCTACCAGGAGCGCGCGGCCGGCGACGAGGTCGCCCTGTCTGCCGAGGAGGAGGCGACCCTGGAGCGGTCGCTTCGCGCGCTCGGCTACCTGGAGTAGCCGTGGGCATCTACGTTCCGTCGGTCGACCTGCGTAACCTGCGCCCGGCCGGAGAGGGGCCGCGCCCGGGCGGCGACATCACCTGGGCCGCGACCGGTGCGGTCGGCGTGATGACCGTTGCGATGGCCCTGGTGCTCGGCGACGGCCGCGAGTTCATGGCGGCGGCTGCCTGCATCGTGTTCGGCGTGGTGTTCGCGACCCGCCCCGCTTATAGCGTGTACGCGATCGTGATTGCGCGTCCGAGCATGGATCTGTGGGCCGACCGTTCCCTGGCGAAGGTCGGATCGGTCAGCGTGAATCCGGCATCGGCCCTGGCACTGGTCTTCATCGCGATCGGCGGCGCCTACGTGATCGAGAACTGGTCGCGCGCCAAGGAGGCGCCGAGCGCGGTGCCCTACATCGGGCTGGTCACCATGGCCATCATCAGCGTTGCCGTCGCGCCCTCCAAGGGCGGGGCCATCACCGAGACGCTGCGGCTGACCTCGGTGGCCGTGCTGTACCTCGCGGCCTACACGCTGATCCGCGATCGGCAGTCCCTGAAACGGATGACGATCGCGCTGCTCGCTTCGCTGATCGTGCCGACGCTGCTGGCGCTGTGGCAATTCGACCACGGCGGATCGACGGTGATCGGCCTGGTCGGCCGGTCGGCCGGGACGTTCCTGCAGCCCGACCCGTTCGGCATCTTCATGGGATTCATGCTGGCGTTCATGGTGCCGCTCCTGCTCTGCAAGCAGCTGAAAGGCCGGTGGATCCTGTGGCTGGCGACGCCGCTGGTGCTGGTTGCGCTGGTCGCCTCCTACACGCGCACGGGCTGGGTGGGCTGCCTGTTCGGGCTGCTCGTGCTGGCCCTGATCCGATACCGCGCGCTGCTTCTGATCGGCCCACTGGTGCTGGTGCTTGTGGCCGCGGCCGTGCCGAGCACCGTTCACCGCTTTGGCGACCTCACCTCCGGCCGCACACACTACGGCCCGGGCAACTCGCTGCGCGCGCGCCTCGACCTGTGGCGCACCAACCTGCCCAGGGTCGAACACGACCCGGTGCTGGGCAACGGCTTCAAGTCGATCGTCGAGGACACGACGGCCACGCGCTCGATCGGCGTCAACGTGCAGCAAGGGGCCCACTCCCACAGCGACTTCGTGCGCGCCGTGGTGGAGTTGGGCGTCCCCGGGTTCGTGTTCTTCTGCTGGCTCCTGTTCGGCATGTGGGGGGCGTGCCGCCGCAGCTACCGGCGCGCCCGGAAGGCCCGCGACGGCGTGCTCGAGGCCGTGTCACTGGGATCGCTGGTGGCGGCCTCGGCGTACATCCTGATGAGCGCCGACTCGAATTTGATGACCCAGGTGGCCGTGTCGGGCACGTTCTGGACGCTGGCCGCCATCGGCCACGCTGCGGGTCGCGTCGACCTGGCCGGGGAATAGCGTGAACGGCGATCCGGCGGGCGGAGCCATCCAGCGCGTGCTGATGGTCAACAAGTTCCACTACCCGCGCGGCGGGGCGGAGCACTACATGTTCAGGCTGGCCGGCCTGCTCGAGGGCCGCGGCGCGCAGGTCGACTACTTCGCCATGCACGACGCCCGCAACCTGCCCTGCGACACCGATCGCTACTTCGTCTCGGAGGTCGACTTCGAGGACCCGCCGAAGGGCGTGCGCGGCCGCGCTCGCGTGGTGGGGCGGATGGTCTATTCGCTGGAGGCGAAGCGCAAGATGGCCGGCCTGCTGGCCCATCGCCCGGTCGACCTGGCGCACGTACACAACATCTACCACCAGCTGTCGCCCTCGCTGCTCGCGCCGCTGCACGAACGCGGCATCCCGGTGGTGATGACCGTCCACGACTTCAAGCTCGTCTGTCCCGTATACAGCCTGCTTTCGAACGGCGAGATCTGCGAGCGCTGCGTCGGCCACGGCTTCTCGCACGCCGTGCGGCAGCGCTGCAACCGCGGATCGCTGTCCGGCAGCATGTTGGTGGCGGGCGAGACCTGGTTGCACCGCCGGCTGCGCCTCTACAGCGATGGCATCGACCTGTTCATCACACCCTCGGCGTTCGCCCGCGACCGGATGGTGACCAGCGGCTATCCGTCCGACCGGATCGTGGTGATCCCCAACTGCGTGGTGGCCGAGGACTACGTGCCGTTGCATCAGTCCGGCGACCACTGCCTGTACGTGGGCCGGCTGTCGCGCGAAAAGGGCGTCGAGGTGCTGGTGCAGGCGGCGATCGAGACCGGTGCGCGCGTCAAGCTGGCCGGCGACGGACCGGTGCGCCCGCGGCTGCAGGCCATGATCGAGCGCTCCGGCGCAGACGTCGAGCTGCTCGGCTTCCGCAGCGGCCACGAGCTTGCCGCCGCCGTGCAGGCCTCCGCGGCCGTGGTGATGCCGTCCATCTGCCACGACAACTGCCCGCTGGCCGTGATCGAGGCGATGGCTTGGGGCAAGCCGGTGATCGGCAGCCGCGTCGGCGGCATCCCCGAGCTGGTCCGCGACGGCCAGGAGGGCGTGCTCGTGGCGCACGGCGACGCCGGCGCCCTGGGCGAGGCGATGCTGGCAATGCAGAACGATCCCGATCGATCGGAGCGGATGGGCCGGGCCGGCCGCGAGCGGGTGATGGAACGGTACGATGCGGGTCCGCACTACAGCGCCGTGGCCGAGGCGTACGCGCGTGCGGCCGACATCCGCGAGGCGGCTCGATGAGAATCGCAATGGTGGGCCAGAAGACCAACGTGACCCGCTTTGGAGGAATCGAGCGGCACGTCGGCCTGCTGGCCGATCGGCTGGCCGAGCGCGGCCACGAGGTAACGGTGTTCACGCGAGGGCGCTACGGCGATCCCGTGTGTCCGGCCCATGGCGTCACCCTCACCCGCCGCCCGTCCGTGCCCAGCAAGCACCTCGAGGCGATCACCCACTCGACCGTGTGCTCGCTGGAGGCCGGCCTGCGCGGCTACGACGTCGTCCACTTCCACGGCGTCGGGCCGAGCCTCACCATCCCGTTTGCCAAGCTCGGCCGGCGCAGCGCCGTCTGCGCCACGGTCCACGACCAGGACTACAACAAGGACAAGTGGTCGGGATTCGCTCAGCGGATGTTGCGCGCGGGCGAGGCCAGCGCCTGCCGTCACGCCGCCGCGGTGATCACGGTCGCGCGCTACCTCCAGCAGCACCTCTACGACGCCTACGGCCGCACGGTCACCTACATCCCCAACGGCAACGACCCGCTGGCGGTGCAGCCGCCCGGGCCTGGTCTCGCCGCGCACCGGCTCGAGGCCGGCCGCTACCTGCTGTTCCTGGCGCGACTGGTGCCCGAGAAGGGCTGCGACGTGCTGATCCGAGCACTGCGCGAGAGCAACACGGGATACCAGCTGGCGATCGTGGGCGGCGCCAGCTACTCCGACGAGCACGCCGCATACCTGCGGCGCCTGGCCGGCGACGACTCGCGCATCCGCTTCCTCGGCTTCCAGTCCGGCGGGGTGCTGGACGAGCTGCGCACGAACGCCGGCGCCTACGTGATGCCCTCGCGCCAGGAGGGTCTGCCGCTGTCGCTGCTGGAGATGCTCTCCTACAGCATGCCGGTGATCGCCAGCGACATCCCCGCCGTCCACGAGGTTGACGGCGCGGTCGCCGAGGATCGGTTGACGCTTGTGCCGCCCGGCGACGTGGCGGCGCTGCGCGGAGCCATCGACCGGCTACCCTGGCCGGGGCAGCCCGGAACGCTGGGCCGGCTGAACTGGCCCACCTGGGCCGACGTGGCCGCGCAGGTGGAGCGGGTGTACGAGTCGATCGCCGTCCGCCGCGCCGCATAGCGCGAGGACGGGATCCCTCGTACACTCGAGTGGGGTCGTCGGGGCCGGACGACCTGTGGTTCACATTCGAGTGGGAGCGCTCCAAATTGACTGACAACAGTTCGCGCCGCAGGTTCGTGTGCTGGCCGATGGCCGTTCTGGCCGTCGCGATGCTGGGGCTGATTGCGGCGCCGAGCGCTCTGACGGCCACGCTCAACAGCACCTTCACCAACTCGGTGTCGGTGACCGGAACCAAGTTCCGGACGCACACGATCGCCGTGGTCGCGCCCGGCACCATCAACGTCTCACTCGACTGGGACGATGCGTCGGCCAAGCTGACGCTGTTTCTGACCGACCCCAACGGCGTGCAGGTGAGTGCCGTGACCACCACCGCAAAGCCGAAGCTGATCGCCTACAACGCCACCGTCTCCGGCACGTACAAGATCGGCGTGAAGGCCGCCACCGGCGGCGCCAACTACACGGTCACCGCCAGCTATCCGGGCGCCGACTCCACGGGCACCGGCCTCGTCCAGTTCCAGAAGGCGATCGGGTTCAGCGGACCGGCCGGGCTGTACGCCTACGGCATGGACTGGGACTCGACCGACAACACGATCCTGGTCGGCGACTACTGGAACTACCGCGTCTGGCGCTACACGACCGCCGGCCAGCTGGTCGGCTCGGTCTCCCAGCACGCGCTGGGTGGCCTCAGCGGCGGCATCACTGCGCCCTACGACGTCGAGGCCGATCCCACCGACCTTAACTCGAGCGGCAAGGCGGCGCTGTGGGTGGCCGACCAGGGCAGCTCTCGCTTCGTCGAGTTCGACCACAACGGCAAGTGGCTGCAGACGATCGGCAAGATGAACGCGGGTCAGGCCACCGGCACCGATGCCCAGCATCCCGGCTACAGCTACGGACAGGGCTGCGACAACGGGCAGATGCAGATCCCGACCCACATCGCGGTCGACACGGTGTTTGCGACGCACTACATCTACGTGTCGGATCCGCGATGTCGCAACGTCTACGTCTTCGACCACCAGGGCGGCTTCCACGGTCAGCTCGACTGGACCGGCTCCGGCGTGGGCACGCCGATCCCGCGCGGCGTCGCCGAGGATGCGGCCGGCAACATCTGGGTGGCCGAGTTCAACAGCCGCAGGATCTTCGTGTTCGATCCGACCACGAAGAAGATCATCGGCTCGATCGGCCCGCAGAGCGACGAGAACGACGTGCGCGGCCTGGACATCGATCCGGTGAACCATCTGATCTACACCGTCGGCGCCTACTGGAACCGCGCCTACGAGTTCTCATACGATCCGGCCAAGGTGGCCGCAGGCAGCGGCGCCTCCAGCATCGTCGGCAAGTTCGTGAACGAGTGGCGCAACATGGACGGCAGCAACGTCGCCTCCGGCCACCGGCAGATGGACTCGATCCGGTTCCCGGCGGTCGACGGCCAGGGCAACGTGTACGTGGGCGAGACCTGGGGCTGCGACACCTGGTGTACCGGCACGCCGTTCGGCTACGGCGTGGAGAAGTACGCGCCCGGCAACATCGCCGCGTTCCCGTCGTGCACGGCCACCACCGCGCAGAACACCTGTGCCGGTGCCACCAGGCTGCCGTGGGCGACCGACCCGCAGCCGCCGCCGCGGGGCGGGTTCAACCAGCAGAACGGCATCGCGATCGATCCATCGGACAACTCATTGTTCGTGGTCGACACGTTCGAGCAGCGTGTGCAGAAGTTCGACTCCACGTCCACCTGCATATCGGAGGCCAGCTGCCCGGCCTGGGAGCTGCAGTGGGGCTCGCGGCAGCCGGCCAGCCCGGCGTCGGACGGGTTCGGCTATCCGCGCGCGCTCACGTTCGGCGACGGCATGGTCTGGGTCGGCGACAACAACAACGCCGTGATCACGTTCAAGCCGGACGGCACCTTCGTGCACCGTTACGGATCGCAGGGCCCGCAGCCCGGCATGTTCAAGGGCGGTGTGCAGGGCATCCACGTCGAGAACGGCAAGGTCTACGCCACCGACGTGGCCGGCTGTCGCCTGCAGGTGTTCGACGAGGCGAAGCTTCTGAGTTCGTCCAGTATCGCCACGGCCCCGGCCGAGACGCTGCTCGAGAGCCTGGGCAGCTGCGGATCGGGCGTCAACCAGATGACCGCTCCCCGCGGCGTCGCCGTGTCCTCGGACGGAAACACCGTGTATGTCGCCGAGACCGGCAACAACCGCATCAGCGTGTGGAACCTGAACACCAACTCGGCGACCACCGTGAAGCCGATCTGCGGCGGCAAGGGCCTGGCCCAGCCCTGGGGTATCACCTGGGATCCGAGCAAGACGTGGCTCTACATCGGCGACGTGAAGAACGCGCGCGTGGTTCGCTGGAACCCGTCCACCAACATCTGCCAGGTCGTGGTCACAAGCAACGACCTGCCGGCGCAGTACCAGATGCTCGGCTCGAACTTCATCGAGTTCGACTCGAACGGTCTGATGTACGTGAGCGACAACGCTCGCCACATCTACGTGTTCAAGCTCACCGGCTAGCGGTATCAGGGCGCCCAACCAGCGGGCCGGGCGCCCCGGCCCTCCGTCAGGCGGCCCGCCGGCCGTGCTGGACGGCTTCGAAGTATGCCACGCGGTCGGCATCATCGCCGGCCGATGCCAGGATCGCCCGGCGCCGCCCCAACAGGTGCCCGGCACGCGCCTTCACGTCGCCGCCGAGGCGCGCCAGCAACGCGGTGATGCTGGCGCCCAGCCCGCGCCGGGTGGCGCGCACCACGGCGCGTGAAAGCGACGGCTGGTTGGGCGGGCGGTTGGGGGGCGACAGCCGCTCGCTGCCGCGCACGATCTGCACCCAGACGCGGCTGCCCGAAAGCGCGGCCATCACCTGCGGCGGGATCGGCGCGTCCAAGAACTGTGCGCTTCGCCGGAAGCTGACGCCCACAACCTCGGCCACACGCCATGCGCGGGCGCGTGTCACCAGCTGCTGCCAGTCCAGCGCCGGGTCGGCCGCGGCGCGGTCGATGTCCTTGAGCCAGGCCAGCTTTGTTCCGCCCGATAGCCCCGCGTGTACGGCCAGCTGCAGCAGCGTGTCGGCGGGGTCGAGGGTGAGCACGTCTGGTCCGTCCAGCGACACGCGCCGGGCACGCGCAAACAGCTCGTCCATATCGATGGCGAAGCTGCCGCGCACCGAGGCGCGGTTGATCAGGTGCCAGTGCACGTCGGCGCAGGTGCCGAAGCGGGCGGCCATGTGCACCTGCCCGCGCATCTCGCGCCGGATCACCCGCCAGTTACGGTCGAGCATGTCGCATCCGCTTTCGAGCAGCGCGGTGATCGCATCGCCGAAGACACGTCGGTCGACGACGAGGTCGAGGTCACCGTACGACCGCATGTCGTTGCGCGGGTAGATCACTTCCGACAGCACCGGCCCCTTAACCACCATGAACGGGACGCCGGCGGCGTCCAGCGTGCCCGCCAGCGAGGTGAGCTCGCCGATCACCTTCATGTGGTGCGTCAGGTTGAGGTGGTAGACGGTGGCCAGCAGCGAGCGCAGCTCGGGGTCGAGCGTCGGAAGCTCGCGGGCCGACAGGTAGAGCAGGTTTGCCACGCCGTGCTCGGCGGCCGCCCTCCCCACCGTCCGCGGGTCGGCCCCTGCCAGCATCTGCTCGATGCCGTCCGGCGCTGTCGTCCAATCGTGTTCGATCGTTGAGCGGCGCAGCAGCTCGAACAGGTCGGGCGGCCTCACGTGAACCTCGCCATCGGCTCGTGCCCGGCCCGGCCCGGTGGCGGCCCAACGTCCATTCCGTTCAGCTCCACCCACGCGTGGGCGTCCTTGTTGACAGCCGCCCGCGGCAGCCCCACGACCAGCACCGCCGGGTCGCCCTGCTCCCGCAGCAGCCGGTACAGCACCAGCGCGTTGAAGATGCAGCGGGGCCGGCGCGAGCCGATCCGCAGCGTGCGGTCGATCGCCCAGGCAAGCTGCCGCGCTGGGATCGGCTCGCCGGACCGCACCGGTACCGCCCCGAAGCTGGCCGCAAGCGCCGGCAGCGGCTCGTGGGACAGCCGGCGGCGCACCTGTGCGTAGCAGGCGACGATCCGGACGGCCAAGCTGATGCGGCGCGCCAGCGGCAGCGCGGCGCTGGAGGTCATTCGTCGCACAGCGCCATCACTTGGGCAACCACGTCGGGCAGAGTCTCAAACGTCATCGGCCGATGAAGGTTGTAGACCGGCACCGCCATGGCCAGGTCGGCCAACTGCTGGAACGTGCGGGTGCGGTCAACCGTCTCGGGGATCCGGAACGCCAACGCCCACAGGTCGCGGATCGCGGCGGCGTTGTCTGCTCGCTCCAGCCGCAGCTCCGGGCCTGCGCCGACGTGAAGCAGTACGATCGCCGCCAGCGGCACGGGGCCGCCGTCGCCACGTCGTTCCGGCTCGATCTCCAGGTAGGCCCGGCTGGCACCCATCTCGACCAGCCGCATGCCGTCGGGGACCGCCGGGTTCGTCCGCATCCGCAGCAGCGCCGGCCCCGGCATCACGCTCGGGTGCGGCTGCATCTGCACGCGTGCGATGTCCTCGGTGAGTAGACGGCAGCCGGCTCCGTGCAATGCCAAGGCGAGCGTGGTCTTCCCATGTCGCCCGGGCGCGGCCACGATCACGGCCCGGCCGTTTCGCTCAACTGCCGCCGCATGCAGCGACAGGTCGCCCTGGCGCGTAAAGGTCACCATCATAGGGACGCCCCACAGGTGCGTCTCGCGTCGCAGTTCGTCGCTGTCAACCGGCACCTCGATCGTCCGGTCGAACGGCGCGATCCGGAACCAGCCGACGTTCTCTGCCCAGAAGTCGAAGATCTGGCCGCCGCCATAGAGCTTGCCGGCCACGCCCGCCGACGTCGTCCAGTGGAGCAGGTGTGGTTCGTCGTGATGCGGCTCGGCACCGCGCATCTTCACAATCTCGATCTGGTCGGCGCTGACACCCGGTCGGGTAAATCGCAGGTCGATCTCGCTCCTGATGGAGTACCCGAAACACGTTTGCGGAGCGGAATCGTTCACCAGTTGGCGAGAAACGCGTGGGCGGAGGTCAGATCGCGCGCCCAGCAATACTCCCAGAGAGTGAAATCGCCCTGGTCGAGTCGCTCCGCCAGGCGGCGGTAGTCGACGCCGGCGAAGCGGTGTGGCGGGTCAGCGGTGTAGCGTCGCATGACGTCATAATCGGCGTGCGTGAGCAGATGTTCGCCGAAGACCGTCTTGTCCCTGCGGTCGAGGATCGCATCGGGCAGGCGCCCCCGTAGGCAGCGCTTGACCAGCGTCTTTCTGCGCGTATCGGGATACTTGACCTCGGCTCGCAGGCTCAGGAAGAACTCCCACAGGTCGACGTCCACAAATGGGCGGCGGATATCCATGCCGTGGATCGCCGCCACCACCTCGTCGGCCGCGAGTGTCTCGGAGGAGCCGCCGAAGGAGGAGGTCTGCAGGTTGCGCCATCGCTGCCGTGCCGGGGTCAGTAGATCGGGCCGCGGGGTCGTCGTCACATCGCGGCGGGTGATCCAATCCGGCGCCGGGGCCGCCCGCTTGACGCCGCGCCAGTTGAGGAAGCTGTTGGCCATCCGCCCAGGCACCAGCGATGGCACGAACTGCCTGGCGATGAACGGCCATCCGGCTCCCCGGCGGCGCTGGGTGCGCACGAGCGATGCCACGGCCGACAGCCGACCGTGCATCAGGAGGTGCCCGGCCAGGTGCCCGCGGCTGTCGATCACGTATTCGGCGAGCTCGCCGGTCAGGAGCGAACGATGACCGAGCCGGCGGGCCAGCGCGTAGTTCTCGTCCAGCTCCGGCACGGAGACGATCGGCGTCGGGGAATCCAGCAGGTCACTCCAGCGCTGCGCATCGTCGAGACCCTTGGCCTGCGGCCGGTAGGTGTGCAGCGGCATGCCCAGATGCTGAGCCACCAGCGAGATCCAGCCGCTCTCGTCCACGCTGGGCAGGTCGGGAAACACGGCCGACAATGCCCCCACCGGCGTGCCGAATCGCTGCTCGTGTCCGGGAGTGGCGAATGCAGCCACGGCCGGCGAATCGATGCCGCCCGACAGCGACACGGCGTCGTTCCCAGTCAGGCAGCGCCTGACCGCCTGGTCGAACAGCTCGGCGAAACGCTCCTGCGCCTCGGCGGGGGTGAAGCGGCCGGTCTCCACGAGCCGCTCTGGTTCCCAGTAGCGGTCGGCGCGCCGGCGGCCGGCCCGATCGTATGACAGCACGGTGGCGGCCGCCATCCGCGTGACGCCCTTGACGGCACAGTCGGCGTCGGGCCCTCCGCCCTGCCCGAAGAAAATGCGCTCCACAGCGTCCAGATCGGGCTCGCGGGGGTGCCGGCGCCCGCGAGAACCTGTTTCGCTTCGCTCGCGAAATGGACCGCATGACCGTCCTCGCGGTAGTACACCGCGCGAAACCCGACCTGGTCGCGAAAGCTCCAGATCCGCTCGCCGTCGGTGACTATGGCGGCGAACTGCCCGCGCAGACGAGCGGGGGCGCCCTCACCCCACACGCGGAACGCCTCCTCGACGATGGCGGCCGGGGTCTCGCCGGCGGCCGGTCGTCCGTGCGCCGCCAGCTGCTGACGCAGGTCGGCAGCGTTGTCGAGCCTGCCCGAGAACGCCGCAACCAGCCCGTTTCCGGTCGATATCGAGCCGTCGGCGACCTCATCATCCTGGGACACGCCCAGTGCCACCGCACCGTGCTCCTGCACCTGCTGGCGGTCGCCGCGATGCGGAGCGGCATCCAGCATCTGGCGGACGTGCTCCGGCTCAGCCGGTCCCGCCCTGCTGAGTCGTGCTGCGAGGGATCCCATCCTCCCTCAGTCTAGTGATGGGAGGGCGTCTGTCCAGTAAAGGCGGGGGGCGTCCGATAACCGGTCAACGCGAAGGTTGACACGGCCAGGGCACGGGGTATAGTGGCTTTGGCTTCGTAGTTGTCCGATCTGAAGAGGGGGTACTCCGTGAAGTACGTAGCTCCGGTGGTGGTTGACTTCGGCTCCATTGCTGACTGTGGTTCTTCCTTGGTCCTGCTGGTCGCGGCCGTCGGTGCGCTGGCGCTCTCGCAGAACCGGTCCAGGCAGCGGGCGGAGCTGGCG
>CAVTSO010000002.1:0-173129 GCA_963737445.1 uncultured Actinomycetes bacterium | reverse complement strand
ACCACCGCGGGGGCACAGCGGTGCCGGAAGCGGTGCCGGCCCGCCAGGCCCGGTACTCGCCGGCGCATTCGTCGTCGCATTCGCGGCCGTGTTCGAAACGTCCGTGGTGATGCGCCTTCGCGCAAGCAAGCCCGTCGTGTGAGAGCCGACGGGGAGACTCGAACTCCCGACCCCATCATTACGAGTGATGTGCTCTACCAGCTGGCTACGTCGGCAACCGGCGCGGGCCGCCGGGCGGCCGCTCCGCGCCGGATTCTAACTCGCCGGATCGGGCCGACCAGGCTAGCGCCCGGTGACCGTGCGCGAGCAGTCCGGCTTCCGCGCCACGCCCCGGGGCTCGTCCGGCCGTCGCCATCCAGGCGCTGCCGGCCAGCGCCATCACGATCACGACCAGGTAGCTGGCCTCGGGCGACGCGACCTCCGTGATCGCCCCTGCCAGGATCGGGCCGACCAGCGCCGACCCCGCCCAGACCATGTTCAGCAGCGCCGCCACCGCGCTCAGGCTGACTCCCGCCGCGCGCGCCCCGACCACGCCCAGCGGGAACGTGATCGTGAACATCACCGCCGCGATCGGCCCCCGCAGCAGCAGGAAGCTGAGCACCGCCGGCGTCGTCGTGCTCACCACCACGATCAGCAGCGTCGCCGACATCAGCACCGTGGCGATCACCCCGACCTCCACCCTCGCCGCCCGCTCCCGAACCGCGCCACCACACCGCTCGATGCGATGAATGCGATCGCCGCCGCCGAGAACGCGATCCCGATCGCGGCGCTGCTGAGCCCGTTCTGATGCAGCTGGAGCGGCGCCAGCAGGTTCGTCGCACCGCCCACGAACCCGCCCAGCGTCATCAGCAGCAGGCTGGACAGGATCAGCCTGCTGCCAATAGCCGCCCGCATGGTCTGCAGCAGCGGTGGCACACCGTCCAGCCGCTGTCCGGCGTCCGACTCCGACAGCGCCATCGCCGACACCACCGCCGCCGTTGCGATCGCACAGCTCAGAAACGGCGCCGCCAGCCCGAACCGCTGCACCAGCACGCCTGCGAACGCCGGCCCCACGATCCCGGCCAGCCCGGCCGTCGTGATCGTGAGTGACAGCGCCCGCGCCTGCAGCTCGCCGGCCGCCTCGGCCAGCCACGCGACCCCGGCCACCCACAGCGCTCCGAACGCGATACCGAACAGCGCACGCGCCACCAGCAGCATCCAGTAGCGGTCGGCCAGCGCCTGGCCGACGTCGGCCACCGCCATCCCGCCCACGGCCACCAGCGTCACCGCCCGCGCGCCGTAGCGGTCGCTCAGCATCGTCGCCGGGATCGAGGCCAGCAGGATCGTGAGGCTGGCGGCCGCCAGCAGCACCCCCGCCTCCAGCTTGGACAGGTCGAACCGGTCGCTGTAGGTCGGCACCAGCGGCACCAGCGACGTCCACACCACCTCGCCGAGGAAGATTGCGAGGTAGATCAGGACCGCGGTGCGACGCATGCCTCGAGGATCGCACAGACCGCCACGCGCGGTCGCAGGCCGGAAGGAGCTAGCGGGTCAGCCGCGGCAGCAGCCGCGCCGCCGTGGTGATGCCGACCGCCGCCGAGAACGCCATCACGCCGATGTCGGTGCCAAGCGCCGCGGGGGTGCCCAGCAGCAGCCCGCGCAGCGCGTTCACCTCGTAGCTGAGCGGGTTCACGACGGCGATTGCCTGCACCCACCGCGGCATCAGCGCCACCGGGTAGAGCGCGTTGGAGGCGAAGAACAGCGGCATCGTGATCGCCTGCCCGATCCCATCAGCCGCTCTCGCGAGAGCACGATCCCGGCCAGCACGATCGAGAGCGTCGAGAAGAACGCCGCCGCCAGCAGGACGACGACCACGACGCCCGCCAGCCGCAGCGGGTTCGTCGTCAGCGCCACGCCCAGCAGCGCCGCCAGCACCAGCACCACCAGCCCCTGGATCAGCGCCCGCACGCCGGCCGCGAACGCCTTGCCGGCTACCCGCGCCGATCGCGGCGTGGGCGAGGATGCCCGGCGCCAGGAAGTCCAGGTAGGGCACCGACGTCGGGATCGCGTGCAGGTGCGAGAAGGTCTCGCCGAAGATCAGCAGCCACAGCGCCACCCGGCAGAGCGCGTCGGCCTCGTCCATGTAGTGCGTTGTCAGAAGCACTCCGACATCGAAGGCTGGCGCCAGACGATCGCGCGGCGCATCCCGATGCTGCGCGCCGCCGGCGTGATCGGCTACTCGCTGTCGCGTGTCGTCGACGACCCCAGCGAGACCGAGCTGGTGCTCGAGTTCGGCGATCGCTGCAAGGCCGAGACGATGGCCCGGCGGCTCGACCTGCCCGAGAGCCGCGAGAACGTCCTGCAGGCCGGCGCGATGGAGATCGGCTCGATGTGGCTGGGCGGGGAGCTGGCGCACGGCCGCCTCGACTGAGGCGCTACGACAGGTACTGCCGCACGTAGGAGATCAGCTTGTCGATCGGAGCCAGCCCGATCGCCGCATGCAGCACGAACGCCTCCACCGTGTTGAACGCGCCGCTCTGCTGGCCCTCATCGACGGCGCGGTTGAGGCCGGCGCGGGCGGCCTCGTTGACGCGATCCTGGCTGAATCCGTGCTTCTTCTCGAACGCGTCCAGCCGGCCCTGGTCGGCGAACGCCAGCGTCAGCTCCTCGCGGGAGACGCCGAGGTCGCAGGCGGCACCGCCCAGCGCCGACAGCCCCACCTGCTCGGCGATGGCCGTGGCGCCGCTGACGCCCGCCGGCCAGTGATATGGAGCGCAGGGGTCGGGCGAGGCGTCCGGCTTGTAGTCGGTGCCACCGGCCAGCGCGTAGCCGCCTGCCAGCGCCACCGCGACCGCGGCTGCGGCAAGCAGCCACGCCATCTGCCGGGTCACAGCTCGACCCTCCCTCGGATCAGGGGCAGCGTCGCCAGCAGCGCCAGCAGCGCCGCCACGAGGAAGCTGCGGCTGAACGCGTGTGTGACCGCCCGCTCGATCTGATCCTGGATCGCGGCCTCCAGCCGGTGTACCTCGGACGAGTCACCCGCCTGCTGGAACGCGGGATGCAGGTTGGGCGGGCGCGTGACCGAGGCGGAGCTGACCTGGGCGACGATAGCCGAGCCCAGTGACACCTTCTGGGTGAGGCTGAGCGAGGAGTCGAGGATCAGACGGGTGCCGGCCAGCTCGGCGGCGTTCTGCTGGTCGACCAGGTCACCGGTGAAGATCGGTGTCAGGATCAGGAGGCCCAGGCAGACCCCGGCGTGGCGGGCGGCCAGCGTCCAGCCACCGTGGATTGCGAGCGGCGAGCGGCCGGCCAGCGCGTCCTGCGTGAGCGCGCCCAGCGACAGCGCGAAGCCGACGCCGATCGCCACCTGCGGCGGCACCAACCAGCCCCATGCCGCCGCCGGCAGCAGCGCCAGCGCGGCCAGCCCGCCGGCGATCAGGATCGCCCCGCAGATCGCCCGGATCCGGGCCGAGGGCGCGGTTGCCGGGACCAGCCGGTAGGCGGCAAAGGCCGCCAGCGGCATCACCGTCACGACCGCCGCGGCGGCCAGCGGCGTGTGACCCCAGCCGTTGATCAGCAGCAGCACCACGAGGAACAGCGCGGCCGTCAGCGCCGCCGACAGCAGCGCCAGCGACACGTTCGCGGCCAGGGCGGGGCGGCCGGCCGGGGCGGGGGCCGGGGCCGACCTCGTGGACCGATGAGGGATCAGCACCAGCGCCGCCAGCGCCAGCGGCACCTGCACGAAGAAGATCGCCTGCCAGCTGATCGCGTCGGTCAGCACCCCGCCCACGGCCGGTCCGGCTGCGGCACCGAGCCCGCCGGCCGCCGCCCACACGCCCACCGCGCGCTTCTCGGAGCCGGCCACGCTCGAGAGCAGCTCCAGCGCCGCACACACCGCGGCGGCGCCGCCCACGGCCTGGCCCGCGCGCGACACCAGCAGCCACGTGAAGTCGGGAGCCAGCGCGCAGCCCAGCGAAGCCGCTGCGAACAGCAGCAGGCCGGCCGAGCAGACGACACTCGGCGAGAACCGGCGCGACACGTAGGCGGCCGGGACCGCCACCACGGCCAGCACCAGGTTGAAGAGGGTCAGCACCCACGCCACGTGGTCGATCGAGACGTCGAAATCGTCGAGGATGTCGGGCAGCGCCAGGATCACGACCGACGAGTCGGCCAGCACCAGACCGACCACCAGGCCCAGCGCCACCATCGTGCGGCGTTCACCCATCCGGGAAACCTATCCCGCCGGTAGGCTTTCCGGGATGCTGACCCTCGTCACCGGTGCCGCCGGCTACATCGGCGTGGAGATGGTGCGGCAGCTGCGCGCCCAGGGCCGCGACGTGCGTGCGATGGTCCGGACGTGGGACTCCGAGCAGCGGCTGTCGGGTACCGGCGCCATGACGGTGCTCGGCGACGTCACCCACCCGGAGACGCTGGCGCCGGCGCTGGAAGGCGTCAGCCACGTGTTCCACCTGGCCGGCGTGGTCGGCCACCGCGCCGCCGACGACCTGCGCCTGGAGCAGGTCAACGTGGTGGGCGCCAAGAACCTGCTGGACGCGGCGGCAGCGGCTGGTGTCGAGCGCGTCGTGTTCGCGTCCAGCGTGGGCGCGATGGGTCCCGCGTCGACGCCCGAGCACCCGCGCAGCGAGGCCCACTGGCTGCTCGACGGGGACGACGGGCGCCCCGACTTCCGGTACGCGCGCGCCAAGGCGCTGGGCGAGCAGCACGCGCTGCAGGCGGCCGCCGACGGCCTCGACGTCGTGGTCGTCAACCCGGGATTCCTGATCGGGCCGGGCGACGTCCACCGCGTGTCGTCCTGGCCGATCGAGGAGTACCTGCGCGGCGTGCTGCGGTTCACCGTGCGAGGCGGGCTGTCCTACGTGGACGTGCGCGACGTGGTCGCCGGCATGCTGCTGGCAGAGCAGCGGGGCGCATCCGGCGAGCGGTACATCCTCTCCAACGACGAGGGCAACCTCCCCTACCCCGAGTTCTTCGAACGCGTCGGCGCCGTGTCCGGCCGCCGACGGGCGACCTACAAGCTGCCGGTGGGCGCGCTCACGCCGTTCCTGCGGGTGTCGCGGGCTCTGCGGCTGCCGCTGGTGCCACTCGACGACAACGAGTTGCGCTCCAGCGCGTACTGGTGGTTCTACACATCCCAGAAGGCGCGCACCGAGCTCGGATACGGCACCCGGCCGCTGGATGAGACGCTGGCCGACACCATCGCCTGGTTCAAGAGCGACGGCTACCACCGTCATTGAGCCTACGCGGCAGGGTTCGCGGGGTCAGGCGATCATCGGAACCTGCACCTCGATCACCGGCTCGATGCGCTCGAAGATGTCCTCGAGGCTGGTGCCTGTGACCGTGATGCCGTGGTTCTTGAGCCCGACCACAGCGTGCGACGGGTCGTGCTCGTCGCGGATGATGTCCGCCACGGCCACCGCCAGCTCGGCCGTGCCGCAGGGGTAGTTGAACTCGGTTGCAGGGATGCCCGGGATCCACGCGTGCACGTGCACGATCGCGTTCACCTCGGGGTGCTCCTGGTAGATCATCCAGTGCTCGATGGCGTCGACCGACACGCGGTTCGGCTCGATGCCGGGCGGCACGGACAGCACCATGGTGCCGGTGTCGGCCTCGTAGTCCTTCACCATCAGGACGTCCTTGCCGACCTCGCGCAGTTCTGACTTGTCGACGCCGGACGCGCTCATCCAGTAGCGCCGCTCGTCCTTGCGCACCGACAGGTTGCCGTAGGAGAGGCCGCCGATCCCGTAGATGCGCTTGATCGCGCGCAGCTCCTTCTCGGGCACGATCTCGTGCAGCGGGAACGGCGCCGGCAGCAGACCCAGCGCGTCCAGGCGGTGCCCGGCCTGGTAGAGGCTCTCGGTCAGCTCGTCGCCCTGCCACAGTTCCGGCTCGAGGTCGTGGTCGAAGCGGTTGTCGATCACCAGCCGCGAGGTCGCCAGCGGCGTGATGCGATCGACGATCTCGTGGATCCAGGTGTCGAGATCGCCCGGGTCAGGGATCGAGTAGTGGCCACGCTCCGGCGTCACGAAGTGGCAGGAGTCGCCCGGAACCACCAGCATGCCCAGGTTGGCCAGACCGCGCACCATCAGCGGATACTCGTAACGCAGCACGTCGTCGGGCACCTCGGACGCCGAGTGGATGATGGTCACGTAGGTGCCGCGCTGCCGCCGCCGGAACGGCTTCGGCTTGTCGGGGTTGATGAAGTTGAACACGACCTCGGCGTCGACGGGGTTCTCGTCGTCCACCCAGCCGTAGCCGCGGCGCAGCCACTCGTCGCGCAGCCGCGTGCGGAACTCCGCCAACGCGGGGTCGTCGCTACCCGGCCCCCAGTAGGCAATCTTGGTGGTCACGCGGTCACATCCGCGAGATCGTCCAACTTCACTTCCAGCATCTCCTTCTCACCTTCCATCTCAACGACGCATGCATCCCGCAGCACCTCGTAGCTGCGAATGACGCCCCGGCCCTGGGGTGTCGTGACGATGCGCCCCACCGCGGGGGCCCGATCCCGGAACGACCGGTAGACCGGATGCTCAAATGCAAGACAGCAGCGTAGCCTGCCGCACAGACCGGTGATGCGGCCGGGGTTCATCGGCAGCTCCTGGTCCTTGGCCATCTTGAGCGTGATCGGGCTCTCGTGCGAGGGGTAGCGGTTGCAGCACTTGGTGGGTCCGCAGAGGCCACCGCCGCCGGACAGCCGGGCGCCCTCGCGGGGACCGACCGCGCGCACCTCGACGCGGCGGTTCAACCGTTTGGCCAGCTCCGACTGCAGCGCCTGGGTGTCCAGCCGCTCCTCGCTGCCGTACGAGAACACGATCCGGCTCTGGTCGAACACCATCTCGGCCGACAGCGGTTTCACCGGCAAGCCGAAGCGGCCGGCCAGCTCACGGAACAGGAGCATCGAGCGCTTGGCCTCGATCCGGTTCTTGCGCACCTGCTCGTGGTCGTCGGCGCCGGCGCGGCGGATCACGCGCTTCAGCGGCCCGGTCAGCTCCGAGTCGGGCACGTCGTGGTTAGCCTGCACCACCCGGCCCAGCTCGCGGCCGCGGGCGGTCTGGCAGATCACGTTCTCGTCCCAGCGCAACTCGAGCCCGGCGGGATCGAAGGAGTACACCTTGCCGCCTGGCTGAAACACGACGCCGACCACAGTCGCCATCTGATCTAACTCCCTGCTGGAGCCAGCCGCAGACGGTGAAATATCGCCTCCACGGCCAACGCCGGCTGCACGTTTGTCTCGAGTGTCCGACGCGCCTCCGAGACTACCAGCACCGCTCGTGCGGCGTCCGCGGGGGCACACCGTCTGGCGTCGTCAATCAGCTCGCCCGCCAGGTCCAAGTTTACCACCGTGCCCTCCGCGCCAATCGCCGCAGCCATCAGATCCCGGTACCACAACGCGACCATATCGACCGCGTCCCGCACCTCCTCCATCTGGGCGCGGCGGGCGGTGCGCTTGGCGCGATCCTCGATCCGCTTCTCGAGCGCCTTGCGCTGGCGGACGTCCTCGACACCCTCCAGCTGCGGCGCGGCCTCCTGCTCGATCTGCTTCTGGGCCTGGGCGGAGCGAGCCGACGCAGCGTCGGTGATCACCTGGGCGGCGGCGCCCGGGTCGAACTCGGGATCGACCAGGCTGGCGCGCGCCAGCGCCAGGTAGGCGCGACGGCGCTTGGCCGACTCCGGGTCGGAGGCCAGCCGCTGGGCGCGGCCGGCGTCGCCCAGCGCCGCCCGCGCGGCCACCGCGTCGCCGGTCAGCTCGGTCAGCTGGGCGCTGCTCAGCCGCCGGAACGGGATCGGCACGACCCGGGAGCGGATGGTCGGGAGCATGCCCTCGGCGTGGTCGGATACGAGCACGAACACGGCGTAGGCGGGCGGCTCCTCGAGCGACTTCAGGAGCGCGTTGGCGCTCTCGGTGCGGAGCAGGTGAGCGTCCAGGATCAAGTAGACGCGGCGGTCGGCCTCGAACGGACGCATGTGCAGGTCGCGGCGCAGCCCACGGGCGTGGTCGATCAGGATCGAGCCGCCCTCGGCCTCCAGCACGAACAGATCGGGGTGGGCACGGGTCTCGATCCGACCCAGCCGCGACTCGAGCAGCGCCGCGGCGAAGTGCTCGGCGTAGCGGCGCTTGCCGGTGCCTGCCGGGCCCGAGAAGAGATAGGCGTGGCCGGGGTCGGCCAGCGCGGCCGTCAGCAGCGGCTGGGCCTCGGACTGCGGCGGCAGGCCCTCGAACGGCGCGTTCACAGGTTCGCCGCCTCGCGGACGCGGGCCAGGACGGCGCGCGGAGGGCCGGACGCGTCCACCACGTGGATGCGCTCGGGAAACCGGGCGGCGGCGGCCGCGAAGCCCTCCGCCACCGCCGCGTGGAAGCCGTCGTTCTCGGACTCGATGCGGTCGGGGGTGTCGCCGCGGCGGACGGCGGCCAGCTCGGGCGGGAGCGCCAGCAGCAGCGTGATGTCGGGCATCAGGCCGCCGGTCGCAAGCTCGTTGGCCTGCAGCACCTGCTCCAGGCCGAGGCCGCGGGCGACGCCCTGGTAGGCCAGGGATGAGTCGATGAAGCGGTCGGCCACCACCACCTCTCCCCGGGCCAGCGCCGGCAGGATCACCTGGTCGACCAGCTGAGCGCGGGCGGCAGCGTACAGCAGCGCCTCGGCCGCGCCGCCGATCACCGAGTCGCCGTCCAGCAGGAGCTCGCGGATGCGCTCGCCGATGGGCGTGCCGCCCGGCTCACGGACGCGCACAACGGTGCGCCCCTCCAGCTCCAGGGCGGCCGCCAGCATCGCGGCCTGGGTGGTCTTGCCGCAGCCGTCGAGGCCCTCGAAGGAGATGAACACGGGGTAATGCTACCGACCGCTGGTGCCGAAAACCGGGCGAATGGTTCCCTCCACCGACCGCGAAGACCCTCACGCGCGAGCGCGCGGATCCGCGTGGACAGGCGGCACGGCGCCGTGACCAGATCGGCACAAACCACCGGGATTGCCCGTGCTACCCTCTCCGCCCTGAATGGGAAAAACGCTCGTCATAGCCGAGAAGCCGTCCGTTGGCAAGGACTATGCCAAGGCGCTTCCGGGGTCCTTTAAGGCAGAGTCCGACTACCTCGAGTCGGACGACTTCGTCGTGTCCTGGGCGGTCGGCCACCTGGTCGAGCTGGCCGAGCCCGAGGACTACGACCCCAAGTACAAGCTGTGGTCGCTGAACCGGCTGCCGATCATCCCCGACGAGTTCCATCTGAAGCCGATCGAGGGCCGCGGCAAGAAGCAGCTGGACGTGCTGCGCAAGCTGGCCAAGCGCAAGGACGTCGACGAGATCGTGAACGGCTGTGACGCCGGGCGCGAGGGCGAGCTGATCTTCGAGTACATCCGCGAGCTGCTGGCGGTGAAAAAGCCGGTCAAGCGGCTGTGGGTGTCATCGATGACCAAGGACGCGATCCGCGAGGGCTTCGAGCACCTGCGCGACTCCTCCGAAATGGCGCCGCTCAGCGCCGCCGCCCGCTCCCGCGGTGAGGCCGACTGGCTGGTGGGCATGAACGGCACCCGCGCCGCCACCAAGGTCGGCCGCCTGGAGGGCGTCGTGTCGCTGGGCCGGGTGCAGACGCCCACGTTGGCGCTGATCGTACGCCGCGACCTCGAGATCGACGCCTTCGTCCCCGAGACCTACTTCCAGGTCGACGCCCGCTTCCAGCTCGACCAGGAGCGCACGTACCTGGGCCGCTGGTTCGAGGGCAAGGAGGACCGCACCTCGGAGCACGAGCGGGCGCAGGCTGTGGCCGACGCCGCCTCGGGCGCCGACGCCAGCGTGCTCTCGGTCAAGCGCAACGAACGCAAGACGCGCCCACCGCTGCTCTACGACCTGACCAGCCTGCAGCGCGAGGCCAACAGCCGCTACGGCCTGTCCGCCCAGCGCACGCTGGCCGCCGCCCAGCGCCTCTACGAGGGCTCGGCCCACGGCGCCGTCATCACCTATCCCCGCACCCGCTCGCAGTTCCTGCCCTCCGATCAGATCCCGACCCTGAAGCGGATCGCCGCCTCGCTGGGCGGCATCCCGGCCTACAAGCCCCACGCCGAGTACGTGGCCGGCCTGGACGTGCTGCCGCTGGCGCGCGTCGTCAACGACGGCAAGGTCGACGACCACCACGCGATCATCCCCACCGGCGACCTGCCCCGCGGCGAGCTGTCCAACGACGACCGCCGCATCTACGATCTGATCTGCCGCCGTTACCTGGCCGTCTTCCACCCCGACGCCCGGTTCGAGGACACCGAGGTCGTGACCGAGGCCGGCGGCTCTCGCTTCCGCACCAAGGGCCGGCGGCTGCTCGAGGCCGGCTGGCGCGGACCCGCCTTCGGCGACGAGCCGGCCGAGCCGGAGCGCAAGGGCGACGAGGAGCCGGAGCAGACGCTGCCGCGGATCGACGAGGGCGAGCGCGGCACCTGCACGTCGGCCGAGGTGCTGGAGAAGCAGACCAAGCCGCCCGGCCGCTACACCGAGGCGTCGCTGCTGGGCGCCATGGAGACGGCCGGCCGCGCCATCGACGACGAGGAGCTGCGCGAGGCCATGAAGGACAGCGGCCTCGGCACCCCGGCCACCCGCGCCGACACGATCGAGCGGCTGCTGAACGTCGGCTACATCGAGCGCGAGGGCAAGGCGCTGGTGGCCACCACCAAGGGCCGCGACACGATCGAGCTCCTGGGCATGCACGCCCTCACGTCCGCGGAGCTGACCGGCTCATGGGAGAAGCGGCTGTCCGAGATCGAGCACGGGCAGGCCGACCGCGCCGGCTTCATGGCCGACATCGCCCGCTTCACGGAGCAGCTGGTCGACTACTTCCGCGAGATCCGCACCGAGTCGCTGGGCGCCTGCCCGAACGGCGACGGCGACGTGATCGAGAACCGCTCCGCCTTCGGCTGCAGCTCCTACAAGAGCAAGAAGGAGCCGGGCTGCGGCTTCACGATCTGGAAGACCCAGGCCGGGTTCACCATCGACCGCGACCAGGTGCGGGCGCTGCTGGAGCAGGGCCAGGTCGAGCTGCAGGGCCCGGTCGAGGCGCGTCTGGTGCTGGCCGAGGGCAACACGCCTGAGATCGTGGACGCCGCCGGCGTGCCGATCGCCCAGACGCTGGCGCTGGGGCCGTGCCCCAACGGCGACGGCGACATCCGCGAGAACCGCGCGGCGTTCGGCTGCAGCTCCTACAAGAGCAAGAAGGAGCCGGGCTGCGGCTTCACGATCTGGAAGTCCCAGGGCAGCTTCACGATCACCGCCGACGATGTGCGCCGGCTGCTGGAGCAGGGCGAGGCGCAGCTGGAGTCGGCCACGCCCGCGCACCTGGTGCTGGTGGACGGCAACCAGCCCGTGATCGTCGACCCCGACGGCAAGCCGCTGACCGGCGCGCTTGGGCCCTGCCCGAACGGCGACGGCGAGATCAAGGAGAACCGGCGCGCCTTCGGCTGCAGCTCCTGGAAGAGCAAGGACGAGCCGGGCTGCGGGTTCACGATCTGGAAGTCGCAGAAGGGCTTCGTGGTCAACGAGGCCGAGGTGCGCGCGCTGCTGGAGCACGGCGAGGCCACGCTGGCCGAAGGCCCGCAGCCGGCCAAGCTGGTGCTGGGCGAGGGCAACGTGCCCCTGATCGTGGGCCTGGACGGAGCGCCGCTGGTGCGCTCGGCCACCGCCCGCGTGCCACGCGAGACGATCGCCACCTGCCCGCGCTGCGGCGGTGAGATCCGCGGCAACAGCCGCGCCTACGGGTGCTCATCGTGGAAGAGCCGCAAGAACCCGGGGTGCGGCTTCGTGATCTGGAAGTCGATGAAGGGCCGCGAGATCACGCCCGAGGAGGCCAAGCAGGTGATCGAGCAGGGCAGCACCGGGCCGCTCGAGTTCCGCGACCGGCAGGGTGCTTTCACCGGCCGGCTGGTGATGACCGACGACAAATCGGTCGAGGTCGTGCGGGCCGATTCGGCCGAAGCTGCGGCGTAGCCAACCGACCCGACCCACTATCCTGCGCCATCATGGACGCGGTCGTCACCGGGGGCGCCGGCTTCATCGGCTCACACGTCGCCGACGCGCTGCTCGAGCGTGGCGGGCGCGTTGCCGTGATCGACAACCTGGTCGGCGGACGCAGGGACAGGGTGCCCGCCGGAGCCGAGTTCCACGAGCTGGACATCCGCGACGACGACGCCATGCAGGCGGTGTTCGACGACGTGCAGCCGGCGGCGGTGTTCCACCTGGCCGCACAGGCCGACGTGCGCGCGTCCGTCGAGGACCCCGGCTTCGACGCCGACGTGAACGTGCGCGGCACGATCGCCGTGCTCGAGTGCGCCCGCAGCACCGGCGCGCGGGTAATTTTCTCGTCGACCGGCGGTGCGCTCTACGGGGAGGCAGAGACGATCCCCTCGCCGGAGGCGATCGACCCGGCCCCGATGTCGCCGTACGGCACGTCCAAGCACGGCGCCGAGCTCTACCTGAGCCTGTTCAACCGGCTCTACGGCACGCGCCACGTGGTGCTGCGCTACAGCAATGTGTACGGCCCGCGCCAGGATCCGCACGGCGAGGCGGGCGTGGTCGCGATCTTCTTCGGCAAGCTGACGTCGGGCCAGACGCCGGTGATCTTCGGCGACGGCCGCCAGACCCGCGACTACGTCTACGTGGGCGACGTGGTGGCGGCCAACATGGCGGCGCTGGCCTACGAGGGACCACAGCAGGCCTTCAACATCGGCACCCAGACCGAGACCGACGTGATCGACCTGCTGGCCGAGTCGCAGCGGGTGGCCGGCACGGACGTCACACCCGAGCACCGGCCGGCGCGGCTGGGTGAGCTCGACCGCAGCTGCCTCGACATCGCGCTGGCGCGGCGCGAGCTGGGCTGGCAGCCGGCGATGCCACTCGGGGAGGGGCTGGCCGAGACGCTGCGCGCCCTGCACCCGTGAGCGTCGTGTCGCAAGGCCCGGCCGCCGCCGGCCTGGTTGCGCTCACGTTCGACGACGGGCCGGGGCCGCAGACGCCGGACATCCTCGACCTGTTCCGACAGCACGGCGGGCACGGCACCTTCTTCGTGCTGGGCGAGTCGGTCGAGGGCCGCGAGGAGATCCTCGGCCGCACCATCGCCGAGGGCCACGAGATCGGAAACCACACGTTCAGCCACCAGCACGCGATGGACGCCACCGACGACGAGCTGGCGCACGACATCGCCCGCTGCCAGCGGCTGCTCGGCCACGCGCCGGTGCTGTTCCGCCCGCCCTACGGCGAGGAAGCGCTGCGCTGCAGCCGCATCGCCGAGGCGAGGATGCTGCCGACCACGGTGCTGTGGTCGGTCGACCCGTCCGACTGGCTGGAACGCGATCCCGCGGCGATCGCCGCGGTGATCCTGGACGGGCTCGCGCCGGGCGCGATCATCGACCTGCACGACTGCTGGCCGCGGCACACCTCGACCGAGGCCGACCGCACGCAGACGGTGGAGGCGCTGCGCATGGCGCTGCCCGAGATGGGCGCACGCGGGTACCGGTCGGTGACGGTCAGCGAGCTGCTGGCGGCCATCCCGATTGCGCCTGGTTGAGCGGGATCCGAGTCCGTCCGAGCCGTTATGCACAATACCCGTCCCGCCACTACATCTGGTGGGTTGATCCGGTCGGCGGCCACTACATCTGGGGATCTCGTGAACTGTCCATACTGTGAGCACGGTGAGACGAAGGTGGTCGACTCGCGGGTGGCCGGCAAGGGCACGATCCGGCGCCGGCGCGAGTGCCTGCTCTGCGCGCAGCGGTTCACGACGTTCGAGCGCACCGAGGAGTCGCCGCTGTTCGTGGTCAAGCGCGACGGCTCGCGGCAGCCGTTCGATCGCGGCAAGCTGATGGCCGGCCTGGTGCGCGCATGCACCAAGCGCCCGCTGTCGCTGGAGCAGATCGAAGGCGCCGCCGCGACCGTCGAGGCGCGGCTGCGAAACGGCATCCGCGAGGAGGTGCCGTCGCAGGCGATCGGCGAACAGGCGCTGGCGGCGCTGCGCGGGCTCGACCCCGTCGCGTACGTGCGATTTGCCTCGGTCTACCGCGATTTTCAGGATGTTGAGGAGTTCGAGCAGGAGCTGGCCCGGATGGAGGATCTCAGGCGAACAGGTGTTCGGTAGGGATCCCAAATCGGCTAGAATACGGATGAGGACGACGGACAGAGGAGAGACGAATGGCGACGACTGAGAACCCGGCTGAAACCCGCGTCCTGGAGGGCAGGGAAGACGTTTCCATCGGCGTGGAGCGGTACTTCACGAGCAATGGCGACGACCCCTTCGAGACCGTCGACTGGGAGCAGCGCACGGCGCTGATCCCAGGCAAGGACGGCCCCTCGTTCGAGCAGAAGGACGTGGAGTTCCCCTCGTTCTGGTCGCAGACCGCCACCAACATCGTCGCCCAGAAGTACTTCCGCGGGAAGCTGAACACGCCCCAGCGCGAGCACTCGGTGCGCCAGATGATCGGCCGCGTCACCGACACCATCACGACCTGGGGCGTCAAGGACGGCTACTTCGTCGACCAGGCCGAGGCCGACACCTTCCACGCGGAGCTGACGCACCTGCTGCTGCACCAGATGGTGGCCTTCAACTCGCCCGTCTGGTTCAACCTAGGCTTCGAGGAGAACCCCCAAGCGAGCGCGTGCTTCATCCTGTCGGTGGACGACTCGATGGACTCGATCCTGGACTGGATCACCAAGGAGGGACGGGTGTTCCGGGGCGGCTCCGGCTCCGGCATCAACCTGTCCAAGCTGCGCTCGTCGAAGGAGCAGCTGTCCAAGGGCGGCTACGCGTCCGGGCCGGTCTCGTTCATGCGCGGGGCCGACGCATCCGCCGGCACCATCAAGTCGGGCGGCAAGACCCGCCGCGCGGCCAAGATGGTGGTGCTGAACGTCGATCACCCGGACATCGAGGAGTTCATCTGGTGCAAGCAGCACGAGGAGGAGAAGGCGCGCGTGCTGCAGGCGGCTGGCTACGACATGAGCCTGGACTCGCCCGACTGGGCCTCGATCCAGTACCAGAACGCCAACAACTCGGTGCGAGTGACCGACGAGTTCATGCGAGCTGTACTGGAGGACGAGGAGTGGAACCTGACCGCCCGCACCGACGGCTCGGTGGTGAGCACGGTGCGCGCCCGCGACCTGATGCACCAGATCTCGGAGGCGGCCTGGAAGTGCGCCGATCCCGGCATGCACTACGACACCACCATGAACGACTGGCACACGTGCCCGGCCAGCGGACGGATCAACGCGAGTAACCCTTGCTCTGAATATCTGCATGTTGATAATTCCGCTTGCAATCTTGCCAGTTTGAACCTAATGAAGTTCCGTGATCCGGAGACGCTGGAGTTCCAGGTCGAGCGGTTCGAGCGGGCGGTGGACATCATCTTCATGGCCCAGGAGATCCTGGTCTCGAACTCGAGCTATCCGACCGAGGAGATCACCCGGAACGCGAAGGCGATGCGGCAGCTGGGCCTGGGATATGCCAACCTGGGCGCTTTGCTGATGGCACGCGGCCTGCCCTACGACTCCGACGAGGGACGCGCCTACGCCGGCGCGATCACGGCCATCATGACCGGCCGCGCCTATCGCAAGTCAGCCGACATGGCGGGACGCATCGGCCCGTTCGACGACTACGCCAAGAACTCCGACGCGATGCTGCGGGTGATCCGCAAGCACCGTGCGGCAGTCGCGAACATCGACGCGGGCGTGGTGCCCGACGAGATGATGCTGGCTGCGCGCAAGGCCTGGGACGAGGCGCTGGCGCTGGGCGAGGCCAACGGCTACCGCAACTCGCAGGCCACCGTCTTGGCGCCCACCGGATGCCTGGTGGGCGACAACCTGGTGATGAGCGAGTACGGCCTTGCGCGCATCGACGACCTGGGCGATCCGTCCGGTGACAAGTGGCAGGACATCCGGTTCCGGGTGCAGACCGACGAAGGACCACAGCAGGCGACGAAGTTCTACGTAAACGGCGTCGAGCCCGTCGTGACCGTCGAGACCGGACGCGGCTACCAGATCAAGGGCACCACGCTGCATCGCGTCCGGGTCGTCGACGTCGACGGCGAGTGGCAGTGGCGGCGTCTTGCCGACATCCGACCCGGGGATCGGGTGCCAATCATGCTCGGAGGAATGCTCGACGATGCGTGGACGATTCCGCTTCCCCCGCTGGCCGAGCCCCACCACAACTCCGACAACACGGCGGTGGTGCCTCGCACGATGACGCCTGAGCTGGCCGAGCTGATCGGCTACTTCATGGGTGACGGATCGCTGCACGCGAAGGCACTGCGGTTCTGCGCGACGGCAGCGGACTCCGATGTGGTCGAGCGGCTGATCGACCTGGGCCGGTCGCTGTTCGGAATCGAGGCGAGCGTTACGCCCAAGCAGGGCTACGTGGAGGTCGCCTACAGCTCGGTGCGCCTGGTCGAGTGGTGGGAGGCCTGCGGCTTCGCGAAGCTATCGCCGGCGCAGGGCCACACCGGCAAGGGCTACGCGCCGCACGTGCCGCGAGCGGTGCTCCGCACCAACGACCGCGACGTGTACCGCGCCTTCGTGCGCGGACTGTTCGAGGCCGACGGAAACGTGTCGGGCGGCTACGTGTACTGGTCGTCCGTGAACGAGCGGTTCAGCCGCGACGTTCAGACGCTGATGCTGGCACTCGGCTACGTGACGACCCGCAAGGTCGACGAGCCCACCACGAAGTTCGGAAGGCGGCCCAGCCACGTGCTGCGCCTCCTGAACGTCTCAACCACCACCGAGTTCATCCATGATGTGGGGTTGATCTCTGAGCGGAAGCGCCGGCTCGCCATGTCTGGTCAGCATCCCCAGGCCAGCCGGTACGACCACATCCCCGTGACACGGGCGATGGTCGACCAGCTGATCCCCGAAAACGACTGGCTTCGCAAGCGCAGCCTGATGATGCTCGCCCGCAAGGGCGCGGTTACGCGTTCCACGGCGATCGACCTGCTCGAGCGCACGGAGAGCGAGGAGATCGATCACCTGCTCGACTACTACTACGACACGGTACGCACGGTAGAGCTCGGTGAGGAGGAGTGCACCTACGACCTCTCCGTTCCCGCCAACGTCACCTACGTCGCGAACGGATTCGTCAGCCACAACACCATCAGCTTCATGATGGATTGTGATACGACCGGGGTGGAGCCCGACTTCTCGCTGGTCAAGTCCAAGAAGCTGGTCGGCGGCGGCGACATCACGATCGTCAACCAGACGGTGCCGACCGCACTCTCCAAGCTCGGCTACGCGCCGCACGAGATCGACCAGATCGTGGCCTTCGTGAACGAGCACAACACGGTGGTGGGCGCACCCGGGTTCAAGGGCGAGCACCTGCAGGTGTTCGACGTGGCCGTGGGCGACCGCGCGATCCACCACATGGGCCACGTCAAGATGATGGCCTCGGTGCAGCCGTTCATCTCGGGCGCGATCTCGAAGACCGTCAACCTGCCCACCGAGGTCACGGTGGACGACGTGGCCGGCCTCTACATCGACGCCTGGAAGCTGGGCGTGAAGGCGATCGCGATCTACCGCGACGGCTGCAAGGTGGCCCAGCCGCTGTCGACCAAGAGCGACGCGCCGGAGCTGATCGTTGCCAAGCCGCAGCGCCGGGTGATGCCGATCGAGCGGCAGGAGATCGGCCGCAAGTTCAAGGTCGGCGAGTACGAGGGCTACATCCACGTGGGGCTGTTCCCCGAGGGCGACCCGGGCGACGTGTTCGTGGACATCGCCAAGGAGGGCACCACCCTGGCCGGCCTCATGAACGCGTTCATGATCGCCGTCTCGGTGGGCATCCAGTACGGCGTGCCGCTGGAGGTGTTCGTCTCGAAGTTCGCGCACATGCGCTTCGAGCCGAGCGGGCTCACCAACGACCCGGACATCCGCGTCGCCAAGTCGATCCCCGACTACATCTTCCGGTGGATGGGCAAGCGCTTCCTGGACACCGACCAGCAGGCGGATCTGGGCATCATGAGCCAGGCCGTACGTGACCGGATCGCCGCGAGCTACGACGCCCAGGAAGCCGGCGAGCCGGCGGCCGAGATCGCCCACTCGCCCTCGGCGGGCCAGGCGGCGCTGTTCAACGCCTGGGAGGACGCGGTCGAGTGCGCCAAGTGCGGCGGGCGGAAGGTGCGCACCGGCGCCTGCTACACCTGTCGCGACTGCGGCGACAACTCCGGCTGCGGCTGATGAGAACGATCGCGGATGCGTCACCCCCGGCACGGGAACTAATGGAATCACGTCGTCTGGGCTGGCTTGACGTCGGCCCAGACGATGAGTTCGCTCCCAAGCCGTTTCACTCTCGTCGCCGGGGGGTGTAGTCGCAAGTTGCCTCTTCGATCCCAGAGCCCGATCCAGCGAGATTTGAACTCGCGACCCCTGCTCCCAAAGTGGCAGACCCCGATCGGAGACCGACCGACTAGAGACGTTCCGGAGCGTTGGCATTCAGCTTCTTGAGCCGCAGGTTGCGGGTTGAGGCCGGTCGTGAGCCCACCGTAGGGGTCCAAGAATTGTTCCAAGGATTCGCGGCCGTTTCGCTCTCGCGTCGCTCGGCGGGCAGTTACCGGGTGACCGGTGTTTGGTACCGTATCTGGCCGGCTCTCCGAGCTCTAGCTCCGCGCCGGCCGCAAATCCTGGGCTCATCGTCACCCTTGGAGGTCCTGTGGACGTTCGGCGGCCCAGGAGTTCGGGCCGCGTGGCGCTGGAGGCCACTGGGGACCGAGTCGATGGTGGCTGCGCCGATCGAAAGCGACAGCTGCTCGGGGTGTGGACCGATGATGCCCGGGTCGAGGATCGGCGGGCGTGTGGCGAACAACACGCTGGTCTCCTCAACCACTGGCCGCTCGATCGTGGCGGCGAGACGGTCGAGATGCTGAGCACGCGGGACAAGCAGCGCGAACTCATCGCCACGGACTCGATAGACGCTGGCGGAGTCTGGCCGCAAGCCGACAAGGACGCGTGCGATCACGACCAGCGCTTCATCCCCCACCGTGAATCCGTACCACCCGGTGACCATAGATAACTGGTCGATGTCGATGATCATCGCGCCCAGTGGCAACAGCTCGGCGGCCATATGCCGGAAGAGGCTGGCTCGTAGCGACTCCTCATAGCGAGGGGATGAAAAGATCAGTCAGCTCATCGCATAGCGGACGTGGAACCCCGGCTGGCTGGCCGCCATCAGCGACCAGCCTCCACTCGTTGCCGGGCCGTGGTGAGTGTCTTTCCCAGCTTCGTTCGATCCGCCTGATCCAGCGCAGATACTCGGGGTTCTCCCACTCACGCACCGGCGGGCGTGGTGGGTAGGGCGTCCTGTCGCGGATCGCGATCGCCACCGCCTTGTCGTATCGTTTCTTATCCAGCTCATCGGTGGCGTGTGGCGTGGGCGGATAGGGGAACGGCTTGCCGTCTGGATTGGCAACGACGAGCATTGGCGCCACTCTTTGGACGCTCCCAAATGCGCCGTGCTACCGATCTTTACGGCGGTAGCGGCAGACTCGTGGCAGCGCTACCTGGATGTGAGCGGCCATGGCAGGCGTGATCGGCGTGCTGATTGGGATAGCGGTCGCGTGCTTGTTACGACGGCGCCGCCTGGCTCGGCGCGAGCGCGAGTCTTCTCAGGCTGAGTTGGGGCGACGCTGGCGCCAGGCGCCTCGTCGAGTGTTCGACGCGCCGGAGGACGAGGAGCACGGATGACCGAGCACCATGCCGTCACTTGGACGGAGCGTCCGGAGTACCCGCTGGGAGGGTGGAGGACGCACGTGGTGGATACGGCTGCCCCCAAGGTGACAATATGTGGCCTTCGAGTGCCCGAGGACGCCCGCCCCGCCCCCTACATGGGGATATGCCTTGGGTGTGAGGACGTTGTGCCGTGGGGGCGGCCGCTCCCCGCCACTGGCGCACTGAGGACTAGCCGGGGCTGATCGCTTGGTGGCGCTGTACTGCGGATCGCTGCTGCCGCTCCCCCGGTACGCCTCACCGTAAAGATCTCCTCGCATCGCTTGACACATACCAGACGGCCGGACCACAATCCCGACTGTTAGAAGCTTCATGGCACAAAGGGGGACGTGATGAGGACACGAGGCTTCGTGCTGTTAGCGGCGCTCGTGCTCGCGACGACCTGCCTGGCGGCCTCCGCCGGGTCGGCGCATGCGTGGGCGGGAGGCCGGTTGGTGGTGGCACCGTGGGGCAGCAACTCCGCGGCGTGCACCTGGGCACATCCCTGCCGCACCATCTCACACGCGGTACAGGCGGCCGCTCCGGGCGAGACGGTCATCGTCCGCCGAGGACGCTACCACGAGATGGTCACCGTCACCAAGCGCGTGACGATCGTCGGGCTGCACCGCCCGCTGGTGAATGCGGCGGGCAAGGACAACGGGTTCCTGATCACCGGGGGCGGGTCGGGCAGCACGATCGCCGGCTTCCGGGTTCGCAACGCCACCGAGGAGGGAATCCTAGTGGCCGGGGCGTCGCACGTGCGCATCCTCTGGAACGCCGTCAGCCACAACGACCTCGGCATGTTCTCGTCGACACCGACCGGCGAGTGCGCGCCGCAGGGCGAGGTGCCGGGCGACTGCGGCGAGGGCATTCACCTGATGTCCAGCAGGCACTCGCGTGTGGCACACAACGTCGTGTTCGACAACGCCGGCGGCATCCTGCTGACCGACGAGTTCGGCCCGACGGCGTGGAACGCGGTCGTCGGAAACCGGGTGTTCCACAACCAGTACGACTGTGGCATCACGATCGCCGCGCACAATCCCGGCGCCGTGATGAACGGCGTGCCACAGCCGAACGTCGCGGGGATCTACCGCAACTGGATTGTCGGCAACGTCTCCAACGACAACGGCCGGCTCGGCGAGGGAGCGGGCATCCTGCTCGCGGCGGGCGCTCCCACCGGAGGCGTCTACAGCAACTGGGTGCTGGGCAACCATGCCGCACGCAACGAGCTGGCAGGCATCACCGTGCACGAGCACGCGCCGGGCGGAGACCTGAACGGCAACGTGTTCATCGGCAATCGGCTGCGCCACAATGGGCTGGGCGGCACCGCGGTGCCTCCCGGTGATCCGGACGCGGGCGTGACACAGACGGTCGACCTGCTGGTCTTCAGCGCCGTCGACACGATCACGGGAACCGTGATCAGGCACAACCACCTGTCCTATGCGCACTTCGGCATCTGGACGCAGAACGTGGCCGGCGTCCACCGCGACCACAACACGTTCTTCCACGTGGCCGTTCCGATCCACCGCCAGTAGCAGAAGAGGCTCGGGGGGCAGAGCGGCCGCTCTGCCCCCCGTTCGACTGCCGCGCCAGTCAGGATGGGAAAAAGGATGACCGAACACTACGCCGTCACCTGGACCGAGCGCCGGTGGCGACCAGCGGCCCCGCTATGGGCGCGCGCCCCACCTCATCCACGCCGCACGCCCCCTCCCAGTCTGGTGTTCCGGTAAGGAACGGTAAAGGCGCTAAAGACGCTACAACGCGCAAAATGGGTCGACCCACCCACCATCAGACCAGCAAGCTGGCTCGCCGCGTCGCCGAAGATCCCGCAAAGGCTGGGTGGAAGCTGGAACGCGTGATCACCGATAACGGCAACGAGTTTCGCGCCGGCTTCGACCACCTGCTCACCGCCCAGCAGATCCGCCACACCCGCATCCGCCCCGGCCGACCCCAGACCAACGGCCACGTCGAACGCCTGCACAAAACGATCGTCGATGAATGCTGGCGACCCAGCTTCGCCCGCTACCTCCACGTCACCTACGGCGGCCACCGCCGAGACCTCGCCGAATACGTCCGCATCTACAACACCGACCGCGCCCACAACGGTCGTCTCACCAAAGGCCGCATACCCGCAGATATCATCGACCCCCGCCCACAAGATCAGACCCCGAGCATGACCCACACCTGTCGCTACAACTCGGGGAGAGTCCATGCTAGGCCGTCTGCGGCACGAGTTACGGCGCCAACCGCGGCTGCTGGTCATGGACGAGGCGCAACACCTTCGGCCTCGAGCAAGGACTCACCCTGCCAACCGTGTTCGGCGATGCGCTCCATGACGTCGCGTCGTTGACGCTTTGGTGCACGACGTGGTGACATTCCAATGACCGATCACAGCTGATGTGCGGCGACAGTACGGCCTCGGATCGCTTCTGATCCGTGGCCGTACCGACCGTTCCTAGCGGGGAGGCCCGCTTGCCAGCGTGAGGTTCGCGGTCTGGGTAGCGCCTGCCTGATCGAGGTAGACGGCGGAGATGGACGCTCCCGGCTTCTGGGTCAGGACGACCTGGCTGAGCTCGTCCGGGGATGAGATCGTGTGACCGCCGACCGAGAGGATCAGGTCGCCGGCGCTGAGGCCCGCCGCTTCTGCAGCGCTACCGGGAACGACGGCCGAGATGACCGCGCCGGAACCCGAATAGCTGTTCGCGGTCGACTCGACTCCGAGGAACGCGGTGCCACCGACGTGGACCGTTCCCGAGCCGTTGCCGCTCTCGATCTGTTTGGCGATCGACATGGCCGTGTTGATCGGGATCGCATACCCGTCGTTGGTGGTCGTCTGGGCGACGTCGTTTCCTGCGGACGCGGCGGTATCCATCCCGATCACCTGGCCGGAGGCATTCAGCAGCGGCCCACCCGAGTCTCCCGGGCGTACGGCCGCGTTCGTCTCGATCAGCCCGCTCAGGTTCTCGCTCCCGCCCTGGTCGTCGCTCACGGTGATCGCGCGGTTGACGCTCGTCACGGTGCCGGAGGCGAAGCTGAGCCTGCCGGTGCCACCGGCGTTTCCGACCGCCTGGACCGACTGGCCAGGGTTGACAGACCCGGAATCCCCCTGGGAGATGGTCTTCAGATTCGAGGCGCCGCTCGCCCGCAGCAGGGCGACGTCGTGCGACACGTCGTAGCCAACCACCTGGGCTGAGTAGCTCTGACCCATGTTCGGCACCACGACCTTGATATCGGTCGCGCCGCGGATGACGTGGTTGTTCGTCAGGATCTCGCCGGACGAGGTCAGCACCATGCCGGTGCCGGCAGCCTGTCCGCCCTGGTAGGCGAGATTCGTTTCGATGACGACGACGCCGCTGCCGACCGCCGTCGACTGCGTCCTCGCGCGAGTGAGGCCGGCGACAACCGCCGCCACGACGACGACGGCGATCAGCACTGCCAAGACGGTGCGGGCACGGAAGCTGCGGACCGGCCCCCTGCCCGGCTCCCGCTCTGGTAGATCGAGCTCCACTGGTTCTCCTTCAGTCTCGTTGACCCCTCGTACGAGACCACGCCCACCTTCGAACTAGCTGAGAATGTTGCGCTGGGGTTGGAGACGGCGCGCGCCGGGAGGCTAGCGGCGGAGGCGGATGGCGTTCAGGTCCTGTTCGCGCACCTGGTCGATGCGCGTGAGCAGGTCGTCGAGATCGTCGTGCTCCGCGTGCAGGTAGCGGCCGGCAAGCGCGTCGTACCGCCCGGTCGCGAGCGCCGCGACCAGACGCGGAGCCAGCTCCGGCGGCGTCCAGGGCGCGTCATCAGGCGCCCCTGAGGTCAGCTCGGTGCGGACGAGGCCCGGGCTGAAGAAGAACACGGGAATGCGACCGGCGAGCTCGGCGGCCAGCATCTCGCCGTAGCGGCAGACCGCCGCCTTGCTCGCCGGGTAGTCGGTTTCTGGTCGGCCACCCGGAGGCAGGTACGCGGCACCGCTGCCGGTGATCACGATCCGGCCCGACCCGCGCTCGAGCATCTCAGGGATCACGGCTCGGCAACAGAGGTGCACGCCGAGGACGTTGATCTCGAACGTCCGCCACCAGTCCTGCGGCTCGACCTCCCACGTCGCGCCGCCGCGGCGGGCAACACCCGCATTGGCCACGAGCAGATCGACCGGCCCGTTCTCGTCAACCGCGCGCTCGACCGCCTCACGATCGGAGACATCGAGCGCCACGCCACGGCAGCCAATCTCCTCCGCAACCGCCTCAACCTGTTCCGGCGTGCGCGCGGCGATGACGACCTCCCAGCCGTCCTCTGCGAGCTTGCGGGCGATGTTCGCTCCGATCCCGCGACCCCCACCGGTCACAAACGCGATCACGCCCAAACCATACCCGGGTGGCCTGGTTGCACATTGGCAGCGACCAAGGCGGCTACGTTGAGGGAATGCGCGCCCTTCGCCTGCTCCTGATCGTCGACGCCGTGGCTCTGGCGGCGTCGGCGGCCATCTCCGACCCGATCGTCCGCGACGTGGCGGCGGTGCCGGCGCTGCTGATCGGCGTGATCGTGGCGATCGCCTGCCTGAGCGCCGACCTGGTGCGGCCGCGGCGGCGGGTCGAGTGGGTCTGCTCGGCGCTCACGATCGTGGCGCCGTTCCCGCTCCTGGTGGTCGGCGGATCGGCGGGACCGATCCTTGGGGCGATCGCCATCATCGTGCTGCAGGTGATCCCGCTCGTCCGCGCCCGCGGCCCGCGGCCTGAGCGGCCCGGCGCCGAGGGGCCACGGCGTGTGGTGGGCGCACTGGTGATCACCACGGCGCTGCTGCTGATCGCGGTGGTCGCTCTGGTCTGGTACGGCTCCACGTACCTGCTGCTGCCGCCGTCCGGGGTCTTCGCCCGCGGTCCCTTCTTGACACGCGTCACAACAACCGAGGCCGACTTCGCCTGGACCGTGAAATCGGGCGAAGGGCGTGTCAGCCTGAGCGTGCGGGCGCCGGACGGTACCGTCACGGGCGCTCCGGGGGGACGCGCCACCGGCCTTCGCCCGGCCACCCGGTATGTGTGGACGGCGAACCTGGACGGCGCCTCGGCGGCGGCCGGCGCCTTCAGCACCGCCCCGCTCTCGACCGCCACGCCGATCACGCTGGTGTCCTTCGGCGACTACGGATCCGGCACCGCACACGAGTACGCCGTCGCCCGGCTGGCGGCGGCCGAGCACCCGGCGATGTTCCTGTCGTCGGGCGACAATGCCTACCTGCTCGCGGCCCCACCCTTCCTCGACCGCGCCATCTTCCGGCCCCTGCACGCGCTGCTGGCCGAGGCGCCGGCGGTGACCACGCTGGGCGAGCACGACCTGGCCTACCGCGACGGGGCCGCCGTGATCTCGGCGCTGCACCTTCCCGGCCACCACTACAGCGTCCAGTACGGGCCGGTGCAGGTCGTCGTTCTGGGCCTCGAGGCCGATGCGTCCGCGTTTGACTACGCACGCGAGACGCTGGGCCGGTGCAACCGCCCGTGCCCGGTGCGGTTCGTGCTGACCCACCGTCCGATCCCGGCGAACAACCCGATCATGCCGCTGCTGCGACAGCGGCATGTGGCGGCGATCCTGGCCGGCCATCTGCACCGCTACGAGCGGCACGTCCGGGGCGGGGTGCTCCAGTTCACGGTCGGGACGGGCGGTGAGGGCGCCGGCAGCACCGCGTACACGCTCGCCACCCCGGACGCGATCGTCTCGTTCATCGCGTACGGCTACCTGCGCATCGGCATCGCCGGCGACCGGATCAGCTACCGGTTCATCGACCAGAGCGGCCGCGTCCGCGACCGCGCGGAACAGACGATCCCGGGGTAGCGCCGGCGGCTATTCGCCCGCCATTCCGAGCGGAGCGACGTCGATGCGGCTGCTCGCCTGTAGACGACAAAGCCACGATCAGGACCGCCAGGAGCTGACCGGCCCGTGCGTGGCATCAGCCGAAGGTCGTAGTCACCGCGGGGCCGGCCGCACCAGGCCGATGTCGTAGGCGAAGACAACCAACTGCACGCGGTCGCGCATGCCCAGCTTGGCCAGGATCCTGCCGATGTGGGTCTTGACGGTCGCCTCCGTCAGGTGCAGGGCGGCGGCGATCTCGCTGTTGGAGAGCGCCTGCGCGACCTGCGTCAGCACCTCCCGCTCGCGCGGCGTCAGCGCCGCGAGGTAGGGCTCGGGATCGAGCTCGCCCTCCCCGTCCGGCGACAGCCGGTGGGCGTAGGTGTCGAGCAGCCGCCGGGTCACGCTGGGGGCGACGACGGCGTCGCCGCTGGCGACCGCCCGGATGCCGGACAGCAGATCGTTGGGCAGCGCATCCTTGAGCAGGAAGCCGCTGGCACCGGCTCGCAGCGCGGCGTGCGCATACTCGTCGAGGTCGAAGGTGGTCAGGATCAGCACCCGGCTGCTGAGGCCCTGCTCGACGATCAACCGGGTCGCCTCGATGCCGTCCATGGCCGGCATCCGCACGTCCATCGGCACCACGTCCGGCGCGAGCCGCCGGGTCAGCTCCAGCGCCTCCCGGCCGTCCGCCGCCTCCCCGACCACCGACAGGTCGTCCTGCGACTCGAGCACCATCCGAAACCCCATCCGCAGCAGCGGCTGGTCGTCGGCCAGCAGCACGGTCGAGCTCATCGCGGACCCGGCTCGACCATCAGGCACGCCTTCACCTGCCAGCCGCCGCCCTGGGCCGGGCCGGCGTCGACCGTCCCGCCGAAGACAGCGGCGCGCTGCCGCATCCCGTCCAGGCCGCGTCCACCAAGCCCCGCCGGGCCGCCGCTGCCGTCGTCGTGAACGTCGACCTCCACGGTGCCGTTCACGCACAGCACGCGCACGTCGGCAGCCGCGTCGGGCCCGGCGTGCATGAGCGTGTTGGTGAGCGCCTCCTGCACGATCCGGTAGGCGGCCAGTTGGACGCCCGCGGGCAGGCCCGCGGGATCGCCCTCGACCGCGAGATCGACCGGCACGCCCGTCGTGCGCACCTGTGCCACCAGCTGCTCCAGCTCGGGGATGCCGGGTTGCGGCACCCGTGAGCTCGGGCTCTCGTCGCTCAGCACACAGCAGCCGTCACATCTCGGCCAGCGCCTCGCGGCCGGTGCGCGACACCTTCTCCATGGCCGCCGTGGCCTGCTCCGGAGACTCGCGGGCGGCGAACACGGCCCCGTCGGCGAGCGCGATCACCACCGCCAGGCTGTGGGCGACGATGTCGTGCATCTCGCGCGCGATCCGGGCGCGCTCGGCGGCGGCCGCGACACGGCCCTGCTGGTCGCGCTCGAACTCGAGCCGGGCGGCCCGTTCGTGCAGCGATGCCAGCAGCGCCCGCCGGTTCTGGACGCTGATGCCGAGCAGGGCCGACGCGATCGCCAGCGCCGAGAGGCCGACGAAGAACGGCAGCACGGGGTCGCCCCAGCGCAGCGTCGCCAGCACCGCCCCAACCTCGGCCACGCCCACCGCTGCCGCCGTCCACCGGCGCGACGAGACCGCCGCAACGGTGTAGAGCGATACCAGCAGCGCCAGATCCGCGCCCAGCTGGACGTCGACCAGCCACTGCACCAGCAGCACCAGCGTGATCGTCGCGAACACCGCTCGCGGGTAGCGGCGCCGCAGCACCAGCGGCAGGCACAGCGCCACCGTCAGCGCGATGCCCCACTGCTGGTGGTGGCGCAGGCTGGGGACGCCGATCAGCGCGACGCCGGCGGCGATCGCGGTATCGGTCAGGATCGGGTGGTAGCGGCCGAAGCGCTGCAGCCGTTCGATCACCGCTCGCGCCTGGTCGTCGCCTCGGGATGCGGTGCGAGCCCTGGCCACGGCACCCATCCTAGGCCACGTCAGGCGTCGCGTCGCACGAGCAGCACCGCCGCCACGATCGTTGCGACGGCCGTATACGCGCAGAACAGCGCGAAGCCGTTCCAGGCTGAAAGCGTGTGCGGATCGGAGTGGATCGCCGTGATCGCCTCGCCCGCGCTGTTCGGCAGGTAGGGGTTGATCGTGTCGCCCCAGCTGTTGGGCAGGATCGCCGCGATCCCGGGCAGCACGAACAGCACGCCGGCCAGGGTGGCGATGCCGCCAGCGGTGTTGCGGACGAGCGCGCCGATGGCGACGCCCAGCAGCCCCACGACGGTGAGGAACAGCGCCGACCCGATCACGGCGCGGGCGACGTGCGGCGAGCCGAAGGTGGTCTGCACGTGGTGCTGCCGCAGGATCGCCTGGGCGACGAAGAACGCGAGCAGCGCCGACGGCAGCATCAACAGCGCCGTCGTGCCGAACGTGAGCAGCTTCGCCCACAGCACCGGCAGGCGCTTGGGGACGGCCGCGAAGCTGGATCGGATCATGCCGGTCGAGTACTCGCCGCTGATCACCAGCACTCCGAGCACGCCCAGCGCCAGCTGTGCGAAGTGGAAGCCGGCGGTGCTGACGTCGATGGGGTTGAAGGTGCGGCGGTCGTTGGGGCTCATCGAGTTCCAGTGGGCCATCTGCACGGCGGCGATGACGATGCCGAGCCCGGCCATGCCAATCACCGCCACCAGCAGCGACCAGCGGGTCGATCGCAGCGACCACAGCTTCGACCATTCCGACCTGATCACGTGCAACTGGGTGACCCTGCCGATCGCGATGCGGGGCCGATCCTGGGAGGTGCCGACGGCGGTGCTCATGCGGATGCTCCCACCGGCTCGTCGACGTGTCCGCCCTGGTCGCCGCGGAACTCGAGCGAGTCCCGGGTGATGCGCATGAAGGCGTCCTCCAGCGAGACCTCCTGGACGACCAGCTCGGAGAGGGCGATGCCGCCCTCGAGCGCCAGCCGGCCGATCTGCTCGCTGGTCGTGCCGCTCACCGACAGGGCGTCGCCATCATCCTCGACGTGCGCGCCATGGGCCGCCAGCAGCTCCGCCAGGCGGCCCGGATCGGCACTGCGCACGCGGACGGCGGCGTCGCCGGAGGCGCTGCGCACGAAATCCTCCACCGAGGTGTCGGCGATCAGCCGGCCACGGCCGATCACGACCAGCCGCTCGGCCGTGAGCGCGATCTCGCTCATCAGGTGCGAGGAGACGAACACCGTGCGCCCCTCGGCCGCCAGCTGCTTCAGCAGGTTCCGGATCCAGCGGATGCCTTCCGGGTCGAGGCCGTTGGACGGCTCGTCCAGGATCAGCGTGGCGGGATCGCCCAGCAGCGCCGCGGCGATGCCGAGCCGCTGGCCCATGCCCAGCGAGAACCCGCCGACCCGCTTGCGGGCGACGGACTCGAGGCCCACCAGCCGGATCACCTCGTCGACGCGGTCGCGGCCGATGGCATGGGTCTGCGCCTGCGCCAGCAGGTGGTTATAGGCGCTGCGGCCGGTGTGGATCGCTCGCGCCTCGAGCAGCGCGCCCACCTCGTGCAGCGGCGCCTCGAAGTCGCGGTAGGCGCGGCCGTTGACCGTCGCCCGCCCCGCCGAGGGCCGGTCGAGCCCTAGGATCAGTCGCATCGTCGTCGACTTGCCGGCGCCGTTCGGCCCCAGGAAGCCGGTCACGATGCCCGGCTTCACCGTGAAGGTGAGGTCATCGACGGCGACCCTGTCGCCATATCGCTTGGACAATCCCTGAACGTCGATCATCTGACTTGATGGTGGGGACGCCGGGACAGGCGCGAAACAGTCTCCAGGAGGATCTTGGGGCATGTGCGGCTACGACCCAGGTCGTATTCGCGCCGGGCGCGCCGACGGGCCTGCCATCACCGCCTCGTAGACGGCAGGCCCACCGGACGGCGTTTCAGCTCACGGCACGATGTTGTGGTTCAGGTGGAACCCGTTGCCCGGGTCGTACTGGCGCTTGACCGCGAGCAGACGGTCGTAGTTGGGCCCGTGCCGCGCACCTCCGTGCGCGCGACCGGCCGATTGTCTCAGGAACAGGCCCGGCTCGCCGATCGGCGGGTGGACATTCGCTCGATCGCCCGCTAGCAGTGAGTGCATGAACTACTGCCCCGGCTGCGGCCTGGCACGGCCGGCGGTCGCCGACGTCAACTACTGCCCGGGCTGCGGCGGATCGCTCAACCCGGCTGCTCCCATCCACGCCAACCTGTCCGGCTGGTGGCCGAGGGTTGGCGCGACGCTGCTGGACGGCCTGATCGTGATGGTGCTGAACGCACCGACGCTGGGGCTCACGCTCGCCGTCGCAGCCGGCGGCGGCCTGCATGTGCAGACCACGGTCACCGGGCACGCCACCTACACGCTCTCCCACGAGATGAAGGTGATCGCGGTGATCGCCGGTCTGGCCTACCTGGCGTCGGCCCTGCTCTATGCGCCGCTGCTGCTGCGCCGGAAGGGCCGCCACAACGGGCAGACCTGGGGCAAGCAGGCCCTGTCGATCCGGGTCCTCCGCGACAGCGGCGCGCCGGTCGACCTCGGCACCGCGCTGCTGCGCGAGGTGGTGGCCAAGCTCGTGATCCTGACCGCACTCGGCTTCGTGCCGATCGTGGGCAGTTTCGCCTCGTTCGTCTGGTACCTGTGGCCGCTCTGGGACAGCTCCAACCGCGCCCCGCACGACATGATCGCCCACACGCACGTCGTCAAGGCCTGAGCCACCGCTTGGGTCGGCGTCCGCTTTGCGCCGACATCCGGTAGCGAGCAGACTTCCGTACCCTGACCATGCGCTCGCCTGCCGACACCGCGATCGCGGAGCTCGACCTGCTCAGCTGGAAGCGCGAGGTGTTCGCGCTCTACCGGCGCGTCCGTGAGTTGGAGCCGGAGGCGGCGTGGCGCGAGTGGCGTGCGGGGCGCGACCGCCTGTTCGCCACCCACCCGCAGACGCCGCTCGGCGCAGACGCCGTGGGCGGGTTCGAGGCGCTTCGCTTCTTCCCATACGACCCGGCGTTCCGCGTCACCAGCACCGTGGTGGCGACCGAGCCGGCTGTCCGAGAGATCGACTCCAGCACGGGCGAGCGGATCCGGTTCCGCCAGTTCGGGGCCGTGGAGTTCGAGCTGTCCGGCGAGCAATCGCTGCCGCTGTACTGGCTGGAGGGCTACGGCGGCGGGCTGTTCCTCCCGTTCGCCGACCTCACCAGCGGGCGCGACAGCTACGGGGGCGGCCGCTACCTGCTGGACACCCTCAAGGGCGCCGACCTGGGCGGGCAGGACGGGCGGCTGGTGCTCGACTTCAACTTCGCCTACAACCCCTCATGCGCCTACGACCCGCGCTGGACGTGTCCGCTGCCGCCGAGGCAGAGCCGGCTCGGGATCGCCGTCACGGCGGGCGAGCACACGTTCGTGCCGTGACCGGTGGCGTGTGTACGGTGCAACGGGTAACGTCTGCCTGGTCTCGTCGTGGCGGGCATGGCCGCGAGGAACGTTCGCTCGGCAGGGAGGCTCACCGAGCGTGCGAGGCATCACTGTCAGAGCTGGATAACGGTGTCAACGGCATGTACATTGCTGAGATCGGCGGGGTGGGCACAGAGCCCCGGTACTTGCGTAGAGGGGGCAACACTTGCTGCATCCGCCTGGGGTAAAACGCTGCGTCGCACCGCTGCTCGCTGTGTCATTCGGTCTGGTCGCGGCATCGCCGCTGCCGGTGTCGGCGGCGGTCACGCCACCGCCGGCACCCACCCACCTGACGACAATCGGCGGCCCAGCGCACGCCACGATGTACCCGTCCGGCGTCGACACGCACAAGGGCACCGTCTACATCGCCGACACCGGCAACGATCAGGTCGCCGCCTACCGCGCCGACGGCACGCTCCGATGGCGGGTGGGGACGCGCGGGCCCAAGCAGCCGGGAAGCTTCAACAACCCCAGAGACGTCGCCTGCCACAACGGCCGCCTCTACGTTGCCGACACAGGCTACAACCGGGTGCAGGTGCTGAACGCCAAGACCGGCGCCTGGATCGCGACCTGGCCGCACCAGTTCCAGTCGGTGATCGGCATCGGCGCCGGCCCCAATGGGCACGGCGGCACGGTGATCCTGACCGCCGACGACGACGCCAACACGGTCGCCGAGTGGACGACCTCCGGCGAGCTCGTCAGCCAGATCGCGGCGCCGCTGGGCAAGCGCAACGGCCAGCTGGACGAGCCGCGCGATGCGGACACCGACTCACACGGCGACATCTACGTCGCCGACTTCGCGAACGACCGCATGGCCAAGTTCGGCCCCGGCGGCAAGTGGCTGCGCAACTGGGGCACCAAGGGTGCCGCCAACGGGCAGTTCGCCCGGCCGTACGGCGTCGCCGTTGACGCGACCGATCACGTGTACGTAGCCGACTCGAACAACGAGCGGATCCAGGAGTTCACGAGGAAGGGCCGATACGTGGCCAAGTGGGGCAGGCGAGGCCAGTTCACGCAGCTCCGGAGGGTCGCGGTGGGAGGCGGCAGCAGTCCCAAGGTCTACGGCGCCGACCTGTGGGGCAACCACGTCACCAGCTTCCAGCACAGCGGCGCCGTCGTGCAGCGGTGGGGCCACAACCACCCGGCGGTGGGCGGCTTCAACGAGCCCTCCGGGCTGGCCGTCGGAACCCACGTGTACGTGGCCGACACCGTCAACCAGCGCATGGAGCGGTTCGCCACGGCCACCGGCGCGTTCGAGCAGGCGTGGGGCGCGCGCGGCTGGGAGAAGGCCGACCTGACCGGCTTCAACTGGCCCCGCGACGTGACGTTGAACACCGCGACCAACACGGTCTGGGTGGCCGACACCAAGAACAACAGGCTCACCCAGTTCAGCACCGACGGCACCCCCACCGGCCGCGTGTTCGGCCACCTCGGGAGCGACTCCGACTCCCTGCACTGGCCGTTCGGGATCGCATCGGTCGGCTCCGATGTGGTCGTGGCCGACACGTTCAACAACCGCGTCGAACGCATCGACGGCACCGGCCTGACGGTCGAGTGGAGCAACGACACTCTGCACAACCCCCGCGACGTGACCGTGGCCGGCGGCCTGGTGTACGTGGCCGACAGCAACGGCAACTCGGTCGTGGAGCTCGACGCCTCGACCGGGAACGTCATCACCAGTTTCGGCGGGCTGCACAACCCCCAGGGGATCGCGGTTGCCGGCAGCGGCAACATCTGGGTGGCGGACACGGCCTCGAACCGTCTGGTCGAGTTCTCGCCCGGCGGCGTCAAGCTGCAGACGCTTGGTGCCACCGGCGGGGCCACCGGCACCGGGCACGGGACGTTCAACCACCCGACCCACCTCGAGATCTGGAACGGCGTCCTGTACGTCGCAGACGAGTACAACGACCGGATCGAAGCGTTCACGCTGAATGACTAGGGGTATCCGCACGGGGGGCACGCTGCTGGCACTGGTGTTGTGCTCGACGCTGGTTGCGGCGTCGAGCGCGTGGGGCAACACGACCGTCCTGAACGGCACGGTGGACAAGGCCGGCACCGCCTTCAAGTCGCACAAGATCACGATCAGCGCGGTCGGCACCATCACCGCCACACTCGACTGGGACAACGCTTCCGCCAACCTGCGCCCTCAACGCGGGCCAGGCCAGCGGGGCATCACCTGGGATCCGACCCGCACCTGGCTCTACATCGGTGACGTCGGCAACAAGCGCATCGTGCGCTGGGACCCGGTCTCCGGCACCTGCCAGGTGGTTGCAACGACCGCCACACTGCCCGCGGCGGCTACACCACGGAGGCAGCAACTACCTCGCGTTCGGACCCGACGGCAGGCTGTACGCGAGCGACAACAGCCGCCACATCTACGCCTTCACGATCACCGGCTGAAGGAACCGCCCTGTGGCCGGCGGAACGCGCACTCCGTCCATATCACTAAGCCTCTCGCGGTTTTCGCCGATGACGAACCACAGATGATCCCCAGTCAGCTCAGATGAACGACACAAAGCTCGCAGACCTGGCCGTCAGCATCCTGTCGCAACTACCCACGCCGAAGGTCGAGGCGTTCTCCGCCCGCGGCGGCGTGGTGCTGCTCGAGCTGCGCTCGCAGGACGGCGTCTACATCATTGCGGACGCGCCGCGGCCACAGCTGCGCGACCAGCTCGACCTGCTGGTGCGCACCAACGAGATCAGCGGCGGCGGCTATGACATCTCCCTGACCGTGGCCGAAACCCTGCACCAGACGGATTCGACGATCGGCGTGCGGCTGCTGGTCCAGGACGTGCTGCGGCGCGAGAGCGAGCGCACCACGCCGCGCGCCGCCGTCGAGGAGCTGGCGCTGATGCACGTGCTGGGCGCACGCAGGATCGCAGAGGGCGAGGAGTTCGACGTGCGCCTGGCCGACCTGTCGGCGACCGGCGTCGCCTTCGTCACCGATCGCAGCTTCCACACCGGCGACTTCTTCGCCATGATGGTGACCATCCGCGGGCAGCTGCTGCGCCTGCAGGCGCGCGCCCTGCAGACCTCCCCCTCGCACTACGGCCGCCAGCGGGTGGGCTGCGAGATCCTGCATATCAACGAGGACGATCGCCGCCTCATCTCGGCGCTGACGGCGGAGGCGCCTCACACCGGCACCGTCGACCAGCGCTTCCGCCGCTCGGCCTGACCCGCCTGCCGGTATCCTCCCGCGCCGATGCCATCGGACGCCCCACTGGCGGACGCGGTCGACGCGTTCCTGGCCGACCCCGGCACCACCTTCACCGTGCCCGGGCACAAGCGCGCGTCGGGCATCGCCGACCCGCTGCTGATGCTCGACCTGCCGCTGGTCTCGGGCGCCGACGACTCGCGCTTGGGCGGCGACGTGCTGGGTAGGGCGGAGCGCCTAGCGGCACGGCTGTGGGGCGCCGACCTGTGCCGGTTCTCGGTGGCCGGATCGACGCACGGCAACCAGTCGCTGGCACTGGCGGCGGCGCGGCCGGGCGACCGCGTGGCCGTCGCCCGGACGCTGCACAAGTCGATGTTCGGCGGGCTGGTGCTGGCCGGCCTGGAGCCGGTCTGGGTACGACCCGAGGTCGACCCACAGACGGGTCTTGCCACGCAGGTGCCGGCCGGCGCGGTGGCCGCTGCGCTGCGCGACCACCCGGATCTGCGGGCGGTGTTCCTGGTCGAGCCCAGCTACGTGGGCATGCTGTCCGACCTGGAGGCGATCGCCGCCGTCGCGCACGAGGCCGCGGTGCCGCTGATCGTCGACCAGGCCTGGGGCGCGCACCTCGGCTTCCACCCGGGGCTGCCTCAGCAGGCCATCGCCCGGGGCGCCGATGCCATGGTCACCTCGACGCACAAGACGCTGACGGCCTTCACCCAGGGTTCGGTGGTGCTGGCCCGCGGCGGCCTGCTCGATCTGGCCCGCGTCGAGGAGTCGTTCGAGCTGCTGCACACGACCAGCCCGTCCGCCGCAATCCTGGCGTCGACCGACCGCGCCCGGCAGCTGATCGAGGACCGCGGCGGGCAGCTGCTGGAGCAGGCGATCGCGCTGGTGGCCGATGCCCGCGCCCGGCTGCGCCGGATCGACGGCCTGCACGTTTCCGAGGCATCCGATCCGGTGAAGCTGGTGCTGGGGCTCGCCGGCACCGGCGCCGACGGGTTCCGGGTCGAGGCCGACCTGCTGGTCGACGGCCTGCGGCTGGAGATGGCCGACCGTGACACGCTGGTGCCGATCGTGACGCTGGCGGACACGCCGGCCACGGTGGCACGGCTGGTGGAGGCACTGGAACGGTCGATCGCGCTGCGGAGGGGAGCGGGCCGGCCGCTGGCCGCATCCAGCGTCTGGTCGCTGCAGCCGGTGGCCGCGATCAGCCCGCGCGAGGCCTTCTTCGCGCCGCGCGAGCGCGTCCCCGCCGGGCGCGCGGTGGGCCGGGTGGCGGCCGAGACGGCCGCGCCCTACCCGCCCGGCATCCCGGCGCTGGCGCCGGGCGAGCTGATCACCGAGGAGATCCTGGTGGCGCTGCAGCGCGAGGCGGCGGCCGGCACGCGGGTCGCGTACTGCTCGGATCCCACGCTCGAGACGCTGCTGGTGGTGGCCGACCGGCCCGTCTAACACTCGCGCCGGGTTCTGCCGATACCCGGCTCGATGCAGGTTCTCAGCGAGGCCGTCCGCGCCCCGGGCCGCGATCGAGCGGCCGCGGCCGCGCGCGGGCTGACCGGGTCATCGGTGATCTGGGCCGTGTCGCTGGCGGCGCTCGTGTTCACCGCCGTCGCCTGCACCACCTCGCGGCTGTTGATGCTGGACACGTTCGCGAGCCTCGCGGCCGGCCGTGAGATCGCCCAGCATGGCGTGCCCCACACCGAGGTGCTGACGTGGGCCGCGCACGGGCGCCCCTGGATCGACCAGCAGTGGCTGGGCCAGTGGCTCTACTACGAGGCCTACCGCATGGGCGGGTACCCGGGCGTGGGCGCGGTCTCGGCGTTCAGCATCGCGCTGGCCTTCGGCGTGCTGGCCGCCTACATGCTGCACCGCGGCAGCTCCACCGTGCGCACGCTGATCTGGGTGGCGGTGGCGTACGCAGTCTGCGAGCTGAACACCGTGATGCGCACTCAGAGCTTCGCCTATCCGCTGTTCGTGCTGATGATGGTGATCCTGCTGGAGGACGACCGCCGGCATCGCTTCAGCCGCAGACTGCTGGCGCTGCCCCTGTTGTTCCTGCTGTGGGCCAACCTGCACGGCTCGGTGCTGCTGGCCGCCCCGATCGTGGTCAGCTACTGCGTGTGGGCTGCGGCGCACAACCTGCGCCCGGTGCGGCGGCGCACACTGGCGGCGTACCTGGGGCTCGCGGCCTGCATGCCGCTGGCGCTGCTCACGACGCCCTACGGGCTGACGACCGCCGACTACTACCGCTCGGTGCTCGACAACCCGGTGCTGACCGCCCGCGTCGGCGAGTGGCACCCGGCCACGTTCGGCGGGCCCAGCACGCAGTTCGTGATCGTGTTGCTGGCGGCGATCGGCCTGCTCGGCTTCGCCTATGGGCGCGGTGTCCGCCCGCCGCTGTTCATGGTCGGCCTGACCTTCGCGCTGGCCGTGGCCGGCATCCACGCGGTGCGCTACCAGGTCTGGTTCGGGTTCGCCGCCACGCTGCTGATCGCCGAGGTGATGAGCGGCACGTTCGCGTCGTCGGAGTCCCCGCTGATCCGCCGCATCTCGGCCCGGGTGGTGCCGGCCGCGGCGGTGATCGGGGTGGTGGGCAGCTCGCTGCTGCTGGCGACCACCGCCGCGGCGCGGTTCGAGGCGCTGTCGCCGCGCCCTGCCATGGACGCGACGGCGGCCTGGGCGGCCGCCCATCCGCAGGCCAAGATCATGGCCGGCGACACCTCGGCGTCGGCGCTCCTGTGGACGCATCCGGAGCTGACCGGCCGGGTCGGGTTCGACTCGCGCTACGAGATCTACTCCCAGCGCCAGCTGCTGGCCTACACCGACTGGGTGGCCGGGAACGGCTCGCGGTCGCAGTGGTCACGGGTGCTGGACGGCTACGACGAGGTGCTGCTCTCGACCGCCTACCGGCAGAACGTGATCGACCGCATGCGCACGCTGCCCGGCTGGCACCGCATCTACGGCGACGCGGACGGCGTCGTCTTCGTACGCGACACGGCCGGCTGACTCAGCCGGCGGCGCGCTCGGCGTTGAACTCGGCCGCAGCCGCGGCGATGCCCTCGCCGTCGTGGGGACGGATCGCGCCCCGCACGTGCGCCATGAACCGGGCCGGCGCATCCGGATCGACGCGCTTCACCCGCTCGCCGCCGGGCACCGTCAGGAGCGTCTTCGCCGCCGCCGCTCGCGCCATGAAGGTGGCCGCGGTGAGGCCGCGCACGGCCAGCTCGCCCGCGGCGCCGTGGTGCTTGCGGGCGTAGACGGCGCGGCTGCGCTCCATCTCGGCGATCCGCCGCTCCGGCACCCCACCGGTGCTGGCGTTCTCGAGGTGCACCAGCGAGGCCTGCGGGAAGTACGCCGTCGCGTAGCCGGCGTCGCGCAGGCGCAGGCACAGGTCGGGATCCTCCGAGTAGATGAACAGCTGCTCGTCGAAGCCGCCGACGGCTGCCAGCGCCGCGCGCCGGGCCAGGATGGCGGCGCCGCACACCCAGTCGACGCGGGCGATGCGGTCGCCGCCCGATTGGATCCAGCCGCGCCGCTGCAGCGTCACGGTCGTCAGCGCCACCCGGCCGGGCGTCGGGAAGTGGAAGGCGGACGGCTGCTGCGAGCCGTCCGGGTTCAGGATCTTCGGGCCACAGGCGCCCACCTCGCGGTTCTGGTCCATGAACCTGCACATGCGATCGAGCATGCCCTCGTGCAGCACGGTGTCCTCGTTCAGGATCAGCACGTAGCGGCCCTGCGCTCTTCGGATCGCCTCGTTGTGGTTGGCGCCGAAGCCGTAACGCCGCTCCCGCTCCACCACCTCGACGTCTGGGTACGCGCTCGCGCACCGCGGCGGCGCTGCCGTCGGTGGAGGCGTTGTCGATCACGATCGTCTGCAGGGCGGTGTCGCGCGCGGCACCCCCGAGCGAGGCCAGGCAGCCCAGCAGCAGCGCCCGGTTGTTCGTGTTGAGCAGGGAGATCGTGATGTCGGGGCGTACCGCTCACCGGGTCAGGCCGGCAGCCGCCAGCCGGTCGGCCGCGGCGTCCACCGAGTCGGTGGCCTGCTGCGTCGCGACCCAGCCCAGCAGCTCCCGCATACCGTCGGCGAACTCGACCCGCGGCGCGAAGCCCAGGAGTCTCCCGCGCCAGCGAGATGTCCGAGAAGCAGTGCCGGATGTCACCGGCGCGGAACTTGTTCACGACCTCGGGCTGCAGGTGCTCCTTGCCCAGGCCGCGGGCCAGCTCGCGGGCGACGTCGAGCACCGAGGTGGAGACGCCGGTGCCGAGGTTGACGGCGCGGTGGTCGGCGCCGCCGCCCTCGAGCGCCGCCACGCAGCCGGCGGCGATGTCGGAGACGTGCACGAAGTCGCGGCTCTGGAGGCCGTCCTCGAACACCAGCGGCGCCTTGTCGTTCAGCAGCCTGCCGCCGAAGATCGCGGCCACGCCTGTGTAGGGGTTGGACAGGGCCTGCCGGTCGCCGTAGACGTTGAAGAAGCGCATGGCCACGGTGGGCAGGCGGTGGGCAGCGGCCGATCGCGAGGAACATCTCCTCGTGGTCGCGCTTGTTCACGGCGTAGATCGACATCGGCTGCACCGGCTTGTCCTCACCGGTGGCCAGGGGCTCCAGCGGCCGCCCGCAGTCCGGGCAGGCCAGCTCCCACCGCCGCGCGTCCAGCTGCTCGTCGCTTCGCACCTGCGGCGACAGCAGGCCGTGCTCGGGGCAGCGGTAGCGGCCCTCGCCGTAGATCGACATCGACGAGGCCACCAGCACCCGCGCCAGCTGGTCGCGGCGCTTCGAGATCTCCTCCAGCACCACGGCCGCGCCGATCGAGTTGATCGACGTGTAGCGCTCGATCTCGTACATCGACTGGCCGACGCCGACCGCAGCCGCGAAGTGCACGACGTGGTCGATGCCCTCGAGCGCGGCCGCCACGGCTTCGTGGTCGCGGACGTCGCCGACGCGCAGGTCGATCTGGGGATCGAGGTAGGCGGGCCGCTCGCCGGCCCGGTGCACCTGGGGGTCGAGGTTGTCGAGCGCCCGCACCTCGTGGCCGCGCGCCAGCAGGGCGTCGGCCAGGTGCGATCCGATGAAGCCGGCGCCACCCGTGATCAGGACTCGCATGGGGCCGGATGTTACCGGCCTTACATTCAGCGGGCGTTCAGTCCGAGTTAACCCGGCTCCGCCACGTAGCGCACCATCCGGCGTCCGTATGCCTCGAACTCGCCGTCGTCCCGCATGCCGATCTTCTGCATCACCCGCACCGAGGGGGCGTTCTCCGGGTAGGACAGCGCCACCACGCGCTCCAGCCCGAGCGGACCGAAGGCAACGTCCAGGCAGGCGCGGCCGACCTCGGTGGCGATGCCGCGACCCCAGGCGTCGCGCACCAGCTCGTACACGACCTCCACCTCGGGTCCGGCCATCTCCACCAGCACCAGGCCGGCAACGCCGATCACCTCGTCGTCCTCCCGGTCGGCCACCGCCCACAGCGAGAACCCGTGCGCCTGCTGGTGCTCGATCAGCCGGCCGACCCCGGCCGACGGTCTGCTCGGGCGTGCGCGTCGATCTGTCGGCGCCGACGTACCGCATCGCCTCGGGGTCGCCGTACAGCCGCTGCAGCGGCTCAGCATCCTGCGGGCGCAGCAGCTGCAGCCGGAAACGCTCGGTGGTCGCCACCACCTCCAGGCGACCAGGCGCGCTGACCGCGCGGAACGGCCAGTCGCGGTGGAGCCACTCCCAGACCGCGCGCCACAGCTGCCGGTCGAGCTGGGCGTGGGTGGCCCGCACCCACAGCTGCACCTCGGCATCGTGGACGGGCGGCCTGGACGGATAGATGTAGACGCAGCCGATCACCGACCGCGAGCCGGGGTCGAGCACGGTGTAGGTGAAGCCCTTGCGGCCTTCGAAGTCACGCTGGTGGCGCTCGAGGTCGCCGCGGTTCTGCTCGAGCGTCATCGAGTGCGGCCAGTCGCCGTCGGGGTAGCCGGGTGTGGCCCGAATGTGCTCGATGCTGGAGGTCCAGGCGTCGTAGTCGGACTCGTTGTGCTGCGGGCCCAGCGGCTCCAGCAGGAAGCCGGTCGTGGCCAGGCCGGCCGGCGGGACGAAGCCGTCCGGCACGAACGGCGTGCGCTGATCCGTTTCCATTCCGCGATCCTAGCGGCGATAGCATCCGGCCCATGGACGACTGCATCTTCTGCCGGATCGTGGCCGGCGAGCTGCCCTCGATCCGCATCCACGAGGACGAGCGGGCGATCGTGATCATGGACATCAACCCGGCCACCCGCGGCCACGCGCTGGTGATCCCGCGGGCCCACACCCGCGACATCCAGGACACCTCCGACGAGGACCTCGCCCACTGTGCGCTGGTCTCGCGCGACATCGCCGACCGGGCCCTTTCGGCCCTCGGCGCCGACGGCGTCACGATCATGCAGTCCAACGGTGCGGCCGCCTGGCAGACGGTCTTCCACTACCACGTGCACGTGATCCCGCGCTACCACGGCGACCCGCTGGTGCTGCCCTGGCGCCCGGCGCCCGGTGAGCTCGCGGAGATCCAGAATATAAGCTCCGCTTATTTTCAAGATTAGCGTTCCTTCTGTAGAATGCCCTCCGTGAGCTCACTTCCGACACGCGCGGACGTGCTCGTGGTCGGCAGCGGCGGCGCCGGCCTGGCCGCGGCGTGGGCGGCGTCCCGCGAGGGCGCACGGACGGTGCTGATCACCAAGGGCTCGCCCGCCTCCTGCAACACCGGCAAGGCCCAGGGCGGCATCCAGGCCGCCATCGGCGCGGACGACTCGCCCGAGCAGCACGCCGCCGACGTCTACCGCTCCTCGCACGACACGGCCGACATGGAGCTGGTGTCGGTGCTGACCGGGGAGGCGCCGGAGGCGATCGCATGGCTGGAGCAGCTGGGCGTCGAGTTCTCACGCGAAGGCGACGGCTACCGGCTGGCCCGCTGCGGCGGCGCGTCCACCAGGCGCCTGCTTGCAGGTTGGCGACCGCACCGGCCACGCCATCGCCCACGCGCTGCGCGGCGCGCTGGCCGCCGAGGGCGTCGAGATCCATGGCCACGCCGCGCTGACGGCGCTGGCGAAGCCCAATGGCCACTTCAGCGCGACGATCGACTGCGAGGGGGAGACGGCCACGATCGAGGCCGGCACCATCGTGCTGGCGGCCGGCGGCCGCTGCTACGCGGAGGCCAGGCGTCGTGGCGTTCTCACCACCAACCAGCCCGGCGCCACCGGCGAGGTGGCCGCGCTGGCGCACGAGCTGGGAGCCGAGGCCCGCGACGAGGACTCGCTGCAGCACCACCCCAACGGCGGCGCCTGGCCCCCACCGCTGCAGGGCTACTCGATCCCCGAGACCACGCGCAGCTACGGGGCGCTGCTGGTGAACGCCAAGGGAGAGCGCTTTATCGACGAGCTGGCGCCGCGCGACACTGTGGCGGAGGCGATCGTGAAGGAGTGCGACGAGGGCCGCGGCCTGACCACGCCGGACGGCCGCCCGGCGGTATTGCTCGACACTACCCGGATCGAGGCGGAGGTGGCCGACCAGGTGCTGCCCTACATGATGCGGCGCTACCGCCACGCCGGGATCGATCCCCTGACCGAGCCAATCCTGACCTATCCCGTGCTTCACTACCAGAACGGCGGGCTGGTGATCGACCGGGACGGCAGCACCACCGTCGAGGGCCTGTTCGCAGCCGGCGAGATCACCGGCGGCGTGCACGGCCGCAACCGCATGATGGGGAACTCCCTGCTCGACTGCACCGTGTTCGGGCGCCGTGCCGGCCGCGCCGCCGCCGCGGATGCCCGCTGAAAGGATCACCTTGGCCATCGACACCACCACAGACCTGCAGCAGACCGTCGAGGACGCCGCCGCGCACCTCTACGTATGGTCGCTGAAGGACATCCCCCAGGACCTGCGAGACGCCCTCCGAAGCGCCATGGAGACCGAGACGCACAAGGTCGGCAAGCGCATCCTGGAGACGATCAACACCAACGTCTCGGTGGCCGACGAGCGCCAGAACCTGGTCTGCCAGGACACCGGCCTGGCCGTCTACTACGTGCGCCTCGGCGAGCGCTTCCCCCTGCACCCGGCCCGCATCGAGCAGGCCTTGCGCGAGGGCACCCGCCGGGCCACGCTGGAGCACCCGCTGCGCTCGAACACCGTGCACACGCTCACCCGGGTGCCGACCGGCGACAACACCGGCCACAAGATCCCCCACATCCACTGGGAGTTCGTGCCGGACTGGGACGGCCTGGACGTGAAGTGCATCCCAAAGGGGTCGGGCTCCGAGAACATGAGCTTCCTGAAGATGCTGGTGCCGGCCGACGGCGTCTCGGCGATCAAGCGGTTCGTGCTCGACTCGATCGTCGGCGCCGGTGGCAAGCCCTGCCCGCCCGGCATCGTCGGCGTCGGCATCGGCGGCTCCGCCGACCTGGCGATGCACCTGGCCAAGGAGGCGATCGCGCGGCCGGTGGACGACGTCAACCCGGATCCGGACGTGGCCGCGCTGGAGCGCGAGCTGTTCGAACTGCTGAACGAAACCGGCATCGGCCCGATGGGGCTGGGCGGCGACACCACCGTGCTTTCGGTGCACGTCGAGCAGGCCCACACCCATATCACGTTGAATCCGGTGGCCGTCAACTACCAGTGCTGGGCGGCCCGCCGTGCCAGCGCCCACATCTTCGCGGACGGCACCGTCGACTACGACCGGGAAGCGTAGGGATATCGCGATGGCACACCACGAGATCACCTTCCCCACCGACGAGGCGACCGTGCGCAAGCTCCGAGCCGGCGACACCGTCACCATCCAGGGCCACATCATCGGCATCCGCGACGCGACCCAGATCCGCATCTTCGACAAGGGCGTCGAGCCGCCGATGTTGCTTCGCGGCGCAGCGCTGCTGCACACCGCGCCCAACGTGCGCAAGCTGGGCGAGGGCCGCTACGAGCCGATGTGTATCGGCACCACCACCAGCGCCCGCATGAGCCGCTTCACCGAAGGTCTGGTGCGCGACCACGCCGCCCGCGCCATCATCGGCAAGGGCGGCCTGCTGCCGGAGGCGCTGGTGCCGCTGCGCGATCACGGCGGCGTCTACCTCGCGATCGTCGGCGGCGCGGCCGCGCTCGAGACCACCCAGATCGAGGAGATCGAGCAGGTCGAGTGGGAGGACCTGATGCCGGAGTGCCTCTGGAAGTTCCGCGTCAAGGACTTCGGCCCGCTGATCGTGGGCATGGACACGCACGGCGAATCGCTCTACGAGAACGTCCAGGTCGAGGCGCGCAAGCGGCTCGAGGAAACCATCTACTCGAGGTTATAAGCCATGGTCGAAGAGTTCCTGGGCCTACCGATGCGCCCGTCCAAACCGCGTGAGCGCGGGCTCACCCACGTGATCGACAAGGGCATGACCCTGGCCGAGGTGGACGGCATGTTCGAGGCCTCCGGCGAGTACGTGGACATGGTCAAGCTGGGCTGGGGCACGTCCTACGTGACGCAAAACCTGTCCGCGAAGGTGAAGCTCTACCACTCCTATGAGACGCCCGTCATGTGCGGCGGCACCCTGCTCGAGGCGGCGGTCGCGCGCGGCCGCGTGGACGAGTTCCGGCGCTGGACGCGCGGCCACGGCTTCACCCACGTGGAGGTGTCCGACGGCACCCTGCAGATGGAGCGCGAGAGCAAGCAGGAGCTGATCAGCTCCCTGGCCGAGGAGTTCGTGGTGCTGTCCGAGGTCGGCTCCAAGGACCTGGACTCGATCTTCGCGCCCTACCAGTGGGTGGCCTGGATCAAGGAGGAGCTGGAGGCCGGCGCCTGGAAGGTCATCACCGAGGCCCGCGAGACCGGCACCGCCGGCATCTTCCGCGCCAGCGGCGAGGTGCGCAGCGGCCTGATCGACGAGATCGTGCACGAGATCCCGGCCGACAGCCTGCTGTTCGAGGCGCCCCAAAAGGAGCAGCAGGCCTGGTTCATCCGCCACCTCGGCCCCGAGTGCAACCTCGGCAACATCCCGCACGACGAGGTGATCCCGCTGGAGACGCTGCGGCTGGGGCTGCGCTCCGACACGTTGCCGGACCTGCTGCTACGGGACATTCCCACCGCCACATGAGCACCACCCTTCCCATCAGCCCGGCCGAGGCAGCCCGCCTGGCCGACGATCTCGAGTCGCACAGCGCCGAGGACGTGCTGCGCGTGGCCGTCGAGCTGTTCCACCCGCGGCTGGTGCTGACCTGCTCATGGCAGAAGCAGAGCTCGGTGCTGGTGCACATGCTGTCGGAGATCCAGCCGGACGTGCGGGTGGTCGAGTTCGACACCGGCCTGCTGTTCCGCGAGACGTACGAGACCCGCCAGAAGCTGATCGAGCGCTACCCGGTGCGGTTCGAGCGGATCGAGCCGGCGCTGTCGGTCGCCGAGCAGGCGGCCAAGCACGGAGACCGGCTGTGGGAGCGGGATCCCGACGGCTGCTGCGCGATGCGCAAGGTGGCGCCGCTGCGCCAGGCGCTGGACGGCATGGACGCCTGGATCACGGGAATTCGCCGCGACCAGTCGACAACCAGGGAAAGTGCCCGCAAAATCGAGATAGATGAGCGTCGCGGCGTTGTGAAGGTGCAGCCGCTGGCCGACTGGACCAACCGCGATGTCTGGCGCTACATCTGGAGGCACGGCATCCCGTACAACCCGCTGCACGACCACGGTTACCCGTCGATCGGCTGCGTTCCCTGCACCGCCTCGGTGGACAGCGGCGCCGACGAGCGCACGGGTCGCTGGAAGGGCACGGGCAAGGTCGAGTGCGGCCTGCACGGCGACTAGCGGCTACAACGCGTCAGACGGATACGACGAAAGGACCGAATACTCGTGGGGAATGAAACCAACGGATTCACCCTCTGGTTCACCGGATTGTCCGGGGCCGGAAAGAGCACCATCGCTGAGATCGTCGGCCCGGAGCTGGAACGACGCGGCATCCTGGTCGACCACCTGGACGGCGACGTCGTCCGCACCAACCTCAGCAAGGGCCTCGGCTTCTCACGCGAGGACCGCGATGCCAACATCCTGCGCATCGGCTTCGTCGCGAAGCTGCTGACCCGGCACGGTGCCGGCGTGATCGTGGCGGCCATCTCGCCCTACGCCGAGACCCGCGACGCGGTCCGCGAGATGATCGGCGACCGGTTCGTCGAGGTGTTCGTTGCGACGTCGCTCGACGAGTGCGCCCGCCGCGACGTCAAGGGCCTCTACGCGAAGGCCTTCTCCGGTGAGATCAAGGAGTTCACCGGCGTCTCCGATCCCTACGAGGCTCCCGAGCACGCCGAGATCGTGGTCGAGACAGAGGGCCGCTCGCCCGAGCAGTCGGCGCAGCACGTGATCACGCAGCTCGAGCAGCTCGGCTTCATCGCACGCGAGAAAGAGGAGGCCGTCGCCTGATGCCGGAGGCGACCGCATCGACCAAGTCGAATGTGATCGCGCCGCACGGCGGCGAGCTGATCGACCGCACCGTCAGCGGTGACGAGGCAGCGGCCCTGGCGGCCGAGGCCGAGTCGCTGCCGCGGGTGCGGATGAGCGACAAGCAGACGGCCGACCTGGACATGATCGCGTCGGGGGCGCTGTCGCCCCTGACCGGGTTCATGACCCGGGCCGACTACGACGCCTCGGTCGAGGACATGCACCTCGCAAACGGGGTGCCGTGGGCGATGCCGGTGACGCTGTCGGTGTCCGACGCCCCGGACACAGACCGGCTGGCGCTGGAGAGCGCCGACGGTGAGCTGCTGGCCGTGCTCGACGTGGAGGAGGTGTTCAGCGTCGACCGCGAGAACGAGGCGGCCAGGACGTACCGCACCACCGAGCAGGAGCATCCGGGGGTCGCGCAGATCTACGCCGAGGGCCCGACCCTGGTGGGCGGCCCGGTGACGGTCTTCAAGCGGCCCGACCCGGCCTTCCCCGCGTACCACCTCGATCCGAAGGACACCCGCGCGGTCTTTGCCGAGCGGGGCTGGAGCCGCGTGGTCGGCTTCCAGACGCGGAACCCGGTGCACCGCGCGCACGAGTACATCCAGAAGTGCGCGCTGGAGACCGTCGACGGGCTGCTGCTTCACCCCCTGGTCGGCAAGACCAAGGGCGACGACATCCCGGCCGACGTGCGCATGCAGTGCTACGAGACGCTGCTTCGGGGCTACTACCCGGCCGACCGCACCGTGCTCGGGGTGTTCCCCGCGGCGATGCGCTACGCCGGGCCGCGCGAGGCCGTGTGGCACGCCCTGTGCCGCAAGAACTACGGCTGCTCGCACTTCATCGTCGGCCGCGACCACGCCGGCGTGGGCAGCTACTACGGCACCTACGACGCGCACCACATCTTCGATGAGTTCCAGCCACACGAGCTGGACATCGAGCCGATGTTCTTCGACCACACGTTCTTCTGCAAGGCCTGCGGGAACATGGCCTCCAACAAGACCTGCCCGCACCCCTCCGACCACCACGTGTTCCTGTCGGGCACGAAGGTGCGCGAGATGCTCGGCAACGGCGAGGTGCCGCCGGTCGAGTTCACGCGCCCCGAGGTGGCCGAGGTGCTGATCGCCGCCTACCGCGGCCAGTAGCGGGATCTGACCAGCGAGGGCCGGGCGCCGCCAGGCTCCCGGCCCTCGCTTGCGTTCTCCACCACTCCACTTAGACTTGTTCGCAATGCAGCGGGAGGAGCGGGGACGGAAGCAGAACTGATCCTGGCCGGCCTGGTGGTCGGCGTGCTGATCGGTGCCACGGGGATGGGCGCCGGCTCCCTGATGGCGCCGGTGTTGATCGGCCTATTCGGCACCTCTGCGGTGGGCGCCGTCGGCACCGATCTGCTCTACTCGGCCATCACCAAGGGCGTCGGCGGCCTGCGCCACCTATCGCTGAACACCGTCAACACCGACCTGGCCTGGTGGATGGCCCTGGGCAGCGTGCCGGCCTCACTGGCGGGGGTGTTCACGTTGCACGAGCTGATCGGGGCCGACAGCGCTGCCGTGGAGAGTTGGCTGAAGTACGCAATCGGCGTCGCGCTGCTGCTGGTCGCGGTGATCGTGGTCGTGCGCACCTTCGGCGCGTTCGGGCTGCGCACGGGCAGCGGAGCGGTCGCGGATGGGCCGCTGACACGCAATCACAAGGTCACGGCGGTCGTGATCGGCGTCGTGTTCGGCTACGTCTTTGGGATCACATCCGTCGGCGCCGGTGCATTCTTCGGGATCGCCCTGATCCTGCTGTTCCCGTTGTCGGCACACCGTGTGGTCGGCACCGACCTGTATCACGGGGCGCTGGTGACGATCCCGGCTGCTTTCGCCTCCTACTTCCTGCTCCCCGACGTACACCTGGAGACGGTCGCCTATCTGATGTGCGGCTCGATCCCCGGCATCCTGATCGGTGCCCAGGTGATGGTGTCGATCCCGGAGCGGGCGCTGCGAAGCTCGCTGGCCACCGTGCTGGCCTTCTCGGGCCTGAAACTGTTCGGCCTGTTTTAGAGGCGCCCCGGCCTGGGAACTGTCGTTTCGTCGCACGCCACTTGCATTCCCCACTAAATCACTTAGACTTGTGGGGCAAGTGGACAACAGTCGTCGAGACGGGGGCACAGGCAGATGGACATCAACACCGGAATGATCGCAGCGGGGCTCGCCGTCGGCATGCTGGTCGGTGCCACAGGCATGGGCGCCGGCTCGCTGATGACGCCGATCCTGATCACCGTGTTCGGCATTCCGCCGACCACCGCCGTCGGCAGCGACCTCATCTACGCCGCGATCACGAAGATGTTCGGGGCCGCCCGCCACCACCAGCTCAAGAACGTGAACACCGAGCTGGGCCTGTGGATGGGCGCCGGCAGCGTTCCCGCCGCCATCCTGGGCGTGTTCACCCTCTACGAGATCTTCCCCCGCATCGGCATCGACGTGAACAGCGTGCTGCTGAACCTGATCGGCATCGTGCTGGTGATCGTCGGCATCACGGTGGCCGCCCGCACGTTCCTCACGATCCCGCGGCTTTGGAGCTCCGACAACCTGCCCACCGACGGCCCGCTGGACACCTGGCACAAGGTGCTGGCCGTCACCATCGGCGTCGTGTTCGGCTTCATCCTGGGTCTGACCTCGGTCGGCTCGGGCGTGTTCTTCGGCCTCACCCTGGTGACGCTGTTCCCGCTGGCCGCCCGCCGCGTCGTCGGCACCGACCTGTTCCACGCGATGCTGGTGACGGTCGCGGCCGGCCTGGCCACGCTGGTCTGGGGCACCCCCAACTTCGGCGTCGTCGGCTCGATCCTGATCGGCTCGATCCCGGGCATCCTGATCGGCTCGCACGTCACCCACCGCGCCCCCGAGCGGATGCTGCGCGGCGCGATCGCGGTGGTGCTGGCCGCCTCCGGCCTGAAGACGCTGGACGCCGCCCCGTACTGGTATGTGATCGGCGCCGCGGTGATCGTGCTCGTGGCCACGGTCTACACGGCCAGGGGCGCCAAGGCCCCCAAGCCGGCCTCCGCACCTGCGCCGGCTGAGCTGCAGCAGACGTAACGAACGCCGCAGCGGCTCACGGCGCGGCCGTACAATCCGCGCGCACCGTGAGCCACCGCGCCGCCGCCGCCATCCCCCTGGTCCTGATCGCCCTCTGTGCCGCGGCGTTTCTGCGCGCCGAGCAGCTGAAGCTGCACCACTCGGCGGTCGGGCATCCCCACGTGCGGCAGGCGTTCTCCCCCGGCTGCATCGATCCCGGCTGCCTGCCGGCCGCCAAGCTCCGCTTCACGCTGCGAAAGCCACAGGCCCTGGATCTGGCGATCGTCGACGCCAACGGCGACGTCACCAAGATGCTCGCCACGGGCCGCCGCTACCGGAAGGGCCCCGTGGTGCTCCACTGGGACGGCAGCACCGACTCCGGGGGGCAGGCCCCGGACGGCCGCTACCGGCTGCGCGTGACGCTCGCGGACGGCCGTGAGGTCACCATCCCCGATGCGATCATCGTCGACACCATGCCGCCCAGGATCCGGATCGACCAGGTGCGCAAGGGCCGTCTGGCGCTGGCCGTCCACTACACGCGGTCGCCCGGGAACGGGTACGCGCTGATGATCGTGCGCCAGGGCAGCCGCATCGTCCTGCAGAAGCGCGTGGTCCCGCACGTCGCGCACCTGGCGTACGGCAAGGTTGCGCCCGGCAGCTACCGGATCGAGATGGTGGCGGTCGACCAGGCCGGCAACCGCACGCCCAACCCGCCCTCCTTCACGGCGACGATCCCGTGAGCGGCATCGCGCTGGGCGCCATCGTTGCGGCCGCCGGGCTCGCCCTGCAGCTGTGCGCCGGCGGGCGCAGCCTGCGAACGGCCGGGTTCTCCGCCTACGCCGCCGGCGCGCTGATCCTGGCCGGAGACCTGCTGCACTCGCCGATCTCGACCATGCGGACGGACGCGGGTCGGCGGCCTGCGCTGGCCGCCGCCGGCCTGCTGGTGGGGCTGATCGCGATCGGAGTGGCGGCCGTGATCGCCCATCGCAAGCCGACGCTGGCGCTGATGGCGGTGGTGGCTGCGGCACCGGGCCGGATCCCGCTGCACGCGGGCGGGCAGCAGGCCAACCTGCTCGTGCCGCTCTACGGGGTCCTGATCGCGATCGCGCTCGCCCACGCCTACACGCTCGCCCTCGGCCGCGAGCAGCGCCCGCAGATGGGCCTGGTGGGCTGGACGATGGCGGCGCTGATCGGCTGGAGCGCGATCTCGCTGCTGTGGAGCGCCGACTCCCACCAGGGCGGCGTCCAGATGCTGTTCTTCTATCTGCCGTTCGGCTACCTGGCGACCCGGATCGTGGCGCTGCGCCCAACCCTCCGCCAGCTGCGCCTGATGCTCTACACGGACGTGGCGCTGGCGCTGGTGTTCGCCGCGGTGGCGTTCTGGCAGTACGAGAGCCGCCACCTGTTCTGGAACCAGAAGATCATCGTCAGCAACCAGTACGCCTCGTTCTTCCGGGTCAACTCGCTGTTCTACGACGCCAGCGTGTACGGCCGCTTCATGGCGGTCACGATCGTGCTGCTGGCGGCGGTGGCGGTCTACCGCCGGGCGACGCCGCAGCTGCTGGGGCTGATGGCGCTGCTGTTCCTGGCCCAGTACCTGTCCTACTCGCAGTCCAGCCTGATGGCGCTGGCGGCCGGCTCCCTGCTGATCGGCGCCACCATCTGGCCGCGGCGGCTGCTGGTGGGCCTCGCCGTCGCGGTGGCGGTGGCCGGGGTGGCCGGTCTGCTGGTCTCGTCGCACGGCAGCTCCACCAAGCAGGTGACGAGCGGCCGCTCGGTGCTGCTCTCCGACGGCTGGCGCGTGATCAAGCACCACCCGATCGAGGGCGCCGGGCTGGGCGGCTTCGCCCGCGCAGCGCTGGCCGGCAGCGCCCACCCGAGCCGCACGCGCAGCAGCCGCCTCGCACACCACGCCGGTGACGGTGTTGGCCGAGCTGGGCCCGCTGGGGCTGGCCGCCTACCTGGCGCTGATCGGGTCGATCGCGTGGGCGGCGTTCCGTACCGGCCCGGAGCGGCTGCTGCGGTTCGGCCTGGCCGGAGCGCTGGCCGCTGTGCTGACCAGCTCGCTCTTTTACAATGCGTACTTCGAGGATCCCGCGTCGTGGATCCTGACCGCCCTGATCGTCTCCGTGGCAGCGTTACCGAACATCCGCATCCGTCAGGCCCGCGCGTGATCGCAGCCGGACGCCGCGCGCTGGTGCTGGCCCCACATACGGACGACGGCGAGTTCGGCTGCGGCGGCACCATCGCGCGACTGGTCGAGGCCGGCGCCGAGGTGCACTACCACGCCTTCTCGTCGGCGTCGCGCTCGCTGCCCGAGGGCTTCCCCGCCGACACGCTGGTGCACGAGGCGCGCGCCGCCACCACCGCGCTGGGCATCGACCCGGAGCGCGTCTCGATCCACGACTTCGACGTGCGCACCTTCCCCACCATCCGGCAGGAGATCCTCGAGATCCTGGTGGCCGCGAACGCGGAAATCGCCCCGGACATGGTGCTGATGCCCTCGCTGGGTGACATCCACCAGGACCACGAGACGATCGCGCGGGAGGGCATGCGCGCCTTCAAGCGCACCACGCTGCTCGGCTACGAGATCCCGTGGAACTGCTTCGCCTTCCGCCGGGACGCCTACGTGGCACTGGAGCCGCGACATCTGGACGCGAAGGTAACGGCGCTCGGCCACTACCGCAGCCAGCAGCACCGCAACTACGCGAACGAGGAGTACATCCGCAACCTGGCCCGCACCCACGGGATCGAGAGCGGCCGCGAGCTGGCCGAGGTGTTCGAGGTCTACCGCTGGATCCTGTGAGCGATCCGCTCACGATCCTGGTCACGGCCAGCGGCGCGCCCGGCTCACCGCGGCTGCTGCGGGCGCTGCGCGAGGCCGACGGGCGCCCGGTGCGGCTGGTCGGCGTGGACATGCGCGACGAGTCGGCCGGACGCTTCCTGTGCGACCGCTTCCGGCGGGTGCCGCCGGGGTCGCACCCGGAGTACCTGGAGGCGTTGCTGGAGGTCGCCGAGCAGGAGCGCGTCGACGTGGTGTTCCCGCAGTCCTCGGCCGAGGTGGGCGCGATCGCGGCCGGCGCCGAGCGCTTCGGCGTTCCGGTGCTGGTGTCCGGGCCGGACGCCGTCGAGCGGGCCAGCGCCAAGTCCGAGACGGTGCGTCTCGCGGAGCGGCTGGGCATCCCCCAGCCGCGCACGATCGCGGCCGCCGATGCGGACGGTTTCCGGGCGGCGGCCGCGGAGCTCGGCTACCCGGGCCGCGACGTCTGCATGAAGCCGCTCGCAGCCAAGGGCTCGCGCGGCTTCCGGGTGCTGTCGGCAGGCGCCGACCGGCGCGAGCAGCTGCTGGGCGGGCGGCCGGGCACGCTGCTGCCCCTGTCCCTCGCGGATGCGGTCGAGATCCTGTGCGGCGGCGACGGGTTCCCCGAGATGCTGGTGATGGAGCTGGTCGAGGGCGAGGAGCTGGCGGTGGACGCGCTCTGCCGAGACGGCCGCACGCTGGTCGCAAGCGCGAAGACGCGCGAGGCGTTCCGGGCCGGGCTGGCCATGGAGTTCCGGATCATCGACCGGCCCGACCTGCTCGAGCACTCGCGCCGGCTGGTCGAGGCGCTTCGCCTAGACTGGATCGTGAACGTGCAGTTCCTCGGCGACCGCCTGCTCGAGATCAACCCGCGTATCTCGACGCTGGTCTACCAGCCCGACCTGAACCTGCCGTGGCTGGCGGTGCGGCTGGCGCTGGGCGAGATCGACGCGGACGCGGTGGCAGCGCTTGACGGACGCACCACGATCGGGCGGCGGGTCACCCGCTACTACGACCAGGTCGAGTACTCCTAGCCCGTCGCTGGGGTCCCTCCCACCACGGGATCGGCTCGCGCACATGGCCGCGCCAGACCCGCACGCCCTCGGCGCGCAGCAGCCCCGCCTGCTCCTGCTCCCAGCCGGGCGCCAGCCGGCCGCCGGATGTGACCACGCGGTGAGCCGGCACCCCGTCCGGCGACCGCGCCATCGCACCGCCCACGGCTCTGGCGGCTTCCGGCTTTCCCAGCCACGCCGCGATCCGGCCGTAGCTGGCGACCGTCCCGGCCGGCACCCGGCGCACCATCTCGGCCACGGACCGCTCGAACGCGCTGGTCTCGCCCACGATCCGGAATCCAGGCGGGATGTTCATCGCGGCGATCCTAGAGGGGGCGACCCTAGACTGCCCGGTGATGCGAGTCCTGATCGTCGCCTTCTACTTCCCGCCGGCCGGAGGCGGTGGCGTGCAGCGGACGCTCAAGTTCTGCAAGTTCCTGCCGGATCACGGCGTCGAGGTGCACGTGCTGACGCCGCACGACCCCAAGTGGTTCGCCCGCGACGAGCACCTGCTGGAGGCGATCCCGGCCACGACGACCGTGCACCGCTGCCGGTTCCTGGGCCCGCGCTCGACCTCGCACGCGGACGCGCTCGAGGGCCGATCCCGGCTCGGCCGGCTCGGCACCGAAGCCCGCTACGCGTACCAGCGGGCGCTGATCCCCGACAAGGCCACGCCGTGGCTGGCGACCGCCGTCCCGGCCGGCATCGGGGTGGTGCGCAGGCATGACATCGACGTGATCATGTCGACGTCGCCCCCCAGCTCGACGCATCTGGTGGCCGAGGCGATCGCGACCGCGACGCGCCGGCCGTTCGTGGCCGACTTCCGTGACTCCTGGCTGGACAACCCGCACCGCCGCTACGACAGGGCAGGCGTGCGCGCCAAGCGGGCCGTGGTCTCGCGGATGGCCGCATCCGTGGGACGACGGGCGGCGGCGCTGACGGCGGCGACCGGCTCGATCGCCCAGGAGATCGGCCATCTGCACCCGGACGCGGCGCACAAGACCACCGTGATCGAGAACGGCGCCGACTTCGACGACTTCGAGCAGCTCTGCTACCGGCCCAACGACCGCTTTACGATCGTGCACGCGGGCTCGTTCTTCGGCCAGCGCTCGCCGCGGCCGTTCCTGCAGGCGCTGGCCGGGCTGCTCGACCGCCGCTCCGATCTGGACGGCCTCGTCCTGGCGCGCTTCATCGGCGAGCTGCGAGGTGAGGACCGCACGTTCGCACACGGCCTCGGCATCGACGCCGCATGGCGCGAGGAGGGCTTCCTGCCCTACAGCGAGTCGATCCGGGCACAGCGGGCGGCGGACGCGCTGCTGCTGCTGATACCGCACGCCGGCGGCCGCGGTGACACGGTGCTGTCGGGCAAGGTGTTCGAGTACGTGGCCGCGCGCCGCCCGATGCTGGCGGCGGTGCCGCCCAGCGGTGCCGCGGCCAACCTGATCCGCTCCGTCGGCGCCGGCCGCGTGGTCGACTGCGACGACGTGGTCGCGATCTCGGCGGCGCTGGAGCAGATGGTGGACGGCTGGCAGAACGGCGGCCTGGCGGACGTCGAGCAGACCGACGAGGTGCGCGATCGGCTGTCGCGCGCCGGGCGGGCCGGCGAGCTGGCCGCGGTTCTGCGACGGGTGGCGGGATGAGCACCCGCTGGCTCGACCGCCTGCTGATGGCGACGCTGTTCGTCCAGACGATGGCGAAGATCCAGTGGCAGGGCGGCGGCCTCGACCTGACCATCACCAACATCACCTGCCTGGCATTCGTCGGCGCCTTCCTGCTGGACAGGCTGCGGGCCCGCGACAGCGCGATGCCGCGGGTCTGCATCACGCTGTGCGGCTTCATGCTGGCCTTCCTGGCCGTCTACCTGGCCGGCTACTTCGACCTGCAGACGCGGCAGGGCCTGGCCTTCTGGGCGAAGGGCGTGACCACCTGGGTGATCCACTTCGGCTTCCTGGTCGTGGCCACGGCCTACATCCTGCGCCGCGGCGCGGAGCTGTTCGACCGGTCGCTGCGCTGGTTCTTGATCGGCCTGGTGGCGAACGCGGCCTACGGGCTGGTGCAGCTGGCGCTGGTTGTCGGCGCGGGCATCAACCTCGACCAGCTGGTGGTGGCACCGCTCACCGCCGGCCAGGGCAAGGCCAACGGCATCAACGTCTACGGCGTGGTCGGCGGCAGCCAGAGCATCTACCGGATCAACGCGCTCACGGGCGATCCCAATCACCTGGGCGTGATGCTGTGCGTGCCGCTGCTGGTGCTGCTGCCGCGCTACCTGGCCGACCGGCGCGGCCGACGGCGACTGGGGCTGCTGCTGGTGTTCCTGCTAACGGTGCAGGCGCTGACGCTGTCCCGCAGCGCCGCGCTCGGCGACATCGTCGGCCTGCTGGTGCTGGCGCCGACGATCCTGCCGCGGCTGCCGCGGCCGCGCACGCTGCTGCTGGCGCTGGGCGTGCCGATCGCGGCGCTGCTGCTGCTGTACTCGAGCTCAAGCTTCGTCCGTGCCGTGATCAGCTCGCGGACGAACGTGAACGGCAGCGGCGTGAAGACGCACTTCGAGTTCTACTCACTGGTCGGCCCGGCGCTCGACCCGCACCCGCTGTTCGGCATGGGCTACAACACGTTCGCGGTCTTCTACCAGTTCCTGACCGGCAAGTCGGACTTCGGCCCGCACAGCTTCTGGGTCGCCACCCTGGTCGAGACCGGGGTTGTGGGGTTGACGTTGTACCTCGGCTTCTTCGCCTGGGTGACCGCCTGCGCGTTGGCCATGCGCCACGCCGCCGACCCCGACCGCAGGCTGCTGGCCAACGGTCTGGTGGCCGCCCTGGCCGCCACGGTGGCAGCGAACTTCTTCTACCTGACGATGGGCTTCGACTACTTCTACGTGGTGCTGCTGCTGGTGATCGCGGGCTACGCCCTGTTCGCGCCGGCACGGGTGACCGTCTCACGGGTGGCCGTCGCGCCGGCGCGGGCCCGCTAGGCCGGCTTCCGCACGCTGTAGATCTCCCAGCCGCGGCCCTCGCCGCGCACGTGCAGCCGTTGCTCCAGCAGCGGATCCTGATCGAGCTGCGCGATCAGCCCGGGATGATCGGTCGGGATCACAAGGACGGTGACCCCGTACTTGCGGATGATGGCATCGCGCTCGGCCCCGGAGCTGCTCGGCTTGAGGAACGTGATCACGTCCTGCCGGCGCTGCTCCGGCAGGCTGGCCGGCTCCGCGCGGGTGCGCACCTCGGGCACCGCCACCACGTAGGCGTTGGTGTAGGCACCCAGCCGGTAGGAGCGCAGCTGGTCGGACAGCACCACCGGCATCGAGCCACCGTGCTGGTTCACCCAGTTCACGATCGTCGCGGGCAGGGTGGTCCGCGGCACCCGCGGGTGGCCGTGCACGACGTTCGAGACGACCGTGCGCAGTGACGACGTGTCGCTCAGCATGACGGCCGCCAACGCCACGGCGAGGGTCGGCAGCACCGCCGCCTGCATCGGCGGCGCCGGCAGCGCCCGCAGCCGGCGCACCGCGTACCAGACCGCGCCGACAACAGCTGCGACCGCGATCGGCGTGGTCGGGAAGCTGGGGGCGAAGTCCCACAGCGACTGCAGCCGCTTCGGCCCGATCGCGGCCGCCGCGCCCAGCAGCACCAGCGCCGGCAGGATCCAGCGCCGGTCGGCGTACATCACGACCAGCGCCGCCACCACGGCCGTCACCAGCTCCCAGGGGACGGCGGTGCCGAAGCGGTGGCTCTGGCCGATGCCGACCGTCGCGTTCAGCAGCAGCACCGGCCCCGGCGCGGCCACCAGCACCAGCACACCCGACATGACGGCCGACGGGTAGGCGAGCGAAGGCGCGCGCCAGATCAGCAGCGGCACCAGCGCCAGCAGCGCGATCAGAAAGCCGGGCTGGTGGGCGAGGATGCTCTCGGCGTTCAGCGCCAGGGCGTGGCCGTGCACCAGCACGAACGCGTCGGAGGTGGCGTGCTGGTAGGGGCCGGCCCCGATCACCGGCTTCGGGTACCCGTGCAGCGCCACCAGCCAGACGAAGCCGAGGACGGCCGCGGCGACCGCACCGGCCAGCACCACCGGCAGCACGCAGCGGCGCGCGTAGGCGACGACTCCCACCAGCAGCGCCAGTAGCGGCACCGCGTAGCTGACGTGGACGAGCGAGACCGAGAGCGCCGTCGCCGCCAGCAGGGCGGTTAGCCGGCGGTCGCCGGGCGTGCGCAGCAGCTCGGTGATCGCCAGCACGCCGACCGGCATCAGCACCAGGAACGTGAACGGCCCCGGCCAGCTGGCCATGCCCAGGTTCGGGTGGGAGCTGACCATCCACGTCCACAGCACCAGCGCCAGCGCGGAGGTGCCGACGGCGGTGCCACCGACGGCGCGCCCGGCCGCGAACGTGGTGAACACCACCAGGATCACGGCCGCCGGAACCAGGTCGGGAAAGCCGGTCGTGGGATTGATGCCGGCGACCCGCAGCGCGGCCGCCTCCACGGCGTGCAGCAGCGGGAACACGTACCCGGCGTGGGGCTTGCCGTTGGCCAGCTCGCTGACGGAGTCCAGCGACAGGTGCGGCACGGCCAGGATCTTGCGGACGCGCGCCAGGTGGAACACGGCATCTCCGGCCAGCGACTCCTGCCACTGCACCGAGATCAGGGCGGCAACCGGCACGGCGATCGCGAGCACCACCCGGTCCGGCGCGCGGATGGCCTGCGGCCGCGGGTCGCGCACCGCCAGCAGCACGATCGTCTGCAGGGCCACGATCGCCAGCACCATGTCGAAGGTGAGGCCGACCGCGAAGCCGAGGGCGAGCGCGGGCGTCCAGGCCGCCATGCCGGCCACCGGCACCGCGCCCAGCATGCCGATCGTGTCCAGGCGCCGGGAGAGACCGACGGCGCAGGCCAGCGCCCAGCCCGGCAGCACCAGCGTCGTCGCCACGGCCAGCACCAGCGCCGGCTGGGAGGGGAGCACGGCACCTGCTGCGCGCGTGACCGCGGCCGCGACCACCACCACCAGCACTGCCCGCACGACGGCGGCAAGGTCCCTTGGCAGCACCGCGCAACTCTACCGCGGCCCGCGGCCGGGCCTGCAGAGTACGTCAATGTGCCACTGCTACCATCGCACCACCTTGCTGAGGCGCCACAGGAAGCTCCTGATCCTGGCCGCCGCTCTCCTGCTGCTGCTGTGCGGTGGTGCGGCGGCCGCCTACGTGATCGCGACACGACCCGTCGCGGACGTCCACAACGGGCTCAGCGAGCCGTTCACGAGCGTCGCGGAGCCGGCGTCGTCGGCGCCGCCGGCGAGCGGCGGCAAGAAGCAGCCCGACTACGGCGCGCCCTGGCCGATGTACGGGCGAAACGCGTCCCATAACCGCGACGCCTCCGACATGACAGGGGTGGCGCCGCCCTACACGCGGGTCTGGAAGAGGCCGGGGCACGGCATCCTCGAGTACCCGCCGTCGTACGTGGAGGGCGTGCTCTACCTGGCCGCCGACTCGGGCTGGGTGGGCGCCTACCACGCGCAGAGCGGCAAGCTGATCTGGTCGAAGCGGTTCACCAAGGTGCTGAACCAGCCCGCCTACTACCGCGGCCGCGTCTACTTCGGGTCGTACGATCGCAACGTCTACGCGCTGGACGCCGCCACAGGCAAGGTGGTCTGGAAGCGCAACATCGGCGAGCAGATGGAGTCGCCGCCGACGCTCGCGGCGGGGCGGCTGTACATGGGTGGCCTGAACGGCAGCGTGCGCGCGCTGGACGCCCGCACCGGACGGGTGCTGTGGACGTATCACACGTCCGGCGCGGTCAAGGGCGCGATCGCGGTGTCGGGAGGGCGCCTGTTCTTCGGCGACTACGCGGGCGTGATGTACAGCCTGCGGGCCGGCAACGGCGGCCTGATCTGGCGCACGGCCAGCAACGGGCTGTCCTCGGGCCTGCGGTCGGGCACCTTCTACTCGACCGCGAACGTGCGCTACGGCCGCGTCTACATCGGGAACACCGACGGCAAGCTGTACTCGTTCGTGGCCTCGAACGGCCGCATCGCCTGGACGCACACGATCGACGGCTGGGTCTACGGCAGCCCGGCGGTGTGGAACGGGTTGGTGTTCGACACCGGCTACGACGGCAACTTCCAGGCGATGGACGCGCGCACCGGTGCGGTGCGCTGGAGCACGCGGCTGCCGTACATCACGACGTCCTCGCCGACCGTGATCGGCAACTACGTGTACGTGGCATCGCACGGCGCCAACGGCAGCAGCGGCAACCTGTGGGCGTTCGACCCGCGCACCGGCCGCAAGGTCTGGCACTTCCCCGACGGCTGGTACTCGACCGTCGCGACGGCTGGGCCAAAGCAGCTGGTCGTGACCGGCCCCCGCCACCTGTACCTGCTGCGTTCGCGGTAGGTTTGGGGCGTGCGGCCCTTCTTCATCGTCGGCTGTGACCGGTCCGGCACCACCCTGCTGCGCCTGATCCTGGACCGCAGCGACGATGTCGCGATCCCGACGGAGTCGATGTTCATCGCCGACATGGCCGCCATCCGATCACGGTTCGGCGACCTGGCCGGCGACGAGCAGTTCGACCGGCTGGTGGAGGCGGTGTGGCGGCATCCGAAGGTGCGGGAGTGGCGGCTGGAGGCACCGCCGCCGCGGCGTGCGGGCCGCAGCGACGGCGTTGCCTACCGGGCCGCGCTGGAGGCGCCCTACCTGGCCTACGCGGCGCAGCACGGGAAGCCCGGATGGGGTGACAAGACGCCGTACTACATCGGCCACATCGACGAGCTGCGCCGGGTGTTCCCGGAGGCGCGGATCGTGAACCTGGTGCGCGACGGCCGGGACGTGGCGCTGTCGCTGCTGCGGGTGCCGTTCGGCCCTGCCAACGTGTGGGCGGCGGCGCACCAGTGGCGGGACGCGGTCGACGCCGGGGAACGGGCCGCCGAGCGGCTGGGCCCCGACCTGCTGACGGTGCGCTACGAGCACCTGGTGGCCGCCCCGGAGACGGCGATTCCCGCCGTCTGCGCGTTCCTGGAGATCGGCTACCGGCCCGAGATGCTGGCGGTCGAGGAGTCGCCGCCGGAGCTGATCGCGGCCGGGCAGCAAGCGTGGTTCCGCGAGCTCTACGGCGGCATCAGCGCCAACTCGGTGGACAAGTGGCGGCGGCAGATGTCACGGTCCGACATCGCGCTGTTCGAGTCGATCGCCGGCGAGGAGCTCGAGCGCCACGGGTACCAGACCGGCCTCGGCAGCACGCCGCCGCACGTCCCCGCCGCCGCCTACCTGGCGCACAACTGGTCGGTGAAGCTGTGGCACTTCACGGTGCTGCACATGTGGCGCGAGCGGGGACGCGAGGTGCCCTACCTGGTGCGGCGGAGGCTGGGTCGGTAGCCGCTGATGGTCGGTTTCACGGGATGCGTGGATGCTGGGCGCGCTGGACGGCGGGAGCGTCCGAAGGGCAGGCTGGATGATGTCCTGGCCGGGGACGATCGTGGCGTCGAGCGTGTCCCAGACCTAGGCGCAAGCCATGGCTTGCGCCGGTCGGGAGCGATCTGCGATGACGCAGATCGCGGACGGCGCGCCGCGCAGCTCGTGGAATCAACCGTCTAAGTGATGCGTGAGCCGGCGGCCTTGTCCCAGGTGGCGGGGACGCCGCGGCGCAGGTAGCCGGTTAGCGCGATCACCGTGGCCAGGGTCACGAGCAGGTAGTAGTGCAGCACCCGCAGCGGGCGGAAGCGGCCGCCGGTGGCGATCGAGAGCACGGCCATCGCCAGCCCGGCCAGCTGCGCCGCCAGCACGGCCGCGTAGATCCAGCCGTGCGTGGCCAGCAGCGCGCTTGTGACCAACAGCACGACGTGCAGCGGCCCGCTCCAGTAGCGCAGCAGGCGGTGCGAGACGAGCTCGATCCAGTAGGTCAGCCCCAGCCTGCGCAGGCCGAACATGTGCCCCCGGAACAGCATCAGCCAGGCATGCTCGAACATGCGCACCTTGCGGCGGAACTCGTCCTCGATGTCGGTGGTCATGCTCTCGACGCCGCGCGCGTCCGGCTCGTAGACGGCCCGGTAACCGTTCTGCACCATCAGGTACGGAAAGGACATGTCGTGGCCGAAGCGGGGATCGACCTCGCGGTAGGCCTCACGGCGGGCGGCGTAGATAGCGCCGTTCGAGCCGGTGATCGAGTGCAGCCGCGACTCGCGCTCGCGCAGCCACATCTCGTAGCGCCAGTAGAGGCCCTCCTGGTTGGTGCCGCCCTCCGGGTTGACCAATCGCACGTACCCGCAGACCATGCCGACGCGGGGGTCGGCGAACGGCTTCACGAGCTCGAGCAGCGCGTCGGCCTCCCAGCGGACGTTGGCGTCGCCGAAGGCCACCACCTCGCCGCTGGTCTCCCGCACGGCCCGATCCTGGGCGGCGACCTTGCCGCCGCGGTCGCAGACCAGGAGACGCACGCCGCGGTCGGCGTAGCGGCGGACGATCTCGTGCGTGGCGTCGGTGGAGGCGTCGGAGGTGACGAGGATCTCGAGCCGGTCGCGCGGGTAGTCGAGCTGGAGGGCGTTCTCGAGCTTGGCCTCGATCACGTCCTGCTCGTTGTAGGCGGGGATGATCAGGCTGACCGTGGGCAGCACATCGGCCTTGGCCACGGGCCAGGGACGCAGGCGCGACCAGGCGGCCACGAACAGCGGGTAGCCGAGGTGCGTCCAGACCAGCGCAGCCAGCGAGGCCCAGAACAGGATCTGGAGCAGTCCGATCACGGGCGAATCATAGGATCAGCCGTCGGCGGCGACCGCCGCAGGCCGGCGGTAGGCGGGGAAGTACGCCTTGCCGGGATCGGCGCCGGCCCGCTCGGAGAGGCGGCGGTAGGCGGCCTGGTCGTGGATCGCCGAGCCCACGTAGTAGGGGGCGCGGCCGGGGCCGAACGAGCACTTGAAGCCGTGCAGGGCGTCGCCCTCGCGCAGGCCGCCGCCCAGGTTGAGGACGCCGAGGCCGCCGTCGCGGGCGATCCGCATGGCCTCGAAGATGACGAGGTTGGTGGCGGCGCTGCGGCGGCCCTCGTCGGTGGAGGCCGAGAGGAAGTAGTGCATGGCGCCGGCGCCGCACAGGAACAGGGCGGCGGCGGAACCGGCGTCGAGCATCAGCAGGCCGTCGCCGAGCGCGTCCAGGGCCTCGAAGTAGGCGAGCGGGAAACAGGTACCCGCCGGCCGCCCCGAGGCCGCGCATGGCGTCAGTGTAGAGCCCCCAGAAGCGCTCGAGGTCGCGGCTGGCGCTGACCGTGACCCCGCGGCGGATCGCCTTTCGCAGCTTGTTGCGGGCCTGCGGCACCATCCGGCGCACCAGCTCGTCGTCGTCGCCGTCCAGGTCGAGCACGATCATCTCCTGGACGTGGGTCAGGGAAACGTCGTCGCCGGCGAAGCGCTGGTTCTGGCGCATCGGGTGGAAGCGGACGAACTCGGAGACGACGCCGCGCTCGGCGCAGGCGGCACGGAAGGCCCCGCGCCAGTCGCCGGCGGCGGAGGGGCCGGCGAAGCCGTAGGCGCTGGTCAGGTCGCAGCGACCCTCGGGCAGCGAACGCACGAGAAAGGGGTACAGCACGCCGTCATGGGAGAACACGGCCGGCTCCGCATCCTCGGCCAGCGCGGAGGCGGCCAGGAACTCGGGGCGGTAGTAGGGATCGCCGTCGCCCAGGCGACGCCACTCACCGGCGTACTCGGCCGGCGACAGCCAGCCGCTCACGCCGGGAACCCGTCCGGCGGCACGTCCTCGACCCACTGCTCGCTCTCGTTCTCAGCATCGAAGCCGTGGCGGAACAGGACGACGGGGACCGTGCGCAGCAGCAGGCGCAGGTCGCCGGACAGCGTGATGTCGCGGACGTACTGCTGGTCCATCTCGATCATCTGTGACCGGCGCAGGGTGTTGCGGCCGGAGACGCCGGGCAGGTGGCTGAGGCCGGGCCGGACGGCCAGCGTTTCCTGGTAGTGGCTGCGGTAGCGGTCGATCAGCTCACGTGGCTTGGGTCGCGGTCCGACCAGCGACATGTCCCCGCGGATCACGTTCCAGAGCTGCGGCAACTCGTCCAGCGAGGAGGCGCGCAGCCAATTGCCGAGCGGGGTGATGCGGGGGTCGTTGCGCTCGAACCAGAGCCCGGCGCCCTGAGTGGAGGCGCCGCGGATCATGGTGCGGAACTTGTAGATGGTGAAGTCGCGGTCGTCGCGGCCGACGCGCTGCTGGGTGAACAGGATCGGGCGGCCCTGCGTCCGCCACAGGGCGACGGCGATGACGCCCATCACGGGTGCGGTGACGGCGGCCATCAGGCCGGCACCGGTCACGTCCAGCGCTCGCTTGCCCACGCGTGTGTAGAGCCCCATGGCCGGGGATTCTAGGGATGGTCAGCCGCGTCCGGCGCCGCCCACCAGCTCGCGGTAGAGCTCGATGTGGAGGCGGGCGGAGGCGTCCCAGGTGAGCGTGTCGCGGGCGCGGAGCGCGCCGGCACGGGCCTCGGCCATGGCGGCCGGGTCGTGCAGCAGCTCGCGCACGGCGGCGGCCATCGCCTCGACGTCACCGGCGGGGACGACCCGCCCGGCGCCGAAGCGGCGCACGTTCTCGCCCAGGCCGCCGACGTCGTAGGCCACGGCCGGAACGCCGGCGCCGAGTGCGCGGAGCAGCGTGCCGGACTGGTCGAGGCCGGGCTTGTAGGGGAAGATGGCGAGGGTGGCGTCGCCGTAGGCGCGGTCGACCTCGCTCTGGGGCAGGTAGCCGAGGCGCCACTCGGCCAGGTCGCCGGCGCGGCGCTGATAGCCCTCGACCGGCTCCATCGGGTCGCCGGCCACGAGCAGCCTGGCGCCGTCGACCAGGCGGGTCACCTCGATCGCGTCGTCGATGCCCTTGTAGGGGCGGATCAGGCCGAAGCAGAGCAGGGTGCGGCCGTCGTCGGTGCGGGGCGGGTCGGAGCGGATGATCGGGTGCGGGATGACGCGCAGCTTATGGTCGGGGACGCCCTGGGCCGCCAGCGCGTCGCGGCCGGCCTCGGAGTGTGCGACCACGCGCTGGAAGCGGCGGTAGAGCGCGTCCCAGACGCCCTTCTTGGAGGAGGTGCGGCGCTGAGCGTTGTCATGGGCGGTGTAGACGAGCGGGGCGCGGCTGCGCAGGAGCACGCGGTCGACCTCGGGGATGGAGAGCCACTGGACGTGCACGACGTCGGGGTGGCGGAGCGCCAGCTGGGCCAGGCCGAAGGGATGCTCGGCCACCTTCAGCGGCACGCGCAGGCGCGAGCGGCCGAACAGGCGGGCCGACAGTGGGTAGAAGACCAGGCTGCGGCGGTAGCCCTCGGGCTCGGGCATCTGCCCGAAGCGGAAGCGGGTGGTGACCAGCTCCACGTCCTCGCCGCGCGCGGCCAGGGCCGCGCACAGGTGATGGTCGTAGTCGGGGCCGCCGAAGCCGGGCGGGTTGGCGATGACGATGCGCACCGGCGCAGGCTACCGGCCGCGACGATGCTGGTGAACCACACGCCGAAGTGCGGTTAACCCCATGGTCGCGCGGAGGCTGGGCGGGGATCATGCACGCATGGACACCATCACTGACACCCATGACCTGATCATCGTCGGCGGCGGCGCCGCGGTGGTCGAATCCGCAACGATCGCACGTCTCAATGGGCTCCACCCGCTGGTGGTGCCGATGATTCCGACCCGCCTCGACCTGCTGCACCGCCCCCTCCGCGTTTGGGACGGGGACACGGAGCTACGCGGCCGCGCGGTCGTGATCGCCGCGGACGACGGCCCTCTCCCGGCCGTGTACCGCGACTGGCTCGCTCACGACAGATACGGCAACCTGCTCACCGAAGAAAACTCGACGCGGACCAACGTCGAAGGCGTGTTCGCAGCCGGCCGCGAGGCCGCGCGCGAAGCGCTCCGGTGGCTGGGTGCCACGGAGGCAGCGACCCAGCCGGCCGCCGCTTGAGCAGCCGCAACGGAGGGCCGCCCGCTCGGGTCGGCGGCCCACCGGCCAGGCTGCACATCTGTGACGCTGCCGTGACGCGTCCCGAACGGCGCTTTCGCACGCACCTGTCACGGGCGGCAACGGTTCGGTGCCGGCGTGACCCCGGCCGCCGCGTCGTAGTCAAACCCCGAATTCGGGCGCGACCGAGCGTTCGAGCCAAATCGGTGTCACACCAGTCGTGACGTCTGTCGTGCAGGCGGCGCAAACCTGGAACGCCAGCCTGGTCGGTGTTTGACACCGTAAAGGTGACGAGAGGCGCCGGCGGCTCGTTGCAGTTCTGACACCCTCGTCACGTCGCGGTGCGGGAGACGATGCTCCGGGCGACGTCCAGCAGCGACGGCAGCGGCGGCGGTCCGACCCGGAACGTGCGGGCGCCGATCGCACGGCCGGCCAGCACGTCCGACTCGGCGTCGCCGATCACCACCGACCGCCCGAACTCGATCTCCGGGAACGCCGTGCGAGCCTGCTCGAACAGCCCCGTGCCGGGCTTGCGGCAGTCGCAGCTGTCGCGCTCGTGCGGGCACACGAAGACGCCGGCGATCGGCAGGTGGGCCATGCACGCGTTCACGCGGTCGACGTCGTCCAGCGTCATCCGCCCCAGCGCCACCCCGCGCTGGTTGGTCACCACCATCACCCGCCAGCCGTCGCCGGCCAGCATCCGCACCGCCTGCTCCGCTCCCTCGATGAACCGGAACCGCTCCGGCGTCGTGACGTAGTCGCCCTCGGACGCCTTCTCGTTGATGGTGCCGTCGCGGTCGAGGAAGGCGGCGCGGCCGCTCATTCGTCGAACAGACTGTGCTCGACCAGCTCACAGATCGTGTGCAGCACCAGCATCGTGCCCTCCTGGATCTGCGGCGTCGGCACGGCAGGGATCGTGAGCAGGTGATCGCACAGCGCGCGCATCGGCTCCGCCCCGCCTTCGCCGGTCACGCCGATCGTGAGCAACCCCAGCTCGCGCGCGGCCCGCAGCCCCTCCAGCACGTTCTCGGACGTACCGCTGGTTGAGAGCGCGATCGCCGCGCCGTCGCCGTTGCCGAACGCGTGCACCTGCCGGGCGAACACCCGGTCGAACCCGTAGTCGTTCGCGATCGCCGTCACCGCCGCGGTGTTGTCGGCCAGCGCCAGCGCCGGCAACGGCGCCCGGTCGAGCATGTAGCGCCCGGTGAACTCAGCCGCCAGATGCTGAGCGTCCGCGGCGCTGCCGCCGTTGCCGAAGATCAGCAGGGTGCCGCCGGCGTCGAATCGGGCGGCCAGATCGCGGGCGACGGCCGCGATCGCCGCCGCCGTCTGCTCGCTTGCCAGCGCCTGCGCCATCGCAACGTGCATCGCCAGCCGCTCGGCCGCACGCTCAGCCATCGCTCATGCTCCAGGTGGTCAGGCCCTCAGGCTCGAAGGCGAACTCGGTGACCTGCCCGCCCATCCGTGTCAGCGCATCGGCCACACGATGCTTCTTCTGGAACTCGCAGTAGAACAGCATATAGCCGCCGCCGCCCGCGCCCGTAACCTTCCCGCCCAGCGCGCCGGCCCGCCGCGCCGCCGCGTACGCCTCGTCGATGAAGCCGGTGCTGATCTTGGGCGACATCCGCTTCTTCTGCTTCCAGGCCTCGTGCAGCATGTCGCCAAACTCGCGCGGCCGCCGCCGCACCAGCGCGTTCTTCATCTCCGTCGCCAGCTGCTTCTGGCTGCGCAGCGCGGCCAGCGTGCCGGCCTCTCCGCCCTCGTAGCGCGCGGTCTGATCCTCGATCACGCCATCCGAGCGGCGCGTCGCGCCGGTGTAGCAGAGCAGCATGTTGTGCTCGAGCTCGTTGACCACGTCCGCGCTCACCCGCAGCGGGTTCACGATCACGTGATCCGCGCCGAACTCGATGAAGTTGAACCCGCCGAAGGTGGCCGCGTACTGATCCTGCATGCCGCCCAGCATGCCCATGTCGACCCGCTCGATGTGGTGCGACATCTGGGCGATCTCGTAGTCGGTCAGGGCCAGGTTATGGTGCTCCCGCAGCAGGCCGACCAGCGTCACCATCACCGTCGAGCTGGAGCCGAGCCCCGACCCGGGCGGGGCGTTCGAGTGCAGGAAGATGTCGTAGCCGGGTGCCGCCGGATCGCCCAGCCGCCGGATCGCCGCCTTCACCAGGTCGAGCCGGCCGTCGAAGATCGGCGCTTCATCCACGTTGTAGTGCACGGCCAGACCGAAATCCGCCGACTCGATCCGCACCTGCCGATCCCGGCGTGGCCGCAGCAGCCCGTACGCGTAGCGGGCGATGGTCGCATTCAGCACCAGACCGCCCTCCCTCTCTGGGAACGGTGGGACGTCGGTGCCGCCGCCGGCGAAGCTGATGCGAAGGGGTGCGCGAGAGCGGATGTTCATCGGCGTTTCGCAGCGCAGCCTATCGGTAGACTTCGGCGCCGTGTCCCAGAACCCCAGCCCCGACCAGGACGGCGAGGTGCGCCTGTCCGAGTACGCCGGACGCGTCATCCGCAACTGGTACATCGTCCTGGCCACGGTCGTGGTGGCCGTGCTGCTGGTGGTCCTGCACACGGTCGGCACCGGGAAGCAGTCCCAGGCCCAGGCGACGGTGTTCCTGGGCACGCCGCTGACTCCCACCGGTGGATCGGCCCAGCTGAACTCGGTCGTGGCCAATCCCACCAGCGCCCAGGCCTTCCTGCACACGAGCTCCGTGCTGGACGCCGCCGCCTCCAAGGCCGGCATCAAGTCCGGCGCCGCCCTGCGGAAGCACCTCAGCGTGACCGCGCTGCAGAGCACCACCACCAAGTCCACGGGCGCCACGCCCAACATGCAGATCACGGTGCAGGGCCCCTATGACCGCACGTCCGCGCAGGCTGCGGTGCAGTCGCTGGGCGACTCGCTGATTGCCTGGGCCAACAAGTACCAGACCGCGAAGATCGACGCGCTGACGGCCCAGATCGCGACCGACAAGGCAACGATCGCCACCCTCCAGCAGACGCTGACGGCGGCCCAGAACCAGCTGAAGGCGCTGGGCGGCTCGGGCATGTCGAGCACCGACAAGGCGACCGTCTCGGCGGCGCTGCTCTCGACCATCTCCGACACCGGCTCGCGCATCGACGAGATCTCCCTGCAGCTGACCCAGAACCAGTTGTTCCAGGCCAGCGCAAAGGACGTGGAGGCGGCCGGATACGTGCAGACCCCATCCGGCGGCCGCGTCACCGCGTCCAACCGCAAGAGCAGGCTGATCGTGGCCATCTTCGTGGGCCTGGTCGTGGGCGTGATCCTCGCGCTCCTGTGGGATTCCATTCGCCGCCGCCCGCGCAAAACCGAACCGGCGGCCGCGCCATGAGCACCCGCTCCTGCCCGGAGTGGCCGGAGCTGCTCGACCGCGCCCCCGACCTGCACTTCAAGCACTACACGGCCGATGAGCTCCAGCTGGCGGCCGACATCGTGGTCGCGCTGGGCCCGGGCGTGCGCCTGTCTGAGATCGAGGTCTGCGCCGACACCCAGCGAAACGTTTTCTACGCAGCACACACCGACCCCCGTCTGGCCGACGCGCTCAGCCGCAGCTACTGGCAGGATCTGGACAGCTGGACGGGGGAAACCGGATCCCCGTAAGCGGTTCCTTGCACACCGGGACGGGGGATACGCCGATCCTGGCCTTGATCCGATCTCTTCAGTACATGGGATCGATCCGATTCCAACTCACGCTGGGGGGGAGACCAGATGAGCGAGGCAGAGCCCACGCGGGAGCTCGCACCCGTGCAGCCATCGCACGCGGACGAGATGCCCGAACACGATCCAATGGAGATCCAGCGACTGCTGGCGTGGTACTTCCACGGAGAGGATCCGCCCCGGGCCAGCGGCGGCGAGCGCGAACTTCGCGACGCGGCCTGACCGGGACGTGAAGGCGACGGGCCGTCCTCCCTGGGGACGGCCCGCCGCGCGAACCGCTCAGAACCTGCGCGCCAGCCAGGCCTGACTCCAGGCCAGGAACGATGCCACCAGGCGTCCCGGCTGCTGGGTGGCCGGCCGCACGGTGGCAAAGTCGCGCACCGGGTCGATCCCGGCTACGTCGGCCGTTGCCAGCGTCCCGCGCTCGAGCTCCCGCTCGACGGCCAGCTGCGAGAGGAAGCTGACCCCGAATCCGGCCTCGACGGCCGCCTTGGCCGACTCCTGCAGGCCCAGCTCCATGGCCACGTTCAGGTCGCGGGGCCGCACTCCGGCGCGGCGCAGCTCCTCCTCGATCACGGTGCGGACGCCGGCTCCCGCCTGCATCAGGATCAGCGGTTCGCGCACCAGCTCGTCTAGCTCGACGGTGCGGCCGGCAAAGGGGTGGCCGGCCGGTACGGCCAGCACCACGCGGTCGCGCAGGAACGGCTCGTAGTTGAGGGCGCGGTGGGGTCGCGTCGCGCCGACCACGCCCAGCTCGAGCTCGCGGGCCAGCACACGGTCGATCACCGTTGAGGTGGCCTCGATCCGCAGCGATACCGTCACCTTGGGATGCTCCGCGCGGAAACCCCCCAGCAGCAGCGGCAGCACGTGCTCGCCGAGTCCCGTGCTGGATCCCACGACCAGCGATCCGGTCAGCTCACCGTCCCCGTCGGCCAGCTCGCGTTGGAACTCGTCCGACAGCGCAAGCATCCGCTGCGCGTAGCGCTGCACCATGACGCCCCGCTCGGTGAGGCGCGCGCCACGGCCGCCGCGGTCGAGCAACGGCTCGCCGATCTCGCGCTCAAGTGCGCGTATCTGCTGGCTGACGGCCGGCTGGCTGACGCCAAGCGCCTCGGCCGCGGCCGAGAACGAGCCGCGGTCGGCCACCTCGGCAAGGGTGCGCAGCTGTCGCAGATCCATAATCAAAGCTTATCGCAGGTGATAGAGAGGTGATAGAGAGGTGCCGGGCACCGTTCCATCAGCCGTGCAAACGCCGTGACGCCCACGCGCGTGTTTCGGCCGGATTCGGTCACGACGACGTGACGTCCGAGGTCACGCGTGGTACGACGGTGCCCGGCACCTCCGTATCACCCGCGCGCGCCGACCGTTCGCCGCACGGGTCGTCGAAACGCTTATGGACGGCGGCGGGTCAGCGGCGCACCAGGCCTTGTACGGCCAGGTCGATCAGACGGTCGGGGTCGCGCCGGACGCGGCCGTGTGCGGACGCGGGCTTGCGTTCCAGCACCAGATCCTCCAGCCGCTCCAGCGGGCGCAAGCCGCCCCTCCGCGATCAGCCGCTCGTCGACCCCGCCCAGTCGCCCGGCGAAGGTCGTGTAGACCGGCGTGCCCAGCACCACCGCCTCGCGGTTCATGGTGCCCCCCGCGCTGATCACGAGATCGGCGCCCGCCACCAGGCTCTGACCGTCCACCGCGGACTCCGGCACGAGCAGCGAGGGCAGGGCCATCGCCCGTATCCGCTGTGCCTGACCCGGCGTGCGCGGCAGCACCACCCCGCGCACCTGCTCGCTCCGGCCCAGATGCTCGAGCAGCGCGTCGAACAGCGGGTTCTCGAACCTGTGGTAGAGCGCCAGGTCGGCCGGCGGTCGCAGCACCAGGCCAATCCGCTCGCCGTCCAGTCCCAGCGCCACGGGCACCGCCGCGTCCGGCCGGAAATTGGCCAGGTAGTACTCCTCCTTGAGGCCCGGGTACGCGACCAGCTTGGGCGGACGCGCGCCGTACCCAGCCACCCGCTCGGGCGGGATCGCGTCGGGCATCAGCACCCGCTGCGCCAGCCGGCAGTTGAGCCCGTGCTGCAGCCGCGCGTATTCGTAGTCGAACATCGTCGTGTTCGGCACCCGCAGCGCACGGCACGCCATCGGCAGGTCGGTCGATCCGTGCGCCCACGCCACGTCGAAGCGGCCACGCCGCCCGAACCGGGTCATCGCCGTCACCCTGCCGGCCGCCGCCCGCGCCTTGCCCAGCCGCGACCCGCCGCCGTGATGCCCGACCACGGTGTGCTCGATCCCGTGCAGCTCCAGCAGCGAGATCGTCTGCGCGAACGCCCGCGCCGTCACCGACACGTCCCACCCACGCGCCTGCATCCGGCGCACCAGCGGCGCGAAGATGGGCACGTGGGGCGAGTTGGTGAGGTCGATCCAGACGCGCACGGGCGTCAGATGCTACGCCGCGGCCGAGGCCGCGCCGCGCACCGCATTCACGACCTCGCGCTGCTGCTCCTCGACGAGCGTCGGGAACATCGGCAGCGCCAGCCCCTCGCGGGACGCCGCCTCCGTCACGGGCAGTGATCCCTCCCGGTAGCCCAGGTGCCGGAACACCGGCTGCAGGTGGTGCGGCCGGCCGTAGTACACGGCCGACGCGACCCCCGCCTCCTTCAGCCGCCGCTGCAGCTGCTCGCGGGCCGGCGTCCGCACCACGTACAGGTGGTAGATGTGCGAGCGCCCGGGAGCGGCCTCGGGCAGCGACACGTGCTCGCCCAGCCCCAGCTCGCGGTAGCGGGCGGCCGCCGCCACGCGGCCCTCGTTCCACCCATCCACCTCGGGCAGGAACCGCCGCAGGATCACCGCCTGCATCTCGTCCAGCCGCGAGTTGACGCCGATCTGCTCGAACACCCGCTTGTCTCGCGACCCGTGAAACCGCAGCAGCCGCACTTTCTCGGCGATCTCCTCGCTGGAGGCGATCGCCATGCCGGCGTCGCCCATCGCCGGGAAGTTCTTGGTCGGGAAGAACGAGAACGTGGCCACGTCGCCGTAGCTGCCGGCCCGGTACCCCTCGAAGGTCGCGCCGAACGCCTGCGCCGCATCCTCGATCAGCGCGATCCCGTGCCGGTCGGCCAGCTCCCGAAAGGCGCGCAGGTCAGCCGTCTTGCCGAAGATGTGGACCGGCATCACGGCCCGCGTGCGCTCCGTGATGGCCGCCTCGGCCGCGTCCGGGTCGAGGCACAGGGACACCGGGTCGATGTCGGCGAACACCGGCGTCGCCCCGCGGCGCGCGATCGCCTCGGCGGTCGCAAAGAAGGTGTAGGCGGTGGTCACGACCTCGTCCCCGGGGCCGATGCCGAGCGCCTGCAGCCCCAGCTCGAGCGCGTCGGTGCCGTTTGCGACGGCCACCGCGTGCCCGTAGCCGACCGACGCCGCCACCTCGACCTCGAGCGCCCGCACGTTGGGGCCGAGGATGAACCGGCCGGAGTCGATCACGTCGCCGACGAGCTGCTTTATCTCGGGCAGCAGATCCTCGTACTGCGCCTTGATATCCATCAAAGGAACCGACACAAGGAGGACGAGTCTAGACGGCCGACTGCCGCCGTCGTCGCAGTAGCCACCAGCCCGCGAGCGCCACCGCAGCCGCCACGACCAGGTAGTCGAGGTAGCCCAGCCGGTGGTGCCAGGTGTCCCAGTTCGCGCCGGCCGCGTCGCCGATCCAGACCAGCAGGAAGCACCAGGGCAGGCAGCCCAGGAACGTCAGCACGGAGAACCGCAGCAGCGGCATCCGCGCCACACCGGCCGGCAGCGAGATGAACGTGCGCACCAGCGGCACCATCCGCGCGAAGAACACCACCGGCGTGCCGTAGCGCTCGAACCAGCGCTGCGCCTGGTCGATGCGCCGGGTGCTGTGGTCGTGCCGCAGGATCGCGTAGTCGACGCCGTAGGCCCCCACCCCCCACGCGATCCACGAGCCCACGAGGTTGGCAAACGCGCCCACCAGCACCGCCTGCCAGAACACCAGGTCGCCCTGCGACACCAGGTAGCCGGCGTACACCATCGTCACCTCGCTGGGGATCGGAATGCACGCGCTCTCGAGCACCATCAGCACGAAGATGGCGGTCAGGCCGTGCGCCGCCACCTGGTCCTGCACCCAGTTCGCCAGCGACGTCAGCACGCCGGGTCAGACACGCGCCACGGCGATCAGGGACGGCATCTCGAACGTGATGTGGCCGTCGGCGCGGAGGTGCTCCAACTTCGGTGCCAGCTCCGTCACGACGGCTGCCCGCCGGTCGTCGCCGGCTGCGGCGAACGGGCCCGGCGGCGGGGTTCGACCCGGCAACCCCGGCGGCGAACTGCCCCGGGCCGCCGGCGAACCGGGCACGCACACGCTCGATCTCGATCACGACGTCGTCGTATCCCGCCTCCTCCAGCAGCCGCCGCAGCTCGCCTGGATCGGACAGCACGTACGGCGCCCGCAGGATGTCTGCGACGTCGCGGCCGATATGGCGCTCGATGGCCTCGGTCAGGGCATACCACCCAGCCGTGTCCGGCAGGTCGGTCCAGCATGCGACCGCCAGCCTGCCGCCCGGCGCAAGCACCCGCCGAAACTCGCGCACCGCCGCGTCCCGGTCCGGAAAGAACTGCAGCCCCTGCTGGCAGGTGACCACGGTGAACGCCCCGTCCTCGAACGGCAGCTCGTCCGCGGAGCCCTGCACGTAGTCGATCGGCGCATCGCCCTCGACGGGCGGCCACGTGCGCGCCCGGGCGAGCATGCCCTCGCCCAGATCAAGCCCGGTGACGTGCCCGCCGGAGCCGCTACGGGAGGCGATCGTGCGGGTGAGTACGCCCGTCCCGCAGGCGACGTCGAGCGCGCGCTCGCCGGACCTGACCTCGACCGCATCCGTCACCGCCTCCGCCAGCGGCAGGAACATGGCCGGCGCCAGATACCGCTCGTAGCTGGCCGGCGCGCCGGGGTCGTTCGCCGCCCAGTCCATGGCGCCGCTCACGAAGATGCCTCCTGCTCGAGCAGCTCCAGCTGCCGCTTGAGGCCGTGCTCGATCGGCCCCTTGGCCAGCACCGCCAGCAGCCGCGGCAGCTCCACGACGGCGGTGAGCGTGACGCGGCTGCCGCCGCCGTCCGGCTCGACCACGAACTCCGTGCTGCCCTCACGGGTGCCGTCCACCCGCTGCTCCACCAGGCGCCGCGGCGGCTCCAGCTCTGTCCGCCGCACCAGCATCCGCTCGCTCTTGCCCATCGCCGACACCGTGCACGAGATCTCACCGGAGCCGAGCACCTCGATCTGCGACACCGATCTCGGCAGGGTGAGCACGTGGCGGTGGGGATCGCTGATCACGTCCCAGACGTCCTGCGGGGCGGCCGACGGCATCCGCCTCGAGACGGATGCCTTCACGACGCGGCGGCGAGCGGGAAGTCGCGCACCGTCCGGTACAGCGTGTCTCGCTGCGACGGCCGGAAGCCCGCGTTGCGGATCGTGTGCAGGAAGTCCTCGACGCCCGCCCGGTGGGTCGTGCCCGCCGCCGATACCACGTTCTCCTCGATCATGATTGAGCCCATGTCGTCCGCGCCGTAGAACAGCGCCACCTGACCGATCTTGATGCCCTGCGTCACCCACGAGCTCTGGATGTGGTCGACGTTGTCGAGGTAGATGCGGCTGACCGCCTGCATCAGCAGGTAGTCGAAGCTGGTCGGGTACCAGGTCACCTGCTGCGCCAGCTCCGTGTTGTCGGGCTGGAACGTCCAGCTGATGAACGCACGGAAGCCGTGCATCTCGTCCTGCAGCTCGCGGATCCGCCGCAGGTGCTCGACCCGCTCGTCCAGCGTCTCGACGTGGCCCCACATCATGGTGGCGGTGGTGCTCATGCCGAGGCGGTGGGCCGCCCGCATGATCCCCAGCCACTCGTCGGAGGTGGTCTTGATCGGCGAGATGATGGTGCGCACGCGATCGACCAGGATCTCGGCGCCGCCGCCCGGCAGCGAGTCGAGGCCGGCGTCGCGCAGCCGCGAGAGCGTCTCGGACGGCGTCAGCTTGGCCTTGCGCGCGATGTGCTGCACCTCGCTCGGCGACAGCGCGTGCAGGTGGATCGGGTAGCGCGCCTTGATCGACCGGAACAGGTCCTCATACCAGTCGATGCCCAGCTCGGGGTTGTGGCCGCCCTGCATCAGCAGCGCCGTCCCGCCCAGCGCCAGCGTCTCCTCGATCTTCTTGTAGATCACCGGCCGCGGCAGCGTGTAGCCCTCGCGCCTGTCACCGGGCCGGCGGTAGAAGGCGCAGAAGTTGCAGTCGGTGTAGCAGATGTTCGTGTAGTTGAGGTTGCGGTCGACAATGAACGTGACCCGGTCGGCGGGCGTCCGCCGGCAGCGCAGCTCGTGGGCGGCGCGTCCGATCCGCACCAGCTCGCGCGACTCGAGCAGCGTGCGCGCATTGTCGTCGGAGATGCGCTCGCCGGACAGCGCCTTGTCCAGGACCAGCTGCACCGGGCTCGTGAGGGTCGCACCGATCACCAGGCGGATGCTAGTTGAAACCCCGCGGCCGGTGAGGTCGGTAGCCTCGCGTGCTGATGTCCGCCGACGCCGCCGGAGCGATCATGCTGCTGGCCCTCCTGGCCTGGGTCTGGGTGGCCGGCAGCGCGCTGGCCCGCGACCGGCCAGCGACCGAGCGGTTCGCGGTCGGGGCGCTGGCGGCCTGCGGCCTGGCCTGGACGGCGATGGTGGCAGGTGCCCTCGGCCTCGGCCTGCTGAGCAGCACCCTGGCGACGGCCGGTCTGGCGCTGGCGGCCGCTGCCGTCTGCCTGGCGGTGCGCCCGCCGCTGCGCGCGCCGCGGCCGGCGGTCGCTCCGCTCGTCACGGGCTGCGTGGCCGGGCTGGTACTGAGCGCCCCGCAGCTGGTGCTGTCGCTGGACGCGCTGCAGCCCTCGCGCGGCGACTTGCTCTGGCATCTGGGCTGGATCCACCAGCTCGATGACGGGGCAGCCACCCCGGGCGGGGTCTACGCAGGCGAGCCGAACGGCTACCCGTGGCTGTTCCACGCGCTGGTGGCGTGGATCGCGGGAGCGCTGCCGGGCGGGGCGGAGAGCGCGGTGTGGGCGATGCAGGGATTCGGCCTGGTCTGTGCGGGCACCGGCATCTGGCTGCTGGCGATGGAGATCTGCGACCGCCGGCGGGCCGCCACGTGGAGCGTCGGCCTGTTCCTGGCGGCGGCCTCCCTGGGGTGGACCGCCGACGCCCACACCTACCGGTTCCACATGGCGACGATCGACGCCGGGCCCTTCCACGGCAGTCCGGTGCCGGCCCTGACGCCCGGCGACGGCGTTCCTGCCGCCGATGATCCCGCGCGACCTGGGGCTGGCGCTCGTGCCGATCGTGCTGTGGCTGGCGCTGCGGGCGATCTCTGGCCGGGCGGCACTGTGGTGGGCCGTCGGTGCCGCCGGCGGCCTGGTGTTCCTGATCGCCCCGCCGGCCGGACTGCTGTGCGCCGCCTGGGCCGCGGTGCTCGCGGTGATGGAGCGCCGCCGCGAAGCCTGGCGGACGGCGCCGGCGGGAGCGGCCGTGGTTGCGCCGTGGCTGGTTCCACTCGGGCTCGCCTACCTCCGCTACCACGGCTTCGTGCAGACCACGGAGCTCGATGCGGGCACGCCCAGCGCCGGCCAGTCGCTCGCCGCCGTGGGCCTGACGCTGCCGCTGGCGATCGCGGGCATGGCCGTGCTGTCCCGAGAGCAGCGCCCGGCGCTGTCTCGTTCGCTGGCCCTTGTGGCAGTGCCGGGGCTGGCTGTCGTCGCGGGGTTGCTGGCGTCGCAGGTCGACACGGGCGGCATCCCGGCCGCGCTCGTGGGCTGGCCGCGATACATGCCGTTCCTGGTGCTCGCGCTCTGCGTCCCGGCCGGGGTGGGCGCGAATGCGCTGGTCACGGCCGCGGACCGGCGCCGGCCGGCAGCCGCTCTGGCGGCGGCCGCCCTGCTGGCCTGCCTGGCGCTGGGATCGACGGTGCTCGCCTCCGCCAGCATCTGGCGCGACCCGGTCTCGCCGCTGCTGGACTGCGGCTCGCTGCCGATCGACGCGGACACGCGCGTGGCCGTGGTGGCGCCCGAGCCCGCAGCGGACATGCTCAGCCTGCGGCTGTTCGCCCGCAGCGGCGCCCGGTTCTACTACCTGCGCACGGCGTCGGCCAACGTGCGGTTCCGCAGCTGGCTGCACGATCGGATCCCCGATCTGGCCGCCCGGCGAGAGGTGGTCGCGGCGACACTGGCCGGCGGGCCGCCGCCGGCCGGCGTCGACGTCGTGCTCGCCAAGCCCGGCGTCATCCCTGCCGGAACCGGCACGCTGGTCGCCTCGTGCTCGTTCGGCGACCGGCGGTGGGACCTGACGCGCACCGGTCCGCCGTGACATCTTCGGCAGCACCCGGCCGGTACCCTCCCGTGGGTGATCCTCGCCGCCGCGACCGTCCTCGTCATCCTCGCGTGCGGTGCGATCGCCACGCTGGCGGCGCTGCCGGCCGATCACAGCTCGATCCCGGCCCGCCTGGCGGCGGTGTTCGGGCTCGGGTACGCGATGGTGCTGTGGCCGGCGACCGTATTGGCGCTCGTGCACCTGCTGCGGCCGTGGTCGCTGGCGCTGCTGCTGGCGACGGTGAGCTGCCTGCTCCTGGCGTGGACGCTGCGGCGAACGCCGCCCCACGAGCTGCTGAGAGGCCTGCGGGACGAGGCCCGGGCGGGCTGGCCCGTGGTCGCCTTCGGGCTGCTGGCGGTGATCGCCATCGCCATCGCGCGGCTCCGGATCCCGGTCGACGCCTCCGCCGGCGGCTGGAGGTACTGGAGCGACGGGCTCGAGTTCGCCGACGCCGGCCGCGTCCCGTCGACGGTGCTGCAGTGGGGAGCGCTGCACGCCCCCGCGATCAGCAAGCTGGGCGCGAATTCCTTCGACGCCGGCCTCTCGTTCGTGCTCCGCGACCACCCGTTCTCGGCCATGGCGGCGGCGCTCTGGATCTCGGCGGTGGGGTTCGCCGCCGGCATGTTCGCGCTGGGCTGGGAGCTGGGCCTGCGCTGGTGCGCCGCCGCCCTGCCGCTGCTGGCGCTGACTGACCACGCGTGGCCGGGGGGCCTCGTGCTCGATGCGGACATCGTTCACAAGCTGACCTTCTTCCAGACCGAGGACAGCGGCCGCATGTGCATGCTGGCGGCGCTGGTGCTGGCCCTGCCGCTGCTGCGCGGCGACGCCGGCACCGGCCTGCCCAGAGCCGTCGCGACGGGCGCGCTGATCGGCGCGGCGGCGTTGACGCACCTCGTGGCGGTGATCGGGATCGCCCCGCTGATGGTTGGCTACGCCCTGGCCGCGGCCGTCCGCAGCGGCCGCTGGCGAACGATCGCCCGCTGGAGCGTCGCCACGGCGGCGGGCGGGCTGGCGGTCGCGGCGATGGCGCTCGTGCTGGCAGGCGGTGACCTCGGGTTCCAGGGCGCGTCGGGCACGCCCTACCGGGCCGTCAACGGGCGCTACGACCCCACCGCGGCGCTGCTCGGTCTCAAGCAGACGCCGATCCCGAAGTCCCGTCGTCGCTTCTACACCCCACCGCTGACGGCCGCGCGCAACCTCTACTCGGCGGCCACCGCGCTGCCGGCACACGGCCGCACGCTGGTGCTGCCCCTGCTGGCACTGGGGCTGCTGGGCGTGGCGGCCGTGCTGCTCGGCGGCCGGCCGGAGCGGCTGGCCGTGGCGGCCGCGCTGTTCGCGCTGGCGTCGCTGTACGCGATCGAGCTGCTGTTCTCTGCCCGGTATGCCTACTACGTGCCGGCGACGTTCGGAGACCGGCGCGTGTTCGAGTACGCAGGCCTGCCGCTGCTGGTGCTCGGTGCGGCCGGCGTGAACGCCCTGTTCGGCCGTACCAGGCAGCTGCGCCCGCGGCTGCCCGCTGTCTGCGCAGCTGTGCTGCCCGTGCTGGTGGTGGCCGGCATCGGCTGGAACGGGCTGACCGCGGGCGTGCACGGCGGGCCCGCGTCTTCGGCCATGATCGAGGCGGCGCGTGTCGCCACACCATGCAACACCCGGCTGCTGACGCCCACGAGGACGCGCGGGTCGTTCCAGGCGCTGACCGGCCGTGCCAGCATGCAGGAGGGCCTGATGGTGTTTTTGCGGCCGGCTCTGCTCGCCCAGGCGCTCGACATCGAGGCCCGCGCGCGGCGCTTCTACGCCGATCCGGCCGCCAACGCCGACCTGCTGCGCCGGTGGTCGATCGACTACGTCATAGCCCGGCCCGATCAGGCGAAGCGGCTGATGCGGCTACCCGAGCTGAGCCTGCGTGCGCAGGTCGGGCCTGTCTCCGTGTTCGCGGTGGGCGGGGCCGGGGCCGGTGCACCGCGCCCCGACGACGTCCCCGGGTACCGCTGCACGAGCGAGCCGTTGCGATGACCGGGCGGCGCTACACGCGCGCCGGCCTGCTGGCGCTGGCCGGCGCCGCCGCGGCCGGGGTCACCGCCAGACAGCTGCTCGGCGGCGGCGGGAACGCGGTGTCTCCGCCTCCGGGGCCGGCGCCGAGCCGGTTTCGCATCCGCAGCTCGTTCAGCGGCCCGGACGGATGGGGGCCGCAGTGGGTTCCTCTCCAGGGGCCGCTGATGGTCGACGCCGGCCCGGCGGTGCTCACGGTGCCCGCGGGCGTGCACACCACCGCCGCGGACCAGCCGATGCCGGTGCAGCTGCTGGACGCGCTGCACGCGGACGGGGCCCAGCGGCTCGAGTTCGCCGTCACGGACGCCAGCCTGCGGCCGGGGCTGCTGCTGCGGTCCACCGGCCCCCATGCGTTCGCAGGGGTGACCATCGAGGGCGGCCGGCTGGTGATCGCGGAGTACGCCTTCGACGGGCGTCGCACCGTTGCCAGCGGAGACACCGACCCGGTGACGGCCGGCACGCGCCACGTGCTGGACGTCCGCTACCAGGGCGGTCGCGTCTGGGCGAGAGCCTGGCGGGGAGACGGCTTGGAGGCCGACTGGCAGGTCTCGGGGCCGGTGACGGCCGCGGTCGGGAACCCCGGCGTCCTCGCCGTGCACCCGCTCAGCCTCCGGCCATGCCGGCTGCAGGTGCACAGCCACACCGTCGCCACCGACGCGCAGCCCCAGCCGACCAGCCCGGTCGCGCCGGTGCTGATCTCGGGCATCCCCAGTCCGCGCCTGGACGGCGGCCACGACGTGCGCATGCGCGTGTGGAGCGCCTACCCGGCCCGCATCAGGTTCGAGTGGTCGGTGGCCGGCGGTGGGTTCGACCACAGCCCCGAACAGGTCGTCGACGGGTTCCCGCTGACCGCGGTCCACCAGATCCGGGCGGATGGCGACGTCCGCTGGCGGGTGCGCCTGCGATCGCTGACGGGTGCGGCGGAGACAGTCACCCCTCTGCACGACGTCCCGCTGACCGGGCACGGCGACGGCCTCACGCTGCTCGGCGCGAGCTGCTACAAACTGATCGGCCCTGCGCGCAACCAGGGCTACGAGCGGCTGCTGGAGGCGGCCACAAGGACGCCGGCCGCGATCGTCTTCGAGGGCGACTTCGGCTACGCCGGCAACTTCAACGACGCCAGCTACAGCCGCTCCCCCGAGTTCTTCGCCGACCGCTTCCAGCGGTTCCTGGCCGACCCCGGGTTCGTCGCTCTGCGGCAGCGCGTCCCGGTCGGGTTCATCATGGACGACCACGAGTACGGCCCCGACAACAACGCCGACCGAACGACGCTGCTGCCCTGGACGTGGCAGCTGTGGAACCAGATCTCGGCCGACTCCGAGCGCCGCGGCTACTTCGACGTCCGCGCCGGGGACGTGCACTGCCTGACGCTGGACGGCCGCCGCTACTGCGACCCGGCCGCGAGCCCGAACATTCCCGGCAAGACGAAGCTGGGCATCGAGCAGCGGACCTGGATGGAGCAGATCCTGCGCACGAGCGACGCCTCGATGTTCGTCGTCTTCAGCGGCGACACGTTCGGCACCCGCGTCAATCCCCGCAACGGCCGCGTCCAGCGCGACAACTACATCTACAGCTGGCCGCACGAGTACCGCCGCGTGCTGAGCGCGTTCATGGACGCCCAGCTGCGCGGCAAGCGCGTGCTGATCGTGAGCGGCGACTGCCACTCGCTGCGGATCGATCAGCACCCCGACCCGGAGGGCCGACCCGAGGCGGCCGGCATGCGGATCACCGAGTTCACCTGCGCGGGCATCCGCTGCGAGCTGTGGTCGGGCGCGGCCCCGGGCGACCCGAACGTCGATCGGTTGCGCTACAAGCTGAACGTCTCCGGCGCCGGGCTGATCGAGATCGACCCGCCGGGTGCGGCCGACCGCAGCATCACGCTCCGTGCGATCGATGCCACGGCCGGGCGGCCCCTGGACACCTGGCAGCCGCTGGTGCTGCCGTTCGCGCCCGATCAGACAACCTAGGCCTCGGTACGGACGCCCTGCACGAAGTGCAGCTCCGGCACCGTCTCCAGCTCGCCGGCCAGGTGCGCCAGCTCGAAGAACCGCACCAGCCCCTGCCGTTCACGCGGGCCGAAGTGGTAGCGCAGCTTCTCGAAGTAGCGTGCCAGGAAGCCGGCCGGCCAGCCGTACTCGGCAGACGCCCTGCGCGCCAGTGCCTCCGGCTCGGAGCGGGACACGGCCAGCGCACGCAGGTGCGCCCGCTCAAGCTCGTCGAGGCCGTCTTCGACGCCCTGCCGGCAGGCCCAGACGGCGTACACCATCGGCAGCCCGGTGCGCTCCTGCCAGAGGCGGCCCAGGTCGTAGTGCGGCGTGGGATCGTCGAAGGCGCTCTGCAGCGCGGCGTCGCCGATCAGCATGCGGGCGTCGGCCGGCTGGTCGAGCGGCACCAGCTCCACCTCGCCCAGGAGCACCCGCGTCAGCACCACCGAGGTCGCGCTCTCGGGCGTGACCGCGACCGAGCGCACCTGCTCGATCGGCTTTCGCGTGATCAGCTGAATCGAGTCGACGGCACCCTCGGTGGACACGCAGAGGCGCGGAAGCAGCCGCAGCTTGTCGGCGTGTCGCGCATACTCGATCGAGCTGATCGGCGCCACGTCGATCTCACCCGCCATCAGCATCCGGTTCAGCGTGGTGGGCACGCCGCTGACCTGCTCCAGGCCCTCGCCGTCCAGCTCATAGAACACCGGCGCCATGTTGGCGTAACTGATCCGCCCCAGCCTAAGCAAAGGTGCGCACCACGTTGTACAGCGTGTCTCGCTGCACGGGGATCCGGCCGGCGTCGCGGATCAGCGCCACCAGGCTCTGCACCTTCTCCTCCTGGGGCGTGACGGCGCCCGCGGCGTGGGCGATCTGCTCCTCCATGACGGTGCCCTGGATGTCGTTGGCGCCGTAGTGCAGTGCGACCTGCGCCACCGGCGTCGAGAGCATGATCCAGTAGGCCTTGATGTTGGGGATGTTGTCCAGCATCAGCCGCGAGGCGGCCACCATCTTGAGGTCGTCATAGCCGGTCGAGAAGCGCCAGCCGCGGCGCTGGAAGACCGTGTTCTCGGGGTGGAAGGGCAGCGGCACGAAGGCCAGGAAGCCGCCGGTCTCGTCCTGCAGGTCGCGCAGCCGCATCCAGTGGTCGACCCGCTCTTCGTAGCTCTCGACGTGGCCGTAGAGCATGGTGCAGTGGGTGGGCATGCCGATGCCGTGGGCGGCGCGGTGGGTCGCGATCCAGTTGTCGGGGTGCTCCTTGCCCGGGGCCACCAGTCGCCGCACCCGGTCGGCGAACACCTCTGCGCCGCCGCCCGGCAGCGAGCCCAGCCCCACCTCCTGCAGCTCGGCCAGGACCTGCGCGTGCGGCAGCCCCGACAGCTTGTGCATGTGGTGGATCTCGGACGCCGTGTAGAGCTTCAGGTGCACATCGGGCAACGCATTGTGCAGCTCCCGCGTGAGGTCGATGTAGTAGCTGTACTCCAGGTGCGGGTTCTCGCCGCCGACCATGTGGATCTCGCTGTACTGCTCGCGCTCATGCACCTCAACGGCGTGCTCGACGAGCTTGTCGATCTCCCAGGTGTAGGCGGACGGCTGCTTGCCGGTGACCGCGAACGCGCAGAACTTGCACTTCACGCGACACACGTTCGTGAAGTTCAGGTACAGGTTGTTGACGAAGAACACCTCGTCGGTGCCGCCGCGCAGGCGCCGGGCGGTGTCGGCCAGCTCGCCGAGGCCGGTGAGATCGTCCGTCTCGAGCAGCGTCACGCCGTCGTCGAAGTCGAGGCGCTCGTTGGCGAGCACCTTCTCGCGGATCTCAGCGAGCGTGTCCAGACGGGCAGCGGTGGCCATGCAGGCGGCAGTCTACTCGCGTGACTCGGTAGGCTGGCGCGGTGGCGGATGAGCTCGCAGACGGGCTGGACGCATACGCCGAGACGGTGCTCGCGGCGGGTGCCGCCTCATCGATCGCCGTGGCGGTCACCGACGGCGAGCGGACGCTGGCCTCGCGCACCTACGGTGCCCCTCACGGTGCGATGTTCCAGTTCGGGTCGATCGGCAAGTCGTTCACCGCAATCGTGGCACTGCAGCTGGCCGAGCAGGGCCTGCTCGACCTGCACGCGCCGGTCACCGACGTGCTGCCCTGGTTCGCCGTGGGCGGGACGAACGTGCCGATCACGCTGCACCACCTGCTGACCCACTCATCCGGGCTGATCCAGGGCGCCGAGATCGCGACCGGATCCAACTACGACGTCGTGGCGCTGGCCGACACCGAGGTCGGGTTCGCCCCCGGGGAGCACTTCTGGTACTCGAACGTCGGCTACCGGGTGATCGGCTGGATGCTGGAGCGCGCCTCCGGCCACCGCTACCCGCGACTGGTGCGCGAGCGGATCCTGGAGCCGCTGGAGATGACGGAGTCGGAGCCCTGGATCGTGCAGGAGATGCGGCCGCGGCTGGCCCAGGCCACCGTGCCGGCCTTCGACGACCGGCCCTGGCGGCCCGAGCACGGGCTGGTGCCGGCCACCTGGATCGACAGCGCCGAGGCCGACGGCTGCATCTGCTCGAGCGGCGGCGATCTCGCGATCTACCTGCGGGCGCTGATGACCCGCGAAGAACGGCTGTTGTCAGCCGAGAGCTGGGCGGCCATGCTGGCGCCCCACGTCGAGGACGACCAGGAGGGAGACCGCGGGCACTACGGCTACGGGATCGCGATCGGCCCGAAGGACTTCGGCCACGGCGGCGGCATGATCGGCACCGGCTCGCTGATGGTGGCCACGTACGACGGGCTCGGTGCAGTTGCGATGGCCTGCGGGTACATGGGCGGCACGGCGATGGCCAGAGCCGCGCTAGCGCTGGCCGGCGGCGGCGAGCCCGAGCCGTTCGCCCTGGAGCTGTCGGAGCCGCTGGAGCACGACGGCTCCTGCCCCGACGAGTGGCGGCCGTTGCTCGGCCACTACCGGTCGCACAACGCCTGGCTGACCAACTTCCGGGTGGCTGCGCGGGAGGGGCGGCTGTGGTGGGGCTGTGATCACCTGAGCGACGAGCGGGCGCCGATGACCCCGCTCGCGGACGGCGGCTTCCGCGTCGGTGAGCGCGACTGGTCACCCGAGCGGCTGCGATTCGACACGATCATCGATGGCGTGGCGCAGCGGGCGGTCCTGTCCGGTGCGCCCTACACCCGGACGTTCACCTAGATGGTTGATCGATATCTCCGTGGTGCCCAAGGCGCAAGGCATCGCCTTGCGCCGGTCGGGAGGGATCTGCGATCACGCAGATCGCAGACGGAGACGACGGTTCGCTGCCGTAGCCACCCCGGCCCGCGAACCCCCGACCAACCGCAGCGGCCAGGCTCGCGAGAGATATCGATCAATCGTCTAGACCTCGGGCTACGCGCTGCGGTCGGAGGCAAGCAGCACGGCCTCGCGCAATGCTCCTGCGTCGACCGGAGCGCCGACGGCGTCCAGCTCGGCCGTCGCCCGCTCCGCCAGCCGCTGTGCCTCGGCGCGGGCCCCGGCCACTGCCCCGCTTCTCACCACCCGAGCCAGCGTCGGCAGCACGTCGTCGGGCACGGCGCCGCGGGCGATCACGGCCGCCACCTCGGGGTCACGGCGGGCGGCCACCAGCAGCGGCAGGGTGACGGTTCCGTCCAGCAGGTCGGTGCCGAGCGGCTTGCCGGTGGTGTCGGGGTCGCCGTCGCAGTCGAGCACGTCGTCGGCGATCTGGAAGGCCAGGCCCAGCGCCTCGGCGAAGCGGCCCAGCGCCGCCGCGTCGTCTGCGGACAGCTGCGAGAAGCGGGCGCCCAGCCGCGCCGCCGCCGAGAAGAGACGGCCGGTCTTGAGCGTGCATCGCTCCAGGTAGCCGTCGACGGTGACGCTCGGGTCGCCGGCCTGATGGCGCTGCAGGATCTCGCCGCGGGCCAGGCCCAGGCAGGCGTCGGCCAGGATTGCGACGGCCGCCATGTCGACGGTCTCGGTCAGCTCGGCGAACGCGCGCGCGAACAGGTGGTCGCCGGTGGCCGTTGCCAACTCGCGGCCGTCGGTGCGCCAGACCGTTGGATGCCCGCGCCGAAGCGGCGCCGCGTCCAGCACGTCGTCGTGCACCAGCGTCGCCATGTGCACCAGCTCGACCGCGCAGCCGGCCCGCACCAGCTCGTCGCGTCCGCGGGCCGCGTCGGTGGCGCACATCGAGACCAGCAGCGGGCGCAGCCGCTTGCCACCGGAGCGAAGGGTCTGGGCGCCGGCCCGGGCGACGGCGCCCGGGTCGGTCGCCACCGCCTGCTCCAGCCGCTCCTCGACCCGCTCGGCGAAGGCCTGGTGCGCCGAGGTGGCCAGGCTCACCCAGGCACCGTCCCCACGTGCAGCGCCACCACGCCCATCATCAGCCGCCGGTATCCGACGTCGATCAGGCCGGCGTCGCGCATGATCTCGGCCAGCTCAGGCGCGGCCGGGAAGCGGTGCACCGACGCCGGCAGGTAGCGGTACGCCTCGGGGTCGTGGGCCACGATCCGTCCCAGCACCGGCACGCCGCGGTCGGTCCAGAGCTGGGAGAAGGGCCTGATCGGCGCCGGCGGCGTGCTCATCTCGAGGCACACGACGCGGCCGCCGGGGCGAACGACGCGGGCCATCTCGGCGAATCCACGGCGGTGGTCGGACAGGTTGCGCACGCCGAAGCCGACGCAGGCGGCTGCGAACTCAGCCTCGGCGAACGGGAGCGCCAGGGCGTCTCCCTGCAGCCACTCGACCGCGCTGCTCTTGCGCCGCGCCATCTCCAGCATCTGGGGCGAGAAGTCAAGCCCGACCACGCGGCCGGACGGCCCCACGGCGCGCCGCAGCTCGACGGCGAAGTCGCCGGTGCCGCAGCAGACGTCGAGCGCGGCATCGCCCGGCTGCGCGCCCGAGGCGCGCACGCCCAGTCGCCGCCAGCAGCCGTCTCGGCCCATCGACATCAGCAGGTTCATGCGGTCGTAGCTGGGCGAGATGCGGTCGAACATGTCGCGGACGCGCTCGGGCTGCAGGGTCACGGCGCACCCACCTGCGACTCGCCCCAGCGCTCGTGCAGGGTCACGTCGACGCCGATCGCGTCCAGCACCCGTCCGGCCACGAACGCCACCAGATCGTCGATGGTCTGCGGCAGGTGGTAGAAGGCCGGCATCGCCGCGATCACGTCGGCGCCGGCGTTTCGCAGCCGCAGCAGGTTCTCGAGGTGGATCGACGAGAGCGGCGTCTCCCGCGGCACCACCACCAGCTTGCGCCGCTCCTTCAGCTGCACGCCTGCCGCGCGGTGGATCAGGTTGGCCTCGGCGCCGGCCACGATCGTGCCGATCGAGGCCATCGAGCAGGGGCAGACGATCACCGCGTCGGTGCGCGAGCTGCCCGAGGCGTAGGGCGCCGAGTAGTCACGCTCCGCCCAGATGCGCGTGTCGGGGCTGCCGTGGTCGGCCACGAACCGCTCCAGCGCGTCGCCGCCGTCCATGCCGCGGTCGCCGTAGATCTCGAGCGCGATCACCTGGCGGCCGGCGGCGGAGGCGCACACCCCGACGTCGGCGCCGTGGTCGCACAGGGCGCGCAGGATCCGGGCCGCGTAGGGCGCGCCGGAGGCCCCGGTGATGCCGAGCATGACTCGCATGGCCGGGAGCCTAACTGCTAAGCGCGGCTAGCTGCCGCCCAGCGGCTGCACGCTGTTGGTCTTGAGCGACGCGATCACCTGGGCGATCTGGTCGATCTGCTGCTGGTTGAACGACTGGTCGAAGGCGGGCATGCCGGCACCGGACTGGCTGGCCAGGTGTCCGATCCACGTGGCCAGCCCCTTCTGGTCGGTGCCGTACTTGGTCGAGCCGTTGGCCAGCGAGGAGCCGGGCCCGGAGGCACCGCCGGTCGGGAACGTGTGGCAGGTGGCGCAGGCGGCGTCGGCGATCAGCTGCGAGCCGGGCAGCGCGTTGATCGCGGGGTTCTTGCTGATGTTGGCGCCGGAGATGGCGCCCGGCGCCTCGCCGCCGGCGATCGTCAGCGCGATCAGCACCGCGGGCGTGGCCAGGCCCAGCGCGACCCCGGCCGGACGCCGCGAGAGGCGCCGGTCGCGGCCCGTATCGAGGAACGGCCAGGCGATCAGCAGCACCATCATCAGCGTGGGGATGATGATGGTGGCGAAGATCAGCTGCCACGGCTGCTTGAAGACGCGCAGCAGCTCGAACAGGAACAGGAAGTACCACTCCGGACGCGGCTCGGTCTGGGCCACCGCCGGGTTGGCCTTGGTCTCGTACAGCGCCCCGATCCAGCCGTTGGTGCCGGCCGGATGCGAGGCGTTGATCGGGCCGGCGGTGGCGTGCCAGACCACCGCCATCACCACGATGATCAGCACGATCAGCAGGTTCACGACCACATCGTGGAACATGGCGTAGGGAAAGAAGGCGTGGCCCTCCCGCTTCTGCGCCGTGAGCTCCGTCTCGTAGCGGACGCGCCGGTTGATGACCTTGCGCGCCACTAGCGCTCCCTCCCGACTTCCTGCACCTCACGCTGCTCGGCGGCAGCCGTCACCGGCACGGCGACGGGCGCGTCGACGTGCTGCTGGGGCTGCGGCTCGTAGGCGGGAGCAGGCTCCGGCTCCGGCGGCCGCGCCGGCCACGGGGTGACGCCCAGCTTCACGACCAGCCACATGTGCACGAAGATCAGCGCGATGATGGCGCCGGGTATCAGCAGCATGTGCAGGGCATAGAAGCGCGAGATGGTCTGGGCGCCGATCACCGGCCCGCCCAGCAGGAACTTCGAGATGAACGGCCCCAGCACCGGCGCCGTGCCGTTGATGTTGATGGCGACCACGGAGGCCCAGTAGGCGCGCTCATCCCAGACCAGCAGGTAGCCGGTCAGGCCCATGGCCATCACGCTGATGAAGATCAGCGAGCCGGTCAGCCAGGTCATCTCGCGCGGGTACTTGTAGGCACCGTAGAAGAAGGTGCGGCCCATGTGCAGGAACAACAGGATCACCATCACGCTCGCGCCCCACTTGTGCATGCCCCGCATCAGCCAGCCCAGCGTCTGCACGTCGGTGATGTAGCGGATCGACTCGTAGGCGCCGTTGGGCGACGGGTCGTAGGTCATCGCCAGCAGCGCGCCGGTGGTCGCCTGCAGGATGAACACCGTCAAGAGCGACGAGCCCAGCGTGTGGAACCAGCCGGTGGGCGGCACCTTGCGGAACAGGAACTTGCGCACCAGCGTCGGGAAGCCGGTGCGGTACTCGACCCAGTCCTCGGTGGCGAGCACCATCTGCTTGGGGCTGGGCGGCGGCGGGATCGGGATCGGCGACGGCATCGGCTACTGGGGCTTGGGGGCGGGGCCGTGGGTGTAGGTGACGTTCGGGTAGAGGACGTTTGGCGCCGTGTCGCCGAACGGCCCCGGCGTGTGGACGGGCTGGCCCGGCATCTTGACCGGGTAGTAGGTGAGCTGGCCGTTGACGTAGTCGACGCTCCAGCGCTGCGTGATCACCAGGATGCCCTTCTGGATCTCCCACTGGAAGCGGTCGAGCGGGCGGATCGGCGGGCCCGCCGTGCGCACGCCGCGGGTGTCGTACTGGCCGCCGTGGCAGGGGCAGGCGAAGCCCTGCGGCGTCGCCAGGACGGGGCAGCCGAGGTGCATGCAGCGGTTGGAGAACACCACGAACATGGTGTCGGTGGCCAGCCAGTTGTGGTTCTGCTTGCCGGTGTAGTGCACCCAGGCCAGGCCCGCGCTGGTGTTCGGCTCGGCTGGATCCTCGACGTAGGTGGCCGCCGTCGGCTTGAACGCCGTCTCCGAGGTGAACTTGGTGACCGGGCCGAGGGCGACCGACTTGAACGTGGCCTCCTTGGTCAGCGGCGCCAGCACGTAGGCGGTGGCCGGAACCCCGATCACGGCGCCGATCATCGCGCCCAGCCCGACCGACGAAAGGGTCAGGAACTGGCCACGGGTGACGGCCGAGTCGGGCGCCTGTGGCGCGGTGTATGCGTGGGCGTGCGAGCCGGCGGGCGTGTCCGCCACAGGCGTCCTTTCGTCAGTGCAGCGGCGCCATACTACCGCGCCTTCCGGTCATCTGTGCTTGTAACGGGTATGCCATATTCGGCCCAGCGAGCGGTCACCTGTGCGCGAATTTCGGGGCTCATCTCGATCACGGCCGGCCAGCCTCGATCATAGCCCTCGCTCTCCCACTTGGCGGTGGCGTCGATCCCGATCTTGCCGCCGATGAACTGCCTGGTGGGCGCGTGATCGAGGTGGTCGAGCGGCCCGTCGGCCAGCACGACGTCGCGCGCCGGGTCGACGTTGGCGCCGGCCTGCCACATCACCTGCCCGTAGTCGTGCACGTCCACCCAGTCGTCCACGACCACGACGCCCTTGGTTAGCGAGAGCAGGCCGGTGCCCCAGATCGCGTGCATCACCTTACGCGCGTGGCCGGGGAAGGCCTTCCTGATCGAGACGATCGCTAGGTTGTGGAACGCGCCCTGCAAGGGCAGGTCGTAGTCGACCACCTCGGGCATGGTCATGCGGATCGCGGGCAGGAACATGCGCTCGGTGGCCTTGCCCAGCCATACGTCCTCCTGCGGCGGGACGCCGACGATGATAGAGGGATAGACGGCGTCGCGGCGCATCGTGATTGCGGTGACGTGCAGCACCGGAAACGGCTCGACCGGGGTGTAGTAGCCGGTGTGGTCGCCGAACGGCCCCTCGTCGGCCAGCTCGCCCTTCGCGATGTACCCCTCGATGATGATCTCGGCGCGTGCCGGCACCTCAAGGTCGACGGTGCGGGCGCGCACGAGCTCCACCGGCTCGCCGCGCAGGAAGCCGGCTAGCATCAGCTCGTCGATGTGCTTGGGCAGCGGCGCCGAGGCCGTGTATGCGGTGATCGGGTCGAGCCCCAGCGCGACGGCGACGTCCATGCGCGCGCCCATGCCGCGCCAGTCGGCGGCCGCGTCCTTGTGGATCTGCCAGTGCATGGCGGTGGTGTCGGGGCTGAACTTCTGGATGCGGTACATGCCGACGTTGCGCATGCCGGTGCGGGGGTCCTTCGTGATCACGGCCGGCAGCGTGATGAAGGGGCCGCCGTCCTCGGGCCAGCAGGTCATGATCGGCAGCGCGTCCAGGTCGGGGGGGTCGAGCACCACCTCCTGGCAGGGGCCGCTGCGGACGGTCTTCGGCCGCGAGTCGGCCAGCGACTTGAGCTTGCCGAGCGCGCGGATCTTCTCGCCTATGCCCTCCGGCGGCGTCATCTCGAGCACGCCCTGAATGCGCGCGCCCAGCTCGTCCAGCGACTCGACCCCGAAGGCCATGCAGGTGCGCCGCTCGGTGCCGAACTGGTTGATCAGGAGCGGCAGCGAACTGCCCTTGACGTCGCGGAACAGGAGCGCCGGGCCGCCGGCCTTGGTTACGCGGTCGGTGATCTCCGTGATCTCGAGGTGGGGGTCGACCTGGGCCGTCACCTCGTGCAGCTCGCCCTCACGGCGCAGGTGGTCGAGCCAGTCGCGGAGATCGGTGAAGGCCATCGCGCGGCAGTCTATGCAGGCGCGGTTGGGACCGGCGGCGCGACGGCCGATAAGGATGGCATGACGACGTCTCAGGAGCCGGCCGGCGCTCCCGGCATGATGGTCTGGCCGCTGGTCGCGATCGGCGCCGTACTGGGCGGGCTGGCGGGCGGGTTCGTGACGCACAACCTGCCGGTCGCGGCGGCCTGCGCGCTGCTGGGCGCGGGCGTCGTCGGCATCCTCGCGGGGCAGGCGATCGGGCGGCTGGCAGAGGAGCAGGAGTACGCGGACTGGGTGGCGCGACGCGGCTGGCAGCCGGCCCGCAACCTGCCGGCGGCGCTGGTGACGTCGCTGCTTCGCGCAGGCGACACGCGGCGGCTGGAGGACGGGTTCGAAGGCGAGATCGAGGGGCGCAGGGCGGGGATCGGGCACTTCATCTGGGAGACCGTCGAGCGCTCGGTGGACGAGTACGGCAACGTGCACGAGACTCGCATCCCGCACACGGACACGGTGCTGGAGACGCTGACCGGGCTGCAATCGATGACGCGGCTGACGCTCTTGCCGCGGCACCACGGCCAGGGACGGCTGGCCGACGGGCTGGCGTCGGCGCTGACCACCGACCGGTCGGTGGAGCTCGAGTCGGCGGAGTTCTGCAGCGCCTACCGGCTGTTCGTCGCGGACGAGGAGAGCGAGCTGGTGGTGCGGCGGGTGTTCACGCCGGCGCTGATCGTGCAGCTGGTCGAGCTGGCGGGCGCGCGCATGACGATCGAGTTCGAGACCGGCGCGCTGGTCTGCTCCGTGCACGGACGCGCCGGCGCGACGGAGCTGCTGGACGCGATGCAGGCCGCCTCGGTGGCGGTCTCTGACGCGCTCTGCCAGGACGCGGCGTCGCCCGCGCCGGCCTACCTCCCCGCACACGCAGCCCAGCCGTGATCCTGCTCCCGTACCTGATGCCGCTGGCGGTGGTGGCCTACATCGGCTACCGGTACTGGGCACAGGCGCAGCGGAGCGCCGAGATCGACAGCGCGACGTCGGCGTGGGCGCTCCGCGAGGGGCTGGTGCCGGGTACCCCGCCGCCGGCAGGGGCGACCCCCACGCTGTCGCTGCCCGAGGGCGGCGCGCACGACTGCTGGCAGCTGCCGGTCGGGGACGGCAGCGGGACGCTGTTTCGCTGGACGTGGGTGATCCGGGAGGGTCGCGACGTCCGGATCGGAGAGGCAACGGTGGTGTCGGCGGTGCTGGCGGCCGGCCTTCCGCTCTTCCGAGTGGTGCCGCGGCACGGCTTCGTGGCGCCGTCGGCAGGCTGGGACGAGCAGGAGCTGCACCTTGAGTCGGCCGAGCTCGAGGCCGATTTCCGCGTGCTGGTGGGACGCGACGGCGACCGGCAGGCGCTGCTCGAGCTGTTCGATCCGGAGACGATCGTGTGGCTGATCAACCTCGGGCGGACGGCCCCAGTGATCGAGTACCAGCTGGGCACGCTGGTCGTGGTCTCGCAGCATTCGTGCACCACGGACGTCGAGCTGGACGCGCTGGCGGAGCAGGCGCGGTACCTGGCCGGCCGGGTGCTGGCGGAGGGCCTGCTGCACAGGCCCGGCGTCTCGTCGCTGGCCTGAGCCGGACGGGCGCCTAGAATCCGGATGCGGGGCTTCCCGCGCACGCCCGACCAAGGAGCTTCCGGACATGCTCGCCGCCATCATCGTGATCGTCGTGATCGTTCTGCTGATCGTGTTTCTGATCAGCCTCTACAACGGCATGGTTCGCGCCCGGAACAAGGTCGACGAGGCCTGGAGCGGGATCGACGTGCAGCTGAAGCGGCGGCACGACCTGATCCCGAACCTGGTTGAGACGGTGAAGGGCTATGCGGCGCACGAGCGCGAGACGTTCCAGGCGGTGACCGACGCGCGCACGAAGGCGATGAGCGCCAGCGGGCCCGCGCAGGCCGGCGCGGCCGAGGGCCTGCTGTCCCAGGCGCTGGGCCGGCTGTTCGCAGTGGCAGAGGCCTACCCGCAGCTGCGCGCGACGGAGAACTTCCAGCAGCTGCAGGCTGAGCTGACCAACACCGAGGACCAGATCGCGGCCGCGCGGCGCATCTACAACGGCAACGTGCAGGCCTACAACACCAAGATCCAGGTGTTCCCGAACTCGATCATCGCGGGCATGGGCGGGTTCACCAAGCGGGACTTCTTCGAGATCGAGGACGCGGGCGACCGCGAGCCGGTCAAGGTCGACTTCTCGACGCCGCCCACGTTGGCTGCCTCGCCGGCGGCTGCCGACCCGCCGCCCGCGGCGCCGGCGGACGCGCCCCCGGCCGCCGACTCACCGCCCGCCGAGGGCTAGAGCGATGCCACAGCTGCTGGTGTTCGGGGCACGCAACCTCGGCCGGGTGATCGCGGAGCATCTGATCGCCCAGGGTTGGGAGGCAACGGGCGTCGCCCGCAGCGAGGAGACGGTCGCAGCCTTCCCGGGCCGCGGGCTGCAGGCCGACCTCACCGACCGTGACCAGATGCGGCGCGTGGTCGAGGAGGCGGGCGCGTTCGATCTGGCCGTGAACGCGTACTCGCCCAAGGGCCGCTTCGGCGGCGGCGACCTGACGACCACCGATGACGACGCGATGGCGCCCTACCTCGAGCAGCTGCTGCCCGAGGTGTTCTCGTTCTACCGGCTTGTCGGCGCGTCGCTGGCCGAGCGGGCCGGCGGCACCCTGATCCAGGTCACGGGCGGGTCGGCGCGGCGGGCGCTGCCGGGCCGGGCACCGTGGGCATCGGGGGCGGCGGCGACCCGCGCGCTCAGCCAGGCGGCGGCCAACGAGCTGAAGCCGAAGGGCGTGCACGCCTGCCTGCTGATCTGCGACGGCAGCTTCGGCGGCGCCGGAGACGACGACGGCGGCAAGAAGATCGACACGACCGAGCTGGCGCGCGCGGTGCAGTATCTGCACGAGCAGGGCCGCTCGGCCTGGACGCACGAGCTGGTCGTGACACCGGTCGGCGACCGCTGGACGCCCTGACGTAACGGCGCCGCAACAAACGGTCACGGCCGGCGTTACACCCACTCTGCCCCGCTTCGCAACGAACACTGGAGCGGTCCGCAACGGCCGCCGCACGAACCTTTCACGCAGGCCGATGCGGTGTTTGACTCCAATAATTGGGGCGTCCGCTCGACCACGCGGAACCAGCCGCAGCCACCTGTCACGAACTGTCACGGGGTGCGCGCGAACCCCTGTCGGGGGCCGAGTCGGGCTCTGAGCCCTGCTGGGGGCGCGCTGGCGTTACGCCCGTGTCACGGCGGCCGTGACGGGGCGTCAGGCGCCGAGGGCGGCCAGCGCCGAGTCCCAGAGCGCGTCGTCGTCGCCGGACGGTCGCTGCTCGCCACGGTTGTGGCTGCAGCGTGCGATCAGGCCGGCCAGCGTCGTCACGGCGTCGAGATCGCCCGTGCCGCAGATCTCGACCAGCCCGGCCGCGTACAGGTAGTCCCCGGTCAGCAGCGCCAGGTCGGCGTCGTCCTGCGCGAACAGCCGCGCGCGGCCGTTATGCAGCAGGTAGCCCTCGCGGATCATCTCCACCCCCAGCAGATACAACTGCGGGCAGCGGCCCTCGAACTCCGGCGCCGGCGCCTCGCCGGGCAGCAGCGCCCGCTCCCAGAGCGGGCTGTCGGCCGCCGCTCGCGTCCGGATCTCATCCAGCAGCGAGGCCATCAGCCGTCGAACTCCCGCGCCGCCGCGGCGGTCATCTCCACCTGCTCGGCCGTGTGCGCCAGCGACGGCATCATCGCCTCGAACTGCGACGGCGCCAGGTACACGCCCCGCTCCAGCATGTGTGCGTGGAACCGCGCGTAGCGGTCGGTGTCACTGGCCATCGCACCGGGGAAGTCGGTCACGGGGCCCTCGGCGAAGAACCCGGTCAGCATCGCGCCCACCCTGTTCACCGTCACCCCCGGCCGCTCCAGCCCGGCAGCGACCGCCGCGGACGTCGCTTCCAGCCGATTGTAGGCACCCGGCTCGCGCAGCAGGCCCAGCGTCGCCAGCCCGGCCGCCATCGCCAGCGGATTGCCCGACAGCGTGCCGGCCTGGTAGACGTCGCCCACCGGCGCCAGCTGCTGCATCACGTCGGCACGGCCGCCGAACGCCGCCGCCGGCACGCCGCCGCCCAGGATCTTGCCCAGGCACGTCAGATCCGGCCGGAACGCCAGCCGCTCCTGCGCGCCGCCGTAGGCGACCCGGAACCCGGTGATCACCTCGTCCGCGATCAGCAGCGCCCCCGCGCCGTTGCAGATCGTCCGCAGCCCCTCCAGGAACCCCGGCGCGGCCGGCACCACGCCCATGTTGCCCGCCACCGGCTCCACGATCACGCACGCCAGATCGTGGCCGTGCATATCGGCGAGCGCCCGCGCCGCATCCAGGTCGTTGTACTCCGCGATCAGCGTGTCGGCGGTCACCGCCGCCGGCACGCCCGGCGTCGCCGGGATCGCGAGCGTGGCCAGTCCCGACCCGGCCTGCGCCAGCAGCGCGTCCACGTGGCCGTGGTAGCCGCCCGCGAACTTCAGCACCTTGGAGCGGCCGGTAAATCCACGCGCGAGCCGCACCGCGCTCATCGTCGCCTCGGTGCCCGACGACACGAACCGCACCATCTCCAGCGACGGAACCGCCCGCACCACCTCGGCCGCCAGCTCCACCTCCAGCGCCGTCGGCATCCCGAAGGACGTGCCCCGCGCCGCCGCCCGGCCGACCGCGTCCACCACCGCCGGGTGCGCGTGGCCGGCGATCAGCGGCCCCCAGGACAGCACCCAGTCGACGTAGCGGTTGCCGTCGGCATCGATCAGCCAGGCGCCCTCGCCGGCGGCAGCGAACAGCGGATGCTCGCGTCCCACCGACCGCATCGCCCGCACCGGGCTCGACACCCCGCCCGGGATCAGGCGGCACGCCTCCCGGTACAGCCGCTGAGACTCGACCTCGGTCTGCGGCCCTCCTAGGAGAGCCAACCCGCGGCCCGTGTCGCGTGGTACGTGATGATCATGTCGGCGCCGGCCCGCTTGATTGCCGTCAGCGCCTCCAGCGCCGCCGCCCGCTCGTCCAGCAGCCCATCGCGCGCGGCCGCCGTCAGCATTGCGTACTCACCGCTGACCTGGTAGGCCGCTATCGGCGCCAGCGTCGCCTCGCGCACGCGCCGGATCACGTCCAGGTACGGCATCGCCGGCTTCACCATCACCATGTCGGCACCCTCGCCGATGTCGAGCAGCACCTCGCGCAGTGCCTCGTTGGCGTTGGCCGGATCCATCTGATATCCGCGCCGGTCGCCCTCCGACGGCGTCGAGTGGGCGGCCTCGCGGAACGGGCCGTAGAAGCTGGACGCGAACTTGGCGCTGTAGGCCAGGATCGCCGTCGACGTGAGCCCGTCGGCGTCCAGCGCCGCCCGGATCGCGGCCACGCGGCCGTCCATCATGTCGCTGGGTGCCACGATGTCGGCGCCGGCGGCGGCGTGCGACACCGCCGTCTGGGCCAGCAGCTCCAGCGTCAGATCGTTGTCCACGTCGCCGTCGCGCAGCACCCCGCAGTGCCCGTGCGACGTGTACTGGCAGAGGCAGACATCCGTGATCAGCACCAGCTCCGGCACCGCCAGCCGGATCGCCCGCAGCCCCAGCTGGACAATGCCCTCCTCGTCGTACGCGGAGCTGGCCGCCTCGTCCTTGTGATCGGGGATGCCGAACAGGATCACGGCCGGGACCCCCGCCGCGTGCACCGCCCGCGCCTCCTCGACCAGCGTCTCGATCGAATGGTGGTACTGCTCGCTGAGAGAGGGGATCGGCGTGGCCGGCCCGCTGCCCGCCCGCACGAACAGCGGCTGGATCAGGTCGGCCGCCGAGAGGCGCGTCTCGCGCACCATGCCCCGCAGGGCATCGGTGCGGCGCAGCCTGCGCAGGCGTGTAGCCGGAAACGACATGGCTCAGATTGTATCGCCGGGCCTTTACATGACCATCACGTGCGAATAGGATTGCCACGAATGGACTCCGGGGGAAAGGCCGGCATGCTGCAGAACGATCACGAGCTTGACTACTCGAACGAGGCCCTGCGCAAGCTCGGCGCCCGCATCCGGCATCTCCGCCGCCGGCGCGCGATGACCCAGCGCGATCTCTCCTTCGACGGCTGCTCCTACAGCTACCTGGCCCGCATCGAGGCCGGCGACCGCAGGCCCAGCCCGCGCGTGCTGGTCGAGATCGCACGCCGCCTCGACGTCACGCCCGAGGAGCTGACCGGTGAGGTCTCCAACGAGCAGCGCACCCGCTCGCTCGAGGTGCTGGACGCCATGATGATGATCCGCCTCGAACAGTACGAGGAGGCCGAGGAGCTGCTGCGCGGCGTGCTGCGTGAGGCCGAGGTCGACGCCGACGCGGAGCGCATGAGCGAGTGCTACGAGGGCCTGGCCCTGATCTCGGCCCGTCGCGGCCGCGACGGCCAGGCGCTGGAGCTGTTCCAGCAGGCGCTGGAGGTGGGCGATCCGCCGCACCCGGCACAGCGGCCCGACCTCTACATCGAGTTGGCGCGCCTCCACATTGGGGCCGGCGACGCCGCCCGCGCGATCGCGCTCATGAACGACTGCGCGGAGCAGCTGCGACAGCAGCCCGGCCGCGACCTGGCCAAGCTCGTGCGCTACACGCTCCTGCTCAGCCAGGCCTACTCCGACGCGGGCGACTACGGCAGCGCCGGCACCGTGCTGGCCGCCGCCCTGCGCGACGGCGCCGAGGAGGTCGACCTGCAGAGCCGGGCCCGCGCCTACTACTCTCTGTCTCGCCTCTACGCCAGCACCGGCCAGGTCGGCCAGGCCATCGCCTACGCCGACCGCGCGCTCGCGATCTACGAGCTGATGGACGACAATGACGCTCTGGCGGATGCACATCTGTTGTATGCGCAGAACCTGCTGGACGCGGGCGAGACGGCCCGCGCCGAGGAGCATCTGTCCGCCTCACGGAGCCTGCTGGGCGCCCGCCCGAGCCCGCTCGATCTCGGGTTCGTGGTGGTCGAGGAGGCGCGCTGCGCGCTCCAGAAGGGCGACACGGAGCTGGCCTCGAGCAAGGCTCGCGAGGGCGTCGAGCTGCTCGGAAACGGCGCCCTGCCCGGGCAGCTGGGCGATGCCTACCTGGTGCTGGCCCGCGTCTACGACGAGCTGGGCGACGCGGAGCGGGCCGAGTGGGGCTTCACGGCCGCGATCGATGCGATCCGCCAGCAGAACGGCTGGACGCGCGAGCTGGCCAAGGCCTACCGCTGGTACGGCAAGTTCCTGAAGCGGATGGGCCGCGCCGAGGCGGCGCTGGAGGCGTTCGAGCTAGCCGCCGACCTGGCGCCGTCCAACCAGGACGCGATGGCGCCGACGCCGCAGTCGGTCGTCAGCAGCTCAGCCGCTACGAGCCCGCAGTAGCCGGGCCGCCGGCCGGCGGCACCGTGGGCGGCGGTGGAGGCGCGGGACCGTGCACCTCGACCGGCACCTCCACTTGCAGCGGTGCGTTCCCCCACGGCTCCAGCCCGACCCGCTCCCTCAGGAACCAGAACAGCTCGCGGCCGATCGCGAGCAGCGGCAGCGTCACGAACACGCCCGCGAACCCGTACAGCTGCTGGCCGGCCAGCAGCGCGAAGATCACCAGCAGCGGGTGCACCCCCACCGCGCCGCCCATCAGCTTGGGGATCACGATGTGGCCCTCGACCTGGTGGATGAACAGGAACGCCAGCGCGACGGCGATCGCCGCCGTGGGCGACTCCGCCAGCGCTACCGCCATCGGCGGGATCGCGCCGATCCACGGCCCCACGTAGGGGATCACCTCGGTCAGCGCGGCGAACGCGCCGAAGGCGATCGCGTAGTCGCTGCCGCCCTGGAAGATCCCGAGCTCGCCCAGGATCCACATCAGCCCGCCGGCGGTCGCGCCGATCACCAGCGACACCAGCGTCTGGCCGCGAACGTAGGACAGGAGCGCCCGCTCCAGGCGCACCACCAAGTCGTCCTCCCCCTCGGCGGGCGGGAACAGCCGCCTCAGGAACCGCGACAGCCGGGGCGCATCGAGCAGCATGTACACCGACACGACGATCACCAGCACGACGTTGAACAGGCTCTCGGCCACGCCCAGCAGCACGCCCTGGGCGACGCCCACCGCCTGCCCCGACACGCTCTCGAGATCCAGCGAGTTGACCTTCTGCTGCACCTTGTCGCCCAGCTGGCGGACGTTGATCTGCGACAGGCCGTGGTCGTCGAGCCACCGCTGCAGGTCGTCCAGCTTCATCTCCGCGGGTGTCTCGGTCTGGCCGGGCGCGGTGCTGAACTCGTTCTCGACCACCGTGCTGGCCGACTGCACCTGGGTCGCGATCACCGTCCCGGCCAGCACGCCCAGGGCCACGAACGTGATCGCGAACGTGAGGTAGACGAGGAACACCGCCAAGGCGCGCGGGATCTTCAGCGCGCAGAACGCGCGCACGATCGGGTTCAGCAGGATCGCGATCAGCGCCGCCACCACGAAGATGAACATCGCGTGGCTGACCGCGGACATGAACTGCCAGGCCCCGACCAGGATCAGCGGCAGCCCCACCAGCTGGACCCAGCGCGGGATCCGTACCATCCGCGGGGTGTCGGGCGGCATTGCGGCCATCCTAGCAACCGGTCCCCCCGGCACCCGGCCTGGGCTAGTCTGGACGGGTGATCGCGACCCGTCAGCGACAGCGGCGGCGCGCGCACCGTCCGACGGCGCGACCCGCACCGGCAGCGACGCCTGCTGGCCGTGGCAGCGGCCATCGTGCTCGCGGCGGTTGTGGTCGTCGTCCTCCACTCCGGATCCTCGGCGCGGGACACCAGCGGCATCGCGTCGCCGCACTCGCCGCAGCTGGCACCGAACGCGCCGCCCAGCCCGCCTCGGACGCTGGCCACGGTCAGCGGCCTCAGCCTCGAGGTTCCCGTCTCCGCCGGCCGCATCACCGCCATCGTCTACCACGCCACCGGCGCCACGAACGCGATCCCGCTGAGCCCGGCCGGCACCCAGAAGAACGCCGGGTTCCTGGCGCGCCTGGGCAACCGCCTGTTCGGGAGCAGCGGCGGGGGCGGCCCGTCCTACTACATCGACAGCAGCGGGGACGGCGCCGACACCGGATCGGTGGACGTGGGCGCGCCGGCCGGCACCGACGTCTACTCGCCGGTGGACGGCACCGTGGTCAGCGTCCAGCCCTACGTCCTGAACGGCAAGGCGCGCGGCAGCATCGTGCAGATCCGGCCCAGCGACCTGGCCGCCGTGATCGTGACCGTCGGCAACCTCGATCAGCACCTGGCCGTCGACGTCGGCTCGCCCGTGCACGCCTCGCAGACGCTGCTGGGCAAGATCGTCGACCTGTCCAAGCTGCTCCACCAGACGGTCGCGAACTACACGTCCGACTCTGGGAACCACGTCTCCATGCAGGTCGGCCCGGCCCCGGGAGCCAGCCCGCTGCTGTAGCCACGGCCGCGTGCCGTACGATCTGCCCGTGCGGATCCTCTTCATCGCGGACATCTTCGGAGCGCCCGGCCGCCGCGCGGTGGAGATGCACCTCCCGGAGCTGCGCGCCCAGCACAGCGTCGACCTGGTGGTGGCGAACGCCGAGAACGCCGCCGACGGCGTCGGGGTCACCAGCCGCATCGCCCTAAAGCTGTACACGGCCGGCGTGGACGTGATCACGCTGGGGAACCACGCCTACCGGCAGCGCGAGGTGTACCCGTTCCTGGAATCGGACGACCGGATCGTGCGACCCGCCAACCATGCCGCCAACGCCCCGGGCCGCGGGGTTGCTGTCGTTGAGGCCGCGGACGGCACCCGCGTGGCCGTCATCAACCTGATCGGCCAGCTGTTCCTGGACGCCGCCCAGAGCCCCTTCGAGGTGGCCGCCGGGCTGGTCGCCGACGCGCGCTCGCGCGCGAAGGTGGTGCTGGTCGACTTCCACGCCGAGGCCACCAGCGAGAAGGTGGCGATGGGACGGCTGCTGGACGGTCGCGTGACCGCGGTGATCGGCACCCACACCCACGTCCAGACCAACGACGCCGCGGTGCTCCCGGGCGGCACCGCCTACCTCACGGACGGCGGCATGACCGGGCCCCACGACTCCGTGATCGGCGTCCGCACCGAGCTGGTGCTGCGGCGGTTCCAGACCGGGCTGCCGGTGCGGTTCGAGCCGGCCGAGAACGAGGTGCGGATCGAGGGTGCGCTGATCGAGTGCGATCCGGCCAGCGGCCGCGCCACCTCGATCGAGACGTTCCGGTTCAGCGCGGGCTGAGCGGCTGCGGCGACGGCGCCCGCCGCGGCACCAGCATGGCGAACAGCGCCAGCGGCAGCCACCAGCAGATGTAGGGGTAGAACCAGTAGCTGGAGACCACCTGCGTCGCGATCAGCGCGGCTGCGGCCAGCGCCGCCACGGCCACCGCGTCCTTGCGACCGCGCGGCAGCACCGCCAGCAGTAGGCAGCCCAGCACCACCGCAACCTGCAGCGCCTGCTGCAGCCAGTGCAGGGTCGGCCACCCCGGGTGGAACGCACCCAGCGTCCAGATCGAGAGCGGCGTCACCCGGTTCAGCTGGTAGTGGAACGTGCGCTCCCAGAACAGGTGCAGGCCGTCGCTCTGCCGCGCCAGCATCGACAGCAGCAGCAGCGAGGCCCCCACGAACCCGGCCAGCGTCGCCACCCGCCCCCGCAGCGACATCAGCAGCGGCACCAGCGCCAGCGGGCCGAGCTTGGCAAATCCGGCCGCCGCCATCAGGCCGCCCCGCAGCCACGGCACCGACAGGGCTGCGATGAACCAGGCCAGCAGCGCGCCGACCAGCGCGTCGTTGGTGTTCATGTTGAGCGCGTAGAGCGTGAACGGGTTGGCCACCCAGGCGAACGCCAACAGCGTGCCCAGCCGCGGGTTGCCGAACCGCCAGCCGGCCACGAACAGGCCCGCCATCGCCAGCAGGTCGAACGCGCAGGCGGCCACGTGCGCAGCCGGCAGGTCATCCCAGAGCCCGCTCCAGCCGAAGAGCGCCACGAACGGCATGTACGCGACGTACACCGCCGGCCCGTACGTGTCGCCGCTTGAGATCGGCGACTCGCAGCGGCCGCTGGTGGACTGGACGTAGCCGATCGGATCGCCGTTCGCGTAGCGGCCGGCGCAGGCCGTCCCCTGGCTGCTCGGCATGTTCCCGTAGGGCTGGCTGCCGTTCAGCAGCAGGTCGGCGCCGACCACGCCGGCGTAGCCGACGTCGAGGATGTTCGAGTCCCGGTTGTTCAGCCCCAGCCGGAAGCCGATCAGGGCGAAGCACAGCGCAACCAGCACCAGCGCATGCGTCGCACCGATGTCGATGCCGCGGGGCCGGTGGCTGCTGCCGAGGCGCATCATCCTGACCAGCAGGTAGACCAGCGGCGGGTAGATCAGCGGCGTCGAGATGAACACGTCGCCCTGGTTGAACCAATGCAGGGAGACGCCGAACGAGAGCAGCGCCAGCAGGTCGAGCGTGCGCATGGTGAAGGGCCGGCGCCAGTCCACCAGCCCGCCCAGGAACAGGGCGCAGAGCGGCAGGAACACCCACCAGCGGTTGGCCAGGCGCCCGTACGACGAGGGCTCGCCGCGGGCCAGCTGCCAGTCCACCTGCGGCCCGGTGCGGACGTTCGTCAGCGTCATCGCCGTGTCGTTGACGCGGGCCGCCGCCACCTGCGCGCCGTCGCGGTCATCGAAGGCGACCGTCCACACGCGGTCGTCGCCGAGCGTGGCCGTGGCCTCGACGCCCGGGTACTGGGCGATCCAGCTGCGCAGTGCGCCGGAGCGCCGCGCCAGCGTGATCGCCTCGGCTGACGTCAGCCGAGGAGGTCCCAGCGTCGGCGTCACCGTGGTGCTCAGGATCGCGCTGGTGGAGTCGTCGATCTTGAACGAGGCCAGCACGTTGTGCTTGCCGCGGGGCTCGAGCACGGCCGTCCACGTCCCGCTGGGCGCATCGAACACGACCTCCCAGTGCGCCCCCTTGTTGGCCGCGAACAGCGGCCCCACCGCCGGGTCGCTGGCCGCGATCGCGATCACGCGCGCCGCCGTCAGATGTGGCTTGGCGTCGGCGCGCGCGACGCCCGGCGCCAGCAGCAGCGCCAGCACGAGCGCGATCGCGCCTCTAGATGATCGATTCCACAACTACGCGGCGAAGCTCCAGAGCTTATTGCCGAGGAAGCTGATGGGCGTTGCGACCACGATGGCGATCGCCGCGGCGACCGGCTTGTGCAGTCCCACCACCTCGACCAGGAACGCCAGCGCCACCAGGTCGATGGCGAGCGCGAGCAGGCTGACCGCCAGGAACCTGGCGTACTGGACGTGCGGTTCTCCGTGCTCGATCTTGAACGTCCACACCCGGTTCCAGATGAAGTTGCTGGTCGCCGCCACCACGAAGGCGAGCACGAACGCGATCGGGTAGGGCAGGCTGCGGTAGAACAGCGTGAACAGCCCCACGTTGATGACGTAGCCGGATCCGCCCACGACGCAGAAGCGCGCCAGCTCCAGCCAGTTGTGATGGCTTCGCACCCCGACGTTGAACCGCTCGGCATGGCCTTTGAGGCCGACAGCGGCCACGTCGCTACGGGCGTCCTTCATCGGGCAAACCCTAGATGATTGATCTTGCCGGCTCCGCAGTGCGTGAGAAGTGGCGCAGCGCCAGCGGCGTCAGATCGGTGATCGACGGCTGGGCTCCCAGGCCGGTGGGCGCGTCGAACCCGGCCGTGATCAGCGGCACCAGCGAGTCCTCGGCGCGCAGCGAGCCGTGGCTGCCGCCGCCGGCGTGGTGCTGGCCGCCCGAGTCGGCAAACTCGTCGCCGAGCCGGGCCGACACGATCACGTCGCCCGAGGTCGCGCACGACGCGGCGCCCTCGATCCGCTCCAGCGCGTTCGGGTAGAGCGCGGGGTCGAGCAGGTCACGGTCGCCCGCCAGCTCCCAGCTGTTGCCACGCGCGTCCTCGAACCCCTCGCCACGCCGGAAGCGCAGCTCACCGCCCTCGCGGCGCACGGCGTACCAGGCGCCCTCCTGCCACATCACGACGTCGCTGAACGGGTGCCGCGCGTACCTGTGACCGACCTCGCTCGCGGTCAGCCGGCCGCCGGGCAGCAGATAGGCCATCGCCACCCGGTTGCTTGCGGCCACGGCCAGATCGCACTCGGCCGGATCGGAGTGGCGGCTGGAGCGAAACAGCTTCAGCCCGTCCAGCGGCTCGTGCGCGTCGACGGCCCGCTCCACCGTGCTCTGGCTGTGGTCGGCCACCACCATCACGGCGTAGCGCTCCAGGAACTGGTCCCACCCGCCGGCCGCATCGACCAGGAGCCCCAGCGATGCATCCGCCTGCTCCACCGCCCCCATCACGTCCCCGCCCCGGTGCTGAGCGGCGTCGGTCTCGTAGAGGTACAGGAACAGGAAGTCGAATCCGTCGCGGGTCACCAGCCAGCGCCCGACGTGGCCGCCGTGGCGGTCGACCGAGCCCCCGAAGTTATGAGGCGCCCCGGTGTCGTCCGACCAGAACAGCTCCCCGAAGAAGTACCGGCGCGGCCCGTACACGGCATCCACGATGCCGACCCGCCGGGCGATCCGGCGCGCCGCCTCGCGGGTGATCGGATGGCGCACACGGCCCCGGCAGATGTAGGTGTTGACCGCGGCGGTGACCAGGCCCTCATCTTCCAGCGCCTCGAACACGGTCGTCGCGCGCGGGGAGAGGTGCAGCAGGTTCAGGTTGACCAGCACGTCGTCCACCATCTGCCGGGTGCCCTCGGCCAGCGTCGCCAGGAACGACGACCCGTACTCCACGAAGCGGCCCTCGTCTCGGTGGTACCAGGTCATGCTCGGGATCCGGTGCCCCGCCGGGTGACGGCCCGTGATCAGCGACGACAGGCAGACCGGCGTCAGGGAGGGGAAGGTGGAGACGCAGGCATCGCTGCGGTCGCCCAGCTCCTGCAGGTGGGCCAGCGTGGGTGCGCGGCCGGCGGCGACCGCGCGGTCAAGCAGGGCCGGCCCGAGCCCGTCGATCACCGTCAGGATCAGCTTCTTGGGCATGACCGCTGATTGTAGGTCAGCCGCGGTCGCGGACAGGTGTGCGGCGGGACGTTTCCGCCGGTGGCTCTGTCGCCGTTCTCAGCGCAGGACGCGCAGCCCCTTGTACTTCTCCTGGTCGCGCCGGCGCGTGCGCGCGAACAGCACCGCCGCCGCCCCGGCCAGCAGGAAGCCTACGAACGGAATGGCTCCGGCCACCGACGTGGCCACACCGGTACCGTCCTCGACCATCGCGGTTCCGCGCACGTCGCCGCCGGCACGGATCGCCCGGATCCGGATCTGGCGCAGCGTCAGCGCGACAGCGGCGGCCACGCCGGCGCCCACCGCGAGACCGACGTAGGGCAGCTCATCGCCCGCCACGAGCTCGAACACGAGGCCACCGCCCACCACTCGCCGCAGCAGCCGCCCGCCGGCCTCGGCGCCGGGCCAGATCGCGTCGGCCGCTAGCTCGACGGCGGCCAGCACCCACAGAAGCGCCACCGTCAGCGGGTCGTCGGCCCAGCCCAGCGAGCCGTCGGCGAAGCCCAGCGCCGCCACCGAGGAGGCCACCGCCAGCGGCGCCGTCGCGAAGAACCCGGCGGCCACCGCGAGCCCCAGCCCCTGACCGATAGCAATCGCCAGATCCATCGGTGCGAGATCATAGAGTAGGGTCAGGCCATGGTCTGGGTGGTACTCGGCTTCCTGGTGATCGTGTTCCTGACCGTGGTGGCTCCGCTGATCCGGCAGCGCGCGGTGGTGGCGGCGCGGTCGCGGCGGCTGTCGGCGCTGCAGCGGGAGCGCGGTAGCCAGGTGATCACGATCATCCATCGGCAAGAGCAGATCGGGCTGTTCGGCGTGCCGCTGGTGCGCTTCATTGACATCGACGACTCCGAGCAGGTGCTGCGGGCGATCCGGTTGACGCCGGACGACCGGCCCATCGACCTGGTGCTGCACACGCCCGGCGGGCTGGTGCTGGCCGCCGAGCAGATCGCGCACGCGGTGCGCGACCACCCGGCCCGGGTGACCGTGCTCGTGCCCCACTACGCGATGAGCGGCGGCACCCTGATCGCGCTGGCCGCCGACGAGATCGTGATGGACGCCCACGCCGTGCTGGGACCGGTCGACCCGCAGCTGGGCGACATGCCGGCCGCATCCATCCTGCGCGTGGTGGCGGCCAAGGAGCCGGCCCAGATCGATGACCGGTTCCTGGTGCTGGCTGACGTCGCCGAGAAGGCGCGCCGCCAGGTGCTCGCCTTCGTGACCGACCTGCTGGACGACCGGATGCCGGCGGAGCAGGCCGGCCGCCTGGCGGAGCTCCTGGCGGGCGGCTACTTCACCCACGACTTCCCGATCACCGTGCACCGGGCGCGCGACCTTGGGCTGGCCGTCGGCACCGATCTGCCGGTGCTCGTCTACGAGCTCATGGCGCTGTTCCCACAGCCGACGCGCGGCCGGCCCAGCGTCACGTACCTGCCGCTGCCGGCTCCGGTGCCGGGACCGGGAAGGACGCCTCCGCCGCGGGTGGGATGAGCACCCTCAGCGCCTGCGGGTGGTAGCGAACCTCGGCCGCCTCCACCTGCCCCAGGTACTCGCCGTCCAGCTGCAGCCCGACCGGCACGTCGCAGGCGACGTCGAGCGCAACCACGTCATGCAGATAGGTGACGTGGCGGTCTCCGCCCCGCGCGTGACGCGGCCACACCAGCCCGTAGGCAGGCAGCCGCCAGAGCTGACGCGGCCGCAGAGCCGACACGACCACCGCGTCCAGCGCCGACGCAAAGCTCGCACGGGGCGTCGTACGCACCGGCAGCCGGCCCCAGTAGGAGTAGGGATGCTGGTTTGCGATCGCGAGGTAGGACGCGCGCATTGAGCGGTCGCCGGCCGTCACGGTGATGCGCGCCGGCATCGACAAGCGGTCGCTCCACAGCGCCCTCCCGGCGGCAGCCACGACCGCGCTGTCGCGGGGCCTGCGGCCGTCGGGGCGCTGACGCCGCCGCTCGTCCACGATCCGCGTGGCCTCGGCCTCCAGGCCCATGCCGGCCGAGAACGTGAACATGCGGCCGTTCACCGAGCCGAGTCCGACCGGGCGCCAGCGCCGCTCCGCGATCGCGGCCGCCAGCACGGTCGCCGCCGGCAGCGTCTGCCTGGGCAGCCGCAGCTGCCGCGCGAACACCGAGGTGGCGCCGGCCGGCACCACTCCCATCAGCGCGTCGGGCGGCATCCCGTTGGCGACCTCGTTGGCGGTGCCGTCGCCGCCCATCGCCACCACCACGTCGGCGCCCGGCGCGCGCGCCAAGTCGGTGGCCTGACCGGGCCGCTCGGTCAGGCGCACCTCGACGTCGCCCGCACGTGCCAGCCGCGCAGCCACCTGGTCGATCAGCGCTCCCTGCACGCCCGATGCGTTCGGGTTGGCGATCAGGCGCACCTGCATGCGGGCTACCATAGTGGGCGTGACGGCAGCCGACCTGCGCACGTACACCGCAGCCGCCGGGGTGCCTGCCGCGCTGGTGGTGCTGCTGCACCTGGCGCTTGACTGGAACGGCGCGGACGGCATCAGCGGGCGGCGCGACCTGGCCTTCAGCCACGGCGTGGCGCTGGCGGCCGTGCTCGCGGCCGTCCTGATCTCGAGCCGCGTCGCGCTTTACATCGAGAACGGCGCCGGTGCCCCGGTGGCCGACGCGGTCGCCATCATCGGGTCGGTGGGGGTGCTGGCGAACCTCGCCCGGGTGTGGCGCGACGGCTCCAACCCGCTGCACCGGCTCAGCATCACCGTCGCGCACGTCTCCGCGCTGCTGCTGGTGGCGGTGGTCTCGAACCTGGTCGCGCGCCGAGAGCAGCGGCGGCGCTCCAATCCGGCTCCAAGCCTGTAATCAGGGACTAATTCCGGCCGCCTACAACACGGGCCATGAGAAATTATCTGAGATACGGAGCGCTGGTTGTCGTGGCAGCGCTCGTGGGTGCCGGATCGGCCTACACAATCAACTCGACACACACGGATACACGCACCATCGTCCACACGCAGACGCAGGTCTCGCCCGTCAGCGCATCGAGCCCGACCGGTCTCTCCGTCAACCAGATCTACCGCAAGGATGCACCAGGAGTCGTCGTCGTGACGGCCACGTCCACAACAACCGCGCAGAACCCCGCCGACCCCTTCGCCGCCCCCCAGCAGCAACAGCAGCAGGCGCTCGGCTCGGGCTTCGTGATCGACAAGAGCGGCCACATCCTGACCAACGCGCACGTCGTCCTGAACGCATCCAAGGTGCAGGTCGCATTCGGCTCTGACACCCAGGCCGCCAAGACCTACAACGCAACCGTGCTGGGCATCGACAAGAGCACCGACGTCGCCGTCCTCAAGGTGGACGCGCCGTCAGACGCGCTGACGCCGCTCCCGCTGGGCAACTCCTCGACCGCTCAGGTCGGCGACCCGGTGGTCGCGATCGGAAACCCGCTGGGTGAGACGCGCACCGTCACCACGGGCATCGTGTCGGCCCTGAACCGCGACATCGGCTCGCTCCAGGGCGACGTCCAGATCCGGGGAGCGATCCAGACCGACGCCGCCATCAACCACGGCAACTCCGGCGGCCCGCTGATCAACGACGAGGGCCAGGTGATCGGCATCACCAGCCAGATCCTGTCCGACGATCCCAACAACCCCCAGAGCGGCAGCATCGGCATCGGCTTCGCCGTCCCGATCAACACCGTGCGCACCGTCGCCGACCAGATCATCACGAGCGGCAAGGCCGAGCACACCTACCTGGGCATCCTCGGTTCCGAGGTGACGCCCGCCCTGGCCAACGCGCTCAACCTGAGCGTCAACCACGGCGTGCTGATCGGCAAGGTCGAGGCGGGCTCACCGGCCGCCAAGGCCGGGCTCAAGGCCGGCACCACCCAGGCCACGATCCAGGGCCAGACGGTGGTGCTGGGCGGAGACGTGATCACCAAGATCGACGGCCACGAGATCACCACGTTCGACGACCTGGCCAACGGCATCAGCTCGAAGAAGCCGGGTGACACGGTTCAGCTCGAGATCGTCCGCGACGGTCACACCATGACCGTGAACGTGACGCTGGCGGCTCACACGAGCTAAGCGTCGGCAGAGACCTCGACGATCACATCGTCGACCGAGTCGAGGGCGTCGCGGACGGCGTCCTCGACTCGGCTTGCCAGGACGTGCGCCTCGCGCACGCTGCGCCCCGGCTGCGCCCGCAGCGAGGTCACCACCAGCAGGCGCTCGCCCTGGCGATAGACCACCACCTCCGCCGCACCCTGGCCGGCCACCCGGGTGACCGCCTCGCTGGCGGCGCGCACCAGCTGCGGCTGCTCGGCCCCGATGTCCCGTGCGGGCTGCGCGCCCAAGGCGGACGGCTCCACGTGCGCGTAGACGCGGGCGACGCCGAACTCGGAGCGGATCTCCCGCTTCAGTTGCTCGACCGTGAGCGCAGCCTCACGCATCGGCATGTCCTCGGGCAGTCGCACGTGCAGCGTGATGGCACGCCCGCCGGTGCTCTGCTCGAGCACCGAGATGTTGTGGGTCTCGACCACGCCCGGCACCCGCAGGGCAGCAGCCGCCACCCGCTCGTTGGGCGCCTCGGCGCCGGTGCTGGGCTCGACGTGCACCGTCACCTGGGCCGGCCCGATCTGCGAGCGCACCGCGTCTTCGACCTGATCCATGGTCTGGTGGCTGCGCTCCAGCCCCTCGAGCCGGGAGACGCCGATCACCACGTCGGCGAAGCTCTCGCCGCCGGCCTCACGCACACGCACCGATCGCACCTCGGCGACGCCCGGCACCGCCTGGGCAATCTGCCCGATCTGCCGGTCGAGCCCGCTGGGCGCGCGGTCCATCAGCGCATCGACGTTGCGCAGGGCCAGCCGCGCCGCCGCGACCAGCACCAGCGCAGCCACCGTCAGCGCCGCGACGGCATCGGCCCGGGGATACCCGGCGGAGACCAGCGCCAGGCCGATCAGCACGGCGGTGGTGCCGGCGAAATCGGACGCGAAGTGCCACGCGCTTGCCAGGAGCGCCGCGTTTCGCTCCCGGGTGCCGGTTCGGAACGAGACCGACCAGCGCGCGGCGTCGACGATCAGCACCCCGAACAGCAGCACGAAGGCGTACCACTCCGGCTGTACGTCGCCACCGCCGGACCGCAGCCGCATCACCGCCTCGAAGCCGATCCAGATCGCGACGGCGGCCAGGATCGCCGCCTCCGACAGCGCCGCCAGGTGCTGGGCCTTGCCGTGGCCGTACTGATGTTGCTCGTCTGGCGGCCGCTCGGCGACGCCCACCGCGTACAGCGAGAGCAGCGCGGCGACGGCGTCGAAGCCGGAGTGGAGGGCCTCGGCCAGGATGCCGAGGCTTGACGTGGCCAGCCCCACCACGAGCTTCGTGGCAACGAGAGCAAGGGCCGCCAGAAATGACAGAAGCGCCGTACGGCGCGCAGTTGACATGGGGGCGATTGTACGCAAGGCTGTTTCCAATCGTTCCCCGGGGATACAGTACGGAGGGCCATGAGCTCCAGCCAGGAAGCGGAGAAGGCCAACGCACGTGGGACCGAGCAGGTGCGGGTGCTCGTGGTTGACGACCACGCGGCGGTGCGCGAGGGAGTCAAGATGATACTCGCCCGTGATCGCGAGATCGCCGTGATCGGCGAGAGCTCGAACGGCGACGCCGCAATCGAGATGGCCGACCGCCGGCGGCCCGATGTGATCCTGATGGACGTGCGGATGCGCGGTATGGACGGATTCGAGGCCACGCGCCGGATCACGGCCGCGCATCCGGGCATGGCCGTGATCCTCTACACCGCGTTCGGCGAGCGCGGGCTGCTGGCCGAAGGGCTCGACTGCGGTGCCCGCGGGTACGTGCTGAAGGATGCGCCGCCCGACGACATCGTGCGCGCCGTCAAGCGCGTGGCCGAGGGCGGTGCCTACGTCGACCCGACCCTCGCGTCGGAGCTGGTGTCACCGAAGGCAACGGAGCGTCTGCCGGCGTTGTCAACACGGGAGCGTGAGATCCTGGGCCTGCTTGCCAACGGGTTCTCGAACCCGGAGATCGCATCGCGCCTGTTCATCAGCCCCGAGACCGTGCGCACGCACGTCCGCAACGCCATGACCAAGCTCGAGGCCGACACCCGCACGCAGGCCGTGGCCCTTGCGCTCCGCTACGCGCTGATCGACTAGATGATCGATTCAGCCATCTAGCCGATGCGCCTGGGCCGCCGAGCACAGCCGCAGGGCCGCGACGTCCTGCTCGACCACGTGCTGCTCACCATCGACGGGGAGCGGCAGGAGATCGCAGGCCGACTGCACGACGGGCCCCAGCAGCTGATGACCGCGATCCGGCTGCTCGCCGACGGCGCCCAGCACGCGCTGGAGACGGGCCAGACCGAGCAGGCCGGGCGCACGCTGGAGCGGCTGCAGCAGCTGGCCATGGAGGCGGCTGATGAGCTGCGGCGCCTGAGCGGCAGCCTGCATCCAGTCGCGCTCGAGCAGAGCGGTCTGGTGCAGGCGCTCGCGGCGCTGACCGAGACGCTGCAGGACGAGCACGGCGTGGCGGCGCAGCTGACGGCGCCGGCCGAGCGATCCTCGCGCGACAACGCCCATGACGCGGCCGTCTACATGATCGCGCGGGAGACCGCGGTTAGCGCCGTCCGGGCTGGAGCAACGTCCGTTGCGATCGAGCTGACCCAGGGCCATCGCTCGCTGCGGCTGCGCATCGAGACCCGCGGCGGCGGCGATCGCGACCCGGCCGTGGCGCTGCTGCTGCACGAGCGGGCGGTGCGGATCGGCGGCACGCTCGAGGTGACCGGCCAGGATCCGGCGGTGGTCGCGCTGACCGCGCCGCTGCCGTGACCACGATCCGGGTGGGGGTGCTGGGTGCGACGGCCAGCGACCAGATCGTGCAGGCCGACGGCAGCATCCTGCGACGGCAGGGCGGTTCGCCGCTCTACGCGGCGCGGGCGCTGCGGGCGGCCGGGGCCGAGCCGGTGGCGATCGAGACCGGCAGCCTGGTGTCCTACCTCGACCACACCGCCGGGGCCACGCGCCAGTCGATCCTGTCGCTGCCCGAGCCGCTCGGCGCAGATCGCACCGCGGCCTTGCTGCCCCGGTTGCGCGGGTGCGAGTGGGTGGTCCTGGGCGGCCAGACCGGCGGCGACTTCCCGCCCGAGTCGATCGCGCTTCTGGCCGGCGCCGGCCACAGGATCTGTCTGGACGCCCAGGGGCTGGCCCGCGGCAGCCGGATCGGCCCCGTGCACCTGGGCCCGATCGACCCGGGGTGGGTGGAGGGGGTGACCGCGCTCAAGCTGAACAACGCCGAGGCCGGCGCATCAGGCCCGCTCACCGTGCCGGAGCTGCTGGTGACGATGGCCGAGCGAGGTTGCAGGGTGACGGCCGACGGCACCGAGCACCGCCTGGTCGGCTCGGGCCGGCGGTTCGCAGACCCGACCGGTGCCGGAGACTCGTTCTGCGCGCTCTACTGCCTGGCTCGGAGCGGCGGCAGCTCCCCGCCCGAGGCGGCCGCGTGGGCGCAGCAACGCGTGGAGCAGCTCTATGGGGGCTAGATGGTTGATTCCACGAGCTGCGCCGCTGTTGCACCGCGGCATATGCAGCGCATAGGCTTGGCGGCCACGTGAGCGAGTCGATCCGTATCCTGATCGCGGAGGACAACGCCCTGCTGCGAGGCGTCCTTCGCGACGCGCTCGCGGAGGCCGGGATGAAGGTGGTGGCCGAGGCCAGCGACGGCGCCGAGGCGGTGGGATTGGCCGAGGAGACAACGCCGGATGTTGTCGTGATGGACATGCGCATGCCCAACGTGGACGGAATCGAGGCGACGGAGCGGATCGCGCAGTCGGTGTGGGCGATGCCGGTGGTGGTGCTCTCCGCCTACGACGAGCCGCAGATGATCGAGGCCGCCCTGGCCGCGGGCGCCACCAGTTGCCTCAAGAAGGGTGTCGGGCTGGACGAGCTGATCGAGGCGATCCGGGCGGCGCGGCGAAGCTAATTGACGGCAGCGGCCGGCTGGGCAGCGGCCACCAGCCCCTGGAACAGCGGACCGCCATGCTCGGCGTGCTCCTCCGGGTGCCACAGGACGCCGATGCAGAACCGCGCGCCGACCAGCTCGACGCCCTCCACCACGGCGTCCGGTGCCCGTGCCGTGACCGCCAGGCCCTCGCCGATTCGGTCGGGAGCCTGATGGTGGCACGAGTGCACCTCCACTGACGGCCCCAGCAACGCCTCCAACCGCGAGCCCGGCTCCATCGCAACGGGGTGCAGCGCAAACGTGCCGGGCGCCGCCTTGTGCAGCGAACCGTCCACGATCTCGGGCAGGTGCTGGTGCAGGCTGCCGCCGCGCTGTACGTTCAGGAGCTGCATGCCGCGGCAGATCCCGAGCACCGGCAGATCGCGGTCGAGCGCGCCCGCCAGCAGCTCCAGCTCGGCGCGATCGCGGTGCGCGATCACGCCCAGCGTATCGGCGTGCTGCTGCTCACCGTAGAGGCCGGCGTCGAGGTCGGGGCCGCCGCTCAGCACCAGCCCCTGCAGCTGGTTGAGCAGGGCGGCGGTGCCCTCGACCGGCGGGATCACGACCGGCAGCCCACCGGCCGCGACCACCGACTGCGCGTAGGCGGCGGGCACCATCACGGCCGGCATGTCGTGCCAGTGCGAGAAGCTCGCGGGCACCTCATAGGCTGTGATGCCGATCAGGGGCCGGTTGCGGTCCATACCAGCAGGAGTATATGAATGGCCCGGATCCACGGAACCCGCGAAGCGAGGGGACGGCAACGGTGACACTGGACGAGCTACGCAGCGAGGTCGCAGACGGCGCCATCGACACGGTGCTGCTGGTCATGACCGACATGCAGGGCCGGCTGATGGGCAAGCGTCTACACGCGCCCTTCTTCATGTCGGACATCGCCGACCACGGCGCGGAGGGCTGCTACTACCTGCTCACCGTCGACGTCGACATGACCCCGGTGCAGGGATTCGAGATGGCCTCGTGGGACACCGGCTACGGCGACTTCGTGTTCCGCCCTGACATGGCCACTGTCCGGCGGCTGCCCTGGCTACCCGGCACCGCCCTGGTGATCGCCGACCTCGAGTGGCAGGACGGAAAGCCGGTCGTGGCCTCGCCTCGGCAAGTCTTGCGCCGCCAGCTCGACCGGCTGGCCGAGCGCGGATGGACGGCCAACATCGGATCGGAGCTCGAGTTCATGCTGTTCCGCGACAGCTACGATGAGGCCCGTGCCAAGCGCTACCACGACCTGACGCCGGCCAACCACTACAACGTCGACTACTCGATCTTCGGCACCACCGTGGTCGAGGACGTGCTGAAGCCGATCCGCATGGGCATGACCGGTGCCGGCATCCCGGTGGAGGACTCGAAAGGCGAGTGCAACTTCGGCCAGCACGAGGTGAACTTCCGCTACTCCGACGCGCTGACGATGGCCGACAACCACGTCATCTACAAGAACGGCGCCCGCGAGATCGCCTGGCAGCACCAGAGCTCGATCTCGTTCATGGCCAAGTGGGACGAGCGCGAGGGCAACTCGTGCCACATCCACTGCAGCCTCTGGGACGGGAGCGGGAGCCTGTTCCCGTCCGCAGACGGGCACGGCATGAGCGACACCTTCCGCCACTTCATCGCCGGCCAGCTGGCCTACACGGAGCAGCTGACGTACTTCTTCGCGCCCAACATCAACTCCTACAAGCGCTTCGCGTGGGGCTCGTTCGCTCCCACCACGCTGGTTTGGGGCACCGACAACCGCACCTGCGCCTTTCGCGTGGTCGGGCACGGCAACGGCCTGCGCCTCGAGAACCGGATGCCGGGCGCCGACTGCAACGCCTACCTGGCCTTCGCGGCCATCATCGCAGCCGGCCTGCGCGGCATCGAGGAGCAGCTCCCGCTCGAGGATGCCTACTCCGGCAACGCCTACGACGCCAAGCACCGTCGCCGCATCCCCGGCTCGCTGCGTGACGCCATCGAGCTCCTTGAGGGATCGGAGATGGCGCGGGAGGCGTTCGGCTCAGACGTGGTGGACCACTACCTGCACTACGCTCGGATGGAACAGCGCACGTTCGACGCCGCCGTCACCGACTGGGAGCGGTTCCGAGGCTTCGAGCGGATGTAGCCGCCCGGAAAGGAGCACCAATGTCCACCACCGTCACAGAGGGCCTGCTGATCGCGGGTGAGCGCAAGGAGGCGGCCGAGGGCCGCAGCTTCGAGGTGCTGAACCCGGCCACCGGCACGCACCTGGCGACCATTGCCGAGGCCGGCCTCGAGGACGTCAACCGCGCGGTGGCCGCGGCGGTCACCGCCTACGAGCAGTGGGGCTCGCTGTCGCCGGTCACGCGCGGCCGCACGATGCACCGCTTCGCGAACCTGGTCGAAGAGCACGCCGAACAGCTGGCGCTGCTGGAGTGCCGGAACGTCGGCATGCCGATCTCCGACGCACGCGGCCAGCTGTCGATGATCATCGACGTGATCCGCTACTACGCGGGTGCCGTGGACAAGTTCTTCGGCAACACGGTTCCGGTCGAGCGCGACGGCGTGGCGATGACGTTCCGTGAGCCGATCGGCGTGGTCGGGCTGATCACGCCCTGGAACTTCCCGCTCAACATCGCCAACTGGAAGATCGCCCCGGCGCTGGCGGCCGGAAACACCGTCGTCCTGAAGCCGGCCAGCCTGACGCCGCTGTCAGTGCTCCGCTACGCGGAGCTGGCGGCCGAGGCCGGGCTTCCGGACGGCGCCCTGAACGTGGTGCCGGGCCCGGGCGGCACGGTCGGCGGTGCGCTGGTTGCGCATCCCGATGTCGGCAAGATCGGATTCACCGGCTCCACGGAGGTCGGCGCCGGCATCGCCCGCGCGGCGGCGGCGACCATCAAGCGGGTCACGCTGGAGCTGGGCGGCAAGTCGGCCTGCGTCGTCTTCGAGGACGCCGACATCGAGAAGGTGGGCGCGCTGGCGCCGTTCGCGGTGTTCGAGAACTGCGGCCAGGACTGCTGCGCGCGGTCGCGCCTGATCGTCCAGCGATCGGTCAAGGACGAGCTGGTCGAGCGATATGCCGCCACCACCGCCGCGATCCGCGTGGGCATGCCCGAGCTGCCCGAGACGCAGGTGGGGCCGATGATCTCGGCCGGCCAGCGCGACACCGTGGAGGGCTACATCGCGACGGGCGTGGCCGAGGGAGCCCGGATCGTCACGGGCGGTGACCGGCCGGGCGGCGACCTCGAGTCGGGGTTCTTCCTGCGCCCGGCCGTGCTGGAGGACGTCAGCAACCAGATGACGGTCGCCCGCGAGGAGATCTTTGGCCCGGTCGTGGGCGTGATCGGGTTCGACACGGAGGAGCAGGCGATCGCGATCGCCAACGACACGCCCTACGGTCTGTCAGGATCGCTGTGGACGCGCGACGGGGCCCGCCAGCTGCGGGTGGCACGGGCGCTGCGCACCGGCGTGCTGGGCGTGAACACGAACTCGAGCGTGTTCGTCCAAATGCCGTTCGGCGGCTACAAGCAGTCGGGCGTCGGCAAGGAGCTGGGGATGCACGCGCTCGAGCACAACACCGAGCTGAAGAGCGTGTTCATCTCGACGGAGTAGCGGTGCCGCAGCCGGCTGCCGGTCAGGCAGCTCGGCCGCGGATGATGCGGCGAAGGACGCCGCGGCGCTTGCCGCGACGTTCCTCGCGGTCGTGCACACGCGCCATGCGAATCAGGTAGTCGCGCTCGCTCTCACGGCGAGGGCGGGGTGGCTTGGAAGCCTGATATATTGGGAGATATTTGATCATATTCGAAGTATATCAGGCCATATTCGCAAAAGTTCAAAGGAAACCACTCTGTAACTTGCTATCAACCGGACAGACTCGATCTGCTGGAATGCCGCTTGCTTGGGGGTGACACTCGACGCGCCGATAGAAACCTGCATGGGTGAGATGACGTCGTTCGGAAGGATGTTCGCCGCGGGCGTGGGCGGGGTGTTCGTCAGCTGTCTGGCGGCGGCGGGGATGGGTCTTCTGATTCTGGCTTCGGCACTGTCCGGTTTCAGCGACGCGTGCAGCAGCTCGGGAGCCGGGTGTGGCGGGGGCGGAACATCGCTCGTTGTGTCGCTCGTCGTCCTGGCAATGGTTGGAATCGCGCTGAGCGCGGGGACGATTCGGGTGCTGCTCGGCCGCCGCGGTCGCGGCATGACGACGCTGCTGCTGATCGCCGGTGGACTCCTCTTTGCCGGCACCACGACACTGCTCACGGCGTCGATCGTGGTCGGGCACGTGATCACAGGCGGTGCCGGCGCCCTCTGGCTGCCCATGGGCCTTCTCGCAGCCATCTGCTTCCTGTACCTCTGGTCGCGCGCCATGACCGACGCGGTCAACAAGCGCGTCCAGCTCCGCTGACGGGCATGCCAGAGGCCGAGCGGGCAACCGAATCGGTCATGCCCTCGGCAGGATTCGAACCTGCGACGCCGGCCTTAGGAGAGCCGCGCTCTATCCCCTGAGCTACGAGGGCACGTCCGCCCAAGCGTACTCTACGGCGCCGCGGCTACTCTGACGCAATGACCGACCTGGGACAGGCGGCACTCGGCGCTTGGAGCGGCGGTGTGCACATGCACTTCGGCGTGCCGGTGGGGCGCGAGCGCCTGACCGAGCTGCTGCGCCCGGGCGATGACATCGGCACCGTCATCACCGCCGACGCGTACGGGGCCGGAGAGGCCGATCGTGACGTCGGGCGCGCGCTGGGCGGGCTCGACCGCGACGGCTATCGCCTGGTGGGCATGATCGGCCACGACTTCACCACCGGTCAGCGGGCCGGCGCCAAGGGCTACCCCCGCTTCACCGACCCGGCGCTGCGCGGGCCGCAGCAGTACGGGGACTACCTGCGCGCCGCGGCCGAGGCCAGCCTCGAACGCTGCGGCACCGACCGCTTCGACCTGCTGATGCTGCACAACCCCGACCACACCGGCTACAGCTCGCCGCTCGTGTGGGACGCGATGGCCGGGCTGCGCGACGCCGGTCTGACCGCGGCCATCGGAGTCGCCCCGGGGCCGGCCAACGGGTTCACGCTGGACGTGATCTCGTGCCTGGAGCGGTTCGGCGACCGGATCGACTGGGCGATGCTGATCCTGAACCCGTTCGAGCCGTGGCCGGCGCGGCTGGCGCTGCCGGCCTGCGAGCGGGCCGGCGTGCGGGTGCTGGCGCGGGTCGTCGACTACGGCGGCGTGTTCTGGGACGACGTGCTGGACGAGGGGCAGTTCGTCGAGTACGACCACCGCCGCCACCGCCCGGCCGGGTGGGTCGGCAGCGCCCGCGGCAAGCTCGACCGGGTCCGGCCGATCGGGGAGCGCCACGGCCTCACGCCGCTGCAGCTTGCGGCGGCCTGGACGCTGGCACAGCCGGCCGTGTCCTGCGTAGTGCCGACGCTGATCCAGGAAGCCGGGAGCGACGCCAGGCCGGTCGAGCAGAAGCGGTTGGAGCTGGCCGCGGTGCCGGCGGTCTCGCCGCTGACCGGTGCGGAGCTGGCCGAGATCGACGCTGTCGGCGACAACGCCGGCAGCATGGCGCTGAAGGGCGGCTCACCCGTCCATGAGGGCGAGCCCCGGGCCGATGCGTGGCCGCTCGACGACGACCTGCGGTCGGTTGCCGAGCGCTGGGGGATCGCGCCGGAGCGCGACCTCGTCATGCACGCCTGAGCTAGTACTCGCGGTAGCCCGTCACCACGAAGGCGCCACCGCGGCGGCGGTCGGGCCAGAACCCGCTCAGCACCATGTTGGTGAACCAGATCACGATCGCGGCCTTGGCGATCTGCCAGAACCCGGAGGCGTCGAAGCCCGGCACCAACCAGGCAGTCAGCCAGACGATGCCCATGTTGATCAGGAACAGTCCGATGCCGAGCGTCACGATGATGAACGGGATGCCGAGCACCACCAGCACCGGCTTGATGAAGGTGTTGACAGCCGCGAATACGAGGCCGGCCAGCGCCAGCGCTCCGTAGCTGTCGTAGCTGACGTCTCCCACCAGCCAGGCGGCCACTCCCAGCGCCACGGTGTTCACGAGCCACGTGAATAGAAACCGCATCAGCCATAGGGAGCGCCAGCTCGCCATGGCTGAATATTGGCCTGCGCCGGCCTCCCGCGCAAAGGCTAGTCTGCCTCGCCATGATCGATACCGCTCTGCACGAGGAGGCGATCAGCCTCACGCGCGACCTCGTCCGCGTCGATAGCTCCAACCCGCCCGGCAACGAGACGCCGGCCGCGCTGGTGCTGAAGCGCTACCTCGAGGCCAACGGCCTGGAGTGCGAGCTGGTCGCCCGCGACCCCGATCGCGCCAACCTGGTGGCCCGCATCCCCGGCAAGGGCACCGGCCCGTCGCTGGCGCTGCTCGGCCATACCGACGTGGTGCCGGCCGACGCACAGGACTGGCAGCACGGCCCCTTCTCCGGCGACGTCGACGACGACGGGTACCTGTGGGGACGCGGCACGGTGGACATGAAGAACGAGACGGCGACGCGCGCGGTGGCGATGGCGGTGCTCGCGCGCGAGGGCTTCCAGCCCAACGGCGATCTGGTCTACATCGCCGAGGCCGACGAGGAGGACGGAACCCATCCGGTCGGCATGGTCTGGCTGGTGGGCGAACGTCCCGACCTGGCCACCGACTTCGCCATCAACGAGGGCGGCGGCGATCGCACGGTGCTGTCGGACGGGCGAGTGTTCGTGCCGATCTGCGTCGGCGAGAAGTGCTGCCTGGCCGCGCTGGTCACAGCGCTGGGCGAGGCCGGCCACGCCTCCACCCCGAATGCGGGCGCGAACGCCGTGCCGCGTCTGGCCACGCTGATCAAGCGGCTGGCCGCCTACCGGCCGGAGCGGCGGCTGCTGCCGGAGACGCGGGCGATGCTCGAGGCGCTGATCGGCCCGTTCGACGCGGACGACCTGGACGCAGCGCTGGAGCGGGCGGCCACGCTGCACAGCAGCTTTCCCGAGGTGATCCCGGCGCTGTTCGGCATCACCATCGCCCCCACGCGCCTGGTGGGGTCGAGCGCACGCAACGTGATGCCGGGCCGCGCGTCGGTCGAGTGCGACTGCCGCATCCTGCCCGGCGACACCCCGGACACGCTCGAGCGAGAGCTGCGGGCGGCGCTGGGCGACGACCTGCCGTACGAGATCGAGTTCCTGGAAGCGCCCGTGGGCGGCACCGTTGCCTCGGTCGACACGCCGCTGTTCGGGATCTGCCAGAGCTTCTTCGATCAGCACGACCCGGGGGCGCAGCTGCTGCCGATGGTGTCCACGGGCTTCACCGACTCGCACTTCGTGCGGCAGGCTTACGGCACGGCCGCCTACGGCCTGTGGCCCTGCCGCCATACCCCCAGTGAGGTGCTGTCGTCGGGGATCCACAACCGCGACGAGCGTCTGCACGTGGACGACCTCGCCTACGGGCTCGACTTCACCCTGCACGTCTGCCGCGAGGTGGGGGCGCTGACCCGCTGAGCGGCGGGTGCGGAGCTCAACCCGACGCCCAGCCGCGGAAGGCGTGCAGCAGCGCGGCTCGTGCGTCGGGCGAGATACTGGTGCTCGCGCAGCGTCCCGGTGAGGCGGATCGTCTCGCGCATCTGCTCCAGGTAGGTGGTACAGCCGTCGCAGCCGGCGATGTGGTTCTCGAAGCGCGCGTGCTGCTCCGGCGACAGCGCGCCCTCGAGGTAGTCGGTGACCAGCTCGACCAGCTCACGGCAGGCGATGGGGGCGATGTCGACGCTCACGCGATTTCCTCCGACAGATAGCGCTCGAGCGCGGCCCGCACCTTCGAGCGGGCACGGTGCAGCAGCACCCGCTGGTTGGTCTCGCTCAGCTCCAGCAGCGCGCGCACCTCGCCCGACGAGAAGCCCTCGACGTCGCGCAGCCGGATCACCTCGCGTTGGGTCGGCGGGAGCTGCTCGATCGCGGCGTCGATCACGGACCGCGTTTCGGCGCTCAGCAGCGTCGCCTCGGGCAGGCCGTCCCAGCTGCGCGGCGGCGAGGCCCACGCCCCGACGGCGGGGTCTCCCGGCGGCAGGAACCGATCGGGTTCGACCGCGGGGCCGTCGTCGACGTCGCCGAGCGACGCGAACGGGATGCTCCGCCGCTCGCGCTGCGCGCGCGTCTTGGCGGTGTTGGTGAGGATCCGGTAGATCCAGGTGCGCAGCGAGGAGCGGCCCTGGAACCCGTCGATCCCGCGCAGCACGCCCAGCCACGTCTCCGCCACCACGTCCTCGGCGACGGCGCGCGACCCCACGTACATCATGGCGACGCGCACCAGTGAGGCCTGATACCGGTCGATCAGCTCCATGAATCCGTCCTCGTCACGTGCGCGCAGCGCTTCGACCAGCCGGCGCTCGTCCGGTGACAGGCCGGCGAACGCAGTCGGGGCGGGAGGTTCGGTCATGATCAGCACGATTCTGCCTGAGTCTGGCGAGTCGGGTGGATCGTTACGCGGGCAGCGAGCGAGCGGCCGGCGCCACCCGCAGCGCCAGCGCGGCCACCAAACCGCAACCGATCGAGGCCGCGCAGACCATGACCAGCCGGCTCCAGCCGGCGTCCAGCCACAGCCCGGGAAGGTAGGCGCCCAGCGCGCCGCCGAGGTAGTAGAGCGTCAGGTGCAGGCTGGTGGCCGTGCCGCGGTGGTGGTCGACCAGGCGCGGGATCAGCAGCTGACAGGTGGTGACGGTCGAGAACATCGCGAAGGCCATCAGTCCCAGCCCCGCCACCACCACCGGCAGCGAGTCGACCAGCGTCAGCAGGCAGCCGGCCAGCGACATCGAAACCAGCCCCGGCAGCAGCCGCTGCGGGCCCATCCGTTGCGCCAGGCCGCCCACCACGGGCACCGCGATGCCCACCAGCCACACGCCGTAGACCAGACCGGCGCCGGCCAGGCCCAGGCCGATCTCGGGGGATGTGAGCCGGTAGGTGCCGTAGGTGAAGATGCCGACGAAGCCGAAGAACACGGTGGCAGCGCAGAGCGCGTTAGTCAGCAGCCGGCGGTTGCGCAGATGTGAGGCGACCACGCCGCCCAGCCGACGGCCGCTGTGGGCGGGGCGGTCGCGCGGCAGCCACCGCCACATCGTGAGCGCGCCCAGAGCGGTCGGGAATGCCAGGAGAGACAACGCGAGGCGCCAGCCCCAAACGTCGGCCACCAGCGCCGTCCCCACCCGTCCCACGAAGCCGCCGAACACAAGCGACGAGGTGTACGCGCCCATGGCAACACCGACGCTGCGGCCCGCGAACCGCTCCGACACGTACGGCACCGCCACCACCAGCAGGCCCGGCATCAGCAGCCCCTGGACGCCGCGCAACAGCAACAGCACGGCGAGGTTGGGCGCCAGGCCGAGCAACGCCGTCGGCACCACCAGCAGCGCCGCCGAGGCGATCATGACGCGGGCGCGGCCGACGCGGTCGGACAACGGGCCATGCACCCAGCCTCCGAAGGCCACACCCAACACCACCACGGTGATGGAGAGGCCGGCCGCCGAGGGCGAGACGTTCAGGCCGTGCTCGATCTCGGGCAGGATCGCCTGCGTGGCGTACATGTTTGCGAACATCGCCGACGCGCCCAGGAACAGGGCGATCGCCGGGCGGGCGCGGCCGGTGTCAGCCGGCACGCCCGGCCACGTGCGGCGGGCCCGGCAGCACGCGCAGCGCCACCTCGCCGCGCAGTAGCCGCAGCAGCTCGTCGCCGGCCAGCTCTCGACGCCAGCCGCGCAGCAGCGGATGGTCGTCGCCGCCCTCTGCGACCACCCGGATCAGGGACTCCAGATCGTCGCGTGTCGCCACCAGCTCGGATGCGATGCCGGCCTCGGCGCAGACCGCCTGCAGCACCGAGCTGGCCAGCGGCAGCACCACCTTGATGCGGTTGCGAAGCTCGGCGGGCAGCTCGGCGGCCCGCTCCGGCGCGGGGCCGTCGGCCTCGGCCAGGACGGTCAGCAGCCCGTCCAGCTGGGGGCCGTTCTTCAGCTGCAGGCCGCGCACCGCCCGTGCCTCCTCGACCGTGCGCGGCCGCCGCCGGGCCAGCTCGATCAGGGTCGGGTCACGCACCAGCCAGCTGGTGGGAATGTCACGCCGCCGCGCCTCTCGCTCGCGCCAGGCGGCCGCCGCGACCAGTGCCACCAGCTGCTCGCCGCGCAGCTTGCCGCGGCCCGCCACGCGGCGCCAGGCCTGATCGGGATCCTGCACCAGCTGCGCCTCCGGCCCGTAGCGCCGCTCCATCTCCTCGTCCGCCCAGCGGTCGCGGCCCTGGCTGCGCAGCCGCTCCAGCAGCGCGTCCATCGCCGCCAGCAGGTGCCGCACGTCGTCGCCTGCGTAGGCAACCTGAGTCGCCGTCAGCGGCCGCTTCGACCAGTCGGTGAAGCCCTCGGCGTGCTTCAGCCGCACGCCCAGGGTCTGATCGAGCATCCGCTCCAGCGACAGCGAGCCGCCCAGCCCCGCGAAGCCGGCCGCCAGCTGGGTGTCGAACACGGCCGCGGCACCGGTGCCGAAGTGCAGGGCAAGGCCGGTCAGGTCGGCGCCTGGAGCGTGCATCGCCTTGACCACCGACCCGTCGGCGACCAGCTCGGCAACGGGCTCCAGCGGCGCTCCCCGCAAAGGGTCGACGACGGCCAGGCGCTCGGCGGTGGCGATCTGGACGAGACACAGCACCGGCGCGTAGGTGCGCTCCCAAACGAACTCGGTGTCCAGCGCGCAGCGTCCCTCACCGCGGGCGTCGGCCAGCAGCGAGGCGAGGCCGGCGTCGTCGGTGATCTGCTCGATGCTCATCGAGCGGCACCGTAGCGCGCACCGCGGCAGGCGCACGACCCCCGGCACGCATAAGCTACATGCATGGATCTACCTGCATGGGCGATCTGGGTGGTGGTGGCGGTGGCCATGCTCGCCGTCGAAGCCACCACGTCCTCGTTCTTCACGATCTACTTCGCGGTGTCCGCCGCAATCGTCGCGGTGCTGGCGCTGCTCGGCATCCCCGTGGCGCTTCAGATCATCGCCTTCGGCCTGCTCGGTGTCGGCACGCTCGTGCTCACACGCCCGGCGCTGCTTCGGATCGCTGGTTCCGACACCCCGGCGGTGCCCAGCGGCGTCGATGCCATGCGCGGCCGCATCGGCGTTGTCACCACAGCGATCGGCGAGTTGGAGGCAGGCCAGGTCAAGCTGGGCGGCGAGACCTGGTCGGCGCGCAGCTACTTCGAGCACGAACCGATCGCCCTTGGCACCCGTATCGAGGTGGTCGAGATCAAGGGCGTCACCGCGCTCGTGATCGCGGCCCCCGACGACCGTACCGAACTCCCGAAGGAGACCTGATGGCACCCCTGATCGTGGCTCTCGTGCTGGCGCTGTTCGCGGTGATCCTGGTCGCCTCGTCCGTGCGAGTCGTCCGGCAAGCCCGCGTCGGCATCGTTGAGCGCTGGGGCAAGTACCGTGCCTCGCTGCCTCCCGGCCTGCATCTGATCCTGCCCATGCTCGACCGGATCACGGCAGTCGTCGACATGCGCGAGACGGTGCAGGCGTTCGCGCCTCAGCCCGTCATCACGCAGGACAACGTCACGATCGGCATCGACACGGTCGTCTACTACCAGGTCACCGACCCGTTCCGGGCCACCTATGAGGTGGCCAACGTGCTGATCGCCATGGAGCAGCTCGCGATCACCACGCTGCGTAACGTGGTGGGGTCGATGACGCTGGAGGGGACGCTGACGAGCCGCGACGAGATCAACACCCAGCTGCGGATCGTGCTGGACGAGGCCACTGAGAAGTGGGGCGTCCGCGTGACGCGGGTAGAGCTGAAGAGCATCGACCCGCCGCGCTCGATCCAGGAGGCCATGGAGCAGCAGATGCGGGCCGACCGCGCCAAGCGGGCGGCGATCCTCTCGGCCGAGGGCGAGAAGCAGTCGGCAATCTTACGCGCCGAGGGCCTGCGCCAGGCCGCGATCCTGAACGGCGAGGCCGATCAGCAGTCGAACATCCTTCGCGCCGAGGGCGAGAAGCAGGCCAGGGCCCTGCGCGCGCAGGGTGAGGCGGAGGCGCTTGCGACGGTGTTCAAGACCGTCGCCGAGACGGGCATCGCACCATCCGACATGCTCGGCTACAAGTACCTCGAGGCGCTGCCGGCGGTGGCCGACGGCGACTCCAACAAGCTGATGCTGTTGCCCAGCGGGGCGGCCAACGCGATGGGCGCCATCGCGGGCCTGGGGGCCGCGTTCAGCGAGGGTGCCGCGCCCACCCCGGCGACGCCGGCCGCGCCCAAGCGGCGGCCCGGATCGCCGTCCTCTCCCCCGCCCCCGCCTGATCCGCCGGCTGAGTGACGCCGGTCACGTCTACACCATCGCGGCGCCGCTTGTAGAATCCGGGCGCCTGTGACCCGAACGCATCGCCGCCGCCGCTGGTTCCTCGCCGCAGCCCCGCTCGGAGTGCTGGTCGCACTGACCCTCGCCCAGCCGGCGCTGGCCGGGACGGCGACCCTCAACCAGCCGGACTCGCCGAACGCACAGAGCATCGACAGCACCTACCGGGCGGTGCTGGGCGTGACCATCACCATCTTCGTGCTGGTGGGCGGTTGGCTGATCTACTCGGCGATCCGGTTCCGGGCGCGGCCCGGCCGCGAGTACCCGGATCCGCCGCAGGTGCGCGGCTCCACCAGGCTCGAGATCGGCTGGACGATCGTCCCGATCCTGATCCTGGTCGGCCTGTCCGCGTTCACGTTCTACAAGCTGCCGAAGGTGGAGGACGTGCCCAAGGGCGCGATGCAGATCGGGGTGACGGCGCAGCAGTACTCCTGGACGTTCACGTACCCCGACGGCAAGCACCCGGCCGGGCCGAACACCCTGGTGGTTCCGGTCGACACGCCGATCCACCTGAACATGCACTCCAGGGACGTGGTGCACGACTTCTGGGTGGAGCAGCTCGGGCAGAAGCAGGACGTGTTCCCCAACCGCATCACCCACACCTGGTTCCAGGCTGACAGGATCGGCAACTACGACGGCCAGTGCGCGGAGTTCTGCGGATCCGGGCACGCCACCATGACCATCGTCGTGCGCGTGCTGTCCAAGGAGGACTACCTCAAGTACATGTCGACCAAGGCGACAACCTAGATGGCCACGGCGGCAACCCCGGCACAGGCGTTCCCCACCCCGAGCGGCTCGACGCTGCGCTCCTGGATCACGACCGTCGATCACAAACGGATCGGCCTGCTCTACCTGCTGGTGACGATGTTCTTCTTCCTCACCGGCGGACTGATGGCGCTGGTGATCCGGCTGCAGCTGGAGACAGCCAGCGGCACCGTCGTCTCGGCCGAGACCTACGACCAGATCTTCACGATGCACGGCACCACGATGGTGTTCCTGTTCGTGGTGCCGGTGATGGCCGCGTTCGGCAACTACATGGTGCCGCTCCAGATCGGCGCCCGCGACATGGCCTTCCCGAAGCTGAACGCCGCCTCGTTCTGGCTGCTGTTCTTCGGCGGCATGGTCATGTACTCGAGCTTCGCGTTCGGCGGCGCCCCGGATGCCGGCTGGACCGGCTACCCGCCGCTGTCGATAATCTCGCCCGGCCACGGGATCGACTTCTGGATCGTGGGCCTGCACATCCTGTCGCTGTCGTCGATCCTGGGCGCGATCAATTTCATCTGCACGATCCACAACATGCGCGCGCCCGGCATGCGGCTGACGCGGATGCCGTTGTTCACCTGGTGCATCGACTTCTACTCGATCATGATCGTGGCCGCCCTGCCGGTGTTGTCGGCCGCGCTGACGATGCTGCTGCTCGACCGCAACTACGGCACGCACTTCTTCACCGCGAACGGCGGCAACCCGGTCCTCTACCAGCACTTCTTCTGGTTCTTCGGGCACCCCGAGGTGTACGTGGTGGCGCTGCCCGGGTTCGGCATGATCTCGGAGATCCTGCCGGTGTTCTCGCGCAAGCCGATCTTCGGCTACAAGGCGCTGGTCTACTCGATTGCGGCGATCGCGTTCCTGGGCTTCCTGGTCTGGGGCCACCACATGTTCGCGGTCGGATTCTCGACGCCGGTCGACATCTGGTTCATGGTCGCCTCGCTGGCGATCGCGGTGCCCACCGGCGTCAAGATCTTCAACTGGATCGGCACACTGTGGATGGGCCGGATCCGCTACGAGCCGCCGATGCTGTTCGCGATTGGCTTCATCCTGCTATTCATGATCGGCGGCCTGTCGGGCGTCTTCCTGGCCATCTTCTCGATCGACCTGCAGGTCACCGACAGCTACTTCGTGGTCGCCCACTTCCACTACGTGATGGGATCGATCCCGGTGTTCGCCGTGATGGGTGGCCTGCACTACTGGTATCCGAAGATGACCGGCCGTATGCTCAACCGCAGCCTCGGCATCTGGAGCTTCTGGGTGCTGTTCGTGGGCTTCAACATGACCTTCTTCCCCATGCACGCCATGGGGCTTTCCGGAATGCCGCGCCGTATCTCCAGCTACCCACAGCACCCCGGCTGGGAGCGCATGAACGAGATCGCCACCCTGGGCTCGTTCGTGATCTCGGCGGGCGTGCTCTTGATCGTCTACAACTGCCTCACGTCGCTCCGCAACGGACGCGTGGCCGGCGACGACCCCTGGCAGGCGAACACGCTCGAGTGGTACACCAGCTCGCCGCCGCCCGCGCACAACTTCGACTTGCTGCCGCCGATCCGCAGCGAACGGCCGCTGGCCGACCTGCGCGCCGAGGCAGCGGAGGCGGCGGGGTGACGCGATGAGCATGGCAACAGCACCGCACCCGCTGCGATCGCCGCTGCGAAGCGTGGTCGCCGACTACGTCACGCTGACCAAGCCGCGGATCATGCTGCTGATCCTGATCACGGCGTACGGCGCGATGGCGTTCGCCGCCGACGGGCTGCCGACGGCGCGGCTGACGGTGCTGACGCTGTTCGGCCTGGGCCTGTCGTCGGGCGGTGCCAGCGCCCTCAACCATGTGATCGACCGCGACCTCGACGCCCGCATGCGCCGCACGGCGGGGCGGCCGGTCGCCAGCGGACGCGTCTCGGTGGACGCGGCCACCGGTTTCGGGATCGGGCTGATCGTGGCCTCCACGGCGGTGCTGGCCGCCTACGTGAACGTGCTAACCGCGGCGCTGGCGCTCTCCGGGGCACTGTTCTACGTGGTCGTCTACACGATCTGGCTGAAGCGCCGCACGCCGCAGAACATCGTGATCGGCGGCGCCGCGGGCGCGGTTCCACCGCTGGTCGGCTGGGCGGCCGTGACCGGGCACGTGGGCCTGGCGGCGCTGTTCATGTTCGCGCTGGTGTTCTATTGGACACCGCCGCACTTCTGGGCGCTGGCGATCCTGGCGAAGGACGACTACGCGGCGGCCGGCGTGCCGATGCTGCCGGTCGTGCGCGGCGACCACGAGACCGCCCGCCAGATCCTGCTCTACACCGTGCTGCTGGTCGGCCTGTCGCTGCTGCCGTACCTGTCGCAGACGTTCGGGCTGGTCTACCTGCTGAGCGCGGCCGTGCTGGGCGGGTGGTTCCTGGTGCTGGCCGTGCGTCTGCTGCGCGACACCAGTCGCGCGAACGCGCGCCGGCTGTTCTTCTACTCACTTGCCTATCTGGCGCTGATGTTCGCCGCGATCGGCATCGACCGCATCAACTTCTAGAAACGAGTCACTCTATGCTGGACAAGAAGACCGCGAACGCGAACATCAGGCTGGGACTGATGCTGGCCATCGCTGTCGGGCTGCTGTTCATCGGCACCATCGTGATCGGGCTGGTCGTCGTCAATGTCTGAGCACGACGACAACCCCTACCACCTACCCCTGCCCTCGGCGCAGCCGCTGATCGCATCGTTCGGCGCTGCCATGATGCTGGTGGGACTGGTGCCGGACTCACGGCTGTGGCGGATGACGATCATCTCCATGGGCGCCATCATCCTCACCATCGGCGTCTGGCTGTGGGTCTCCGACGCGGTCGAGGAGTACCGGAACCTCCCCGACGAGTAGCGACCCGGCCTTTCTGCGCGACGTCGAGGACGCCTGCCGGGGGCGCCCCGGCATCTCCGTCGAGCGGCGCGAAGGCTACCTGGTGGCCACGATCGAGCTTCGCGGCGACCCGCCTGGGCTGTCGGAGCGGGCGCGGTCGCTGCTCCGCGCCTTCCCGGCAACGGATGGCCGGCGGACGCTGCGGGTGGACGTGCGCAACCGGCAGTGGGCGGCGCTGGTGATCGAGATCGCGCGGGCGGGTGGCGGCGGCGAAGCGGTCAGCCGCGGGTGACGAACGCGATGTTCTGGTCCTGCGCGTTCGCGAGCGTGGTCGCCGCCTGCAGCACGCCGTCGCGGGGCAGGCCGGTCACGACCACGATCGCCAGCACGTCGCCGTGCTGCCAGCCATAGACAGCGACCTGGCGGCGGGGCGAGTAGAGCGTGGAGATGATCTGTGACACGGTCGTGCCCTGGAGCAGCCATCCGTGCTGGCCGGGCAGCGGGCCGGGCGCGGCGGCCGGCTTGGCGTGATACGCGTGGATCATCTGGCGCTCGAAGCCGGCCGAGACCGCGTTCAGGTCAGAGCCGGTGAACAGCTCGGCCCGGCTGAAGACGGTGATCGACCCATGCACCTGTGACCAGCCGGCGCGCGCGCCCGCCTTCCAGGTGTGCGCGATGATCCTCGTGGCCGCGGGCGACTGGCCCTTGCGGATCTCGACCGAAGTCGTGGCGCGGGTGTCCTCGGCGCTCTGGTCGTACGTCGGGCCCACCTGCGAAGCCTGGAGCAGCATCGGGCCGACGCTGGATGGGGCATCCAGCAGGCCCGGCGCCTGCTGCGGTACCGACGGATGATCGCCGGCGCGGATGAACAGCCACCAGGCGGCGAAGATCGCGGCCGCCACCAGCAGGCCGGGCAACAGACGCGAGAGCAACGAGTCGTTCGTGACCATTGACCGCGGTATCGGCGGGCTGCGGTATCGACTTAAGCGGATGCAGGCCTCACGCCTGCGCGGCTCACAGCAGGTAGACGACGGTGTACAGGAAGATCCAGACCACGTCGACGAAGTGCCAGTAGAGCCCGGTCACCTCCAGGCCGAGGTGGTCGTCGGGCGCGTACTTGCCGCGACAGGCGCGCACGAAGGCGATCGCCAGCAGCGTGGCGCCGATGAACACGTGCATCCCGTGCAGGCCGGTGAGCGCGAAGAACGTGGTCGGGAAGGCGCCGTCGGAGGGCACGAAGCCCAGCGCGTGGTACTCCCGCATCTGCAGGCCCAGGAAGGTGAGTCCCATCACCAGCGTCAGGCCGAGGCCGAGGATCAGGCCCAGCCGCCGCCCGCGGGACGCGGACACCAGCGCCCAGTGCATGGTGAACGACGAGCCCACCAGGATGGCGGTGTTGATGCCGGTGGTGGCCTTCGGGATCTCGAAGCCGCCGAACGGGTACTGGCCGTGGCTGAAGCGGATGTAGAAGTACGCGGTGAAGAACGACCCGAACAGCATGATCTCCGAGCCGATGAACATGACCATGCCCAGGAACACGGGCGACTGCAGCAGGCTCTTGTGGTAGGCCGAGACATGCGCGCGCTCCTCCGGAGCGGGCATGTCATGGGCGGCGGCGATCGATGTCATGCGCCGGCCGCCGGATTGCTGTGGACGTCGACCACGACGTGCTCGACGGGGATCTTGGCATCGTGGCGGACGCGCTCGACCAGGTCGCGCCGCAGCCAGCCGGAGCGGGTCTGGGGGAGCGTCGAGATGATGATCTCGGCCGGCGGATCGCTGGACTCGACCTGGTCCATGACCGCCGTGTAGGGATCGCGGTCGACCACCTCTCCGGTCGCCTCCAGACCGGCCTCGCGCAGCTTCGCGAGCGTCTGGTCGAGCCGCTCGCGGGTGGCCTGGGCCAGCTGCCGGTCATCGGACACCCAGTCGCCACCCGGATCGTTCTGCGGGCAGATCACCGTCACCCGCACCGGCTCTGCGCCGGCCCGCTGGCGCACGGCGTCGATCAGGGCGTCGCCGGCGACCGTCTGGTTGGCGACCACCAGGATGTGCTTCATCGCGGTCAAGAGCGCCTCCCTCTGCGGCGTCGACCCTGCCACCGCGGTGGCCGTGGCCACCCCGGCGAACTGCGGCTCGGGCTCGTGCACGGTCACAATCGCGTGGCGGGCGCCGGGCACGCCGTACTCGTACGGGCCGCCCACGACCTGCGGCGGCTCGTCGAAGTTGAAGATCGGCGGCGGCGAGCTGACCTGCCACTCCAGCGTCAGCGCCCGCCACGGGTTCGCCGGAGCGATCGGGCCGCGTGCCCAGCTGTGGATCACGTTGTAGAGGAACACCAGCGTCGATGCGCCCAGCACGAACGCGAAGATCGAGATGATGAAGTTGAGCGTGGCGAAGCGCGGGTCATAGTCGGCCACGCGACGCGGCATGCCCTGCAGGCCCAGCCAGTGCATGGGCATGAAGGTGGCGTTGAAGGCCACGAACGTGAGCCAGAAGTGCAGCCGGCCGAGCCGCTCGTCGTACATGCGCCCGGTCATCTTCGGGAACCAGTGGTAGAGCCCGGCATAGATCGTGAACACCGACCCGCCGAACAGCACGTAGTGGATGTGGGCGACCACGAAGTAGGTGTCGGAGACGTTGATGTCGACCGGCAGCACGGCCAGGAAGATGCCCGACAGGCCACCGATCACGAACGTGAATATGAAGCCGAGCGCGAACAGCATGGCCGTGGTCAGGTGAATCACGCCATCCCACAGCGTCGCCACCCAGGAGAAGATCTTGATGCCGGTGGGCACGGCGATCAGCATCGTGGTGGCCATCATCGGGATCCGCAGCCACGGCGCCATGCCGCTCACGAACATGTGGTGGGCCCAGACGGTGAAGCCGAGCACGCCGATGGCCACGGTCGAGAAGGCGATCAGCCGGTAGCCGAAGATCGGCTTGCGCGAGTGGATCGAGATGATCTCGCTGATGATGCCGAAGCCGGGCAGCATCATGATGTAGACGGCGGGGTGCGAGTAGAACCAGAAGATGTGCTGGTAGAGGATCACGTTGCCGCCGTACGCCGCGTCGAAGAAGTGCGTGTGCATGACCCGGTCGTAGAGCACCATGAACTGGGAGCCGGCGATGAACGGCGTGCCCAGCACCACCAGCGATGATGTCGCCAGGTTGGCCCAGACCAGCAGCGGCATCCGCCAGAAGCTCATGCCGGGCGCGCGCATGGTCACGATCGTGACCAGGAAGTTGACCGCCGTGGCGATCGACGACGCGCCCGCGAACTGCACGCCGATGGTGAAGAAGGTGTCGCCGATCGGGGCGTGCACTGAGAGCGGCGCGTAGTTCGTCCAGCCGGCCGCGAACGGCCCCACCGCGAACGAGGCCAGGAAGATCAGGCCGCCGGGCAGGAGCAGCCAGAACGAGAGCGCGTTCAGCCGCGGGAACGCCATGTCCTGCGCGCCCAGCATCAGCGGCACCACGAAGTTGGCGATGCCGGCAAACGACGGGATCACGAACAAGAAGATCATCAGCGTCGCGTGCGCCGAGAACAGTCCGTTGTACGTGCCGGGCGAGAAGTACTGGGTGCCGGGCGCGACCAGCTCGGCGCGGACGCCCTCCGCCAGCGCGCCCCCGATCATGAAGAAGATGAAGGTCAGCACCAGGTACTGGATGCCGATCACCTTGTGATCGGTGTTGACCTTGAAGTAATCCCGCCAGCTGTACGCGCCGTGAGCGGAGTGGTCCTCCTGCACCCAGTTGGGGCTGCCGATGATGTATCCCCACCAGTAATCGAAGCAGCCGATGCCGACCGTGAAGCCGATCGCCCAGAACGTGAGGCCGAAGGTGGCGGCCACCTCCTGCATCTCGGCGCCGTGCAGCGGGTCGCCCAGCAGGTAGCGGATGAAGGCGGCGATGCCGATCGCGATGAACGCGAACAGGAACGAGACCCAGATTGCCCGTAGCCAGCTTCCGTGTAGCCATGGGCTGCGCGGCTCGGAGCGCACGGGACCGTGGGAGTGGCCGTGCCCCGTCATGTCACCTGCGTGCGCTACCGCCATCGGACTAGGCACCTCCCTTGGACTGCTCGCTCTTCTGCGTCGCCAGCCACTGCGTGAAGTCGGCCGGCTCCATCACCTGCACCGGCGCCCGCATCAGCGAGTGGCCGGGGCCGCACAGCTCGGTGCAGATCAGCACGTACCTGCCGACCCTGGTCGGTGTGGCGTAGGTGTAGTTCATGATGCCGGGCACAGCGTCGGCCTTGACCCGGAACTCGGGAACGTAGAAGGAGTGGATCACGTCGTGCAGCAGCGACGTGATGGCGAACTCGGTCGGCCGGCCCTTCTCGAGCACCAGCTCATGCGTGACGACGCCGTTGGGGTAGCGGAAGGTCCACTCGAACTGCTGGCCGGTGACGTGCACCACCAGCTCCTGGCTGGTGGTCTGCTCGTTCTTGACCAGCACCACGCCGCCGGCGACCGCGAACGCGATCACGATGATCGTGGGTATGACCGTCCAGAGGATCTCGAGCGTGGTGTTGCCGTGGATGGGCGGGCCGTCGCGCAGCTCGTCGCCGGGACGGGCGCGCCAGCGCCACACCGAGTAGACCAGGAACACGGTCACCACCGCCATGATGAACGACGACATGATCATCAGGGCCAGGTAGAGATCGTCCTGCCGGTGAGCCTGCACCGCCGCTGCCACCGGGAACCAGGAGGGTGTCACCAGGATGGCAACGGTACCGATCGCTCCCACGATGATCGCGACGATCCCAACCTTGATGGCAGACAAGCAACTCTCCCTGTGCCGCTCGCCCCGGGAGCGGGGCGCTGCGGGCGCATTCTAGGGAAGTGGCGGGACGAGGGCAAAGGCAACCGATCGCCGTGTGAGCTGCGACCCGTGGCATCATGCGTGGTGGCGTCGTGAGCTTGATCCTCACCCACCTCCCGCACATCATCGCCCCCCTGCTGGGGTTGGCCTTCCTGGCGCGCTTTGCGCTGTACGTGCGGCGGCTGCCGCCGTCCCACTTGTCGGACGATGAGCTGGCCGAGTGGCACGCCCAGCGCGGCGGGAAGGCGCAGGCCGTGTCGGACAACGCAGAGCAGCCGCTGCCCCGCTAGGGGTAAAGGTCTGGCGTCACTCCCACACCGGCGGGCCTGACCGCAGCCGCAGCTCCATGCCGATTCCCAGCCGCACCGCGTTGTCGAGCACGTGCTTGGCGGTGGTGATGTCGTCCATGGCCAGGCCCACCGGGCTAACGACGATCCGCTGCTGCGGCGACGTGCGGCCGGGGTGGCGTCCCGCCACCACGTCTGACAGCTCCACCGCCTGCGAGCCGTCAGCCGGCACCGCGCCCTCGCGCACCAGCCGCTCCGCGTAGCGCCCGTCGTGGGTCGACTCGTGCACCCAGTCGTCCACCACCAGCAGGTCGGTGGCCGCGTGCAGGGAGACCGGCCCATCCAGGCTCGAGACCAGCACCACCGTCACACCCTCGTCCAGCCAGTCCGGGTCGAAGGTCGGCTGCACCGCCATCGTGGCCGGCACCACCACCTGGGCGCCGCGCACCGCCGCCTCCGCGGCGTCTGCTGACCGCATGTCGAGACCGGTCGCGTCGGCCCGGCGGCTGCAGAACCGCTGCGCCCGCTCGCGGTCGGGGTCGTATACGTCCACCCGCTCAAGCGCCGGCATCACGACCCGCAGCGCATCCAGCTGCGTGTGTGCCAGCACGCCCGCGCCCAGCAGGCAGGCACGCCGCTCGTCGCCGGCGGCCAGATGCCGCACGGCGACGCCGGTGACCGCCCCCGTGCGCATGGCCGAGACGACCGTGCCGTCCATCACCGCCAGCGGCAGCCCGGTCTCGCGGTCGGATAGGAGCACCAGCGCGTTGGCCCGCGGCAGCCCGTGCCGGGCCGGGTTGTCCGGCACGCTCGGGATCCACTTCAGGCCGGCCACGTCGAACTCCCCGCCGACGTAGGCCGGCATGGCCATGATGCGGCCGTGCTTCTCCTCGGTGCCGGGCTCGTCCGACCAGGTGATCATCACCTTGGGGGGCATGAACACCTGGCCCTCGGCCTTGACCCGGAAGGCGCGCTCGATCACGTCCACGATCGCCGCCATGTCCAGCCCACCGGCCGCCACCACATCCTCCTGCGAGAGATAGCGAAAGGCGGTTCCGGCCATGACGCGGCATCATACGCAGGCAATGCGCGCCATCACCCTGCACACCCACGGCGGCCCCGAGCAGCTGATTCCGGCCGAGATCCCCGACCCCGCGCCCCTCCCGAACGAGGTGGTGGTCGACCTGACCGCCGCCGCGCTCAACCACCGCGACGTCTGGCAGCGCACGGCGCCCGGCAACGAGGGCGCCGTGCTGGGATCCGACGGCGCGGGTCGCGTGTCGGCGCTGGGCGGCGACGTCACCGGGATCGCCGTGGGCGACGAGGTCGTGATCAACCCCAGCGTCGGCTGGGGCGACGCCGAGGACGCGCCGGCCGACGGTTGGGCGATCCTGGGCGTCCCCCGCCAGGGCACCTACGCCGAGCGGATCGCGATCCCGGCCGACCACGTGCGGCCGCGGCCGCATGAGCTGACGTGGCACGAGTCTGCGGCGCTGCCGCTGGCCGGGCTGACCGCCTGGCGGGCGCTGGTCACGCGCGGACGCGTCCAGCCCGGGATGCGCGTGCTGGTGACCGGCGCCGGTGGCGGCGCCGCCACCTTCCTGGTGCAGATCGCCCGCGCCCACGGGGCCGAAGTCACCGTCACCTCGTCCAGCGACGACAAGATCGAGCGCTCGATCGAGCTGGGCGCCGCCCACGGCGTCCGCTACACCGATCCCCGCTGGCCGTCGCAGGTGGGCGAGGTCGACCTGGTCGTGGACAGCGCCGGCGCGCCCGCGTGGCCGGGCGCGCTCGACTGCCTGCGCCGCGGCGGCACCCTCGTCAGCTTCGGGCGCACCGGCGGCGTGTCCACGGAGCTCGAGATCCCGCGACTGTTCTACGGCCAGTGGAACCTGCTGGGCACGACCATGGGCAGCCCCCGCGAGTTCGACCAGCTGCTGGCGCACGTCCGGCAGGCCCGGTGGCGCCCGGTCGTGGACAGCGTGTACCCGCTGGACGACGCGGCGGCGGCGCACGCACGGCTGGAGCAGCTCGACCGGTTCGGCAAGGTGGTGCTGGAATGTCGCTCCACCTGACCCAGATCCGCCTCTCCTTCGGCGGCGACGAGGTGCTGAGCGATGTGTCCGCGATCGTGCGGCCGCGAGACCGCGTGGCGCTGGTGGGGCGAAACGGCGCCGGCAAGACCTCGCTGCTGCGGATCATCGCCGGAGAGCTGGAGCCGGAGGGCGGCACCATGTCGCTGACCGGCGGCACCCGTGTGGCGCTGCACGACCAGCGGCCGCCGCTGCGCCGGGGCGTCACGCTGGGCGACTACGTCGGGGAGGGCGCGGCCGCCGCGGCCAAGCTGGAGGCCGATCTGCGCCGGATCGAGCGACGGATGGCCGAGGGCGACTCCGACGAGGGCACGCTGCGCGACTACGGAGCCGCCCAGGCGGCCTTCGAGCGAGTCGGCGGCTACGCCTGGCGCTCGCGCCTGGAGGGGATCGCACGCGGTCTCGGCTTTTCCCCGCAGGACCTCGAGCGGCAGCTGGACACCTTCTCCGGCGGCGAGCTGACGCGGGCGTCGCTGACACGCGCGCTGGCGGGGGAGCCCGACCTGCTGCTGCTGGACGAGCCGACCAACCACCTCGACGTCGACTCGATCGAGTGGCTGGAGGAGTACCTGGACGGGCTCGACGCGTCGCTGATCTTCGTCTCGCACGATCGCTGGTTCCTGGAGTCGGTGGCCACCAGCGTGCTGGAGCTCGACCGCGGCAGGGGGCGCATGACGAAGGGCAGCTATTCGCACTGGCGGCTGGAGCGGGCCGAGCGGATGGCGGCGCAGGCCGACCAGTACGAGCGCCAGCAGCAGGAGCTGGCGCACCTGCAGCGGTTCGTCGACCGCTTTCGCTACGGCACCAAGTCGCGTCAGGCGCAGAGCAAGCTGAAGGTGATGGCGCGGATCGAGCGGATCGAGCGCCCGCGCGAGCAGCGGTCGCTCCGGTTCGACTTCCCGCCTCCGGCACGCAGCGGGCGGGTGGTGATGGAGGCCGACGGCCTGTCGGTGGCCGTGGCCGGCCGCGAGCTGGTGCCCGCCGACGCGCCACCGTCGACGATGAACTCATAGTGGCTTTCGCGTGACGTCAGGCTGCGCCGGCCGCGGAACGCCACAACATTCACAAACGAAAGGACAGAACAATGGCATTAGTACCCGATTGGCTCAAAGGCGTGATCACTACGATGCAGGAGAGATCAGACGCCAAATACGAGGACGAGTTGAAGGTCTGGAAGCAGGCGGCTGCCGACTGGACAACGGCGGGCGTTGTCGCAAGGGATAGCGGCAATATGGAGACGCCGTTCACCAAGCCGATTCCTGGGCGTGTGGTTTTCGGTGTCGACGACGCCGGCAATCTCACTCAGGCCACGGTAACGGACGAATCTATCCAGATCCCGGAGCTTCCCCCGGCCAAGCCCAAGGTTCAGGCAAGCGCCTTCACAACGGGAGCGCCCGCGCAGAGTGAGGCGATCATCGAAACACTTCAACTCGTAAGGCAGATCGCGGCTTACTTTCCGGCACCCGCAGTTTAGTGAGGGAACGCCGTCAATGCGTTCGCTGCGGTGGCCGCAGTTCAGTCGTAACAGGCAGCAGCGGGGCCAGTTGGGCAGGTTGCTCCCTCGACTGAAGCAGCGAATGACATTGGGGACGATTCGCACCTGTCCCGGGGACGGCGCAATTGAAAAGGCGCCACCACGATTGTGAATGTGGAAGCCGCCCGTCCCCGGACCAAAGCCCCAACCCTGGAGAGAGTGTGATTTACGAAAGTGTCAAGCTAGTCGAATCCCAAGCCGCGCCAGGTGTGACATTCTCCATCAATCGGATGTCATTTGGCCGGCGGCTCGCACTTATGCGTGCGATCCGAGATCTAGCGCGCAGGATTGAGTTTCTGGGCGCCAGCGATAAGCCGGAAGAAGCAATGGACGCAGCGCTGTTACGTGCTGAAATCGAGCGTACCTATCTTACCTGGGGTCTTCTCGCTGTGGAGGGCCTCAAGGTGGACGGCGTGGACGCAACGCCTGAAAGCCTCCTGGCGAGAGGTCCGGAAAGCGTTGTCCGCGAGGCACTGGCGGCGGTTCGGGCTGAAACGGGCCTCACTGACGAAGCACGAAAAAACTAATTGTCGCCTTTCACTTTCAACTCTCGAACCAGGCCGGTTGGAAGTGCGACACGTGCAGAAAAGCCGGTCTGGAACAACGGCGAAGATGTGGATGGACCCGAGACGCTCAACACCCATCCAAGACCCCGATTTGGGCTCGCAAAGCAGTTGCAGTAACAGAGTGTCCAAGATCGTTTATTACGGCGGAAAGTGAAACCTGGCTGGAGGAGTACATGGTGCGACTACGGCTTGGACAGCTTTCCCTGGAGGATCTCAGTGCACGCGAGGCCGAGGCGTTTCTGATTTTGGACCGGGAACTAAAAGCGGAGCTGAACGATGAAAGACGACGCAGAGGCCATGCTCTATAGAGACTTTGCTGTTCTCTCGAGGAGCAACTCAGATGACCCGTACGCTACTCCGGCTCTGGAGGCGCTGGGAGATGCGATCAAGCAGCTTTCTCAAAACATCGAGAGCACTTCAGGCAGTCCGACAACGCCGCCAGCCCCAGCACCGTCGGGGGTACATGGCATCATTCCGAGCGGCGTTGACAACACCTCTGCCGGCTCAGACCAGAACAAACTGCTGCCTTCCACCGCATTACAGGAACTTCCCTTCCCAGGCGGTCCGGCGTTGAGTTCGGATTCCGGTGCGAGGGGCATTCTTACTGAAGTGATGACCGGTCTCTGGCTGCCCTCATTGCCGGGGCAGCCGATTGCTAGTAACGATACGGCTGGTGAGGGCAATGGTTTCGCGGGCACAGCGCTCAGCGTGGCGACAACCGTATTGAAGAGCGGACTTGGACTGACACCGGTCCTGCGCACGCTCTTTGGGCTTTTCTCCGGAGACGGCGAAGCAGACACAACACCTCTTTTGAAATACGCGCTTCCGTCCAGTCTTCATTTCAATGCGGCAACCGGTACGGAGGGAACGGCAAATATCGACTACGATCAGGCAGGGCTGCCCCGCGCGTACAGCGAAGAATCAGCGTCGGAATCGGTCGGACCCGCTTCGCAGGTCACCGTTAACATTCAGGCCTTAGACGCGAGATCCTTCCTCGACCGGAGCACCGAAATCGCCGCTGCAGTCAAGGAGGCGATGCTGAATATGAACTCTATCAACGACGTTATTATGGACCTCTGATATGTTCTCATTTCCACTCTTAAAGACGGGAGCCGTAGCGCAATACCCAGCCAAGCGCGTGATTCATTTCAGCAATAAAACGGTGCGATTCATTGACGGCACCGAACAACGATACCGGGATTGCGGTCGGGCGTTCCGGCGCTGGGAAATTGCGCTGGAGCAACTGGACGACGGGGAACTGACGGCGTTGGAGACATTCTTCCGCGCGATTCAAGGGCGGGCCGGTTACTTCACGTTCATCGATCCCTGGGATGAAACCGCGTATGCAAACTGCAGTCTGGCCGATGACACCCTTACCTTGACTGCAACCGGGGAGGCCCAGGCGCGCGGCCGGTTGACAGTGGTAGAGAATCCGGACTAGTTCATGCTTCAGTATCCACAACTCATAAGCGGCGCACTCACGCAATACCCAACGCAAAAGCGGGTCACGGCGCGGACCGCCATAGTCACGTCCGGCGCCGGCCGCACCTGGAAGCTCGCCGATGCTGCCGCGGGAACCACGGAGTGGCGGCTGGTTTACACAGACCTGAGCGATAGCGAGGCCACGGCGCTTCAGGACTTCTTCGAAACCGCAGAAGGAACTCTTCAGAGCTTTACCTTCGTAGACCCCTTGGGTAACATCCTTGCATGGAGCACCGACCTGCGGCACGACGAATGGACCAAGGCTCCACTACTTCTGCTGACTTCGCAAATATCCGATCCCGAGGGTCGGGAAGACGCGTGGCAGGTTACAAACACGGGCGCCGCGCCGCAACTCCTTTACCAAACGCTATCAGCGCCGCCCGACTACCTATACTCCTTCAGCGCGTATGTACGTTCTCCTGTACCCGCCGAAGTCTCGATGATTCTCGGCACGCAGAAGCAGGTCCGACAGAGCGATCTATTCTGGCGGCGCATCTGGTTGAGCGGCACCGCCGACAACGGAGAACTGCCCGTTACAGTCGGCGTCGAGATCCCCGCCGACACCACGTTGGAGCTCTTCGGACTCCAGGTAGAACCGCAGCCGGCACCTTCCGCGTACAAACCTACGACGACGGGGGGAATATATGAAGGCGCCAGGCTTGGTTCGGACTCTCTGGAATTGACGGCAACCGGGTATAACCGGAATGCCGCTAGGGTGACGATCATTCATGTCAAGCATCTTTGAGCTGAAAGAGCAAGCAGTAACCGAAACTCCTGTACTGGTTTTCGATTGTGCTTTCCCCGATGGCCGGCTGGAGCGGTGGAGCACCCACAGCATCACAGTGGACGAAGACTCTTACGATGGCCGCGTCCTGCAACATACGCTTTTTGAAATTCAGACAGCATCGGACCAGGGTGTGGATGGCATCCCACGCATTTCCCTACTTTTGGCAAATACCGACTCCCGCTTGTCAGAGATCGAAAGGACTTGCGGTTGGAAAGGAGCTCAGCTTACTGCGACATTTCTATTCCAGGACTTGAGAAACAATCAGCCGGCGTCAGATCGGATGGTGGTCTTCAAAGGTATCTGCAACCCCCCGGAAGAAATACGCGAAGCCAGTTTCAGAATCAGTGCCACCAACCGAATGAACCTTCAGCGGGTTCTCCTACCCCAGTTGAGGATACAGCGACGATGCCCATGGAACTTTCCAGAAACCATGGAACAGCGGACTGAGGCACTCAACGGCGGCATCGCCGGGAAATATTCCCGCTTCTATCGTTGTGGGTACTCAGCAGACCAGCCAGGTGGCACCGGATCGCTCAACGGGGCTGCGCCCTTCACGACGTGCGGCTACACTCGGTCGGACTGCGAAGCGCGCGGGATGTTTCAGCGGTTCGGCGGCATCGAATTCGTGCCGCCAGCAATCGCGGTGCGTAGTTTCGGCGAGAAGAACTGGCATCAGTCTGCTCTCGTCGTCAACCAGGCCCGGTACAACGATTTCGCGCCTTTAGTCTATGGAACCGCTTGGTACGCGCCCCCCGTAGTGTTTGCCAGGAATGACGGGAATCTGACCCGAATGGAGGTCCTGCTGGGAATCGGCGAAATGGAAGGTGTTTGGAAGGTTCTTGTCAATGACGTTGAGATTCCGATAGGCGTCAGCGGCGCGAACATGACAGGAACCGGATGGTACAACCTTCTGAGCACCGGTACGCGCGACGGAGTCAGGAACCCAGACTTCACAAACTCGTCCGGCGAGCCTGCCGGCGACTCCTATGGCAGCATGGCCTACCTGTCGATTGTAGTACCGAATCGTTTGAACGACGGAACGAGCCTACCACGCGTCAGGGTTCTGGTGCAAGGACTCAAGCTACCAACTTTCGACGCAGATGGCGCACTCATGGGCGAGAACTTCTCAAGTAATCCAGCCTGGATTCTCCTCGACATTCTTCGAAGGTCAGGCTGGGGCTCGGAGGAACTCGAACTAACAAGTTTCGCCCGAGCTGCTGCCTATTGCGAAGAGTCGCTCCCGGCCGTTGACATATATGGAACTCCAATCTCGCTACCGCGTTTCAGTTGTAATCTGGTTGTGCAATCGCGACGAAGCGCAGGTGACATCGTACGGGGAGTTCGTAACTGCGCTCGCTTGCTGCTCACTTATGGAGACCTCGGCAAGCTCTGCCTACGGGTGGAAGGATCTTTAGCGTTCGAGCAAGCCAGCAAATCCGATTGGAGTAACAGCCGAGACGCTCTGAACGGCGGCTGGCCCAGCTACGACTTCGGCGATGGGAGTAACGGCTATTCCGGAATCCTGCGACGTAGCGATGGGGAGCCGCACTTCCGGCTGTTCTCGCGAAGCATGGCAGATGCACCCAACCGCTACACGGTCGAATTCCAGGACGCACTCAACGAATATCAGCAGGACAGCTTTTCCCTTGTGGACATTGAGGACGTGGGCCGCACCCGGCAAGAGATCGCCGCGCCTTTGATGGCGCTAGGCATACCGCACTTCAATCAAGCGGCCCGACTCCTTAAGCTCAGTTTAGACAAATCCGTTCGCGGCAACATGTATGTGGAATTCGGGACAAGCGTCAAGGGTCTCGGTATAAAACCGGGCGACCTCATTACCATCACCTACCTCAAGGAAGGTTTCGAGCGGCAGCCATTCCGCGTACTGAAACTTGCCCTTGGAGCTAACTATCGTACGACCGTCGTCACGGCACAGATTCACCATGACGAGTGGTATGCAGACGGCAATGGCCAAGCTGAGTCCGCTTCCGGCGGTCGCCGGCAACAAGATGCCGGTGTCGGAGTGCCCAAGCCGTTGGTGGGCACCGTCATCGACGAGGGCGGCGAGAACCAATTAGGCGTAGAGGAAAGACTCGAGCCCAACTCTGATGGAAGTGTTGGTGTGAGTGTCTCGGCCAGTTTCGTCTCTCCCAGGGCAACAGGCACCGCAGCGCCGCCGATCCCGTTGGTCAGTCTGGCCGCGGAGATCGGAGAAGGCGGCACTATGACAGGAAATCAAGCCCTATATTACGCCGTCTCTGCATGCGACAATGTCGGATCTGAAAGCGCCCTCTCCTTTATAGTCCGGGCGTGGGTTGAGATCGATGGAAGTACGGTTACTTTGAACGGCCTGAGTTTCGGGCCTGGAACAGCCACTTTTTCAGTCTACCGAGGCAACACGCCCGCTCAGTTGTTCCGAATCGCAAGTGAGTTGTCGGCGGCGAGCCACTTCACCGATCCGGGGCTCCCAAACGAATTAGTGTCCCCTCCGGACGCCAACTTCAACCACGCAAACTTTTACTGGCGCCTGGAGTTGTTGCCCGAAAGCCACGCTACGATTCACTCGTCAACAACGATAGGAGGTGGCGAATTACAAATGCCCGATAACCGATTCCGCGGAATGATTGTTCGTGTTGTGAGAGGGCGCGGCAAAGGGCAGGAGCGGCTGATCGTTTCAAATACCGGAAACGTTCTCACTGTGGCACCTCCGTTTGACACCGTTCCGGACGGCAGCAGCAGCTTTGCTGTGGCGGAGAACACCTGGAGGTTTGGATCGCTCGCCAGAACCAGCCCAGCTACGGTTGCATTGCCCAACCGGGCAGGTGAGACAGTTCACCTCACCGGCCGCGCGGCGAATGCGAATGATGTCGAATGTCCGGAAGCACTGTCGATCGTGACGACGTGGCAGATCGGCGGCACCGGAGAAAAGGATACAGCTGTCCCTCCACAGCCGTTTTTCGGGCTGCAACCGCTACCGCAGGGTGGCGGCGTGGAGTTGAACGGCGTGTCCTTCACAAATCTCGACAATACACACTCAGTTCTCGCTGCAACGCTGGTTCTGCACTATTGGGATGAACTCACGGGTCAGCCAACCAATGTCCTGCCGGCTGCAATCGATGAATCTGAAACCACCATCACACCCACCCTTTCCTGGAATGTCTCACATGGCGACTTTGTCCAAGTAGAACGGGAAGTGCTGCAGATCGAGTATGTCGACAATGGTGACCTGACATATCGTGTCATCCGCGGAGTACATTCAAGTTTGGCGGCAGCCCATCCCGCCGGAAGTAAGGTCTACCCCCTGCAACAACGCACGGCGATCGCTCCTTTTCCATCGGGCTTCTTCGGCAGTCCGTACGCGGGAAGCTGGAGCTTTCCGGTTGTCCTGCCAAACGCGCGGATCGCATCGGCCGCTTTATTCGTTACGAATGCAAAAGGAAATAGCCCATATGCTTTCATCCATTTGACGGACACTGACGATGCGGGCATGCGGACGCTTTCCGGAGGCCAGTACGCCATCCAGGTTTCCGGCTTTCTGTCGGTTGACCAGTCAGCGGCGCCGGCGCTCCTCGTTGAATCCCCCCACGCGGTTCGCGAAATATACGCAGTTGTCGGAATGCCCGCGGATCGCGATATCCGACTGATGCTTAATTTGAACGGGCTTCCGTATTGCGAAATCCAAGTGCCGTCAGGATTGACACGTTCCTATGGCATCGACGGCAACACTCTCACCCCGCTCTCGATCGGGTCCGAATTATCGTTATCCGTCCTTCAGGTTGGCTTAAATAGTCCAGGCGCCGACCTCACGGTGTTGATCAGACTCTAATGGCTGCCCTCTCAAAACTTCGACCAGACCGCGACCTGCAGTGCTACTTCCAGCAACCGTCGGCCATTGCCGCGATGAGCGATGCCACCGAGAACAGCTTCAGGGTTACCGGTTGCTGGCGACAGCAGTTCGACTGGGCAGTTGTCGAATGGAATCGTGACAACGTCTTCGAGCATCCGCTGCTGCGAAACTTGCCGGACGGGGACCTCAGTGGATGCACCCTGACTTATGAAGAGCATCGCACTAACTGCATCGCCATTGATTCTTCGACTTATGACGCCTTAGGCTGGTCCTATCTGCGCATTTGGGAGCAGTCCGGACCAATAGAACAACTGCATTGGGTACCGCTTCGTGATCATGCGCAACCCCTGGAGGGATCCTACACGCAGCCAACGGTGACTTTTGAGCTATGTGGGACGGTCACGGCTGGCGACTATGTAGAGCTCTCCTGGCTCGACCAGCACTTCAACTACCTGGTTGGCCCACAGGACACGCTTGACAGCGCTATTAGCGGCCTGGTCGGCTTCATCAACGGCGCAGAGCAAACAGCCGGAGTTCACGCGGTGCAGGATGGAGCTACCCTAACTCTAACCTATTACGGCGCGCCCGGGCTCAACGGGAACCGAGTGGGCGTGTATGGTGGCCTCCAAGGCTCAGGGACGGAGTGGTGGCAACCCTCCTGGGGAATGTTTTCCGGTGGTGAATCGCCTGAGCATTGGCTGATCGAGCTCGATTTCGGTAACCTATTGGATTCCAACAATCAGATCGTGCCAACCACCAATGTCCGGAAAGTTCGATGGACGTGGGCCGCCGATCTGCAATACGGTCATTTTACGAGAGGCGAGTTCGCTGTTGAGCTAACTAACTGGGGTGTTACGGGGAACGCTCTTTCGTATTCGGTGGCTGGGCCAGGAAGCCGCCGCATCGAAGATCATGCTGCGGATATTACCTACCAGGGCGAGTGGGTGGAGCAAAGGGGCAATTTTTCGGAGGGCTCTATCCGCTGCGCCTCCCACACCGGCAGTTCTCTGGAGTGCACGTATACCGAACCCTCTCACCACAGGTTGTACATAGGCACTCGCTACCTGGACAACGGTGGGATGCTTTCTGTCGCTGTTGACGGCATCGTAACGAAGCAGGTGGACCTCAAACGCCCTCTTGAGGATTCTCTCATTCGGGTGTTCATCGGTGAATTCAGCGGCCAACGAACCATCACTGTGAGCCATACCGGATCGGAAGGGACTCAAGTCTATTTCGACTTCCTGGAGATAGCCTTTCCGACTGACAGTCTGCCCGCCGTCTTAAGCGACGATCTCAGCACGCTTGCCACAGACTGGGATACCGATCATTCATTGGCACTAGCGCCCGAAAGAACGGCTTGGCTCGTAGAAAAGATGGGCTTCCGGGGCAGAGCCAATCACTACAGCGGCGCCATGTGGTTCTACGAACTCTGCACCCGCGGCAATTGTTACGCCTCTGCAGCGATCGAATTTGGTGGAACAGCGGTCTTCGGCGACGTGGTCTTCCTCATCATTTCGGGCGTATTGATTCAGCACCCCATCTTAATTGGCGATACACCGGAACGCATCGCGAAGTGTTTTGAGTTGCTCATCACGGCCGGTTCTTCCGCGGTGTGGGCCTCAGTTGACGGTACGACACTGACGGTAACGGCGCGTGCCTTGGGAACGGAGGGGAACGGAATCACCATATCCGCCGGAACGACTTGCGCCACTCTTTCCGTAACGGTAAGCGCCGCGACACTGGAGGGCGGACAGGACGGCAAGTGGATTACGGATTTGGATGCGGTTCCCCGTCTGAACAGGGCAGTCCGTGACTGGAGCCGCAGCTATTTTCGCGCCATCCATTCCGCGGGAATCATCTCATCGGCAGCCTTTAGCATGGAGTTACGCCACGGTGACGATACCTTAGATGCGGGCATAGCACAGCGATATCCATCCGGGCCGGTCTGGCTGAATACCCCGGCGCTCCAGACGAACTTCGGACCGCAGAGTACGAGCTATTGGCGCGAGGTATATCGCGAGATGGCCGACATTATGGTTGAGGCGGGAACGACGCCTTATCTGCAATTCGGCGAAGTTCAGTGGTGGTATTTTGCAGACGAATCCGGAATGCCCTTCTACGACGAATATACGTGCGAAAGATTCCGGGCTGCTTATGGACGCCCGATGGGCTTGGTACCCAATCAACAGGCCGATCCGACATCGTTCCCGGAGGAGTGTGAACTTCTTGCACTTCTGATCGGGGAATTCACGGCATCGGTGATGGAGTGGGTTCGGCAATATCATCCGACTGCTCAGTTCGAGGTCTTGTACCCACCGGACACAAATGATACGCCTTTCAATCGAAAAGTAAATTTTCCGCATTTTTTCTGGACGCCGTCCACCCTCACTTGTCTCAAAACGGAGAACTTCACCTATACCGGAAATCGAGATCTCGACAAGGCCCGCCTATCGGTCCAAATGCCCGCGGAGTGCGGATTTCCCGTTGGGCAGCGCAGCCATTTGGTTGGAATTGGGGACCCTACGACACCGTGGGCCAAGGAGCATGGCATCGCAATCGCGCACGGTGTTGAATCATCCGTGCTATTTGCTCTGGACCAATTCTGCCTGATTGGCTACGAATTGACCTTCGATCGTGGGGACCGGTGGTCGAAGTATTCGGGCGCGTAAAAAGTGCGTTCCTATCGCAAACAATCCCCTCGATGAATGGACTCGAATCAGCGACACTCTTGTCCAAAACAGGTTCTTGCAGTCTGAAATAAGAGAGAGTGCCCTCCTATAATTGACGTTGGCGAGCAATTCCTTGCCGGGAGCTTCGCCAAACGCTGCCCACAGGAGGGCAACCCAATCGTACAAGTCGCGAGCCTGTTCAATCAACTGCTCCAGCATTTTCCCCGGACCGAGTTCGCCGCACTCGTCAAGAAGCACGCCGCCGAGCGTGCCGCCAAGGGCTTTACCTGCTGGACGCAGTTCGTCTCCATGCTGTTCTGCCAACTCGGACGCGCCGATTCGCTGCGCGAGATCTGCAACGGCCTGGGCTGCTGCCTGGGCGAGCTGGTGCATCTGGGGATCGCCAAGGCGCCCTGCCGCTCCACCCTGTCCTATGCCAACGAACACCGTCCGGCGGCTCTGTTCGAGGATCTGTTCTTTACCGCGCTGGCGCGGTTCCGCGAGCAACAAGGGCTGGGCACACGCAAGCACAAGTTCCGCTTCAAGAACAAACTGCTCAGCCTGGACTCGACCACCATCTCGCTGTGCCTGACGCTGTTTCCCTGGGCCAAGTTCCGCCGCGCCAAGGGCGGCGTCAAGGCCCACGTCCTGCTGGACCATGACGACTACCTGCCGGCCTACGTGCTGCTCACCGAAGCCAAACGCAGCGACGTCAAACTGGCCGATTCCTTCGCGCTGAACCCCGGCTCGATTGTGGCCATGGATCGCGGCTATATCGACTACGCCCTGTTCGGCCGCTGGAGCATGGCCGGGGTCTTCTTCGTCACCCGCCTGAAGGACAACGCCGCCTTTGAGGTGGTCGAGGAATGCGCAGATCCCGCAGAACCGCAACATCCGCGCCGACCAACTCATCCGCCTCACCGGCGCCCAAGGCCCAAGCCGACTACCCTGACCTGCTGCGGCGCGTCGTGGTCTGGGATGCCGACAACGAGCGCGAGATCGTCCTGCTGACCAATCTGCTGGAGTTCGGCGCCACCACCATCGCCGCCATCTACAAAGAGCGCTGGCAAATCGAACTGTTCTTCAAAGCGCTCAAGCAGAACCTGACCGTGAAGACCTTCGTCGGCACCAGCGAAAACGCCCTCCGCATCCAGATTTGGACAGCCTTGATCGCCCTGCTGCTGCTGAAGTGGCTGCATCACCTCTCCAAGGCCAACTGGTCGCTGTCCAATCTGGCCTCGATGCTGCGGCTGAACCTGTTTACCTACCGCGATTTGACCCAGTGGCTGGATAATCCCATGGGCACGCCGCCCCTGGTCCCGGCCGCCGAACAACTTACCCTGGCTCTGGCATGACTTGGACAGGCCGCGACACTTCAAACCGGAGACCTCCACCCAAATAGCCCACTGAACGTCTCTCCAACACGCCGTGTTTTCAGCAGACCGCGCTACAGGTCTGCCCTGTCTTGGACAGCAGTGTTTTGCTTCAGAACAGTTGGGCGCGGGGCACGCAAAGATGGAGTTGATTAGATGACGCTACGGCTGGCCTAAAGGTTACTATCGGCTCGGATTGCTCAGTAGAAAAGTGTAAGCCGCCGGGAAGGCATGCCGCCAGATAGCGGGGGAGTAGGCTGAAGCGCGACAGAACTGGAGTGAACCCCAAAACTGAGACAGCAAGTTAAGGGAACAAATACATTGAATGGAGTGAGGAAATGGATTTGTTCCGAGCTGTTTACAGTCGCGATCTGAAGATCGCCGCCATGCGCGCCCTCGACGGCTACACGCGGGAGATTGCGCGGAAATATCAAGTGAGCCCGCATCTGCTGGAACGGTGGCGCGGCGAGTGGCGGGCCAAGGGAGACCTGGCGTTTCCAGGGATTGGCCGGCGAGGAGTTTGTCTGCCGGCGGTGGACGACGCCCGTCGGATCGCCGAGTTGGAGCGCAAGATCGGCCAGCTCACCATGGAGAACGACTTCTTAAAAAAAGCCTTTCAGCATTTCAGAGGATATCACCCGCCAGCCGTCGTCAATGGCGGGGATGCCTGTTTGAAGAAATCCAGCAAGCCGCAGCGAAAGGCCAAGCCGTGAACGCACTCTGTCAGATGACCGGACTGAGCCGGGCCGGTTTCTATCGACTCGCGATGCCTCGGCAGGCCTCTCCAGTCGAGATGGAAATCCGCGATGCAGATGCAGAAGATCGCGCTGGAATCGCCGGCTTATGGCTACCGGAGAATCACGGCCGAACTGCAGCAGCGGGGCTTCGCCATCAACCACAAACGGGTGTTGCGGATGATGCGCGAAGACAACCTGCTGTGCGTGCGGCGCCGCAGGTTCGTGGTCACGACCGACTCGCGCCACAACCTACCGATTTATCCGAACCTGGCCGGTCGAGATCACGCCCACGGCGATCAATCAGCTCTGGGTCGCCGACATCACCTACATCCGCCTGCGGACCGAGTTCGTGTACCTGGCGGTTGTGCTGGATGCATTTTCGCGGCGTGTGATCGGTTGGGCGCTGGGGCGCACGCTAGAAGCCCAGCCTGGCGGTGACGGCGCTTGCGTATGGCGCTGTTGGAGCGGAATCCGCCGCCCGGCCTGGTGCATCACTCCGATCGCGGTGTGCAGTACGCTTCGCAGGGCTATACCGAGATGCTGAAGCAACACCAAGCCCAATCAGCATGAGCCGCAAGGGCAACCCGTACGACAATGCAGCCTGCGAGTCATTCATGAAAACCCTGAAGTATGAGGTATAACCAATGTCGCGGCCGTTGCCCACTGCATCGCGGCGATGGGCAGGATACGTTTCATGTGAAGACCGCCCGGCAGTTGTTCCACTGTTTCTCCTGCGGCGCCGGTGGCACAGTGCTGGATCTGGTGGCCGCCCTCGGGCATTGTGGGGTGCGGGAAGCGGCGCAGAAGCTGGTGATGGAGTGGGGAGTGCCAGCGCGTCTCACGGCTCGGTCGGAGGTTCAGCCGAGCGAGGCAACGGTTACGGGAAAAAGAAAGGGAGTTCGGCCGCTGGGCTTTCATCTCCGCGGTGTCGATGGGGAGCATCCCTATCTGTACGCCAGGGGAAGTTCGGCACGAACGGTACTCGGCATCGGCTTTCATGCTGGACCCGGACTGCTGGCCGCTCGCTGGATGGAACGGCGCCGCGCTACAAGTTCCCCACCGGTCTTGGCGAAATCGCAGGTGATATTCAATTTACATCGCGCCGCCGCGGGACCCGTGATCGTGGTGGAAGGTTCCTTTGATTGACTTAAGGTAACCCATGCCCTTCGTTTGCAGGAGGGAGAAGCGGAATCCGATCGCCGCAACCACGGGAGGCGCTGAACGATGGCGGCTAGGCCGGCGGGGGAACAATTGTGCCCCGCTGAGGGGTCTCGCCTCGCCGGGATCCACTAAAGTCTACCGACAGGAACTTTTTCCTGCTCGCGCACCAGGAGGCCAAAGCTGGCGGCACCGAGCAGGCATGCCAGGCTGGCGGCTAAGAATGCCGCGGCGAAGCTGCCGGTCTTTGTGACCAGCCAGCCCGTGAGCATCGGGCTCACGATCCCAGCCAGGTTGCCACATGCGTTTTGCAGTCCGGTCCAGCGACCCGCGGCTTCGGGGCCGGCCAGCGTCTGGGTCAGCGAAAACAAGTTTGAGGCGTAGATCCCAAACGTCAGGCACGCTACGAACAGGCTGGCCACCGCCCACTCGACGCGCGGCAGCAGGACACTGGGCAGAATCGCAGCGGTGAGCGTCAAACCCGTCACCAGGAAGCCTCTGCGCACCCGGACTGGCACACCCCCTCGCGAGATCCAGCGGTCCGCGAGAATTCCTCCGGCCATGGACGACACAGCCATGAACAGATAGGGCAACGCGCCCCAAAGCGCCACCGAGTTTAAAGTGAAGTGGCGTTCCCTGACCAGGTAGGAAGGCAGCCAGCTCAACAGAAAATACCAGGCATAGTTGGCGCCGCAAAGTCCGCCGCACGTGCCCCAGAAGGACCTTCGGCGAAGAAGTTGCCCCCAACCGGGTCCCGTGACATGCTTTGCTGTCCCCACGGGTACCAACACGCGCGGCGCCGATAGCAGCCACGGGACCACCCAAACCAGTCCCAGGCCGCCGGTGATCAGAAAGAGCCCGCGCCAGCCGACGCTGGACACGAGCAAAGCTCCGCACATCGTCCCGGTGGCCGGACCCAATCTGGCGCCCAGATCCACCAAAGAGTTGGCCAGGCCGCGGCGGTGCTCGGGGATTACGGCGGCGATTACGCGGGAACTGGCCGGGTAGGTTACCGATTCCCCAATCCCCAGCAACAACCGCATGGCGAGCAGGCCCCCAAAGGAACCGACAAACGCGGTACCCAGGGTTGCCGCCGACCAGAGGATGAAGCCTCCCGCGTACACCAGACGCACCTCAGCCCGGTCCACCAGCCAGCCGGCGCTAATCTGACCCGCCGCGTAGGTCCAGAAGAACGCCGAGAGCAGAACGCCCACTCCCCATGGCGAAATCCCCAGTTCCGGGGCGAGCACCGGCGCAGAAACCGCGAGATTCCCCCGGTCGAAGAAACTCACCACCATGGCCACAACCAGCAAGGAGACCAGGCCCCACGGCAGCCGGTGCCGGGCATCGGGCGCGGCGGTCATTCGTTTGCTCCGCCGGACCCGGCCAACTCGGATGCGGCCTCCTGCTCCAGGCGGGCGAGCTTGGCCACGCGGTTCCGGAACTGTTCTTCGGTGCTGAACTCCGCCGCGAGGAAGGCGCTCAGGCAATCCTGCGCAACCTTCAGCCCGATCACCTGCGCACCGAGACAAACTACGTTTACGTCATCGTGCTCCACGCACTGGTGGGCCGAGTAGATGTCGTGGCAGACCGAAGCACGGATCCCGGGGATCTTGTTCGCGGCAATGCACGCGCCTACTCCGGTGCCGCAGACCAGAATGGCGCGCGCCGCCCGCCCTCCGCGCACGGCATCGCAGACCGCACGGGCAATGTCCGGAAAATCGACAGGAGCGGGATCGTAAGACCCACAGTCCTGCACGACGTGACCCTGGGAACGCAGGAACTCGATGATCGCCGCTTTGAGCGGGAATCCCGCATGGTCGCAGCCGACCGCCAAGGTTAGAGACGACATGCATACCTCCACCGGTGTGAGTACTTCTTGAAACTTCAGTCTCCACGCCCGCCCCGCCTTTGAGCGGGCGGAGCCGGACCCGAATAGGTGAGGCGCAGCCCCCAGTCGATGTTCGAAGGAAAATCGGGTAGCATGATGACTCCGATCACGCTGGATCGCAGAGTGCCGTTGCCGGCGTCCTGCCACGTCCCGCTCCGCGGGTCGAACCATTCGGCGCGGTACAAGCTGTTCAGCTCTGGCCCCGCGGATCTGGCTTCGCGGACAGCCCTTCTCGAAATAGGTGAGAAAGATATTCCGGTCGGGCGTGCGCGCCGCGTAGGCCCAGCCTTCGTAGGCGCGTATGTCGGCAGTCTTGTTGGGTGATACCAGATCGGCGATTGGGACCAATTCTTGAAAGCGCTTGCCGATGGAAAAGGCGAAAGTGCGCAGGTGGCGCATTTGGGCCGCCGAATTCCACTGGAAGGCGTCCCACATCTTGATTGGAGCGACCGGCTCGATGTCCGCGCCCCAGATCCCTTCCGCGCCATACACGTGACCGCCAAGGCCGCCCGAAAGAAAGTTTCCGTACATCGACGAGCGCACGAATTGATCGTCCTTCTCGGTACCGCCTGGCGCGCCGAACTGGTAGCCCCGGCCTCCGCCCAGCGAGCGCGCGTCGACATAGCCGGAGTAATAAGGTTCGCCGTTTAGCGCGGGCTTAGCCTTAGCGGCGTTGTAGATCTCCGTCAGGTACCAGTAATTGTTGTGCTCGCGCATGTTGCCGGTCTGGTGCAGCGTCACCCAGGAGTCGTCGCCCCAGTTTTCCAGTGTGGAAGGGTTGGCGTTGGAGGAGAGCAGGGTGCCGAATGGCGGCGGTCCGTACTTCTTCATTACTACCTGAATTGCAGCGGTGAAGTCGTCAGGTGAAACGGACTGGCTGATGATATCGAGGTGGATCGGACTGAGTACGGTGTTGTTGGCTTGATAGCGCGACCAGATGTACTGGATGAACCGCGAGTAGGAATCCGGCCATTGGTAGTACTTCTTCCAGCAAAGGCTGGCATCCCTCCGGGAGACCTCGATGAACGGCACAAACCCGTGTTCGTTGAGGTAGTCGATCTTACGGTCCAGGTAGCGAAAGTAAGCCGGATTAATGCGGTCCACGTCGGGGAACATGTTCTCGTAGCCGGGGACCTTGCCCGGGAACACGAACGGCCGGCCGCCTTCGTTGTCCATATTCTTGGCGCTGCCGGTGCCGAACTCAAGCCACGCGGAGCGGAGCGTTGTCCTCTCGGGATCGTTCATCACCACGTTCCAGGGAGAGCCATCCGTCATCCAGTTCGGAAATGCGGCGATGATGTTCACCCAGTTGTAGCCTTGGGCTTTGCGGTACCGCACGTAGTCTTTGAATCCGGCCGTCGGCCCGATTGGCCGCTCCTGGTCATCGTCATACCAGCGGAAACGATTGGTGCCCGCGGCGTACCAGGTGTCGCCGATCACGAAGAACGGAGTTCCGTCCGCCTGTTCCAGGGCGTGTTTGTTGGCGGTGGGCCGAAGGAAGCCCCTGCGCAGAGGATTATTCTCTTTCTCTTCTTCGGTCCAGGAGATGGCCACGAACGACCCGGTTTTGCCGGCCAAGCCTTGGTCTTGGGGCATGGATCCGCTGCGCCACGTCCAGGTTCCTGGCGCGGTCGCCAGCACGCGCACGCGGAACGTGCGCTCTCCGTCCCAGAAACCGTAGACTCGCTTCTTGAATCCGGGACCGGCCAGGTCCACCCACACGGTGACGTCCGTGTACGGGTTGGCGAAGGAACCCGAAGACGTCAGGACAATTTCCTGCTTTTCCCAGACATGCGAGCCGGCAGGCTGAGCGGGCAAAGCAAAGAACAAGAGCAGCGCAGCGCAAACCAGTGTTGCCTTCATGCGTGAGGATCTCCTTCGACCTAAAGGGGTGTGGATTCTTACACCAGTCAAATATCAGGCACCAGGATCTTTTTGTCAATAATATTCTTGACACGATATAGAATATACGATATTCTCCCGACGTCCCCAGATTTTGGTCGTCGCGCCGCGCGGTGCGGTAGGGAGGCGATTCGATGAAGGTGGGATTCATTGGCTTGGGCGCGATGGGCGCTCCCATGGCTGAACGCGTGGTACGGGCGGGATTTACGACCTTTACTACGTTTCACAAACGCCGCGAAGCGGCCGATTCCCTGGCCGCAATCGGCGCGACCGTGCTGGCGACCCCCGCGGAGGTGGCTCGCGCTACCGACGTGGTTATCACCATCCTCCCCGCGGATGCGGAGCTTCGAGATACGGTCTCAGGCCCGACAGGGCTTCGCGAAGGCCTGTCGTCCGGCAAGGCACTCATCGACATGACCACCGCCACTGCGCTCACGCTGCAGGAGGTCGCGTCCGAACTTGCGCCCTTGGGAGTCCGTGTTCTCGACGCGCCGGTTAGCGGAGGCACCACAGCGGCCGCAAGCGGAACGCTGACGATTATGGTGGGAGGCGACGCTTCGCTGCTGGAAGAATTCCGCCCACTTCTTGCCAGCATGGGCAGCAAGATCATCCATACCGGACCGCTGGGCCAGGGCAAGATCGTCAAAATCGTTAACCAGATGATGGCGGCGGTGCACCTGCTGGCCATCGGCGAAGCATTCGCCTTTGGCTTGCGCTCCGGTGCGGACCCGGACACGCTTTACGGTGTGATCAAGGAATCGTCAGGGTACTCCAAAATGATGGACCTGCGGTTGCCGGGCTTTCTGCTGGCCGGCTCTTTTCAACCCGGGTTCAAGCTGGACCTGATGAAAAAAGACGTCAACCTCGCTCTCGATTCGGCGCGCGCGCAGCGGATCCCTTTGCTGCTCACCGCCACCGCCTCACAGATTTTCGCGGCGGCCAGCATGGCCGGAAAGGGCGGCGAGGACTTCTCGGCGGCAGCGCAGTTCCTGGCGGATCTGGCTGGAGTCCAGTTGAGCCAGCCCGAGAGCCCGGGACACGCCGCCGGAGCCGTGGGAACATAATCGCAAATGGAACTAAATTCAGAAATAATCGCAGAGCGATTCGTGGGCTTCGACCCGGCGACCTTATATGAAGCCGCGGGTCATCGCGGGATGGTAGATCCCGCCATCCGTCCATCCTGGAGCGGAGCGCGCGTTTGTGGCATCGCCTCCACCGTCCAATGTCCTCCGGGGGACAACCTGATGCTGCATCACGCGGTGGCCGCCGCCAAACCCGGGATTGTCATTGTCGCTACCATGGGCAATTACCTTTTGGCGGGAGCTTGGGGCGAGATTCTGACGGTGGCAGCGCAGGCCAGGGGCGTCGCCGGGTTGGTCGCCGATGGCGCGGTTCGGGACATGGCGGCGATTTCCGAACGTGAGTTCCCGGTTTTCAGCCGCGGCTTGGCCATCGGCTCCTGTACCAAAGACCGGCTCGGCCTGCTCGACGTGCCGATCCAGTTCGGAGGCATTACGGTCCGGCCCGGCGACATTGTGGTAGGGGACGTCGATGGCCTGGTGATTGTGGCGCAGGAAGAGGCAGAGACTGTCCTGGCGGCGGCCACCGCCCGGCGTGTGCGCGAGGCGGAAATCATGGAACAGTTGCGAAAAGGCAGAACCACGGTCGAGTTACTGCGGCTTCCCCAAATGGGACAGCCGGGAGTTGACGGGAAGTGAATAGCGCCGCTACCGAACACACGCCGGCCGGAACGGGCAACCCTCCGCGCTTCAGGTCCGAGGACCTGACCGTATTCTGTTGCGCCGTACTCGAGCGCCTCGATGTGCCGCCCGCCGATGCCCGCATCGTCGCCGACTGTCTGGTTGGGGCTGACCTGCGCGGCGTGGATTCGCATGGTGTGGTTCGTCTCCCCGTCTATGCAAAACGAATTCAGGCAGGAGTCGTCAAGGCCAGACCCGCGATCCGCGTGGAGCCGCGCTTCGCGGCGGTGGCGCTGGTGCACGGCGACAACGGATTGGGGCCGGTGGTTGGAACCTTCGCGATGGACGAAGCGATCCGTTTGGCGGAGCACAGCGGTATCGGCTACGTCGGGGTCCGTGGCAGCAACCATTTCGGAACCGCTGCTTTCTATGTCGAACGGGCCATCCAGAGGAACTTCATAGGGTGCGTCCTTTCCAATGCGCCGCCAAACATGGCCGCTTTCGGCGGCAGGGAGCGGTTCCTCGGGACCAATCCGCTGGCGGTCGGCATCCCCGCGGGCAAGGACCGGCCGCTGATCTTCGACGCTTCTTCGAGTGTGGTCGCGCGCGGCAAGATCATCGTCGCCGCACACCGTAACCTACCTATCCCGGAGGGATGGGCCATCGATCCCGCGGGCCGGCCGACTACCGATGCCCATGCGGCTCTTGCCGGAGCGGTTCTTCCCTTCGGCGGGCCAAAGGGCTCGGCGATTTCGTTCATCATCGACATTCTTTCCGGAGTCCTGACCGGCGCGTCCTTTGCGTTGCACCTGAACACCCTCGAAAACCTTCAGGCGGAGCAGAACCTGGGCCATGTTTTTGCCGCCTTCCGGACGGATCTCTTCCTGCCGGCCAGCCAGTTCGCCCAGCGCATGGACGAGATTCTGGCCATGCTCAAGAACTCCGCTCCTGCGGTCGGAGTGGATCGGGTATTGGCGCCCGGCGAGTTGGAACTGGACACGGAAAAGAGACTTCGCCGGCACGGGATTCCCCTGGCCGAGGAGGTGGTAGGCCAGCTTGTCGAAATCGGCGCTCAAGTGCAGGTCGAATTTCCCGGTCGCTTACCGGAGTTGCAGAGGACTGACTCATGAACATCGACGTGACGCAGTCTTTCAACTTCCTCCCCGTGCCGACGGACATTCAATTTGGATGTGGCATGCTGCGCACCCTTCCGGCACAACTCAAGGCCCTCCGTGCCACCAGGACCCTGGTGGTCACCGATCCGGGCGTAAGCGCCGCCGGCATTCTCGAACGGGTGACCGGCGTGCTGCGGGACGCATCCTGCGAGTTCGCGGTGTTCGATCGCGTGAAACCCGATTCCGGTTCTACGCTGATCGATGAAACGGTGGCGGAGCTCAAGGACAGTGGATGCGACGCCGTCGTGGGCGTGGGCGGAGGCAGTTCGCTGGACACCGCCAAAGCGGTAGCGGCGCTCGCCACCAACCCCGGCCCGGCCCTGACCTACATCGGTTTGCACAAAGTTCCCAACCGTCCGCTGCCCATGATCGCGATTCCCACCACCGCCGGAACCGGCAGCGAGGCAACCCTGTGGTCCGTGTTCACAGACGATACGCGCGCCGTCAAGGTCGCGATCGGCGGCACGATGCTGTATCCGGCGGTAGCGCTTTGCGACCCGGAATTAACGCTGGGACTGCCGCCGCTGCTCACCGCGGCCACAGGGATGGATGCTCTTGCGCATGGCATCGAATGCTATACCAATAACGCTTGCCAGCCCATGTCGGGCTCGCTCGCGCTGCGGGCGATCGAACTCGTCGGGCGGCACTTGCGGAGCGCCGTATTGAACGGCCGCAACCTGTCCTCCCGGTACGGCATGATGCTGGCGGCCACCATGGCGGGAATCGCAATGAACTCGACCCGCCTCGGACTGGCGCACGCCCTGGCGATGCCCCTCGGAAGCTGGGATCTGCAGGTTCCGCACGGCATCGTGCTGGCAGTGACGTTGCCTGTAGTGATGGAATTCAATCACCTTGCCGAACCGGAGCGGTTCGTGGATGTGGCCCGCGCGCTGGGCGAAGAGGTGAGCGGACTTTGCAGCTGGATAGCGGCTGGGCGGGCGGTAACCGCGGTGCGAAATCTGGCGCGTGACATCGGGATCCCCTCCAGCCTCGCCGGCTACGGGCTCACCGAGGAGCATATTCCCTGCGTGGTGGAAGAGGCCATGCGAAGCGGTAACGTGCCGGTGAATCCGCGGCGCGCCTGCGCGGAGGATTTAGCCCGGATCCTGCGCCAGGTAATTTGAAGACGAGATCATGCAAACGCATTCGAATTTCATCGCCGGAAAGTGGGTGGCCCCTGAGACCGGGAGCAGCTATGCAATCCACAACCCGGCGCATCCCAATGAGGTGCTGGGCGAGTTTCCCCGTTCGGGAGCGCCCGACATCGATGCGGCCGTTTGCGCCGCGGTGCGTGCGTTTCCTGGCTGGGCGAACACGCCGGGGCCGCAGCGCGGGACGCTGCTGTTCCGGTTTGCGCAACTGCTGGAAGAATCCAAAGACGAACTTGCCAGGATCATCACGTTGGAGCAAGGCAAGGCGCTTTGCGAATCCGCCGGAGAGGTATCGCGCGCGGCGGCGGAGGCGCGATTCATGGCGGGAGAGGCCAGCCGTCCCGTGGGCCAGACCTTTCCCAGCGAACGCTCCGGCTTCTTGTGCCACACGGTAGCGGAGCCGTTGGGAGTGATCGCGACCATATGCCCGTGGAATTTTCCTGTGGTGACGCCGGTACGCAAGATCGCGCCGGCACTCGCCTTCGGGAACACGGTGGTTTTTAAGCCGGCATCGCTGACTCCGTGGTCCGCCGTTTACCTGATGCAGTTGATGGAGAAAGCGGGCATACCCGCGGGAGTCGTGAACCTGCTGATCGGTCCAGGTTCGTCCATCGGCGACGCGCTGGTATCGGACCGGAAGGTGCAAGGCATCACCTTCACGGGCTCCACCGGCATTGGCACGCGTGTGGCCGAGGGGGCCGCACGCCGTTTCGCGAGCCTGCAACTGGAAATGGGTGGCAAGAACCCCGCCATCGTCATCGATTCCGATGACCTGGAGGGAGCCGCCGCGAAATCGTCTCTGCCGCATTTCTCTGCAGCGGCCAGCGATGCACGGCCTTGAGCCGGGTGATCGTCGCCGAGGATCAGGCGGATCCGCTGATCGAACTCCTGCTCCAGCAAATGGGCCGGATCAAGGTGGGGGACGGCATGGCCGAGGGTACGACCATGGGCCCGCTCGTCAGCAAGGCGCAATTTGACGTTGTGTCCGGTTATGTCCGGCAGGGCGTGGAGTCGGGTTGCCGGGTCTTGGCCGGCGGACGGCCGCTGGTGGAGAATCCGGAGCAGGAGGGCTATTATTACGCCGCCACCCTCTTCGATCGGGTGACTCCGGACTCGCCGTTGGCAGTAGAAGAAATTTTCGGTCCGGTGTTGCCGGTGATCCGGGTGCGGAATGCAAGCGAGGCCATTTCGGTGGCCAACGGAACGCCCTATGGGCTCGCGGCTGCCGTGTTCAGCTCCCGCCGGGACCTCATTCAACAATTTGTATCCGGTATCGAAGCCGGCATGATCCACATCAACCATGGCACCGCCAGCCAGGCCCATGTTCCATTCGGCGGAAGAAAAGACTCCGGATACGGCGCGTTTTCGATCGGGCCGACCGCCAGGGAATTCTATCGAAATCAAAGGTCGTCTATGTCAAGTGGTAGGACTCCGCAGCAGGGAACGTCGCAGGGGCTCGATCGCCTCCCGGAGATCATGCAACTGGGAACGCGCGTGTACCAGGTGCTGCTGAATGGAATCATCAACGGCGTATTCGAAGCGGGGGTAGCGCTCCGGCCCGACGTGATCGCGCGGCAACTGGAAGTGAGCGCCACACCCGTGCGCGAGGCGCTGTACAGGCTGGAAGGCGATGGCCTGGCGGTGAAACAGCCGAACCAGGGCTGGTTTGTCCGGGTACACGCGAGACAGCAAATTCAGGAGCTCTACGAGTCGAGGGGCGCGTTGGAGTGCTTCAGCGTCCGGCTGGATGCCAGCGCATCGGCTCCGACGAGGTGGCCTGGCTGCGCGGCCACCAGGCCACCGGCAAGGCCGCTCTGAAGGCCGGCGACATGGATGCATACCGCATCTACAACCGCGATTTGCATGCGGCGATATTGAGCGCGGCCGAGAACTCTTACTTGACCGCCATGATGGGACAGCTCCGGCTACAAAGTGAAATGCTGATGGCCAAGACCATCCGCATTGCGGGACGGCCGGGCCGGGCGATTGAGGAGCACCAACAACTGATCGATTTCATCGGGATGGGTGATACAGTCAACGCCGAAAGAGTCATGGAACACCACATCTCGAGCGCACTGAACGACATTCTTCGGTGGGGGCAGACTCCGGAAACCGGGTCTGGAAACGGCAACTCGAAGCAGGGCGCGAAGCGGGGAGCATAGCCGCTCCCATCCCCAGCCTGCCAAGCGTCGCCAATCGCCATCGCCGTACATTTCACGGACCGTCGGGAGTTTTCCGGCGGCGGTTCGAGGGCTCAACGGAACAGGGACGGAACTTCTCCGTCCGAAAGAGGTCAAGTCGATGACGAAGATCAAGACAGCAGCATTGCTCATGGGCGTGACGGCGGCGGCGTGGGGTCAGGCGGGGCCTCCGCCGGCACCTTCCGCGCAGTATTTGAAGGCCAGGGTCTATACCGCCGAAGAGGATGAAAAGACCCTGAAGCTCTACGATGGCGTTCGCGTTGCCGATGTCGTCGACGCTTTGGACGTGGTCGGCCTGCAAGGCGTCACCACGATGGACCGGAGCATCCGGCCGCTCTGGCGGGACGATCAGAAACTCACGCACCGCATCCGGGGCGTGGCGTTGACGGTGCGACTGGTACCCGCCCAGGAGACCGCCCCCAAGTTCGCCTCGCACGCGGCGGAGCGCACGTGGGAAGGCGCTGGGGGCTGGGGTCCGCCCGCGGATCTTCGTGTGGAAAATGCCGGAAGGGGCGGAGGCTATGGACGGCTGATCAGGCCGGGGACCGTCCTGGTGGTGGAGAACAACGCCATCGACAACGGCATGTGCGGCTCGAACAATGCCCTCTCGTGGACCGCCCAGGGTCTGCGCTGGGTAGTCGGCAACGCAGTCTGCCGTGACACCGACGAAATCACGGTCGCCCGGATTCCCGTGTATCAGAATGCGGCACTCTCACCCCGCGGTATCAACCAGGGCCGCCATTGGATGGAGTCGTATAACCAGCCGATTGTTGTCGGCCAAGTCCTCGTGATGCCGGGCGATATTATTGTTGCCGACAACGATGGAGTAGCGGTCGTGCCGCGGGCAAAGGCCGAGCAGGTGGCGGAAATCGCGCGCTGGATCTACTTGGACGACGAAATCAAACGCGCCCGGCTTTTCGACAATTTGAAACGGCCTCGCGATTTTACGGTACAGGGGGTCGAGCCACCACCAGCACCCAGCGATAAGCCGATTTCCCCGAATCCGGTCTGGCAGAAAAAATAGCGGACTGCCTGCGTTTCGGCGGCAACCCTTCTGAGGGCAGCGCGGTCCGGAGAACGTCTCCGCACCGCGCCCCAACGCTCAACCGACCGCGCCCCGAATTGCGCGCTCCGCGTTCGGAGTGCAAGCAACCAAACTTTCGTGAAGCATGAATAGGAGGCTCCAGGTGCGAGTATACAAAGCGTTTTGGCTGACAAGTATTGCGCTCTGTTGCGCCGTACTTCCCCTGCGGGGCCAGGAAGCGCGAGGCACGCTTCTTGGACGCGTCAGTGATCCTTCAAGTGCAGTCGTCGCCGGGGCGAAGGTGGAAGCGATCAACAGCGCCACTGGAGTGCGCTTCTCTTCCACCACCAATGACCGCGGCGATTTTCTGATTCCTTTCCTGATTCCCGGGCCGTACGAAATTTCGGTCGAACGCGCGGGTTTCAAAACGTACTCCCGCAAGGGCATCATGGTGCGGGTCAACGACCAGGTGTCGATCAACGCAGTCCTGGAAATTGGCGAGTCCACGCAAACCGTCATTGTGACTTCTGAGTCACCCATGCTGGACACCTCCACCGCGTCCATGGGACAAGTCGTCGAGTCGCGGAGCATTCTCGAACTACCGCTCAAGGACGGGATGGTAATTGTGATGGCCACCCTGGCTCCCGGAGTGACGTTCACTCCCGAATCCGCCGGTTACGTGCGGCCCTTTGACACCAGTTCGCCGTCAACCATGTCCGTCGACGGAACGCGCAGCGGCAGCAACCAGTTTATGATGGATGGCGCGCCGAATATGCAGGGAACCCAGGTCGCCTACTCGCCGCCGCCGGGAGTGGTGGACGAGTTCAAGGTGCAGAGTGTCACGTTTGATGCCGGCTCCGGCTTCATGGGCGGCGCAGCGATCAACATGAGCCTGAAATCCGGCGGCAGCGACCTGCACGGACAGGTGTACTACTTCATGCAGAACCCTGTGCTAAACGCCAACAAGTACTTCCGCCTCGCCGTGGGCAAGCCCCAGTTCCGGCTGTATCGTTGGGGCGGCAGCGCCAGCGGCCCCGTTGTGATACCGAAGCTCTACGACGGCCACAACCGGACGTTCTTCATGTATGGTTACGAAGGGATCTGGAGTTTCGACCCATCACCGTGGGTGGTGGAGTCGGTACCGACGGCCGCTCAAAGAACGGGAGACTTTTCCAGTCTTCTGGCAATCGGATCGAACTATCAAATCTACGACCCCTATTCCATTGCTCCGGCGGGCGGCGGGCGGTTCAGCAGGAAACCGCTCCCAAACAACACGATTCCGACTACCCTGATCAGCCCGGTCTCGGCGAACATCGCAGCCCTGTGGGACCTTCCCAACCAAGCCGGCACAGCCGACGGAACAAACAATTACCAGAAGGGCAAGAATGCCCAGGACACGTACTGGAATCACATTGTCCGCATCGATCACAACCTGAGCCAGGCGCAGCGTTTTTATGTGCGCGTGAACTTCACGGACCTTCAGCGGCCGGAGAACGTTCGTCACAACAACGCCGTCGGCGACAATTTCTACCGTTACAACAAGGGTTTCGCGTTCGATGACGTACATGTGTTCTCTCCCAGGTTCTTCCTCAACACGCGATATACGCTGACGCGCTTCATCACCGGCTACACCCCGTTTCAGGCGGGTTGGGACCTGGCCGGTACGGGGTTCTCGTCCAACTTCGTGAACCAGATCAACTCGGTGGACCCGCGCGCACTGAAACTGCCGAATATCGCGGTGTCCGGTTACTCGAGCCTCGGCGGTGTGAACAGCCGGAACAACACGGCGACCGACATTCACGAATGGGCGGCCAACGCCACCAACGTGGTGGCGGCGCACACTCTGCGATACGGGTTCGCGTATCGAATCTACCGGAACAACACGTTCAACCTCGGCAATTCGTCGGGTAACTTCAACTTCGATGCTACCTGGACGCGTGGCCCCCTGGACAACTCCCCCGCGGCGCCTTCCGCAATCGGACAGAGCTTCGCCGGTTTCCTATACGGACTGCCGGGCAGCGGGAACTTCCCTATCAACGATTCATACGCGGAACAGTCGCAGGTGCCGGCCGTTTACTTCCAAGATGATTGGAAAGTCAGCCAGAAGCTCACGCTGAGTCTCGGGTTACGCTGGGAGCGGCCGTCGCCGGTGACCGAACGGTTCGACCGCAGCGTCAGGGGTTTCGACGCCGCCACGGCCAGCCCAATCCAGGCGCAGGCCCAAGCCAACTACGCCTTGAACCCTATCCCGCAATTGCCGGCGAGCCAATTCAACGTGCTCGGCGGGTTGACCTTCGCGGGGGTGAACGGATTGCCGCGGACTCTCTGGAAGACCAGCCAGAACTTCCTGATGCCGCGTTTCGGGTTCGCCTATTCCATTACGCCGCAGACTGTCCTGCGAGGCGGCTATGGAATTTTCTATGATGCGCTGGGAGTAGTTACCACGCATGTCAACCAGACCGGTTTTACGCAAACCACCGACATGGTGGTGTCGACGGATAACGGCCAAAGTTACATCGCGAACCTTGCCAGTCCCTTTCCCGGCGGTTTTCTGCCCCCGCGGCAAGCCGCGGGCGGATTGGCCACCAACCTTGGTCAAGGAATCAGTTTCTTCGACGAGGGCACGACCCCGTCTTACATGCAGCGCTGGCAAGTGATGGTGCAACGCCAGTTGCCGAAGAATCATCTGATCGAAGTGTCCTATGTGGGGAACCGGGGCACACGGCTGCTGATCGGCCGCGATCTGAATCCGGTGCCGCGACAGTACTACAGCACGTCGCCCTTGCGCGATCAGCCGGTCATTGACCTGATGAGCGCGCAGGTAAGCAATCCGTTCTATCCCTTGCTCCCGAAGACCGGTCTCTCTTCCACCACCGTGGCGCGCAACCAGCTACTCAAGCCTTATCCACAATTCACCGGCGTGAGTTCCAATCGAAACGAAGGCTACTCCTGGTACCACTCGATGCAGATTCGCCTGGAGCGGCGCTTCTCGGCGGGCCTGAACGCCGGGTTGTCCTACACATTCTCAAAGATGATGGAAGCTGTATCGTTTCTGAATTCGTTCGACCTCAGGCCGGAAGAGGTAATTTCCAGCCAAGACCGCCCGCACCGGGTGGCGCTAACCTGGCTCTACGAGTTGCCCTTCGGAGCGGGGAAGCCGCTACTCGCTTCCCAGAGCACGGCGGTCGCCAAGTTGGTGAGCGGCTGGCAGGTTCAGGGTATCTATACGGCACAGAGCGGCGGGGCCTTGGGCTTCGGTAATGCCATCTTCACGGGAAACCTGAAGGACATCCCGCTTCCCAAAGACCAGCGAAACCCGAGCCGCTGGTTCAACATAAATGCCGGTTTCGAGCGGTCATCTTCGAGACAACTCTCCTGGAACGTCCGGACGCTCTCCAGCCGCTTCAGTGGAGTCCGATCCGACGGGCCGAACAACATGGACCTTTCGGTGATCAAGAACACTCAGATCAAAGAGAATGTGAGAGTCCAGTTCAGGGCGGAGGCGATCAACGCCCTGAACCACCCACAGTTCACCACTGGAAGCACGAACACGAGCCCCACCAGCTCGGCCTTCGGAACCGTGACGGGAGAGTTCGCCTGGCCTCGCGTAATTCAGTTTGGCCTGAAGATACTCTTCTAACTTCTGGTTGACTTGTCGTTCGGCTTGCGAAAGGTGCAGGCCGTCAAAGTTCGAAGTCGTGGAGCCGCGCAGCGCGGCTTCACGCCTGCCATATGCCGTGGCCGGGCACCATTGGGTCGTCTTGCCCCAAGGCGACCTGTGGACACGAACGGTTCCACAATTGTATATAGTGCGCCAAACAGATTGAACAGTATTCAAAGTCTTCCTGGCGCGTTCGACTTTTCTGGTATGTCATTGGCCTTGGCGGTCCAAGACGCCATGGCGCAGTCGATTCTGGGTGAGGTTCCGGCAGAAGCGTTCCGGGATGTTCAGCCCAGAGGTGAAGGCGCACAGGCTTTCGCCGTTCCTCCGGCCGGTTGGCCGCTGTGGTCAAGCCGAAGCTCGGTCGAGCCGTTGCAAAGGCGATGGCATTCGGTGCGTATTCCGAGCGATGCCGATCAGCGTTCCGAACTGATGGCGATCGCGATTCCAAACTCATGCCGATCACCATTCCAAAGTGATGGCGATCGCCGTTCCAAACTGATGCCGATCACCCGGTCAGTCGGTTAAGAACGATGCGCCAGGCACCCGGCTTGGCGGCGCTGGACAACCAGCGGGGACCGGACTTCACCCTGAGGGTGGAGGATCCGGTTGCCGCAAGAGAGGTTGTCCATGCACAAGATCAAGACTGTCCTGAGGCTGGCCGGCCTTGGGTTGAGCCAGCGGCAGATCGCCGTGAGTTGTCAGGTCGGCCAAGCCACCGTTTCCGACTACTTGCGGATGGCTGCGGCCGCCGGGCTCACATGGCCGGACATCGCCGATTGGGACGAGGACCGGTTGAGAAGCGCGCTGTCGCCTTCCTCGATCCCGGCGCCGAGTTGGCGCAAGGCCGACGAACCCGACTACGCCGAGATTCGGCGTGAGTTGCAGACCCACAAGCACTTGACCCTGCAGTTGCTGTGGGAGGAGTACCGCCAACAGCAACCCAACGGCTACGGCTACAGCCGCTACTGCGGTCTGTACCGCAGTTGGCTGAAGCGTCAGGACGTCGTACTCCGTCACGAGCATCGCGCAGGCGAGAAACTCTTCGTCGACTACCGGCAAAACCTGGCTGGCACGGGCGATCGCGCAGAAAGCCTGCCGCGACGGTTACTCGGCGCTGTTCCTGAAAGCCGCCGAGTTATTTCGCGACCTGGCCGCGTCACGCGCCGACGGCAGCCACTCAAAGCACCTTTATCAGCTCGGCCATGTCGACGTACTGATCGTTGACGATTGGGCCATGGCGCCGCTGACCGAAGCCGAGCGCCGCGACTTCCTTGAGATCTGCGACGCCCGCTACCAGACGCACTCGGTGCTGCTCACCAGCCAAATCCCCGTCGCCTCCTGGCACGCGCAGATCGGCGATCCGACGATCGCCGACTCGATCCTCGACCGCCTGGTGCACAACGCCCACCGCATCGAACTCCAGGGCGAATCGATGCGTCGCAGAAAAGGCAACAAAGGCGGGAAGGACCATCATGAACGAGCGCCGGCGCCCGAGGTCTCTACAGTGCTGGGCGGGGCGAAGGGGCTCAAACGCCGCCCCCTCGCCCCGCACCCCACTCCCCGCTCACAACCGAGGAGATTGACGCACAGTCCATTCGTCAAAGATGATAGGTACAGTCCAGCGTCGCTTCGCTCCGATGGTGATCGGCATCCATTGGAATCCTGATCGCCATCAGATTGGAATTAGTGATCGGCTTCGCTGGAATACGCAATTCGGTTCAGATTGTATTGTGAAAACACTTCGTAACGCCCGATGCCACTGCGGCAGTGGAAAGAAGTACAAGAACTGCTGTTATGTCGCGCCAAGGGTGGAGCGACTGAACGTCTTCGGCAAAACGGCGTCACCGACCGGCGGCGTCCTCCTGCGGCGACCAACCCCCGGGGCACGTCAATTCGCGTTCTGATATGGAGCGACCCTGTCAAGCCCTGTGAAAGCCTGACAGATTTGCTTTGAATCAAGCCGGCTCCCGCAGGGAGCCGGCGCTTTTGTCTTGGTGCAGCAATCCGTGAAGTGTTCCCGCCGGAGCCGCCCGTCGCGATATCGGTCTGGCCGGAACGGCGCGGAGCAGTCAAGGACGCGCCCGCTTTTGGCGCGGCGAAGCGAATCCTTGACGGCGAGCACCGTTCTGGCTTCCACCAAATCGTCGACGGGCGGCGGAGCGGGAACACGTTCCCGCTGGTGAGCTCGGAGCCGGCTTGAGGGAAGAATGGGGATTCCAAAGGGGAAAGAAACCGTAGGTTTCGTTCCCCTTTGGTCTTGGGGACAGCAGGGCCGATGACAGTCCAGGAGCATACGCGACGATTGATCACTCTGATATTCGCGGGTCGGAACCGCATGGTCATGATCCGTCGGGAGCTGCCTCGCACTAGGTGCGCGGGTTGGGGCCGGAGCCGGTACCGCATAGAACGTGAGGAGGGTTCTCCTTTTCGTGGTCCCTGCGCTGCCATCGGCTCTGCTGTCCAGTAAAACACTCGGATCCTGTTTATGCCGCGGAGGCGAGCTTGTGTTGCTTTTCGGCGCCTACCCCGATGGCCCAGATGAAGCCCAGCAGTTCGCGTCCTACAGCAGTCACGATCTGGTTCTTGTTTTTTGCCGCGTGCCGATAACGCGTTATAGCGTTTGTGCAGCCGCTGTTGTGCCTTCCAGGCAATCTTCTTGCTTTCCTCGCTGATCGCCAAGTTCTTTTGCCTCTGCGCCAGAAACCCGATCACATTCGGACGATGTTGATAGGCCCAAGCCGCTTCACCGATCACCCGTCTGAGGTGTCCGTTGCCGGTCTTGGTGATCCCGCCGCGCTGCACCCGATTGCCACTGGAGTGCTCGCTCGGTACCAACCCGCTGTATCCCATCAGTTCCCGTGGACTGGGAAACGCGATAACGACCCCACCTCGGCAACGATGCTGGCCGCCACGGTTTGTGCGACACCGCGCAGTGCCTGCAGAGCTTCAACCACTGCCCGGATCTCCAGGGGCGCCTGCTGGATTGCTTCGTCAATGGCTTTGTCCAGTTTCGTAATCCGGGTTCCGACGTGGTCTACTTCCTCCAGGTAGTCGGCCAGCGTGGCCTCCAGCGCCGGCTGCTCGAAACGCACATGACTCTTGATCCACTCCCGATGCTTTTTCGTCCATACCCTGATTCCATCCGGCCGCCGTTGGCCATGCCGCAATAAGAATTTTCCCAGCCGATGGCGCGCTTTCAGTTGGTCTTTCTTGGCCGCTTCGCGCGCCCGCACCAGATCGCGTAACGCCTCGTGGGCAGCGTCCGGCACCCAGACGGCCGTCAGTTCGCCGGCCCGATAGCAGCGCGCCAGTTTCTCAGCATCCCGACGGTCGGTCTTGACCCGGTCTCCGGCCTTGGTCGGCACCAGGCTTGGGGCAATGACTTCACAGGCAACCCCCAGTTGCGTGAGCTGCCAGTAGAGTACGTATCCGGTCGGTCCGGCTTCGTAGCAGGCCCGCAGGTGCTGAACCGGTCCCAGTTTGTGGACCAATTTGCGAATTGACTCCAAGCGGTTCGGAATCACCCCCAGCGAGCGGACCTCCCCACCCGTTTCCGCGACGGCAACGGCGATCGTCTCGGCATGGACATCGAGACCGACAAACTGTAATTTAGACATGAGCGACCTTCCTTTCGTTTGCGGCTCTGCGCCGCTGGATTCACCTCTTCGCAGCGTAACCCGCGCTACCGCGAAATGGTTGGTCGCTCCATATTGACTAGCCGCAATTGGGGAAATTCCGAAAGATGAGACACACGGCCGCAACTGGTTGCTCGATGTTAAATCAAAACACCCGCTCGATATCCCGCTGCTCCTGAAAGCCGTTAAGGATCCGGAACTGAACAGTTCGTCGGGAGGGGACGTGGCGCATGTTGATTGGGAGCGGCTACGCCTGCGAATGGATTATGGTGTCGCCGTCCAAATGGCGGAACGACTGCTTCCGATCCTGAATGGGATGCTCAGAATGCAGTTTTCGGGATTCCAGGAACTGACGTTGCGAGGGATTACCGGCACACGTGACAATGGCGGCCCGTTCCAAATGTGCTGGGACGACTTGCCAATCGTACCCCAAGACGCATATGAGGACGCACAGCGCTATTTGGAGGCTGATGGACCAACGCTTGGGCCGGTCTATCGACTGGCTAGGGTGGATCCGGCGCTCTCCGAAGCGCTATTTCGGTCGCCGAACCGAACCATTCTTCGGACTCTACAAGGCATATGAAGTAGTTGTGGACAGTATCGGGCTCGACGGAATTCAAAAGCTCGACGTGCCTACGAATGCTTGCGAGCGCTTTACACGTGCGGCCAACGACCCAGAAATATCAGGCGTTTACGCAAGGCACTCGAAAAAGTACTCAGACGCTCCTTTGCACCCAATGAGCGAGTTTGAGGCACGGCAATTCATCGCCTACCTGTTGCGCACATTGGGTTTCTGATCTCGCGAAGAAGTACGGCTCGGCGGCTGGACGGTTGTGAACGGCCACCCTCCAGGCTGACCTGCGCTACGCTCATCACCGTTCCCGCCCTGCCCGGTGCTACGATGGCGGCCGATTGCGGATCCGGAACACCTGGCAATTCTGGCGAAGGGCGTCGAGACGTGGAATAAGTGGCGCACGAGCAATCAGGGAGCCGCTCCCTCGCTCAGCCTCGCGGACCTCACAGACGCCCCACTCCCTGGTGTGAATTTTGGACATGCGGACCTGTTCAGGGTACCGGCGCGGCGTTCGAGTTCTACTCCTGCTTCATCAGCTATTCCACCGAGGATCAGCCCTTCGCCGAACGTCTTTACCGTGATCTTGAAGGTCGCGGCGTCCACTGCTGGTTCGCGCCGCACAATATCCAGGGCGGCCGGAAACTGAACGAGCAAATCGGCGAAGCCATCAGGGTTTACGACAAGCTGCTGCTCATCCTGTCCGACGCCTCCATGAGCAGCGAGTGGGTGGCGGAGGAGATCGCCAGGGCGCGCAAGCGGGAGCGCTGCGAAGGCCGCCGGATGCTGTTCCCGATCAGCCTCGTGCCGTACGACGCCGTTCGCGGCTGGGAATGCTTCGACGCCGACGCCGGGAAAGACAGCGTGCGCGAGATCCGAGAATACTTCATCTCCGACTTCTGCAGGTGGAAGGAGCACGACGCATACACGGCGGCGTTCGAGAGGGCGGGGCCGGACAAATAGGCCAGCACCACAGCCTGAGGGGCACTAATTGACTCGAGTCACGAAGGCACCGCCGATAGAGAGCTCCCCGCGCAGCCGTACTGCAAGCTCGTTGCCCCCTTTCGGCGTCGCTCCCGAACCCACCAGGACGCGCCACAGTATTGGGGTTCCGTCGCGTGGGACAAGGCGCGCGACTCCAGTAGCGTGCGCGCATCTCGGAGACGCACCGGACTGCGTTGTCGATATCCTGGAAAGCCCCACCTGTACGGAAAAGATGCCGGGAATCCCCCCTGGTGCGTCAACAATTTCCAGCGCCACCGGCGCTATGCCGGGTTCCAACAGTCCGATGGACCGCGCCGCGGCCCTGGACAAGTCGATGATGCGTCCGTCAATGAACGGGCCGCGATCAGTGATGCGCACTTCAACGGTCTTGTGGTTCGCGATGTTGAGTACCTGAACCCGAGTGTTGAAGGGCAGCGTCTTGTGTGCGGCTGTCATCTGCTCCATGTCGTAGACTTCGCCGTTTGCCGCTCGGCGGCCGTGGAAGGGATCGCCGTACCAACTGGCGATGCCAATTTCGGGCTCCGCAGGTTTCGTCGCGTTCCCAGCCGCAGGCAGTTCGGCAGCGTAATGACGCGGTGCGGAAATGACGAGAAGAACAACCAGGCGGAGCCACGCTGGGAGACGAATGCAACCCAGGTGCTTCGCCGACGTATTGAAAACAAAGACACACGCGCATCCACATGCGGCAAGTAGCTGCCATCGCCCGGCAGGTTTCCGTCATTCCCGCGAGCATTCGAGGGTGCGGATTTGCGCTCTTCGGTCAGCGGCCCGCAGAACCCGCGTCCGCGGGGCGGAAAAGACAACGCCGCTCGGGTTCTGGACTCGGTTTGGGTCGTTCATCACCGCCCTGACGCTGGCCCTTTGGCTCATCCGTGAGGCGTGGGCAAGTCACGAAGTGCTCGGCGACATACGAGAAGAATTGCTTAAGGGTATTCGCGTCCTGCCGGGCGAATCCGGCGGGGATCAGCGAGCCTCAAGCCAGAGTGCGTCCGCATCATTACGGTTTTCCCGCACCTAACAATTCCGCAATCTCACCTTCATCGCCTGCTCCGCCGGGCTCCTTCCGCTCGACTCCAGCCATGACGTGAGCTTTCGCATCGGCAATCTCGTCGCGGCGGGGCCGTCACAAAGACGGTGAGCCGCGTGGCGGGGCCGGGCTCGGCAGCGATCGGTCCAACTTCCGAAACTCGGCGCACCCAGCGCTGCGGCCTCATAAAGCGACGCGGCGATTACCCGCGCTGAATGCGTTATTCCTTCAGTGTCGGTGAACGCCACCCGGCAGGCGCGAACGTTCTTCACCGTTCCAGTAGAGGCGAAGAAAAGAAGAATATGAAGATTTTGCCGCCGACGGCATACGGGCTTTGCCCCGCCCGCTACTGGCTAATCAGCCGGGCGGCTCCATCTGGCCTGAACGTATTCGCTGGAAATGAGCGCAGCAGGAACCGATTCCTTTTCCCCGCATGCGCCCTCCTCCTCGATCTGCACTGGGTCGCCACTTTCGTCGACTCATATGCCGGCCCACGTAGCGGAACTCCGTCGCGTCCGAACAAACTGCACACCGCCGCTCGCATCCGGAGACCGTATACGGCCAACAGAACCGCTTCGGCTCGCCCACCGGACCAATACGTGACCGTTAATTGCATCATCGATTTGGTAGTTGAGTGAACGGGGTTCGGAGTTTTTAGCCCGGGGGTCTAGCGCTGTACCACGGGTTCCATATCGGATAGTTGACTTCTATTGCTCGCTCGCGTCGGTTTCGCGCGGCGTCGCATCGCCGTGACCTGTGGCTTGAAATTCATCCGCCAATTCCTGCTTTCGACAGGCGTGACGTACACCGGCAGTGGCAAGCGGATCTTTCTGAGTTCAGTTACAATCGATGCTTGAAGCCTCTCCGCCGAAGAGCGCAATGCTGATCCGTTCTCGGCCCGCCGTACGCTCCATCCGGCCCCCCTTGCCTGAACATCTAAGGAGCAATCCTCAAAATGACCGAACGGGAAATGGAAGACCTTCTCTGCAATTATCTGCGAGAAACTTCTGAATTAACTGCTCAAACAGTTTCAGCGGCAGCCTGCGTCAGCCGTGGGCCGGGCTGATTTGATTTTAGAATAATAGAATTGGGGCGACTATTGGTGATCGAGCTTAAGCGGGACACGTTAGATCGCAGTGCCGTTACCCGAGTTGTCGATTATTACGGGACGGCGAAAATGCGATTTCCAGATCGGGCTGTTGACCTGATGATCGTGGCGAGTCGCGTTCCACCTGAGCGGCGGATCGCGTGCGAGCAGTACCATATCGAGGCAAGAAGATATCTTAGAAGAAATTCCGGGATGTCGCCGAAGAAGTGGGTTATACCTTTGAGTCCAAACGAACTACAGCGCCGGAACCTATGATCTCCAGCGAACCGGCCGCTGAATTTAATCCCCGTTTCCCCCCCCCCAAAGGATCACTGAGACGCCAGGCGGACCGACGAAGATCGAAAAAGGATGGTACTTCTCGAAGGGCTCGAACGGCCGCAGCCATCTCCGGCGTCGAAACGCCAGACGCAGTTGCAGCATCAGGAGGTTCGAGTCGGAGCACGGCGTAGCCCATGGAAGGAATACAGAGTGGGACTTCAAATCGCCTTTTCCGACTATTTGAGAACCGGTGTCCGGCCTGCACGCCAACCGCCAACCTAACCTTGAACCTACACTGCAAGAACCGGCTGCCCGAGCATCCACTGGCGGAGCTTCGGGCGCAGCTTCGCCCATAGAACGGCACCGGGTAACTCTTTCGCCCCCGCCTCAAACCGGGCACTGGGTTTAACGGCGCTTAACGTGTTTCCACACAGGTGCTTAAACGGGGGTAGACTTGTATTCTCTTGAATGCCAAATACTTAGCTCCGGGGAGAACCTGCGAGACCGATGGTTTTTACGTAGTTGTTTAACGTGTTTTGAGATGCGTGCAGCAAAAAAAACACTCACCCCCCCCGTATATACACCCCCATACTCTGACTTGTCCGGAAACCTGCGCATTCACGGCCGCCATGCAAGTTTCACCATGCCCTTTCCGCGTTTTGGGCCGCCATTATTTTAGCGGCGCCCCCGGTGTTCGCCTCAGCAAGGTGTCGGCAAGGGGCTCCAGCGGCTCAAGAAAAGGTCGAGCGCTGCAGGCGGTCCCCGGCGGCCCCGAGCGGGAGCCGGTAGGGCATGGCCGTTTCCTACCAGGAGGAGCGCAGGTTTGGGCCACGACCCGTTCCTCGAATACTCTATCGGCGGGAGAACGCGGGTCGTGACAACATGTTGTATTTGGCCATTGGGTGGCTCGCCAGCGGCATCGCGGGCATCGCGCAGGGTCCGCCGTAAAATCGTAAGCACCGGGTCATCGCGCCTGCCAAAATTGAGCTTCCGGATCGACGCCCGGCCAGGATATCAGGCAGCCCCGCAGTTCCGCGTGCGGACGCTCCAGGTTCGTCATAAAGATGAGATCGGCCGATTGCGTACGCACTCCAGATGCAAATGGTACGTGTTACTCGGCGAGTGCGTGATTAGCTTCCAGGCAAGCGGCCGGGTGCTGGTTACATCCTCGGCCGCTGGCCGCCGCCGCCCTCCAAGCGGAGGAATTCTCCGGCAAAGTCGTCGGGAACATCACGGACGCGGCGACACGATCCGAGTAATGCGGGATGGCATGCTCCGTGCCCGCGCGCCTGTAGGGCGTGGATTGCCGGGAGAAGAAGCAGCCGTTCGGGACCAGGGCGAAGCAGTTTACCGGCGAGTTGGCGTTCAGCGAGACGGTGACAGTTCGCGTCCGTGACATCGACCGATACAAGCGCTTCGTGGGCGAAGTCATATCCGCCGATGGTAAGGTATGCAACGACGAGATAGTGCGCGCCGGATTCGGGTGGTGGTACCGGGAATACGCCAAGCGCGACGAAGCGCTCCCGGCGCTGGAACAGGAGGCGCGGGCGGCGAAACGCGGGCTCTGGGCTGAT
>CAVTSO010000001.1:0-469937 GCA_963737445.1 uncultured Actinomycetes bacterium | reverse complement strand
GCCTGCTGGCGTACTCCGTCGGCATGGCCCGTCTACACGCTCATCGTGGTGGCGCTGTACCCCGCGTTCAAGGACTCGACGTCACTCGACAAGCTGATCCACGACGACCCCACCGGGGCCGCGCTGTTCGGTGTGACCGGCACGATTTCCTCATCGGACGGCTGGCTCAACGGCAACATCTACGCAAACTTCCTCCCCCTCGTGATGCTGCTCGTGACCGTAGGCCTACGGCGCAGCAGCCCTGGCCGGACAGGACGAGGACGGGACGCTGTGCCTGATCGCGACCCTCCCCATACAGACGCGACAGTCGTGGTCCTCGAAGAGGCCGCGGCGATGGCCGTGCAAGCGGTGATCCTGGCTGCCGCGGTCGCAGCGTGCGCCGCCGCCGGACACTGGTTCGATCTCACCACCAGCCTCGGAAACATCGTCGCAAGCGCGCTGGCCGTAGGCCTGCTCGGCCTCGACCTCGGGCTCATCACGATGGCGGTGGGCGAGCCTCGACCGGTCGACGCGGGACAGCAAACAGCGGCCGGAGCGGCCGTCGCCGCGGCCTCCTACCTCGTCAGCTCGCTTGCGCCAGTCATCTCCCTGGATCCGGCCCGCGAAGTACCTCTCGCTGTTCTACTGGTCGGTCGGAGACAACCAGATCACGACCGGCGTCACGACTAGGCGACTACGCCGTCATGCTGGCGGTTCGGCTCTGCGCACTGTACGCCGCCACCCGCGCCTTCCGCCGTCTCGACCTGCACTGACAGACGCCAACCGTGCGGCTACAACAGCCTGCCGGTTTACCAGACGGGCAGGGCGGATGGCCGCCCAGGGCCAGCCCGCCCCGCCGTGAAGCCAGCGTTTGCAGGAGTTTCGTGCGATGAGCGGCGCAGGAGTCGAACCTACCAACACATGGGCTACATGCGCTTGTCGATTTTGAAGACGGCGGTGATTTGGCTCTGAGAGGGCGATTTCGGATAGTGCGTGACCATCTGAGTGACCATCGTCCAGCCCTGGATGAGCCTCGCAGCGGTGCTGCGTACTCCGTTGATGGTCGTGTCGGGCGTGCGGTTCCAGCGAACTTCAGAATCGACGGCACCGTTGCCGATTATGTCTCCGCCCGCCAAACTGGCCAGGATGTCTCGGTTCCTCATTCCGGCTGCAGTCTTGTTCGTCGCAGCGGGAGTGCTCGCCGTCACCGCCCCGAGCAGTTGGCCGCTCCTGCTTGCACGCGTCGTTCTAATCGCCCTCGGGATCGCTCTCTTCGTCGTTGGTCTGCGGCGAAGACGACGAGCGGCGGGGTAATCCGGGCCAACGCTACCGGGTCAGGGCTGTGTGGAGTTGACCCGGTCTGGTTGACACCGCGATGCTTTCGGGGAAAGCCCGAGGGAGGAGCGGATTATGGCCAGGACGAGGCCGCCGTATGCGCCGGAGTTTCGGCGGGAGGCAATCAGGTTGTCGCGGGCGGGGGATCGCTCGCCCGAGCTAGCGGAGCGGCGCAGGAGTCGAACCTACCAACGCATGGGCTACATGCGCTTGCCGATTTTGAAGGCCGGACGGGTTTGGCTTAGCGAAGCCGTTTGGGCGGGGTCTGCGCCCCCAACTGCGCCCTCGACGGGGAACCAACCCATTCAGACTTCTCGATTGATTGCTAGGGTGCGGAGGATGTCGCAGTCTTCGTTGATCGAGCGTTGCAGTCCGCTGGTGCGCTCAACGCTGTCGCCGGCACAGGCGGCCGACTTGGAACGGCTGTTCAAGGCGCTTGCTGACCGCCACCGGGTGCGGATCCTGAACCTGCTGGCAGGCGCCGGGGAAGCTGTCTGCGTGTGCGAGCTGATGCCGGCGCTGGAGCTTGCTCAGCCGACCGTCAGCTACCACCTGAAGCTGCTGGTCGAGGCCGGCCTGCTGGAACGGGAGCGGCGCGGACGTTTCGCCTACTACCGCCTCGCGGCGGGGTCGCTCGAGCAGCTCGGCGACCTCGTCCGCGGCCCGACCAGCGACAAGGTGCGGGTGGCGTGAACGCGGCCACTGTACTTGCGGGATCGTGGTGGGAGGCGCCGTGAGTAGCGCCGAGAAGCCTCGTCCCGTTGCGGCCGAGGAGGCGGCCGTGATGGCGCGGCTGTCGCGGCTTGATCGCTTCCTGCCGCTGTGGATCGCCCTGGCGATGGCGGGGGGGCTGATGTTGGGCTCGCTGGTGCCGAGTCTGAATGATTGGCTCGAGAAGCTGCAGGTGGGGACGGTGAGCGTGCCGATCGCGGTTGGCTTGCTGCTGATGATGTATCCGGTGCTGGCCAAGGTGCGCTACGAGGACATCGGGAAGAAGCAGAGCGATGGCGTCAGCGATGCGCGCTTCTTCGGCGTCTCGTTGTTCCTCTCGTGGGTGGTCGGGCCGCTGCTGATGTTCGCGTTGGCGTGGCTCTTCTTGGCTGATCAGCCCGCCTACCGCACCGGCGTGATCATCGTCGGCTTGGCGCGCTGTATCGCGATGGTGCTGGTCTGGAACGAGATCGCTCTGGGTGATCGCGAGCGGGCGGCGGTGCTGGTCGTCTTCAACGCGATCTTCCAGCTCGTCGCCTACTCCGTGTTGGGCTACTTCTACTTGACCGTGCTTCCCGGCTGGCTGGGCTTGGACACGCAGGGCTTCCAGGTCGGGATCTGGGAGGTGGCACGCACGGTCTTGATCTTCCTGGGCATCCCACTGACCGCCGGCTACTTGACCCGCCGGATCGGGCTTCGCCGCCGCGGACGCGACTGGTATGAGCAGCGCTTCATTCCGCGGATCGCGCCGATCACCCTCTACGGGCTGTTGTACACGATCGTCTTGTTGTTCGCGATCCAGGGCGACAAGATCACATCCCAGCCGCTGGACGTCGTCCTGATCGCGGCGCCGCTGCTCGTCTACTTCGCGGTCATGTGGGTCGCCGGGTTCGCCTCTGGCCGGGCAATGGGCTTCCGGTACCCGCAGACGGCCGCGCTCTCGTTCACGGTCGCCTCGAACGACTTCGAGCTTGCGATCGCCGTCGCTGTCGGCGTCTTCGGCGCAGCCTCCGGCCAAGCCCTGGCCGGCGTCGTCGGACCACTGATCGAGGTACCCGTGCTCGTCAGCCTCGTCTACGTCGCCCTCTGGCTGCGCCGCCGACTCGCCTGGCCCCCCGCCCTCGAACCGGCGAGTGTCCTTCAAGCTGCAGACGCCTCCGCCGGCGTGCCCCAGCCGCGCCGAGCGAACACTTGAGGCTCACTCGGGGTTGGTCCGAGGCCAACCAACCGATCGGTCGAACTGCGAACTGTCCGCACTGAAGATCAGGGAGCGCCCGGACGCGGCTGGAAAGTGCATCGCGCACACTGCGGGTATCCCGAGCGAAACGGAGGCCCGCCATGTCGTCCCTGCCGATGGAGTATGAGATCACCGCGTACACCGTGTCCCACGGTGTCTCGGAGGCGCAGCTGCGCGGATGAGACGATCCGTTTTGACAGTTCGGCGATGCCGGCTTCCGAGCTGCCCGGGCCGGCTGAGTTGCTGGCCGCGGCGTTTGCCGCCTGCGTGCTGAAGAACGTCGAACGGTTCGCTGGGATGCTGCCGTTTCGGTATGACGAGCGCCTCGATCACCGTCCGCGCGAAGCGCCAGCAGACGCCACCCCGGTTCACCGAGATCAGCTATGACCTCGCTCTTGTCACCGATGAGCCGCCCGATCGGGTCGACCTGCTGCATCGCAACATCGTCGGGCAGGGAACGGTCTTCAACACGCTGGCGGCAAGCTGCGACGTCTCTGGCAGCATCCAGGCGACGAATCCCGCGTCGCTGGCGATCTGATCGAGGCGCGGGCCGGCTCGAGGGTACCGCGTGGCAGGTCAAGGGTTGCCGCAGCGAACGCGGTCAGGACTCGTCGCGTCAGGCCAAGGCTGGCTTGCGCGCTCGGATGATCGCCGAGCTGGCATGCGCATGGACGCGATGAGTTGCTCGAATCTCGACGTCGACGAGGCCGGCGTCGATAAGTCCGGCGCGAAACTCCTCGCTCGGTCAGTGCGCCGGCGATGCAGCCGGTGTAGGCGGCCATGTCGGCGCGGGTGGCCTCGTCCATGTCGGTGTCGGCGATGACGTCGGAGACGGCGAAGCGGCCACCAGGGCGAAGCACGCGCGCCGCCTCGGCCAGCACACGGTGCTTGTCGGCCGCGAGGTTGATGACACAGTTTGAGATGACCACGTCGACGGAGGCGTCGGACAGCGGGATGGCCTCGATGTAGCCCTTGATGAACTCGACGTTGTCGACGCCGGCTTCGGCGGCGTTGGCGCGAGCGAACGCAAGCATCTCGTCGGTCATGTCGAGGCCGATCGCGTTGCCGGTCAGCGCAACCCGGCGGGCCGAGATGAGCACGTCGGCGCCGCCGCCCGAGCCGAGGTCAAGAACGGTCTCGCCCGGGTGCAGATCAGCAACCGCGGTCGGAACGCCACACCCGAGGGAGGCCGACACCGCGGAGCTCGTCGCGCCTTCGGCCTCCTGAGCGGCGTAGAGCGATGCGCCGAACACCTCCTGGCCCGCCTGGTCGGTCGTCATCGACGGAGCGCAGCCGCACGAGCCCTTGCCCGTCTTCCGTCATGCTGCGCGCAGCCATGGCGTACCGGTCGCGCACGAGCTCGCGAATGTCCTCGGCGGGCTCCGACGCGGAGACGCCGCCAGCGCATCCGCAGCTGCCGCCAGTTGCGGCGGTGCCACAGCACGCGGACTTCTCCGCCGGTTCGCAACAGGCGGCCTGATCTTCCGGCGTGCAACAGGTTGAGATATCGGCGGTCAGCTCAGCCATGCGGAAAGCTCCTTGACGGAATCGGGGGACACGGAGTAGTAGGCCCAGCGGTGCCGACGGTCGACGGTCACCAAGCCGGAGCGGACGAGCTTCTTGGTGTGATGTGAGAGCGTCGGCTGGGGAATCGCCGAACAGGGCCAGCAGCTCGCACTGACACAGCGGCTGGGCGTGTCGGCGAAGCACGTCCAGGATCTGAATGCGGATCGGCTCAGATAGCGCCGATGAGAGTTCGGCCAAGCGGTCGGCGTCGAGCGCAGGATCAAGCCCGGTCGTTGGCGCGCAACACGCTGCGGCAGACGGACCCGCAGCCGGCACATCCTTCACATCAATCATCATGAATGTGATTGTAGCAGGAACGGCGGCATCCCACAAGTGCGGATCCGTTCGATGAGGCCGAACGCAGCAGCGCCGACTCCTCCATGCGACGCCGATCGTCGAACGATTGGTCGGGCAACGCGCGACGGGTATGGGCCGAAACGGGATCGGCCGGTCTCTTCCAGGTCGCCAGGGGTCGCTACACGCTCGTCGCGGCGTGGGCGGCCGATGGGACCTCGCGTGGGAGCAGCAGCGAGATGGTGCCGGCGGCGAGCAGGAGGCCGGCGCTGGCCCACAGGCACGCGTTCAGGCCTTGCCACTGGTACAGGGCGCCGGAGAGGACGGTGCCGGCGAGGCGTCCGCAGGCGTTTGCCATGTAGTAGAAGCCCACGTTCATCGCCACCTTGTCCCCGTCGGCGTAGTGGAGGATCAGAAACGAGTGCACGGCCGAGTTGAGGGCGAACACCACGCCGTACAGGATCAAGCCCACCACGATGACAGCTGAGGGGTCAATCGACGAGGAGAGGGCGACCGCGATCAGCGCGGGAAAGGCGGCCAGGCTGAATGCGAGGGTGGTGGCGGTGCGGCCGGTCGGCTCACCGGTGCTTCGGCGTCGGAAGAGGTTGGGGGCGGATGCCTGGACGGCGCCATAGCCGATCACCCAGACTGCCAGGAACGAGCCCACCTGCCAGAAGCTCCATCCCTGCTGGGACTGCAGGTAGACCGGCACGCCGACGACGAACCAGACGTCGCGCGAGGCGAACAGGAACATCCGCGCGGCGGCGAGAATGTTGACCGCGCGGTTGTTCGAGAACATGTGGCTGAACTTGGCCTTGCGGTTCGGCGTGCCGAGCCTGCCGTGCATCAGCGTCAGTACCGCCGCCATCGCGCTTACCGTCGACACGATCAGGATCATCAGTGCGTGTTGGAAGCCGACCACGGTGAGCAGGAGGCCGCCGACGAAGAAGCCGACGCCCTTGATCGCGTTCTTGGAGCCGGTCAGGATCGCAACCCACCGGAAGAGGGTGTCGGATGCGTCCTCGGGGACGATCAGCTTGACCGCGCTCTTGGAGGACATCTTGGTCAGATCCTTTGCGATGCCCGAGAGCGCCTGCGCTGCCATCACATAGGGCACCACCAGCCATGAGACCGGCGCGAAGGCGAGCATCGAGAGGGCCACAGTCTGGATGCCGAGGCCGCCCAGCAGGGTCGTGCGAAGGCCGAACCGGGCGGCCAGGAATCCGCCGACCAGGTTGGTGATGATGCCGAACACCTCGTAGAACAAAAACAGCGACGCAATCGCGAACGGCGAGTAGCCCCGCTCGTAGAAGTAGAACAGCACCAGCACCCGGATCGCGCCGTCGGTGATCGTGTCCGACCAGTACGCGCCGGTGACCACCATGTAGTTGCGAAGATCGGCTGATCGCTCGGCGGCTGGCATCCCCGCGCCCCCTATCTCGCCGCCATCGCGTCAAGCCGGAGCGGGTCGATGCTGCGGCCAACGATCGCGGCCAGCTCGACCAACCGGTTCGCGTAGCCCCACTCGTTGTCATACCAGGCATACACCTTCACCTGCGTGCCGGCGAGCACCATCGTCGAGAGCGCGTCCACGATCGACGAGCGCGGATCGTTCACATAGTCGACGGAGACCAGCGGGCGCTCTTCGTAGCCGAGGATCCCCGCAAGCGAACCCTCGGCCGCGTCGCGCAGAAGGCCGTTCACCTCCTCGACGCTCGTTGCCCGGCGCATCTCAAAGACGCAGTCGGTGAGCGACGCGTTGAGCAGCGGCACCCGCACCGCGTGTCCATTCAGCCTGCCCTCGAGCTCGGGGAAGATCAGCCCGATCGCCGTCGCCGATCCCGTCGTCGTGGGAATCAACGAGAGGCTGGCCGCGCGTGCGCGGCGCAGGTCCTTGTGCGGCGCATCTACGACCGTCTGGGTATTCGTCAGGTCATGCAGCGTGGTGATCGACCCATGAGAGATGCCGACGCCCTCGTGCAGCACCTTCACCACCGGCGCCAGGCAGTTCGTGGTGCACGACGCCGCCGTGACGATGTTGTGCACGTCCGGGTCGTAGCGGTCATCGTTGACGCCGACAACCACATTGAGGGCGCTGCCGTCCTTCACCGGCGCTGCCACGATCACCTTGCGGACACCCTGCTCGAAGAAGGGGGCCAGCGTCTCGCCGGTGCGGAACCTGCCCGTGCACTCAAGCACGATGTCGACCCCCAGATCGCGCCAGGGAACCGCTCCGGGGTCGGCGTGGCTGCTATAGCCGATCTGCTCTTGGTCGATCACCAGCCCTTCGGTCGCGCCACGCGCATCATGCGGCCAGCGCCCGTGCACCGAGTCGAACACGAGCAGGTGCGCGGCGGTATCAGCGTCGCCGTGGAGCTCGTTGATGTGGCAGAAGTCGAGCTCTGGCGATCCCCACGCGGCGCGCAGCGCGAGCCGTCCCATGCGACCAAACCCATTGATCCCAACCCGCGCCCGAGCCACCGCGGCGGTCGAGCGGTCACCGTCCGGGGAGGGCGGCGAGTCGTTCACAGGGCTTCCTCGACTCGCGTCGGCGAGGGGGCGCTCGTACGGTGACGAGTGGGCATCGCTAGGCGGCCGTCACGGCGGCGCATCGGTTGGCGCGTAGGCACTCGCGGACCTCGCGGAAGGCGATCGTCTGCACCATCGAGCGGACCGGTGCGTCGTCGTAGCGCGAAAGGATGGCGTCGGCGCAGCCGCGGATCTCCTCGGCCGGGTGGGTGTCTCCAAACTCGCGGTCGAGGTCGGGCAGCATCCGCGCCAGCCGCATCTCGTGCGCGGTGCGATCCGCGCGCACCGCGTCCAGCCGAGTGTCGATGAAGTCGCGCACGCGGCGGTCGAGGTCGTCTCGGATCCGCCGCACCGCCTCGATGCTCGCGCCCCGCGGATCGGGGATCTCCCAGTCCTCGACGTGCGCGGGAACGTAAGGGCAGGCGCCGCCGCACCCAAGCGTGATCGCCCAGTCGGCGTGCAGCTGCATCTCCAGGTCAAGTCGCTTCGGCCGTTGATTGGAGATGTCGATGCCGACCTCACGCATCACCTCGACCACCTCTGGCCACGGTGCCTCGGCCGGCGTCTGACCAGCCGATTCGGCGCGCACGTCACCGGGTGCGTACTTGCGCCAGAGCGCCTGCGCCATCTGGGAGCGGCCGGCGTTGTGGGTGCACACAAACAGGACGTACTTCATCGCTCACCTCCAGTCGCTGGGCACCTGGCTCACGGTCGTGCCGATCTCGCGAAACGGCTCGATCCAAGATGCCCGGCCACCGGCTACCCGGCCTTTGCCAGCGCAGCCGGCTCGACCAGGCTCTGCAGCTGCTCCATCGCCTCCGCCCGAACGCGGAAGTAGGCGAAGGTGCCCCGCTTCTCACGCTCGAGCAGCCCCGCCTCAGTCAGCTGCTTGAGGTGGTAGCTGACGGTGGGTTGAGCAAGACCGATCTGATCGGTGAACTCGCACACGCACACCGCCTGGCCGCCCGCTCGCAACAGGATGTTCAAGATCCGAAGCCGGTGGCGATCACCGAGAACCCGAAACAGGCGCTCCAACTCCACCGCCTCGCCATCGGACAGTGAGGAACCGGCAAGCGGCGTGCAGCAGTTGATCGTCGGCAGTCGCTTCATCTCCGTCAGCATATCGAAGATGATCAGTATTTGCCAGCATGGATGCGGGTCGAGGTCTGCGTCCCCAACCGCCCTCCGTGAGGCGACCGGCTGCCCCCTTTCCGAGGCCCGTGCTCAACTCATTGCTTCCGCCTGTGTTCCCTGATCCAGTCGAGGATGGGTCGCGGGGCTCCGGCGAGCCCGAAGGCGATCAGGGCGATCCAGAGTGGGTAGAGGCTGCGGTGCCAGATCAGCCCGGCGACGCCGATGGCCACTCCCCACCAGCCGGCGAGGGCGATGAGGTGGCGCCATGTGGTGCCGTTGTCGCGGTTGCGTCGGCTCATAGAGCGTGTCCGAGTGCCCAGCCCAGGGCCGCGGCGTCCAGGCCGAGGATCATCGATCCCAGGAGGTTCGCTCCGGCCAGGAGTCGGTCTCCTTCTTCGAGCAGTCGCTCGGTTTCGAAGACGAGGGTGGAGAAGGTTGTGTAGGTGCCGAGGCCGGCCGTCCCAATGAGGAGTGCGATGGTTCCCTGGGCGGCAAGGCCGTGCATGATCCCGAGCGCGAGCGCTCCGCTGAGGTTGACGGCGAGCGTGCCGAAGGGGAATCGCTCGCTGGTGCGCCGTTTGACGGCGTTGTCGACGCTGACGCGAAGCGTCGCTCCGACCGCTCCGACCAGGCCGATCAGCGGCCACGCGTAGGTGGCGATGTTCACCACAAGACCCGCGCCCTTCGCACGAGCCATATCGCGCCCAGGAAGGCTGCGAACCCGGCGAGCACGGATGCCGCGGCGTAGGCCGTCGCCAGCAGGTATCGCCCCGATTGCAGGAGACTGAAGAGCTCGAACTGCAGTGTCGAGAAGGTGGTCAGCGCTCCGCAGAAGCCTGTACCCAGCATCGGACGGCGGTATGTCGATGGTGGGAGTCGCTCGAGGAGCCGGGCGGTGAAGTAGCCGAGTAGGAACGCGCCGACGGTATTTGCGGTGAAGGTCGCCCATGGCCATCCCTGTCCGGGCGGGCCGATCACCTGATCGACGAGGACGCGTGCGTAGGCGCCAAGTGCACCGCCGAGCGCGATCGCGACGCGCTCAGAGCCGGTCGTGAACGGGCGGCGAGGCGCGCGCCTGGCTGCGGTTGGCGATTCGTCGAAGGCGACGTCGGCGCTCATCGGCGTCCTTGCTTGGTGTCACCCACCGTTGGGTTCTCCGACGATCAGTACAGGTAGCTGTGCGGAGCGGGCGAGCTGGTCGGATACGCCGCGGAGCAGCATCCGCCCTGCGCGGCTGCTCGAGTGGCGACCGACGATCACCAGGTCCGTGCCGTGTTCGTGGGCGTAGCGCAGGATGTCCTCGGCCGGGTGGCTGCCGGTGATGATGACGTGCTCGAGTGGGACTCCGACGCGATCGGCGCGGTCTCGCAACGCGGCGAGCGTGCCTTCCAGGTGTTCCCGCGCGGCCTCGACCGACTCGTCTCGGTCCTCCCTCGTCTCGGCATGGGTGGGAGCCAGGGCGACGCTGACGGCGACGATCTCTCCGTCGTAGCGTCGTGCCAGGTCGATGGCGACGTCGAGGGCGTGGACGGCGGGGCGCGAGGCGTCCCAGGCGATCAGTATCTGTTGGAACATCAGTGGGTGAGGGTTGGTATCAGGGCGAGGGCGATCAGAAGCACGATCAGGATGTAGGCGAGGTAGGAGCCGAGCCGGCCCGATTGCAGCTTGCGGCCCCGGGCGGTGATCGCAAGCGTGGTGTCGGTGAGCGGGCGATAGATGCGGTCTTCAACGAGCGCGACCATCGAGGTCTGCAACTCGAACCGGCCAGGGTTGGGTTCGCCGGGGATCGGCACCACGCGGCGGCGGAAGCCGTACACGCTGCGCAGGACGACCCGGATCGGGTTGGAGTATCCGGAGGGGGTGTACTGCACGAGCTCGGGTGGGAGTGAGGTGCCACAGACCCATGGTGCTGCGCGCCTCGCCGGTGAGCGGCGCGCCAGCCTGACGATCAGTGCCGCTGCGATTGCGAAGCTGGGTAGGGCGATCGAGAGCCAGGTGGGGGCGAGCACGGAGAAGCCGGAGTAGACGGGGCCCAGGACGAGTGGATGGCTGATCGCGGTTGTGGCGGGGTCGAAGCCGAGGGTCGGGGTGAGCGCGGTTCCGAGCAGCCGGATCTCCCATGGTGCGATCGGTCCCAGCAGCAGCGCACAGGTGGCGAGCAGTGCCAGGCCGATGGGGAGGCCGGATTCGACCGGCTTGGGCAGCCGGGAGCGTGCTTGGCCGAGGATGGTCGAGCCGAACAGTTTGGCGAAGGCGAGCAGCCCCAGCCCTGCGGTCAGCGCGAGCGCGGCCGCGGCCAGCGCCATCAGCAGCCGAGCGAGCGTGTTGTCGACGCGGAAGCCTTGCAGCAGCGCTTCGAGCGTGAACCATTCGCTGACGAAGCCGCCGAACGGTGGCAGCGCGGCGAGGGTGACGGTCGCCAGCCCCAGACCGACCGACGACGCGGGGAGGTGCCGGGAGAGGCCGCCGAGTGGCCCGAGCTTGGCGGTGCCGGTCGCCTCGGCGATGCGATCTGCGGAGAGCAGGGCGAGCGTCTTTCCGATCGCGTGGGCGATGACGTGGAGGGTGGCGGCGAGGATGCCGGCGGCGATCAGCTCCCGGTGATGCGTGGCTTGTCCGAGCAGGGCTGTGCCGAGGCCGAGCAGCGTGATGCCGGTGTGTTCGACGCTTGAGAAGCCGAGGAAGCGGCGCATGTCGCTTTGGGCGATCGCATAGATGATGCCGAGCAGGGCGGTGATGCTGCCGATGACCAGGAGTGCCTCTCCCCACCACAGCGCGGCCGGGGCGAGCGTTTCGTAGACCAGCCGCCAGAGGCCGTAGAAGCCGCCGACGAGGGCGATCGAGAGCGTCGCCGAGGCGGGGCTGGGCGCCGCCTCATAGCTGGCCGGCAGGGCTGCTTGCAGCGGCGGGATGCCGATCTTGGCGGCGAAGCCGGCGACCAGCAGGACGAAGACGGCGTTGCGGGTGTTGGACGACAGGGCGGCGGTGTGCCAGTCGGCGAAGCGGAGGCTGTGCGTGGAGCCATACAGCAGCCCGAACGCTGCCAGCAGCGCGGCGCCGCTGATCTTGTTGAGCGCGCCGGTCAGGTAGCCGGAGACCAGTGTCCCGGCGCGCGTTCGGTCGGCGCTTGCGAGCAGGTAGATGACGACGGTGAGTGCCTCCCAGGCAAGGAGGAAGGCGAAGGCCTGATCGGTGGTGATGACGGCGATCACTGCGAGCAGCAGCGCGGCGTGCAGCGCGCAGACGACTCGGCTCGGCCGCGCTTCCAGGTAGCGGAGCGTGACGGAGACGGCGAGCAGGCCTGCCAGGCCGAGGAAGACGCCGGCCAGCCGGTCGACGCGCAGCGTTGTCTCGCCGAAGCCGAGCCAGTCGCCGAGGCTGACATGTGCGGTGCCCCAGGCGCCGGCCGCACTGAAACCGACGACGGTCATGCAAACCGCGGCGAGCAGCGACGCCGCCATCGCGACTCGGCGCGACAGGTAGCTGACGGGGATGGCCGCGACGAGCAGGGCGAGCGCGGCGAGCAGGGTTGCGTTCATCCGGTGTTCTCCGTCAGAAGTCCCGCGGCGAGCAACAGGCCGTGGAGGATGGCGATCGGCGTCGGCGGCGAGCCCGGCACGAACACGTCTACGGGGACAAGGCCGGCCACTCCGGAGGCGCCGATGCTGTGTCCGGCGAGGCCGCCTGAGCAGGCGTCGGTGCCGACCGCGACAACGGCCTTGGGGTCAGGCATCGTCTGCCACGTCCGCAACAGCGGTTCGCGCATCGCCGCGGTGGCGACGCCGGTGAGGAGCAGGATGTCGGCGTGGCGGGGGGCGGCGGTGAAGAAGAGGCCGAGCCGCTGCATATCGTAGTAGGGGTTGGTGAGCGCGGCGATCTCCCACTCCTCGCTGCCGTCAGAGCCGGTATCGACGTGGCGGATGTGGATCGAGCGGCGAAGCGCGGGGAAGCGCTGGCCCAGCGGCGGTGCCGCTCCGTTCGGTGTGGCCGTGGCGTGCGGGCGGACCCAGAGTGCTTCTCGATGCTGGCTGGCCGTCTCGTGGACCGGGTGGAAGGCGAATCGGTCGGGGTGGCGCTCGACGCAGACCCCGCACAGGATGCAGCGGCCGCGGTCGACGTTGACGGTCGTCTCCTCGACGGCGATGGCGCCGGTCGGGCAGATCGTGGCGAGGCCGGGGTCGGCGCCCTCGGCGTTGAGAACGCTGATGCGTCCGCGCAGGAGCTGCGGCGCCTGCTCGGGCTGGTCGGGGTAGCGGCTGGTGACCCGTCCCTTTCGCAGTCCTCTCCAGATCCATTCGAGCATGCCGTCTACCGATCCGCGCCGGCCGGCGTGAGTTGGAAGCTGTGTTCGATGAAGCCGAAGTCGGTCAGCACGTCGCGTGGGAAGCAGTGGGCGAAGACCTGCCAGTTGCGCAGCGACGGCGAGGCGATGTGCGCGTGTCGGATGCGACCGGCGTCGATCTCGAGGCGGTAGAGCACCTCGCCTTGCGCCGCTTCGGCCCAGCCCCAGGCCGCTCCGTCGGCCGGCGGCAGCGGGCTGGCGACAGTTGGTTCGGTGCGCCTGAGCGCGTCGACCGCTTGGCGGATGATGTGCATGCTCTGTGTGATCTCGCCGAGGCGAACCTCGAGGCGTGCCATCGCGTCGCCGGCGGTCCGAGTGACCAGTTGCCAGCCCAGGCGGCGGTAGGCGCCGTAGGGTCGTTCGAAGCGGGCATCGGTCGAGACGCCGGAGCCGCGGGCGACGGGGCCGACGACCGCGTAGCGTTCGGCCAGGTCGCGCGGCAGGTGACCCGTGCCGAACAGCCGGTCGGTGAAGGATGTGGTCCCCACCAGCAGTCGCCGGTCGCGGCGAAGGTCGGTGTCGAGATGCTCGATCGCGTCCATCAGCGTGTCGGTCGTGTTGGCGTCGAACTCGGTGACGCCGCCGGGGATCACGACTCCGCGACCGAACCGGTTGCCGCAGAGCTCGGCTCGCAGCCGCATCACGTCTTCTTTCAGGATCCCGAACCGGGCGACGCCGAGGTGAAGCGCCGTTGTCTCGGCCAGTTGTGCGGCGCAGTGCAGGTGGTTGGCGATGCGTTCCAGCTCGGCGTGCACGGCACGCCACAGCTCAGCCCGCCGGGGGGGCGTGACGCCCAGCGCACGCTCGACCGCCTGGCAGCAGGCCAGTGCATGGGCGACCGAGGAGATGCCGGCAACGCGCTCTGCGACGACCGCGCCGTCGCGAGCGGTCAGGCCGACCATCCGCCGTTCCAGGCCGCGATGTTTGAATCCTGTGCGGACGTCGAGCAGGGGAACATCCTCGCCGCCGGTCTCGATGATGAACTGGATGGCTTCGAAGACACCGGAACGCACCGGGCCATAGGGCATCACGAACGCGTCGTCGCCGACCAAGCGCGGGGCGACGGCGTCGACGTCGGGATTCAGGAACGGCCGCGGGTCGGGCAGCCCGTCGGGCTGGAACGCGGCGGCGTCGCGTGCCTCGCGCTCGGCCCAGCCGGCGGCTGGAACCCCGCTCGAGACTGCTGGGTAGGAGCGCGTTTCCGACGCCGTGGCGACGACCTCGACGATCTCGCCGCGGATCGCGAACGCCGACCAGCAGCGAGCCCGGCCGGTTGGTCGTGGTGAGCGTCAGAAACCGGCCTTGGCGGGCCAACTCGGCCGCCGCTGACGCCAGGTCGGCCAGCGGCACGCTCAGCCTCGTTTCGGCAGACGCGTCGCCTTGCTCGGAAACGCCGATCGAGACGAAGGGATCGTGCGGCTGATCCGGGATCTGTCGGGTCTCGCTCATCTGGCGACTCCCTGGCGGAGACTGCTGGCCGCGTGTCCGAGCAGATCCGAGAGGCTGCCGGGAACATGGATGCCCAAGCCGACCAGCACCACCAGGCAGCCGATCATGGCGGCGACCATCCATCGACTGGTCTCGCCGGTGTGCGTGGGGGCTACGGGGGTGTCGGCGGACAGCGTCATCCGCCCGATGTGCCACATCACGCCGAAGAAGGCGAGGTTCACGAGGATGATCAGCAGTGCGACGGCAACGTAGGAGGGGTTGGCGAACCCGGCCGTGACGACCTGGAACTCGCTTCGAAAGACGCCTGACACCGGCAGGCCGGAGAGAGCGATACCGGCGAACAGGAACATCGGACCGCTCCACGGGAGGACACCGACGGCGTTGCCGACGTTGCCGACGAGCTTGGTGTCGTAGCGGCGTAGGATCGACCCCGCGCCAAGGAAGGCAAGACCCTTGGCCGCGGCGTGGCTGACGACGTGCAACAGCGCTCCGAAGATGGCGAGCGGGCTGCCGAAGCCGACGCCCACGGCGATCACGCCGACGTGCTCGATCGACGAGTAGGCAAGCAGACGCTTGTAGTTCTCCTGGCGCATGACAAAGACAGCAGCGACAGCCAACGAGACAACGCCGAAGACGACCAGCACCCGGTCGGGGAAGGCGTGTCCGCCGGTGGCCACGGCCACCTGGTAGAAGCGCAGGATGGCGTAGAACGCGTTGGCGAGGAGCGACCCAGACAGGAGCGCCGATACCGGCGTCGGCGCTTCTGAGTGTGCGTCGGGCAGCCAGGTGTGCATGGGCGCGAAGCCGGCCTTGGTTCCGAAGCCGACCACGGCCAGCAGGAAGGCGAGCTTGACGATGTCGGGGTGCAGGCTGGCCGAGACGCGTGTGTAGTCGGCGAAGCGGGGCACATGGTCGGACCCGAGCGGCGCGGTGGCTGCTGCATAGAGGATGATCAGACCCATCAGTGCGATGCCCAACCCGGCGGAGGCGATCAGCACGTACTTCCAGGCAGCTTCGAGAGCGGCGTCCGTGCGGTCGAGTGCCACCAGCAGCGCGGAGATGATCGTGGTCAGCTCGACAGCGATCCAGAGGCTGGCGAAGTCGGTGGCCAGCGGCACGAGCAGCATCGTCAGGCAGAACAGGTTCAGATAGACGGTGTAGCGGCGCGCGAAGGGGGCGTAGTCTTCGCGGCTCTCGCCGCGCATGTAGCCAACCGAGTAGACGGCGGAGACGGCGTACAGAAACGCCGTCGGCAACAAAAACACCGCGCCGAGGGCATCCAGGCCGATCCAGCCTCCGAGGGCGTGCAGCGTGCTTCCGTCGCGTACGGCGAACGCCGCCAGCACGGCGATCCCCAGCGCCGCACAGCCCGATGCGACCGTCAGCATCTGGGCAACGCCAGGATGGACAACAAGCGCGGCGATCGAGACTGCAAGCGGCACGACGATCATGGCGACCAGCAACCAGCTCATCGTCAGCCCCGCAACCTGTCAAGGACGTGGGTAGTGACGGAGCTGCGCTCCATCGCCAGGTACTGGACGAGCACGACGAACACGACGACGCCGATCAGCACGTCGAACAGCAGCAGCACCGCCAGGATCAGCGGGAGACCGGGCGCGACGACAAGACTCGCGAGCGTCGCGCCGTTTTCCACGGCCAGGAATCCGAGCAGCTGCGACGGCGCATAGGGCCGCACGATCATGAGCAAGAACGCGACCAGGACGGCCGCCATAGCGACCGCCAACGCCGCCAGCGGCAAGGTTCCCGGCTCGGGCAGGTTCAGGCGAGACAGGGTGTAGAACGCAAAGCCGGAAAGCACGATGCCTGCAAGCACTGCGGAAGGCGCGCTGATCGAGGAGGGCACCCGCTCGGGCACCTCCAGTGTGCGCAGGAGGAACCCGACGCCGAGGGGGACGAGCAGGGCCTTGAAGCCGATCGTGACTGCGCCCAGCACATACAGCCCCCGGTCGTGGCCGGTCGCGGCGGCGCAAAAGGCGAGCACGCCGATCAGAAGCGACGCCAGGCCGTAGAGACGAAGCAGCTCCCAGACATCCTGGCTTCGAAGCATCACGAACTCGAGCAGCAGCACGACCACCGCGATCACGGTCGCCGTGCCTGCAAAGACGGTCAGCTGACCGGGCTGAAAGCTCTCCTGGAAGACGAACGTGATCACCGCCAGCACAGCCAGCAGGAAGCCCGCGACGGTGAACTCGGGAATCTTGTAGAGCCGAAGCTTGGCGTAGGCCGACTCGATCACCACGATCACAAGGCCGATCCCAAGCGTCTTTGCGAAGAGGATCACGATCGCGAGCAGGACGTGGTCGAGGCGGTGATCGGCGGCCAGGCCCCAGGGTGCGACGAGCACGTTCAGGAAGATCACGAACAGGATCAGCTGCTTCATAGTCGAGCCCCATCGCAGCAGCGCGAAGCCGGGGCCGGAATGCTCGAGCGTGCGCGCCTCCTCGATCATGCCGAACTCGAGCGTGGAGCCGTGGCTTTCGATCGGGATTCGGCCGGTCTCCGCGAGGATGACGAGGAAGAAGGCAGCTGCGGCCAGCAGATGCGCGGGGCGGGTGATCTCGGCGGCAGATCCCTCCAGCGTCTTGACCAGGGCGTAGGGCAGGTCGGTGTGGGTGATCAGCGCCACGGTGAAGATGACGACCAGGATCGTCGGCTCCCCGAGCGCGCCGAAGCTTCGCAGGCGGCTCGAGCCGAGCTGGGTGTAGGGGGTGCCGGTGTCGAGCGCGGCCAGGGAGACCGAGAAGCTGGCCAGGGCTAGGATGAAGCCGCCGCCCAGGATGTCGCCCATGTAGCCGAGCTGGAGCGGGAAGTTGGTCAGCACCGGGATCAGCAGCGGCACCGTCATGTAGCAGGCAAAGGAGGCGTAGGGCGCCGCGCGGAAGACGACGCCCGCGTCGCCCGGAAGCACCGTCTCCTTATGGAAGAACTTGGCGATGTCGTAGTAGGGCTGGAGCAGCCGCGGTCCACGACGCATCTGGACGATGGCCTCGGCGCGGGCGATGATGCCCATCACCAGCGGGCCCAGCACGAGCACCGTTCCGACCTGAAACAGCTGGATCACCCAGTCGCTCAGATACGGCACGAGCGTCCCTCACCGGTCATCGGGCACTGGCCTCCGCTGCCAGAGCGCGGTGGGCGGGGACGAGCTCGCTGGTCACCAGACCAGCCTCACGGGTGAGCAGATCGATGACCTCCCAGGTCGCGCCGACCCGTTCATCGCGGTCGATCACGATCGTGACCACAGGGCTCGTGCGTCTGATCGACCAGACCGAGTCGCCGTGGGCAGGCGCCTGACCGCGATACCCCCAGATCGCGCGAAGTGACGTCGCGCCGGCCGCGTCGATGCGGCGCAGCTGCTCGACCAGCTGATAGTGCAGCGATTCGCCGCCGACGTGGGTGTCGCCGGCGGCGTGGATCATCAGCTTCCGCCAGATGCCGCCGCGCTCCGAGACCCGGCGCCGGGGTGGGAGCGGCGATCAGCTCGCCGTCCTGTTTGCAGATCTGGATACCCTCGACGGTGATGATCGGCCTGTCCGCGAGCCGGCGGATCCCCGGCAGGCTTCGTGCGACGGCGTCGGGTTGGCCGACGGCGACGATCATCAATGGCACCTCGCGGTTGCGCGAGAAGAAGGCGGCGCGCTCTCGGCGGCCATGCACCGTTCCGTCCACTCCCAGGAACACCGTCGCTCCCTCGACACCACTCGCGCGGAGATGATCGATGATCGCCCGGTAGGACGGCAGTCCACCAGACGCGGTCGGCCCGGCCGCAGTAGACGGTCAGCTTGACCGAGTCGTACGCGACCGCCGGCAGGACGCCTTCGCTGGGCTGTCCGATCAGCCAGGCGCGTTCGGTGGTGACCAGCCCGCTTTCGAGGATCTCGTCGACCCGAGAGGCCAGTGTTCGATGCGATCCTGACGATCCATGGCGACGGCGACGATCGGCTGGTTCAGGCTCGCGTTTTCGAAGCGGTCGGTGTGGAGTCGGTGGTGAGCACCGAATCCCTCGATGCCGCGGAGGAGCACGCTGGCCATGACGTCTGCGTGCTCGAACATGTCCAACAGCAGGTCCGCCGCGAGATGACCGCGGCAGCGGAGCGTCTCGTTGAAATACAGGGTCAGCTTCAGCGCCGGGACGTTCACGACGCCAGCCTACGGATCGGTGCCGTCGTCAGTGATCGCCGGTCGGCCGTTGCGACTCGCATATGCTCCAACCGCTGCTCCTTTCGTGGCGTGGTCTACCCAAAGTGGTAGAGGCCATCAGCCACGGGGGCGGTTAAGCGCGAGCCTCATCGCGTCCGCGCCCACTATAGCCGAGCCGTAAGGGCCGTGACCGGCCGTTCAGCGCCGCCGGAGGAAGGCCTGCGCGAACGGCGAGAAGGCCAAAGCCCCCGATCACGATCCAGAGGACGTCGACGGGCGGAAGCAGCAGATGGCCGATCAGCGCCACGGCCATGAATGCGGCACCTGACCACAGAATCGCCACCTGCTCACGGTGCTGGTCGTCCGGCTGTCCCATGCCTACCCCTCGCCTGTGCGGATCGGAGACGGCGCTCCGTCATGGTGGTGGTGGAACCGACGCCGCGGGGCCGGCGCGCCATGGCGGCTGGGTTCGACGAGGCGAACCGCCTTGCCTCCGGTGTCGTGATGGTAATCGCGCACCGGGCGAATGCAGCTTGGAGGGCTTTCGACAGCCGAGGTGGACGCCCCGGCTGGGACGGCTTCGGGTGTCGATATCCCCAGCTGCCCGGTCGATCCGGCGTGCGAGCTGTCCGGTGATGGTCATCGGTTAGCGCTCCCGTCGGGTACATTGTGAGCAGGCGATGAGGCCCGCCTGAAACCGCCCGAGAGGGCTGATGGCTTCTACCGCGACCCCAACGGTGGAAGCCAGTGACGCGTTCTGATCGCCTCGATACCCCTTCGCAGCCGCCCGTCCCCCCCGATGGGACGCCCGTCGCCGAGTTCGACAGCATCCTCTTCAGCAGTTCCGAGTCGGGTAACGCCGAACCGCTCGAGCCCGCCTGCTTCGCCGATCTGAACCTGGATCAGGTCGTCCGCCGGATCGTCGCCGGGCGGGACGAGTACGCGCTCGAACGCTTCTTCCACACGCCGCTCGACGACCCACAAGCGGTCTACGCCCGACACGACGTGTTCCGCGATCTCGAACAGGATGCCCTCCGAGCCGCGGTGAGCGGGTTCGCCCAGAGCATGCGAACCATGCGGCAGTACCTCGCCCTCGCCGAGAAGCAGCGATACCCACAGGAGAAGCAGCGCTGGTTCCTTGATGCCGCATCGATCTACTGCGACGCGGTCAGCCGGCTGACCGACGGGCTGGCCGTGGTTGACCTCACCTCGCAGGGATTCTGCGCACTGCGCGACTACCTCGCCGGATACCGCTCATCCGATCGTTTCGGGGTCCTCGTCCACGAGGTTCGCGACGTGCTCGACGGCCTGGCACGGGTGAGGTACACGACGAGGATCAAGGGTGGACGTGTCACCGTTCGCGCCTACGACGGCGAGGCCGACTACACCGTCGAGGTGGCACAGACGTTTGCCCGGTTCCGCCAGGGAGACGCCGAGGATCACCTGGTGAGGGTTCCCGACTCCGGTTCGATGGACCACGTCGAAGCGCGGATCGTGCAACTCGTCAGCCGCCTCTTTCCGACTGAGTTCGCCGCGCTCGGGGAGTTCTGCACCCGCCAGGCCGGATTCCCCGATCCGCGCATCACCCGGTTCGACCGTGAACTGCAGTTCTACCTCGCATACCTGGAGTACATGGACACGCTCCAGACGCCGGACCTTGCTTTTAGTTATCCCAGCGTCTCCACCCAGCTGCGAGACGTTACGGCCGAAGGCGCTTTCGACATCGCCCTCGCGACCAAGCTCGCCGGCGGCGGCTCGACACTCGTCACCAACGACTTCATGCTTCGCGGCGCCGAGCGGATCCTCGTCGTCACCGGCCCAAACCAGGGCGGCAAGACCACGTTCGCGCGGTCGTTCGGCCAACTCCACTATCTGGCCAGCCTCGGCGTGCCTGTTCCGGCACGCCGAGCGCAGCTCGTGCTCGCTGATCACATTTTCACGCTGTTTGAGGAGGAGGAGGACATCTCGACATTGCGCGGCCGGCTGGACAACGAGCTCGTGCGGCTGCGCGAAATCCTCGAGCACGCGACCGATCGCAGCATCCTGGTGCTCAACGAGGTATTTGCGTCGACAACCCTGGCCGACGCCGTCTACTTGGGGAGCGAGGTCCTGCGGCGTATCGTCGATGTGGGCTGTGCGACCGTTTGGGTCACCTTTATCGATGAGCTGTCGCGGCTGGGGGAGGAGACGGTGAGTCTGGTAGCGACCGTCGCTTCCGACGATCCGACGCGGCGCACATTCAAGATCGTCCGCCGGCCGGCCGACGGCCGCGCCTATGCGGCCGCCCTGGCCGACAAGTACGGGCTCTCCTCTGAGCGGCTGAGGAGCCGCATCGGCCGATGAAGGCATACCTGATGCACCCCGATCGTGACTTTGACCTCGAGGCGCAGCTTCCCGCAAACGCCGATGCGCTGGAGCGGGATCTCGAACTCCCCACGCTCTACGATGCGATGGCCCGCGGCGACGACTACCTGCGCAGCGTCGCGCGGAGCGGCCTGCTGCTCGGGCTGACCGACCCCGACGCGATCCGCTACCGCCAACGGGCTCTGGCCGACTGTCTCGAGCATCCCACGGTCATTCGTCAGCTCTACGCCCTGGCGGTCAAAGGCGTCGATACCAAGCGCGACGCCAGGTTCTTCTGGTTTCGCGACTCTCCCGACTCGGTTTTGCAGAAGTCCGTCGGCATGCTGCAGATGCTCACCGACGTCCTGCGAGAGCTTCGGCGAATCGCCGACGACCACAGCTCCGCGTTCTGCTCACAAGCGTTCACCGAACTCTTCGCGACCCTCCAGCGCGACCTTGACGACGCCTACCTGCAGACCATCGATCACCAGCTCAAGCAGATGCGTTTCCGCGACGGTACGCTTATCAGCGCGACGCTGGGCAGAGCCAACCGTGGCACGAACTTCGTCCTGCGAAAGCCGCAACCGCGCCGCCTTATCGAGCGCATCACCGCGCCGGGGCGAGCAGGCTACAGCTTCACGATCGCAGACCGAGACGAGTACGGAATGCAGGCGCTCGCCGAACTGCGCGGCCGAGGCGTCAACCACGTCGCCAACGCGCTCGCCCAAGCGACCGATCACGTGCTCAGCTTCTGCAAAACGCTGCGAGCCGAACTCGCCTTCTACGTCGGCTGCCTGAACTTGCACGAGCAACTCACCGCGAAACAGCTCCCCACCTGCTTCCCGACGCCCGAACCAACCTCATCCCAGCATACGTCTGCGCGCTCGCTCTACGATGCCGCGCTCGCCTTCCACCTCAGCGCATCGATCGTGGGCAACGACATTGACGCCGACGGCACCCGGCTGATGCTCATCACCGGCGCCAACCAGGGCGGAAAGTCGACGTTCCTGCGCAGCCTCGGATTGGCCCAGCTGATGATGCAGGCAGGAATGTACGTCACCGCCGAGACCTACCAAGCGAGCGTTGTGAACGCGGTCTTCACTCACTTCAAGCGGGAAGAGGATCCAACCATGACGCAGGGCAAGCTCGATGAAGAGCTGCACCGGATGAGCGATATCGCCGACCAGATCACGCCCGCATGCCTGCTGCTGTGCAACGAGTCGTTCGCCGCCACAAACGAGCGTGAAGGCTCCGAGATCGCGCGGCAGGTGATCCACGCGATGCTCGACGTCGGCGTGAAGGTCTACGTCGTCACCCACCTCTACGACCTCGCAGACAGCCTCTACCGCCAGAAGATCGAGAGCGCACGGTTCCTGCGCGCCGAACGGCTGTCCGACGGCACCCGAACCTTCCGGGTGACGCCCGGCCCGCCACTCCCTACCAGCCACGGCCAAGACTCCTACCGCCGCATCTTCGCGGCGGCCGCGACCAGCTCCACGGAGCCACCCCGCAAGCAGCCCGCCGCCCCGGAACACACAGTGACCCAGCTGCCGCCCATCGGCCGCGGGTCAGGGGGCGCATGATGGAAGAATCATCGATGGCGGAGATTCGCGAACAGGAGCACGACCAGCCGAAGCGCGGGTGGATGACCCGCGGAGTGGCGGGGATTGGCCTGGCGAGCTTGTTATCTGACATGGGGGACGAGGTACCGACGGCGCTCTTGCCGAACCTTCTGACCTCGACGCTCGGTGCACGGGCGGCGGCGCGAGGGCCTCGCGGCGTGGCGCGGCGAGGTGCACGACGACGGCGGCTGCCAAGCAGCCAGCATGAGCGGTGCTCCGACCCTCCGACTGGCTGGAGATGACGCCATCACGCAGCGCGTATTCGAAGCTGCTTCGCCGCGGTCTGCATCTGGAGTACACGACGCTTGGCTGGAACGTGGTGGGCAGCGTGGTCGTGTTGGCGGCCGCGGTGGCTGCGCGATCTGTCGCATTGGCCGGGTTCGGCTTGGACTCAGTGATCGAGATCTTGGCATCAGCGGTCGTGATCTGGCAGCTTCGAGGAGTCGACGAGGGGCGCGAGCGACAGGCGATGCGGATCATCGGCGTCGCTTTCATTGCGCTCGCCGTCTACATCACCATCCAATCCGGCTACGTGGTGGCAACCGCCTCCCACCCGAATCCCTCGCGCGTGGGGATCACGTGGCTGACGTTCACCGTCGTCGCGATGTTCGCGCTGGCGGCCGGCAAGGCCCGCACCGGGCGAGCACTCGGCAACCCGGTACTTACGACCGAGGCGCGCGTGACGATGATCGACGGCTACCTCGCCAGTGCCGTGTTGCTCGGCCTGGTGTTGAACGCGACACTGGGCTGGTGGTGGGCCGACCCACTCGCGGGGTTCGTGATTGTCTACTACGGGGTCAGCGAGGGCCGCGCCGCGCTCGCCTACACCGCTTAGAGCCGCTGGCGTTTTCCGTGCCCGAACTCTCCTACCATCCTGACCGGTTTGCAGGGCTTCTAAGTGGAGCGGCGCCGGGGTTCGAACCTACCAACGCATGGGTTCATGCGCTTGCAGAGCTGAAGACCAATCGGTCTGCCCGAGCGGCGGTAGATCTCTCCTGGCTCGCGCGAGCGTGGCGTGTAGGTCGTCGACCGTGCACAAACGTCATTCTTCGTGGCACCCACGCCGATGTAGATCCTCTGTTGCAGCAAGACAAGTGGCGGCCACCCATCACGAAATGCGTTCACGACCCAGAACGGGAGCGTGCTGCGAACGAGCTTCGGGCGCCGTAGGTCGAGATCAGAACTCCCCAAAGCTAATCGAGCTCTCGATCACGGGTTGCTCACGGCGGGCACCGCTCACCGGCAACGGGTCTGGGTGGGGGGTTACTGTGGTCATCCCGAAGATTGTCCGCCGGTCTATCCGTCAGGGGTTCGGGCGGCATCGGGGCTGGAAAGTCGACCGGCCTCGGCGAGGCACACCGAGGCATCACGAGCACACCGGTTGGCGGCCTTCGGCGACCGCGTCGGGGTCGCCATTTTAGCATAGCCATGCGAAAACCCGCCTGGGTTCGCCTCGCCCGTCCCAAGAATCCCGCTTGGAGATCGGCTAACGGAAAGCCCTGCAAATGCGAGGCTTTCCCATGAAATGCCAGCCTTTCCGGCGAGCGTTCTATCATTCTGAGCAGGGCCCCCCAGAGACCATGGTGGTCGGGTTGGACGCCCTGTGTCCACAGGCGGCGCGGCTCGTCGGAGGAGGACACGCGATGCCGAAAGACATCAAGGGAAATGCAGGGCGAAAGCCGCCAGAGCCATCGGCGAACCACTCCGACATCGACGATTGGTTCCGGCGCCAGATGCCGCATCTGCAGCCCATTGTCCAGCGGTTGGATGAGTCGATCCGAGCGACGATCCCGCGCCTTCACCACGCCGTCAAGTGGAAGAGGCCGTACTACGGGCTACCAGAACTTGGCTGGATCATAGAGCTGGCCGCCTACGACGTTTCGGTGAATGTCGTCTTCCTCGGCGGTGCAGACTTCGACTCCCCACCACCACTTGGAACCACCGATCGGACTCGGTACATCAAGGTGACCACTCTGGAGCAGGTACAACGACCAGAGCTGCACAAGTGGATAGACGAGGCGAGCCGCACCCCGGGTTGGACCTGAAGGTGATCGCGCCGGTCTGACGCGTCGGCGCCGCGGCTATCGCCCCGCGCGCTCAGCACACGAGCACGGCTTCGGCTTGACGATTTTGAAGACCCGCTCTTCCCGGACCCGCCCCGAGTTCCTTGACGCCGACCCTCACACCTTGTACGCTAGTTATCTAGATGACTAGTGATTTGGAGTCTTGGTGATCGAATTCCACCTGGATAGCCGCTCGGGAGTGCCCGCATACCTGCAGCTGGTGCAGCAGGTGCGCCATGCGATCCGGCTCGGCATGCTGCGCCCCGGCGATCAGTTGCCGACCGTGAAGGAAGTGGTTGCGAGCCTCACGATCAACCCCAACACGGTGCTGCACGCCTACCGCCAGCTCGACATGGAGGGGCTGGTCGAGGGCAAGCGTGGAGTGGGGACGTTTGTGGCTGCGAATCCGGAGCTTCCACCGTCGGATGGGCTGAAGAACCTGCGTGCGTCGCTTGAGCGCTGGGTGACGTCGGCCCGTGGGGTAGGGCTCGATGACGAAGCGATGGCGGCGCTCTTCGCCGAGGCGGTGCGGCCGCCTGTGCGATCGAGGGTGGTGGCATGACGTGAGCACGACGGCTGCGATTCACGCGGACGGGCTGGGCAAGCGATTTGGCCAGAAGTGGGCGCTGCACGACTGCACGCTCGAGATCCCGGAGGGCGCGGTGACCGCGTTGGTCGGACCCAACGGCGCCGGCAAGACGACGTTCCTGCACCTGATATCCGGCCTGGCGACCGAGACCAAGGGCACGGTGGAGGTGCTCGGCCGCGCGCCGCGGGACGATGGCGCCGAAGCTCTGCAGCGGCTCGGGTTTGTCGCGCAAGATCACCCGCTCTACCGCAACCTGACCGTTGCCGAGACGCTGACGCTCGGGCGCAGGCTCAATCCGACCTGGGATGAGGTCTACGCCCGCGCGCGCATCGAGCGGCTCGGCCTGGATCCCGGCTACAAGGTGGGTAAGCTCTCGGGCGGCCAGCAGGCGCAGGTCGCCCTCACCCTCGCGCTCGCCAAGCGGCCGCGGCTGCTCGTCCTCGACGAACCGGTCGCCTCGCTCGATCCGCTCGCTCGCCGCGAGTTTCTGAGCGGCGTGCTCGAGGCGGTCGCAGAGGACGGGCTCACGGTCGTTCTCTCGTCGCACATCGTGTCCGAGCTGGAGCGGGTCTGTGACTATCTCGTGACGCTCGCGGCCGGCTCCACGCAGTTGGTCGGCTACATAGCGGGGATCGTCGAGAGCCATCGTCTCTTGATCGGTCCGCGGACCGACGCCGCCAACGTGGCGCGCGTCCACGACGTGATCCGCGAGAGCCACACCGAGCGCCAGACGACGCTACTCGTCCGTGCCAACGGTCATGTCTACGACACCTGCTGGCAGCAGTACGAGGTGGATCTCGAAGAGGTGGTGCTCGCCTACATGGGCTATGCGCCCGGTACTTCCCCAGCGCCGACGCCGGCACCAGAGGTGGTCGTCCGATGACCTGGCTTGCGTGGCGTCTGCAGCGCACCGAGATGCTTGTCGCGGTCGGCATCCTCGCGCTGATCGCGGTGCTCCTGATCCCGACCGGGATCTCGATGGCCAACTCGTATCACGCCAACGACCTCGGCTCGTGCCTCGGGCACAGCGACGGGCAGTCCTGCATGCAGCGGATCAACGACTTCCAGGCCCGGTTCCAGTCACTCAACTTCATCGCCAACTGGTTCACGCTCGTCCCAGGTCTGATCGGCGTGCTGCTCGCCGCGCCGTTCATCCTCGAGCTCGAGCAGGGCACCTATCGGCTGGTCTGGACGCAGAGCATCACCCGCCGCCGCTGGCTCGCGGTCAAGCTGGCGCTCCCGGTCGTGTCCGCGGTGGTCGCGACCGCCGTTCTGATCGCGCTGGTCACATGGTGGCGCGGCCCGCTGACCAACCTCAACGGGGGCCTCGACACCGGCACGTTCGACACCACGGGGACGGTTGCGATCGGCTACGCGCTGTTCGCGCTCGGACTCGCGGTCGCGGTCGGAGCGTTATGGCGGCGCCCGGCCGCCGCGTTGACGGTCGCATTTGTGGGCTACTTCGTGATGCGCGCGGTCGATGATCTCTGGCTGCGAAACCATCTGCTCAGCCCGCTCAAGGCGACGTGGCACGGTGTGAACCTTCCCGCCTACCTCGTGCACGCGAGCATCATCAGCCAGAACGTGACGGTCGACGGCCGGGTGTTGGAGAGCAGCAGCGGTGGCGGCAGCGTGCTTGGCACGAGCACCCAGCTGGGTGTACCCGGCAACGGTGCCAACGCGATCTCCCATGTCGTGTACCAGCCGGCGAGCGCGTTCTGGACGCTGCAGATCAGAGAGACCCTGCTCTTTGCTGCGATCGGGCTGCTCATGATGGCGTTCGGCGCCTGGTGGACGCACCGCCGCGCCGAGTAATGGAGTCCCGCTCATCGGCCAGCCAGTAGCATCGAGACCAGAGAGTGCGCAGTTTCTGGCCCAGCAGCGAGATCCAGCCATTCGCGACGTTCATCAACGGGTCACGAAGCATGTCGCGACGTCGGCGCCCCTTGAGCGCGATTGGGCCAATGCGACTGCGCTGGACGGCGGGCTGGTCGAATTCGCTGAGGATCTCAAGCAGCAGCAAGGAGGCGACATCGGCGTCCACGCGAGTATCTCGGTCGCACAGGCGTTGCTCGTCGCCGCCGGCGTCGTCGACGAACTCAGGCTCGTGATAGCGCCAAGGGATCGCCGGCCGCGGACGCCGACTGCTCGACGGCCTGCCGTCGATCCAGCTCGAATCGATCCGAAGCGAGATCTCGCCGACCGGCCATCTGCTCGTCTCCGATCGCGTTCTTCGTTAGAGCGACGTGGCCAGCAGGTCACGCAGCCGCTGCTGCGGCCCGCGAAAGGCGGTCGAGGAGCCGTCCACCGCCATCCCGCCACCATCGACCACCACCGTGGCGGCCGACATGTAGCTGGCCTTGGGGCCCGCCAGGAACACGATCACCTCTGCAAGTTCCGCCGCTTCGCCCGGCCGCCGCAAGGGCGTGTCCCGGGCACACAGCCAGTAGGCATCCTCGAGCGAGCAGCCCCACTTCTCGACCACCTCCTGCATGCCGTCGTCGCCCATCGGGGTGCGCACCCAACCCGGGCAGACGCAGTTCGCCCGCACACCCCGCGGGCCGTAGTCGTTCGCCAGGCTGCGGGTGAGCATGATCACGCCCGCCTTCGATACGTCGTACGACGCCCATCCCGGCCCGGCCTGGCAGCCGTTGGTCGAGCTGACGTTCACGATCGACCCGCGCGAGGCGATGAGGTGCGGGATCGCCGCTCGGGCCAGCAGAAACGGCCCCGTGAGGTTGATGCGCAGCGTCGCGTCCCACCCCTCGGGCGTGTCGTCGCCGACCGGTGCGCTCGCACCCACGCCGTGGTTGCAGATCAGGGTATCGAGGCGGCCGAAGGCGTCGAGCGTGGCCGCGACGGCGCTCTCGGCGCCGTCCGGGCTGCCGACGTCGGCTGAGATCGTGACGGCACGGCCGCCCTGGGAGGTGATGTCATCCTTCACCTGGTCCAGCGGCTCGGGTCGCCGTCCCACCAGCGCCACGTTGTAGTCCTGCTCCGCCAGGAGCAGGGCGGTCGCTCGTCCGATTCCCGTACCCGCTCCGGACACACATGCCGATCGCGATTCCTGCAGCAATGGATTTCCTCCTGGTAGGGTCTCGGTATGACTGAACCATACAGAGATACGGGATCACGCCATCGCCGGCGCCGGGCCGGGCGGGGCAAGCGCGACGTGCTGCACGGCGCGCGGCGGGTGATCGCACTTCGCGGGGCCGACGCCACGCGGTTTCGCGACGTCGCCGATGAGACCGGTTCGGCGGTGAGCACGCTGCAATACAGCTTCGGCAGCCGCGAGGATCTCATCATCGCAGCCCTCGAGGATGCGGCCGAGGCCGATCTCGAGCGGGCGCAGCAGGCGGCAGCGGCCGTCTTGGGAGCGGTTGCGCAGTTGCGCGCGCTGGTGTGCGAGAGCGTGATCGCCGACAGCGACGAGACGACCCGCGAGCAGTGGCTGGTGTGGGTCGAGTACTGGCGCGCGGCGGCCCGCGACAGCGAGCTTCGGGCCGGTTCGGCTGCCGTCTACGCGCGTTGGCGGACGCTGGTCGGCGGCATCCTGGCGGACGGCTGCGCGGCTGGAGACTTCCGCAGCGATCTGGACACGGATCAGGCCGCGATCCAGGTGCTCGCCCTGCTGGACGGCGTCGGCGTTCCGGTCGTGCTCGAGCATCCCGGCATGATCAGCACGCGCGCGGCGGCGATCGTGCTGGATGCGCTGGCGGCAATCCTCGGTTGCGAGGCTCTTCGGAGCGAGCCATCCTGATGTCGGATGCGACCTCGACGCGGCGGGTCGATCCCCACGCCGACGACGCTGCGCGATGGGATCCGGCGGCGACGCTGCCCGGTCGCGACTACTGCTCGGACGAGGTGTTCGAGGTCGAGCGCGAGCGCCTGTTCCAGGGATCGTGGTTCTGCGTGGGGCGAGCTGAGGAGCTGCCCGAAACCGGCTCGTTCGTCGTCGCGAACGTGGCCGGCGAGAGCGTCCTGATCGTGCGCGGCGCCGACGGCAGCCTGCGCGCGTTCCTCAACGTGTGCCGCCACCGGGGCTCCCAGCTCTGCCAGGGATCTGGGTCGGTGAGTGCGATCCGCTGCCCCTACCACGCGTGGTCGTACGGGCTCGACGGCCGACTGCTCGCCACGCCGAACGTCCGCCGCGGCGAACGGCTGTCGCGAGAACGGCTCGGCCTGCACGAGGTGCGGCTCGACCTGTGGGAGGGGTTCGTCTGGGTGTCGATCGCCGGCGACAGTGGCGAGCTGACCGACCACCTGGCGGCATGGTCCAGCGACGATCCACTCCAGTGGGAGCGATACGGGGTCGGCGACCTGGTCATCGGGTCGCGGCGCGAGTACCGGGTCGCCGCGAACTGGAAGATCCTGATAGAGAACTACAACGAGTGCCTGCACTGCCCGACCGTGCATCCGCAGCTCGTGGAGATCGTTCCGGTCTACAAGCGCGGCGAGGTCGAGGAAGAACCCGGCCAGACCGGGAGCGGCAACCAGCTTCGCGACGGCTTCACCTCGTTCACCCCCCGGGGCCGCTCCCGCCTGCCCCATCTGCCCGGCCTGGAAGCGGTCGATCTGGGCATGTTCTACGGTCTCACGCTGCTTCCAAACCTGATCATCAACTACCACTCAGACACCGTTTCGACCTTCCTTCTGCAGCCGGAGGCGCCTGCCGAGACCCGCGTGACGTGTCACTACCTGTTCGCGGCCGAAACGGTTGCGGCACCGGACTTCGACCCGTCCGAGCTCGTGGACTTTCGACACGAGCTCGCGCTGCAGGATTGGGCCGTCTGCGAGAACGCGCAGCGGGGATCACGCTCGCGCGGCTATGCCCAGGGCGGCGTGCTCCCCTATGCCGACCGCTGCCTTCACACCTTCCACAAGGAGTACAAAGCGATGCTGAACGGCACTCCCTCGCCACGACTGGAAGCCCACTGATGCGGTTCGCAGGCAAGCGCGCGCTGATCACCGGTGGCGGAACCGGCATCGGTGCCGCGGTCGCCACCCGCATGATCGAGGAGGGGGCCGTGGTGACCGTGATGGGCCGCCGCAAGGCCCCGCTGGAGTCGATCTCCCCGAATTTCGTCGTCGGTGACGTCAGCAACACCGACGACTGCCGCCGGGCCGTCGAGGCGGCCGGCCCGCTCGACGTCCTCGTCCACAACGCCGGAGTCTCGGGCACCGGCTGGGACCACGGGATCGCGGTCAACCTGACTGCGGCCCACCACCTGTCCGAACTCGCCGAGCGCGACCTGATCGCGAGGCACGGCTCCATCGTCACGGTCGCCTCCACCGCGGCCATGGTCTCCGGCGCGGTCGACGCCGACTACAACGCCGCCAAGGCGGGGCTGGTCATGCTGACGCGCTCGCTGGCGGTCAGACTGGGACCCCACGGCGTGCGGGCGAATGCGGTCTGCCCGGGTTGGGTGCGCACCCCGATGGGCGAGGAGGACATGGGCAAGATCAGCGAGGACGCCGATGACGCCTATCGCAAGGTCACGCGGTTCGCGCCGCTGCGACGCGCGGGGGAGCCCGAGGAGATCGCCTCGGCGATCTGCTACCTCGCGTCGGACGATGCGTCGTACGTCACCGGCGCGATCCTGATGGTGGACGGCGGGTCGACCGCCGTCGATGTGCTGATGGTCGACTACGAGGAGGTGTAGCCGCGATGCGAGCGATGCGCCTGGTCAGCCCCGGGGACCCGCCCGTCTTCCGGGAGGTGGATGTGGCCGAGCCCGTTGCCGGTGACGGCGAGGTGGTCGTGCGTGTCGTCACCGCGGCGTTGAACCGGCGAGACTGGTGGATCTGGCGGGAGGCCTCTGACGGCGCGCCGGTGACGCTCGGCTCCGACGCCGCCGGGGTGGTCACCGCGGTGGGCGCCGGCGTCGCGACGGTCTCGGTGGGAGACGAGGTCGTGATCAACCCGACGCTCGGCTGGAATGCCGGCGAGCACGTACCCACCGAGACGTTCGAGATCCTGGGCTCGCCGCGCGACGGCACCTTTGCCGACCGGGTCGTGGTACCGGCGGCCAACGTCGCGCCGCGGCCGACCGCCCTTTCGTGGGAGGAGTCGGCTGCATTGAACCTTGCCGGACTCACGGCCTGGCGGGCTGCGATCACCGGTGCGGGCGCCGGCCCGGGACGCCGCGTCCTGGTGACGGGCGCCGGCAGCGGGGTGGCGACCTTCGCTGTCCAGATCGCGGCCGCGGTCGGCAGCGAGGTGTGGGTCACCACCTCGACGGATGCGAAGCTCGAGCGTGTGCGGGAGCTGGGTGCCCGCGGCGGCGTCCTCTATTCGCAGCCGGGCTGGGGATCGAGCCTGCGTGAGGCAGCCGGCAGTGTTCGACGCCGTGATCGACAGCTGGGGTGCGGACTGCTGGCCGGAGGCCCTGCCGGCGTTGCGGTGGGGTGGCGTGCTGGTCAGCTTCGGCGACACCGGCGGCGAGACGTCGACCATCCCCGTCTCCGAGGTGTACTGGGCGTGGCGCTCGATCGTGGGCACGACCATGGGCAGTCCGGAGGAGTACCTGGCGCTGCTCGACCATGTCTCCACGCACTCCTGGCGGCCGGTGATCGACAGCGTCCACGTCCTGGAGGACATCGATGCGGCGGCGCGGCGGCTTGCTCGATCGCGACCGGTTCGGCAAGATCGTGCTGCGCGTGTCCGACCCTTGAGTTACGAGGACACCGCCGGCTGTCCGGTAACGCCTTCTTCCGCACCGGCGAGGCGCGCCGACAGGAACTGCCCGGCTCGGTCCAGCGTCGCCGCACCTTCGTCGAGGATCGCGCGGTAGGCCTGGAACACGTGGGGCACCCCGGGGGTGATGTCGAGCGTGACCGCGACGTCGGCGGCGGCGGCGGCCTGTGCCGCGAGGCGGACGGCATCGTCGAGCAGCACCTCGTGCGTTCCGGCCTGGATCAGCAGCGGCGGCAGGCCGGACAGGTCGGCGAACAGGGGGCTGGTCAGGCCAGAGGCGCGTGTCCCGACGCATAGTCGGTCACTCGCGGTTGGAGGAGCTCCCGGCTGAGCAGCGGGTGGGCCTCGCGCCGGGTCTCCATCGTCGTCCCGGCCAGGGTGAGGTCGACGTACGGTGACATGACGTAGGCCGCCGCCGGCAGGGGCAGTCCGTGATCGCGGGCGTTGACCAGAGTGGCGACGGCCAGACCGCCGCCGGCGGACTCTCCCGCGAAGGCGATGTTCGACGGAGCGATGCCGTCCTGCAGCAGCGCCTGGTAGGCCGCAAGCGCGTCCTCAACCCCCGCCGGATACGGGTGCTCGGGGCGAGCCGGTAATCGACGGAGATGACCTTCGCGTTCGTCCGCCGGCCGACTTGTGAGGCCAGCTCGGCGGCGAGGAAGGCGTCCCCGATCACGTACACGCCGCCGTGGAAGGACAGCACCACGTGGCGAGCCTAGATTCCGTCGACGGTGACCTCGGCGGTCGGGACGCCGCCCACTTCCGCTGCGGTCACGGTCACCTCGGCCGGCAGCGGCTGCGCGGATACCAGCTCCTTGAGCAGCTGCCGCTGCTCGTCGACGCTGCTGCCGACGGGGAGCGCTGCCTGGCTCAGGATCGCGTCGAGGGTCTGTTGCTGCTCGATACTCACGGAGGATCTCCTTCGGTTGGTTGGGGTTCGGTCGTCGCCGGATCGTGCCCGCGCGGCGGGGCGGTCGCATCGGCCATACCGTGGTCCGTGACCCCAGTGGCCGGCTGTCCGGAAATACCATCGATGTCGTCAACCGCCAGACGAGGAGGCCACCGTGACCGACCAGCAGCAGCATCCAGGACGGGAGCCCGGTCCAGCCGTGTCGCCCCCCAAACTGAAGCGCGTCCTCTACACGGCCGAAACGCTCGTCGAGGGTGGTCGCGGAGGACACGGCCGCACGAGCGATGGCCGGCTCGAGGTCGATCTCTCGGTGCCCGCGGCGATGACGGGCCCGGGACGAACCCGGAGCAGCTGTTCGCGGTCGGCTACGCGGCGTGTTTCCAGTCGGCGCTGCTCGCGATTGCGCAGGGCCGAAACGTCGACGCGAGCGGATCGCAGATCGCTTCCCGGGTCGGCATCGGTCCCGGCAGCGCCGGCGGCGGCTTCGTATTCGAACGCGACCCGCGGCAACGTCGCCGTCGCGCTCTCCGTCTACGGGCAACCCGTGTGAGCCGACCGGCCGGCCGGCGCGTCACTCGGGGCCGGTGGTCTCGCGCGGGAGGATGCCGGCGAGCGCCGTGTCCACCGATCGGCGGGCGAAGCGCTCGTTGAGCGGCGCGTGTCTGTGAAACAGGCGGTGGTAGAGGGGGCCCCACAGCAGGTCGATCGCGACTTCGACGTCGGTGCCGGCGGGGATCTCTCCGCGGGCGATCGCGCGCGAGAAGGCTGCCCGTGCCTGGTCGCGGCGCGGCTCGATGAAGTGTGCACGGTACGCCTGGCCGAACTCGGGATCGTTCTGGGCCTCGGCCAGCAGAGCGGTCAGGATCCGGGCGGAAGGCCCCGTCGCGACCAGCCGCACCCAGGGGCGCACCAGCGCCAGCATCTCTGCCCGGAGCGTGCCGGTCTGGTGAGTGGCCGGGCCGGAGCTATCCCATGCCGCATAGAGCGCGTCCAGCGCGAGCAGCTCCTTCGAGTCCCACCAGCGGTAGATCGTGGCCTTGCTGACGCCCGCCCGCTCGGCCACGGCGTCCATGCTGGTCGCAGCGAGCCCCCGCTCCCCGAGCAGTTCGAACGCGGCCTGCAGGATCGCCTGCTTGCGCATCTCGCTGCGTGGCCGCCCGCGCCGCAGGGCGGGGGAGGACGCGTTGCTGGTTGCGGCGGTCAACTTGCTGCTCCCAGCGCCGCGCTGATGGTGACGATGATCACGCCGCCGAGCGATACCGAGGCGACCGATCGCAGGAACCCGGTCTGGAAGAAGCGTGACCGGATCCAGGCCAGCACGACGAGCTCCAGCGCCACAGTGATCACGGCCGCCGTCAGGGCCGCCTGGTACTGCGGGATCAGGAACGGCAGCGTGTGCAGGATGCCGCCGGCGAATGTGCCCACGCCGGTGATGGCGCCGCGCAGGTAGGGGTTGCCGCGGCCCGTCAGCTCACCGCTGTCGGAGAGCCCCTCCGAGAACGCCATGCTGACCCCGGCGCCGATGGCCGTCGCCACGCCCGCCAGAAAGGCGTAGTGCGGCTGGTGCGTGGCCAGCGCGACGGCGAAGATCGGCGCCAGCGTCGACAGCGAGCCGTCGATCAGCCCCGTCAGCGCGGGCTGCACCCGCTGGAGCAGAAACGACTGCGCCACCGGCCGGTCATCCGCCGCGTTTCGCCCCGTCCGCCGGGGCGCCAGTGTCATCAAACTCATGCCCGTGCTCCTCTCGTTACTACGTGATTCCCTAATCATATCAGAAACGATACGATCAGTTTCGAATATGTGCTATCGTGAGCGCGATACGGTTCTGAAGAGAGAAGAAGGAGGAGCAGCGATGCAGACCACACGACTCTCAACGACGGAACTCGGCCAGACCGGGCTTGAGATCACCCGCGTCGGCTTCGGCGCGTGGGCGATCGGGGGCGCCGGCTACGACTGGGGGTGGGGCAACCAGGAGGACGACGAGTCGATTGCGGCCATCCATCACGCGCTCGACCTGGGCGTGAACTGGATCGACACGGCTGCGCAGTACGGCTTCGGGCACTCCGAGGAGGTCGTCGGCCGCGCGCTCGCCGGTCTCGGTCGAGCGCCCGTACGTGTTCACGAAGGGCGGGCAGCCCGAGGGGCCGGGCCGCACGACGATCCAGAGCCTGCGGCGCGACTCGCTTCGGCGCGAGGCTGGAGGGGAGCCTCGCGCGGCTCGGAGTGGATGCGATCGATCTCTACCAGATCCACTGGCCGATCCCGCGGAGCGAGATCGAGGAGGGCTGGTCGACGCTGGCCGAGCTGAAGGAGCAGGGTCTCGTCCGCCACATCGGCGTCTCCAACTTCAGCGTCGAGCAGCTGCGGCAGATCCAGCAGATCGCTCCCGTCGAGACGCTGCAGCCGCCGTACTCGCTGGTCGCGCGCGAGGTCGAGGAGGAGATCCTCCCCTTCGCCGAGCGCGAGGGGATCGGCGTGATCGTCTACTCGCCGATGGGCTCGGGCCTGCTCACCGGGGCGATGACGCGCGAGCGGGTCGAGCAGCTGCCCGAGGACGACTGGCGCAAGCGCAGCGCGCGCTTCCAGGAGCCGCAGCTCTCGCGAGCACCTCGCGCTGGTCGACCGGCTGCGGACAGGTCGCCGATCGCCACGGCACGACGCCCGGGAGCGGTCGCGGTCGCGTGGACGCTGCTAAACCCGGCGGTCGACGGCGCTATCATCGGCTTCCGCCGCCCCGACCAGGTCGACCCGATCATCGCCGCGGCACGAGCTCGAGCTCAGCGACGAGGACATCGCCACCATCGAAGGGAGGGCGTGACATGGCCACCGATACCGCAACGCCGACGAGGATCGGCTTTGTCGGCCTCGGCCACATGGGCGGCAACATGGCCGCCCGGTTCCTGGCCGCCGGCTACCCGGTCTACGGCGAGAAACGAAGCCGCGCCCACGCGCAGGGGCTCGATGCGACGACGGCCTGCAGTGGCGCGACACGCCGCGCGAGGTCGCCGAGGCCGCCGAGTCCTCTTCACCTCGGTGCCCGACGACGACGTGCTCGACACGGTCGGCATCCGGGCCCGACGGCATCCTCGCCGGTCTCGCCCCGGATCAGATCTGGGTCGACATGAGCACGGTCAGCCCGCACGCGAGCCGCGAGCTTGCCGAGCGGGTGCGCGCACAGGGGGCGGCGATGCTGGACGCGCCGGTATCGGGCAGCGTCCCGCAGGTGCAGAGCGGAACGCTCACGATCATGATCGGCGGAGACGAGCACGCCTACGCGCGCGTCGAGCCGGTACTGCGCGAGCTGGGCACGCCCACGCGCGTGGGGGAGAACGGGCAGGGACTCGTGCTGAAGCTCGCGATCAACATCAGCCTCGCCGTTCAGATGCTCGCGTTCTCGGAAGGGCTGCTGCTCGCCGAACGATCCGGCATCGACCGCGGGCTCGCCATCGAGGTCATGACCCAGAGCCCGATCGGCTCGCCGATGCTGAAGGCGCGCGCCGACCTGCTCCTGGAGTTGCCGGACGAGGCGTGGTTCAACATCGAGCTGATGCAGAAGGACGTGGCGCTCGCGCTGGAGGCCGGTCGCCGGCTGCCCGTCTCGCTGCCGTCAGCCGCGACCGCGGACCAGATGCTGACCGTGGCCCGCGCAACCGGCTACGGAGAGCGTGACCTGGCAGGGCTGTTCGAGGTGTTGACCCGCGTCTCGGATGACAGCTCGGGCTAGCGCCGTCCAAAGATGCTGAGGAAGAGCAGAAAGACGTTCAGGACGTCGAGGAAGATCGAGGCCGCCAGCAACGGCGCGACCCGGATGTCCTGGGAGCGGCGCAGGCGCTGGAAGTCGACCATCGTGAAGCCGGCGAAGATGATCAGTCCCAGCACCGCGTAGATCAGCTGGCCGTTCGGAATCCGCACGAAGATCGTGACGATGCCAAAGATGATCAGCGCCAGCAGCGCGAAGAACAGAAGCCGGGCGAGGTTGGAGAGGTCGCGCCGGGTCGCGTACCCGGCGGCTCCGAACCCGGCGATGAACAGCGCCGTTGCGCCGCCCGCCTGCCACACCGCCTGCGGGTTCGTGCTCACGTAGTAGGCGATCGTGGGCGCAACCGCGAGCCCCATCACGAGGCCGAACGTGAGCAGCAGGACGATGGCCAGCTGCTCCGATCGTGCGACCGCCGCCTGCAGCCCGAACAGGCAGACGATCGCGACGATGAACCACAGCCAACCCCACTGATAGGCCATGTCGCGGCCGAGGTAGGCGCCCAGCGCGAAGAACGCCGAGGTCAGCGCCACGAATCCCATCGTCTGCCCGAACAGGGCGTGCGACTCGTCGCGGGTGAGGACTGGGGAGGCGCTGGTGTCCGAGATCACCCCTCAACAGTACCCACCGGGCGATGCCGGTTCAAGCCACGCCCCGGCGTCCTCGGATTGACATATATCGATATAGATATATGATGCGGCCATGGCACGAGCAGCCACAACCGCAGATGCGTTCAACGCCGTGGCCGAGCCGCGGCGCCGGCAGATCCTGGACATCCTGGCCGGCGGGGAGCGACCTGTGAACGACCTGGTCGGTCTCACGGGGCTGGCACAGCCGCAGGTGTCGAGGCACCTGCGTGTGCTGCGCGAGGTGGGGGCGGTGGACGTGCGCGACCAGGGCCGTCAGCGGCTGTACCGGATCAACGGCCCGGCGCTGAAGCCCATCCACGACTGGGTGGCGGCCTACGAGCGCTCGTGGTCGGAGCGGTTCGAACAGCTCGATGCCGTGCTCGAGGTACTACAAGCGGAGGAGGTAGATGATGGCAGCGACGAGTAGCGGGACGGCGACGGTGACGCTCCCTGAGGATCGGCAGATCCTGATCACCCGCGAGTTCGACGCACCCGGCACCTGGTGTACAAGGCCTGGACGACGCCGGAGCTGGTCAAGCGCTGGTGGCACGCCAACCGCGGCCAGGTCACGATCGCGGAGATCGACTTGCGAGTCGGGGGCGCCTGGCGGTACGTGAGCGTGACCGACAGCGGCATGGAGGTGGCGTTCCACGGCGAGTACCGGGAGATCGTCACGAACGAGCGGATCGTCTCGACCGAGGTCTACGAGGGCATTCCCGACGCCGAGCGAGCGGACGCGGCGCTGAACACCCTCACCCTGACCGAGCGCGACGGCCGCACGCTCCTGACCGTGCTGGTGGAGCACCCCACGAGGGAGGGACGCGACGCCCACATCAACTCCGGGATGGAGCCGGGCATGCAGGACGCGCTCGACCTGCTGGAGCAGGTCGCGGTCTCGCTCGGCTGACCGGTCACGGGTCGCCGGGTGCACTGCCCCCGGCGACCCGCCGGGCCGTCTATCCGGCGAACAGCTCGGCCACGGCGTGCTCGAGCTGCTCGCGCGGGACGTCGCGGACGTGCTGGGCGAGCCCCCAGCGATGGCCGAACGGGTCGGTGATCTGCCCGTAGCGCTCGCCCCAGAACGCCTCGGCCAGCGGCTGGCGCACCTCGGCGCCACCGTCGATTGCGCGCTGCCAGACGGCGTCCACGTCGTCGGTCGACAGGTGCAACACGGTCGCCGTGCCGCCGATGCTGAGCGGCGAGAGCACGCCCATCTCCGGGAACTCATCGGCCAGCATCACCGTCGAGGAGCCGAACCGGAGCTCCAGCTGCATCAGCTTGCCGCCGGGCACGGCCAGCCGGCCGCGCTCCTCGGCCGCAAGCACGGCGGTGTACCACTCGGCCGCGGCTGCGGCATCCCGGACGACAAGGTGGGGGGTGATCGCGAGGGCGCTCATGCGCTGGCCGGGACGCCGTGCCGGGCGACGGCGCGATCGTAGTTGAGCCGCATCAGCGCAATCACATCGCGCACGTCGTCCTCGCCGTCGACGCGGCGGGCCGCCGGCCCCTGCGATCGGGGAAGACGGGGTGCGGCACGATCCGGCCCTCCGCCCAGCTCGGCCCACACGGTCTTCGGGAACGGAAGTGCGCCGCCTGGTCGCCGTGCAGGTGGCCGATCTCGCGGCGCCCGACTTGAATGCGTATTCGCCGCGGCGGCCGGGCCCGGCGGTGACGCCCGGCCAGGAGCTGACCTCCGCGGTGATCGTCTGGCTCGCCGTCTGCTCGCTCGTCATGGGTACCTCCCGGAGTGATCTGCGGATGCTCACCCAGACTACAACTTCAAGTAAACTTGAAGTCAAGCGGCCGGCGTGTTCACTGCAGACGATGCCGGAACTGCTCACGATCGGCGATGTCGCGCGGCGAAGCGGGGTCGCAGCCTCCGCGCTGCGCTTCTACGAGCAGCGCGGGCTGATCGCGCTCGGAGCGGGCGGGCTCGGGCCACCGCCGCTACCCGCGGGCGGTGCTGCGGCGCATCGCCTTCATCGTCTTCGCGCAGCGGGTCGGGCTGACCCTGGACGAGATCGCCGTCGAGCTGGGCAAGCTCCCTCCCGGCCGCGCGCCCACCCGCCGCGACTGGTCGCGCCTGTCACGCACCTGGACTTCGCGGATCGACGAGCGGATCGACGAGCTGGAGCGCCTGCGGGCCGGCCTGACCGAGTGCATCGGCTGCGGCTGCCTGTCGCTCGACCGCTGCCGGCTCGCGAACCCCGGCGACCGCGCCGCCGGCCTCGGGCCCGGCCCGCGCTACTGGATCGGCGATCCGCGGCCGCGCTGAGGGGCGGTCACTTCGACGGCAGCGTGCGGGCGTACGTCGTGCCCAGCGTGACCCACTCCGCCAGCTGCGCCCGGGTCTGAATGTGCTCGGAGCGCACCCGCAGCCAGCCCTGCATCGGGCGGCCGCGCATCTCCATCGGGCGGGCGACCGTGGTTGCGACCAGCTCGTCCGACATCGCCGGGTCGACGCGCACCATCAGGCCGCCCTGGCCGCTCGCGGCCACCGCCATGTTGCCGCCGATCAGGAAGGCCAGCCCACCGAACATGAGCTTCTCGGTCAGCTCGTGCTCGCCGGCGACCAGCTCCCGTATGCGCTCCGCGAGCGCCTCGTCGTACGCCATGGAGGCGATGGTACACAAGGCGGGTCACCGCCCGATCGCAGGGACCGACCTATGATCGTCGCCACCTACCGACCGCGACCCGAGGGAGACCAACGCCATGGCCGACAAGCCGCCCATCGATCTCTACATCGCCGCCTACTCCGACCACGACGCCGCCCAGGCCGACTGGGACGGTCTCAAACAGCTCGCCCGCGAGCGGGTGATCACCGTGGACGCGATGGTGCTCGTCCAGCGCGACGCCGAGGGCAAGATCGACGTCAAGGACAACGGCCACGAGGTCGGCGTGGGCGCCACGCTGGGCGTGGTCGGCGGCGCCATCATCGGCCTCATCTTCCCGCCGTCGCTGCTGGCGTCGGCCGTGGTCGGCGGCGGCATCGGGGCCGGCGCCGGTGCACTGCTCGACCATCACCTCAAGAGCGAGATCCAGGCCGACGTAGAGGACTCGCTGCCGCCGAACAGCTCCGGCATCGTGGCGGTGTTCGAGGAGCGCTGGGTGACCGAGATCGAGAAGCAGCTGCGGAACGCCGAGAAGGTCGAGAAGCACCAGGTCGACGCCGACAGCGTCGAGAGCGTGAAGGCGGAGGCCGCCAAGAGCGGCAGCTGAGCTCCTCCGGCGCGCGGCCGAATCGGCCGGGGAACTAAACGGACACGCTCTCCGCTTCTGCTACCGTGAGGCATGGCCGGAACTTCTGCACCCGAACGAGGCACGCGGCGCGACGCCCAGCGAAACCGCGCGCTGCTGATCGCCGCGGCCCGTGAGTCGTTCGCCGAGCGCGGCGTCGACGCACGGCTGGACGAGATCGCCCGCCGGGCCGGCGTCGGCACCGGCACGCTGTACCGGCACTTCCCGACCCGTGAGGCGCTGGTGGAAGCGATCTTCGCCGAGCGCGTCGGAGAGTTCCTGGCGCTGGCCGAGGCGGGGCTTGCCGAGCCCGACGCCTGGGCCGGGCTGGTCGGCTTCCTGGAGGCGACGCTCGAGCTGCAGCGCAGCGATCGCGTGCTCAAGGAGATCTTCCTGCGCTATCCGCCGGGCGAGGGCCGGCTGGCCGAGACGCGCGCGCAGATGCGGGCGCAGTTCGAGGAGCTGATCGGTCGCGCACGCGACCAGGGGTCGCTGCGGCCCGACTTCACCGTCGCTGACCTGGCCCTGCTCCTGTGGTCGTTCGCCCCCGTGATCGACGCCACCGCCGATACGGCGCCCGAGGTCTGGCGGCGGCACCTGCACTGGCTGCTGGACGGCCTCCGCGCGGAGGCGGCGACGCCGCAGACGCAGCCGCCGCTCGATGACGACCAGCTCAGCGAGTCGATGCGTTGCCTGCGTGCGCAACGGTTCGGGAGGCGCCAGTGAGCACTTCCGCTCCGACCGCCCCCGCACCCCCGCAGCGCGTGCGCCTGATCTTCGCGGCGCTGATGCTGGTGCTGTTGCTGGCGTCACTTGACCAGACGATCGTCTCGACGGCGCTGCCCACCATCGTCGGCGACCTCGGCGGCCTGTCGCACCTGTCCTGGGTGGTGACCGCCTACCTGCTCGCGTCCACGGTGTCCGGTCCCCTCTACGGCAAGCTCGGCGATCTGTACGGCCGAAAGCCGCTGCTGCAGGCGTCGATCGTGCTGTTCCTGGTCGGCTCCGTGCTGTGCGGGCTCAGCCAGAACATGACCGAGCTGATCGCGTTTCGAGCTCTGCAGGGCCTGGGCGGCGGCGGACTGATCGTGCTGACGCTGGCGGTGGTCGGCGACATCTTCTCGCCTCGCGAGCGCGGCCGCTACCAGGGATTCTTCGGCGCCGTCTTCGGCGTGTCGACGGTGATCGGCCCGCTGCTGGGCGGCTTCTTCGTCGACAACCTGTCCTGGCGCTGGATCTTCTACGTGAACCTGCCGGTCGGAGCGATCGCGCTGATCGTGATCGGGGTGGCGTTCCACTCGCGCGCCGAGCACGTCCGTCACAGCATCGACTACCTGGGCGCGGGGCTGCTGGCGACCGGCCTCACCGCCATCGTGCTGTTCACCAGCCTGGGCGGCACCACCTACGCCTGGGGGTCGCCCGAGGCGCTCACGATGCTGGCCGTCGGCGTCGTGACGCTGGTCGCCTTCCCGTTCGCGGAGCGGCGCGCCGCCGAGCCGATCCTGCCGCTCGAGCTGTTCCGAAACCGCGTGTTCGTCGTGACCAGCGCGGTCGGCTTCATCGTCGGCCTGGCGCTGTTCGGCGCGATCACGTACCTACCGCTGTACCTCCAGGTCGTGAAGGGGCACAGCCCGACCAGCTCCGGACTGACCCTGACGCCGCTGATGGTGGGCCTGCTGTTCACCTCCATCCTCAGCGGTCAGCTGATCAGCCGCTACGGCCGCTACAAGCCGTTCCCGATCATCGGCACCGCGATCATGACGGTGGCGGTGCTGATGCTGTCCCGGCTGGAGGTGGGCACGCCGATCTGGCAGACGATCGTGGCGATGGTGGTGCTCGGCCTGGGCCTGGGCATGGTCATGCAGGTGCTGGTGCTGGCCGCTCAGAACTCCGTCGATCACAGCGAGATCGGCGTTGCCACGTCCGGCTCGACGCTGTTCCGGCAGATCGGCGGCTCGATCGGCGTGGCCGCCTTCGGCGCGATCTTCACCAACCGGCTGGCCGGCGAGCTCGCCGCCAAGCTGCCGCCCGGTGCCCACATCCCCACCACCGCCAACCCGGAGATCGTCAAGCACCTGCCGGCCGCGGTGCACTCGCCCTACGTGCATGCGGTCGCCGCGGCGCTGCAGCCGGTGTTCCTGACCGCCACCGGCATCGCCTTCATCGCATTCGCGCTGACCTGGCTGCTGCGCGAGCAGCCGCTTCGCACAACGACGTCGGCAGCGGCGGCCGGAGTCGAGCCCGCGGTGGCGGCAGAGGAGCCGCAGCAGCACACGACCGCCACCAAGCCCATACCGCGCGAATCCATGCGCTAGAGTCGGCGCTCGGGCCAGAACCGGTCCGCCCGGCCGCCGACAGGGGGACGCGTTGTTCGAGCAGACGACGGACAGCCAGGCGCACGAGGGTTCGTCGCTCGCGCTCGATGCCGACGTCATGCGGCAGCTGGGATATCGCACGATCGACATGCTGGTGGATCGCATCACGGGGCCGCCGGGCCCGGTGGTGAACGCCGAGTCGCCTGGCGAGCTGCACCGGCGACTGTCGATGCCGCCCCCCGAGCAGCCGGCCGGCTTCGACGAGATCCTGGACGACCTCGAGCGCGATGTGCTGCCCTACGTCGCCCGTCTCGCCCATCCCGGCTATCTCGCCTACATCCCGGGCGAGGGCACCTGGCCCGGGGCGCTGGGAGATCTGATCTCCAGCGCGCTCAACATCGATGCCTGCTGGTGGCTGGGCGCCTCCGGCCCGGCCGCGCTGGAGCTGGCCGTGCTCGACTGGTTCCGGCAGTGGGTCGGCTATCCGGCCGAGGCGGGCGGCGCGCTGGTCTCGGGTGGGTCGGCCGCGAACCTGACGGCGCTCGCCTGCGCCCGCGAGGCGCTGATGGGGGAGATGGACGCGCGCGCTGTGTTCTACATGTCCGACCAGGCGCACTCGTCGCTGGCCCGCGCCGCGCGCGTGCTCGGGTTCGGCCCCGACCAGGTGCGGGTGATCCTGAGCGACCACGTCGGCCGCATGCGCCCGGACGGGCTGGAGGGCGCGATCGGCGCCGACCTGACCGCCGGCAGGCGCCCGTTGCTGGTCGTCGCCAACGCGGGCAGCACGGCGGTGGGTGCGATCGACCCGTTCACGGAGCTGTCGCGGATCTGCCGCGAGCACGACGCCTGGCTGCACGTGGACGGCGCCTACGGGGCCTTCGGCTGCTTGACGGAGCGAGGGCGGGCCGCGCTTGCCGGCATGGAGCTGGCCGACTCGATCACCCTCGATCCGCACAAGTGGCTGTACCAGCCGGTCGAGGTGGGCGCCCTGCTGGTGCGCGACGGCGACCGCCTGCGGCGCTCGTTCGAGATCCACCCCAGCTACCTGAAGGGCACTGAGGCCGTCGATCGCGAGGTGAACTTCTCCGACCTGGGCGTGCAGCTGACGCGCAGCTGCCGCGCGCTGAAGCTGTGGATCTCGCTGCGCTACTTCGGGGTGGACGCCTTCCGGCGGGCGATCGACCGCTGCATCGACCTCGCCCTGCACGCCCAGCGGCGCGTGGAGCACTCGCTCGAGCTCGAGCTGATGTCACCGGCGTCGCTGGGAGTGGTGGCGTTGCGGCGCCATCCCGCCGGTGTCGACGATGAGCGCATCCTGGAGCGCATCAACACCGACCTCGTGCGGCAGATCGAGGCGGGCGGCGAGGTGTTCGTGTCGTCGGGGCAGGTGCGGGGACGTCACACGCTGCGGTTGTGCGTGCTGAACCACTCGACGACCGCGAGCGAGGTGGACAGGGCGATCGACCTGCTGGAGACGCTGCCGGTCGACCTGGCGCCACGTTCCGCGGAGGGTGGGGTGGAACCTGAAGCGCCGGCCGGCTCGCTCGAGCTGTTCGCCACGCTCGGGCCGGATCAGCGGGCGCTGGTGCGCAGCACGGCCACCGAGATCGAGGTCGACGCCGGCGAGGTCGTCCTGGGCCGCTGGCAGACGAGCCGCGACATGTATGTGGTGCTGTCCGGCGCGGTGCGGGTGGAGGGCGCCGACGCAACACTTGGGCTGCTGCTGCCGGGCCAGTTCTTCGGCGAGCTCGCCGCGCTCGACTGGGGTGCGAGCTTCGGCCGCGCGCGCTCGGCCGACGTGATCGCGGACGCGCCGACCCGGCTGCTGAGGATGGACTGGCACCTGACCGACCAGCTGATGAAGGAAGCTCCGGGGTTCGCCGAGGTGGTCGAGCAGGTCGCGCGCGAGCGCCTCGGCACGCTCTGATTCGCCCCGCTGATTGCGGCCAGATTTGCGCACCCAAGCAAGCTCCAACCTCCCGCCGCCAGAGTTATTGGTCACCTTTGCAACGACCGAACGCTCTGACGCATCATGGCTCTCACTCAACCCGACCGTGACATCCTGCGCAGAGCGCAGGCGGGTGATGAGCGCGCCTTTGCCATCATCCTTCGCCAGTATCACGCGCCGATCTACAACTACGCCGTGCGTGTGCTGTCGGGCGACCGGGCGCTGGCCGAGGACGTCTGCCAGGAGATCTTCGTCCGCGTGCACCGCGCGCTGCCGCGGTTCGACGATCGGTCGCTGTTCACAACCTGGCTGTTTCAGATCGCCAAGAACCGCCTCGTCGACGAGCTGCGGTCCCGCGAGCGGCGCATCCGGCCGGCGGTGGAGCTCGATGCGGTCTGGTCGCTGGGGTTGGCAGCGCCGGTGCCGTTCCACGCGATCGAGGACATGGAGATCCTGTGGCGGGCGATCGGTGCGCTCAGCCCCGACCTGAAGATGGCGCTGGTTCTACGCGACGTGATCGGCCTCTCCTACGTCGAGATCGCAGACTCGCTCGAGACCACGCTGGCCGCCGTCAAGTGGCGGATCTACAAGGCCCGCGAAACGGTCGCCGCCGAGCTCACCCGCGAGGGCCTCGATCGCCCTATCTCAACGGTGCCCGCCGACCGTGGGGCGTGACATCTTGGCCGTGGCTTCACGCTGAGCCGAACGCTAGGCGATGCGTGCGGCCTGCTCGTGGCTGGCGCCGCGGCCGATCAGGTCGAACACGCGGTGGACGAGGTCGCCGCTCTCGCCGCGAGCCCAGGCTTCGCGCACGATTCGCCGAGCTGTCGTAGGTTCATACCCGATCAGCATCAGCTGTTCGCGTTGCCACGCCCGGATTCGCGCGGGCTCGTCATCCTCGCCCGCGTATTCCTGCTCCCACTCGGCGGGAGCCCGCACGTCGTGATCGAACAGCATGCCAGCGGAGCCGTACCCATCGCGGGTCACGCCCAAACGCGTAACGACGAACTACCGCGGCGACGCCGTGATCAGCACCACGTCGTCCGGGAGCGCGCCGCCGTTTGCATCCAGCACCGTCTGCAGCACGGCGTCCACGTCGTCCTCACCGATCGGGATGGCGGAGGCGGCCAGCAGCGGCAGCAGCCGTTCGCGCCCGTACGGGCGAGGGCCGTCCGGTGACGTTCGTCCTTCGATCAGACCGTCGGTGTAGACGACCAGCGACCACGGGTCGTCCGGCAAGGCCAGCGGATGCGGCACCCAGCTGGAGGTCGCTGAGATGCCGATGGCCGGGCCCGGCGGGTGCGCGTCCTCGTTGGTGCCGCGGTCGGTGACCAGGATCGGCGGCGGGTGGCCCGCGATCACGATCTGGGCCGACCGCAGGTCGGCCGCCACCGTGGCGAGGCACAGCGTCGCGAACGGGATCTGCGATGCAATTCGCTGCTGCTCGGCGAGCAACGTTTCGTTCAGGGCGCTCATCGTCTCGCTGTCCGAGACGCCGGCGATGGCCAGCCCGCGCCACATTGCGCGCAGGCGGGTCGCCAGCGCAGCGGCCGCGGGGCCGTGGCCGGCCACGTCTCCGACCATGATGGCGACATCGCCTGTGGGCTGCACCACGGCTCCGTAGAAGTCGCCGGCGATCCTCTGCGCACTCACCGCGGGGATGTAGCGGCTGACCACGTTCATCCGGCCGACCGCGGGGTCCCGGTAGATCCCGACCAGGCCCCGTCGCAGCTCCTCGATCAGCTCGCGCCGCAGCTCGTCCCCGTGTCGCACCCGCTCCCCCACGATTCCGGCCCCGGCCGAGATGGGCAGCCATACCAGTGGCTCCGCCCAGGCGCTCTCGCCGACGATGGTCACCGCCAGCACCACCGCCACGGCCGTCACCGGCACGCCGAACCACGGACCCAGCAGATAGCTCGCGGCGACCCCGATCACCACCAGCAGCGGGCCGGGAACGCCGCGCAGCGTGGTCGGCGAGATCACCAGGAACGGCAGCGCGATCGCCAGCTCGCAGAGCACCGCAACCAGCGCCGCCACCAGCTTGCCCTGCCGGGTGTCCAACCTGCGTGCCAGTTCAGGCAACGCTACCCCGGCGCGCTGATGGTTCGCAGCGCCTCGTCGCGGGTCTCGTGCAGGGGGAGCACGTCGTTGATGCCCACGAGCGTCAGCACGCGCGCGGGAGACCCGCCGGCCGGAGCCACGACCGCCACGGATCCGCCCGTCTCGGCTGCGCGCCGCCGGGCGCTCACCATCACGCCGACCACGGTCGAGTCGATGAACGTCGCGTCGGCCAGATCGAACACGATCGAGGAGGAGTTGACCCAGGCGTCGTCGCACGCGGCCTCGATCGCCGGCCCGGTTGAGAGGTCATGCTCGCCTCGCAGCGCGATGACGGAAGCACCTTCAGCTTGCTCGACTGACACAGCTCCTGGGTCGGCCAAGGGAATCCTCCAGTATCGCGGAATGAAGACGATGCTCGAGGCCACCGCGTTCCGGCTCAAAGCAGCCCCATAATACCGCCTGGAGCAACCGCCACGGGCTCGGGAGCCGTCGCCGCCGTCAGCCGCCCGCCTCGCTCAGCCAGGTCTTCGCCGCCTCGTATTCGCCCGGCTCGAACACTCGGTACTCGCCGGGGGAGATCCAGCCGAAGGCGCTGATCGCGTGTCGCATCCAGTCCTTGTCGGTGACCAGCGCGATCCGTCCCCAGCTAGAGAGGTGCTTCAGCCCGATCGTGCCCGCCGCCTTCGTGTCCTCCCACAGCGCGCCCATGTCCAGCCCGCTGAAGTCAGGCGCGGTCGCGAACAGCAGATTCACGGTGCGTCCACTCTCGAGCGCCTCGCGGATCACCGGCAGCAGCGTGTCGTGGTAGTCCCGGCTGGTCAGCCGGCCGGATCCCCGAAAGCCGATCGCGCCTTCAGGCATGTCGGTGAGCTGTTCGATCACCCTTGCAGCCTACTTCTTGCTTTGCGGTCAGCGGCAGCGCCGCCGTCTGCGCGGCAGCCCGTCGATGCTCTCGGCGTTGTGCTCGGCGACGTAGCTGGCCAGCGCCGCCCGGCCGCCCTTGGCCAGCTTGTTGTCGACCCATGCGCCGCGTTGCGGGCGACGGCCCTGCTCGACCATCAGCGGTACGTCGAAGCCGCACGAGTCGGCGATCCGCTCCACCTCGACCATGATGATCGACCGTGCGGCGTGCTCCGCGGCCGGCATCGCCGCGAGGTCGAACCTCGCCGCCGTGCCGTCGTACCGGTCACAGCCCGGTGCCAGCACCGTGCCGCGCCCGTGCATGCGCAGGATCCGCGGCGGGCCCTGGAAGGCGCACAGCATCACGCAGATGCGGCCGTTCTGGCGCAGGTGCGCGATCGTCTCGGCGCCGCTTCCGACCAGGTCGAGGTAGGCGATCGTGTGCGGATCGAGCACCTGCAGGCTCTCGATCGGGCCCTTTGGCGACAGGTTGATGTGGCCGCCTGCCTCGGGCGCGGTGGCGACGAAGAACATCTGCTGGCCGCGGATCCAGCTCGCCAGCTTGTCGTCGATCTCGGCGAACACCTTGCCCATCCGTGCAGCCTATCCCGGGCGCTTAACGGCCGACGCCAGGCCTGAGAGGACGGATCGCGAGGGCCTGGCGTCGGTCTTGGGGGGATTGGAACAGGGACACTGCGCCTTTCCCCAAGCGCTCGTCAACCCGATCGCGGGTATTCCCCAGACAAATTGGCGCTGAGAGCGGGAATTTCGCGACCTTATCCACACGCTATCCACGGCCACCATCGGTGCCTGTGGATGCGGTGTGGAAAGTTCGGCGTTCAGTCGGCCGCGAGCTCGACGCAGATGGCGTCGGTCAGCACCTGCACGGCGGCCAGGCAGTCGGCCTCGGACGCCGACTCGGTGGCGACGTGGCTGGCGCCGGTCGGGTTGCGCACGAACACCATCGCGGCCGGGCGCTCGGTGGCGAGGATGCCCGCGTCGTGGCCTGCGTAGGAGGGCAGGTCGCCGGCCGCGATGCCGCGCGCCTCGGCGGCCGTGAACAGCTGTGCCCGCAGGCGGTCGTCGAAGCGCGCGCCCTCGTTGTGGGACTCGCGGCCGAACTCGGCGTCGGCGAAGCGGACCCCCAGCTCCTCGACCATCGCATCGACCGCCTCCAGCTCGAGCGCGCGCACGTCCAGCGAGGCGGCCACGTGGCCGGGGATGGAGTTGGTCGATCCGGGGCTGATCTCCATCCGGCCCACGGTGCCAACGGCGCCCGGCCTGGCCCGTGCCACCTCGTCCACCGCGAGCGCGAACCTGGCAGCGTCGAGCAGCGCGTCGCGGCGGTCGCTCATGGCGGTGGTGCCGGCGTGGTTCGCCTCCCCGGCGAACTCCACCCGCCAGCGTTGCCGCGGCGCCAACACGTCGGCCACGCCCAGCGCCAGCTCACGGTCGACCAGCGACCGGCCCTGCTCGACGTGCACCTCGTAGAAGCAGCGCACCCGGTCGAGCTGCTTGCGGCTCTGGGCCAGCGAGTCGCGGGTGACGCCGTAGATCGCAGGCGCGTCGCCCATCACCTCGAGCACGTGATCGATGTCCAGCCGACCGGTCAGCGCCAGGCTGGCGAAGGTGGGGGTGCGAAACCGGGCTCCCTCCTCGTCGACGAACGCGACCACCGCCAGCGGATGCCGGCGGCCGGCGTCGGACTCCAGCACCGTCGCCGCCGCCTCCAGCGCCGCCACGACTCCGAGCGCCCCGTCATACGCGCCGCCGTCGGGCTGCGTATCCAGGTGAGACCCGGCGCACACCCAGGGCCCGCGGTCGGCGTCGTCGGTGACCGCCCACAGGCTACCGGCGCCGTCCTGCTGCACCTCGAGCCCGATGGACGCGGCGGTGCTCGAGAACCAGGCTCGCGCCTCGGCCTCGAGCGGGCTCCAAGCCAACCGGTTCCAACCGCCCTCGCTGTGCCCGATGGCTGCCAGCTCGCCGAACCACGATACGAACCGTTCTCTGGATACCTCGGACATGGGTCTGGGAGGATACGCGTATGTCCGATACCACGCTGCGTCTCCCGGGCTTCGTGAACGCCCACAGCCACGCCTTCCAGAGGGCGCTGCGAGGGCGCGTCGAGCACGTCGACCCCGAACACCCGCAAGACGACTTCTGGACGTGGCGCGAGGCCATGTACCAGGCCGCGAACGCGATCGACCCGGACGGCGCCTACGACGTCGCGCTGCAGCTCTACCGCGAGATGGTGGCGGCCGGGTACACCGCGGTCGGCGAGTTCCATTACCCGCACCACCAGCCCGGCGGCGAGCCCTACCCCGACCCGAACGCGATGGCAAAGGCGACCGCCGCGGCTGCCCGCGATGCCGGCATCGAGATCGTGATGCTGATGACCGCGTACGCGCGGGCCGGCTAGGGGCTGCCACCGACCCCGGGCCAGCGCCGCTTCTGCGATCCCGGACGTCGCGTCCTATCTGGCACGGGTGGATGCCCTGGCGTCGGAGATGCGCGTCGGCCTGGCTCCGCACAGCGTGCGGGCGGTGCCGCGCGACTGGCTGGAGGAGATCACCGCCTACGCAGCGTCCAGCGGCATGGTCGTGCACATCCACGCCAACGAGCAGCGGCGCGAGATCGACGAGAGCCTGGCGGAGTACGGGCTGCGGCCGATCGAGCTGCTGGCCGAGATCGGGCTGCTCGGCCCGAGCGCCACGGTGATCCACGCCACCCACGTCTCGGAGCGCGAGCTGGAGCTGCTGGCCGCGAGCGGCGCGACCGTCTGCGCCTGCCCGACCACCGAGGCCAACCTCGGCGACGGCTTCCTGCCGGCGCTCGAGCTGATGCAGCACGGCGTGCCGATCTGCATCGGCACCGACTCGAACACCATCATCGACCCGCTCGCCGAGCTGCGCGAGATCGAGCACTGCGCGCGGCGCCTGGTGGAGCGGCGAAACGTCCTGGTGCCGCCGGGAGACGACGGGCCCACGCCCTACCTGCTCGAGATCGGCGGGAGAAACGGCGCACGCGCGGTCGGCCTCGGCGATCCTCCCGGCGAGGTCGAGATCGACCTCGATCACCCGCTGCTGGCGGGCGTCACACCGGCCGACGTCACGGCTGCGCTGATCTTCGGCGGCGCGTCCGCCGCTCTAGGCCCCGCCTCGAAAGGATGACCTGAATGGATTTCACGCTCAGCCCCGAGTTGAAGCAGCTGCGCGCCCGCACCCGGTCGCTGGTCGACGACGTGCTGCAGCCGCTGGAGCTGGAGGCCGAGCAGAACGGCGGGCGGCTGTCGGCAGAGGCTCACGCACACGTCAAGCGTGCGGTGCTGGCGTCCGGCCTGAACGCCGCCAACATCCCCACCCAGTACGGCGGCGCCGGCCTCAACCTGACCGAGCAGATCGTGATGCACGAGCAGCTGGGCCGGCTCACGAACTGCCTTTGGGTGCTGGTCTGGAGCCCCTCCAACGTGCTCGTCCATGGCACGCCCGAGCAGATCGAGCGGTACCTGCTGCCCGACGTGCGCGGAGACCATCGCCACGCCTACGCGATCACCGAGGAGCATGCCGGCTCCGACGCGCGCGGCATCCGTGCCGAGGCGGTGCGGGACGGCGACGTCTACCGCCTCTCGGGCAAGAAGTGGTTCGTCACCGACGGCGACATCGCCAGCTACTTCCTGGTACTGGCCTGGGCCGTCGACGGGCTGGAGCGCCAGCCGACGCTGTTCATCGTCGACAAAGATCTGCCGGGCGTGGAGATGACCGACGATCCCGACTTCACGCACAACTTCCCCTACCGGCACCCCGAGTACACCTTCACGGACGCGCCGGTGCCAGTCGGCGCGGTGCTGGGTGAGGTGGGGCAGGGGTTCGACCTGACCGGCGAGTGGTTCATCGAGGAGCGCGTGCACATCGCCGCGCGCTGCTGCGGCGCGTGCGACCGCCTGATCGAGCTGGGCACCGAGTGGGCGCTGGAGCGCGAGCAGTTCGGCGGGCGCATCTTCGATCACCAGGCGATCTCGTTCATGCTTGCCGACTGTGCGGCCGAGGTGACGGCGGCCCGGCTGCTGACCTACTACGTGGGACAGCTGCACGACTCGGGCGCCGACCCCAAGCTGGTGCACGCCAAGGCCTCGATGGCCAAGCTGGTCGCGTCCGAGACGGCCGGGCGCGTGGCCGACCGCGTCGTCCAGATCTTCGGCGGGCGCGGCTACATGCGTCGCAACCCGGTCGAACGGCTGTGGCGTGAGCTGCGCGTCGACCGCATCTGGGAGGGCACCTCCGAGATCCAGCGGCTGATCATCAGTCGCGGGCTGGAGCGCCGGGGCGTGCCGCAGCTGCTGGAGCTTTAGATGCTCGAACCGGCCTACGCGGCTTCGCGCTCGCGGCTGAGCACGCGCGAGATCCGCGCCAGCTCGCGCTCCACCTCGGTCGGGTGGGCGTTCAGCTTGAACAGCGGGCTGGTGGCGCCGTCGCTGATGAAGCGGCCCAGCAGCACCATCCCCGCCGGCTCAAGCTCGACGTCCGGTGTGCGCAGGATCGTGGACAGCTCGGCCACCTGCGGCCGCAGCTCGATCAGCGCGCCGCGGTGCACGGGCACGGGGGTGGGGTGGTTTTCGAACGCGGCCTCCACGAACCGATCGAGGGTGTCCGCGATCTGGCGTCGCTGCCTGCGCGACACGAGCTCGGCGGCGCGCCGCGCGACCGCCTGCGGATGCACGTGCCGGAATCCGTGCAGCACGACGTCGTCGTAGAGCTCGTCACGCTGCCACCGGAAGAACCGGTAGGCCAGGATCAGCAGCCCCACGCCGAGCACGGCCAGCACGGCGACTGTCTTGGCCATGCCGGGCTGGATCTTGTGGACGCCGTAGCTGCCGACCAGCGCCAGCAGCGCCAGGAGCACGAGCGACGAGGCGCCCGTCAGCGCCGACCGGACGCGGTCGTTTGCACGGGCCAGGAGCGCTGTCAGTTCCGACGGAGTCATCTAGTTCTTCATCGTTCGCGCAGACGATCAGCTTGAGCGCGAATACCTCAATTTGGAGACCGATTACCCCAGATGGCCGCCCGCCAATCCGGCGGCGGGCGGCGAGCGTCCATCATCCGGGAGCGTAGTTAGGGCAGTATTTGACGCGCGCCAGATCCGGGGTGCCGGCGGGGTTGCTTAAACAGAGAAGGCGCCCGAAGGCGCCCTCTCGAAACCGCTATGTGCCGTGCGCAGCTAGCTGACTCGGCGTGCTGAGTACGCACGCAGTGCCAGACCGCTGGCCACGATGGCCAGGCCGATCACGACATACAGGGCAAGCTCAGCGCCCGTGAACGGAAGCGTTCCGCCGCCGCCGGTCGACTCGCCTGCAACGCCGCCGCTGGCGTAGCCGTCACCGGCAAACGCGGTTGCGGCCGAAACTGCCAGAATCGCGGTCGAGCCCAGCAGGATGAGCACGCCCCTGAGAGCCTTCGTCATTGGAACCACCTCTCCTCGTCTACCCGATGAAGCCTTTTTACCGATACCCCGTGCGCCTTGAGAATACGAACAATCCGCCGAGAACGCAAGGGGTAACGCGTCACCCAAGGAAACTGCGCACGTCCAGGGTGGACGATACCAGTGCCTCAAGACGGCACCGCATCGGCCAGGTCAGGCGATGTTCGCCGCCCAGGCCTGAAGTCCCGCCATTTGCCATGGCAGCGGGCAGAACACCGGCCTTCCCGCCCTGGCCAGCGCCATTGCCTGGTCGATCGACAGCTGTTGCTCTCGCGCCAAGAGTGCCGTAGCGACCGTCGCGGATCGCTCGCGGCCACCCCTGCAATGAACGTACACAACGCTCGCTGCTCCGCGCTCGACCGCAACATCGATCACCCCGGGCGGGATGGTGGCGCCGTCCTTGACCGGCAGGTGCAGCTCGCGGATGCGGGCCTTGCTGTAGGCGCTCAGAACCGCCTCCCGCTCGCCCACCCAGTACTCGCGCTCCTCGCACAGGTTGATCACGAGCTGCACGCCCTCGTCGTGCAGCGTGGCCACGTGCTCGGCCGAGTGGGGCATGGCCCCGGCCAGTAGTCGGTCACTCAGACGTGAGTAGTTGAGCCGTGCCATGCGGGCATCGTAGGCGACGCCGGGGGCTTTTCAGCTAGTCCAGCTACAGGTCGTCGGCCATCCGCGCCGCTGCCTCGGCGCGGGCGTTCATCTGAGCCCTGAAGCGATGCTCGAGCTCCAGCGCCAGCCGTCGCTCGCGCCGGCGGTCGAGCAGTCGATGGATCATGCGTCGCATGCAGGAAGCATGCACGTCAGCAGGCGAAAAATCTAGCGAATTGCAGGAATTTCACCGAATCTGTCCCTGGTCTTCCAAAAGCTCGACGACGGCATAGACTGCCGCGATGCCCGCCTCACGTGATCATCAGGCGCTGCTCGAGGTTGCGGTGGCCGCAGCCGTGGCGGCCGGCGACCTCTTGCTGGAGCGGTTTCGACGCCCCGCCACGGGCGTCGGGCGCAAGAGCAGCAGCACCGACATGGTCTCCGACGCCGACCGCGACGCGGAGGCCCTGATCCGTTCGCTGATCGGCGAGCGGCGCCCCGGCGATGCCGTGCTGGGGGAGGAGGGCGGGCGGGCCGCCGGCGCCGGTGACCTGCTGTGGGTGGTCGACCCGCTGGACGGCACTACCAACTACCTCTACCGCGAGCCGGTGTGGGCGGTGTCGGTGGCCTGTGAGGACGCCGACGGGGGCGTCGCCGGCGTCGTGCACCACCCTTGCCTGAGCGAGACCTTCACCGCGGTGCGCGGGGGCGGCGCCTTCTGCAACGGGACGGCGATCGCGGTCTCTACCTGCGGCGACCTCTCCCGCAGCCTGATCGGCACCGGCTTCTCGTACTCCGCAGAGGTGCGCGCCGGCCAGGCGCGGGCCCTCACCCGGATCCTGCCGCGGGTGCGCGACGTCCGCCGCGCCGGATCGGCGGCGATCGATCTGGCCTGGGTGGCCTGCGGCCGCCTGGACGGGTACTACGAGCTTGGCACGCGTCGCTGGGACCGCGCTGCCGGCGTGCTGCTGGTGTCCGAGGCGGGCGGCGTCGTCAGCCCGCTGGTGCCGGTGGGGGACAGCGGCGACGGGGCGCTGGCGGCCGGGCCGGCGCTGCACGCGGATCTCGCCGCCCTCGTGGCATCCGCGCTGCTACACTGATTGCGCCTTCCGGAGCCGCCTGCCATGGCGCCCGTATGACCCGGATGGCTCCAACTGCATGACTTTGGGGATCACGGCTGATCTGGAAGCGGCCGCGCGACGCGTATCTGCGTGGTGCGGAGAACCGCTCTTACATGAGGGTGAGAATGCCGATTCGGCGCTCGCCCCCGGCACCGCGCGCCGAGCCGCCCTCGACGCGGCCATCGCCGAGATGGATCGCGGGCTGGTCGAGCCCAGCTTCGCCTGGCGTCGCGACTTCTCCCTGATCCTCGGCCTCGACCGCATGCTCTCCGGCCAGCCTCCGCGGCTGGCCTCCGGCACCGCGCTGCGCCGCCACCAGGTGGACGCGCTGGCCGGACAGCTGGCCGCGCTGATCGCCGACCGCGAGCGTGGCGAGGGGGAGGAGGACGAGGAGGACGACGACGAGGGCAACGGGAACGGCAACGGCAACGGGAACGGCGACGAGAACGGCGACGACCACCGCAACGACGCCGGCTTCGACGTGGCGGTCGCACACGTCGCGCCCGTCCACGAGCTGGAGGCCGATGCGCCCACCGACGACCCCGGCGCCCGGCGCCGGTACCGGTTCAAGCACCCGACCGCGTCCGGCAAGACCATCGCCGCGGCCGGCTTCGTCGATGCCGCGCGCACCACCGGCGTCCTGATCCTCACCCACCGCCGGCTGCTGGTCGACCAGTTCACGCGCGACCTCACCAAGGAGGGCTACGGCCCGCGGCTGCATGAGGCAGTGCTGGTCGGCGATCGCACGCCCGACACGCCGCCGCTCACGATCAACACCTATTCCTGGTTCATCAAGCACGCCTCGCAGCTGAAGGCCGACGTGTACGGCGTGGTCGTCTGCGACGAGGCCCACACCGCGCTGGGCGAGAAGACCTCGGCCGCGATCCGGAGCCTGTCCGAGCCGGTCTACATCGGCATGACCGCCACCGACCAGCTGCTTCAGAAGCACGTCTCGGACGTGTTCCCCGCCGAGGTCGCCGACCTCCCGCTGGCCGAGGCCGTGCGCCGCGGGGTGGTCGCGCCGCTTCGCTGCATCCGCGTGCGCCCGATCGCCTCGCTACGCACCGTCGAGATCGTCGGCGGCGACTTCGACCAGGGCCAGCTGGCCGTCGCACTCGACCTCGACCCCCTGAACATGGCCGCCGCCGACCTCTACCAGAGCCGGTTCGGCGACACGCCGGGGATCGTCTATGCGGCCGGTGTCGACCACGCCGAGCGCGTGGCCGCGGCCATGAAGGCGATCGGGCTGCGGGCCGCCGCCGTCTCCGGCCGCACGCCGCCCCGCGTCCTCGCCGAGACGCTGGCCGCCTACGAGCGCGGCGAGATCAACGTGCTGGTGAACGCGATGCTCCTGGCCGAGGGATGGAACGCCCCCCGCGCCACGGTCTGCATGCACCTCGCGCCGACCGCCAGCCGCCGCGTCTACCAGCAGCGGGTCGGCCGCATCATGCGCCTCCACCGCCGTAAGGAATCGGGCATCGTGGTCGACTTCGCCGAGCCCGGCGCGCCGCACACCGAGCGCGTGATCACGCTGCACTCGCTGCTCGACGTCGACGCGTACCGGCCCAGCGGGCTGGTCACGCCGCCGCCGCCGCGCCGCCGCCGCTGGCGCCGCCGGCCGCCGAAGCCGATCGTCAAGGAAGCCTCCTGGATCGTCCCCGTCTCGGACAACCCTGAGCGCCGGATCGCGGTGATCGCGAACCAGTGGCGCCTGGTGGATGCGTCCAAGCTGCCGATCGACGAGCAGCGCGCCTGGGCCGTCGTCGCCGCTCGCGCCGTCACGCCGGCCGACGCGCAGCAGCTGGCCGAGCGGATCGCAGCGCTGCAGCCCGAATCGCGGGAGCTGTTCCTGTTCACCTGCGCCGCCGAGAACAAGCACCGCAAGCTGCGCCTGGCTGCGCTCGGCGACCTGTCCTCCCAGCGGCCCAGCCAGACCACCTTCGCCATGGCCTGCCGGCTGGTGGAGGCGGCGCCCACCTGGCAGCAGGATCGCGGCCAGGGTGCGCGCGTGCTGCTGCTGGCCATGGGCGACGGCAAGATCGATGCCCCGATCGACCGGATCGTGGCCTGGACGTGGCAGCTGGCCCGGGCCGCCCGCGACCACGAGTACCGCTACGCGGGAGCCCACGTCACCGACGGCCGCAGCCTGCTGGGCGCGCTGGCGGCGGCCTCCGACGACAAGACCAACACCGAGGCGGCCGCGCGGCTGGTCACCGTCGCCACCACCTCACCGCTGGAGGCCGGCGCTGCCATCCTGGCCGTCGCCTCGCCGCGGCGCAACAGCGGCGCCGAACGGTTGGTGGAGCGCGCACGCGTGGCGCTGTCCCAGGATCCGCACCGGCTGGCCGCCGCGCTCGGCTCGAACATCCCGGCGCCGCAGCCCAAGACCAAACAGGCGAAGCGGGCCAAGGCCAAGGAGAAGTCCGACAAGGGCGAGACCGTCTCATTCAACGGCGCCGTCGTCGGCGCCACGCCGCCGGCCGTGCCGGTGAAGCGTGTGGACGGCCGCGTGCTGATCGAGATCCCGGCCGCGGTCGCGGTGCGGCTGCGCGACGACGCCGACCTTGTGGTCGGTACATCGCTGGGAGACAAGCCCCCGCTCAGCTGGAGGCTGACCGGGTCGAAGATGGAGCCCGTGAATACCGCACAGGAGGTGCGCGCGGCGGCCGCAGAGGTGGAGCCGCTCGAGATCTCGGTGGCGAAGGTGCTGAGCGAGCCGCAGCGCAGCGACCGGCACGCGCGTGTGGCCGTGGACGGCGCCGGGCTCGTCGTGCCGCTGACGGTCGAGGAGGCACAGGTACTGGCCGACGATGCAGCCCGCCGCGTGCTGGTGCAGCTCAAGGGCGCAGGCGTGCGCGGGCGCGTGCGGGTCGAGTTCGAGATCGAGGTGGACGGGCAGAAGACGCGTGACTCGCGGCCGGGCGCGGTGCGCAAGCTGGCGCGCGGCGAGCCGGTCGGCGCGTCGCCCGAGCGGCGCGAGCGGCGGCGGCGGTCGAGGTCGCGCTCACGACGCCGCGGAAACGGCGAACCGGGCGCCGCCGAGGCCAACGGGGCGGCCCCGGAGGCTGCGGTGGAGGCGATCCAGGACGCCGCCGAGCCGGCCTGATCTTCACCGCTACGAAACCGCCGATTCGCTAAACTTGCGCAGGTGAACCGCCTGTGGGTTCATGAACGTGCGTGTGGTGGCCTCATGAAGTGTCTGACCTGCGTCGTTCCCAAACGTCGACCAGGAGAGCGGCAATGGCCACTGGCATCGTGAAATGGTTTTCGCAGGCGAAGGGGTACGGCTTCATCACCCCGGACGACGGCGGCAGCGACGTCTTCGTGCACTTCTCGAACATCTCCGGCACCGGCTTCCGCAACCTCGACGAGGGCCAGAAGGTCGAGTACGAGCCGCAGGAGGGCCGCAAGGGCATGGAGGCTGCGAACGTGACGGTGGTTGGGTAGCCGCGACCGCGCCGGCGAGGCCTGCAGCACGTCCGCTGGACCGGTGGTGGCAGCGGCGCCGGCAAGTCGACCGTGGCCCGGCGGCTCGCCGCCGACCCCGGCCTGCGGCTCTACCACTGGGTGGCCTGGGCCGCACCGGCACCGTCCTTGCCTGCATGGCACTGCTCGCCGGCGAGCCGCCGGGGACCGCCGTGGATTGGGTCAGGCGTGAGTACAACCCGGCCGCGGTCGAGACCAGCGCCCAGGAGCAGTGGGTGCGATGGTTCGCCGACCGGGTGAGCGACGGCTAGGGGAGGATCATGTTTGGCATGATTGGTGTCCATGCCCGTAGAGTCCAAGCAGATCAGCGAGTCGATCGACCGGCCGGCAGCCGACGTCTACCGGTACGCCTCCGATCCGGCGAATATTCCGGCATGGGCTCCCGGGCTCGGCAGCTCCGTGGAGCACATCGACGGGCACTGGTTCTTGGAGACGCCGGGCGGCCGTGCCGGCTTCGCGTTCGTCGAGCCGTACGAGTTTGGCGTCCTCGACCACGAGGTCACGCTGCCCTCAGGCGATGTGGTCTACAACCCCATGCGCGTCGTCCCAGACGGTGACGGCTGCGAGGTGGTGTTCACCCTGCGCCGCCTCCCGGACATGAGCAACGAGGACTTCGAGCGCGACGCGGGCCTCGTCCAGACCGACCTCACCCGGTTGAAGCAGGTGCTCGAAGCCGGGGGATAACGGTCGCGCTCAGGTGATCGTCAGCCGCAGTTTGACCTCGTTCTCCTCGAACTCGCCCGTCTGCTCGAATCCGTACCGCTCGTAGAACGCAATCGGGCTGCCCTCACCCTGGCCCGCGCTCGTCCAGATCACCTCGACGCCCGGTCGCCCGCGGAAGTACTCGACGATCAGGTCAAGCGTTGCGGTGCCGTAGCCCTTCCGCTGGTAGCGCTCGTCGATCAGCAGCTTCCAGAGGTAGTGCGGGATGTACGGCGGCCCGTCGACGTCGTCGGCGATCATCACGAACCCGACCGGCGTGTGCTCGGCATACACGCCCCATGGGATGGCGCGGGCACCGGGGTGCTCGGCTGCCTGGCGCAGCGACTCGCTTACCCCACTGACGAACCGGCGCTGCGCCGGCGCCACGCGCAGGGCCTCCAGTGCGTCGCGATTCGACCCGGTGATCGGCCGCACTGAGACCACGGGCGGGAGCGTACCCTCGCGTCGGTTCGCTTACCATCACGGCAGGTGGAAGCTCGGGGACTCGCTCGCAGGGAGGTAGGGAAGATGGCTGAGAGGAAAGCGTCCAAGGGATTTACCGACGACGAACGGGCCGCGATGAGGGAGCGCGCCCAGGAGGTGAAGTCGGCCGCGCGCCGCGGCTCGCGCGCCACCAAGGCGGATGGGGAGAGCGACGTGCTCGCGAAGATCGCCGAGATGCCGGACCACGATCGCGCCATCGCCGAGCGGCTGCACGCCATCGTCAAGGCCGCCGCGCCGAACCTCTCACCGAGAACCTGGTACGGGATGCCCGCGTATGCGAGGGAGGACGGCAAGGTCGTCTGCTTCTTCCAGAGCGGTCACAAGTTCAAGACGAGGTACGCGACGCTCGGCTTCAGCGACAAGGCGCACCTCGACGAGGGCGCCATGTGGCCGAACGCCTACGCGCTGATGGAGCTGACGGACGCCGAGGAGGCACGGATCAGCGCGCTTGTGAAGCGGGCGATCGGCTGACGGCGATTGCGGCATTCAGGCAGCGCGGCGGGCGTAGGCCATCGCGGCGCGGCGACTGGTGCAGCCCTGAATGTCCACGATCAGCCCTCCGCGCACCCGCAGCACCTGGTAGAACCGGCCTACCTCGTTCGACCCATCCGCCATCTCCCAGCGCCCGGCGACCACCACGCACTCGCCGACCTCAGCAACCTGCTCCAACGCGAACCGCTTGACGCCTGGCCGCGCCTGGCCCTTGTCGACCTGGAGCGCGAGGTTCCTGCGCGCCTCGTCCGGGCCGTGGCAGCTCGGGACGTGCCGCCACCACAGGTGCCCCTGCGGTCTCCCTCGCCAGTCCACGTCGGGATCGAGCAGGGCCACCGCGGGCTCCACATCACCGTGGTTCATCGCCTCGAGCGCCTGGCTGAGGCCGGGCAGGATGTCGTCCACGCCCGCATTGTCGCCGAGGTCGCCTGGTCGATCAAAGCGCCCGCGTCTCAGGGCCGTTGCGAAGATACGTGGTGTGGAGGAGCAGCCAAGATCCCGCTCGGAAGATGCAGCCCTGGTCGCAGCCAGACGCACGCTGGCCGGCGGCCGCCCGCATGCGGTCCTGCTGGTTGAGGGGATGAGCGACCGGTGTGCGGTGCAGGCGCTGGCTGAACGACGCGGCCGCGATCTTCGCGCCGAGCGGGTCTCCGTCGTGCCGATCGGGGGCGCGCAGGCGATCGGAGGGTTCTTGGACGTGTTCGGACCCGCGGGGCTCGACGTGAGGCTGGCCGGTATCTGCGACGCCGGTGAGGAGGGCGACTTCCGGCGCGGCCTCGAGCAGGCCGGCCTCGGTTCACGGCTCACCCGTGTCGAGATGGAACGGCTGGGCTTCTTCGTCTGCTCGGCCGACCTGGAGGACGAGCTGATCCGCGCGCTGGGTGCCGCCGCCGTGGAAGCGGTCGTTGTCGCCCAGGGCGACCGGGGATCGTTTCGCGCGCTGCAGAGGCAGCCCGAGTGGCGCGGTCGCGCGACCGATGAGCAGCTGCGGCGGTTCATGGGCAGCGGCAGCGGCCGGAAGATCCGCTACGCACGGCTGCTCGTTGAGGCTCTCGATCTCAGCCAGGTGCCGCGGCCGCTCGACCGGGCGCTGGCTCACATGTGAGGTGCGTTGCCCTCGCGCGATTCGGCTAGCTGTAGTTCCTAGGAAGGTTGTTCATCCGGGGCCTCCTCGAGGGTTGGGGTTGTCCAAGACCTCGACCTCCAAGGAGGCCCCAGATGAGATTGCACCGTAACGCTCGGACGTGCCCAGCGAGTCGGCGGTTGCTGGTCGATCGGGTGCTGAGTGAGCATTGGCGGGTGGCGGCGGCCGCGGCGGCGGCTGGCGTGTCGGAGCGGACGGCGGCGAAGTGGCTGCGCCGGTTTCGTGAGGAGGGCGTGGGCGGGCCGGAGGATCGTTCCTCGACGCCGCATCGATTGGCGGCAAGGACGCCGGCGGATCGGGTCGACGCGATTGCTGCGTTGCGTCGTGTCCGGTTCACGGCGGCCGAGATCAGCTGGATGCTCGGCACGCCGCTTTCGACGGTGTCGGCGATCCTGAAGCGGTTGGGCCTGGGCCAACTGGTATGAACGGCGCTGGCCGGGCGAGCTGCTCCATATCGACATCAAGAAGCTGGCCCGGATCGAGCGTGTCGGTCACGCCGTGACCGGCACCCGGCGTGGGCAGAAACGCCGCAAGGGCGCGTACCGGATTGGGTATGAGTACCTGCATGTCTGCGTCGACGACGCCACCCGCCTGGCCTACGTGGAGGCGCTCCCAAACGAGCAAGCCGTCACCGCGATCGGCTTCCTGCGTCGCTGCGTTGCCTGGTTTACCGCGCGAGGCGTGTCGGTACAGCGAGTGATGACCGACAACGGGTCGGCCTACAAGGCTGCGATCTGGGCGATCGCCTGCCACGCGCTCGGAATCCGCCACCTCCGAACCCGTCCCTACCGGCCCCGCACCAACGGAAAGGCCGAACGCTTCATCCGCACCCTCCTTGACGGCTGGGCGTACGCCGCGATCTACCCGACCAGCACCGCCCGCATCCACGCCTTACCGACCTGGCTCGACTACTACAATCACCACCGACCACACGGCAGCCTCGCCCGCCAGCCACCCAGAAACCGGCTACGAGCACTCCAGGCTGAACAACGTGCGTCAGGAACCACAGCTAGCCGACGAGCTCGCGAAACGCCGGCTCGCCCCGGAGCGGGTCGAGGTCGGTGTCCTCCTTTGCAAGGTCGCGGAGGTTCGGCCGTCGCTCGAATGCGGTCCGGAGGTGAACGATCGCGTCCTCCTTGCGGCCCGCCAGTGCCTCGCAGCAGGCGAGGTTGTAGAGCGGCGCGGCGTACTCGCTCGCCTCGACCGGCTCGCGCGCGCGGTCGATCACCGCGTCGTAGTCGCCGGCCTCGTACGCGGGGTGGAACTCTGCCCACACCTCCCAGCCGCCGACCTCGTATGGCTGGCCGACGGTGCTGCCGATGGCGAGCACCGTCGTCCCCGCCTCCTCCGCGAAGGCGGTGCGGTTGCTCTCCGGCCCGACGAACACGAGCGTGCCCACGGGCGCATCGGCGCTGTCGCCGTCGATCTCGAACCGGGCACGGCCCCGTAGCACGACGTAGAGCTCCTCTTTGCCCTCGTCCTCTCGGTGCTCGGGCAAGATCCGGTCGCCTTCGTTCGCAGCCGTCCACGCGTTCGACCCAAACGCGCTGATCCCCAGGTGGTGGCGGACGGGCCGCATGTGCGTGTCCTGGCGGTAGGGGATGTCCTGCATGTCGTCGATGATGGCAATCCGATAGCTCACAGTGGCTCCTTCCGGTAGGTGAAACGCGGCGAGCTGGGCTGCGGGTCCCGAGTCGACCGGGCACGAGGGCGCTACCCGCTCACGACGAGGGCTAATCACAGGCGCATCGTAGGAGCAGGCAGCGCGTAATGGATCGTCTGGTCCGGTCGCGCGTTCGCCCAGGCCGCACCGGTGCGCACGGTTCGCGCGCACATCCTGGCCGCGACCTGTACGAACGCCGAGCCGCCCAGCGGTCGCACCATCCAGCGCCGGCACCACGAACGCCGCTGGGCGCTGCCACCACCCCGCTCGGCGAAGCTGGACTAGGGCAGGCTGATCGGAACCGCCGCCTGCCGGCTCGCGATCAGCTCGACCACCGCCTGGCGGTCGCCGGCCCGCAGCAGCTCGACCGGATCGGGGCTGCCGTTGACGATCCCCTCGAAGAACGCCTTTCGCTCCTCGTAGGTGGGCAGCGTCGCCTTCGCCCAGCCGCGCGCGTCGTTCAGCAGTTCCGCCAGCTCCGCATACTGATCCCCGAACAGCTCACCGATCTCGCGCTTCATCCGCTTCGCCAGCGCCGGGCTCGCGCCGGCTGTCGAGATCGCGATCGCGATCGGGCCGGTGCGCACGATCGCCGGCAGGATGAAGCTGCACAGCGGCGGCACGTCCACCACGTTGCAGAGCATCGCCCGGCTCTCCGCCTCGTCGAACACCGCCACGTTCACGTCCGTATCGCTGGTTGCGGCGATCGCCAGGAAGTGCCCCTCGAGATCGCCCCGCCGGTACGGCCGCACCGTCAGCTCGATGTCGCCCGCGTCGGCCAGTTCTTGCACCGGCGCGTCCACCTCGGTCGCGATCACGTGCACACTCGCGTCGCACGCGAGCAGCCCCTCGATCTTCTCCAGCCCGACCGCGCCCGCGCCCACCACTAGGCACCGTCGGCCGGTCAGCTTCAGGCAGGCCATGTAGAACGTCGTGGCCATCATGTCGGCGACGCAGCGCTGATCGCAGAGCTCCAGGCGGTGCTGGCACACGCATGGCTTGCCCCGGTAGGTCTGGGCCGGCATGGTCGAATCGTAGCGACGGGTGCGGTACACTCGCCCACCCCGACCCGAGGTACAGCTAGCGCATGAGCTACCAGCGACCCCGCGAGGATTCCGTCTCCAACACCATGGCCACCCGGCTGCTGACGATCGGGCCATCCGAGGCGCTGCAGGAGGCGGCCCACCAGATGGCGGACCGCCGCGTCGGTGCGATCCTGGTCACCGACGGCGACCACCTGATCGGCATCCTCACCGAGCGCGATGTGCTGCGGGCCGTCGGCCGCGGCACTATTGAGGGCACCGTCGAGCAGTGGATGACCCGCGACCCGATCACCGTCGGGCCCGATGCCACCAACGGCGAGGCGGCCATGATGATGATCCACGGCGGCTTCCGGCATGTTCCCATCTGCGACCACGGCAAGCTGATCGGCATCGTCTCGATCCGCGACCTGCTGACGCTGCCGAACGAGTCTCCGAAGGGCGTGTGACGTAGCCGCGGCCTACTGCACGAGCTGCGGCGAGCCGGTCGCGCCCGACGCAGGGTTCTGCTCGAACTGCGGCGCCAGGATGGGCGGCGCGCGCATGGCGGGCGCCGTCCAGGTTTCGGCCGGCGAGACCAGCGGCAAGGCGATCGCCTCGCTCGTGCTCGGGATCGGCGGCTTCGTGATCTTCCCGTTCGTGCTGTCGATCCTGGCGATCGTGTTCGGTCACTCGGCGAAGCGCGAGATCGCGGAGCGTCCCGGGCTCGGTGGGGCCGGCCTGGCCACGGCCGGCATCGTGCTGGGCTGGATCGGGGTGGCGCTGGTCGTGCTCGCCGTGCTGTTCATCGTGCTGGTGGTCGTGGCCAGCACCAGCACCAGCCCCGGCTGACGAGAGGTAGGCTTGCCGCCGTGAGCACAGGCATCTTCAACCTCCCCACACCGTACAACGAGCCGGTGCGCGACTACGCCCCCGGCTCGCCCGAGCGGGCGAGCCTCAAGCAACGGCTGTCCGAGCTGGACGGCCAGCAGATCGAGATCCCGATGATCATCGGCGGCGAGGAGGTGCGCACCGGCACCACTGCCAAGTCCGTCAAGCCGCACGCCAAGCACCACGTGCTGGCCGAGTACCACAAGGGCGGCGCCGAGCAGGTCGAGCAGGCGATCGCGGCGGCCCGCGACGCCCACAAGGAATGGTCGCGCACCCCGTGGGACGAGCGCGCCGCGGTGTTCCTGCGGGCCGCCGACCTCCTGACCGGGCCGTGGCGCGACACCATCAACGCCGCCACCATGCTGGGGCAGTCGAAGACCGCCTACCAGGCCGAGATCGACGCCGCGTGCGAGCTCGCCGACTTCTGGCGCTTCAACCCCACCTACATGCGGCGGATCATGGAGGAGCAGCCGCGCTCATCGCGGGGCATCTGGAACCGGATGGAGTACCGGCCTCTGGAGGGCTTCGTGTTCGCCGTGGCGCCGTTCAACTTCACGGCGATCGCCGGCAACCTGTCGGGCGCTCCCGCCCTGATGGGCAACACCGTGATCCTGAAGCCGGCCTCGACAGCCGTCTACTCGACGTACTTCCTGATGAAGCTGCTCGAGCAGGCCGGACTGCCGCCGGGCGTGATCAACATGGTGCTCGGGTCGGGCGCCGAGATCGGCGACGTCGCGCTGCGCTCGCCCGAGCTGGCCGGCATCCACTTCACCGGCTCGACGGCGGTGTTCCAGTCGATGTGGAAGACGGTCGGCGACAACATCGCCGGCTACCACGGCTACCCGCGCATCGTCGGCGAGACCGGCGGCAAGGACTTCATCCTGGCCCACACCTCGGCCGACCCCCAGGCCGTCGCCACCGCGATCCTGCGTGGCGGATTCGAGTACCAGGGGCAGAAGTGCTCGGCGGCCTCGCGCGTGTACGCGCCGTCCAACCTGTGGCCGCAGATCAGGGAGGCGCTGGAGACCGAGGTGCCGACCATCCGCATGGGCCCGGTCGAGGACTTCCGCAACTTCATGGGCGCGGTGATCGATGAGAGCGCGTACACCACCCAGGCGGACGCGTTCGACATGGTCAAGAAGTCGGACGCCGCCGAGATCGTGGTCGGTGGAGACGCCGACGACAGCGACGGCTACTTCGTCGGCCCGACCGTGATCGCAACCAAGGATCCCTCGTTCGACCTGATGCAGCGGGAGCTGTTCGGGCCGGTCGTGACCACCTACGTGTACGACGAGAAGCGGTTCGATGACACCCTCGACGTGGTCAACGCCACCTCGCCCTACGCCCTCACCGGCGCCGTGTTCGCGACCGACCGGTCGGCCATCTCGCAGGCCCACGACGCGCTGCGCGACGCCGCCGGCAACTTCTACGTGAACGACAAGCCGACCGGCGCGGTGGTCGGGCAGCAGCCTTTCGGCGGCGCCCGCGCGTCCGGCACCAACGACAAGGCCGGCTCCATGTGGAACCTGATCCGGTGGACGAGCCCGCGCACGATCAAGGAGACGTTCGTGCCGGCGTCCGACTACCGGTATCCGTTCATGGCCGAGGAGTAGCGTGGAAGGGGCGGCCGCACGAGCGTTGGCATCGCTGCCGGGACGCACCGGCGTATCCGCGACCTCGCAGGAAGGGAAGCAGCTGCCGTGCGACCCGTTCGAGCTGGACGGGTTGTTGCTGCGGGCCTACCTGCCGCGGCTGCAGATGGGCGGGGTCGAGCAGCTGACCCTGCGCTTTGCGGTCGGCGACCAGCCGTGGACGGCGCGGTTCGAGCTGACGGAGGCCGAGTACCACTCGTTCGAGCAGGCGATCGGGGTGCTGGCCCTCGTCGAGATCAGCGAGGACGGTCCGGGCCGGCAGGCGGCCCGGGTGGAGCTGCACATTCCGGCGGTGATGACCGCGATCTTCTGCCAGTACGCCGTCGAGGGCAACGAGTACGACGTGCGCATCGATGACCTGTCGGAGACCGGCGTGCAGTTCTCGATCGAGCTGCAGATGGCGGCGGGCGACGAGTTCGCCCTCACGTTCTCGCTCGAAGAGCGCAAGATCACGATCCAGGCCAAGGCAGTGAAGGCGGACATCGCCGCCTACGGCCGTTCTGTGGTCGGCGCCCGTATCACCCGGGTCGGCGACCGCGATCTGCTGGCCATACGGCGGGCCGCCGCGACCGCCGGGTAGCGCCCGGCCCTACCCGTCTCACTAGCCTACGGCGATGCCCTCCTCGTTGCCCGAACCGCGGGTGGTGGCCGCGTTTGCGGCCATCTACCTTGTCTGGGGCTCGACCTTCCTGGCCATCGCCTGGGCGGTCGAGACGATCCTGCCGTTTCCGATGATGGCGGCGCGCTGCCTGGTCGGCGGCGGCATCCTGCTGGGCCTGTCGCGCCTGCGCGAGCCTGACTCGGCATGGCCGACGCCGGGCGAGTGGCTGGGCTCGGGCGCTGTCGGGCTGTTCCTGTTCGTCGGCTGCCACGCGGTGCTGGCGCGCGAGGAGCAGTTCGTCCCGTCGGGCGTGTCTGCGCTCTGTCTCGCCACCATCCCGCTGTTCGTGCCGCTGCTGGCCTGGGGCTTCCTAGGGTCCGGCCGGCCCTCGTCGCGCACGGCGCTGGCCCTGTTGGCCGCGTTCCTGGGCGTGGCGCTGCTGGTTGCGGGAAAGACCAGCGGCGGCGGCCTGTCGGCGACGGATGCCGCGTTGCTGCTGCTGGCCGCCTTCTCGTGGGCGGCCGGCACGATCGCCACCCGCAGGGTGCCGTTGCCCGCATCGCCGATGGTGGCGGCGGGCGCGCCGCTGCTCGTGGGCGGGCTGGTGCTGGTGGTCGTCTCGTTCGCGTCGGGCGAGGCGCAGGATCTGCAGCTGTCGCAGGTCAGCGGCCGCTCGCTCGTTGGCCTGCTCTACCTGGTGCTGCTCGGCACGGTCGTCACCTTCACCGCCTACATCTGGCTGCTCGACCACGTCCCGCCCACGCGGGTGGCAACGTACGCGTTCGTGAACCCCGTGGTGGCCGTCTTCCTCGGCTGGGCCCTGGCGGGCGAGCAGCTCACCGCCACGACCCTGGTCGCGACGGCGGTGATCGTGGCGGCCGTGGCGGTCGCGGTGTCTGACCGCTCGTCGAGCCGGGCCCGCCGGCAGGTGGTGATCGACTCGGCCGAGCCGGTGTCGCCGGTCGCCGAGCGGGGCGCGTAGCGCCAGGAGCATCGACTCCGCGACGATCGGTCACGGCTCCCGCTCAGACGTGCAACGCCCGGCGCGTTCTGTAACGGAGTCAAACCCCGCCTCGGGCGGCGTGGGCGGTTCGGCACGGGATCGTGACGAGTCGTGACCGGACGGTGACGCGCGTCCGCACGGTTGCGAGGCGGCCCGGTCAGGGGCCGTGATGTTGGTGGCGGACCGGGTGGTGCGATCGTTACGTGTGGCGATGGGCCCGTTGCGGCAGCGTGATGAACGTTGCACCATTGCGTGTCACGCGCCGGTCACGGCAATGCCTACGGGCCGATCGCTGCCAGCACGGCGGCCGCGGCCTCCGGCGACCGGCAGAACGCGCTGAAGGCGGATGCCTCCGGCAGGATCGGGCCACTCGCACGCCGCAGCACGAACCAGGAGCGCTCTAGCGGAGCGCCCGGCATCGCCACCGGCACCAGCGCGCCCGAGGCCAGCTCGGCGCCGGCCGCGTGGTCGGACAGCAGGGTGATGCCGAGACCCACCAGGACGGCCTGCTTGACGGCGCCGTTTGAGCCCAGCGTGAGGGTGGAGCGGGGTGCGATCCCGGCCTCGACCAGGAATGCCTCGACGGTCGCGCGCGTCCCCGACCCGCGCTCGCGCAGCAGCCAGGTCTCGTCGACGGGATCCGCGACCGGATGGTCGGCCGCTGCCACCACCACCAGCCGGTAGTCGAGGAACGGCTGGCCGCTGATGCCGGAGCCGGCCGGCGGGCTGCCGCCGATCGCCAGGTCGACCTGGCGCTGCGTCAGCCGCTCGTACACCTCGGCGCGGTTGCCGACCTCGAGCGAAACGTCCACGTTCGGGTGGACCGCCATGAACGCCTTCAGGAGCGCCGGCACCACGTACTCACCGGCGGTGGTCACCGCGGCCAGGCGCAGCGCCCGCACCTCCCGGATCTCGCGCAGCGCCTGGTCGCGGAGCCCCAGCAGCTCGGCGGCATAGCGGGCCAGGGTTTCACCGGCCGGCGTCAGCATGATGCCGCGGCCCTGCCGGCTCACCAACTCCACGCCGAGGTCGCGCTGCAGCGCGCCCACCGCCGCCGACACGGCCGGCTCGGTCACCACCAGCGCCGCCGCCGCTCCGCGCACCGAGCCGGCGCGCGCGAGCGCCAGGAACGTGTTCAGCTGGCCGAACGTCATTGCAGTACTACGTTATCAGTCATGTCTGATGTTTCAATTGTGGTTGCAGCGTTCCGGCCCTACCCTGTAGCCATGGGCACACACCCCGCTCCGACGTTTGAAGCCGGCGTCAAGGACTACCGGGACAGCTACTGGCGCCCCGACTACGTGCCAGCCGACACCGACATCCTGACCGCCTTCCGGGTCACGCCCCAGCCGGGCGTGCCGATCGAGGAGGCGGCCGCGGCGGTCGCCGCCGAGTCGTCGACCGGCACCTGGACGCAGGTCTGGACAGACCACCTGGTCGACATCGGCCGTTACCAGGCCAAGGCCTACCGGATCGAGCCGGTGCCCGGCGACCGCGACCAGGCGATCGCGTACATCGCCTACCCGCTCGACCTGTTCGAGGAGGGCTCGATCTCCAACGTCATGAGCTCGATAGTGGGCAACGTGTTCGGGTTCAAGGCGCTCCGTGCGCTACGGCTCGAGGACATGCGTATCCCGCCCGCCTACATGAAGACGTTCCAGGGCCCGCCCAACGGCATCCAGATCGAGCGCGACCGCCTCAACAAGTACGGTCGCCCGCTGCTCGGCTGCACGATCAAGCCCAAGCTGGGCCTGTCCGCGCGCAACTACGGCCGCGCCGTGTACGAGTCGCTGTCCGGCGGGCTGGACTTCACCAAGGACGACGAGAACATCAACTCGCAGCCGTTCATGCGGTGGCGCGACCGCTACGGGTTCGTGATGGAGGCGGTGCTGAAGGCCGAGTCGGAGACGGGGGAGCGCAAGGGGCATTACCTGAACGTGACGGCGCCGACTGTCGAGCAGACCTTCGAGCGGGCCGAGCGTGCCAGGGAGCTGGGCTCGCCGATCATCATGCACGACTATCTGACCGCCGGCTTCGCGATGCACCAGTCGCTCAGCCACTGGTGCCGCGCGAACGGGATGCTGCTGCACGTGCACCGGGCGATGCACGCGGTGATGGACCGACAGAAGCATCACGGCATCCACTTCCGGGTGCTCGCGAAGTGGCTGCGCATGGCGGGCGGCGATCACCTGCACGTGGGCACCGTGGTCGGCAAGCTGGAGGGCGACCGGGCGTCCACACTGGGTGTGGTCGACCTTCTGCGGCTCGACCACATCCCGGCCGACCACGCCCGCGGGCTCTATTTCGACCAGCCCTGGGTGTCCCTGCCTGCGGTGATGCCGGTCGCGTCCGGCGGCATCCACGTGCATCACATGCCCGACCTGGTCGACATCTTCGGGGACGACTCCGTCCTGCAGTTCGGCGGTGGCACGCTCGGGCACCCATGGGGCGCGTCCGCCGGGGCCACCGCCAACCGCGTCGCCCTGGAGGCCTGCGTGAAGGCCCGCAACGAGGGCCGCTCGCTGGCGGCCGACGGAGCGAGCATCCTGATCGAGGCGGCCGCCCACAGCCCCGCGCTGGCGATCGCCATGGAGACCTGGCGGGACGTGCGGTTCGAGCACGCCACCGTCGACACCCTGGATGTGTCCCATGCCGTCTGAGACGTTCAGCTACCTGCCGGCGCTGAGCGACAGCGACGTCCGCGCGCAGGTGAAGCACCTGACCGGGGGCGGGCTGATCCCGGGCATCGAGTACGCGATCGACCCGGCGCCGCGGGACAGCTACTGGAAGCTGTGGAAGCTCCCGTTCGTGGCTCGCCCCTCGGCCGAAGCGGTGCTGGCCGAGATCGACCAGTGCGCGGCCGCCAACCCAGGCGCACAGATCAAGTTGGTCGGATACGACAGCGTCAGGCAGGGCCAGGTCGTTTCCTTCGTCGTGCGACACCCCGGGTAGAGTGGATCGATGCCACGCCCGATCATCCTTGGCGTCGTGGGTGACTCCGCGAGCGGCAAGACGACACTGACGCGGGGGCTGGTGCGCGTGCTGGGGCCGGAGCAGGTCTCGCATGTCTGCCTCGACGACTACCACCGCTACGACCGCTCGCAGCGGGCCGACATGGGCGTGACGCCGCTCGACCCGGCCTGCAACCACATGGACATCATGGGTCAGCACCTGATGCTGCTGCGGCGGGGCGAGGCGATCATGAAGCCCGTCTACCGCCACTCGGACGGGACGTTCGCGCCGCCCGCCTACCTCGCGCCGGGTCGCTTCCTGATCGTGGAGGGGCTGCTCGGCTACCAAACCGACGCGCTCCGCGACTGCTTCGACATCCGCGTCTTCCTCGACCCGCCCGAGAGCCTGCGCCGCCGGTGGAAGGTGCTGCGTGACTGCTCGCGGCGCGGCTACACCACCGACCAGGTGCTCGACGAGCTCGACCGGCGCGAGCCCGACTCCGAGCAGTACATCCGCCCTCAGCGGCACCACGCCGACATGGTTGTGCGGTTCGCCGACCCGCCGGGCGCGCAGGGCGATCCCGACTCCACGCACCTGGACGCGCACCTGCTGCTGCGCCCCGGCCTGCCACACCCCGACCTGTCGGACGTCGTCGGCGACGACCCCGAGCAGGGCCTGTCGCTGGTGGGCGCGGACGGCGAACAGGACCTGCACGTGCCGGGGCGGCTGCCGGCGGCCACGGCGCTCGAGGTCGAGGAGCGGATCTGGGAGCACATGCACTTCGCAAGCCACCTGCGGTCGGAGCGCCTGGGCGAGTTCACGCTCGGCACCGACCTCAACCGCAGCGACTCGCTCGCCATCGTGCAGCTGCTCGTGCTCTACCACCTCGTCACGGCGCGGGCCAAGATCGCCGTGGGTGGAGCGGAAGCGGCAACGCGTACGTAGCCCAGGCAATCATGGCTAGAATCGCGCTTGTATGCGCGTAGCCGTGATCGGACTGGGGACGATGGGCGCACCCATGGCTGGCCACCTGCTCGACGCCGGCCACGAGGTGACGGTGCACAACCGCACGCGCGAGCGCGAGCTGCGGCTGGCCGAGCGCGGCGCGGCCCGCGCCGCCACGCCGGTCGAGGCTGCCGCCGGAGCCGACGCCGTGCTGACGTGCGTCTCCGACACGCCCGACCTGGAGGCCGTGCTGTTCGGCGGCGACGGCGTCGCGCGGGGGCTGGCCGCCGGCGGCGTCGTGGTCGACTGCTCGACGGTGTCTCCCTCGGCAACAGCCGAGCTGGCCGAGCGCCTGGCCGCGCAGGGCATCGGTCTGGTGGACGCGCCGGTGTCCGGCGGCTCCGAGGGTGCCCAGAACGGCACCCTCACGATCTTCGTGGGCGGTGCGCCCGAGCACGTCGAGCGGGCGCAGCCGATCCTGCAGGCGTTCGGCAAGCGCATCACGCACCTCGGCCCCAGCGGCTCCGGCCAGATGGCCAAGGCGGTGAACCAGGTGATGATCGCGGGCACCTATGCCACGGTCGGCGAGGGCATCGCGCTGGCGCAGGCCGCCGGCCTGCCGCTGGAGCAGCTGATGGAGGCGCTGTCGGCCGGAGCGGCGTCGTCGTGGGTGCTGGCGAACAGGGCCCAGAACATGGTCGAGGACAGCTACCCGCTCGGGTTCAAGGTGTCGCTGCACCGCAAGGACGTGGCGATCGCGCTGGACGAGGCCGGGCGCCTGGGTCTCGACCTGGGCGTGTCGCAGGTGGTGCTGGCCGAGGAGGACGACCTGATCGGCGAGGGACACGGCGACGAGGATGTGAGCGCGCTGGCGCGGATCGCCAAGCGGCGCACCGTGCGTCCGTGAGCCTGACCATCCGCACCGTGCAGGAGCCGGACGAGCTGCGGGAGTTCGCCACGGTCCACGCCACCGCGTTCGGCTACCACTGGGATGACGAGAAGCTCGACAGGCTGATGGTGCCGTTCCTCCAGCGGGTGAACTGCGTGGCGGCCTTCGACGGCGGCGAGATGATCGGCGTCAGCGTCGACCAGCCGTTCCAGATGACCGTGCCCGGTGGGCGGGCCGTGCCCATGCGCGGGCTGACGTGGGCGGGCGTGCTGCCGACCCACCGCCGCAGGGGGGCGCTGCGGGCCATGTTCGACCGCCAGCACGCCGACATGCGCGAGCAGGGCCTGCCGGTGTCGGGGCTGTTCGCCGCCGCCACCGACATCTACCATCGCTTCGGATACGGGCCTGCGACGCTGACCGTCGCCGAGGCTGAGGTCGACAGCAACCACGGCGCCTTCGCCGTGCCGTTCCAGGATCCCGGGAGCATCGAACTGCTGCGCGATCCCTCCCCGGTCGCGGTCGTCCGCGAGGTGCTGGAGCGATCGCGGCTGCAGATCCCGGGCGAGCTCGATCGCGACGACGCCGACATCGCCGAGATGTTCACGGCCGCCGAGCACGACGAGTTCCGGATCGCCCACCGCGCCGCCGGCGGCTACGACGGCTTCGCCAGCTACCGGGTGAAGAGCGAGTGGACGCACGAGGTGCTGCCGCAGGGGCAGGTGCAGGTGCAGGCGTTGCTGACGGCGGCGCCCGAGGCGGCGGCCGCGATCTGGCGCTACCTGCTCGACGTCGAGCTGACCACCTCGGTGCAGATCTACAACCGCCCGCTCGACGACCCGATCCGCGGGCTGCTGGCCGAGTGGCGCTACCACCACGTCAAGCAGATCGCCGACGGGCTGTGGCTGTCGCTGCTCGACGCCTCGGCCGCGCTGGAGGCGCGCCGCTATCCGGCCGACGGCGAGCTGGTGCTGGAGTTGGACGGGGCCGCCCTGCTGCTCGAGGTGCGCGACGGCGAGGGGAGCTGCGCGCCCACCGGCCGCAGGGCCGAGATCGCGCTGGACGCCCCGGCGCTTGCCTCTGCGTTCCTGGGCGGGTACCGGTTCACGGCGTTGCGCGAGGCGATGCGGCTGCGTGAGCTCGTGCTCGGCGCCTGCGTGCGGGCCGATTCGATGTTCAGGGCCGAGCGCGAGCCCTGGTGCAGCTTCGAGTTCTGAGAGGGAGCCACATGCGACACGTCAACATCAACCAGCCGGAGTTCAACCTGACGCAGGAGCAGCCGGGGTACAGCTGGCGCGCGGCGCAGCTGGGGCCGGCGATCGGCGCGGTGCGGATGGGCGCGACGCTGTACGAGCTGCCGCCGGGCGAGGCCACCTACCCCTACCACTACGAGTACGGCTGCGAGGAGTGGCTGCTGCTGGTGTCCGGGTCGGCAACGCTGCGCGACCCGGATGGTGATCACGCTCTCGCGGCCGGCGACCTGGTCTGCTTCCCGGAAGGGCCGGACGGCGGGCACCGTGTGGTCAACACGGGCGACGTGCCGGCCCGAATGGTGATCCTGTCGACCAAGGGCCGGCCGGCGGTGGCGGTGTTCCCCGACAGCGAGAAGGTGGTGCTGTCCAGCGGCGGCGAGGGCGACGACCTGATCGCGCGCAAAGCGGACGCGGTCGGCTACTGGGACGGCGAGAGCTAGCCGGCGACCCAGGCCGGCACCGGCGCCAGGTCGAAGGGCAGCAGCTCGACGGCCTGCTCGTGGCGGTCGATCAGCGACTCGCGGTCGGGGCCGGACAGCGCGACCACGGCCAGGCGATGCGACAGCACGTCGTCGTCGTTCTCGCTCAGCCGCTGCCCCTCGCGCACCAGCAGCTCGACGAACACGCCCGGAAATGCCTCGGCCACGGCGGCCGTGTCGGGCACCTCGCGCACGACCGCGTCGTGGTAGGTGCGAAGCAGGAAGCTGGCGGCCACCACGTCAGGGCGGGCGGGCGGCATGACGGGAGCGCCTCCGGCCGCCAGCTCGAGCTGCAGCTCGTAGGTCGAGACGCCGTGCACGGCCCGCACCAGCGGCGCGAACTGCGAGGCCATCCGCCCGTTCACCTCGACGATCGTCATGCGTCCGTCGGCCCGGACGAAGAACTCGATGTTGAACAGCGACTGGTCGAACCCCAGCGCGGGCATCAGCCGGGAGGCGAACTCAGCCATCTGCTGCTGAGGCCCCGCTGGGAGCTTGCTGGGGTACTCGAACCGCAGGAAGCTGATGCCGTTTTCGTGCAGCACGGCATCGGTCACGCCCACCGGGGTCACCTCGCCGTCGTGCATGAAGCCCTCGAACGTGACCAGGTGCCCCGAGAGCAGCTCCTCGGCGATCAGATGGCGGAAGCTGGCGCGCCGGGCTGCGGCCAGCACCTCGGCCAGCCGCTCGTCGCTGTCGACCTCGTAGGCGTGCTGCGACAGGTGGCCCTGCACCGGCTTCACGAAGAACGGGTAGGGCAGCGGCGGCCGTTCGGGCGGGCGCATCGCATCCAGCGGCGCGAATCGCGGCGTCGCCTCCGGCACCGCCTCGGCCTGGATGCGCCGCGAGACGAGCTTGTCGTGGCAGCGCATGAACGCCTCGTACCCGGGCCCGGGCAGCCCCAGCCGGTCGGCCACCACCACGGCCAGCGCCGCCGTGGAGTCGCTGGAACCGAACACGCCCTGCACGCCCGGCCGCTCCTCGAACACCAGGTCGTAGCGCGCCAGCACCCGTGCGTCGGCAAGGTTCAGCAGATCTCTCCGGGTCGGTGCAACAACCAGCACGCGTCTCATGTCGGTCACTGTCCCCTTTGCCGGCCCGGGTGGGCCGTTACGGCTTCGCGGAATGGTAGGCGCTGGGCGCCAGCCGTCGCAAACCGGTCACCCCCAGATGGCGGCCGCCGCGCGTGCGATCGTCGCCAGCTTCGCGCGCTCGTCGTCCTGCGTGAGGGCATTCCCGACCACCGACGTCGCGAAACCGCACTGCGGCGAGATCGCCAGCCGCTCCAGGTCGATGAACGCCGTAGCCTCCCGCGTGCGGCGCTCCAGCTCCTGCACCGTCTCGCGGCGCCCGGACTTGGTGGTGACGAGCCCCAGCACCACCATCCGGTCGTCGGGCACCTCCCGCAGCGGCTGGAACGAGCCCGACCGCTCGTCGTCGTACTCGAGCAGCAGCCGCTGCGCGTTGACACCGCGGAACACGCGCGGAGCGATCGGGTCGTAGCCGCCGGACACGAGCCAGCGGCTGCCCTGGTTGCCGCGGCACAGATGGAACCCGAAGGTGACGCCGGGGGCGGCCGCGATCACGGCGTTGTCGAGCTCGATGCCGCGGTCGAGCCAGCGCTCGAGCGACCAGCCCTGCGACTCGTAGAACGCGCGCGTGGCCGGGTCGATCAGCAGCGGGTAGTGCGGCGCGTCCAGCTGCAGGTAGGTAGCGCCCAGCCGCGCCAGCTCGCGCACCTCGTCCCGCATGATCTCGACGACAGCCTCCAGGAAGCTGTCCAGCGTGGGGTAGGCGTCGAGCGACAGCTCCGGCGACCACAGGTTGGCGTACAGGCTGGGGCTGGTGAGGGTGATCTTGGGGATGCGGCCGGTGCGGCCGCGCAGGTAGGTCAGCTCCTCGGCGGCGATGTGGCGGCGCCGGCGCAGGGGCTCGCGCACACCCAGGCGCGGCGGCCGTTCGGTGGCGCGGTCGCCGACGTGCTCGTCGCCGTGCCACTCGCCCCACAGGTAGGCATCCAGCGGCACCTCGCCGAAGCCCTCGACGGCATCCGGCAGGCCGCTCTGGAACGACAGGCGGCGCATCTCGCCGTCGGTCACCACGTCCAGCCCGGCCTGCTCCTGCAGGGCCACCGCGGCGTCCACTGCCGCGTCCTCGATCCGCTTGAACTCGGCCGGCTCGATCTCACCTTGCTCGAACCGTTGCCGGGCGTCGAGCAGCGACTGCGGGCGGAGCAGGCTGCCGACCACGTCGGTGTGGGCCGTGACCATGGGGGAGGAGTGTAGTCACGCCGACCCGGCCCAGACCCGTAGGATGAGCGCGTGGACGAGCTGATCCTGACCGGCGCCGGGCTGACCGTGGAGGACGTGGTGGCGGTCGCCCGTGACGATATGCCGGTGGCGCTGTCCGATGAGGCAACTCGACGGATGCGAGCGGCGTCGGAACTGGCCGCTCGCCTGGCCGAGGGCGACCAGCCCGTGTACGGCCTGAACACGGGGGTAGGCGCCCTGCGCGAGGTGCGCCAGTCCGCAGAGGACGCTGGGCGCTTCACGCGGCTCACGATCCAGTCGCACCGCACCTCACACGGCGACTCGCTGCCCGGTGAGGTGGCACGCGCGGCGCTGCTGCACCGGGTGAACGCGCTATGCCGCGGGCGCAGCATGGTGCGCCCGGAGGTGGCCGAGGCGTTCGTGGCCGCGCTCAACGACGGCGCGGCGCCACGGCTGCCGCCGATCGGATCGCTGGGCCAGTCCGACCTGCCGGCAATGGCCGAACTGATCGATGCGCTGCAGGCGCGCGGGCTGGTGCTCCAGCGGGGCGAGGCGCTGGCGCTCCTCAACGGCAACTCGCTCTCCGTCGGGATCGGCGCGCTGGCCCTGGCCGACACGGCGCGGCTGCTCGATGCTTACGACGTGGTGGGGGCGCTCAGCCTGGAGGGGTTCGCCGGCAACCCGTCGGTGCTGCATCCGCAGGTGGCCGACGCGCGGCCGTTCCGCGGGCTGGCCACGTCGATCGGCCGGATGCGGGAGCTGCTCGAGGGCAGCTACCTGTGGCAGCCCGCGGCGCCGCGGAACCTGCAGGACCCGCTCAGCTTCCGCACGCTGCCGCAGGTGCTGGGCGCCGCCCGCGATGCGCTCGGCCATGCCCGCATGCAGCTGGAGACCGAGCTCAACGCCTCGGGCGACAACCCGATGGTGGTCGCCTCTGAGGACCGGATCGTCTCGGTCGGCAACTTCGACGTGACGCCGGTGGCGGCGGCACTCGACCTGATGCGGGTCGCGATCGCGCAGGTGATGACGGCGAGTTGCGAGCGCATCCAGAAGCACCTGGCCGGGCACTGGTCCGGGATCTCCACCGGGCTTCGCAGCACCGATACCCCCGACGACGCGCTGGCGCTGGTCGGCGGCGGCGCGGCAGCGCTGGCCGCCGAGGCGCGGCTGCTGGCGATGCCGGTGTCGCTGGAGCTGCCGACGTCGACGGTCGCGGGCGGGATCGAGGATCACCTGACGATGGCGCCACTGGGGGCGCGGCGGCTGGCCGAGACGGTGGGGCTGGCAGCGCGGCTGGGCGGGCTGGAGCTGGTGGTGTCGGCCCAGGCGATCGACCTTCGGGGCGCGGCGCCGCTGGGCGCCGGCACGGGCGCCGTGCACGCCCGCGTCCGCCAGATGGTGCCGTTCATCGGAGCCGGCGAGGCCTGGGACCAGGATCTGTCGGCCGTCGCAGCCTGGATGCGCGAGGGCGCCGGCGTCCGTATCTAGATGACGATCCAGCGCCGGGATTGTTGTCATATCTGGAATATGGTACGTTCGGCCGGTGCCCCCCTCGGCCGTTGTCTCCGAAGGCCCGGAGGCGCCCCTCTTCCTTGAAGTGCGCCCCGACAGCCTCACCGATGCCGTCTACGAAGCGATTCGTCGGGGGATCATCGACCGGCGCCTGGCGCCGGGAAGCCCGGTGACCGAGGCGGCCCTGGCCGAGCAGTTGGGAGTCAGCAAGACGCCCGTCCGCGAGGCCCTGCTGCGGCTGAAGGACATCGGCGTGATCGAGCCCAACGGCAGGCGCGGGGGACGTGTGGTGCAGCTGTCTGAGCTCTCCGTCAGGCGTGCCTACGAGGTGCGCGATGCGCTCGAGCCGTACGCCGCCGGACGGGCCGCCGAGCGGGCCACGTCCGATCAGGTCGCGGAGCTGCGGTCGCTGGCCGCGAAGTCTGTGGCCTGCGTCCGGGCCGGTGACGTCGACGGGTTCACGCACCACGACATCGATTTCCACACGGCCATCGCCGAGGCGGCGTCCAATCCGTTGCTGCGCCGGATGGTGGAGGACGCGCTGACGCTCGCACTCACCCTGCGCCGCCGCGCGCGCCCCAAGGCGACCGCGTCGCGGGCCTGTGCCGAGGCACACGTGCGGATCGCGGATGCGATCGCTGAAGGCGATGCCGCGGTCGCCGAGCGCGAGATGCGCGGACACATCGGCTTCGTCGCCGGCATGGTGCTGGCCGGCCCGATCCAGACCACCACCGACGAGGTGGGCCTGTGACCGTCACACCAACTTGTTCCGATAACGAACGTCCGAGGTGGACACGCACCCCCGACGAGGAAGCGAGGAATTGGTGAACGACTACGAGTATCACCTGTACGAAGAGGCGAAGTCCGGCAGGATGTCCCGCCAGCAGCTGCTCGTCCGGGCAACCATGATGGGCGTGTCGCTGCCCGCGCTGACGGCGATCCTGGCCGCCTGCGGGAGCAGCTCCAGCTCGAGCTCCGGCGGGAGTGGCGGCAGCACCAGCGCCGGCGCGGTCAAGCGGGGCGGCACCGGGGTGTTCGGCATCACGTCGCCCGCCCAGGATGTCGACCCGATCACCATGTTCAACACCGGCTCGATCATGACCACGCAGCTGGCCGCGGACTACCTGGTCTTCCCGGACGCCAACTACGTGATGCAGCCGCGTCTGGCCACCAAGTGGGTGCCCGGGAGCACGCCCGACGAGTGGGTGTTCACGATCCGCCAGGGCGTGCTCTGGCAGGACGGCTCACCGTTCACGGTCGACGACGTGGTCGCCTCATTCGATCGCATCACCGATCCCAAGGTCGGATCTGCCGCGCTGTCGGCATTCGCAGGTGTTCTCTCGAACGGCAACATCGAGAAGGTGGACGACCAGACCGTCAAGTTCCACCTCGACCGCCCCTACGGCGACTTTCCGACGCTCGTGTCGTCCTTCAACTACAACTCCGTGATCCTGCCCAAGGACTACAAGGAGGGAACGTTCACCAAGGGCGGGATCGGCACCGGGCCGTTCATCCTGAAGACGTTCTCGGCGGATCAGGGCGCGAGCTACGTCAAGAACCCGAAGTACTGGGGTGGCCCCACGCTGCCCTACCTGGACGCCGTCCAGATCAAGTACTTCGCCGACACGCCGCCGATCGTGCTGGCCATCCAGGGCGGCTCCATCGACGTGTTCCCGCAGGTGCCCTACCAGGGCTCGCAGGCGCTGTTCTCGGATGCCAACATCCACGTCAGCGAGACGCCGTCTAGCGAGTACCGCACGCTGCAGATGCGGGTCGACCAGGACCCGTGGAAGCGGAAGGAGGTGCGCCAGGCGCTGGCGTACGCACTCGACCGGCCCGGCCTCGTCCAGGGCCTGCTGGGCGGCAAGGCCGAGCTCGGGAACGACCACGCGTTCGCGCCCATCTACCCGGGATCGCCGACCTCCGCGGAGGTGCCGCAGCGGGCGCAGGACATCGCCAAGGCCAAGCAGCTGCTGCAGACTGCGGGGATGACCTCGGTCAACGTCACGCTCACGACGGAGCAGTTCCTGGAGATCCCGCAGTACGCGCAGTACGTGAAGCAGATGGCGGCCCCGGCCGGGTTCAACATCACACTGGACGTCCAGCCGCAGACGAAGTTCTACGGCACAGGCGCCAACCAGCCCTGGCTGCAGGCCAACTTCGGCATCACCGACTGGGGTGCCCGCGGCGTCGCCGGCCAGACCATCGACCCGGCCTACCTGTGCAGCTCGGTGCCGAAGCCCGACCTGTCGAACGCCGGCGCATGGAACTCCGCGCACTGGTGCGATCCGCAGTTCGACACGCTGGTCAAGCAGTTCGAGGGCGAGGCCGACGAGCAGAAGCGGAAGGATCTCGCGGTGCAGGCCGCGACCATCCAGAACGAGGAGGTGCCGGACGTGATCGCCTACTGGATCAACGAGCTGCGCGCCACCCGCACGAACGTCCACGGCCTGGCCGTAGGGCCGACCTTCCACCTCGACGCGAGGGAGATGTGGAAGGCCTGAGCATCATCGGGGCCGGCGCTCCCCTCGCGGAGCGCCGGCCCTCTCGAGCCCCCGGGTAGGTCGCAGCGTGGGCCGCTACATCCTGAAACGGCTGGGCCTGAGCCTGATCACGCTGGTGATCGTCTCGTTCACCGTGTTCGCGGCCGTAGAGGTGCTGCCGGGCGACGTCGCCCGCACGGTGCTGGGGCCGTATGCCAGCCGCCAGCAGGTCGATCAGCTGAACCACAAGCTTGGCACCGACCAGCCGCTGGTCAGGCGCTACCTGACCTGGGCCGGCGACTTCATCAAGGGTGACTGGGGCACCTCCCCGATCCTGAACGTGCCGGTGCGCCCGCTGGTGCTCGACCGGCTCAAGAACTCGCTGATCCTGGGCGGCTTCGCGCTGCTCCTGATCGTTCCCATATCCGTGCTGTTAGGAGTGCTGGCGGCGCTCAACTACGGCCGGGCGGCCGACCGCATCATCACCATCACCGGCCTCTCGTTCGTGGCCCTGCCGGAGTTCGTGGTCGGCACCTTCGTGATCGTGATCTTCGCGGTGCACCTGGGCTGGTTCCCGGTCTCGTCGTCCGTGCCCGATGCCAACCCGGTCGACATCTTCCAGCAGCTGTTTCTGCCGTCGATCCCGCTGATGTTCGTGCTGTTCGGGTACATCTCGCGGATGGCCCGGGTCGGAACGGTCGAGTCGCTGCGCTCCAACTACACGCGCACGGCGGTGCTGAAGGGCCTGCCGCAGCGCCAGGTCGTTGGGCGGCACGTGCTGCGTAACTCGCTGCTGCCGACGATCACGGTGGTCAGCGTGCAGGTCGGCTACCTGGTGGGCGGGCTGCTGGTGGTGGAGACGCTGTTCAGCTATCCCGGGATCGGACAGCTGACCCTGAACGCCGCCCTCAGCCACGACCTGCCGGTGCTGGAGCCGGCGGTACTGATGATCGCGATCCTCTATCTGGTCGCCAACTTCATTGCAGACGTGCTGGTGGCGATCCTGAACCCGCGCGTGAGGCTGGCCTCGTGAGCACCGTCGAGCAGAGCGACCTGGCCGGGATCCCGGGCGGCACCGCGCCGGAGGATGTGGCCCGCCTGCGGCGCGCCCGGCGCGTCGAGCTGGTGCGCGGCCTGCTGCACTCGAAGACGTTCATGATCGGCGCGGCGATGGTGCTGATCTGGGTGATCTCGGCGCTGACCTGGCGCTGGATCACGCCGTACAACCCGCAGGCGGTGAACCCGATTGACACCCTCAAGGCTCCCAGCGGCTCGCACTGGTTCGGCACCGACAACCTCGGCCGCGACGTGTTCTCGCGCGTGATCGCGGGCGCGGCCCCGGTGCTGACCGTCGCGCCGCTGGCGACGGCGCTCGGACTGCTGGGAGGCATCACGCTGGGGCTGCTCACCGGCTACTACCGGGGCTGGGTGGACGACGTCTTCAGCAGGCTGGTGGATGCGCTGCTGGCATTTCCGCTGATCATCCTGGCGGTGCTGGTGCTGGCCTCGCTGGGGCGCTCGCCACGCAACGTGATCCTCGTGATCGGCATCATCTTCACGCCGCTGATCGCGCGCACGGTGCGCTCGGCGGTGCTGATCGAGCGCGAGCGTGAGTACGTGGCCGCCGCCCGGCTGCGGGGGGAGCGCGGCCCCCGCATCATGGTGTTCGAGATCCTGCCCAACATCACCGGCCCGATCACGGTGGAGGGCACCATCCGGCTCGGCTATGCGATCTTCGCCGCCGCCACGCTTGCATTCCTCGGCCTCGGCATCCAGGATCCATCGCCCGACTGGGGTCTGCAGGTGGCCAACGCCCGCGCCTACGTGCAGATCGCATGGTGGATGGCGATCTTCCCGGCCCTGGCGCTGTCGACGCTCGTGGTGGGCGTCAACCTGATTGCCGACGGCATCAGGCGGGTGCTCGAGGAATGAGCGTCGTGGCCGAACAGGCAGCCGTCCGCATCGAGGGCCTGACCGTCAGCTACCGGCGCCGCCGGAAGCTGCTGCGGGTGCTGAACGACGTGTCGTTCGACATCGGCCACGGCGAGGCCTACGGACTGGTGGGCGAGTCCGGCTGCGGCAAGACGACGGTGGCGATGGCGCTGATGCGCTACCTGCCCGACAACGCGGTGGTCGACGGCGGCCGCATCATGTTCGGTGACGACGACGTCCTCACCGCCAGCGATTCCACGCTGCGCAAGTGGCGCGGCGACCGCATGGCCATGGTCTACCAGGACCCCGGCACCGCCCTCAACCCGTCCATCAAGGTCGGCGAGCAGATCGCCGAGGTCTACCGCTTCCACAAGCACCTCGGCAAGTCGGAAGCGCTGGCCGCCGCCATCGAGATGCTCTCGACAGTGCAGATCTCGGCGCCCGACAGGGTCGCGCGGCGGTACCCGCACGAGCTGTCCGGCGGCCAGCAGCAGCGCGTCATGTTCGCCATGGCGCTGGCCACCGACCCCGACCTGCTGGTGCTGGACGAGCCCACCACCGGCCTGGACGCGACCGTCGAGGCCGAGGTGCTCGACCTGGTCGAGCAGCTGCGCGCCCAGTTCAACACGTCGATCCTGTTCGTCAGCCACAACCTGGGGATCGTCGCGCGTGTCTGCGAGCGGGTGGGCGTGCTGTACGCGGGCCGGCTGATCGAGCAGGGGCCGGCGCAGGAGCTGTTCCAGAGCCCGCGGCATCCCTACACGCTGGCGCTGCTCCGCTGCATGCCGCGGCTCGGGATGCGCAAGGACACCGACCGGCTGGACTCGATCGCGGGATCGCTGCCGCCGCTGGGCGCCGAGATCGCCGGCTGCGTGTACGCCGACCGCTGCCCGATCGCACGCGACCGCTGCCGGGCCGAGCCGCCGCAGATCGAACCAGTCAACGAGCGGCACGGCGCCCGCTGCTTCTTCCACGAGGAGGTACCGGCCATCCCGCCCCAGGCGTCGGGGATCGATCAGGTGCCGGCCGCTGCCGTCGAGAACGAGATGCTGCTCGAGGTGGAGCAGCTGGTCAAGGCCTACGGCTCCGGCGCGAACGCGGTCCTGGCCGTCGCCGGCGTCGACGTGCACGTCGCCCGCGGCGAGGTGCTGGGGCTGGTGGGCGAGTCCGGCAGCGGCAAGACCTCGCTGGCCAAGTGCATCGTGGGGCTGATCGACCCGACCGAGGGCACCATCGAGTTCGAGCACATGAACGTTACGAAGGGCCGGTCGCGCGGACGCGAGGCGCGGCGCCGGCTGCAGATGGTGTTCCAGAATCCCGACAACGCCCTCAACCCCAGCCACACGGTCGGCTCGATCCTGCGCCGCTCGCTGCAGCTGCTGGCCGGTGTCAGGAGCAAGGGGCAGCAGGATGCCGAGCTGGAGGCGCTGACCAGGTCGGTACGGCTGGAGCCGCGCCACCTGGACGTGCGGCCCTCGTCGCTCTCGGGCGGGCTCAAGCAGCGGGTGGCGATCGCCCGGTCGTTCGCCGGCAAGCCGTCGATGGTGCTGTGCGACGAGCCGACGTCGGCGCTGGACGTGTCGGTGCAGGCGGCGATCCTGAACCTGCTGGTCGACCTGCAGCGGCGCGAGGGCGTCTCCTACGTCTTCATCTCCCACGACCTGGCGGTCGTCCGCTACGTGGCCGACCGGATCGCCGTCATGTACCTGGGGCAGATCGTGGACGTCGGGCCCAGTGAGGCGGTGTTCAGCGCGCCTCACCACCCCTACACCGAGGCGCTGCTGTCGGCGATCCCCACCCTCGACATCGAGGCGAAAGCCCGCATCAAGCTGCGCGGGACGCTGCCCAGCCCCAGCGATCCGCCCAGCGGCTGCCGCTTCCATACCCGCTGCCCGCGCTACCTGGGCGACATCTGCAAGACCGAGGAGCCGCCCTGGCAGGAGAGCGCCGGCGGCCAGAGCTACCGCTGCCACATCGCGCCCGACGAGCTGGAGCGGCTGCAGACGCAGGATGCCGCCGCAGACGCGGCCGGCGACCCGGCCGCCTGAGCATCCGGCGATGCGGCGGGGAGCCTTCGCACGGACCGCGACGTGCTTAACGTGCCCTTAACGTGCATATTATGCACGAAATGCGTAGTATAAGCGCATGGAGCAGATCTCAGGGTGCCAGGCTGTCGAGCGTGCGATCACGATCCTGGAGCTGTTCGACGAGCACCGCACGGTCGTCGGCGTGGGCGATGCCGCCAAGGCGCTGGGCGTGCACCGCAGCACCGCATCGCGGCTGATGGCGACGCTCGAGCGCCGTGGGCTGCTGGAGCAGGCGGAGGGCTCGGCCAGCTACCGCCTCGGCCTGGGCCTGGTGCCGTTGGCCGGCTACGTGCTGAACCGCTTCCCCGTCCGCGCTCAGGCAGGACAGGTGCTGCGCGAGCTGCGCGACGCCACCGGCGAGACGGCCTGGCTGGGCGTCCTCGACTCGCACAAGATCACCTACCTCGACCAGGCTTCCAGCCGCCACGTCACCGTCAACGTCGACTGGGTCGGCGTCCGCCACGAGTTGACGGAGGGCGTCACCGGCCGTCTGCTGCTGGCATACCAGCCCGGCGACGTGATCGACCGGCTCGTGGCCGAGGCGCCCGCCGACGCGCCGGGACTGTCCGACACCGAGCTGGCACAGGTGCGCCGGCAGGGCCACGCCATCCGCTTCAGCGAGGGCGAGGACGGCTACTGCGGCGTCGCGGTGCCGATCCGGGATGCGGGCGGCATGGTGGTGGCCGCGATCGCCCTCGGAGGCCCGCGGTTCCGCGTCTCCGAGCAACGGGTGCGCGAGGAGCTGTTGCCGGCGGCGCTCAACGCCGCCGCACGCGTGTCCGAGGCGCTGGGTCACCGGGCCGCTTGATGAGCAACCCCCGACGCGGCTTCTACCCGGTTGCGGCGCTGTCCGGGCTCTCCTTCGGCGTGCTGGCCGTGGCCGTCCCGCTGCACGTCGCCGCCATGCACCGGCCCGCCTCGCTGGCCGGCCAGCTGCTCGCATCGGTCACCGTGGCCGTGGCGCTGGCCGCGCTGGGCGCCGGTGTCGTCGGCAGGATGGTGGGCAGCGCCCGCAACCTGCTGGTGACGTCGATCGCGGTCACCGCCTGCGGTCAGGCGGTGCTGATGGCCGCGTCGTCCACGGCCTGGATGGTGGTGGGCACCGCTTTGGTCGGCGCCGGCATCGGCCTGTTCTGGGTCGCCAGCCAGACGCTGCTCGGCCGCTCGTCCGGCCGCGACGATAGCGAGCGCGCGTTCGCCCACCACTACGCCGCCTACACGCTTGGGGTCGCCGGAGGCTCCGCGATCGTTGGCATCGTTGCCGCAGTCGTGCGCCACGCGGGCATCGGCGAGGCGGACGCCATCCAGCTCAGCTACGGGCTGGCGCTGGCCGCGATGCTCATGGCCCTGGTGCTGTGGCGCCCGCGCCGCGAGCGCGACGCCGTCCCGCGCGGACTGCGCCCGCGCACCTCGCCGCAGGCGGTGGCGGTGCAGCTGCCCGACCTGCTGCTGGTCTCCGCGCTGGCGATGATGCTGCCGCTGACGCCGATCGTGCTTCTGCGCGACTTCCACCTGGCGCCGTTCGTGGTCGGGCTGACCGTGGCGTGCGTCCAGGCCGGCAAGATCGGCGGCGCGTTTGCCGGCCGCATCATCACCCGCGAGAGCGGCCATCGCCGGGCGATCCTGTTGCTGCTCGGCGCGGGTGCCGTCCTCAGCCTGGCGCTGTGCGCCTCCACCAGCACGCTCGGCGCGCCGCTGTTCGTGCTGGCGCTGATCGCCACCTCCTTCGTCGCCACGGGCGCCTGGCCGCTGATCGTCGACTCGGCGCTGGCACGTATCGAGCCGGACACCCGGCCCAACGTGACGGTCACGTGGAACGCCTTCGAGTACGGCGTGATCGCGACGGTGACGGCGCTGTCCGGCTGGCTGCTGGCCAGCCTGCACAGCCCTGAGCTGCTGTTCGCGCTGGGGGCGGCGCTGCTCGTGGCGGCAACCGTGTCGGCGGGCTTCGTGCTGCGGCTGCCGGTGTACGCTCCGGAGGTGCCGGAGCTCTCGTCATGACGGCGGCCCTGCGGCTGGGGATGATCGGCGCCGGCTGGATCGCAGACCGGCATCTGCAGAGCGTTTCGGAGCTGCCACAGGTCTCGGTCGTCGCGGTGGCCGACCTCGATCGAACGCGCGCCGAGCGGGTCGCGTCGGCGGCCGGGGCGGCGGTGCACGACGACTGGCAGGCAATGCTCGACCAGGAGGACATGGACGCCGTGATGGTGCTGACACCGCCGCTGGCACATCGCGAGCCGCTCGAGGCCGCCGTCGCGCGAGGGCTGCCGGTGTACCTGGAGAAGCCGGTTGCGCGCACGCACGACGACGCCGTCGCCATCGCCGACGCGGTGCGCAGCGCCGGAGCGCTGGTCGCCGTCGGCTACCAGTACCGCGCGCTCGACTTCCTACCCGAACTTGCCGCCGCGGCCGCCGCCGATCCGCTCGGCCTGCTCGCCTCCTACAGCGTTGGAGCCACGGCCGGCCGGCCCTGGTTCGTGCAGCAGGCCGAGGGTGGTGGCCAGGTGCTGGAGCGGGCCAGCCACCACATCGACCTGCAGCGAGCGATCGCCGGGGAGGTCGACTGGGTGCAGGCAGCGGGCTCGCAGGTCGATCTGGCGGGCGACCAGCAGCCGGTGGGATCCGACATCGACGACGTGATCACGCTCACCCTCGGCTTCCGCTCGGGTGCGCTCGGCACCGTGCTGGTGGCCTGGACGCAGCCCGGCCTGCCGTCCCGCTACACGCTCGACCTTGTGTCTGCCGGGTCGGCCGTGCGGGTCGAGCTGGATCCCAGCTTCTCCGCCACCGGCATCCGTGGCGGCGCCGAGGTGTCGCTGCGCACCGGCGCCCCTCCGATCCAGCGTGGCCTGGAGCGGTTCCTGGAGGCGGTGCGGGCGGGTGATCCGGGCCTGGTCGCGTGCACCGTCGAGCAGGCCGCCGGCACGCTCGAGGTGGCGCTGGCGTGTGAGCGGGCGCTGGCCGGCGGCGGCCGCGTCACCGTCGAGTCGTGAGCGACCACGAGCTGGTGATCCGCGGCGGCCGCGTGATCGGCGCGGACGGGGAGCTGATGGCAGACGTGGCTGTGGACGGCGAGCTGATCGCGGCGGTGGCGCCGGTCCTGCGCGGCCGGCGTGAGCTCGACGCGGACGGGCTGTACGTGATCCCGGGAGCGGTCGACGGCCACGTGCACATGCGAACCGACCGGCCGCTGCACGTCTACGACGATACGTTCGAGACCGGCGGCACGGCGGCGGCCTTCGGCGGCGTCACGACGATCATCGACCAGGCCCAGGTGGAGCCGGGCACGCCGCTGATGGAGGGCTTCCGCAAGCGGCGGGCCGAGGCCGACGGCCACTGCCCGATCGACTACGGCCTGCACCTGAACCTGCGCGAGCCGTTGCTGGCTCGGGTGGACGAGATCCCGGCGGTGATGGCCGAGGGCGTGCCGACAGTCAAGATGTTCATGACGTACGAGACCTACCAGCTGCCCGACGACATCATCTTCCGGGCGATGCAGCGTGTCGCCGAGAACGACGGCATGGCCGTCGTCCACGCGGAGAACGGCGCCATCGTGGCCGAGCTGTCGCGTGAGCTGGACCAGCTGGGTCGCACCGATCCGCGCTGGTACCCGTCCATCAGCCCGCCCCTGATGGAGGGGGAGGCTGCCCACCGCGCGCTGGCGCTGGCCCGGCTGGCGGGCTGCCGGCTGCTGCTGTTCCACCTCACCACGACCGACTCGCTGGCCGAGCTGCGGCGTGCGCGCGACGCCGGCCAGGCCGCCTTCGGTGAGGCGCTGCTGCACCATCTGCTGCTGGGCGACGAGCTCTACCTCGATCCCGAGCTGGCGCCGCAGTTCATGGGCACGCCGCCGCTGCGGCCCCGGGAGCACCGCGACGCGCTGTGGCGGGCGCTGGCGGAGGGCACGCTCGACGTCGTCTCCACCGACCACGGGCCTCGCCGCCGGGTCGCCGACGAGTCGGGCCGTTTGCGGCACCGGTCCGGCACGAGCGGGGTGGAGGTGCGGCTGGCTCTGATGCACGACCGCGGGGTGCTGGACGGCCGCATCGACCTGCAGCGCTGGGTCGACGTCTGCTGCAGCGCGCCGGCCAGGCTGCACGGGCTGCCACAGAAGGGCCGGCTGGAGGCCGGGCGCGACGCCGACATCGTGCTGTTCGACCCGGCCGCGACGCGGCGGCTGTCGGCCGGCGTCCTGCACTCGGACATCGACCACTCCACCTACGACGGACAGGACGTGCGCGGCTGGCCGGTCGTCACGATCAGCCGTGGCCAGGTGATCGCCGACCGCGGCCGGTGGCTGGGTGAGCCCGGCCGCGGCCGGTTCCTGCGCCGGTCGATCGACTAGGACCAGCCGGCCAGATCCAGCACGACCCTGCGGCCGCTGCCCGAGCGCAGCAGGTCGAAGGCCTCGCCGATCCCGTCGAGCGGCAGCCGGTGTGAGATCAGCCGGTCGAGTGGCAGCCGTCCCCGCGCGTACTGGTCGAGGATCACGACGAAGTCTCGCTCCGGCCGGGCCGAGCCGTACAGCGCTCCCATCACGCGCCGCTCCATTCGCGGGATCGACAGCGCCGGCAGCTCCAGCACAGCATCCTCGGCCGGGATCCCGATCAGCACCGCTGTGCCGCGGCGCCGCGTCGAGAGGAACGCGGCGCGCATCGCGTCGCTGCGGCCGGTGGCCTCGATGGCTACGTCGACCCCGCCGCCTGATGCCTCCCGTACCCGCTCCGCCGTCTCCTCGGCGCCGGCCGCGGCCTGGACGGCGTCCGTTGCCCCCAGGGACAGCGCCGCCTCCAGCCGTCCCTCGTGCAGGTCGACGGCGATGATCGGCGCCGCGCCCACGGCGGCCAGCCCCATCACCGCCGACAGGCCGACGCCGCCGCAGCCGATCACGGCCGCGCGCTGGCCGGCGCGCACCTGCGCGCTGCGCCAGACGGCGCAGATCCCCGTGGTAACGGCACAGCCCACCAGCGCCGCCACCGCGGCCGGCACGTCATCGCGGATCGGCACGCACGACGCCTCGGGCAGCACCGTCCGCTCGGCGAAGGACGAGATGAACGAGTAGTGGTACACGGGCTCGCCGCCGCGCGACAGCCGCGTGGTGCCGTCCAGCAGCGTGCCCTGCGCCATCATCGGCCAGGCTGTACCGCACAGGTGTGGCAGGTCGTCCAGGCACTCGGCGCAACGGCCGCATGACGGCGCCCACGAAAGTGCCACGTGCTGGCCCACCCCGACCCGCGTCGTGCCGTCACCGACCGCCTCGACCACGCCCGCCCCCTCATGCCCGAGCACTGCCGGACAGCGGGTCTCTGCCGTGCCGTCGATGGCGTTCAGATCGCTGTGGCAGACGCCGCTTGCCAGCAGCCGCACCTGCACCTCACCGGCCCGCGGGGGTGCCAGGTCGAGCTCCTGCACCTCGAGGTCGCCCCCGACTCCCTCCAGCACCGCGGCCCGGATGGTGGTCATGGTGGGCGAGTGTATCGGCTGCCATACTCACCCGATGCACTCCGCTGACAGCGCCGCCGGCAAGCTTCTGATCGAGGGGGCGGTCGTGGTGCCGTCGGCCGCAGGCGAGCCGATCGCGGATGCGGCCGTGCTCGTGGCCGACGGCGTCGTCACCGCGCTGGGCGATGCCGGCGAGCTCGCGGCCGCGCACCCGGGGGCGCGTCGCGCCGGTGGCCCCGGCATGCTGGTGATGCCGGGTCTGGTGAACGCCCATCAGCACGCCGAGGGGGTGTCCACCTTCCAGATGGGGTTCGTGGACGAGCCGTTCGAGCCGTGGATGGCGCTGATGCACGCGCTGCCGTCCGTAGACGCCTGCCTGACCACCCTCTACAAGTCGATGCTGATGCTGACCAGCGGGGTGACGACGCACGTGCACTCGCACTTCCCCGCGAAGCACGGCTACGGCGACGATCCCGCCGGCGGCTACCTGGCAGAGCTCGAGGGAGCGGTCGCCGCCCACCGTCAGTCCGGGCTGCGCACCGCGCTCGCGCCCTACTGGCGTGACCGCGCCACCTTCGTCTACGACGACGACGCGCGGTTCGTCGACAGCCTGCCGGACGACCTGTCCGGCCCCGCGCGGGCGCTCGTGGATGGCCCCCGGATTCCGAACAGCGTCTACATCGACGCCGTCACCGAGCTGCAAGGGCGGCTCGCGGGGGACGAGATGATCGACGTTCAGCTGTCGATCGCGGCACCGCAGTGGGCGTCCGACGAGCTGGTCGATGCCGTCGGCGAGGCGGCCGCGGCGCTTCGGATCGGCGTGCACCTGCACGCGCTCGAGAGCCGCCGCCAGCTGGCCTGGGGAGATGATGTCCACGCAGGCAACGAGCTCCGCAGGCTGGCCGACCGGGGTGTGCTGGGCGACCGCACGACGATCGCCCACGGCGTCTATCTGCGCGACGCGGACATCGACCTGATGGCCGAGCGCGGCGCGATGGTCGCCCACAACTGCTCCTCGAACCTGCGGCTGGCCTGCGGCATCGCGCCGGTGCGCCGCCTGGTGGCGCGCGGCGTCACCGTCGGCCTGGGCAGCGACGACATGACGCTTGACGATGACGACGACATGCTCAGCGAGGTGCGGGCCGCGCACATCACGCAGCGGGTGTGGGAGGGGCCGGATCCGCTGCTCGGGGCGCGCGACATCCTGCGGATGGCGTGGGAGGGCGGAGCCCGCATCGCCGGGCTCGACGCCCAGGTCGGCCGGCTGGAGCCCGGGTACCGGGCAGACGCGGTCGTGCTCGACCTGGATGCGATGCGCGGGGTCTACACCTCGCCCCGCGTCCCCTACCACGACCTGGTCGTGGCCCGCGCCCGGCGCCGGCACGTGCGGCAGGTGCTGGTGGGCGGGCGGCTGCTCGCGCAAGACGGCCGGCCGCTGCACGTCGACATGGACGCGCTCGGCGCCGAGGTGGCCGCGTCGGCCGGCGCGGCGGTGCGGGCGGTCGACCCGGCCCGCGTCGAGCTGCTGCAGCGGCTGCGACCGTGGATGCTGCGCTACCCGCCGGCGTACTGAAGGAGGGTGAATCGTGCGCGAAGCCCGGATCGACGAGACGACGGAGGGCCGGCTGCCGGCCGGTGAAGGCTGGTTCATCCTCAACCTCGGTGAGATGCCGTGGGAGACGGTGCCCCGGCTTCGGGGTGTGGCGCGACCTTGACTGGGCGAGGGTGTCCGGCGACGTGCCGGTTGTCGGCATTCACATCCACGTGCTGCAGCTTGGTGAGACCAACGGCTACTACCACGCCGAAGCCGCCCAGAAGGGGTTCGTCGTGCTCAGCGGCGACTGTCTGGCGCTGGTGGAAGGCCAGGAGCGGCCGATGCGCCGGTGGGACTTCCTGCACTCGCCGCCGGAAACCGCCCATATCACGCCGGCTGACTAGGACAGGCCGGCCGCGTCCTCGTCAAGCACGACCACCGTCCGCGCGCCCTGCCCGCGGCGCAGCCGCTCGAAGGCGGCTTCGATCCCGTCCAGGTCGGTGAAGTCGGACACGGCGCCGGCCACGTCCAGCCGCCCGTCCATCAGCATGCCAATCAGCTCCGGCATCTCTGCGGCCGGATTGCCCGATCCGTAGAAGCAGCCCGCGATCGTCTTGTCGCTCACGAAGTCGAGGGCCGGGAGTGCCACATCGACTCCCTTGGGGGCGATACCCACCACCACCGCAGTGCCGCCGGGCCGGATCATGTCGAATGCCTGGCGGATCGTTTCCGGCCGGCCCACCACCTCGATCGCGTGGTCGGCGCCGCCGTCGCCGCACAGCCCCCGCACCCGCGCCACGGGGTCGCCGCCGTCGCCTGACAGCACCATGTCGGTGGCGCCCAGCCGCAGGGCACGCTCCAGCTTGCCGGAGTCGCGGTCGATGGCGACCACGCGGGCCGCCCCGGCCAGCCTGGCGCCCGCGATCGCCTGCAGGCCGACGCCGCCGCAGCCGATCACGGCGACGCTCTGGCCGGGCCGTACGCGCGCCACGTTGCGCACCGCGCCCAGGCCGGTGACGACGCTACAGCCGACCAGCGCCGCCTGCCACAGAGGCAGGCCGGCCGGCAGCGGCACCGCGGCGGCGGCGGGGACGACGCAGCGCTCGGCGAAGCAGGCGACGCTCAGGAAGTGCTTGACGGGCTCGCCGCCGGGGAACGACAGTCGCGTGGTGCCGTCGCCCAGCACCCCGCGGCTGTTGTGCTCGCCGGCGGGGACGCAGAGGTTGGCGTGGCCGGCCCGGCACTGGACGCAGGCGCCGCAGGAAGGCACGAAGCAGAACGCCACGCGGTCGCCGGCGACGACGTGCGCGACGTCCGCGCCCACGGCCTCGACCGTGCCCGCACCCTCGTGGCCGAGCACGATCGGCTGTCGCTCGCTCCCCAGATGCCCGTCAGCCAGGTGCAGGTCGGAGTGGCAGACGCCGGCCGCGGCGACCCGCACCAGCATCTCGCCGGGGCCGGGCGGCGCCAGCTCCAGCTCCTCCACCGTCAGGGGCGAGCCCATCTCGCGCAGCACCGCCGCCCTCGTCCTCATGCCACCCGCCACCGCTCGAGCGCATCCAGATCCGGCTCGACCCCCAGCCCCGGCCCGGACGGGGGCGCGATGGTGCCGTCGTCCGCGATCTCGATCACGAACGGCAGCATCCAGTCGCGGCGTTCGGCCGACCAGGCGGGCGGGTCGTAGGGCACCTCCACGTAGCCGTGGCTCGAGAGCGCGCAGGCCGCGTGCAGGTTCGCGACCAGCCCGTAGCCGTTCGACCAGGTGTGCGGCGACCAGCTCCGACCCAACTCGCGGGCGAGGTCGGCGATCCGCCGGCACCCGCCGATGCCGCCGCAGAACAGAACGTCGCACTGGATCACCGCGATGCCGCCGCGGGTCAGCAGGTCGCGCGCCTCGTGCTCCTGCCGCACCATCTCTCCGGCTGCGATCGGCACGTCGGTGGATGCGACCAGGGCCGCGTAGCCGTCGACGTCCGCCGTGGGCAGCGGCTCCTCCAGCCAGTGGATGCGGAGCGGCTCGAGCGCCGCGGCGCACTCGCGGGCGGTGTCGAGGTCCCAGGCCGGGGCGAGGTCGCCGGGCATCCGCCAGCCCTGGTTCGCGTCGACCATGATCTCCATCCCGTCGCCGACCGCCTCCCGCACGGCCTCCACCACCCGCACGTCCTCACGCCAGTCCGGGTGATGGAAGCGGATCTTGAGCGCCCGCAGGCCGCGGTCGCGGAGCGCCACCGCGCTGCTCGCCCGCTCCGATTGCCCCGCCAGCTCGCCGGTGGAGGCGTAGGCCGCGAGCGAGCCGCCGTCGCCCCCTAACAGCTGCCAGACGGGCATCCCGGCCGCCCGGCCGGCAAGATCCCAGCACGCGACCTCGACCGCCCAGGGGCGTCCGCCGTGGAAGTCGACGGTCTCGCACGTCCGCTGCACGGATCGAATTGTCCCGCGGGTCAACGCCGCGCAGCAGGCGTTCCAGCAGCTCCCGATCGGGCAGGCCGTCGCCGCCGCTGGCGTACCCCGCGGTGCCGTCATCGGCCGTCACGACCACCAGCGTCGCATCCTGCGAGGCGCGCGGGACGGGATCCCACGCAGCCCGGAACGGCGGGTCGAACGGGTGCCGGTAGCTGCGCGTCTCGATCGAGACGATCCGCATCACTCGCCGCCGTAGAAGATGTTCCGTGCGTCGTGGCGAAGCTCGGCGATGCGGCGCACCGAGTCCGCCGGCGCGCCCGCCAGCGCGTCGTCGACGGCGTGTCGGGTGGCGTCGCGCGCCGCCTCGCGGCAGGCCGTCTCGTCGGTCGCGTCGGGGTCGACCCAGGCCGCCACCAGCAGCACCAGGTCGCCCGCCTGCTCGGCCGGCAGCACGCCGTCGGCCACGGCGTCCATGACGCCCTGCCCGATGCCCAGCTGGGCGGCGCCCCAGGTGATGCGCTGGTGTAGATCCTCGATCGCGGTGGCCTTGTTGGTCATGATCGTGACCGGCCGCACGGCGTTGCCCGCGCCCAGGCAGACGACCACAGGCGCGTGGCCGGCACGCGGGTTGGCCAGCGCCGACACGGCCACCGCCGCGGTCGGCGACCCGCGCCAGGCCAGCACCAGGTTGATGTGGCTGCCGTTCGGGACGTCGCCCGACCAGGCCTCGCCGATCCTGCCGTCGATGTGTTCGCGGTCGAGCATGTGCACGCGGGACCCTATGCGACCACACCGGCTCCGCGCCACCGGCACCATCCGCGCCGGAGGCGGGTAGGCTGCGCCGATGCGCGCGATCGTGTTCACGGGTGCCGGCGGCGCCGAGGTGATGAGCCTGGAGGAGCGGCCCGATCCGGTGCCCGGCTCGGACGAGGTGCTGGTCGCCGCGACGCACTCGGGCATCAACCCTGCCGATCTGCACCAGCGCGCCGGTGGCTATCCGGCGCCCCCCGGCGCCCCCGCCGACGTCCCGGGCCTGGAGGTGTCAGGCACGGTGGTGGCGGTGGGACGGAACGTCAGTGAGTGGCGCGAGGGAGACCGCGTGTTCGGTGTGGTCGGCGGCGGTGGCCATGCCGACCGGGCCGTCGTCAACGCCCGCCATGTCGCGCGGATCCCGGACCGGCTCGGCGACGAGCAGGCGGCAGCGGTGCCGGAGGCGTTCATCACCGCGCACGATGCCTGCTACACCCAGGCCGGCCTGCACGCGGGCGAGCGGCTGCTGGTGAACGGGGCCAACGGCGGCGTCGGACTGGCCGCCGTGCAGATGGGGCTCGCCACGGGCGTGCACGTGCTCGCCAACGCTCGCTCGCAGCAGGCGCGCGAGCGGCTGGCCGCGCTCGGTGCCGAGCCGGTGTCGCTGGACGAGGCGAAGAACGCGGACGTGATCCTGGAGCTGGTGGGATCGCCCAACCTGGCAGGGAACTTCGAGGCGGTGGCGCTGCGCGGCCGGATCGTGATCGTCAGCACGGCCGCCGGCTCGAAGGCCGAGATGCCGCTGCGGGCGCTGATGGGCAAGCGCGCGACCATGATCGGCACGCTCTTGCGGGCGCGTCCGATCGAGCAGAAGGGCACCGCCGTACAGGCCTTCGCCCACCAGGTTGTGCCGCTGCTCGGGTCGGGCGCGATCGACCCGGTCGTCGACCGGGTGTTCCCGGCAGAGCAGGCGGCCGAGGCCTTCGACTACATGGCCCAGCCTGGCAAGTTCGGCAAGGTGTTGCTGGGCTGGTAACAGCCCGCTGGGCCATCTACGGCCACTGCGGCTGCGACGCGGGCAGCCGCTCGAGCCCGCCCCAGTCGTCGCGGCGGGGTGCGAACACCTCGACGGCGACGGCTCCCTCCGGTCCGGCTTCCACCTCGTGGGGCACGTTCGCGGGGATGCACCAGGTCGCTCCCGGCCCCAGCTCGCGCGTCTCGTCGCCGATCCGGAAGCGCATCGTCCCGGATGCGAGCACGCCCAGCTGCTCGTTCTCGTGCCGGTGCTCCGGCACCGTGCTGCCGGGATCGAGCTCGATTACCGCGAACGAGACCTGCTCGCCGTGCACGGTGCGGGCGGCGATGCCGTCCCAGACCCGGAGCGGCTCTAGGCCGGCCAGCTGGTCGAAGTCGCCCATCGCGTCAGCCTATCGTGAAATCAATCATCGCTTCTTGCCCGGGTTGAACAGCCCCTTCGGGTCGAGCGCCTGCTTGATCGTGTGGTGGGCGCCGACGGCGGCCGCGCCCCACTGGCGCTGCAGGTAGCCGGCCTTGACCGATCCCAGCCCATGCTCGCCGGAGATCGACCCGTCCATGGCCAGCGTCGCGTCGAACAGCTCCTGGACGGCAGCCTGGGCGGCGGCGAACTGCGCAGGGTCGGCCGGGTCGAGCAGGAAGCTCGAATGCAGGTTGCCGTCGCCGGCGTGGCCGAAGCTGAGCCCGGTCAGACCGTGCCGCTCCCCGATCCGCGGCACCGCCGCCACCATCTCGGCCAGGCGGTCGAGCGGAACCACGATGTCCTCCGACAGCTTGCCGCCCTGAGCCGCCGCCAGCCGCGACGAGAGCCCGTCGCGCCAGCGCCATACGGCTTCGCGGTCTTCCACCTGCTGCACCGCGGCGGCACCTTCCGCCATCGCCTCGAGCAGTGCGTCGCGACGGACCGCTGCCTCCAGCGTGCCGCCGTCGGCCTCGGCCAGCACCAGCGCGCCATCGACCGTCTCGGCCGGGAAGCCGCCGCCGCCGAACCGCATCGCGGCGACGTCCACCAGCTCGATCGCCGCCGCCTCGATGCCGCTGCCCAGGATCCGTTCGATCGCGGCGCAGGCGGCGGCGTCGGTGGGGTAGACGCCCGCCACCACGTGGACCGCCTCGGGCGCCGGCACCAGCCGCAGCCAGGCGGCGGTGATCAGCCCCAGGGTGCCCTCCGACCCGACCAGCAACCCCAGCAGGTCGTAGCCGGCGACGTCCTTCCGTACCGGTCCGCCCACCGTGATCAGCTCGCCGGGTGCGATCACGGCCTCGATCCCGGTCACCCAGCGGCGGGTGACGCCGTACCGGAAGGCGTGCGGCCCGCCGGCGTTGGTGGCCAGGTTGCCGCCGATCTGCGACTGCTCGGACGCGCCGGGGTCGGGCGGGAACATGAGCCCGCTCTCGCGCGCCACCTGGTGCAGGCGCCCGGTGGTGACGCCCGCCTCCACCTGGATCCGCCACACCAGCGGGTCGAAGCTTCGGATCCGGTTCAGCCGCTCCAGGCTGATCACGATGCCGCCGTCGGGCACCGCGCCCCCGGCGACCCCGCTGCCGCCGCCGCGCGGGGTGATGGCGGTGTCGTTGCGGTAGCAGGCGGCCACGACCCGCGCCGCCTCGGCCGCGTCCGCCGGCCGCACCACCGCCAGCGCCGATCCGCGCAGGCCGCGGGCGGTAGCGTCGTTCAGGTACTCGGCCGGCGCCGGGCGCACCACGTGGTCGGCGCCGACGGCGCGGATCAGCTCGTCCAGCATGGCCGTGAGCCTACAGCGGCGCCGGCGCGGTGCTCGCGCGCACGTGCAGCCGCGGCTCGATCACCATCTCGCCGGCGGCGCGGCCGGCGATCGCATCGACCAGCATCTGGGCCGCGCTCACCGCCGCTCGCGGCGTGTCCCATCCCACCGCGGTCAGCGCCGGATCGAGCAGGCGCGAGATCGGGATGTCGTCGAAGCCGACAACGCTGATATCTCCGCCCACCTGCAGGCCGGCGTCGCGGCAGGCCTGGTAGGCGCCGCAGGCGATCGAGTCGGAGAGCGCGAACACGGCTGTCGGCGCACGCGTGCCGGCGAGCACACGCGCGGCGGCGGCGCGGGCCTCGTCGTCGGCGAACCCGCAGCGGACGCGGCGCACGCCGGCCCGGCGCGGTGCGACGTGCGGCCCGCCGCCCAGCACCACGATGTCGCGGTGTTCCAGGTCCCGCAGGTGGTCGAGCGCGAGGGCGATGCCGGCGAGTGAGTTGAACCTGATCGATCCGGCCGGCGCGGGCAGCGAGGCGTTCACCGACACCGTGGGTGTGGCGGCGGCGATCGCCCGCCAGTCCGGTGCGCTGGGATCGATCGGCAGCACGATCAGGCCGTCACAGCGCTGGGCTGCCAGGTCGCGCGCCAAGGCCAGCTCCTCCTGCGCATCGCCTGCGGCGTCGGCCAGCACCATCCGCAGGCCGTGGCGGCGGAGGCTGCCCTGCAGGCTGGTCACGAACTGCTGGTGCCAGAGGTCGGCGAGGCTGCCCCCGACCACGCCGACCAGCTCGGTGCGGCCGCCGCGCAGGGCGCGTGCGATCGGGTCGCTGCGAAAGCCGATGCGGTCGGCCGCAGCGCGCACGCGCTGCTCGGTGGCGGGGGACACGCGCTGGCCGCGCAGGGCGTAGGAGACGCCCGCGGTGGAGAGGCCGGTGATCTCGGACAGCTCCCGCAGCGTGGCCCGCTTGCGTTCCGGGCGGTGGTTCGGCACAATCAGATGTTAATCGTTTCACCACGAAGATGCGAACCGACGTCCACCAACACCTCTGGCCACGCCCGCTGGTGGACGCGCTGCGCGCCCGCCGCTCTCCGCCGTACCTGGAGGCCGGCGGCGACACCCCGGTGCTGGTCATGGCGCACGAGCCGGCGGGGGCGGTCGACCTCAACCGGCACCGGCTTGACACCAGGCTGGCGGCGCTCGATGCCGCCGGCATCGAGCGGGCCGTGATCTCGCTGTCGACGCCGCTTGGCATCGAGGCGCTGCCGGAGGCGGAGTCGCTGGAGCTGATCGGCGCCTACCACGACGGCCTGGCCGGCCTGATCGAGCAGTCGGACGGGCGGCTGGCCGGCTGGGCGGCGGCTCCGCTGGCCTGCCCGGACGCCGGCGCGCGTACCGTGGAGGCGGCGCTCGACCGCGGCTTCGTGGGCGCCTCGTTGCCCAGCGAGGCGCTGGCCGGGCCGGATGCGATCGAGCGGGTGGCACCGCTGCTGGACATGCTGGAGCGCCGCGGTGCCGCGCTGTTCGTGCATCCGGGGCCGGCGCCGGAGACGCGGCCATACGCGTGCGATGCGGGCATGCCGATCTGGTGGCCGAACCTGGGCGTCTACCCGGGCCTGTCGATCCGGGCCTTCTTCGGCTGGCGCACGCTGGGCGCGTCACGCTGGCCCGGCCTGCGCGTCTGCTTCGCGATCATGGCCGGCGGCGCGCCCTTCCTGGAGGAGCGCTGGCGGGCGTTCAGCGGCGAGACGCGCGCGATCGACCGCAACCTGTACCTGGACACCGCGTCCTGCGGACGGCTGGCGCTCGAGTGCGGCATGGCCACCTACGGGGTCGAGCAGATCGTGCTCGGCACCGATATACCGGTCATCAGCCCGCTGCCGGTTGGGCGGGCGCTGACCGACCTGGGTGCGGCCGTGCAGGACGCGGTGGCGCACACCAATCCCCTCAGGCTGTTCGACCAGATGGAGCGACCATGAGCGACCGCGACACCGATCTGCACGGCTTCTTCCGCGAGCGGCTGGGCGACCACGACCTCGATCCGGAGCAGGCCGAGGCACTGGCCGGCGAGCTGGCCGAGCGCACCGAGCTGTGGCAGCACCTCGTCCGGCACAGCGATGAGGAGCGCATCTACACCGAGCTCTACCGCGACCACCACCTGGACGTGTGGCTGATCTGCTGGAGCGGCACGCAGGACACCGGGCTGCACGATCACGACCTGTCCGGCGGAGCCGTGCGGATCGTGGACGGAGCGCTCGACGAGGACCGGCTGTGCCTGGGCTCGGGCATCGACACCACGCGCTACGACGTCGGGCAGTCGTTCCGGTTCGATGCGTCGCGCATCCACGACGTGCGAAACGCCGCGGGGCATGTCACCACCTCGCTGCACCTGTACTCGCCGCCGCTGTGGCGGATGGGCTACTACGACGTGGGGGAGGACGGCCGCGTCTCGCGCCGCTCGGCCAGCTACGCCGAAGAGCTGCAGCAGTGAAGGACTGAAGCCTGAGCGGCGGCGCGCCGATGCATGCACCAGTGCGCCGTTCATCGTTGACACCCCTGATCTGCCTGTTGCTCCTGGCGCTTCCTGGGTGCGGTATCGGACCGTCCTCGCACCCGCCCTCCACCGCGCCCTCGCCGGCCGACGCGATGACCACTGCGGAGCGCTTCAGCGCGGCCAGGCCGGCGGTGGAGACGTACCTGAAGGCGCTCGCGCTGCACCGCATGGCCGACGCCGCGCCGGTGGTGCAGGCGGCAGGCACGTTCGCGAACCAGAGCACGCTGGACGACCTGCAGACCTGGTTCGGGCGGCTGCCGATCGGCGCCGTCAAGATGACCGCGAAGCCGGTGAAAGTGCCCGACCCCGGATCGGTAGGCGTGCGGGTGTCGATCAGCGCGCGGTTCTCGCCGGCGCCGCTGTCGAACTGGGTGAAGCTGGGCGACCGGGTGATGCTGGCGAGCGAGAGCGAGGGCGCCTGGCGCGTGGTGGCCGACATCTCGGCCCGGAAGGCCGTCCACACGAAGGCCTACGGCCTGCGCCTGTTCGAGGTGCCGTCGGTGCTGACGGGGAAGCACACGACCGTGATCTACGAGGCGGTCGAAGCGGCGAACGACGCCACGCAGATCCTGTCGGATGCCGACGAGGTGGTGCCCCGGCTGACCGGCCTGTTCGGGCGCGACCGGGCCGCCGCGCACCCGGTCATCTTCGTGATCAGCACCCGCAAGCAGGGGCAGCAACTGTCGGGCGTCAAGATCTTCCGCAAGGAGCTGCCCGAAGGCTTCGTGATCAACGGCGTCGCCTACATCGAGTGGCCGGTGTGGGGCCCCGGCAACGTGCTGGAGCGGGACGGCACCATCGCCCACGAGCTGACGCACGTGGCCAGCATGGGGATGCTGGGCCGCTCGCCGCACAGCCTGATTGAGGGCCTTGCGATGTACGAGGAGGACAGCTACCTGCGCACGTTGGGCGTGCACCTCACGCTCGGGAGCATCGCGCACCTGTACGCGAGCGGCGGCTTCCCGTCGATCACGGTCTGGCGCACGCGCGTCACCGACTGGGGGCTGCGCACCCCGGCCGCGGTCGACCTCTGCTACGAGGACGGTCAGGCCATGTCGGCGGTGATCATGGAGCGCCACGGCGGCGCGGCGGGCATCGCCCGGCTGGCGAAGGCGTTCAACGCCATGCACGCCGCGCACCACGGAGCGGTCTACGGCGAGGCCCAGGTGCGCGAGGCATTCCAGCGGGGGCTGGGCGTCTCGTTCGACCAGGTGGTGGCCGAGGCGCACGCCTACGCCGACGCGCACGCGCAGTGACCGAGATTGTGTCCGGATCGTCCAGTCCCGGGCCCGCCTGGCTCGCTAATGTGGCGCGCATGGAAGACGCCCGTGCGCTGCTGGCCGAGCTGGTCGCGATCGACTCCGTCAACCCCAGCCTGGTGCCGGGCGGGGCGGGGGAGGCCGAGATCGCGCGGTTCGTGGGCGGCTGGCTGGAGGCGCGCGGTCTCGAGGTGGACGTGTCAGACGCCGAGCCCGGCCGGCCGAACGCCGTCGGGCGCGCCCGCGGCAGCGGCGGCGGCCGCACGCTGCTCCTGAACGCGCACATGGACGTGGTCGGGGTGGACGGCATGAGCGATCCCTTCCGGCCCCGCGTCGAGGGCGAGCGGCTCTACGGGCGCGGTGCCTACGACATGAAGGCCGGCCTGGCCGCGATCATGGTGGCCGCGGCGGCTGCCCCCGAGCGCGGGCTGGCCGGTGACGTGGTGGTGGCCGCGGTCTGCGACGAGGAGTTCGCGTCGGCCGGTGCCCAGGCGGTGGCGCAGACGGTCACGGCAGACGCCGCCATCGTGACCGAGCCGACAGGCGCCGAGATCAGCGTCGCTGTCGCGCACAAGGGCTTCACTTGGCACCGGATCGTGGTCGGCGGCCGCGCGGCGCACGGCTCGCGCCCGCAGGACGGCGTCGATGCGATCGCCCGCATGGGTCACGTGCTGGTCGGCCTCGAGCAGATGTCCGCCGAGCTGGCCGCCCGCGAAGGCCACCCGCTGCTCGGCCCGGGATCGATCCACGCCTCGATCATCGACGGCGGCCGCGAGCTCTCGACCTACCCGGACAGCTGCCGGCTGCAGCTGGAGCGCCGGACGCTGCCTGGCGAGACAGCCGAGAGCGTCGAGGCCGAGCTGTCGGCGATGCTGGATGCGATCACCGAGGCCGGCCACGATCTGTTGGCCGAGCTGCACACGACGCTGGTGCGTGACCCGTTCGAGGTGGACGCGGACTCGGCGATCGTGACCGCCGCCCGCGAGGCACTGGGCGGCGACGTGCCCGTGATCGGCGTCCCCTTCTGGGCGGACAGCGCGATCTTCTCGGCCGCCGGCATCCCCACCGTCATTTTCGGCCCCGGCGGGGAGGGCGCCCACGCCGACGTCGAGTGGGTCGACCTGAACCAGCTCGACCGCTGCGTGGACGCCCTCGACCGTGTGATCGCGAGCTTCTGTTCCTAGCGCGGGCCGCTCAGTGCCCCTCCGGCTCGTCCTCGTCGATCCACTCACCGTACGGGTGGGCCGCTCCCGGCGCCGCGCCGATGCAGACGATGCGGGTGCTGGGCTCGAGCGCCTCGTAGGCGCGGTTCGCCGCCGGGTCGGGGGCGGACACGACCGTGCCCGGCCCCGCCTCAATGCGGTCGTCGCCGATGGTGAAAACGGCCCGGCCGCTGACCACGACGTAGGCCTCCTGGTGGCCGGTCTCGGACTCGTTGTGGGCGATGTCGAACTCCTCGCCGGGGTCGCAGACGATCGCGTTCATGCCGAACGCCTGCAGGCCCAGCGGGCCGTTCAACTGCTGCCAGCGGCCGAAGCTGGTGGGCTTGACGGGAAGCGTGCTGAGGTCGACGGTGGCCATCTGGGTCTCCTTCGGTGTGTGTGTTCAGGTCCTGGTGCCGCGGATGATGACCGCGCCGCCCACGGATAGCCGCTGGGCGCGGACGTTGCCGATGCCGGCATCGTGCCACCAGCCCAGCACCTGTTCCAGCGGGTGGTCGTGCCAGAAGCGCTCGATGCTGGGGCCCAGGAAGCGGCCGGTGCGATACCAGCCGGGGCCGCCGGCCGCGCCCACGGCGGGCAGGCCGATCCGCGTCCAGGCCCACCAGGCCGGGTGCCAGGCGCCCGCGGGCACGAAGAACTCGAGCGATGCCATCTCGCCGCCGGGGCGGATCGGGCGGGCCAGCTCGCGCAGCACCGCGGGCGGGTCGTCGACGTAGCGCAGCAGGTAGGTGTGCACGAGCGCGTCCACCGAGGCATCCTCGAGCGGCAGCGCCTCGGCCTCGCCCTGCACCAGCTCGATGCGGCCGTCCAGCCCGCTCGCCGCCACGCGTTCGCGGCCGCGGGCCAGCATCGCCTGGTTCTGGTCGATCCCGATCACGCGGCTGCCGTGGCGCCAGGCGATCGACATGGCGACGGCGGCGGTGCCGGTGGCGACATCGGCCACGACCGAGTCGGGCCCGACCGCCAGCCGGTCCACCAGCAGGTCGTGCCAGCGGCGGTCGTTGCCGAACGAGAGCAGCTGCGCCCAGCGGTCGTAGTCGGCCGCGATGCCGTCGAACAGACCCAGCGCGTGGCGCTTGCGTGTCGAGGTGCCCTGCGTCATACCGTGGCGTAGCGGTCGCGCTCGGCAACGGCCAGCTGGTCGGCGCGCTCGTTCATCTCGACGCCGGTGTGGCCGCGCACGCGCTGGAAGCTAACGTTGTGACGGGCGGCCTCCTCGGCCAGGCGCTGCCACAGATCCTGGTTCTTGACGGCCTGCTTGGCGGCGGTGCGCCAGCCGTTCCGCTGCCACTGCTCCAGCCAGCCCTTCGTGAACGCCTGCTCCACGTAGGCAGAGTCGGTGTTGATGACGACGTCCATCGGCCGCGTGATGGCGGCCAGGCCCATGATCACCGACATCAGCTCCATGCGGTTGTTGGTGGTGTCGGCCTCGCCGCCGGACAGCTCGCGCTCGTGGCCGTTCCAGATCAGGATCGCGCCCCAGCCGCCCGGCCCGGGATTCCCCGAGCAGGCGCCGTCCGTCCACAGTTCCACGACCTCGGCCACGTCGCTAGTCTAGAGCTCGATGCCGGTGCCCTCTCCCCGCAACGCGCCGCTGGCGGTGGCGCTGCTCGGCCGCGGCGTTGTCGACCCGGAGCAGCCGCTGCTGCACGCGGACGACGCGGGGGTGCTGCGGGGCCGGGCCGCGTTCGAGACGATGCGGGTCTACGAGGGGGTGCCGTTCCGGCTGGACGCGCACCTGGCGCGGCTGGTGGGGTCGGCCGAGGTGCTGGGCCTGCCGGCGCCCGACCCATCCCGGCTGGGGCCGCTGGCGCTGGAGGCGGTGGCAGCGGCGGCGGTGCCGGGCTGCGTGCTGCGGGTGGTGTGGACGGGTGGCCGCGAGGCGGAGCAAGACGGCGTCGGGTTCGCGCTGGTGACGGCGCTGCCGGAGGGGCTCGAGCAGCAGCGCAAGCGTGGCGTGGCGCTGGCCTCGCTGCAGCTGGCGATCGGCGCGCACGCGCGGCGCTCGTCGCCGTGGCTGCTGCCGGGCGTGAAGTCGACGAGCTACGCGGTGAACATGGCGGCCCAGCGGGAGGCTCACCGGCGCGGGGCGGACGATGCGGTGTTCGTGTCGGCCGAGGGGATCGTGCTGGAGGGGCCGACGTCGAACGTGTGGTTCACGGAGGGCGAGAGGCTGTGCACGCCTGGGCTCGACCTGGGCATCCTGGCCGGGGTCACGCGCGACACTCTGCTGGCCGCGGCGGCAGCGCGCGGTATCGAGGTGGTGGAGGACGCGTTTGCGATCGAGCGACTGTTCGCGGCCGGCGAGGTGTTCACCAGCTCGAGCGTGCGCGAGGTGATGCCGGTGGTGACGCTGGACGAGCGGGCGGTGGGGGACGGAGTGCCGGGGCCGGTGGCGGCTCAGATGCAGAGCGCGTTGGGGATGGCGGCGCAACTGCGCACTGACTGAAGGGAGCCGGCCCGACAGCGGCGGGCTCCCGCCGAGTACAGCAGAGGCTTCGGCGTAGCCGCGCTCGGAGGCTACAGAGCCGCCTCCGGCACCTTGTGCCACTGCGCCACGTACTGCCGCTGCAGCGGGTGCGTCAGCCGCCCCGCCCAGGCCACCTGCACCATGTCCGGCCGCTTCGGCACGTTGCGCGGGTACATGCCCGCCTCGTAGGGGAGCCGGCTGCCCTTGCGGTGGTTGCAGCGGCGGCAGGCTGCCACCACGTTGTCCCAGGCGTGTTCGCCGCCGCGAGACAGCGGCTTCACGTGGTCGACGGTGAGATCGCGCGGCCCGCCGTCGCGGCCGCAGTAGGCGCAGCGCCAGTTGTCGCGGCAGAACAGCACCCGACGCACCACCGTGTGCTTGACGATCGGGCGCAGCTCCACGTAGGCCGGCACCTGCAGGATCACGGGCAGCGCCAGCCGCAGATGCTGGGAGCGGTAGACCACCTCTTCGTCCTCGGCGATCACCTGCGCGTGGCCGCAGACCACCAGCGTCACGGCGCGCTCGCGCGAGACGAGGCTGGTCGGTCGCATGGTCGCATCAAGCAGCAGGCAGCGGATCTGATCACCTCCACGCTGGTGTTGACCGCAGTGTAGATGCGTGATCCGCCGGAATGAAGCTCAGGCGGAGCGGCTCCGGCGCGGCTTTGAGCGCCGGGATTCCAGCAGCGCGCTCTGGGCACGGTCGATCAGCACACGCGCGTCCCGCTCCCGCGGCTGCGCCTGCGCCACGCCGGCGGACAGCGATACGCCGGTGCGCTCCGCCATGCGGCGGACGACGCGGTCGGCGATGGCGGGGCCGTCGTCGCCGACGCCGGGCAGCACCAGCAGGAACTCGTCTCCGCCGATGCGCGCGGCGATGTCGCAGTCGCGCGACTCCTCGCGCAGAACGTCGGCCACGCGGCGCAGCACCAGGTCGCCGGCCGCGTGCCCGTCGCGGTCGTTGACCGCCCGGAAGCCGTCCAGGTCGAAGGCCACGACCGACAGCTCGCCGCCGCCGGCGTTGGCCGCGACCAGGCTCGCCTCCAGCTGCTCGTGCAGCCCGCGGTGGCTGAGCAGGCCGGTCAGCTGATCGTGCAGCACCTGCCGGCGGATGCCCTCATGCAGCTGCGCGCTCCGTACGGCCATCGCGGCCTGGCCGGCGATCGTCTGGCAGAAGGCGATGTCGTGCGGTGACCAGCGCTCGTCGGTCTGGTGGTCGACCACCTCGATCAGGCCCACCGAGCGCGCCTCGACCACCAGCGGCAATGCGATCCAGGTCTTCCATTCCCATTCGTCCAGCTGGTCGCGCACGCGCTGGTTCCAGGCCGGGTCGTCGCGGCGGTACTCGCCGTAGGCGGTGCCTTCGGCCAGCAGGGCGCGGCTGTGCGGCCAGTCGTCCAGCACGAACTGCTCCCCTCGCTGATCCTCGGCGATGCCGGTGCCGAGCTCGTAGACGGACATGATCGTGAGCTGGTCGTGGCCCGCGTCCCAGGACGAGATCGTGCACTCGCCGGCGCGCCGCGTGGCCAGCACCAGATGCTCGGCCAGCAGGTCGGTGACGCCGGTCACGGTCAGCATGCGAGGCAGCTCCACGGCCAGGCGATGCATCACCTCCAGCTCACGGCGGTTCCGGTCGTCCTGTGCGAACCGGCGCGTCATGCCGACAGCCTGTAGGTCCGTTTGCCGGCGCGCTTGGCTTCGAGCAGCGAGCGGTCGGCGCGCGCCATCACCAGCAGCGGATCGGTTTCACCCGGCTCCGCGATGGTGATGCCGAGCGAGGCGCCCGCGCCGGCCTTGGACGTGATGGCGGCCAGCACCCGCCGCCCCACCAGTTCGACCTCGTCGCCGGCGCCGGGCAGGATCAGCGCGAACTCGTCGCCGCCCAGGCGGCCGGCCACGTCGCTCTGGCGCGCGCAACCGAGGATCGCCGAGGCCACCAGCACCAGCGCCTTGTCGCCGGCCAGGTGGCCGCGCGAGTCGTTCAGGGCCTTGAAGTTGTCGAGGTCGAGCGTGATCACGCCGACCCGGGTGCCGTCTCGCTGGGCGCGGCTCAGCTCCTGGCCCAGCCGCTGGTAGAAGGCGCGGTGATTGAGCAGGTCGGTCAGAGAGTCGCGGTCGGCCTGCTCCTGCAGCCCCTCGTACAGCTGGGCGTTTCGGACGGCCATCGCGGCCTGGCTGGCGATCGTCTGGCAGAAGGCGATGTCGCGCTGCGACCATGCCCGCGACGACCGGTAGTCGGCCACCTCGATCAGGCCGACGGAGCGGCCCTCGACCACCAGCGGCAGCTCGATCATGGAGCGCCAGCCCCACAGCTCCAGTACGGCGCGGTCGTTGCTGCTGAGCTCGGGATCGGACACCCGGTACTCGCCCCAGCCGCGGCCGCGCTTGAGCAGCGCACGGGTGGCGGGGTACTCCTCGAGCGGGTTCTCGACCTGGCCGCGGGGCCAGGCCGGCGGGCCGTGCACCGTGTGCGCGGCGGCGTCGATCAGCACGTCGCGCTGCCTGTCCCAGAGCGAGATGGCGCACTCGGAGGCGCGCTCCACGCCCGACACCAGCTCGCGAGTCAGGGCGCGCAGGACGTCGGTCGTCGAAAGCGACTGTGTCAGAGCGACGGCGACGCGGTGCAGAACTTCAAGCTCACGCCGGTCGCGCTCGGGGATGCTGCGCCGGGTTGACATGTGAAACGTGTATCGGCATGCCCGCGGGACGACTGAACCTTCGGCACGGGACGATCGCGGTCGGCTATGTTCGCCCGGCATGGGTGAGGCGATGGTCACAACCACGCGGGACGGCGAGGTCTGCATCGTGCGGCTGCAGCGGGAGGCCAAGCTGAACGCGCTCAGCGAGCAGATGGCCGCGCAGCTGATCGCCGCGCTCGGCTCCGATGACGTGACGGGCAGCAGGGTGGTGGTCGTGGCCGGCTCCGCGAAGGCGTTCTCGGCGGGGGCCGACCTGACGGAGTTCACCGACCCCAGCCCCGAGGAGACGATCCGCTACTACCGCGGGCCGGGCCGGATCTGGGAGCTGCTGCCGGAGCTGCCGCAGCCGTCGATCGCGGCCATCTCGGGCTGGGCGATCGGGGGCGGCCTCGAGCTGGCACTGTCGGCCGACCTGCGGGTGGCCGACGAGACGGCCAGGTTCGGTCTGCCGGAGGTGTCGCTGGGGATCCTGCCCAGCGCCGGTGGCATGTCGCGGCTGGTGCGGCTGCTGGGCACGGCCCGCGCGAAGCAGCTGATCCTGCTGGGCGAGCGGTTCGACGCGGACCGAGCGCTGGAGCTGGGCGTGGTCAACCGGGTGGTGCCGGCGGGCGAGGCCGAGTCGGCGGCGCTGGAGTGGGCCCAGAAGCTGGCGGAGCAGCCGCAGGCCGCGCTGCAGATCACGCGCGAGCTGATCGACCGGTCGGCGGAGATGTCGCTGGCAGGATCGCTGGCGGCGGAGCGGCTGGCACAGGGCATGCTCGCGCACAGCGCCGACAGCTATCGGGCCGACCGGTGAGCCGCGTCGCGATCGTCACCGGGGGCGGCACCGGCATCGGCCGGGCGACGGCGCTGGCGCTGCACCGCGACGGCTGCCGGATGGTGATCGCCGGCCGCAGGCCCGAGCCGCTGGAGGAGGTGCGAGGGCGAATCGGCGACGACTGCGCGGTGCTGTCCGGCGACATCCGCGAGCCCGAGGTGGCGGACACGCTGATCGACCTGGCGCTGGAGCGGTTCGGGCGCATCGACGTGCTGGTCAACAACGCCGGCGGGCAGTTCACGGCGCCGGCTGAGGAGATCTCGCCGAACGGCTGGGCGGCGGTGCGGCGGCTGAACCTGGACGCGCCCTGGTACCTCACCCAGCAGGTGGCGAGGCGCTGGATGATCGAGCACGGCGGCGGGCGCATCATCTCGATCGTGCTGTGCCCGACGCGCGGGATTCCCGGGATGGCGCACTCGTCGGCGGCGCGGGCCGGCACCGAGGCGCTGGCGCGGGTGCTATCCGTGGAGTGGGGCAAGTACGACATCGGGGTCGTCTGCGTCGCCCCCGGCTGGATCGACACCGAGGGGATGCGTCAGTACGGCGACGACCTCGAGGAGCTGGCCAAGCTGGTGCCGATGCGGCGGCTGGGCAGCCCGGGGGAGGTGGCCGACACGATCGCCTTCCTGGCATCGCCGCAGGCGCGCTACATCACTGGCCAGACGATCGTGATCGACGGAGGCATCGACAACACCAGCACGTCACAGCCCGGCATTACCAGCTAGCCCGCCCACCTCGAGACGCCTGCCACGAATGCAACACCGGTGCCAGGCGCAGGTGTTGCGTCACGTGGGCGTGACCGCCATGCCACCGGCGTCACGGGGGCCAGGCGTCGTGGAACGCGGGTTGTGACAGAAGATCGCCGGATCTGGGTCTGCGTACGGACTCCGGACTGGTTGCACCGCCTGCCACGAATGCCACACCGGTGCCAGGCGCAGGTGTTGCGTTACGCGGGCGTGACGCACGCGTGACGGGCTGCGGGTCGCGCGAAACCTCCCTGGTATCGTGGAGCCATGCCGCCTGACGCCGTCGATGCGCTGTCCGACTCGCTCCGCGAACACGCCTACCTGGCCGATCGCGGGCTGGCCACCGTGCTGCACCTGTCGCTGGTGCTCGAGAAGCCGCTGCTGCTGGAGGGCGAGGCGGGCGTCGGCAAGACCGAGCTGGCGAAGGTGCTCGCCGACATCACCGGCGGCCGCCTGATCCGGCTGCAGTGCTACGAGGGCATCGACGTCGCCCACGCGCTCTACGACTGGAGCTACGCGCGCCAGCTGCTCTATATCCGCACGCTCGAGGCCGCCCAGGCCGGCGGCGGCAAGGAGCGCCTGCACGAGCTGTTCGGCCGGGAGTTCCTCGAGCGCCGGCCGCTGCTGGACGCCATCGAGAACGACGACCCACAGCCGCCGGTGCTGCTGATCGACGAGATCGACCGCGCCGACGACGAGTTCGAGGCGTTCCTGCTGGAGCTGCTCTCCGACTTCCAGGTCACGATCCCCGAGATCGGGACGATCCGGGCCACGCGCGCGCCCGCTGGTGATCCTGACGTCGAACCGCACGCGCGAGCTGCACGACGCCCTCAAGCGCCGCTGCCTCTACCACTGGATCGGCGCACCCCTCGCTGGAGCGCGAGATCGAGATCGTGCGCGCCCGCGTGCCCGGCGTCCCGGAGCGCCTGGCCGCCGAGGCCGCCGCCTTCGTGCAGGAGCTGCGCCGGCTCGACCTGGCGAAGACGCCGGGCGTTGCCGAGACGATCGACTGGACGCAGGCGCTGCTCGCCCTCGGCCAGCAGGAGCTGGACGCCGGCGTGGTGGACGCCACCCTCGGCTCGGTGCTGAAGTACCACGAGGACGTCGAGCGCGTTCGTGACGCCGGCCTGCGCGAGCTGGTCGGCGAAGCGCGCGGTACCTGTGAGTGAAGACCGAGCCGCTCCGAACCCCGGCGATGCGGTCACCCGCAAGCTGGTCACATTCGGCCGGATCCTGCGCGAGGCCGGCCTCGAGGTCGGCCCCGGCCGGTTGCAGGACGCCATGCGTGGGCTGGCGCTGGTCGACCTGGCCGATCGTGAGCAGGTGTACCACGCGCTCCGCTGCACCCTGGTCGCGCGCCACGACCACCTCGACATCTTCGACGCCGCCTTCACCGCCTACTGGGAGCGGGAGCCGCGCCAGCCCTCCGATGCCTCCGGCGACGTGCTCAGCCAGGAGCGCCCGATGCTGCCGCCTCCGCCCGGGTCCGAGGAGGGCGCCGTGCCGGCCCCGACGACGAGGACGACCGCAGGATCGCACGGCGTCGCCGCCGCCCGTGATGAGCTGCTGCGTCACCGCGACTTCGCCCATATGACCAACGACGAGCTGCGCCGCGTGCGCCGGCTGATGGACGACCTGGCCGCGCTGCACCGCCGTGCGCCGCTCTCGCCGGCTCCAGCCCGCGCATGCCCCCGGTGTGCTCGACCAGCGCAACACGTTGCGCCAGTCGATGCGCTCCGAGGGGATCCCGCTCGACCGCCGCTGGCGCCGGCCCAAGCTGGTGCCGCGCAAGCTGGTGGTGCTGGTGGACGTGTCCGGCTCGATGGAGCCCTACGCTCGTGCCCTGGTCATGTTCCTGCAGGCGCTGTCGGCCCGCGAGGGCGCCTCACGCTACGTCGAGGCCTTCGCTTTCGGCACCCGGCTCACCCGCCTCACCCCGCACCTGGCCGGCCGCGATCCCGACGTGGCCATGGCCCGCGCCAGCATGGCCCTGTCGGACTGGGGCGGGGGCACTCGCATCGGGGAGTCGCTGGCCGCCTACAACCGCGTGTTCGGCCGCCGCGGCCTCACCCGCGGTGCCGTCGTCGTGATCGCGTCCGACGGCTGGGAGCGCGGCGACCTGTCGCTGCTGGACGGCGAGCTGGCGACGATCGCCCGCCAGGCCGACACGCTCATGTGGGTCAACCCGTTGAAGGGCCACGAGGGCTTCGAGCCGCTCGCGGGCGGCATGCAGATTGCGCTGCGCCACGTGGACGACGTGCTCGAGGGACACAACCTGGCCGCCCTGGAAGCGCTGGCCGAGGCGCTGCGGCGGCTGCACCCGCTTCCGCGTGCGGTCAGTCGCGGGGCCTGAGCCCGACCCAGAGCATGCCGCTGATGGCGGCGCCCTGGAACTTCTGGATGGGATCCCTGCGCAGGGTCATGACCGTGGCCGTCAGCTGCAGGCAGATCACAACGGCCGCGGTCGCCAGGTTGCGTGCGATGCGCGAGGTCATGGGCGGATCCTAGAGCGTTGCGACCCAAGCCGGCTGTCAGCCGACGCACGGCCCCGTGTCGGCCCGCTGCTCGGGCGAAGCCAAGGCGTGCCGGATGTCGTCCATCGAGACGCCGAATCCGCCGCCGCCGGTTTCCGTGGCCGCGAACATCATCGCCAGGACGTGACCGGAGCGGTCGACCACCGGGCCGCCGCTGTCGCCGTGCAGCACGCTGCCCCGGATCGGCACCACCGTGCGCTGCGCCACACCGTGGCCGTAGGCGTCCTGCGTGACGATGAACTGCGACTGGCCGACGCGTCCTGGAGCCGCAGTCAGCGGACCGCCGCCCGGGTAGCCGATCAGCGCCACCCCGGTGCCTCCGGACGTGCCGTCCCGCGTCGCCAGCGGGGGATCGGTCAGGCCGTGCACCCGCAGCAGCGCGATGTCCTTGGACGGGTCGACGAAGACGGGGACGGCATTCAGCGCGCCCGTGTCCGTGATCACCTGGGTCTCGTGCTCGCCCGAGATCACGTGCGCGTTGGTCACGACCACGCCCGGCCGAGCCACCCACCCCGTGCCCTGCAGCGTTAGGCCGCAGGACGATCCCTCGACCATCACCACACTCCGCTCCGCCCGCCGCACCGCCGGCGAGACCGGCACCGACCGGTCGGGCGGCGGCAGGCTGGCGACCCCGCCCACGCCCAGCACCGGCAGGCGATCGAACCGGGCGATCGCGTCGATCAGCGACTGGGCTGGCACCCAGCGCACCAGCCGCGGCAGGATCGTTGAGGACTGCACCTCGTGGCGCAGGCCCAGGCCGGGCTGGTTGATAGCGGTCACCGCCACCAGCCAGGCGACCGCGAGCCCCAGCACCGTGCCTGCGACCAGGCCGCCGGCGCCGTCGACGGTCGCCAGCGGGCCGATCAGCACCCTGCGGCGAACGGCGTTCGCGAGCGGGTTGGTCGCGGCCTGCACCATCGCGCCGCCAATCACCGCGCCGAGCAGCGCGGCCACCGGCTCCCACTCGGCGCGGGCACTGTCGGACAGCGCGTACGGCGCCAGCCGCGATCCCAGCCAGGCGCCGGCGGCGAACCCGGCCAGCGCCAGCACCTGGGCGGCGAACCCGCGTCGCAGGCCGACCAGCGCCGACAGCGTCAGCCATACGATCACGATTACATCTGCACCGGTCACGCTCGGAAGTATCGGTGCTGGAACGGTTGTGCGACACTCCTAACGTGGAGCACATCACCATCGAGTCGACGCCGAAGCTGAACCGGCCGACCATGGTGGCGGCATTCCGGGGCTGGAACGACGCCGGCGGGGCCGCCAGCCTGGCGGCCGGCTACCTGCGTGTGGCCACCGGCGCGGAGCGGTTCGCGTCGATCGATCCCGATCCGTTCGTCGACTACCAGCAGACGCGGCCCACCGTCACGCTCACCGACGGCCGGGTGCGCGACGTGGAGTGGCCCGAGACCGAGATCATGGCCTCCGAGCAGCACGACATCGTGATCGTGGTCGGCCCCGAGCCGAACATGCGCTGGCGGGCCTACACCGACGCCATCTGCGGGCTGGCCGGCGACATCGGCGTGGGGCTGGTGGTGACGCTGGGCGCGCTCCTGGCCGACACGCCTCACACGCGCCCGGTGCCGGTGTCGTCCACCGCGTCCGACGAGGAGCTGATCGCCAGGCTGCAGCTGACGAGGTCGAACTACGAGGGCCCCACCGGGATCGTGGGCGTTTTGCATGATGCCTGCGGCCGGGCCGACCTGCGCTCGGCCAGCCTGTGGGCCGCCACGCCCCACTACATCTCGGCCACGCCCAACCCGCGCGCCGCGGTGGCGTTGCTGGAGCGGCTGTCCGACCTGACCGGCACCCCCGGGCCGAGCGGCGAGCTGGAGCGGGCCGCGAGCGAGTACGCCGTGCGGGTGGCCGCCGCCGTGGCCGACGACCCCGAGCTGGGCGCGTACATCGAGCAGCTGGAGTCGGCCGCCGACGCCGAGGATCCCGCCACCGGCGAGGACCTGGCGCGCGACTTCGAGCGGTACCTGCGAGAGCAGGGCGAGGAGGGCCCCGAGCGTTGAGCGCGGACGCGACCGATGACAGCTTCGCGCGCGACGTGATCGACCGCTCCCACGAGGTGCCGGTGGTCGTCGACTTCTGGGCCGAGTGGTGCGGCCCCTGCCGCCAGCTGACGCCGGTGCTGGAGGATGCCGTGGCAGCGCTGGACGGGCAGGTCGAGATGGTCAAGGTCGACGTCGACGCGAACCCGCGCCTGGCCGCCGAGTACCGCGTGCAGGGGATCCCGGCCGTCAAGGCGTTCCGGGACGGCCGCATGGTCGATCAGTTCACCGGCGCGGTGCCGCGGCAGACGGCCGACCTGTTCCTGCGTGGGCTGCTGCCGAGCGAGGCCGACCGGCTGGTCGAGCTGGGCGACGAGGATTCATTGCGCCGCGCGCTGGAGCTGGAGCCCGGCCACGCCGGAGCGCTGGCCGCGCTGGCGCGCCTGGAGCTGGCCGACGACGACACCGCCGGCCCGGCGCTGGCAGCGATCGCGGCCGGAGATCCGGAGCGGGGGCTGCAGCTGCTGCTGGACGGCGTGCGCGGCTCCAGCGGCGAATCCCGCGACGCGCTGCGCAAGGTGATGGTGGGGGTGTTCGCGGACCTGGGCCAGGACCACCCGCTGGCGCTGCGGTACCGGCGGGAGCTGGCGAGCGCGCTCTTCTAGGTCGTCTCGATCTCATGGCCGAACCGACCTACACCGTCAAGGCGCTCGATGAGTCGACGTGGCCGGCGTTCGCCGCGCTGGTGGAGCGCAACAACGGGGTCTTCGGCGGCTGCTGGTGCATGGGCTTCCATGCCGAGGGCGTCGGCAAGGACACCACCGCGGCTCAGAACTGCGCGCGCAAGCACGAACGTGTGCGGGCCGGCACGGCCCATGCGGCGCTGGTGCTCGACGGGGACGATTGCCTGGGGTGGTGTCAGTTCGGGACGCCCGACGAGCTGCCCCGGATCAAGAGCCGCGCGGCGTACGAGAAGGGCCGCACGACCTCGCCGGACTGGCGGATCGCGTGCTGCTACGTCGGCAAGGGCCACCGCCGCCAGGGCGTTGCCACCGCGGCGCTGGCCGGAGCCGTCGATCTGATCGCGGGACTGGGCGGCGGCACCGTGGAGGGATACCCAGAGGACGCCGGCTCGGTGCCCGCCGGGTTCCTCTTCAACGGTGCGCTGTCGACCTACGAGCAGCTGGGCTTCACCCGCGACCGCAAGATCGGCAAGCACCGCTGGGTCGTGACGCGGGCCGTCGCGCCGCGGGCAGGTGGATAGGCTGCCCAGCGTGCGCCTCGAAGTCCGCTTCCAGGCCGTGCCGGTCGAAGGCCTGCGCGCATTCCTCGAGCCGCTCGGGTACCGCTTCGACTGTGGGCCGGAGCTGGAGGGGATCGGCTTCCACTGCTGGAACCCGGACTGACTCCCTCGCGAGTGTCGGCGTCTGCCAGAGTATCCGTGTGATGTCCGAGGCGCAGCTACGTGCGACCAAGAACGGTCTGGTGCCGGACGGGAAGGGCTGGTTCGTCGTCAATGCTCGTGAGTCGCGGTGGCGTGACGGGGGGCCGCTCGGCGTGTACTGCACTTTTGAGGGGAGGCATCGCTTCCCGCAACTCGGCACCAGCCTGAACGTTCTTCAGTCGGGTCAGCCGATGGCCATGTACCACCGTGAGAACGCTCAAGAGGGGTTCCTCGTGATCGCCGGCGAGTGCCTGCTGATCGTGGAGGGCGAGGAGCGGCCGCTCGTTGCATGGGACTACTTCCACTGCTCCCCGGGGACGGAGCACGTGATCATTGGCAGCGGCGACGCCCCGTCGGTTGTGCTGGCGGTCGGCGCCCGTGGTCGCGGAATCGGCGGTGGTGTCATGTACCGGGTCTGCGAGGTCGCGGCCCGGCATGGGGCCAGCGTGGAGCGCGAGACGACAGATGCTCGCGAGGCGTATGCGAAGGCATACGCCGGGCTTCCAAGATCGAAGTGGATCGCCTACGCCGACGGCTGGCTACCTGAGCGCTGAGGACGCCCCCCGGTTCACGGCCAACGACGTTCGCGGCATGTTGTGCGGATGCCTTCGTTGCTACAACCCGGACTGACCCTTGGGGACCTCAGCCGACGAAAACTACACTCGACGGCATGCGCCTCGAAGTCCGGTTCCAGGCAGTGCCCGTCGAGGCGATGCGCGCGTTCCTTGAGCCGCTCGGGTACCGCTTCGACTGGGGGCCGGAGCTGGAGGGGATCGGCTTCCACTGGTCGAAGCCGCCGCTCTCCGGTACCGGCGTGCGGGCGACCTACTTCCCGGACGGTGGCGAGGGCCTCCTGATCGTCGAGACGGACGGCCGGGCGTCCGTCGCCGACGCCGCCATGCAGGACGTCACCGCCCGCCTGCTTGCGGAGCGCTTCGAGGGCGTGTCGCTGTGGTGCGCCACCACCGGCCGGGCGGAGTATGGGTGCGGCGAACCGGCCGAGCCACCCGCTCCCGGCGCCGATCCGCCGGCCTGGTACAGCTGACCGTCGCGTCAGCCGGTGAAGGGTTTCGGCCACCCACGCTGAAGGCTGCCGCACTATGGCGACTGCCGACGCGCAGCCGCAGGTCACCCAGCGGCTGCTGGACCTGCTCGAGACCGTCATCTATATCGCGGTCGGCGTGTTCCTGACGGTGTCCGCGGGGTTCCTGCTGGTGGGCACCGTGAACGACCTGCGCCACGCGGTCGCCAACGGCACGAACGCGGTGAACATCGGTGTGCTGGTTCTCGACCGTATCCTGCTCCTGCTGATCGTGGCAGAGCTCGTGTACACGCTGGCGCTTGTCGTCCACACCCACGAGCTGTCGGCCGAGCCATTCCTGCTCATCGGTCTGATCGCGGTTGTGCGGCGGACGCTGATACTCACCGCGTCGATCGAGAGCTTCCCCAGCGCCGGCCGGGGCCTGACCAACCTGCTTCTCCAGCTGGGCGCCCTCAGCCTGCTGGCGATCGCGCTGGCGGTGGCTGTCTACCTCGTCCGGCGCAGCGGCGGGGCGGACTCCCCGGCGGCGCCGGCGAGCCCGCCGGCCCAGTAATGGGTCGAGCGACCTTCCGGCCGGTGCCGGGCCGCAAGCCGCTGGCCTGGTACACGTAGCCGTCCCCGCGCTACCATCGCGGTGGATGGCGTCGGGCAGCCGAAAGGGGGCAGGCGTCAGTCCTGGTTGGAGTGGCTGAAGCAGCCGCTCTCGGGCTCCGGCGTGCGGGCCACGTACTTCCCGGACGGCGACGAGGGACTGCTGGTGATCGAGACCGACGGCCGGGCGTCGGTGGCGGACGCGACCATGCAGGACGTCACCGCCCGGCTGATGGCCGACCGGTTCGAGCACGCCTCGGTCTGGTGTCCCACCACCGATCGCCGGGAGTACGCGGGTGGCCAGACCGCCGACCCGCCGGCGCCGGGCTCAGACCCGCCCACCTAGTATTCGTAGCTCCGAGCGGCGGGCGACGACCCACAGAAGCTCGCGGCGAATCGCGCCGCTGCCGGGGCGGATCACGAACCAGTAGGCCGCGAACGCCCGGCGCGTGCGTGCGTCCGTCGCGACGACCCGGGTCTCGGTGCTCAGGAACGTCCCCTGCCGCGTCGGCTCGAGGCGAAACTCCATTCCCACCTTGATCCACCCGGGCTGCGACCAAGATCGCAGAGCGGCCGCGTCCAGCTCCGGCGGGGTCGGCCCTCCCAGCAGGCGCCATGCCTGGCTGAGGCCTGCCGAGATCACGACATTGGGTCGCTCCGAGAACAGCACCGGGATCGGTGTCACGTCGAGGAACGACCGTCCGGCCAACGGCTGATGCCTCCTGCCGGAGAGCCGTGCGGGCAGCAGCCGCACCGCCTCGAGCGTCCGTCCCAGAGGCAGCGCCGCCATGGTCACTCCGTGCAGCTCATCCCAGACCGCCTCGGGCGGCGCGCCGACGGCGCGGGAGTGACGCGTCCGGTGCTCCGGCTCCGGGATCATGTCGTCGAGGTTCACGACGAGCCCACGTGCAAGGCCCTCCGCGCTCACAGCTCCTCGCCCTCCCAGTAGTCGACCGGCTCGATCCGCCCGATCACGCCCACGCCGCACAGGTAGACCTTCCCCGAGCGCGGGTAGTAGCAGATGTCGTTCGGCTCGCGGGTGCCGTAGGCCAGCAATGCGATCCCGGCGTCGCCGGCCCGGATCGCGTGCGCGATCCCTGTCCCCGCCGGCCTCGTGATCACGCTGCCGCGCCGCACGGCGAACGATTCGTCGCCCAGCTCGCACGTCCCGTCTCCCTCCAGCACGACGAAGATCTCCTCCTCAGCCGAGTGGCAGTGCGGCGCGCAGACCAGCCGTCCCGGCTCCGAGGTGATGTGCTTGAGGCCGGTGCGGACCGTCCCCGTGGCCGCGCCCAGGTCGCGTCGTACCCGCACCTTCGGGCCCGCCGGCATCGGCTCCACGTCCGTCAGCGCCGCCACGTTGGGGTGGCGCTCGCCGGGCTCGGGGAACGGAAAGTCCCCGGCGGCGTCGTCCAGCTTGAACAGGTTGCGCATGCCGGGCGCCTCCACCACCGTCGGCCCGGCCCACGCGTGGCCGGCACGCGGCAGGTAGCAGAGCTCCAGGGGCACGCGGGTGCCGAAGGCGAGCACGTCCAGCACCTGCTCACCGGCGCGCAGCGTGTGCGTCTGCGCGTTTGCCGGATGGGCGATGGTGTCGCCGGGCCCGACCTCGCAGACCTCGCCGTCCTGCCACAGCAACCCGGTCCCCGACAGCACGTGGAAGATCTCCTCCTCGGCGCCGTGGATGTGAGCCGGCGTGGAGCGGCGGCCCGGCTGGATGGTGATCCGGCCCAGGCCGACCCGGTCGCTGCTGCCGAACCGGCCCAGGTCGAACCAGGTGGCGTGGATGTCGCCGGCGTGGCGATCACGCCCCTCGCAATCGTCCCAGTGGACAACATGGGTCATCACTCACCCTCCTTCGCATCCTGCTCGAGCGCTGCCTCCAGCAGCCGTCGCGCCTCCTCCGGAAACGGCCGTGACCGCTCCCGGGCCTGGTCGCAGTGCACCATCACCGACTCCGCCACCGCCGCCACCTCACCGGTCGCGCTCGACGTGATCGTCTCGCGGGTGACCACGCTCGACGACCCCACTCGGATCACGACCAGCGCGACGTCCACCAGGTCGTCGCTCTGCACGAGGCTGCGTCGGAAGTCCACCGACGTGTGCCGCAGCACCATCTGGTTGACGGTGTCATGGCTGAGCAGGCCGGTGTAGAACTCGTCCCGCGCCTCCTCCAGGTAGGTCAGGAAGACGGCGTTGTTGACGTGCCCGAAGCCGTCCAGATCCCGCCACCTGATCTCCACGCGTTTGGCGTATCCCATGGCGCTACTCTGCCAGATCGTGTATCCGATCACGGCACTGACCCGCCCGGCCGACGGCCCACCGCAGGGGGCGCTGGTGCTCCTGCACGGCCGCGGATCCAGCGAGCACGACCTGGTCGATCTGTTCGACCTGGTCGACCCGGAGCGGAGGCTGGTCGGCATCACCCCCCGCGCGCCGCTGGCGCTCCCACCGGGCGGCCGCCACTGGTACGCCATCCGCGAGATCGGCTATCCGGACCCGGCCACGTTCCTGGCGACGATGCGGGTGGCCGGCGAGTGGCTGGATGGGCTGGCTGAGAGCACCGGAGTACCGCTCGAGCGCACCGTGCTGGGCGGGTTCTCGCAGGGCTGCGTGATGTCCTGGGCGCTGGGCCTGGCAGCGGGCCGGCAGCGTCCGGCCGGCATCATCGGCCTGTCCGGGTTCATGCCCACCGTGGAGGGCTTCATGCTCGACCTCGACGGCCTCACCGGCTACCCGGTGGCGATCGCCCACGGCACGCTCGACGCCGTGATCAGCGTGGACTGGGGGAGGCGGGCGCGCGACCGCATGGTCGCCGCCGGCGCCGACGTCACCTACCACGAGTCGCCGGTGCCACACACCGTGGATCCGGCGGTGATCCCAATCCTTGCCGCCTGGCTGGGAGAGGTGATCTGAGCCACGCCCGGGCCCACCTGGTACTGGCAACCGTGGTGGTGTTGTGGGCGGGAGCGTTTGCGGCGATCAAGCATCTGCTGGACGCCGGGCTGTCCGCCCCCGAGATCGCGGCCGCGCGCTTCCTGATGGTGGCGCCGGCCTTCGCGGCCGCGCTGTATCTGTCCGGCGGCCTGCCCGGCCTCCGCAGGCGGGACTGGACACGGGTGATCGTGGCCGGCCTCTGCTGGGTCGCCGTGTACCACCTGGCGCTGAACGAGGGAGAGCTGCGCACCACCTCGGGCACCGCGGCCGTGATCGTGGGCACCGCCCCGGGCATGACGCTCGCGCTGGCCCTGCTCCTGGGCTTGGAGCGGTTCTCGCCCTGGCGGCTGGCCGGTCTGGTGGTGGCGTTCTGCGGCGTGGTGGTCGTTGTCACGCTCGGCTCAGGGCAGGCCGTCTCGCTGGACAACGCGGCCGGGCCGCTGCTGGTGCTGGTGGCGGCGTTCTCGTTTGCGCTCTACAACGTGCTGGTGAAGCCGCTGTCCGCGCATGCCAGCACCACCTCCATCAGCTCCGCAGCCACCCTGGCCGGCACCGTGCCGCTGCTGTTCCTGCTGCAGCCCTCGCCGGGCGATCACCTGCGCGGGCTGTCGCCCGAGGACTGGGCGCTCCTGCTCTACCTGGGGCTGGGATGCACCCTGTTCGCCTACATCGGCTGGACGATGGCGCTGCGGCGGGTCGACGCCTCCCGCGCGGTCGCCTACCTGTACGGCGTGCCGCCGCTGGCGGTCGTGATCGGTGCGCTCACGCTGGGCGAGAGCGTCACGCCCTGGCTGGCGCTGGGCACGCTGCTGGTGGTCGGTGGCGTGGCGGTCGCGCAGGTGCAGCGATGAGCGCGTTCACCTGGCGCGACGGCGATCGCGCGATCGTCTACGGCGAGGACGCGGCGGGTGCCGTGAAGCGCCTGGGCTGGGACTCTGACACGACGCTCCTGACCACGCCCCGCGCCGACCCCGGCATCATGCCGGCGCTGATGGTGGGGGAGGGCCGGGTGCCGGACCTGGCTGCGCGGCTGCTGCCCGAGGCTGGTGGCGGCCGCCTGCTGGCGTGGGGCGGTGGGCGGGTGATCGACACGGCCAAGGCCATCGCCTCGGTCACCGGCGCCCGGGTCGGGGCCGTGCCGACCACCCTGTCGGGAGCCGAGATGACGTCGCTTCACCGCAAGATCGAGGGCCGCGAGCAGGGGCCGTCCGTGCGCCCGGTGCTGGTCATCGGCGACCCAGCCCTGATGTGCTCGCTCCCGGAGCACGCGCTTCGGGCAAGCGCGCTGAACGCGCTCGCCCACGGCGTGGAGGCGCTCTACGGGCCCCGGGCCAACCCGGTCGCGACGATCGTCGCCCTGCGCGGCGCGCAGCTGATCGCCGAGGGCGATCGTGCGCTCGGCGCGCTGCTATGTGGCTACGCCGTTGACTCCGCGGGCTATGCCGTTCACCACGTGCTCTCGCAGACCACCGTCCGGGTGGCCGGCACCGGCCACGCCCAGACCAACGCCGCGGTGCTCCCGGCGACGATCACCATCATGCTGCAGCGGGCCCCCGAAGCGATGGCTGATCTGGCAACGGCGCTCGACGTGAGCACCGGTGATCTCGTTGCGCGCGTGGACGAGCTGGGGGGCCACGCACGGATCGACCTCGACACGCCCGCCCGCGAGGCGGTGGCCGACGCGGCGCTGAGGCGGCCGGAGCTGGCCGACACCCCCGGCCCCGAGGTGACCCGGGCCGAGCTGCTGGGCATGCTCGCGATGGCGGCCGCCGGGTAGACTTGCCCGGATGGGCAAGGGCTACGCAGAGGGACCGGCGGCCGAGGAGGCCGAGGCCGCGCGCGAGCGCGGTGACCACCTGGCGCGCCCGGACGCGACAGTGACCCGCCGGGTCGTATTCGGATCCACGCCCGACAACCCCACGCAGCACCTGATCGGGTACGCCGACGAGGTCGACCCGGACGCGCTGTTCGCGGCGGGCAAGGCCTGGGGCATCAAGGTCGTGAACGCCGTTGAGTAACCCCTACGACCGCCCGTCCGACCCCGCGAAGCGTCACAGTGCGGCTCTTACCGACGGCCCAGACCGGGCCGCCGCCCGCGCGATGCTGAAGGGCATCGGCTTCACCGACGACGACCTGGCGCGGCCGATCATCGGCGTCTCCACGACGTGGATCGAGACGATGCCCTGCAACTTCAACCAGCGCGAGCTGGCGCAGCGCGTGAAGGCCGGCATCCGAGCCGCGGGCGGCACGCCCATGGAGTTCAACACGATCTCGGTGTCGGATGGCGTCTCGATGGGAACCGAGGGCATGCGCGCCTCGCTGGTCAGCCGCGAGGTGATCGCCGACTCGATCGAGCTGGTGGTGCGGGGTCACCTGATGGACGGAGTGGTCTGCCTGGTCGGTTGCGACAAGACGATCCCGGCCGCGGCCATGGCTCTGTGCCGGCTGGACGTGCCCGGCCTGGTGCTCTACAACGGCACGATCGCGCCCGGCACCTTCCGCGGCCGCGACATCACCATCCAAGACGTGTTCGAGGCGATCGGGGCCTACGCGGCCGACCGGATCGACGCCGAGGAGTTGCACGAGGTCGAGTCGGCCGCCTGCCCCGGCGCCGGAGCCTGCGGCGGCCAGTACACGGCCAACACGATGTCGACGGCGCTCGAGTTCCTGGGCCTGTCGCCGGGCGGGATGAACGGCATTCCGGCGCTCAACCGGGGCAAGGGCGACGCGGCCGAAAAGGCCGGCAGGCTGGTGATGCAACTCGTCCGCGACGACGTCCGGCCCTCGCAGATCGTGACCCGCGACGCGCTCGAGAACGCGGCCGCCTCGGTGGCGGCGACCGGCGGATCCACCAACGGCGTCCTGCATCTGCTGGCGATCGCCCGCGAGCTGGACATCCCGTTCTCGATCGAGGACTTCGACCGCATCGCCGGGCGCACGCCGATCGTGGCCAGCCTCAAGCCCGGCGGCGAGTTCGTGGCCACCGACATCTTCGACGCCGGCGGCGTGGCGCTGGTGGCACGGGAGCTGGCCAAGCGCGAGCTGGTGCACGTGGGCGCGCGCACGGTGGACGGCCGCACGTTGGGCGAGATCGCCGATCAGGTGGTGGAGACCCCCGGCCAGCCGGTGGTGGTGCCGATCGACCGCCCGATCAAGCCCTCGGGCGGCCTCGCGATCCTGCGCGGCAACCTCTCGCCGGACGGCTGCGTCGTCAAGCTGGCGGGGCATGAGCGGCTCAGCCATCGCGGCCCGGCCCGCGTCTTCGACTCGGAGGAGGACTGCTTCGCCGCCGTCAAGAGCCGCTCGATCGAGGCCGGCGACGTGGTCGTGATCCGCTACGAGGGCCCCGCGGGCGGCCCCGGCATGCGCGAGATGCTGCACGTGACCGCGGCGATCGTGGGCGAGGGGCTGGGCGATGAGGTGGCGCTGATCACCGACGGCCGCTTCTCGGGTGCCACGCACGGCCTGATGGCCGGCCATGTCACCCCGGAGGCGGCGCACGGCGGCCCCATCGCGATCGTGCAGAACGGCGACATGATCGAGTTCGACATCGAGGCCCGCGAACTGCGGGTGGAGCTGTCCGACGATGAGATCGCCGCCCGTCTGGACGGCTGGGCGGCGCCGCCTCCGCGCTACTCGACGGGCGTGTTCGCGAAGTACGCGGCGCTCGTGTCGAGCGCCAGCGAGGGTGCCGTCACCAGGCCGTGAACGTCCTCGTCCTGGCCGACACCCACATCCCCGACCATGCATCCGCCCTGCCCAGGGCGCTGCTGCCGCACCTGGAGTGGGCCGAGCTGATCCTGCACGGCGGCGACGCCACCAGCACCGACGTGCTGACCGAGCTCGAGGCCTACGCGCCGGTGCACGCGGTGCTCGGCAACATCGACGGCTGGGACGTGCGGGCGGCCGGGGTGCCCGAGCAGCTGCAGCTGAGCCTGGGCGGCGTGGAGGTGGCGATGGTGCACGACGCCGGGCCGCGCCAGGGCCGTGAGGCGCGCCTGCGAAAGCGGTTCCCGGGGGCAGCGGTGATCGTGTTCGCACACTCGCACCAGCCGGTGAACGAGCTGGTGGACGGCGTGCTCTTCCTCAACCCGGGCAGTCCCACCTGGAAACGGCGCGCCGCCTACCCCAGCGTGCTGCGCCTGGTGATCGGCGCCGAGGGCGCCGACGCGACCCTGATCCGGCTCTAGAGCGCGCTCACCCCGAGACGCGCGACAGCGCCTGGCCGGCCAGGCCGCTCAGCAGCCGCCGTTTCCAGGCCGTCTGCTCGAGGCCGGGCAGGCCCGCCAGCGGATCGGCCGGATCGAGCAGACGCGGCAGGTTGGACACCCCGATCGCGGCCAACCGCAGCTGGTCGCCGAAGCGGGCGGCCGCGACGCCGGCCAGCGCGAAGCTCCAGGCGTGCCGCTCGCCGACCCGCTCGTACGCGCTCGCGTCCGGGGCGCGCGGCACCACTACGGCGGTCACGAACTCGCCCGGCGCCAGCGCCAGGGTGGAGCGGTCTTCGTCGCCGGCCTTCCGGTAGAGATCCACCAGCGGGATTCCCTGTGGGCGGCTGCTGGTCTCGACGGTCGCGTCCAGCGCCAGCAGGGCCGCGGCCAGGTCGCTGGGTGCCACCGAGATGCAGTCGCCCGGCTCCAGACCGTGCTTGCGGTGGTCTCCGACCTGGGCGTAGCAGGTGTCGCCGCCGCGCAGCCAGCAGGTCAGGTCGGGGTGCCGGAAGTACCAGCAGCGCACCTGCTGGCAGAGGTTCCCGCCGACGGTGCCCATCTCCCGCAGCTGCGGTGAGGCGGCCGCCGAGGCGGCCTGATGCAGCACCGCGAAGCGCTCGCGGATGGCGTCGTCGCGGCCGAGGTCGGCCAGCGTCACGGTTGCGCCGATGCGGATGCCCTCGCCCTCTGGCGCGATCGCGTCCAGGCCCAGGCCGCGCAGGTCGACGACCGACTCGGCCGGCAGGATCCCGCGGTCCTGCTGGGTGAGCAGGTCGGTGCCGCCGCCCATGGCGCGCGCCGCCGGCAGCGACAGCGCCGCGGCGGCCTCCTCGACCCCCGCCGGCCGGGCGTAGGCGAACGTCCTCACTGCAGCGCCTCCAGCACCCGGCGGGGTGTGTAGGGCGCCTCGCGCAGCCGCAGCCCCAGCGCGTGGGCGACCGCGTTTCCGATGGCACCGGGCGTGGGGATGATGGGCGGCTCGCCCAGCCCCTTGATGCCCAGCGCCAGCTCCGGGTCGGGCTCGCCCACGAACCGGCACTCGACCTCGGGCAGGTCGGCCAGGGTCGGGATCTTGTAGTCCTCGAGGCCGGCGTTGACCACGGTGCCGGTGGTCGGATCGACCACCCGCTCCTCGCTGAGCGCGAAGCCGATGCCCTGCAGGATCCCGCCCAGCACCTGGCTGCGTGCGCCCATGGGGTTGACCACGCGGCCGATGTCGTGCACCGCGACCACCCGCTCGACGGTGATCAGGCCGGTGAGGGTGTCCACGGCCACCTGCGCGATCTGGCAGCCGAACGTGTTCACGGCCATGCCGTCCGGGTTGGGGGCTCGCGATCCCGATCCGGTCACCCACGCGTTGCCGAGCTTCTCGGTGACGTCGTGGATGGGCCGGCGCAGGGTGCCGTCGGTCGATCGCACCTCGCCCTCGGCCAGCTCCAGGTCGGAGGCGGCGATCTCGAACATGTCGGCGGCCAGCTCCAGCAGCTGCGTGCGCACGTGGTGGCCGGCCGATCGCACCGCGGGAGCCACTGAGGCCAGCGTCATCGAGCCGCCCGAGAACGGCCCGTGGCCGGCCAGGTCGGTGTCGCCGGTGCGGACCTTGACCTGGTCGGGACGGATCCCCAGCCGCTCGGCCAGCACCACGGCGCAGGCGGTCGTCACGCCGGTGCCCAGATCCTGCATGCCGACCGTCAGCACCGGCTTGGCGTCGCTTCCGATTCGCACGTCCGCGTAGGCGGGCGGCCCGCCGCCGCCCCACCAGTACTGGCTGGCGCAGCCCATGCCGCGCCGCACGCGGCCGTCCGACCGGAGCTCGTCGCGCGTGTCCCAGCCGGCCAGCTCGGCCGCCAGGTCGTAGCTCTCCAGCAGGCGCTTGGAGGTATACGGGCGGCCGGTGGAGGGGTCGACCTCGGCGTGGTTGCGGCGTCGCAGCTCCAGCGGGTCGAGGCCGGCCGCCTCCGCCAGCTCGTCCAGCGCCTGCTCGAATGCCCACGTTCCCTCCATTACTCCCGGCGCGCGGAAGGCCGCCGCGGGGCCCAGGTTGAGCCGCATCGGTAGCGTCATCAGGTGCTGGTGCTCGCAGGCGTAGAGCGACTTGACGGGCTCCAGCACCGGATAGGCCCAGCCACCCGTGCCCAGGCCCATCACCGCCGATGCCTCGACGGCCTGCAGGCGCCCGTCGCGCCCCGCGCCGATCGTGAAGCTGAACCGGGCGGGCGTGCGGTAGCCGGTGCTCAGGTTCTCGTCGCGGCGGCTCAGCACCAGCCGCACCGGGCGGCCCGCGCGGCGCGACAGTTCCGCCGCGATCACGCCCTCGGGCCCGCAGCCGAACTTGGAGCCGAAGCCGCCGCCCATGAAGTGGCATATCACGCGGACGTGCTCCTGGTCGAGCCCGAACGAGCCGCACAGCTGCGAACGCGCCTGGTAGATGCCCTGCGTCGAGCTCCACAGCGTCAGCCCGTCTCGACGCCAGTCGGCCACGGCGCAATGCGGCTCCATCGAGTTGTGGAGCTGGGCCGGCGCCAGGTAGTCGCTGGTGACCGTCAGCTCGGCGGCGGCCAGCGCCGCGTCGGCGTCACCGCGCTCGTATTCGACCGGGTCGTCCTGGAAGCTCTGGTTCTCGAGCGACTGGTCGAGGTCGACGACGAACCCGAGCGGCTCCCACCGCGGGTCGAGCGCGGCCATGGCCTCATCCGCCGCCTCGCGCGTCTCCACCGCGATCGCGGCCACCGCGGCGCCGCCGTACGGCGGCTCGGAGTGCAGCACCGTCTCACCGTCGAACGGCGGGCAGTCCCCGGGTCCGATCACGGCGCGCACGCCCGGCACGGCGCGGGCGGCGTCCAGCGATATCGATGCCAGGCGCGCGTTGGCGTGCGGGCTGCGCAGCACCGTCGCTTCGAGCTGCCCGGGCAGCTGCATGTCGGACGTGTAGCGGGCCGACCCCGACAGGCGGGCCTCGGCCGTCAGCCGCGTGGTCGGCTCGCCGACAACGCCGGGCGGCTGATCGGCCGGCCACTCCGGAGTCGAGTCCTCCTCGACGAGCGTCCAGCGCACCTCCGTGCGGCCCTCGACCACCGCCTCGGTCTTGATCAGGCGGGCCACTAGGCGGCCGCTCCGGCGGCGGCTCGTGCCACCGCCAGGGCGATGCCCTCGTACGCCCCGCACCGGCAGAGGTTGCCGCTCATCGCGGTCACGATCTCATCCGCGCTGGGGTGCGGCGTCCGCTCCAGCAACGCCAGTGCAGACATCAGCTGCCCGGGCGTGCAGAACCCGCACTGGAAGCCGTCCTCCTCGGTGAACGCCCGGCGCAGCCGATCGAGCAGGTCGCCCTCCGCCTCGACCGTGCGCACCGACGCCCCGTCGCAGGCGGCGGCCAGCGTCAGGCAAGACAACACGGGCCGGTCGTCCACCAGCACCGTGCAGCTGCCGCACGTGCCCTCGCCGCAGGCGACCTTGGTGCCGGTCAGCTGCATCCGGTCGCGCAGCACCGCCGACAGCGGCTCCGCCGCCGGTGCGTCGACCCGGTAGCGGTTCCCGTTCACCTCGAGCTCGACCTGCATGGTTTGAAACCTACCAGCGGCTGCCGCGGCTTCCGCAATCTCGACCCGATAGGGGGTGCCCTGCTAGCGTTTCTCAGTTTGAGCCTGCCATCGACATCGACCGCGCGCCGCGCGCCGCTGGAGCTGACGTTCGTCCCCCGCGGGGCCGAGGCGCCGCTCATGGGTTTCTACTCGGTGTCACCCCTGACACCGGGTGGCTGGAGCTCCCTGCTCGACGACCGCGGGCTCCCTCACAACCTGCGCCGGCTGCCGGTCACGATCGTGGCCAACGGCGGCGAGCGGGTCGTGGACACGCGCTGCCTGCCGATGCTGCCGGCGCTCGCATACCTGCTGGCCGAGCCGGAGGACTCTGAGGACGGCGAGCAGGCCAGCGCATCGCTGCGCGCCTGGCGGCTGGTGGCCCGGCTGACCGAGCGCGTGGTCGAGGCGGGTGGCGATCCGCCGCCACTCGACCGCTTCGCGGCCGCCTTCCCGCCCCTGGCGCACGCCGCCGTGGCCGACCACGGCGAGGAGCCCTCGACCGTCAGCGCGGTGTCCGCCGTCGAGCAGTTCGTGCGCGCCTCGATGCGGGCGCTTGCCGCCGCGGTTCGCGACCCGCGGCAGCTGACCGCCCCGGACAGCCACCACGAGGCGATCGATCTGTCGGTGCTGCAGCCGGCGCTGCGCACCGTCGCGCCCGACCTGGGGGCGGTGGCGCCGGTCGTGAACCTGCGCCGTTCGCTCGATCCGCTGGAGCTGGTGCTGCAGCTGCCCGCGGACGCGGGCGGCAACTGGCCCCTCCATGTCACGCCGATCGACCCGGACCGGATCGGGCGCGCCGCCAACATCCTGCCGGCGCTGTCCCGGATGCAGGACGGCCGCGTCGAGCTGACGCTGGCGCAGGTCGCCGACCTGCGGGCGGCCGTTCCCGCGCTCGAGTTCGCGGGCGCATCGGTGCACCTCCCGGACGAGCTCCGCCAAAAGGAGGAGCTGGACCTGGAGCAGGCAGGGCTGTCGTTCGCCCCCGGGCCGTTGTCGCTGGGCGGCGTCGTGGAGTACGACCTGCATGCCGCGCTGGGCGGCCGGCAGATCAGCGACGAGGAGTTCCGCGCCCTGGCAGCCGCCACCCAGCCGCTGGTGCGCATCGGCGGCGAGTGGACCCTGCTCGGTGACAAGGCGCTGCGGCGGGCGCGGCAGCTGGCACAGCTTGCGCTGCACTCGCCCGGCATCCCGGCGCTGACGGCTCTCGGTGCGACGCTGGCGGGGCGGGCCGAGCTGCGCGGGTTCGAGATGGAGGTCGACTCGGCGCGCTCGACGGGGCTCGAGCAGCTGGCCGCGGAGCTGCGCGACCCCGGGCTGCGCGAGCCGGTCGAGGCGGGCGAGGGGTTCCACGGCGTGCTGCGGCCCTACCAGGAGAGCGGTCTGGGCTGGCTGGTGGGGATGCGCAGGCTGGGCCTGGGAGCGCTGCTGGCCGACGACATGGGCCTGGGCAAGACGGTGCAGCTGATCGCCTACCTGCTGGAGCACTCCGACCACGCCGATTCGCCGGCGCTGATCGTGTGCCCGGCATCCGTGCTCGGCAACTGGCGCCGCGAGCTGGGGCGGTTCGCCCCCGACCTGTCGGTACACCTGCACCATGGCCCCGACCGTACACATCACATCGACGACCTGACCGGCCACGACGTGGTGTTGACCTCCTACTCGCTGCTGCCGCGCGACCGGCGCCTGCTGGGCGAGACGGAGTGGCGGGTGCTGGTGCTGGACGAGGCGCAGCAGGTCAAGAACCCTCTCACCCGCGGCGCGCAGGCGGCCCGCGCGCTGCCCGCCCGCCACCGGATCGCGCTCACGGGCACGCCGATCGAGAACAGGCTGGACGAGCTGTGGTCGATCCTGCACTTCCTCAACCCGGGCCTGCTCGATACACGCAGCGCCTTCCGCCGCCGCTACGCGACGCCGATCGAGCGGCACCGTGACGACGAGGCTGCTGCGCGGCTGCGGCGGGTGACGGCACCGTTCATCCTGCGCCGGCACAAGAGCGACCCGTCGGTGCTGCCCGACCTGCCGCCGCGGCAGGAGTCGAACGAGTTCTGCACGCTGACGGTGGAGCAGGCGGCGCTTTACCAGGCCACGATCGACGCGATGCTGGGCGCCGTGCGCGACGCCGCCGGCATCGAGCGCCGCGGGCACGTGCTGGCGCTCCTGACCCGGCTCAAGCAGGTCTGCAACCACCCGGCCCAGGCGCTGAGCAAGCCCGGGCACATGGCGGGCCGGTCGGGAAAGCTCGACCGGCTCACCGAGATGCTGGTCGAGGCGGTGGACGAGGGCGACAGCGCGCTGGTGTTCACGCAGTACGCGGTGATGGGCCGGATGCTGTCGGAGCACCTCACCCGCGAGCTCGAGATCGACCGCCTCTACCTGGACGGCTCCACGCCGGTGGCCGAGCGCGAGCGGATGGTGGACGCGTTCCAGGCTCCCGGCGGCGAGCCGCGCGTGCTGGTGATGTCGCTGCGGGCGGGCGGCCTGGGGCTGAACCTGACCAACGCCAGCCACGTCTTCCACTTCGACCGCTGGTGGAACCCGGCTGTCGAGGACCAGGCATCCGACCGAGCCCACCGGATCGGCCAGACGCGGGTGGTGCAGGTGCACCGAATGATCTGCGCGGGCACCATCGAGGAGCGGATCGACGAGCTGATCGAGGCCAAGCGCGGGCTGGCCACGAGCATCGTCGACCGCGGCGTGGAGACTGCGATCAGCGAGCTTTCCGACGCCGAGCTCGCCGATCTGGTCGAATTGCGCCAATGATGGCCCCCGTCGACATGCTGCGGCGGCTGGTGGAGATGGAGAGCCCCACCGGAGACGCCGCGCGGATGTCCCACATCCGCTCGTTCCTGGCGGCCGAGCTGACGGCGCTGGGAGGCGACGCGTCGCCGCGCGGCGAGCACCTGCTGGCACGGTTCGGCGAACACCGCGCGGGCGAGACGATCGTGCTCGTTGCCCATATGGACACCGTGTGGCCGGCGGGGACGCTGCAGCGGATGCCGTTCTCGGTGTCGGGGGACGCGGCCCACGGCCCGGGGGCGCTGGACATGAAGGGCGGGATCGTGGTGATGCTGGAGGCGATCCGGCGCTCCGGGCCGCCGCCGCGGCCGCTGGCGGTGCTGCTGACCGCCGACGAGGAGATCGGCAGCCCCACCGGGCGGCCGCTGGTGGAGGAGGTATCGGCGCAGGCGCACGCGGTGCTGGTGGCGGAGCCGCCGGTGCGCGACGGCACCATCACCACCAGGCGGTCGGGGCTGGCACGCTACCAGCTGCGGATCCGCGGCCAGGCGGCCCACGCGGGGCACCAGGGCGGCGGCGTCTCGGCGGTGTCCGAGCTGGCCCACCAGACGCTGGTGCTGAACGGCCTGGCCGACGACGAGCGCGGGGTACGGGTGAACGTCGGTCAGGTGGGCGGTGGCACCGGTGACAACGTGGTCGCGGCCGAGGCCTGGGCACGGGTCGACGCGCGCGCCTGGACGGCCACCGAGCAGCAGCAGCTGGAGCGGGCGATCCGTGGGCTGCGGCCGGTGCTGGAGGGGGCGACGATCGAGGTCGCGGGCGGTATCACGCGGCCGCCGATGATCCCCAGCGACGAGTCGGCCGAGCTGGCGGCGCGAGCGGTCGAGATCGCGGCCGGGCTGGGACAGCCGTTGTCGGAGAACGCCTCGGGTGGCGGCTCGGACGGGAACTTCGCGGCCGCGGTCGGCGCGCCCGTGATCGACGGCCTGGGCCCGATCGGGGTCGGCGCCCACGCCGACGACGAGCGCGTGTCGCTGCGCTCGATCGAGCAGCGAAGCGACCTGCTCGCGGCGCTGCTGACGCAGCTCTGAGCGGCGGGGTGATAGAGAGGTGCCGGGCACCGTCGTAACACCCGTGACGGTGCCGTGACCGCCCCGTGACAGGCGCCCGGCCGGGGGGTGATAGAGAGGTGCCGGGCACCGTCGTAACACCCGTGACGGTGCCGTGACCACCCCGTCACAGCCGCCCGGCCGGCGGGTGGAACGGGGGTGCCGGGCACCGTCGTTTCACCCGCTCCAGGGATGTGACCGTCCCGTGACGCGTCAGGCGACCGGTCGCACCCAGTCCGGGAGCGAGCCGCCGGCCAGCAGGTCGGCGCCCGCGTCGAGCAGCGCGGTCAGCGCCAGCCGCTGCGTCCAGGGACCGAACGAGATGCGGGCGACGCCCATCGCCTCTAGCTCCGAACCCGCCGGGAAGCCAGGCCCGGCCAGCACGCTCAGCTTCCGCTGCCCGACGCCTGCCACCAGCGCCTCGATCTCTGCGACCTCCAGCCGCCCGGGCACGAACACGCAGGTGGCGCCGGCGTCCAGGAACGCGCGGCCGCGGGCAACGGCATCCTCGAGCAGCTCGCCGCGGTCGCGGTCGCCGCGGCGCAGATAGGCGTCGGTGCGCGCGTTCAGCGCGAACGGCACGCCCTCGCCCTCGGCCGCCGCCACGGCCGCGGCCATCATCGCAGCCGCCTCCGGCAGCGGCCGCACCTGGTCCTCGATGTTCGCGCCGACCGCGCCCACGGCGATCGCGCGGCGCACCGTCTCGCCGACGTCGCCGTACCCGGCTTCGAGGTCCGCGCTGACCGGCAGGTCGACCGCCCCTGCGATCCGCCCCACGGCGTCGATCATCAGGTCGCGCGGGATCTGCTCGCCGTCGCGGTAGCCGTGTGCCTCCGCGATCGAGTGGCTGGCCGTCGCGAGCGCCTGGCAGCCGGGCAGCTCGGCCACCAGCCTGGCGGTGACCGCGTCCCACACGTTCACCATCACCAGCAGCGCCTCGTCCTCGTGCAGGCGGCGCAGCCGCTCGCCCCTGGCCGCCTCCGCGCTCATACCGCCTTGACCGCGCTGACCAGGTTCATGATCGACTCCTTGGCGTCGCCGAACAGCATCGTCGTCTTGGGGTCGTAGAACAGCTCGTTCTCGATCCCCGCGAAGCCGGTGTTCATGCTGCGCTTGAGCACCACCACGGCTGCCGAGCGATCGACGTTCAGCACCGGCATGCCGTAGATCGGGCTGCCGGGCGTGTTGTTCGCCGCCGGGTTGACGACGTCGTTGGCGCCGATCACCAGCGACACGTCGGTGCGCGGGAACTCGTCGTTGATGTCGTCCATCTCATACAGCTGCGTATAGGGCACATCCGCCTCGGCCAGCAGCACGTTCATGTGGCCGGGCATGCGTCCCGCCACCGGGTGGATCGCGTAGCGCACGTCGACCCCGCGCCGCTCGAGTTGGTCGGCAAGCTCGCGCACGTTGTGCTGGGCCTGAGCCACGGCCAGTCCGTAGCCGGGGACGATCACGACCCGCCGCGCATAGGCCAGCATCACGGCCACGTCGTCGGGGCTGGTGGCGCGAACCTGCCCGCCGGACGCGCCCACCGCGGCCGTCTCGCCGCCGCCACCGGTGCCGAAGGCGCCGAACACCACGTTTGCGATCGACCGGTTCATGGCCGCGCCCATCATCCGCGTCAGCATCATGCCCGACGCGCCCACCAGCGCGCCCGAGATGATCAGGGCGTTGTTGTGCAGCACGAAGCCGGTGGCCGCCGCAGCCAGCCCCGTGAACGAGTTCAGCAGCGAGATCACCACCGGCATGTCGGCGCCGCCGATCGCCATCACCATGATCACGCCCAGCAGCAGCGACAGCACCATCGCCAGCGCCAGCACCCCCTCGCTCTGGTTGCCCACGTACTGCGAGGCGGCCAGGCCCAGCACCGCGAGGAACAGCACCGCGTTCACCAGCTTCTGAGCCGGCATCGTGACCGGGCTGCCCGTGATCAGCTCCTGCAGCTTTCCGAACGCGACCATCGACCCGGCGAAGCTGACCGATCCCACGATCGCCGAGAACAGCGTCGACGTCACGGCGTCGTTGGCCAGCGACACGCTCGAGGAGGTTGCGATGTGGTACTCGCTGAAGGCGATCAGCGCCGCCGCGCCGCCGCCCACGCCGTTGAACAGCGCCACCATCTGCGGCATCGCCGTCATCTTCACCGCGCGTGCCGAGTAGGCGCCGATCGCCCCGCCGATCACCATACCGGCGATGATCCAGGCCAGGTTGTGGGAGCCCGAGTCCCACAGCGTGACGGCGATCACGACCGCCATGGCGCCGGCCGCCACCTGGTTGCCGCGCACCGCCGTGCGCGGCGACGACAGCTGCTTCAGCCCGAAGATGAACAGGCAGGCGCAGGCCAGGTAGGCCAGGTCGAACGCGTTCCGCCTATCCATCGCCGTCCTTGCCCGGCGGCCGCGCCTTGAACATGTGCAGCATGCGGTCGGTGACCAGGAACCCGCCGGCCACGTTGATCGCGCCGAAGGCGACGGCGATCGTGCCCAGCACCTCGACCAGCAGCGAGTTGGTCGACCCGACCACGATGATCGCGCCCACGATCACGATGCCGTGGATCGCGTTCGTGCCCGACATCAGCGGCGTGTGCAGCGTCGTCGGCACCTTCGAGATCACCTCGAAGCCGACGAACGCGGCCAGCACCAGCACCGTGATCTGCAGCACCAGCTCGTGGGTCATGTGGACGCTCCTTGCAGCAGGCGCGAGACGATCCTGCCCTCGTGGGTGATGCAGGCGTCGGCCACGATCTCGTCCTCGAAGTCGAGCGTGAGCTCGCCGTCGGCGATGATCAGGCCGAGCAGGTTGGTGATGTTGCGGGCGTACATCTGGCTGGCGTGCAGCGGCATGGTGGAAGGCAGGTTGAGCGTGCCGACGATGGTCACGCCCTCGCGCACCACCACCTCGCCGGGCACCGTCAGCTCGCAGTTGCCGCCCGCCTCGGCGGCCAGGTCGACGATCACGGAGCCCGGCCGCATGGCGGCCACGCTGGCGGCGGTGATCAGCCGCGGAGCCGGCCTACCCGGGATCAGCGCCGTGGTGATGACCACGTCGGAGTCGGCCACCGTGCGCGCGACAAGCTCCTGCTGCTGGGAGTACTGGGCCTCGCTCAGCTCGCGGGCGTAGCCGCGGGCGTCCTCACCCTCCTCGACGTCCAGCTGCAGCTCCACGAAGCTGGCGCCCAGGCTCTCGACCTGCTCGCGCACCACCGGACGCGTGTCGAAGGCCGAGACGACGGCGCCGAGCCGGCGGGCCGTGGCCAGCGCCTGCAGCCCGGCCACGCCGGCTCCGAGCACGAACACCTTGGCCGGGGCCACGGTGCCTGCGGCCGTCATCAGCATCGGGAAGAACTTGGGCAGCAGCTCCGCCGACATCAGCACCGCCTTGTAGCCGGACACCGTTGCCTGCGACGACAGCGCGTCCATTGACTGCGAGCGGGTGATGCGCGGGATCGCGTCCAGGCTGAACGACGTGACGCCGGCAGCCGCCAGCGCGTCGACCAGCTCGCGGTTCAGCAGCGGCTGCAGCATGCCGACCACGGCCGTGCCCGAGCGGAAGGACAGCACGTCCTGCTCGCGCGGGCGCGTCACCATCACCACCAGGTCGGCATCGGCCAGCAGCGCCGCTCCGTCGGGGACGATCCGCGCGCCGGCCTCGGTGTAGTCGCCGTCGGGCAGCGCCGCCGCGACGCCGGCGCCGGCCTGCACCAATACCTCGACGCCGAGCGGCAGCAGGCGCGCCACCGCGTCGGGCGTGAGCGCCACGCGGCGCTCGATCTGGCCGTGCTCGGAGGGGACGCCGATTCGCATCCGCGCGATACTACTGGCGGACGCCGCCGGCGCCGGCGGGAACCGCTCCGCTCACAGCGTCAGCGTATCCGGCCCGACGCGCTCGCGCGTGGCCTCGTACCGCTCGATCTCGGCCACGCGGTTCTCGGTTAGCGCGATCTCGTCCCAGCCGTTCAGCAGCCGTTCCTTGATCTCGGCGTCGATCTCGAAGCGGCTGGCCCGGCCCGACGGCAGCGTCACCGTTTGCGCCGCCAGGTCGATCCTGGCCGGCTCCGGCGCGCTGTCTATCAGCTCCCGCACGTCGGCCTCCGGCAGCTCCACCGGCAGCAGGCCGACCTTGGTGCAGTTGGAGTAGAAGATGTCCGAGAAGCTGGGCGCGACGATCGCCTCGTAGCCGTAGTCCTGCAGCGCCCAGGGCGCGTGCTCGCGCGAGCTGCCAGACCCGAAGTTGCGGCCGGCCGCCAGGATCGGCGCGCCGTGGAACTCGATCCGATTCAGCGGGAAGCCTGGCTGGCGGAACCAGTCCCAGAACAGGAACTCGCCGAAACCGCTGCGCTCGACCCGCTTCAGGAACTGCTTGGGGATGATCTGGTCGGTGTCGACGTTGGCGCGGTCGAGCGCGGCCACCTTCCCCGAGATCACCGTGACGGGTTTCACGCCAGCTCCCGCACGTCGGTCAGCCGCCCGGTCACGGCCGCCGCCGCGGCCATCGCGGGGGAGAGCAGGTGCGTCCGGCCGCCGCGGCCCTGCCGTCCCTCGAAGTTGCGGTTGGACGTGGACGCGCAGCGCTCGCCGGGCGCCAGGATGTCCGGGTTCATGCCCAGGCACATCGAGCAGCCGGCGCCGCGCCAGTCGAACCCGGCCGCCTTGAACACCTCGTCCAAACCCTCATGCTCAGCCTGAGCTTTAACCATCACGGATCCGGGCACGACCATCGCCCGCACGGTCGACGCCACCCGCCGGCCGCGCACGATTTCGGCCGCGGCGCGGAGATCCTCGATGCGGGCGTTCGTGCACGAGCCCAGGAACACCCGGTCGACGGCGATCTCGCTCATCGGCGTGCCCGGGTGCAGGTCCATGTAGCTGAGCGCCCGCTCGTCCGACTCGTCCGCCGGCTCCGGCACGGCGCCCGTGATCGGCGCCACCTGGCCGGGGTTCGTGCCCCACGAGACCTGCGGCGCCAGCGCCGGCACGTCCACCACCACGGTCGCGTCGAACATCGCGCCCTCGTCGCTCGCCAGCCTGCGCCAGCGCTCGACCGCCGCCGCGAAGTCGGCCGGGCACCCCGGGCCGCCCCTCCATGTAGGCGAAGGTGGTGTCGTCGGGGGCGATCATGCCGGCCCGTGCGCCGGCCTCGATCGACATGTTGGCGACGGTCATGCGCCCCTCCATCGACAGCGCCGCGATCGCCTCGCCGGGTACTCGACGGCGTGGCCGGTGGCGCCGTCGGTGCCGATCTGGGCGATCGTGCCCAGGATCAGATCCTTGGCCGTGCAGCCCACGCCGAGGTTGCCCTGGTACGAGATCAGCATCGTCTGCGGGCAGCGACTGCGGCAGCGTCTGGGTCGCCAGCACGTGCTCGACCTCGCTGGTGCCGATGCCGAAGGCCAGCGCGCCGAACGCGCCGTGGGTGGAGGTGTGGGAGTCGCCGCAGACGATGGTCATGCCCGGCTGGGTCACGCCCAGCTCCGGGCCGATCACGTGCACGATGCCCTGGCGGCGGTGGCCGAGGCCGTAGAGCGGCGACGCCGAACTCCTCGCAGTTGCGGCTGAGCGCGTCCAGCTGCGCCTGCGACAGCTGGTCGGGCTGGTCGCGGCCCGGGGCGACGTTGTGGTCGGCCGTGGCCAGCGTGCGGTCGGGACGGCGCACCTGCCGTCCGGCCAGCCGCAGCCCGTCGAACGCCTGCGGGCTTGTCACCTCGTGCACCAGGTGCAGGTCGATGAACAGCAGCCCGTCGCCGACGACGTGATCGTCCCAGACCTTCTCGAACATGCTGCGGGCGGCCATGCCTGCAGTCTAGAGCGGCCGTGCCGGCCGCTAGCGCAGATGCCGGGTCGTTGCCTGGCGGGACATGATCTCGCTCCAGGGTCGCACCGGCACCAGCCGCACCGCCTTCATGCCCAGCATCATCTGCCACGGGAACACGATCTCGGCCTTGCCCCTGTCGAGCCCGTCGGCGATCCGCCGGGCGGCGTCGTCGGGCTCGAGCATGCACGGCATGCGGAAGCGTGTTGCCGGCGGTCAGAGCGGTGCGCACGAATCCGGGGCAGACCGTGATCACCGCGATGCCGAGCGGCAGCAGGTCGATGCGCAGCGACTCCAGCATGTTGATCAGCGCCGCCTTGGTGGGGCCGTAGCCCTCCGACGACGGGAAGCCGCGGTAGCCGGCCACGCTCGCCATGCCCACGATCGCTGCCCGACCGCGCGCCGGCGCATGCCCGGCAGCACCGCCTCGATCCCGTAGCACCATCCCCATCACGTTCACGTCGAAGTGCCGGCGGACAGACGTCGCGCGATCCCAAGCGGTCACGTCCATCCTGGCCGCCACGAACGCCGCGTTCAGGATCGACGATCTCGATCGCCGCCCAGCTCGTCCTCGATCTGTCGCGGCCGCCGCCAGCATCGCCGTCGCGGTCGGTGACGTCGAGCGGCGCCGGCACCAGCCCGTGGCCGAGCTCGGCGCCTGCTGCCTCGAGCTTCTCGGCGCGCTCGGGCGCTCATCGCGACGCGTGCGCCGCGCTCGGCCAGCTCGGCCGCCAGCGCCTCGCCGATGCCGCTCGGACGCGCCGGTGATCCAGACGCGGCTGCCGCCCAGGTTCACGGACGCTCCAGCACCAGCTGGACGTCGCCGATCGCGCCGTGCCGGAAGCCGCCTCGCAGTAGGCCAGGTAGAACTCCCAGGTGCGGCGGAACGTGTCGTCGAAGCCGAGGCCGCGCACCTCCTCGAAGCGGGCCAGGAACCGCTCGCGCCAGGCCCGCAGCGTGGCGGGGTAGTGGTGGCCGATCTCGGTGGCCGACGACACCCGCAGCCGCGAGCCGCGCTCGAGCGCCCGCGGCGATCGCCCGCTCCGACGGGATCAGGCCGCCCGGGAAGATGTACTTGTGCACCCACGTGTAGCTCCGGCGCGACGCCCGGTAGCGGTCGTCGGGCATCGTGATCGTCTGCAGCGCCATCCGCCCGCCGGGGGCCAGCAGCCGGTCGCAGACGGCGAAGTACTCGGGCCAGTACTCCTCGCCCACCGCCTCGAACATCTCGATCGAGACGATCTTGTCGAAGCGCCCGTACAGATGGCGGTAGTCGCAGCACAGGATCTCGACCTGGCGCTCCAGCCCGGCCGCGCGCGACGCGCTGCTCGGCCAGCTGCTGCTGCTCGCGGGAGATGGTGATCGACGTGACCCGGCAGCCGCGGGTGGCGGCCGCGTGCATGGCCATGCCGCCCCAGCCGGTGCCGATCTCGAGCATGATGTTCGCCGCGCGCCGACGCCGGCCAGGTCGCACATGGCGTCGTACTTGCGCCGCTGCGCGTCGGCCAGCGAGTCGCCCGGCTCGAACACGGCGCAGGAGTAGGTCATGGTCTCGTCCAGGAAGGCGGCGAACAGATCGTTCGACAGGTCGTAGTGGCGGGCGATGTTGGCCCGGGCGCCCGCGGGCGTGTTCCGCTCCATGCGCGGCTGCAGCGGCTCGTAGATGCGCCGCAGCCGCTGCAGCGGCCGCGGCACCAGGTGCGACAGCGCGCTCGGCGAACGCCGACAGCACCCCGACCAGGTCGTCGGCCGCCCATTCGGCGGCCACGTAGGCCTCGCCGAAGCCGATCTTGCCGGAGGCGGCCAGGCGGTGGAAGAAGGCGTCCGACCGGATCTCCATGCGCGGCGCGCCCGGCTGCCGGCGCAGCGGCCGCCCGTCCGGGTGCGATCACCTCCAGCCGCTCCAGCCCCGACACGCGCGCGCTCGAACAGGGCGCGGGCGATCCGGGCGCGGGCCGGTCGGCGCGGCGGCGGCGGGATCTCGAGCGGTCATCCCACGCCCCCCTGGAGGCGTGCGGTCGGGACGGCGCACCCGCGGCACGCCGCGCAGCCACAGCTTCACGCCGTTGTAGTGGATCAGAGCCGTCACGCGGGCGGCCATCAGCGGCTAGCGCGCGGCCATGCGCAGCAGCTGCGCGGTCGACAGCGGCCTGTCGCCGGCGCCGTCAGCGACGCCTGGAACACCCGTCGCCCCGTCCTGGATCAGCTCCATCTGGATCGACAGCCGCTCGTCCGGTGGCGAGCAAGCTCATCCGGTAGCGGCCGTCCACCGTCAGGAACGGCGACACGTAGAACTCCTTGTCGGTCTCGACGCGGCCCGTGCGTCGCCCGGCTCCAGCAGGTAGCAGTGGCGCTGGCCGTAGGTGTTGTGCACCTCGGCAACGATGCAGCGCAGTTCGCCGTCCGGTCGTGGCACCAGTACACCGACAGCGGGTTGAAGACGTACCCCAACGAGCGCGGCGTTGGTCAGCAGCAGCACCCGCCCGCCGTCCAGATCGACCCCGCGCTCGGCCAGGAACCCGTCGATGTTCTGCGCGGATCGAGCGCGTCGGGGTCGCCGAGGTGATCGCGGCTGCCGCACGCGTGCCCAGCGGCGCGCAGCAGCCGCGGCAGCCGCGGCGGTGCGTCCGAGGTCGATCAGCCACAGGTAGACGCCGTAGCGGAACAGGTAGCGGCGCTCGCGCGCCCGGCGGCCGCGTGTGCATCGACCTGTGCCCTCGTAGAGCGAGGTGCCGCTCACCAGCTGCACCCCAGCGCCAGCGCCGCGCGCACGCCCGACACGGCAGCCGTCCTCGTGGAATCCCCAGCCGTGGTAGGCGCCGCAGAACGCGGTGTTGTGCGACGCCGCGAGCAGCGTGGGCAGCCGGCCGCTGTGCCTGCGAGCGAGTCGAGCGTGTACATGGGATGCTCGTACACATCCGCGATATCTCGGAGCCCGGCGCGTGCGGCCGGTCTGGTTCAGCGTAACGCAGTAGCTCGCTCGTCCAGCGCCTGCAGGCGGTTGAGGTGGTAGGTGACGCCGACCATCGGTCGCGGTCGTCGAGCAGCGCGCTCGAGCAGGTAGTTCCACGACGCGCGCGCGCCGCTCGGCCTGCGGCAGCAGCGACGCCGTCGGTGTGCAGCACGGTCTCGTTGCTAGCGTAGTCGAAGCTGGACAGCACGCGCAGCTCTCGACGGCGTCGGATCGGCCAGCAGACGCAGCGCCTGGTCGGGATGGGTGGCGACCACGACCCGGTCGAAGCGGCGCGCCGCGGCCGCCCGCGTCGGTGACGGTGACGCCGCTCGGCATCGCGCTCGACCGCGACCACCGCGGTATCGGTCACGGCGTCGCGGAGAGCGCCCACCACCGCTCGCACGTACACGCCGCTGCCGCCGCGTGACCGTCTTCCAGACGGGCGCATGCCTTACCGTCAGCATGCCGTGATTGGCGAAGAAGCGCACCAGGTAGCGGGCCGGGAACTCGCGGATCCGGCCCGGCGCCGCATGACCACACGGCGCCGGTCAGCGGCAGCAGGAAGTGGTCGTGGAAGTACTGCGAGTAGCGGCCCTCGCTCGAGGAACTCGCCCAGCGTCATGCGGTCGGTCGTCGTGTCCCGCAGCAGCTGCCGGGCGCTGGCTGTGGAAGCGGCGTGACCTCGGCCAGCATCCGCAGGTACTCGCGGCCGCAGCAGCCGCGACGGCCGCGCGGCCACGCCGGCCAGGCCGCGGGCGCCCGCGTATTCGAGGCCGCAGCTGCTCGCAGCGCACGCCGAACGACATGTCGCTGGTCCTGGGTGGCGACACCGAGCTCGCCGAACAGCCGCAGCAGGTGCGGGTAGGTGCGCTCGTTGTGGACGATGAAGCCGGTGTCCAGGCCGACCCGGCCGTCGCGCTCCCTGCACGGCCACGCGTGTTGGCGTGGCCGCCGAAGCGCGGTCGCCGCTCGTACAGCGTCACCTCGTGGCGGCGTGAGATCACGTAGGCGGCGGTCAGGCCGGACACGCCGCTGCCGATCACCGCGACCCGCATCAGCCGCCCGCCCCGAACATGGCCAAGCGCCGAGACCGCACCCCAGCCGAGCGCGACGCCGGCCACCTTCCGGCGGGCGGAGCGCGTGGGCAGCAGCCGCCCGAATGCGGCGGCGTCACCGGCGTCGAACGCGACGCGTGCTCGCCAGCGCTGCCAGCAGCACGCCGCCGGCCGGAGCCAGCACGATGGCGATGCCCGAGACGAGGTCGCGGATGCCGACGGTGGCCGACAGCAGCGCCACGGCCGAGCGGCGATCGGACGGCGAAGCCAGCTCGCCATGGCGGGCGATGACGCCGGGCTTCAGCACCGCAGACACGCCGTAGAGCGCTGTCAGCAGGCCGACGATGCTTGGAACCAGTTCACAGCGGCACCCGGCAGCCGGCCGGCGAGGGCAGCGCGAACGCCTCCAGCAGGCGCTCGTCCCAGGGCCGCAGCTCGAGCGCGGCCGGTACCACGCGCCGCACCAGGCCCTGCCAGGTGCGGCCGCGCTCCAGCATGGCGTGGCGCGCACCGGCCACCTCGAACCGGCAGAGCCGGTCGCAGACCTCGCGCGCTGCGAGCGCGTAGGCCAGCGAGCGGGCGGGGCTGGTCGTGCGGTCGCGGGTGCCGTGCGCCATCACGACCGTGCGCCCGGCCAGCTGGGCGGTGGGCTCGCCGGGCGGCAGCCAGGGCGCCAGCGCCACCACGGCGCGCACGCTCTCGTGCCCGGCGCAGCGAAGCGCGCTGCGTGCGCCCATCGAATGGCCGACCATGCAGACCGGGACGTCGCCGTGGCGGCGCGTGATCTCGGACAACGCCCACTCCACGTCGGCAACGGGATCGCCATCGTTATAGCCACGCACGCGGTACCGGAGCTGGAGCGCGGCCAGGCCGGAGTCGCGGCCGACCCGGTGCAGGTCGAGCAGGAACGGGTACATGCGCAGCGCCGCTGCGTTGACCGGCGATGGCCGGCGGGTGCTGGTGCTGCGGCCGCCGTGCGCGAGCAGGGCAACCCCGCGCACCGGGCCACGAGGGGACAGGGTCACGAGCGCGGGAGACGCGCCATCGATTGTCGTCACGGCCGTTGCGATGCTACCGATTCGTCGCTCGCGGCAGATTGGTTCGATTCCACCTTCAAGGGGGTGGTCAAACCGCGGCTTCGTGCGTACGGTGGTTGTGCACCCTTCTTGGTGAACGACTCCGATGGCACAGGACAACGAACCGATTCACGCACATGGCCCGCTTCTGCTCCCCGCTCTGATCGAGGCACACAGGGGGAATGCGGCAGGAGACGGCACCGTCACCCGCATTATCCGCGGCCTCATCGACTCGCCGGTGACCGACGCGGAGCGAGCCGGCGAGCGGCTGCTGGTCTTCGGCTGGCAGGTCGCAAGCCGCGACGGCAAGCTGCGCTGGACGTACCGGGTGGTGGGGGAGGACAGCGGCCGCGACCTCGTGGAGTTCACCCTGGCCGTGCCGGGATGCCCCAGCGACATGCCCTGCCGCGTGCTGGGCCTGCAGCTGCAGATCACCCTGAACGGGATCGAGCGCACCAAGCCCGACGAGCTGGACGCCTACATGGAGCTGGCCGAGGCCGCGCGCTTCGAGCTGTAGCCCGGCATCGGGCGGCGTCCGTCGGACCCGGTGCTGACCAGCGGCGCGTCCCTGCTCAGGTCGTCTGAAGCCGCCCAAGCCCTTCGGCGTGCCCACGCCCGTGGGCCGGTCGTATCCGGACTTGGCGATGCACTGGGTCGTCGCCTGCGGGGCAGGCCAGCGGCCAGTTGCCGGCATCGTCCGTGCCGGTCTTGACCTCGTGGAATGACGACGTGCCCAGCTTCGCGTCGAGCAGGGATGCCGGGTAGTTGGTGGTGGTCGCGTTCCCCTTCAGCGCGAAGACTGCGGCGATCAGCGGTGCCGCCAGCTGGTGCCCCCGACCTGGATGAACGCGCCCTTCGAGCCGGCGTAGATCGCCGAGCCGCTGTTCGGGTCGGCGTCGGCCGCGACGTCGTTGTCGCCGCGGAGCTTTCCCGCAGTGGGTGCTCGCCCATCCGGCCGCGGCGGTCTGGAACGGCTTGCGCCCGCTCGGGGAACAGGGGGGACACCCCCAGGCTGTGGCCGACCGCCGCCGAAGCGCAGCCGGAGTTGGTGCCCCAAGCATGCGTGGTGTCCGGCCCCCATGCGCGCTCGCTGCCGTAGCCACCCGGGCGTTCAGGGTCAGCCCCGGCCGCCGACGGCGATCACGTGTTAGCGGGCCGGGAGCCGACCCCGAGCCGTCGTCGCCGGCGGACACCACGATCGCCTTCTCGGGATCGTTGAAGGCGGCGTCCGACAGGTTCCCGATCACTGCCGTCCGCTCCGCAGGGCGGAGCTGTTCGAGACCACCGATGCGCCGCGCCGCCGTGTTCTCCGCGGCCGCGAGGTTCCGACAGCGGCGTTCTTGGCCTCCACCAGCACGATCTTGCAGTTCTGGCAGATCGCGTGCACGGTCTCGACGTCGAGCGCGATCTCGATGTCCCAGCCGGTGCCACCGCCGACCCCACCGCAGCGCCCAGGTTCGTCTTCTTGAAGCAGGCTCCCGTCACCGCGCTACCGCACTTGGGCAGCACCGGGATCCCGAACGTCGTCGAGTACGTGGTCAGGTCGTTGTAGATGGTGGCGTCGTCGTAGGCGTCCACGATCGCCACGGTCTGCACCTTCGCGGCGTTGGTCGGCAGGTCGTAGGCCGTGTGGTAGTCGGCCGGGCCGAGGCCGGCGGGAAGCGCTGCCGGTGTCGCCGCGCGCAGCACCCTGCCCCCGCGCGTGACCACGATCGCGCCGCACCGCAACTGCCCGGTGGTGCAGGCGCGCATCTGGCCCGCCGGCCAGCGCTGTCCGGCGCGCTCGCACCGTCGAGCCGATCGTCGCGAGCAGCCCGAACGCGGCCATGCCAGCGCTACGTCTCATCGTGCCCTCCTCCTAGGTACCGACCGACACCCGACCTATCCTACCCGGGCCCCGGCAAAGGCGGCAGACGACGCGGGTCAGCGGCCGACCCGGCCCTCGACCCGTGAGACACGTTTCCTCCCCGGAATCGGGGCGATGTCAGGACCCTCTCCGGGCAGGAATCCGCCGCCAGATGGCGTATACATCGCGCCGACGCGCACCAACGCTCGAATCCCATCCATGCAGCGAGGGCCGCCCAAACAGTGGACCCGAGCATCACACTACTTGGAGGGTTCCATGGCTTCTACGGATGATGTTCACCGCGAGACCCGGAGTCGCGCGGTGTATGGCGTGATCGCGGTGCTGACCGGAATCCTGATCCTGGCCCACATCGGCGTCGTAAGTGCCCTCCCCTCCCCCGCGTCATACCACGAGGTAGCCGCCTTCAAGGCGCACCAAACGGTGTACGTCCTCCTCGTCCTGACAGCCGGCGCGTTCACAGCATCTGCCGTTGTCTTCCTGGCTGTGTTGCCGCGACTGTTCGAGGCCGAGTCGGAGCTGGTCAGCGTCGGAGCGGTGGCCGCGGTCGCTGCCGGCCTGGTAGTTACCGCCATGGGGATCGTGCTGTCGATCGGCGCGCTGGATGCCTCAAGCAGCTCCCGGCGGGCGCGGCGTATACAGCAAACGCCGCGTTTGAGGGCGCGTTTTGGGCGAACCTGCAGGGCTACACCAATGCCTTTGGTGACCTCCTGCTCGGATTGGGATTCGTCTTGCTGGGATGGGTAGCCTGGCGCAGCCAGGTGGTTCGTCGCTGGCTCGCGGTAGTCGCGCTGGTGGGAGGGGTTGGTGGCCCCTGTTGGCGCGTCCTCGCCGACCCTGTTGCGGGCTTGGCCTACCTGGCGTTGGTGGTTTGGAGCTTCGCCATCGGCTTCGAGTTCCTTCGTGGACTACCCACTCCCTCAGAAACAACAGCCCTCTGATGCGTAAACACCCTAGATCCGCCCAAGGTTTCGGCCACAGGCTCTAGCCGGGAACCGTCGTCAGCCCTGTGAGCCGCTCCGAGTGGAACTCGAGCGAGCGTGACACCGGGTCGGCGCGCGTCAGCTGCACGGCCATGATGTCTCCCGGGGTCGGGGCCGGCTCGGCGTGCATGCGCGCCCGCACCGGGGGGTCGGCGATCCGGATCACGGTGCCGTGGCGGTCGTTCTCGAGCACGACGGCGGTGAACCGCTCGCCCACGCGGTGCTCGAGCACCCGCGTCTCGACGTCGTCCACGATCGCCCGCTCCACCCGCGCGGCGCGTGAGCCGGCCTCGCTCATCACCTCGGGCAGCTTGGCGAGTGCCTCGCCGTCGCCGCCCCCGGCCACCAGGTCGAGCACGTAGCGGTCGGCCAGCCGCCGCAGCGGCGCGGTCGTGTGGGCGTAGCGGGCGGCGATGCCGGCGTGCTCCGAGCCCTCCGGCGGGGCGCCCTCGAAGAAGGCGTAGCCGGCATGCCCCATCGCGTCGCGAGCCTCTTCGATCAGCGCCGCCTGCTGCGGCAACGCCGGGTCGAGCGAGGTCACGAACTCCGCGAACGGCCGGCCCTCGGGCCAGTCCACTCCCAGCCCTCTGGCGGCGGTCTGCAGCTGCTTCACCCGGTAGGGGTCGGCGCCGCCCATCGTGCGCAGCAGCCCCAGCCCGCGCGAGACCATGATGCCCGCCGCCGCCATGCCGGCCAGCAGTGATATCTCGGCGTTCCAGTCCTCGTCCGGCGAGCGGTGCTCGAGCTCGATCCGGTAGCCGCAGTTCCGGGACGGATCGGGCACCACCGTCTGGGCCGGGGCGTTCAGCGTGATCGATCCCCGCTCCCGGGCCAGCGCCAGGCGCAGCGTGCCGATCTGCTCCAGCAACGGCACCTCGGCCTCGCCGTAGGCCAGCCGCCGGTGGCTGCGCACGATGGCACGGTCGAGCCGCGCTGCTGTCTGGCGACCGTGCCCGTCGAGCTCGATCACGTACACCAGCACCGGCCGCTCCTGGTCGGGCAGCAGGCTGGCGGCGCCCTCGCCGATGGCGGGCGGGTAGAGCGAGATCCGCTCGTCCGGGCAGTAGACCGTCTGGCCGCGCAGCCAGGCCTCCTGCTGGACGGCGCCGCCCGCAGGCACCACCGCGGCCACGTCGGCGATCGCGTAGAGCACCGTGTAGCCGTCGCCGGAGCGCTCGAGTAGCATCGCCTGGTCGAGGTCCATGCTGCCGGGCGGGTCGATGGTCAGGAACGGCAGGTCGCGCAGGTCGAGCCGGCGCTCGCGCGGCCAGGCCGTCGCGGCCGCCCGCTCTGCCTCGGCCAGCACCGGGTCGGGGAACGCGCGCGGCAGGCTGAACTCATCCCGGATCCGCTGGAAGTCCGCCTGAAGGACGCCCGGTGGCTCCGCGACACCGCGCAGGTAGCGCTCGGTCACGCGCCCGGCTTGACCGCCGCCTTCTCGCCGATCCAGGGCATCATCGCCCGCAGCTTGGCGCCCACCTGCTCGATCTGGTGGTCGGCGTTCTGCTCGCGCAGGCGCCGGAAGTTGGGCCGTCCCGCATCCTCCTCAGCCATCATCTCGCGGGCGAAGGTGCCGTCCTGGATGTCGGCCAGCAGCTTGCGCATGTTCTCGCGGACGTGCTCGTCGATCACCCGCGGGCCGCGCGTGAGGTCGCCGTACTCGGCGGTGTCGGAGATCGAGTAGCGCATGCCGGCGAGGCCGCCCTCCCACATCAGGTCGACGATCAGCTTCAGCTCGTGCAGGCACTCGAAGTAGGCGATCTCCGGCTGGTACCCGGCCTCGACCAGCGTCTCGAAGCCCATCTTGACCAGCTGGGTGGTGCCGCCGCAGAGCACCGCCTGCTCGCCGAACAGGTCGGTCTCGGTCTCCTCGGTGAAGGTCGTCTCGATCAGGCCGCCGCGGGCACAGCCCAGGCCGAGGCCGTAGGCAAGGGCCAGCGCCAGGGCATCGCCGGTGGCGTCCTGGTGGACGGCCACCAACCCCGGCACGCCGATCCCGTCGAGGTACTGGCGGCGCACCAGGTGGCCGGGGCCCTTGGGTGCGATCATGGCCACGTCCACCTCGGGCGACGGCTCGATCGCGCCGAAGCGGATGCTGAAGCCGTGCGCGAACATCAGCATCGAGCCGGGGCGCAGGTTGGGAGCGATCTGATCGCGGTAGACGCCGGCCTGGACGTGGTCGGGCACCAGCACCATCACGATGTCGCCCTGGGCGGTGGCGTCGGCCACCGTCTCGACGGCGACGCCGTCGGCCGTCGCCGCCGACCATGCCCGCGAGTCGGGCCGCGCGCCGACCACGACCGAGTTGCCTGAGTCCTGGTTGTTGAGCGCATGCGCGTGACCCTGGCTGCCGTAGCCGATCACGGCGATCCGCTTGCCGGTCAGGACCGACGGATCGCAATCAGATTCGTAGTAGATCGTTGCCACGTGATTTCTCTCCTTATGCGACGACGCGCATCCTTCTGCGCTTGCCAAGCTCACCGTCGCGATCGAGGGCGATCCGTCCGGTGCGCACCAGTTCCTTGATGCCGTAGGGCTCGAGCAGCTGCTCCAGCGCCTGCAGCCTATCGGGGCCGGCCACGCATGAGAATGTCACGGCCTCCGGTCCCACGTCCACGACCTTGGCCTCGAACACCTCGGCCAGGGAGATGATCTCGGGCCGCCGGTCGGGCGAGCTCGCGACCTTGATCATCAACAGTTCCAGCTCGACGGCGGTCGCATCCAGCTCCTGCACCTTGAGCACGTCCACCAGCTTGTAGAGCTGCTTGATCACCTGGTCGACCGAGTGCTGCTCGCAGTCGATCCGGATCGTGATGCGGCTGCGCGACGGGTCCTGCGTGGTCCCGACCGCGAGCGAGTCGATGTTGAACCCGCGCCGCGCGAACAGCCCGGCGCAGCGCGTGAGCACGCCGGGGCGGTTCTCGACCAGGACGGACAGGGTGTGGTGGCTCACGTCAGACCCCCTCTTCGACCCACGCATTGTCGTCCTCGGCCCACTCCACGTCGATCATCTCGGCGGAGGAGCCGCCGGCGGGCACCATCGGATAGACCTTCTCCTCGTGGTCGACGCGGGCGTCGATCACGCAGGCGGTGCCGCACTCCAGCGCCGCCGCGATGGCCGCGTCCACCTCCTCGAGCGTCTCGCACCGAAATCCGGGCAGCCCGAAGGCCTCGGCCAGCTTCACGTAGTCGGGCAGGTTGGCGTCGAACAGCGTCTCGGAGTAGCGCTCGCCGTGGAACAGCTCCTGCCACTGGCGCACCATGCCCAGCCAGCCGTTGTTGATGACGACGTGGATCGCGCCGATCCCGTACATCTTGGCCGTCGCCAGCTCCTGCATCGTCATCTGGAAGCAGCCGTCGCCGTCGATGTTGATCACGGTCGCGTCCGGCCGGCCGACCTTCGCGCCGATCGCGGCCGGCACGCCGAAGCCCATCGTGCCCAGGCCGCCCGAGGTCAGCCAGTTCCGGGGCCGGTCGATGCTCAGGTACTGCGCCGCCCACATCTGGTGCTGGCCGACGCCGGTCGTCCAGATCACCTCGCGGTCGGCGGTCATGTCGCGCAGTCGCTCGATCACGTACTCCGGCTTCAGCGGCTCCGAGTTGCGGTAGCGGAACGGATGCTCCTGCCTCCAGCCCTGCACCTCCGACAGCCACGCCGCGGCCTTCGGCGGGCCGCCGTTCATCCGCGATTGGAGCGCCTCGCCCAGCTTCGGCACGACCAGCTCCAGCGAGCCCACGATCGGGATCTGCGCCGCCCGGTTCTTGTCGATCTCGGCCGGGTCGACGTCCATGTGGATCACCTTCGCGCCGGGCGCGAACGTGTCCAGCTTGCCCGTCACGCGGTCGTCGAAGCGTGACCCGCAGGCGATCAGCAGGTCGGCCCGGTTCAGCGCCCAGTTCGCGGCCTTGGAGCCGTGCATGCCGGGCAGGCCGATGCAGAGCGGATGCGAGTCGGGAAACACGCCCTTCGCCATCAGCGTTGTCACCACCGGCATCTGCACCGCCTCGGCGATGCGGATCAGATCGCCGGGGTCGACGTTGGCGGAGACGGTGCCGCCGCCCACGTAGAACACTGGCCGCTCCGCGGCCAGGATCGCCTCGGCGGCGCTGATCACCTGCTTGGGATGGCCGTGCCGCGACGGCTTGTAGCCCGGGATGTCGACCTGCTTGGAGGGCATGTACGTGATCTCCGCCAGCTGCAGGTCCTTGGGGATGTCGATCAGCACCGGGCCGGGCCGGCCGCTGCGGGCGATGTGGAACGCCTCCTTGACGATGCGCGGGATGTCCTCCGCGCGGTCGACCAGCCATGAATGCTTGACCACCGGCATGGTGATGCCCTGGATGTCGGCCTCCTGGAAGGCATCGGTGCCGATCAGGTGGGTCGGCACCTGGCCGGTGATGCACACGATCGGCGTCGAGTCGAGGTACGCGTCGGCGATGGGCGTGACCAGGTTGGTCGCGCCCGGACCGGACGTGGCGATGGCCACGCCCACCTTGCCGGTGGCGCGCGCGTAGCCCTGCGCCATGTGGCCGGCACCCTGCTCGTGGCGGACGAGGTAGTGGCGGATGGTGTGCTCGCATGCGGCCCACGCGTCGTACAGCGGCAGGATGGCGCCGCCCGGCAGCCCGAACACATCCGTCACGCCCTCCGCTTCGAGCGACCGGATCACGGCCTCGGCGCCGGTCATCCGTCGCTTCTCGCTATCCACGAGCGACCGCCTCACCGTACGGGTTTGCCGCGAACTCCCCGCTGCCGTGGGCGTGGTCGGCCAGCGCGCGGCAGACCGCCTGGCCCACCTCCCATGTTGCGTAGGCACGGCCTCCGGAGACCTGGTCTGCGGTGGCGGTGCCCTCGGCCAGCACCTGGTCGACGGCGGCCGCGATGGTGCGGCCGATGTCGCGCCGGGCCAGCCCGTAGGTGAACATCAGGCCCACCGACAGGATCATCGCGATCGGGTTGGCCTCGCCCTGGCCGGCGATGTCCGGCGCCGAGCCGTGCACCGGCTCGAAGATGCCCGGCGGCTCGCTGCCCAGCGAGGCCGATGGCGCCAGGCCCAGCCCGCCGCCCACGGCCGCGGCCAGGTCGGACAGGATGTCCCCGAACAGGTTCTCGGTCAGCACCACGTCGTAGTCCTGCGGCCGCGTCGCCAGGTTCATGGCGAACGAGTCGACCAGCTCGTGGGTCAGGCGGATCTCCTCGAACTCCGACGCGTGCAGCTCCGTGACGACGCGGCGCCACAGCTTGGAGGTGGACAGCACGTTGGCCTTGTCCACCGAGACGACGCGTCCGCCGCGGCGGCGGGCCAGCCTGAATCCCCACCGCGCGACCCGCTCGATCTGGTCGCGGGTGTAGCGGCACTCGTCGCTGGCGACGTCCTGCTCCAGCGTCTTCTTGCCGAAGTAGAGGCCGCCGGTCAGCTCGCGCACCACCATCAGGTCGATGGCGCCGTGGCGCACCGGGCGCAGGTTGGCGTACGTGTCGAGCTCCTTGCGAAGCCCCAGCAGGCCGGCCTCCGGCCGCACCGGCGATCCGTCCCAGCGTGGGCCGCCGACCGCTCCCAGCAGCACCGCGTCGGACGCCTTCACGGCCGCGCGCACGTGGCTGGGGAAGGGATCCCCGTGCTTGTCGATGGCGTCGCCGCCGAACGGCAGATGCACCTGGCGCACGCGGATCCCGAACAGCTCCGACGCCGCGTCGATGACGCGGCCCGCCTCGGCCATCACCTCCGGGCCGATGCCGTCGCCGGCCAGACAGGCGACGATGGGTATGGGTCGTGTGCTCGGGCTCATGGCCTGCGCTCCTGGAAGGGGGTGGTGTATCTCATCAGACTCCGGCCAGTTCCTGCTCCGGTTCGGTCGCCGTCTTGGCGTGCGAGCATGCCCGCAGGTAGGCCTCGGCCGAGGCCTCGGTGATATCGGTCGAGACGGCCTGGGCCGAGAACGTGCGGCCGCCGGACTCGACCACGACCCGCACCTCGCCGAGCGCGTCCGCGCCGCCCGAGACGGCGCCGATCGTGTACTCGACAAGCGTCAGCGACACGCCCATCACGCGGTTGATGGCCTGGAAGGCAGCGTCCACCGGCCCGTCGCCCTCGGCCTCGGCCGTGAGCTCCTCCTCGCCGTTGGACACCGTGATCTCCGCCCGTGCGCGGTCGCCGGTCCTGGTCGTGATGGCCAGCGACACGAGGTGATGGTCATCCTCGCGGTCGCGCAGCGAGTCGGAGGCGATCGCCTCCAGGTCGAGCGAGCTGATCCGCTGCTTGCGGTCGGCGATCTCCTTGAACCGCTCAAACGCCCGCTTCAGCTCGTCTCCGTCGATCGTGAAGCCGAGGTCGGCGAAGGCCTGCCGCAGCGCATGGCGGCCGGAGTGCTTGCCAAGCACGATGTCCGATCCGGACAGGCCGACCGACTCGGCGTCCATGATCTCGTACGTGCGGCGGTCGGCCAGCACGCCGTGCTGGTGGATGCCGGCCTCGTGGGCGAAGGCGTTGCGGCCCACGATCGCCTTGTTGGGCTGCACGGCGTAGCCGGTCAGCCGCGACACCATGCGCGACGTGCGCACGATCTCGGAGGTGTTGATGGAGGTGTCCAGGCCGAAGCGCGGCTTGCGGGTGCGCAGCAGCATCACGACCTCCTCCAGCGAGGCGTTGCCTGCGCGCTCGCCGATGCCGTTGATCGTGCACTCGACCTGCCGCGCGCCCGCCATCACGCCGGCCATGGAGTTGGCGACGGCCAGCCCCAGGTCGTTGTGGCAGTGCACTGACAGGATCACGCCGTCGAGCTCCGGCACCCGCTCGCGCAGGCCGCCGAGGATCTCGACGTATTCCTCCGGCACCGTGTAGCCGACCGTGTCCGGGATGTTGATGGTGGTCGCGCCCGCCGCGATCGCCACCCGCACCACCTGGGCCATGTAGTCGATGTCGGTGCGGGTCGCGTCCTCGCACGAGAACTCGACGTCCGACGTGAACGCCTTGGCCCGCGCCACGGCGCGGCCGGCCGACTCGATCACCTGCTCGCGCGACATCCGCAGCTTGTGCTCCAGGTGGATGTCGGAGGTGGCGATGAAGACGTGGATGCGGGGGCTGCTCGCGCCCTGCAGCGATTCGATCGCGGCGTCCACGTCCTCGTCGTTGGTGCGCGCGAGCGATGCCACCACGCAGTCGACGGCGTGCCCGACCGCGCGGATGCCCTCCACCTCACCGGGGGAGGAGATGGCGAAGCCGGCCTCGATGATGTCCACGCCCAGCCGCTCCAGCTGGCGTGCGATCTCGACCTTCTCGGCCGCGTTCAGCGCGATGCCCGGCGATTGCTCGCCGTCCCGCAGCGTCGTATCGAATATCCGGACGGTGTCCGTCATGGGGCTGTTCCTCCTGCTCGTGAGGGAGAGGGCGCACCTCTCCCGGCGGGTTCCTGTGCGTGTGCGCCGGCGGGCGGCGCGTGAGCAGAAGTCCGTCGCCCTAGCGGGCGAGGAGCAGGAGCAGGCCGAGCAGCGAGATGGCGAACGCGGACATGAGCCCGACAGGACGCCCGCTCAACGTAGAGCGGGCAGCGATCTCCTTGGTGTTCGCGGTGCGCGGCATCGTGCTGCACAGGATAGGGGGCGCCGCCTGATCAGTCAAACCGCGTGAGCCCACGCGCGGTGTACGGTTCGCCGATGTCCGCCCCTCTCAGAGACACGCCCGCCTGGAAGGCGCTCGAGCGCCATCACGCCGAGATCGGCAACACGCACCTGCGCGAGCTGTTCGCGGAGGACCCGGAGCGGGGCAGCCGGATGACGGCCGCCGCCGCGGGGCTCCGGCTTGACTACTCGAAGCACCGCGCCACCTCAGAGACGCTGCGCCTGCTGATCGAGCTGGCCCGTGAGCGCGGGCTGGAGGACCGCAGGGAGGCCATGTTCACCGGCGCTCCGATCAACACCACCGAGGGCCGCTCGGTGCTGCACGTGGCGCTGCGTGCGCCGGCCGGCGAATCGATCGTGGTCGACGGCAGCGACGTGGTGCCGGCCGTCCACGAGGTGCTCGACCGCATGGCGGCCTTCGCCGACCGCATTCGCAGCGGCGGCTGGAAGGGCCACACCGGCAAGCGGATTCGCAACGTCATAAACGTCGGCATCGGCGGCTCCGACCTGGGGCCGGTGATGGCCTACGAGGCTCTGCGCAGCTACTCGCAGCGAGATCTCACATTCCGGTTCGTATCGAACGTGGACGGCACCGACTTTGCCGAGGCCACCCGCGACCTCGACCCGGCCGAGACGCTGTTCATCATCGCCTCCAAGACCTTCACGACGCAGGAGACGATGACCAACGCCGCGAGCGCCCGCGAGTGGGTGCTGGCGGCGATGCCCGACGAGGCCGCGATCGCGCAGCACTTCGTCGCCGTCTCGACCGCAGCCGACGAGGTCTCGGCCTTTGGTGTCGACCTGGACAACATGTTCGGCTTCTGGGACTGGGTGGGTGGCCGTTACTCCATGGACTCGGCGATCGGCCTCTCGACGATGATCGCGGTCGGGCCGGATCGGTTCCGGGAGTTGCTCGGCGGTTTTCATGCCATGGATGTGCATTTCCGCACAGCCGCGCTTGAACAGAACATGCCCGTGTTGATGGGGCTCCTGGCAGTGTGGTACAGCGACTTCTTTGATGCCCAGACGGTTGCGGTGTTGCCCTACGACCAGTACCTCAAGCGTTTCCCGGCATACCTACAACAGTTGACGATGGAGAGCAACGGGAAACATGTCACTCTGGACGGCGCCCGCGTCGACTATGAGACGGGAGCGGTCTACTGGGGAGAGCCGGGGACGAACGGCCAGCACTCGTTCTATCAACTCCTGCATCAGGGCACGCGGCTGATCCCGTGTGACTTCATCGGCTTCCTGCACAGCCTCAATCCGCTTGGCCGCCATCACGATCTGCTGATGGCCAACGTGTTCGCACAGACCGAGGCCCTGGCCTTTGGGAAACGCCTCGACGAGGTGCGAGCGGAGGGCTCGGGTGCCGAGCTGGCCCCGCACCGGGTGTTCGAGGGCAACCGGCCCACCAGCACGCTCCTGGCCGAGCGTCTGACGCCGGCCACGCTGGGGAGCCTGGTCGCGCTGTATGAGCACAGCGTGTTCACGCAGGGCGTGATCTGGAACATCAACTCGTTCGATCAGTGGGGCGTCGAGCTCGGGAAGGTGCTCGCGAAGCGCATAGCGGCAGAGCTTGAAAGTGATGATGAGCCTGACCTGCTGCATGACTCGTCGACCAATGCACTGATACATCTTTATAGGAGCGGCCATTTATAACGTGCCGCCAATCGTTCGTACTGTAGAGTGGGCGCACATCCAACGAACGAAAGGTGAGATATGCCCCGCTCAGGTGAGGTAGGCGAGCAGATCTTCGAGCAGGTCGAAAAGCTGGTCGCGGGTGGGATGAACCGCACCGAGGCGTTCGCGAAGATCTCCGCTGACTCGGGCCGCCGAGCTGGAACCGTGGCTGCCAACTACTACCGGGTGGCACGCAAGCGTGCCGGTGGTTCGCTACGACCACGCACGCGTCGCGGACGTCCGCCGGGACGCAAGGCATCCGCCACCGCGACCGCGCGCAAGGGTGCCCGCCGCGGGCGCAGGGCGGCCGCCACCGCAGGAGCCGATATCGACGCTTTGGCCAAGTCGCTGGTCGACAGCGTGCAGGCGCTGGCCGACGCGGTCAAGTCGCAGGCCGCCGAGGTGAGCGAGATGCGCAAGAAGCTCGACGGCGTCAAGAAGCTGCTGGACTGAACCATCGCCGCGGGCCGCGCCGGGCGATCGGCGCGGCCCGCCGGTGAAAGCGACCGGCTAGACCGCGCCGCGGACGGTCACGCCGTAGCGCTCGAGCCGCTCGAACAGCGCGTGGAACGGCACTACCTGTTCCGACGGGAACACCCCGTGCCGGTCGATCTCACCGCGGCAGATCATGTCGGCGACCACCGCCGGCGGACAGGCGGTCGAGAGCACGCCGCCTCCGAACTCGAGCCGGTCGACCGACCGCGTGACGCACTCGATCACGGCCGTAGCGTGCTCTCCGTAGACCTCGACGCGGTGGATGCCGAAGGCCTCGTGGGACGGCGACGCCTTCGGCAGCCGCGCCAGCAGGGCCAGCAGCAGCTGCCGCGGCACTACCGGCGTGCCGCGCACGTCGACCGGATCGGTGCCGGCCAGGCCGAGGTCGGTCAGGAGCCGGATCTTCTCGAGGAAGACGGGGTTCAGCGACAGCTGGAAGCTGACGTCGCCGGCGCCGAAGCTGTCGGTGAACGTGGCCTGCTCCGAGTGGATCGTGTAGATGGTCGGCGCCGCACCCACCGGCTCGCCGAACTCGACCGTGCCGGCGTCGGTGAGCGGCTCCAGGAACACGTGCTCGCCGTCGCGCACGACCGGCGTCGGCATCGACAGCTCGTCCAGGATCGTCTCCATGGCATAGGGCGCGACCAGCGGCCCCGACGGCGGGTCGGGGTCACGGCCGGCGGCAGCCACCACCACCCGGTCGATGCGCCCGCCCAGCCCCGCCACCGCGTGTGCGGCCATCACGTTGGTCTTGCCCGGCGTCGAGCCCATGCCCAGCACGGCCAGCAGTCCGGCCTCGCGGAAGCGCAGGTCGAGCTTCACCTGCTCGCGGGTGACGTGGTAGAGCCCGCCCAGGTCGAGGTAGTGGGCGCCCGCATCCAGCGCCACCTCCATGGCCGCCAGGTTGATCCGGTAGGCGGCGGTGTTCAGGAGCAGCGTGGAGCCCTGCACTGCGGCGACGGCGGCATCATGGTCGGTGATGTCGAGCGCCGCACCGGTGGCCTTGCCGCCGCCGTGTCGCTCAGCCACTGCGCGTGCGCCGTCGCCGTCGCGGTCGAGGCAGCGGATGTCGTCGACGGCATCGTGCTCGGCCAGCGTCGCCACGATGGCCGGCCCGATGATGCCGGCCGCCCCGATCACCGCGACGGTGCTCACACCGGCTCCAGCGGGGGCGCGGGGGTGCGCAGCTGGTGCGCGCGCAGCGCCAGCCACAGCTCCAGCCGGTCGCCGGCGTTGCCCAGGTCACGGCCGGTCAGCTCCTCGATCTTGCGCACGCGGTACCGCAGCGTGTGGCGGTGTACGTGCAGCTCGGCGGCGGCCTCGGCCCAGCGGCCGTTCGCCTCGATGTAGGCGCGCAGCGAGTCGACCAGGGACGATCCGTGGGCGCTGTCGTGCTCGACCAGGCGGCCCAGCAGCGAGTCGCAGTAGAGCTCTACGCCGCGCTCGTCCTGAAGGGACAGCAGCAGCTGGATCGATCCCAGGTCGCGGAACGTGGCCAGCGCGGGGTGGCCGTTCGCGGTCCGCGCCTCGACCGCGTACAGCGCCTCGTCGTAGCTGCGCCGCAGGTCGGCCGGGTTGCGCCGGACGCGCCCGACGCCGGCCGCTCCGGCACCGGTCGCGGAGAGCAGGGACTCGGCCCGCACCTCGGCCTGCGTGTCGTCGTCTGCCTCGAGCAGCACCGCGACGCCACCGTCGCGGACCGTGCAGGGCCACTGGTCGCCGGCATGGTCGGCCAGCTCTGCCAGCGCCCGCGTGCCGCGCTGGGACGGCCGCAGCAGCGCGAACGCCATCGGCTGCTCACCCTGCAGGCCGAAGGCCGCGGCCTTGCGCCGCAGCTCCGGCCCGCTCACCTCGCCTGCCAGGATCGACTCGACGAGATCGCCCGACAGCCGCCGCTGGGCCTCGGCCACGGCCCGGCGCTTCAGCAGCTCCACCGCCAGCACCGTCTGCACGTGGTGCAGCAGCTGCCGGTCGTGCTCCGCGGGCCGCGCCACCAGCTCGGCGTGCACCGTGCTGCCCGTCACGACCGGCAGCACCACGGCCCCGGCATCGCCCTCGGCGATCTCACCGGTGCGGGCCAGGATCCGGCCGGACGGCTCGCGCAGCATCAGCGCGGTGCCGGCCACCCGGCCCATCTCGGTCAGCATCGCGTCCAGGTCGCGCCCGTCCAGCATCAGCTCGGTGAGGCGCTCGAGCGTCTGCACGCGGGCGTCTCCCTGGGCGGTGAACACCGCCTCGGTGATCGCGATGAAGGGTACGTGGTAGGGGGTGGTGATGGCCGGGAAGTCGAGCCGGTCGGCGACGGCCACCGCCTCGGCCGGCATCTCGTCGAACCCAAAACCCAGCCCCAAGCAGATACCCGCCAGGCCGTGCCGGGCCAGCCGCTCGACGAAGCCGGCGGGGTCGCGCTGCAGCGGCTGCCCGGTGGTCAGCAGCAGTTCGCCGCCGCGCAGCCACGGCGTGGGGTCGTCCAGCTCGCTGATGTGGGCCCACCGCACAACCCGATCGCGGCCGTCCCCGCCGCCCGCCACCTCCAGCTCCAGCTGGGGGAGCGCGATGATGTCGGCGACGGTCAGCACCTGATGGTTGGTTCCACGAGATGCGTGGATGCGGGGCGCAGGATGGGGCGCGCTGGACGATGGGAGGCTGCAAGCCTTGGCTTGCAGCGGTCGGTAGCGATCTGCGATTCACGCAGATCGTGGACGGCGATGGGCAGGCTGGGCATGTCCTGGCCAAGGATGATCGTGGCGTCCAGCGTGTCCCAGACGCTAGGCGCAAGCCATGGCTTGCGCCGGTCGGGAGCGATCTGCGATGACGCAGATCGCGCACGGCGCGCCGCGTAGCTCGTGGAACCAATCATCTGCTAGTCGGTGTCGACGACCTGGCGGCCGCCGGGAAGCACCTTGTGGCCGCGATGGGCATGAGGCCGCTGCATCTCTTCCCAGGCCTCGTCCAGCACCGTGTCCAGCACGTCGTGGATGAAGTCGAGCTCCTCGCGGGTCGCGATCAGCGGCGGCGACAGCTGGATCACCGGATCGCCGCGGTCGTCGGCGCGGCAGATCAGCCCCGCGTCCCACAGCCGTCCCGACAGGAAGCCGCGCAGCAGGTGATCGGACTCCTCCTCGTCGAACGTCTCCTTGGTGTCCTTGTCCTTGACCAGCTCCAGCGACCGGAAGTAGCCGGCTCCGCGGACGTCGCCCACGATCGGCTTCTCGCCCAGCTTCTCGAGCAGCTCCTGGAAGTACGCCTCGTTGCGCCGCACGTTGCCGAGCACGTCCTCGCGCTCCATCACCTCGAGGTTCTTGAGCGCCACGGCCGCCGATACCGGGTGGCCGCCGTAGGTGATGCCGTGGTTGAGCACGGTCGTCCCCTCCAGGAACGGTCCCGCCACGTCGTCGGTCATCAGCACGCCGCCCAGCGGCACGTGTGCCGAGCCGACGCCCTTGGCGAACGTGACGATATCGGGCCGGATGTCGTAGCGGGTCGATCCGAACCACTCGCCCAGCCGGCCGAAGCCGCAGATCACCTCGTCGGCCACCAGCAGCACGCCGTACTCGTCACAGATCGCGCGCACGCCCTGGTAGTAGCCCTCGGGCGGAGTGAAGGTGCCGCCGGAGTTCTGCACCGGCTCCATGAAAACGGCGGCCACCGAGTCGGGGCCCTCCTGCTCGATCACGTCGCGCAGCTCGTCCAGCAGGAACTGCGTGAACTCCTGCTCGCTCTCGCCCTGGGGACGGCGGTAGCGGTTGGTGTTGGAGACGTGGCGAACACCCGCCATCAGTGGCTCGAACGGCGTCTTCAGCGGGTAGATGCCGGTCAGCGACAGGGCGCCCAGGGTGGTGCCGTGGTAGGCGATGCGCCGCGCGATCATCTTGTAGCGGTGGTGATGGCCCCGTAGCTGGTGGTACTGGCGCACGAGCTTGATGATGGCCTCGTTGGCCTCCGACCCGCCCGAAACGAAGAAGGCGCGGTTGAGGTCGCCGGGCGCCAGCTCTGCCACCTTGGCGGCCAGCTCGATCGAGCGCGGATGTGCGTAGCTCCAGTTGGTGTAGAAGGGCAGCTCCGCCATCTGCGTGGCAGCCGCCTCGCCCAGCTCGGCGCCGAAGCTGTAGCCGATCTGGGTGCAGAACAGGCCGGCCAGCCCGTCGAAGTAGCGCTTCCCCTTGCTGTCGTACAGGTAGCAGCCCTCGCCGCGGGTGATGATCGGCACGTCCTCGTTGCGGAACGTGGAGTGCCGCGTGAAGTGCATCATCAGGTGGCGCTTTGCGAGTTCCTGCAGCCTGTCGTCAGACAGCGCGGCCTGCGAGCCGTTGCTGGTCATAGAGGCGATCCTTGTCTCGGCGATTGGACAGAGTGGCCAATCGTATCAGGAGCCCAAGCACGCTAAGTCCCTTCCTGCTTATACTCGTTGGCGCAAAGATCGATCACACGGGGGCCGCAAAACATGGCAGTGCAAGCATCCGGAACCAAGACCGAGCAGCTGATGGCAAAGCGCGAGACGTTCGTCGCACGCGGCGTCGCCCTGGCGCCGATCGTGGCCGACCATGGCCACGGCGCCCGCCTCACCGACGTGGACGGCAAGGAGTACATCGACTTCGCCGGCGGCATCGGCGTGCTCAACCTCGGCCACACGCCCGAAGCGGTGGTGGATGCGATCAAACACCAGGCCGGGAAGATGCTGCACTCCTGCTTCCCGGTGGCCGCCTACGAGCCCTACCTCGAGGTCGCGCAGCTCCTGTGCGAGAACACGCCCGGCACGCACGCCAAGAAGGCGCTCCTGATCAACTCCGGCGCCGAGGCGGTCGAGAACGCCGTCAAGATCGCCCGCTACCACACCGGCCGTGACGCCGTGATCACCTTCGACCGCGGCTTCCACGGGCGCACGCTCCTGACGATGTCGCTCACCTCCAAGCTCGTCTACAAGAAGGGCATGGGCCCGTTCGCGCCGGAAATCTACCGGGCGCCGGCGCCCTACCCCTACCGCGGCGTCACCACGAAGGACGCGTTGAAGGGCCTCGAGTTCATCTTCAAGGCACACGTCGATCCCCAGTCGGTGGCGTGCGTGGTGCTGGAGCCGGTGCAGGGCGAGGGCGGCTTCACGGTGATGCCGGCCGAGTTCATCGAGGGCGTGATGGCGCTCTGCGAGCAGCACGGCATCCTCTACGTCGACGACGAGGTGCAGTCCGGCATGGGCCGCACCGGCAAGCTCTGGGCGCTCGACCACTACGGGCTGGTGCCGGATCTGATGACCGTCGGCAAGTCGCTGGCCGCCGGCATGCCGCTGGCCGGCGTGATCGGCCGGGCCGAGGTGATGGACTCGGTGCACCTGGGCGGCCTCGGCTCCACCTACGGCGGCAACCCCGTGGCCTGCGCCGCCGCGGTCGAGAGCATCAGGGCGATCGCCAGCGAGGCGTTCCTGGCCCAGGCCACCGCCTTCGGCGAGGAGATCATGGCCCGCCTCAACGGCATGGCCGAGCGCCACCAGGTGATCGGCGAGGTGCGCGGTATCGGGCCGATGGCGGCGATCGAGTTGGTCAAGGACCGCGAGACGCGAGAGCCGGCCGCCGATGTGGCGTCCGCGACCGTTGCCGGGGCGCTGGAGCGCGGCCTGCTGCTGCTGAAGACCGGCATCTACGACAACGTGCTGCGCATTCTGGTGCCGATCACCGCCACCGAGGAGGACCTGGAGCTGGGGCTTGACCGGCTCGAGGAGTCGCTTGCCGCAGCCGCCTGACTCCACCACCCCCGCGGCCGTCACGCTGCGTGGCGTTCGCAAGAGCTACGGGGACGTCGACGCCGTTGCGGGCGTCGACCTCGAGGTCGCCCACGGCGAGTTCTTCTCGCTGCTGGGGCCGTCCGGGTCGGGGAAGACCACGACGCTGCGCATGATCGCCGGCTTCGAGCTGCCCACCGAGGGCACGGTGCTGCTGGACGGACGGGACGTGTCCAAGCTGGCGCCCTACCAGCGCGACGTCAACACGGTGTTCCAGGACTACGCGCTGTTCCCTCACATGTCGGTTGGTGAGAACGTCGCCTACGGCTTGATGGTGAAGCGGGTGAAGAAGCAGGAGCGGCGCGAGCGGGCGGTGGAGGCGCTGCGGATGGTGCGGCTGGACGGCTTCGACAAGCGCAAGCCCTCGCAGCTCTCGGGCGGGCAGCGGCAGCGCGTCGCGCTGGCGCGGGCACTGGTCAACCGCCCGCGTGTGCTGCTGCTGGACGAGCCGCTGGGCGCGCTCGACCTGAAGCTGCGCGAGGAGATGCAGATCGAGCTGAAGACGATCCAGCGCGACGTCGGCATCACGTTCATTTTCGTCACCCACGACCAGGACGAGGCGCTCACCATGAGCGACCGCATCGCCGTGTTCAACGTCGGGCGGATCGAGCAGGTGGGGACGCCGGCCGAGATCTACGAGCACCCCGCCAGCGTCTTCATCGCAGGGTTCGTGGGCACGTCGAACGTGCTCTCGGGCGAGGCCGCGGCGGCCATCACCGGCTCTCCCGACCGCTTCACGGTGCGGCCGGAGAAGATCCGGATCGCGGAGCCCGATGCGGCCGTGGGCGAGAGGGATTGCTCGGCCGAGGGCACGGTGCGCGACGTCGTCTACCTCGGCACGACCACGCGGTACATCGTCTCGCTGGAGGCCGGCGTGGACCTGGTGGTGGTGCAGCAGAACCTGACCACGTCGTCGATGGAGGCGCTGGCTGCCAAGGGCCGGCGCGTGAAGCTGGTCTGGGACCGTCAGTACAACCGCTCGCTCGAGGGCGAGCCGTCAAGGGTCAATCAGGAGGTCACAGCATGAGGGCTCGTCTGGTGCTCGCAGCGCTGCTGGTGTCGGCCATGGCCGTCGCCGCGGGGTGCGGAAGCAGTTCGTCGAGCGGTAACGGCGGCTCGGGGAGCAACGGCTCGAGCGGCCCCAGCGTGCCGCAGTCGATCGGCCCGCTCGAGGGGTCGCTGAACCTGATCGCGTGGCAGGGCTACACCGAGGACAACGTGGTGAAGCCGTTCGAGAAGCAGACCGGCTGCCAGGTCAACGTCAAGTACGGCCAGACCTCGGACGAGATGTACCAGCTGATGCAGAGCGGCAACTACGACGGCGTGTCGGCGTCGGGCGACGCAAGCAACCGCCTGATCGCATCCGGCCTGGTATCGCCGATCAACACGAACCTGATCTCCGACTTCGGCGACATCTCGCCGCAGCTGCAGAGCCCGCCGCACAACACGATCAACGGCGTCCACTACGGCGTCTCCTACCAGTGGGGCGCGAACGTTCTAATGTACAACAAGACCGTCGTCAGCCCCGCGCCCGATAGCTGGGGCGTGATCTTCGACGGCACCAGCTACAAGGGCAAGGTGGACGCCTACGACAGCCCCATCTACATCGCCGACGCGGCGCTCTACCTGAAGTCGGCGCAGCCCGACCTCAAGATCACCGATCCCTACGAGCTGACCCAGCCGCAGTTCGACGCGGCGGTCAACCTGCTCAAGAAACAGCACCAGCAGATCGGCAACTACTGGTCGAGCTACACCGCCCAGATCCAGGACTTCACGCAGGGCAGCATCGTGATCGGCCCGACTTGGCCCTACCAGCTGAACACCCTCAAGGCCGCGAAGGTGCCGGTCGAGGCGGTCCTGCCCAAGGAGGGCGCGACCGGATGGGCCGACACCTGGATGGAGTACTCGAAGGCCGCCCATCCCAACTGCATGCTGAAGTGGATGGACTACGCGACCACCCCCGAGGTGCAGGCCAAGACCGCCTACACGTTCGGCTCGGCGCCGGCCAACCCGAAGGCCTGCACGATCCTGGACAAGCAGGTCAAGAACTACTGCGCCGACTACCACGTCACCGATCCGAACTACTTCGACAACATCTCCTTCTGGAAGACGCCGCTGAGCGATTGCGGCGACAGCAGCGGGAACACCTGCGTGCCGTACACGGAGTGGTTCCAGGCGTGGACTGACATCAAGAACTCCTGATCTCACGCTCCCGGGGGCCGCTCGGCCCCCGGGAGCATCCCGCCCATGTCCACACCCACCGCCTCCGCACCGCTTCGGCGCCCGCCGCCGGCTCTCGGCGTTCTTCTACCGGCACCGCTGGCTGAAGCTGCTCGGCCTGCTGATCCCGCCGCTGGGCTGGCTGATCGTCGTCTACCTGGCGGCGCTGGTCGTGCTGCTGGCCACCGCCTTCTGGCAGCAGGACGAGCTCAGCGGCAAGATCATCCACACCTTCACCTGGGACAACGTGCGGACGGTGAAGGACGACCCCACCCTCCACGCCGTCACCCGCCAGACCGTGCAGATGGCGGTGCTGGTCACGATCACCGACATCCTGCTGGCCTTCCCGCTGGCCTACTACATGGCGCGCGTGGCCTCGCGGGGCATGCGCGCGCTGCTGTTCGTGGGCGTGCTGATGCCGCTGTGGTCGAGCTACCTGATCAAGGCCTACACGTGGCGGCTGATGACCGGCGACGCCGGCACCATCAACTGGGCGTTGGCCAAGATCGGCCTGGGGCCGCTGCACATCGCGTTCACCACCACAGCGATGTGGCTGGCCTTCACCTACATCTGGCTGCCCTACATGGTGCTGCCCATCTACGCCGCGCTGGAGCGGATTCCCGGGTCGCTGATCGAGGCCTCCGGCGACCTGGGCGGGCGGTCGTGGCGCACGCTGCGAAGCGTGATCATGCCGCTGGCGCTGCCCGGGATCGCGGCCGGCTCGATCTTCACCTTCTCGCTGACCCTGGGCGACTACATCATGGTCGACCTGGTGGGCGGCAACAAGACCGACTTCCTGGGCAGCGTCATCTACCGCTACCAGGGCATCGCCAACGACCTGCCGCTGGCGGCGGCGATCTCCCTGGTGCCGGTGATCGTGATCACGATCTACCTGCTGCTGGTCAAGCAGCTGGGAGCGTTCGAGGCGCTGTGAGGGAGAACGCCTGATGGAGCCGCGAGGCGTCCGCATCGGCCTTCGCATCTTCTCGTTCGGGGTGATGGCGTTCCTCTACATCCCGCTTGCCGTGATCGTGATGGCGTCGTTCAACGCCTCCCGGATCCCGACCTGGCCGATCAAGGATTACACCCTGCACTGGTGGTCGCTGGCGATGCACGACCAGCACGCCCGCACCGCGCTCGAGAACTCGTTCAAGGTGGGGCTGGCCGCCACCGCGGTGGCGCTGGTGCTGGGCAGCGCGGCCGCGTTCGCGCTGTCGCGCTTCCGCTTCTTCGGCAAGAACTCGCTGTCGCTGCTGCTGGTGCTGCCAATTGCGCTGCCCGGCATCGTCACCGGGTTGTCGCTGCTCTCGGTGATCGAGTACCTGTCGCTGACGCCGTCGCTGGTGACCGTGGCGATCGGTCATTCGACCTTCTGCATCGTGGTCGTGTTCAACAACGCGGTCGCCCGGCTGCGGCGCTCATCGAGCTCGTTCGAGGAGGCTTCGATGGATCTCGGCGCCGACGGCTGGCAGACGTTCCGCTTCATCACCCTGCCCAACCTGGCCACCGCATTGGTCGCCGGTGGCCTGCTGGCGTTCGCGCTGTCGTTCGACGAGATCGTGGTCACCAACTTCACGGCCGGCGCCCAGCAGACGCTGCCGCTGTGGATCTACAACCAGTTCCGCCTGCCCAACACGGCGCAGGAGGTGAACGCGGTGGCGGTGTTCGTGATCGCGCTGACGGCGATTCCGGTCTACCTGGCCCAGCGCCTGATGCGCGAGTCGGGCGGGATCGGCGGACGAGCCTAAGAAACCGTCAGCACGCCCTTCATGCCGGCCTGCTCGTGGCCTGGCACGGAGCAGTAGAAGATGTACGTGCCCGGCGTCACGGTGGCCGTGACGGTGGAGGTGCCGCCGTTGGAAACCACGTTGCCCTGCTCGCTCACCCCGGTGCCCTTGATCGAGATGTCATGGCCGACCGACTGGGGGTTCTTGGACTCGAGCGTGATCACGCCGGCCTTGGCGGTGGCCGTGGTCTTGGTGAACGAGAAGCCGGAGTCGGAGACGGGGATGCTGATCACCTGGCCGCTGCCCTTGGGCAGGGAGGAACCGGAGGATCCGCCGCTCGATGAGCTTCCGCCGCAGCCTGCCGCCAGCACCACAACCACCAGCGGTGCCGCCGCCAGCACCCACATTCGTCGCATTCTCATGCCTCGACCCCGTTTCCTGACGTGGCTTTGCGCGCGATATCGACCGCATTGTGACAGAGCCGATGGCCGCTCCACGCCATTCGTAAACATTTGATGTATGACGGCTGTCGTCGAACCCGTCTGATAGCGTCTTCACCCATGTGGTTTAGCCGTGGCCATGCACGCGCAGCGTGTGCGCGTGTGACGCGACCGTTGCTCCTGGCTTTCTCGCTCCTGACCGCCCTCTTGGTCGTGGCGCTGCCGCAGGCGTCGGCCGCGTCCAGCATCTCGGCCAAGCGAGCCGAGGCGCGCCGGGTCGAGAACCAGATCATGAACCAGGAGGCGGCGCTCGAGAAGCAGATCGAGAAGTACAACGCCGTCCACCAGCACTACCTGCAGACGCGCCACCAGCTGCAGAACAACAGGATCGTGCTGGGCGTGGCCAGGAAGAACCTGGCGCACGCCCAGAAGCTGCTGGCGCAGAGCCTGACCAGCGCGTACAAGTCGAACGACGAGGACGTCGTGTCGTTCCTGCTGGCTTCCCATTCGTTCTCCGAGCTGGTCGATCACGTGCAGGTGCTGCAGCGCGCCAACGACGCGAACAGCAACCTGATCGCGCAGATCGCCCAGACCAAGAAGGTGATCGCCGTCCGCACGCGCCAGCTCTCGACCGAGACGGTGCAGCTGGCCAAGGATCAGCAGGCGCAACTGGCGGCCAAGCAGCATGTGGAGGCGGGCCTGCACTCGCTGCAGGCGCGAAAGTCGCAGATCAGCGCCGACATCCAGCACCTGATCGACCAGCAGCAGGCGCGTGAGCAGGCGGCTGCGACGGCCGCGGCGGCTGCGGCCAGCGGCGGCAGCAGCGCCGGCGGGACGGGCGGCAGCATCCCGGTGCCTCCGTCCAGCACGCTCGGTGGCCAGGCGGTCGCGATCGCCGAGCAGTACCTGGGCGTGCCGTACGTGTGGGGCGGGGCCTCACCGTCGGGCTTCGACTGCTCCGGGCTCGTGATGTACGTGTACGGCCGGCTGGGCGTGTCGCTGCCGCACAACGCCGCCGCCCAGTATTCGATGGGCACGCCGGTGCCGCGCGACGCCCTCGAGCCTGGCGACCTGGTGTTCTTCGACGGCCTCGGCCACGTCGGCATCTACGTCGGTGGCGGCTCGTTCATCCACGCTCCGCACACCGGCACCGTGGTGCAGATCAGCTCGCTGTCCGGCTGGTACTCATCCGAATACGTCGGCGCGAGGCGCATCGGCTAGCAATTCCGATCGGGCCAGGTGGTGGTGCGGCCCGCTCGATGGCTTGGAGATCGTTCGGCAGGATCAGGCTGCCAGACCCTAACGCCCGCCCTGCCGCGACAGCCACCGCGCCAGCGTCTCGCCCGTGTCCAGCACGTGCGCGTGCAGCAGCTTTCGTGCCCGCTTCGGGTCGGGCTTGTCGAGCGCTTCGGCGATGCGGTCGTGGTCGTCGGCGCTGCGCGGCACGATCCCGGGGTCGACGGCGAACGTGTGCCACGCCAGGCTGCGCGGCACGCGGTTGGTGAGCGCCTGCACCGTGTCTCGCAGCGGCGGGCAGTTGGCTGCGGCCAGGATCACGTTGTGGAACAGCTCGTTTGCCTGCGAGCACTGCTGCAGGGCGATCAGCCGCCCCTCCTCGTCCGATGCCGGTAGCTGCTGGACGCGCTCGCCTCCGGCCCGCAGCAGCGCCTGGGCGGTGTCCAGGTCGGCGTGGTCGTAGGTGGTCAGCCGGCCCGAGGCTCGCTCTGCAGCCAGCCCCTCCAGCTCCGCGCGCACCAGGAAGATGTTGCGGCACTCGTCGGGCGAGAACGACCGCACCAGCGCCCCGCGGTGTCCCAGCTGCTCGACCAGCCCGATCGCCTGCAGCTGGCGCAGCGCCTCGCGGATGGGGGTGCGGCTGACCCCGAAGCGCTCGGCCAGGTCCTCCTGCCGCAGCCGGGTGCCGAGCGGGATCCGGCCCGTGATGATCTCGACCTGGAGCTCGTGGGCGAGGTCGTCGGCGCGGCTGGGGCTGCCGGTCGGGCGGTCGGGCATGTTGTCGATCCTACAGCCGGTCGGTGCCCGCCGGAGCGGTGGTTTTATGTATCCCAAGATTTGAGGTTTGGATCCAAACAAGATAGGCTGCGACGACATCCCGCGAGCACCCGGAGCGATCCCTCATGACCGATACCGCCGCCAAGCTTCCCGAGATCGAGCACATCAAGGCCCGCAAGGACGGGCTGGACGTGCTCGCAGACATCTACCGCTACGCTGAGCTCGGCTTCGACGCCATCGAGCCCGACGACCTGGCGCTGTTCCGCTGGTACGGCGTCTACACGCAGCGCGCCGCCGAGTCGGCCGCCTCCGGTGACCCCGGGCCGTCTGAGCAGACCGACGGCCTGTTCATGCTCCGCGTCAAGTTCCCGGGCGGCATCGTCAGCTCGGAGCAGCTGCGGGTGGTGGGGTCGCTGGCCGAGCGCTACGGGCGCGGCATGGGCGACATCACGACCCGCCAGAACATCCAGCTGCACAACCTGGCGATCGAGGACATGCCGATCGTGCTGGACGAGCTGAACGCCGTCGGGCTGTCGTTCACGCAGGCCTGCGGCGACGTCTGGCGCAACGTCGTGGGATGCCCGCTGGCCGGGGTCGACGGCCACGAGCTGATCGACACGCGGCCCCTGGTGGCCGACCTCGAGCGGGCGTTCGTCGGCCACCGCGAGTTCTCGAACCTGCCCCGCAAGTTCAAGGTGTCGGTGTCGGCCTGCGTGCATCGCTGCGCGCAGCACGAGATCAACGACATCGGGTTGGTGGCCGTCGACAAGGACGGCGTCATCGGCTACGACGTGTGGGTCGGCGGCGGCCTGGGCGCGTCGGCCAAGATGGGCCGCCGGCTGGACGTGTTCGCCCGCCCGGAGCAGGCGGTGGAGGTGTGCCGCGCCATCACCGAGCTCTACCGCGACGAGGGCAAGCGCACCAAGCGCACGCGCGCGCGCATCAAGTTCCTGGTGGACGAGTGGGGGGTTGAGCGGCTGCGCGACGAGGTCGAGCGCAAGCTCGGCCACGAGCTGGAGCGCTCCGTCGAGCCGACCGCGCCGATCGACCCGCACCGCGATCACCTGGGCGTGCACCCGCAGGCGCAGCCCGGCCTCTACTACGTGGGCGGCACCACCCTGCGCGGCCGCTTCACGGCCGACCAGATGATCGGCGTGGCCGGCATCGCGGAGCGCTACGCCTCGGGCGACCTGCGCTGCACGAACCGCCAGAACATCATCGTCGTGGACGTGCCCGACAGCGACGTCGAGACGGTCGCGGCCGAGCTCGCCGACCTGGGCCTGCCCACGGAGGCGTCGGCGTTCCGGCGCGGCGTCATCTCGTGCACCGGCATGGAGTTCTGCAAGCTCGCGATCGTCGAGACCAAGCACCGCGCGGCAGAGCTGATCGAGCACCTGGAGCGGCGCATCGGAGACCTGGACGGTTCGATCCGGATCAACCTGAACGGCTGCCCGAACGCCTGCGCCCAGTACCAGATCGCCGACATCGGCCTGCAGGGCGGCATGGCCAAGACGGCCGAGGGCGAGCGGGTGCAGGGCTTCATCCTGCACATCGGCGGACGGCTGGGGGAGGGAGCGGCCTTCGGGCGGCGCATCGCCAGCAAGGCGATCCCGGCCGATGACGCCCGCTACGCCGTCGAGCGGATCGTGCGCGCCTACAAGGGCGAGCGGCGGTCGGACATGAGCTTCGGCGAGTGGGCCGACCGGCAGGGCGACGCGCGGCTGGCGGCGCTGATCGGCGTGGCCGTCGCACGCGAGCCGCAGGAGGTGGCTGCCTAGAGCCGCCGAGCGTCAACGATCAGTGCTGCGGCGCCGATCCTTGCGGTGTGTTCGCACGCCTGCTGTGCCTGATAGCCGTGCTCCTGGCCGGCCTGCTGCTCGGCGTCGGCGTCTTCGTGACGCTGGTCGCTTTCGGTAATTCGCCGGCGACGGCGGGCTCCGCCGGCTGCTGCACGAGGTGCGCTGGGACGACGTGGTGCTGCAGGAGCAGAGCAAGATCCCGTCGTTGCCGCCGGCGGAGCGGGCACAGCTGATGGATCCTTCGGCACGCACCCTGAACGCGCTGATCACCGCCACCGGCGCGCGCACGCGGCTTGTTCATGACCGCGGGCTATGAGCACGGCAACGGCTCGGGCGACAGCTACCAGGCCATGCAGCTGCGCCTCTACCAGGGCTACGCAGCGGTCGGGTCAGAGATCGGCGCGGACGTCGTCCCGGTCGGCGTGGCCTGGGAGGTCGCCCACCTGCAACAGCCCGGCCTCGACCCGAGCCGGGCCAGGCTGCCCGGCCTCGACCCGAGCCGGGCCAGGCTCCTGTAGCAGACGGCGGCCGGCGCTACGGCATGAGGTCGCGGCGGGCCACGTTCAGGGCCACCGCGCGCTCGAGCGCGGCCGAGCGGGCATCCTCGAGCTTGGTCGAGAACTCCTCGTCGGCCGGGTCGAGCCGGCCGATCCGCTGCGAGTGCTCGCCGGGCCGCACCAGCTCCACGACCGTCCCCTGGGGCGTGGCCCGGATCGCCACCCGCCATTCGGCCAGCTCCCGCCGCCGCCGCGCCCGCCGCGCCCAGATCGCGGCCACCGGCACGGACACCACGGCCAGCATCATCACCCCGTAGGAGATCACCGTTTCCACCTACCTCTACGGTAGCGCGCCGGTTGCGGCCGGTTCGGAATTGACCGTTACGTGAGAACTTCACTACCATGTGACCACTGGAAGTGCAGACGTCGGGAGTTCCCGGCACACGCATCAAGAGAGGCGGAGGGACCGGCCCTTTGAAGCCTCGGCAACCGAACCGCCGCTGCGGGGACGGTGCCCCATCCGGCGAGGCGACCGCCTCGAAAGATGTGAACCGGCCGATGTGATCGGCCCATCCCGGGAGAATCGACAATGTATGCAACGCATCTCGTCTGCAAGGGCTGTGGCTCACGGCACCCGCTGGAGGCGCGCTTCGCCTGCGACAGCTGCTTCGGCCCGCTCGAGGCGGCCTACGACCGCGACGGGATCGCGGCCGGCGTCACCCGCGGGCTGATCGAGTCAGGCCCCTCGACGCTCTGGCGGTGGGAGTCGTTCCTGCCGGTGCGCGCGCCCGGCCGCGGGCTGCCGGTCGGCAACTCGCCCCTGATCCGGGCCGATCGCCTGGCCGCCGAGCTGGGTCTGGACTGCGAGCTGTACATCAAGACCGAGACCTCCAACCCCACCCACTCGTTCAAGGACCGGGTGGTGGCGGTGGCGGCGGCCAAGTCGGTCGAGCTGGGCTACGAGGCGCTCGCGTGCGCCTCCACCGGCAACCTGGCGGGCGCCACGGCCGCGGCCGGGGCCGCGCTGGGGCTGCCCACCTACATCTTCGTGCCCAGCGACCTCGAGCCCGAGAAGATCATCGCCGCAGCCGCCTACGGTGCCACCGTGTTCGTCGTCGACGGCACCTATGACGACGTCAACCGGCTCTGCTCGGAGCTCGCCTACGACCGGCCGTGGGCCTTCGTCAACGTCAACATGCGCGCCTACTACGCGGAGGGGTCGAAGACGATCGCGCTGGAGACGGCGGAGCAGCTGGGCTGGCGCGTCCCCGACCGGGTGATCGCGCCGATCGCCTCCGGCTCGCTCTACACGAAGATCCTGCAGGGCTTCGAGGAGGGCCGCTCGGCCGGGCTGCTGGACGATGGCCCGGATCCGGTCATGCACGGCTGCCAGGGCGCCGGCTGCGCGCCGGTGGCGACCGCCTTCGCCGGCGGCTCCGACCAGGTCGTGCCGGTCAAGCCGACCGGCATCGCCAAGTCGCTGGCAATCGGCAGCCCCGCCGACGGCGTCTACGCGCTGGACGTGGCCCGCCGCACCGGCGGCTCGATCGAGGCCGTCGACGACGAGCAAATCGTCGAGGGCATCAGCCTGCTGGCGGCGGCCACGGGCGTCTTCACCGAGACGGCCGGCGGCGTCACCGCGGGCGTCCTGCGCAAGCTGGCCGAGCGGGGCGAGATCGGCGCGGGGGAGACGGTGGTCGCCTACATCACCGGCGACGGCCTGAAGACGATCGACGCGGTGCGCCCGGCCGTCCGCACGATCGCGGTGTCGCCCGACCCCGACGACGTGGATGTGGCGCTCGAGCGGCGCCTGGCCGCGGCTAGATGACTGATTCCACGAGCTGCGTGGCTCTGGATCTGGTGCGAGCCGCCCCAGACGCCACGATCGCCCTTGAACAGGCTTCATCCGGCCTGCCCTGCGGTCGATCCCGTCGTCTGGAACACCTCGTCCTGCGCCCATAGCCACGGATCCGTGGAATCAACCATCAGTCCGGGGCGAATCGCGGGCCGGACCAACCGGCGGCTGGTGATCCGGCCCGCAGATGCATGATCGGCCGCGCGCGGCGGCGGCGCCTCACGGCACGGGTGGTTCTCCCTCCCCGGATCGGAGGAGCCGCGGCTACGCGCTTTCGCGCACCTCGGCATGCCCGCCCTGCACGCTCACGTCGAACCGCCGCCCCAGGGCCTCGATGCCGCGCAGGTCCAGCCGCCGGCAGGCCTCGGGCAGCACCGCGTCCACGTGCAGCCGCCCGTCGGCCGGGTCCGGCCGCAGACCCAGCATGCAGGTCAGGAACAGCACCGGCGCGCCGGCCGCCCAGGCCTGCGGCGAGCAGGCTGTGGGGTAGGCCACCGGGAACGGCGTCACCCCGCGGCGGTAGCCCGCGAACACCTCCGGGAGCCGGTAGTCGAAGTGGCGGGCGGCCGTCAGCATGTCGCTGGCGATCCGGTTCGCGTACTGGCGGAAGCCGTAGCGCACCAGGCCGGCGGTGAGCAGGCTGTTGTCGTGCGGCCAGACGGTGCCGGTGTGGTACCCGATCGGGTTGAAGCCGCGGTCGCGGTCGGACATGGTGCGCACGCCCCAGCCCGAGTTGAGCGTGTCCGACATCAGCTGCTCGGCGACGGCCGCGGCGCGTGGCTCATCCACGATGCCCGACCACAGCAGGTGGCCGATGTTGGAGCAGAGTGAGTCGATCTGGCGCTTCTCGTTGTCGAGTCCCAGCACGAAGTAGCCGTCGCCGTTGCGCTCCGAGAAGAAGGCCTGGTTGAAGGCGGTCTTCAGCTGCGCGGCCTCGCGCTCGAGCCGCTCCGCGAGCTCCGGGTCGCCCCACACGTGGCGGCACAGCTCGGCCGCGCGCAGGCGCGCGTCGTAGGCGTAGCCCTGCACCTCGGCCGCGGCCACCGGCGTGCGCGCCACCGTGCCGTCGTGGTAGCGCATCGAATCCCACGAGTCCTTCCAGGTCTGGGACTCCAGACCGCGCTTGGACCGGCGGTGATACTCGATGAACCCGTCTCCGTCCAGGTCGCCGTAGGTGTGCATCCAGCCCAGCGCCCGCATGGCCGGCTCGCGCAGGCCCCTGATGGTGTCGACGTCGCCGGTCCAGCGGTACAGCTCGGACATCAGGATCAGGAACAGCAGGGTCGAGTCGACGCTGCCGTAGTAGGGGAAGGCGCCGCCCTCGGCCGCCACCCGGCCCAGCCGCAGCTCGTGCACGATCTTGCCCGGCTCGCTGTCGCGCTCGTCGTCCCGCTCGCCCGCCTGCAGCGCGGCCAGCGTCTCCAGCGTGCCGCCTGCCAGCGACGGGCCCAGCAGCAGCGTCTGGTAGCTGGTCAGCAGCGTGTCGCGGCCGAACACGGTCATGAACCACGGCAGCCCGGCGGCCGGCAGGTCGCCCATCCGGTCGCTGCCCTGTCGGGCGCGCATGCGCAGGGCGGCCAGGTCGGCCAGGGAGCGCGTGTAGGTGTTCCGCAGCTCCTCCCAGTCCGTCGACAGCTCCGGAGCGTGCAGGCGCCAGGCTCGCAGCGACTCCTCGACGCGCACGCGCTCCTGGCCGAAGTAGAAGCTGGTGTAGCGGTCGCGGCGGCGGCTTTCACCGGACAGCAGCACCACGTTTGCGCGTGACTCCCAGGTCTCTCCCGGCTGCAGCGAGACGCTGTGGGAGATGAAGCGGTCGCCGGTGTGTCCCCGCTGGGACACCCATACCAGCGCCTCGGCCGAGAACACCCCGTTGCGGAGCCGGAACGACCAGGAGTTCTCGTCCTCGTCGTGGGACACGTCGACGCTGAACCCGGGCTCCGTGCGCCGGGTGAAGACCAGGTCCTCGTCCCGGTACTCCCGCGCTTTCACCTCGAACAGGTCGAGGAAGTCGAAGTCGAACTCCAGCCGCAGCTCCAGCTCGACCGGCTCGATCAGGTGGTTCTCGACGCGCAGGGTGTTCTGCAGGCTGCCCTCGCCCACGAACACGTTGCGGATCAGCGAGACGGCGCCGGCCGGCATGCCCGGCAGCGGCGGGTTCTGGAGGAACACCGCGGCCGAGTAGTAGTCGACGGTGTCGGAGCTGAGCAGCTGCGGCGGCTCCCCGTTCAGCAGCAGCTGCCACGCCGACAGGTAGCGGGTGTCGTTGTAGTAGAGCCCCTCGGAGCCCGCACCGACGTCGCCGTGATCGTCCGCGACGAGGAAGCTATTGCCGTCGAGGACGGTCAGCATCCGCGCATGCTATCGATGCGACGGACGGTGGAACGGATCGCACCCGCGCCGGCCGGCTGCCGGAACGGGTGGCCGCGGGTCAGGCGGCGACGGCGGGAGCGTGCTCCTCGAGCTCCAGGGCGGCGGCAAGCGCAGCCTTGGGGCGGGCGCCGACGGCCTTGGCGACGACCTTGCCATCCTTCACCAGCACCAGCGTGGGGATGCTGAGCGCCTGGAACGTCTCCTGCAGCTCGGGCTGGTCGTCGACGTCGATCTTGCCGACCTTGAGGCGTCCGGCGTACTCGGCTGCGATCTCCTCCACCACCGGCGCCACCAACCGGCAGGGGCCGCACCAGGCTGCCCACAGGTCGAGCAGCACGGGCAGCTCGGAGTCGAGCACCTCGCTCTGGAAGTTGTCCTTGGTGATCTCGATGGCGGTCATTCCTCGTCTCCTGACTTATGTAACTGACTGGTTATATAGTTGCACATGCGCTACGATGGCGCAAATGGCGCTTCCACATCCGCTTCCGGCCGAGTATGCCCGAACCGTAGCCGACCGGTTCCGCCTGCTGGGCGATCCCAGCCGGCTGATGCTGATGGATCTGCTGCGCGACGGCGAGCGCACGGTCGGCTCGCTGGCCGCAGAGCTGGGATGCACCCAGGCCAACGCCTCTAAACATCTCGGCCTGCTGGCGGACGGCGGGCTGCTGTCGCGTCGCCGCGAGGGCCTGCGCTGCTACTACGCGATCGCCGACGACGCCGTGTTCACGCTCTGCGACCAGGTGACCGCGTCGGTGCTGAGCCATCTCGACCAGCGCGCCGAGCTGCTACGGGGGTCTAGATCCGAGCTTCCAGCGCCAGCACGTCCGCCACGTAGCGCGCGGTGATCCGGAGCATGCCGGACCGCCGCACACCGGCGGGGCCCTGGTAGTAGGCGGCCACCGCCAGCCGCTGGTCTCCGCCGAAGACGTTCAGCAGGTGGTGCAGGTAGGCCACGCCGATGCGGACGTTCCCGTCGGGCGTGCGTGCCACCGGGTGGCCGATCAGCCGCTCCGTGAACCGCCAGGTGGCGGGCATCACCTGCATCACCCCCCAGGCGCCGACCGAGGAGACGGCGCCGCTGCTGTAGCCGGATTCCATCCAGGCGACCGCCCGCGCCAGCCGCGGATCGACGCCGTAGTGGGCGGCCCAGCGGTCGAGCGAGCCGACCGCGTCGAAGCTGCCGCTTGCCGCCATGGCCGGGGCGGGCGCTGAACCGGGGACTCGCAGGTGGCTACCCGCCAGCAGCACGCCGAACGGCGAGATGCCGTTGATCGCGGCCAGGTGCGTGAGCGTGGTGCCGTACCGGGCGGCGATGCCGCTGAGGGTGTCGCCCCACTGCACCGTGATGCGGTGGCCGCCGGAGCCGCCGGGCCCGTGGCCGGGGATGCGCAGCGTGGCGCCGGCGAGCAGCAGGCTGTGTGGGCGCATGTGGTTGGCCCGCGCCAGCCGGTGCAGCGACACGCCGTGGGCAGCTGCGATCCCGGTCAGCGTGTCGCCCCAGCGCACCGTGTAGCGCTGGGCGGCCAGCGCCGGGGCGGCCGCGACCAGCGCCGCGATCGGGACCACAACCAGCAGGCATCGGAATCCGCGCATGAACTCGTCCTGTTCGCGGCCGTCCTGGCGACTCCTCCAACCGCGGCTGCGGATAGGTCTGGCTTTCGGGGAAACGGTCCTTGGGAGGTAGGCATGCAGCCGGAGCTGGTGCGCAAGATGACGGTCGAGGCGGTGGGCGCGTTCGCGCTCTCGTTCATCGGCGTGGGAGCGATCCTGTACGGCGGTCCCAACAGCCTGGTCACCGTAGCGCTCGCACATGGCTTCGTGATCGCGGTGATGGTGTGCGCGGCCGGCCACATCTCGGGTGGGCATTTCAACCCCGCCGTCACGTTCGGCTTCCTGGTCACCAAGCGGATCCCGACCTACGAGGCCGTGGGCTACTGGGTGGCCCAGCTGGGCGCCGCGGTGCTGGGTGCGCTGGCCGTCCGCGCCACGCTTCCGAACAACGTCCCCAACATCAACCCCGGCCTGACGGTGCTGGCGCCCGGAGTGAGCTGGGGCAGCGGCTTCGTGATCGAGTTCATCCTGACCTTCTTCCTGGTGTTCGTGATCTTCGGCGTGGCCGTCGATCCGCGCGGCAGCTTCGCGGCCGTGGCGGGCATCCCGATCGGCCTCACGATCTCGCTGGACATCATGATGGGCGGCCCGCTGACCGGTGCCAGCATGAACCCGTCGCGGACGTTCGGGCCCGACGTGGTGGCGGGCAAGTTCAGCGACTCTGGCTGTATTTCGTGGCCTGCCCGCTGGGCGCAGCGGCCGCGGCGCTGCTCTACCACCACCTGATCCTGGCGCGCCGGGAGGACTGACCCAGACCTTCACGCGGGCCGGCACGTCCGCTATGCTGTGGTCTGACTGACTAGTCAGTCAGTACCCGGGAGCGATCAAATGGCCGACCGCAAGACCGAGATCCTCGAGGCAACCTGCCGTGTCATCGCCCGGGAGGGCGCCGACGGGTTGCGCATGGGGACGGTGGCCCGCGAGGCGGGGGTCTCCAGCGCGCTCCTGCACTACTACTTCGACACCCGCGCCGACCTGCTGATGCAGGCCTTCGAGCACGCGGACATCAAGGCCGACCAGGCTGCCGAGGCTGCCCTGGCGGGCATCCCGGGCGCGGTCGAGCGGCTGCGGCGGCTGCTAGAGATCTACGCCGGCGCCGACGCCGTCTTCCGCGACGACTGGGTGCTGTGGGTGGAGATGTGGCGCAGCGCGATCTTCGACGAGCGCCTGGCCGAGAGCGTTCGCCGCTCGTGGGCCTCCTGGATCGAGCAGATCACCGAGCTGCTGGAGCAGGCGCGCGACGAGGGGTCGATCGGCGACACGATCGTCGTCAACGACGTGGCGATGCGGCTGGCCGCGACGGTGGACGGGCTGGGCCTGCAGATCCTGTCCGGCATCACCAGCCACGAGCGCGCCGCCGAGCTGATCAGAAGCGCGCTGGCGATCGAGCTGGGACTTCCCACAACTGCGAGGAGCAGCGTATGAGCGTGGCCGGGGACACGAAGGGCAAGACACTGCCGGCGCGGGCGTATACGTCGCCCGAGGTGTACGAGGCGGAGATGCGCGAGGTATTCCTGAAGTCGTGGAACTTCGCATGCCACGTCAGCGACGTGGCGGAGCCGGGGAGGTTCTGGACGACCACGATCGCGGGCGAGCCGATCGCCGTGCTGCGCGACAAGGACGGGCAGCTGCGTGCGCTCTCGAACGTCTGCCGGCACCGCGCGGCCCGCATCCTGGACGGCCAGGGCAGCTGCCCGAAGGTGCTGCGCTGCCCGTACCACGGCTGGACGTACCGGCAGGACGGCCGGCTGGCGGCCGTGCCCGAGGCGCGCGGCTTCGAGGACCTCGACCGCGAGGGCGTGCGGCTGCCGGCCTTCCGGGTGGGCGAGCTGAGCGGGATGGTGTTCGTCTGTATGAGCGAGGAGACCGAGCCGCTCGACACCTACTTCGGCGACCTGGCCGAGAAGCTGGCGCCGCTGCGGCTGGCCGAGCTGGGCGCCGGTCCGCGGATCCCCAACGGCTACGACCACAACTGGAAGGTGATCACCGACAACTACCTGGAGGGCTACCACATCCCGGTCGGCCATCCCGGTCTGCTGCGGCTGCTCGACTACAAGCGCTACGTCGCCACGCCGGCCAAGAACCACACCTGGATCGACGGGCCGTTCCGCAACAAGCCGTCGCGTAACTACCAGGAGCGGCTGTACCAGAAGCTGCTGCGGCCGATGAAGGATTTCCCCGAGGACCTGCTGGGGGCGTGGACGTACGTGCACCTGTGGCCGGCCACGTTCATCGACATCTACCCCGACCAGATCGACACCTGGCAGCTGTTCCCCGACGGGCTGCGGCGCACCAGGACCGAGGCGCGCGTCTACCACTCGGGCTCCGGCGCGATCCGCGACCGGCTGGTGCGGGCCATCAACTGGCGCGTCAACACCAAGGTGATGGCCGAGGACGTGGAGCTGTGCGACATGGTGCAGCTGGGCCTCGAGTCGCGCACCTACGAGCGCGGCGTGCTGAACCGCAACGAGAACGGCGTGCTGGCGTTCCACGACCTGCTGCGGCAGGCCGTTCCGGGCATCGACGAGCCGTGAGGATCATCCGTGGCGATGACCGCTGGCTGTTCCTGACGCCCGAGATCGAGCGCGAGGTGCCGTCGCTGCTGGCCACCCTCGGCGCGGGCGACGCCGACGTCGAGGCGGGCCGGATCGAGCGGCTGATCCATGACGGCGACATGCAGGGCTGGTTCGACTACCTGCGCGACTGCCGGGCGCGGCTGGAGGCGGCCGAGGTGACCGGCGAGCGGGCGGCGTCGGCGGAGCGGCTGGCGGCGGTGCTGCGCGAGCAGTACCTGCTGGCGCCGGCGCTACGCGACGACGAGGCGCATGACGCGCCCGAGCGGCGACGACTGGAGGAGCTGCTGTGGACTTCGCACTGACCCCCGGGCAGCGTGAGCTGCGAGCGCGCGCCGCCGCCTTCGTGGACGAGGTGCTGATCCCGCTGGAGCTGTCGGCGGAGCTGGCCGGCGGGCGGCTGCCGGAGGCGGACCGCCGCCACGTTCGCGACCAGGCCCGCGAGCGCGGGCTCGACTCGGGCAACCACGCGGTGGAGCTGGGCGGCCGCGGCTGGGACAACGTCGAGCAGGTGCTGGTGCAGGAGGAGTTGGGCCGCAACACCAATGCGATCTGGTGGAACATGGCGGGCGGCTACAACGTGCTGTCCAGCGGGACGCCTGGCCAGATCGAGCGGTACCTGCGCCCGACGCTGCGCGGCGAGCGCGCCGACGCGTACGCCGTCACCGAGGGCGGCGCCGGGTCGGACTCGGGTGCGATCGCCGGCACGGCGGTCGAGACGGCCGGCGGCTGGCACCTCAGCACCGAGAAGTGGTTCGTCACCACCGGCGACGTGGCCGACTACTTCATCGTGATGGTGAACGTGGTGCGCGACGGGGAGCGGCTGCCGACGCTGTTCCTGGTCGACCGTGACACGCCCGGGATCGAGGTGGTGGACGATCCACCCTTCACCCACAACTACCCGCACGGGCATCCCACCATCCGGTTCGACTGCGACCTGCCCGCGGACGCGGTGCTGGGCGGGCCGGACCTGGTGGGCCAGGGCGACGAGCTGCAGAACGAGTGGTTCGTCGAGGAGCGGATCCACATCGGCGCCCGCTGCGTGGGCGCGATGCGGCGGCTGCTGGCCGAGACGGTCGACTGGACGATCCAGCGCCAGCAGTTCGGCTCCCGCATCTTCGACTTCCAGGGCGTCAGCTTCCCGCTGGCCGACTCGGCGTCGGACTGCCTGGCGGCGCGGCTGCTGGTCTACCACGTCGCCTGCATGGCCGACGACGCCAGCGCTGACCGCAAGCTGGTGCACCACCGGGCCAGCGCGGCCAAGCTGTTCGCCAGCGAGGCGGCCCACCGCTGCGCCGACCGTGCGGTGCAGGCGTTCGGCGGCCGCGGCTACATGCGGACGAACACCGCCGAGCGGTTCCTGCGCGAGCTGCGAGTCGACCGCATCTGGGAGGGCACCAGCGAGATCCAGCGGCTGATCGTGGCCCGCGGACTCGAGCGCCGCGGCGTCGAGACGCTGCTCGACGTGACCGGCTGACCGCCCGATGCCGGCCGTGGCATAGATTTGCCGCATGCGGCGCGTGTGGGTGATCGGGATCAGCGGGTCGGGCAAGACCACGCTGGCGGCCGAGCTGGCCCGCCGGCTGGACGTTCCTCACATCGAGCTGGACGCCATGCACCACGGCCCGGACTGGGCCGAGCCGGACCTCGAGCAGTTCCGTGCCGACGTCGCGGCCGTCGTCGCCGGCGAAGGCTGGGCGATCGACGGCGGCTACCAGCGCAAGCTCGGCACCATGGTGCCCGAGGCGGCCGACACGCTGATCTGGCTCGACCTGCCGCTGCGCGTGTCGATGCTGCGCACGACCCGCCGCTCCCTTGGCCGGGTGCTGCGCCGCACCGAGCTCTGGAACGGCAACCGCGAGACGCTGGGCGGCCTGTTCTGGGGCCGCGAGTCGCTGCTCGGATGGTCGATCACGCAGCAGCGGATATACGACCGCTCGCTCCCCGAGCTGTTCGCGTCGCCCGAGTGTGCGGGCAAGCGGATCCTGCGCCTGCGCTCCGCGAAGTCCGTGCGGGCGTGGCTGGCCACCGTCCCCTGTTGAGCCGCTTAGTCGTGGTCGGGCTCCGAGCGCCCCAGCCGCTCCAGCAACTCACCCACCCGCTGCTCGGCCTGGTTCAGCCGGGCCAGGCACAGCGCGTGCAGCTGCTCGCCGCGCTCCCACAGCTTCAGCGACTCGTCCAGCGAGATCTGCCCGTCCTCCAGCCGCCGCACGATCTGCTCGAGCTCGGCCCGCGCCTGCTCGAAGGTCAACTCGTCGCTCACTCCGTCACCTCCTCGACCGTGGCGGCGATCCGGCCCTGCGACAGCCGCACGCCGATCCGCTGGCCGGCCGTGACCGCGTCCGCCGCCGTCACCACCGTGCCCGTCGCATCCTGCACGATCGCATATCCGCGGTCGAGCGTTGCAGCCGGCCCCAGCAGCCGCAGACGGTCGAAGGCATGGCGCACCCGCACCCGCTCCCGCTCCAGGCGCCCGCTCGGCCAGCGGTCGAGACCGTCGCGCACCCGTAGCAGCGACTCCCGCCGCACGGCGATCCAGCTGCGCGGGTCGGCGAAGGCCGGCCGCGACACCAGCATCGCGAGCGACTCCCGGCAGCGGTGGGTGCGCGTCTGCAGCGCCCGTCCGGCGCGCGCGGCCAGATCGTCCAGGTCGGCGGAGATCGCCGCGTAGTCGGGCACCACCAGCCGTGCCGCCAGGCTGGGCGTGCCCGCCCGCACATCGGCCACGTGGTCGACGATCGGCGTGTCCTGCTCATGCCCGATCGCCGACACCACCGGCGTCTGACACTGCGCCACCGCCCGCACCAGCCGCTCGTCCGAGAACGGCAGCAGGTCCTCGAAGCTGCCGCCGCCGCGCGCCAGCACGATCACGTCCACCTCGTCGTCCCTGTCGAGCCGCTCCAGCGCCGCCAGGATCTGCGGCACCGCGCCCGGCCCCTGCACGGCGGCCTCCGCCACGCGGAACCGCGCCGGCGGGTAGCGCACCTCGGCGGTCTCGATCACGTCGCGCTTGGCCGCGGCGTCACGCCCGCAGATCACCCCGACCACCCGCGGCAGCAGCGGCAGCGGGCGCTTCCGTTCCGGTGCGAACAGCCCCTCCTCGCCCAGGCGCCGTTTCAGCTCCTCGAACTGCCGCAGCACCAGGCCCAGCCCGAACGGCTCGATCGCGCTGACCCGCAGTCGCAGCTCGCCCCGCTTCGCATACAGCTCCGCCCGCCCCCGCGCGTGCACCCGGTCTCCCGGCCGCAGCGGCGGCTGGATCGCCTCCAGCCGATACCGCGGCACCAGCGCCTGCAGCGAAGCGCCGTCGCCCGGGTCCTTCAGGGTCAGGTAGGCGTACGTCCAGCCGCTCTGTTGCTTCATCTCGGCCACCTCGCCGTCCACCCACACCTCGGGCAGGCGCTGCAGCCAGCCACCCACACCGCCGTTGAACCCGGCCACCGAGTAGACCTGGCGATCGCCGTACTGCACGGGCTGGGGCTTCGCGCTCATGGCGGCAGTATCGCCCTAGAACGGCAGTTCGCGCCGGTCAGGTGAGGATGCGCACGGCCACCTGCGGCGCGCACCCGCGCTCGAGCATGTCCACGGCCACGTGCAGGTCGGCGTCGGCCAGCGCGATGCGCTCGGCCACGTTCAGGGGATAGCCGGCCTGCAGCAGCACATGCAGCCTCCACGCCTCCACCTCGGCGGACGTCCCGGGCTGCACCTCAATCACTTCGGCTGCGGTCATCGGGTGATGGTACGAACGGGGTCGGACGTACCAATCTTGGGTGGCTGGACGCTGGTATCGTGGCCTGCATGGGCGCCGTCGCACGCGGTCTGTGGCTCGAGTTGCGGGTGATTCCGGTGCTGCTCTGGAGCTTCTCGGCCATCACCCTCGGCACCGCTCTGGGCGGCGGATCGGACGTCGAGGGCTGGTACTACCTGGGAGCGGTGGCGCTGGGCGTGCTGATCCAGGGCGTCCTCGCGCACACGCTCAACGAGATCGAGGACTGGCGCTCGGGCACCGACCGTCACGACTCGCCGCGCGTCATATCCGGCGGCAGCAAGGTGCTGGTGGCGGGGCTGCTGACGCCGCGTGCTCTGAAGCTGCTGTTCGCCGTCGCCTTCGTCGCAACCACCGTGCTGGGCTTGGCCCTTGTCGCCTCGCGTGGCCTGGTGATGCTCCCGTTCGGCCTGGCCGGCGTGGCCGGCGCCGTGCTCTACACCCTGCCGCCGGTGCGCGCCGCCTACCGCCCGTTCCTGGGCGAGGCGATCGCATGCATCTGCCTGTGGCTGTGCGTGACCGGCGCCGCCGTGCTGCAGGGCGGCAGGGTCGACGCGACGGTGGCCGTGGCAGCGCTGGCGGTCGCCGCCTACGCCGTCGGCATGCTGATGGTGCACCACTACCTCGACTACGAGGCCGACCGCTCGGCCACCCCCACCAAGACCACCACCATCGTGCTGCTGGGCCTGCGCCGGGGCCGCCGCTACGCGATCGGCTGGGGATCCGTGGCGCTCGCGTCGGCGGCCGGGGCCGCCGTGGCCGAGCCGAAGCTGATACCGCTCGCGGTGGCCTACGTGGTCGGCCTTGTCTGCCACGTGCGCTGCCGCCCCGACGACGTCGCGTCCGTCACCACGAATGAGATGGGCATCATCTTCTTCGGCATCGCCGGCGCCCTGATCTCGGCCGCGCTGCTCGTGCCCGCCCTGGCCTGGGCGGCGCTGGCGGCCGCCGCACTGGTCGCGCTGGAGATGCGCCTCGCGGTGCAGCCGGCGGAGACGCCTGCGGCATGAGCCTGGAGCTGGAGCTGGAGGCTGCCCGTGACGCCGCCCAGAGCCTGGCCGGCGACGGCGAGCAGGTGGCTGCGGTCATGGCCAGCGAGCCGGGGCTGGCGGCCCGCGTCTATCTGATCGCGTTCGAGCAGGACGGGGAGCACAGCTACCTGGCGCTGGGGGCGGACCTGTCGCCGGTGCACGACCGCCGGCTGGTGCGCGACGCCGTCGTCATGCTGGCGCTGGCCGAGCGCGCTGAGGAGGCGTCCGTGGCGTTGCACACCGAGGCGCTCGACCAGGTGTTCGCGACCGCCGAGCGGGAGCTGCGGGGCGGCCATCCGGCCGAGGCCGCTGCCGCGGCCGACGTGTGCTCGGCGTTGCACCATCTGGCCGAGGCGGCGGACGGCCCACGGGTGGCCACGCCCCTCTACCTGGACACGATCGGCGCCGCCTCGGGGCGGCTGGCCGTTGCCCTGGTCGGGTTCCGCGACCAGGTCGAACTGATGACCGCACCGGGAGCCGTACCGAGCGGGCCGGCCGAGGCCGCCTGGCGGGCGCTCGGCGTGGCAGCCGGCGCCGGCGACCCGTCCCAGTTCTCGCACTCCATGACCGCGACCACGGCCGCCGCGGAGGCGCTCGCCGATGACGTGCTGGAGCGGCTGCGGCCCGTATGATCGGCGGCGCCCGTGCGATTCGTTGACCGTCTCATCGCGACCTCGCTGCCGGTGGTGCCGCGGCCGCTCGTGCGCCACTTCGCCGACCGCTACATGGCAGGCGAGACGCTGGCCGATGCCGTCGCGACGGTCTCCGCCCTGAACGGGATCGGCGCGGCGGCCACGGTCGACGTGCTGGGCGAGTTCGTCCACGACGTCGCCCAGTGCCAGGCCACGGCGGACGAGTACGTCGAGCTGCTGGACGCGATCGCCCGCGAGCGCCTCGACGCCAACGTCTCGATCAAGCTGTCGGCGCTGGGCGCCGAGATCGACCCGCAGCTGGCGCTCGACCACGCCCGCCGGGTGGTGCTGGCGGCCGCCGGCCACGGCAGCCGGGTGCGGATCGACATGGAGCACAGCGGCCTCACCGACCAGACGCTCGGCGTCTACCGCACGCTCCGCGAGGAGGAGCTCGACAACCTCGGCATCGTGCTGCAGGCCTACCTGCGCCGCACGTTCGGCGACGTCCGTGCGCTGGCCGACCTGGCGCCCAGCGTGCGCCTGGTCAAGGGCATCTACATCGAGCCCGCCGGCATCGCCTACACGGAGCCTACGCTCGTCAACCGCAACTTCCTGGCGCTGCTCCGCGACCTCGTCGACCGCGGCTGGGCGGTGGCTGTTGCCAGCCACGACGACGAGCTGGTCGGGGAGGCCAGGCGCCTGGCCGACGAGCGGCACCTGCAGCCCGACCAGTTCGAGTTCCAGCTGCTGCTCGGCGTCAAGGAGCCGCTCCGCGACGAGCTGATCGCAGCCGGCCACCGCGTCCGCATCTACGTGCCCTACGGCCAGGCCTGGTACGCCTACTCGCTGAGACGGCTGAAGGAGAATCCCAGCATCGCCGGGTACGTGGCCCGCGACGTGGTGCGCGGCCTGGCGGGGATGCGATGAGCGCCGGTCCGCGCCCGGCAGCCGGGGAGCAGCTGTGGCGCACGCTGCGCCGGTACGAGGGCCCGCTGGGCGACGCGACGGAGCCTGCCATCGTCTGGCATCGGGCCGAGGGCGCCACGGTCTGGGACGCCGACGGCCGCGCTTACACCGACCTCAGCTCCGGCTTCGGCGTGGCCGCAGTCGGCCACCGCAACCCGCGGGTGGTGGCCGCCATCCACCGCCAGGCCGACCTGCTGCTGCACGGGCTCGGCGACCTGCACCCGACCGACGTCCGCGCCCGGCTGGCGGAGCGGCTGGCGCGGCTGGCGCCGTTCGGGCTGACCCGGATGCTGTTCCAGCTGACCGGCGCCGGCGCGATCGAGCTGGCGCTCAAGACGTCGCACCTGGCCACCGGCCGGCAGGTCGTGGTCGGGTTCGGCGGCGGCTACCACGGCACCGGTTTGGGGGCGCTTGCCCCCGGCGGGTGGCCGGAGTTTCGCGATCCGTTCAGGGCGTGGCTGGCACCGGCCCGGATCGAGGACTACGGCGTCGTGCCGGTGCTGGACGCATCGATTGCGTGCGTCGTGGTCGAACCGATGCAGGGGCGTGGGGGCGTGGTCTCGCCGCCGCCTGGCTTCCTGGCCGGGCTGCGCGACGCCTGCGACCGGGCCGGCGCCCTGCTGGTGGTCGACGAGGTGTTCACCGGCCTGGGGCGCACCGGCACGATGTGGATGTGCCAGGCGCTCGACGTGCGGCCCGATCTGCTGGTGTGCGGCAAGGCGTTGGCCGGTGGTCTGCCGCTCTCGGCTTGCCTGGGCACGCCCGAGCTGATGGACCGGGCCTGGGCCGGGCACGGCGAGGTCGCGATCGACACCCACACGCATCTGGGCAGCCCGCTGTCGTGTGCGGCCGCGCTGGCTGTGCTGGACGAGATTGAATCGCGGGCGCTGCCGCAGCGGGCGCTGGAGCTGGAGCTGGTGGTGCGGTCGGCGTTGCCCGAGGTACGCGGGCGCGGGCTGGCGCTGGGCCTGCCCTGCGATGCGTCGGCCGCCTGCGACCGTCTGCTGCGGCGTGGCGTGATCGCGGTGCCGGCCGGGCGCGACGCCGGCGTGCTCGAGATCAGCCCGCCGCTCACGATCGACGAGCCGCAGCTGGACGACGCGCTGGCGCTGGTGGCCGAGGCGGCGGCGTGACCGAGACCGGCGGCGACGCACCCATCTCGGCGCGCTACGTGACGGTCGCCTGCGTGTTCGTCACCTGCCTGATCCTGTCGAACATCCTGGCCGTCAAGCTGCTCGAGTTCCACGGGCGCGTGCTGGATGCCGGCAACGTCGTGTTCCCGGTCAGCTACATCATCGGCGACGTGCTGACGGAGGTCTGGGGCTTCCGAGCCGCCCGCCGCGTGATCTGGACCGGCTTTGGCTGCAACCTGCTGGCCGCCGCCGCGATCCAGGCCGCCATCCACCTGCCGCCGGCCGGTTTCTGGAGCGATCAAAAGGCGTACGAGACGATCCTCGGCTTCTCGACGAGGCTGCTGGTTGCCTCGTTCTGCGCCTTCCTGGTGGGCGAGTTCGTGAACTCCGCGATCATGGCCAAGATGAAGGTGCTGACTGAGGGCCGCTGGCTGTGGACACGCACAATCTCGTCCACCGTCGTCGCCGAGGCGCTGGACTCGACCGTGTTCGTGACCATCGCCTTTGCCGGCGCGGGCGTCCCGCTCTGGAACACGATCGTCACCAACTGGGGCTTCAAGACCACCTACGAGATCCTGGCCACGCCGCTCACCTACTGGGTGGTGGGCTACCTGAAGCGCACCGAAGGGGTCGACGTCTACGACCGCGACACGCCGCTGGTGCCGATCGAGTTTCACCGGCCCGCGCCGGCGGGTCAGCCCTAGTGTGTGGGGTCAGGCCCCTTGCCGGTGCCCTGGCCTAGCCGGTCGAGGTCGGCCAGACGCTGCATGCCGTACTCGCGCACCGGGTCGCCGGCCGGCAGGTCGCTGATCAGGGCCGCCATGCGCTCCGCCAGCTGGTAGGCGAACTGCGGCGTCGCGGGCCCCCAGAGGGCGTCGATGTCGCGTTTGGTCGGTGCGCTCATGGCCGGCGGAGTCTAGATCAGTGCCCCCAAGAACGCGTCTTCACCGAACCTTCACCCGATCGACACCGCGGAGCGACCCATATGCACCCCCGGCCGAGGCACACTTTCTCGATGATCGGGAACCGTGCCAGTTCTGGGTTTGAGGCGGAGAGGCCGTGCCCCGCGTTCTGATCGTCGAGGACGACACGTTGATCGCAAACGCGATGGCGACCCATCTCCGTCACGCGGGGATGGACGTCGAGTGGTCGGACCGGGGCGACCGCGCCATGAAGAAGCTGCGGTTCGAACGGCCCGATGTGGCCATCATCGACCTGATGCTGCCGGGGATGGATGGCTGGCGCATGATCGAGGCGCTACGGGCGGATGGCATCGGGATCCCGCTGATCGTGGTCAGCGCGCGAGGCACCGAGCAGGACAAGGTGCACGCGCTCGGCATCGGCGGCGACGACTACCTCGCCAAGCCGTTCGGCATGGGTGAGCTGGTCGCACGTGTCAAGGCTGCGGTCAGGCGGGCGGGCGTGTTCGCGGGCGACGGGGGACGCTCGAGGGTGGAGGTACCGGGGCTGATCGTCGACCCGGACCTCCACCGCGCCCTCATCGACGGCCGCGATGCCGAGCTGACCCGCACCGAGTTCCGGCTGCTGTCGGTGCTGGCATCCGAGCAGGGGCGCGTGATGACGCGAGATCAGCTGCAGCAGCGGGTCTGGGGCACGCCCTACCGGCCACGCGATCGCTCCGTCGACGTGTGCGTGCGTAAGCTGCGCGAGAAGCTCGACCAGCGCTCTGCCACGTACAGCTACATCCACACCCACTACGGCGTCGGCTACCGCTTCGACGCCGAGCCGCAGGCCGTCGCCCAGCCCAGCGGCGCCTAGACCTAGCCGGCCGCCGCCGGCTGCTTCCGGTTGGTGATGACCTCTCCGGACTCGAGGTCGAAGAAGTGGAAGCGGTCGGTCGCGATCGCCAGCTCCACGTCGTCGCCCGCCCGCGCCGGGCAGCGGGCGTTGACGCGGGCCGTGCAGATCGTCTCGTTGGCGTCGGCCACCAGCGGCACCACGGTGCTGTCGGCCGCGTCCGGCTCCGCCGCCGCGCGCACGGCCTCGGTCGCCACCGGGGCGATGTCGATGCGGAAGATGACGTTGATCTCCGAGCCCAGCTCCTCGACCACGTCGGCCCGCACGTGCAGCGTCGGTGAGCCCTCGTCGCGCCCCAGCGCGGCGTCCTCGAAGTCGGCCGGGCGCAGGCCCAGCACCAGCGAGCGGCCCTCGTAGGCCCGCAGGTCGACGTCGTCCGGCACCGGCAGCCGGTGCTCGGCAAAGGCCAGCTCGCCACCCTGCACGGTGGCCTCGATCAGGTTCATCGACGGCGATCCGATGAACGCGGCCACGAACAGGTTGGCGGGCTCGCGGTAGAGCGCCTGGGGCGTGTCGAGCTGCTGGACGACGCCGTCCTTCATCACCGCCACGCGGTCGCCCAGCGTCATCGCCTCGACCTGGTCATGCGTGACGTAGATGGTGGTGGTGTGGAGGGTGTCGCGGAGACGTGCCAGCTCAGCCCGCATCTGCACGCGCAGCTTGGCGTCGAGGTTCGAGAGTGGCTCGTCCATCAGGAACGCCTGCGGCTCGCGCACCATGGCGCGGCCCATGGCGACGCGCTGCCGCTGGCCGCCCGAGAGCTGCGCCGGCTTGCGGCCGAGCAGCGTGTCCAGACCCAGCACCTGCGCCACCTCGGCCACCTTGGCCTTGCGCTCGGCCTTGGGCGCGCCGCGCAGCTTCAGGCCCAGACCCAGGTTCTGCTCGACCGTCATGTGCGGGTAGAGCGCGTAGTTCTGGAACACCATCGCGATGTCGCGGTCGCGCGGGGACATGTCGGTGACGATGCTGTCGCCGATCACGACCTCGCCGGTCGACAGCTCCTCGAGCCCGGCGATGATCCGCAGCAGCGTCGACTTGCCGCAGCCGGACGGGCCCACGAGCACCATGAACTCGCCGTCCGCGACCTCCAGGCTGACGTGGTCGACCGCGACCACCTCGGAGCCGAACACCTTGGTCACCTCATCCAGCAGGATCCGCGCCACTACCGCTCCCTTCCAGGGGATGTCAGCCGATCGTGCGTCACCGCCGCTCGCAGCTCGGCGTATGCTCGCCGCCCCGCCCCGATCTCGTCAAGGCCGAGGAAGGCTGCGCCCAGTACCGGCGGTGCGTCCAGCACGCGCACGCGGGCGTCGGGGGCGACCGTGGTCACGCCCTGCTCGATGTGCCCGAGCAGTCGCGGGTCGCGTCCCCGTGCCACGCCGCCGCCGAGCACCACGTCGCTGTCGCGGCGGGTCATGGCCAGGCGCCGAAGGGCCGAGACGACCATCGCCACGATCTCGTCGGCCAGGCGGTCGACGATGTCCTGGGCGGCGGCATCACCGGCGCGGGAGCTCGACAGCACCAGCCGCGGCAGCTCGGTGAGGCTGTGCTGGTCGATCTTCCCCAGGTAGATCGCCTCCATCAGCTGGTGGGGCGTGCGCAGGCCGAAGTGGGCCGGCACGTACTGCTCGAGGGAGGTCCTGGGGCCGCGGCCGTCGCGCCCGCGGATGGCCGCACGCAGCGCCTGCAGGCCCATCCAGTCGCCGCCGCCGCCGTCGCCGGAGATCTCGCCGATGGCCGCGTAGCGCACGATCTTGCCGGTGGGGGAGACGGCACAGCAGTTGAGCCCGGTGCCACAGACGACGCCGACGCCCCACGGGCGTTCGGTGCCGGCGCGGAGCACGGCGAACGTGTCGTTGCGCAGGACCACCCGCTCGGCCCAGCGGCGGGCGTGCAGGCTGCGGCTGAGACGGCGGTCGTCCACCGGCAGGTCGGCGCCGGCCAGGCAGAGCACGGCGGCATCGGCGATCGGGCCGGAGCCGGGCGTGATGTCGGCGCTGCGGCAGGCCCGGGCCACCGTCGCGTCGAGGCGGGCGAAGGATCCGTCGTGGTCGCGGGGCGAGAAGCTGGCGCCGCGCCCGCGGGCGGCCCCCAGCACCCGTCCGCCGCGGCTGAGCAGCACCGCATCCAGCTTCGAGTTGCCGCCGTCCACGGCCAGCACGGCCGCCCTAGTCAAGCTGCTCCACCCCTACGAGTTCGGCGCCGGCCCGTCGCAGGCGTTCGATCAGCTCGGGCATGGCGGCGGCGGTCACGTCCGGCCAGCTGTGCATGAGCGCGATGCCGCCGTCACCCTCACGGGCATGGCCCTCGAGCACCCGGTCGACCAGGTCGGCGGGGGTGCGGCCCGGCTCCCAGTCGTAGGGGTCGATCGTCCAGCTGACGTGCCGGTAGCCGGCACGCTCGATGGCGGCCAGCACGCGCGGGTCGTCCTGGCCCTGGCCGTACGGGCAGCGAAACCACGGTCTCGGATTGACGCCGCCGGCCTGCTCGATCATCTCCTCCGCCTCGCCCAGGGAGGCGGCGATGCCCGCGTCGGTGAGCATGTCCATGGGGGCGTGCGACTTGGAGTGGTTGCCGATGGTGTGGCCGTCCTCGGCGATCCGCCGCGCCATCCCCGGGTTGGAGCTCGCCCAGCGGCCCTGGATGAAGAACGTGGCGCGCGTGCCGGCGGCCGCCAGCGCGTCCAGGATCGCCGGCAGGTTACCCGGGGTGCAGGGGAAGTCGGGGTGCTCGGTGTCGATCGTGAGGGCGATGCGTGCGCTCATTCGCGGGTGGTCACCTTGCCTGCGATGGCGAACTCGCCGGGAGTGAGGCCGCGGCAGCGCGCCAGGCGCCATGCCAGCAGCTGGGCGGGGACGGTGGCTGCCGCTGCCGCCAGGCCACCGCTGAGCGGGCCCACCGAGATCGCCTCCGCCCCGTCCGGGCAGTCTCCGTCCTGGCTTACGACGAGCACGGCGGCGCCGGCGGCGGCCAGCTCACCCGCCAGCTTCAGCTCCAGCGCGCGTGTGCCGGGCTCGGTTGCGATCACCATCACGGCCAGGTGAGGGCCGGCCAGCTCGAGCGGCCCGTGCCGGAACTGGGCCGCCTGCATCGACTCGGCCGGGAAGCGGGCCGCCTCCTTCAGCGTCAGGGCGCCCATCTCGGCGGCGGCGCGGGCCGAGCCGCGGCCGACCAGTGCCAGCGTGGGGCGGCCGTCGATCCAGGCGCTGAGGTCATCCGCGGCTGCGTCCGGTTCGGCCAGTAGGCGCTCCATCTCGAGAGCGGCGCGCTCCAGCGGCGGGTCGCCGGTCAGCGCCTCGAGCACGGCCATGGCGCCAACGAAGGTCATGGTGGACGGGCCCAGCTCCTCGCCGGCGCAGGTGTCGATCGCGATGTCTGCCTCGGCGGCGAGGGTGTTGGCGGAGCCGTTGGTGACCGCGGCGATGGTCGGGCGGGCGCCCGCCGGGAGCCGTTCGATCAGGCGGACGAGCTCGGCGCTCTCGCCGGACTGGCTGACGCAGACCAGCAGCGAATCCGGCTGCAGCAGGGGCATTCGGAAGTGCAGCAGCTCGGCGGTGTCCAGCATCGAGCAGGGGCGGCCCCGTCCGGCGAGGGTCGTGACGATCGGGTAACACGCGTCGTAGGAGCTGCCCATGCCGGTGAACAGGATCGAGCGCGACGACGCGACGGCCTCGCGCAGGCGGGCGAGCTGCTGGGACTGTTCGACTAACCCCCGGCCGGCGCGGCGGAGGGCCTGAGGCTGCTCCGCGATCTCGGCCACGAATCTGTCAGGAAACTTTCCTAACGATTTCATTCCGCCGCCAGGATACCGTAGGATGAGGCCGTAGTGAAGGTTGCAGTCATCGGTGGCGGTAGCACGTACACGCCCGAGTTGGTGGAGGGCTTCGGCCTGCGCCGCGACGTGCTGCCGGTCGACGAGCTGGTGCTGCACGACATCGACCAGGAGCGGCTGGACATCGTTGGCGGGCTGGCCGGGCGGATTCTCGAGAAGCTGGAGTTCCCCGGCCGGCTGACGCTCACGACCGACCGCGAACAGGCGGTCGAGGGTGCGAGCTTCGTGCTGGTGCAGCTGCGTGTGGGCGGCCTGCGGGCGCGGCTGGGGGACGAGACGATTCCCGCCCGGTTCGGGCTGATCGGCCAGGAGACGACCGGGCCGGGCGGCTTCGCGAAGGCGCTGCGGACGGTGCCGGTGGTGCTCGGGATCGCCGAGGACACCGCCCGGCTGGGCGCCGATGGCGCGTGGTTGCTCGACTTCACGAACCCGGCGGGGCTGGTCACGCAGGCGTTGTCCGACGCGGGCCACCGCGCGATCGGCCTCTGCAACATCCCGATCGGGTTCCAGCGGATGCTGGCGAAGCAGCTGGGAGTCGAGCCGGCCCAGGTGCAGCTCGAGCACGTGGGGCTGAACCACCTCTCGTGGGAGCGGAAGGTGGTGGTGGACGGCGTCGACCGGCTGCCCGACCTGATCAAGACCTACGCCGACCAGCTGGGTGAGGAGGTCGACCTGCCCGGTGACCTGGTGCGGCTGACGCGGTCGATCCCCTCGTACTACCTGCGCTACTTCTATCTGACGGGCGAGGTGCTCGAGAAGCAGGCCGGCGCGCGCTCGCGGGCCGACGAGGTGATGCAGATCGAGCGCGAGCTGCTGGAGATGTACCGCGACCCGGCGCTGGACGTGAAGCCGAAGCTGCTCGAGCAGCGGGGCGGCGCGTTCTACTCGGAGGCGGCTGCGATGCTGGTGGAGTCGCTGTACACGGACCGCGGCGACGTGCAGGTGGTGAACGTGCGCAACGCCGGGGCGATCCCCAACGTCGACGCGGACGCGGTGGTGGAGGTGGCGTGCCGGATCAGCGCCTCGGGGGCGGAGCCGCTGCCGGTCGACCCGCTGGCGCCGGAGATGCTCGGGCTGGTCGAGCAGGTGAAGGCCTACGAGCGGCTGACCGTGGCGGCGGCGATCAGCGGCGACCGCGAGCTGGCGCTGAAGGCGCTGATGGCGAACCCGCTGTCCTCGGACTACCGGGTGGCGGTGCCGCTGCTGGACGCGCTGCTCGAGGGCAACCGCCAGCACCTTCCGCGCTTCTTCGGCTGACGGCCTTGCACACAGCCGCCGTGTCGGCGGGTGAGCACTTCGTGACGCCTCCGCATTTGTAAAGGGTCAGAGCCCGACTCGGGCCTGGTGAGGCCCCCGTGACGGCGTGACGCGGGTTTCGCATGGTTGACGCGAGCGCCCGATTATTGGAGTCAAACACCGACTCCGGCCGCGACGAGGGTTCGCGGCAGGACCGGCACCGGTCGTTGCGAGGGGGTTACGTTCGGACGGCCGTCAGCTCGTGGGCGTGCTGTTGCACTTTTGCGATGGCTGTCACGGCATCCTCGACCCCCTGGCGGCCGGCCCGGAACACGCTCTCGTTCAAGTACACCGCCTCGCGCTCGCCGGCCGACTCGGCCACCGGGAAGCTCATCCTGGCCGGATCCAGGCGGTTCGCGTGCACCACGCACACCGGCAGGCGTGACAGCTGCGGTTGGAACAGGTCGTAGCGGCTCATCGGCGGATACTGCACCTCCGCCGCGATCCCCTCGGCCTCGAGCGCGTCGGCCACCGTCTCGCACGTCGCCCCGGCGAACGCGTCCGGGTCGATCCGGAACAGGTAGCGGTAGAAGCCCCAGCGCGTGATCTGCGGGTGGATCGGGTTGATCGAGACGCCGGTCAGCCCGTCGGCCAGCTGCTCGAACAGCCGCGCGCCGCGCTCCCGCTCGGCCCGCTGGGCCTCGAACCGGTCCAGCTGCGTGCATAGAAGCGCGCAGGCCAGCTCGCCCAGCCGGTAGTTGGCGCCGAACGTGAACTGCTGCTCGGCCGCGTCCTTGGGCCGGCCGCAGTCGATGATCGAGTGCGCGCGCCGTGACAGGTCGTCGTCGCCGGTCAGGAGCGTCCCGCCCTCGCCGGCGGTCAGCGTCTTCGAGGACTGGTGGCTGAACGAGCCGAACGCGCCGATGCTGCCGGCTCCGCGGCCGCCCCACTGCTGCCCGTGCGCGTGCGCGCAGTCCTCGACGAGCGCCAGCCCGTGCCGGTCGGCGATCGCCGCCAGACGGTCCATGTCGGCCATCTGCTGGCCCAGGTGCACAGGCATGATGGCGCGCGTGCGCGGCGTGATCGCGGCCTCGACGGCGTCGGGGTCGATCGTCCAGCGCTCCGGTTCCACGTCCACGATCACCGGCAGCGCTCCCGCTGCGATCGCGGCGTAGGCGGTGGCGGCGAACGTCAGCGCCGGCACGATCACCTCGTCGCCCCAGCCGATCCCGAGCGCCTTCAGCGCCACCTCCATGGTCACCGTCCCGTTCACCATCACGATTCCATGGGACGCGCCCTGGTAGGAGGCGAATCGGGCCGCGAACTCGGCGTTGCGCGGGCCCGGCTCCGGCCAGCCCCCGATCTGCCCGTTCAGCACCACGTCCGCCACGGCGTCGGCGTCGCGCTGGTCGACCTGTGGCCAGTCCGGATACGGCTCGCTGCGCACGCGGGTACCGCCGTTAATCGCCAGAACGCTCATTCCAACCTCCGTGACGTCTTGACACCCGTCCGCTCCAGGGCGTATTTTCCTCACTGTCAGTAAGGTTTCCTAACTATACGCTGGTTGAAGGAGGGACAGCACGGCTACGGAACCGATCAGTTTCGCCGCGGGCCAGCCCCGTCTCCTGCGAGCCATCAACGAGCGTAGCGTGCTCGAGCTGATCCGGCGCACCGGCGCCACCTCGCGCGCCCAGATCGCCCGCGCGAGCGGCCTCTCCAAGCCGACCGTCTCGCTCGCGCTGGGCGGACTGGTGGAGGCCGGCCTCGTGCACGAGGTCGGCCGCGCCACCGGCGGCAAGGGCCCCAGCGCGGTGCTCTACGAGCTCAACCCGGAGTCGGGATGGGTGGTCGGGATCGACGTCGGCGCCCACTGGGTGAGGGCGGCGCTGGCCGACATCACCGGAACCATCGTCGCCCGCCGCGACGAGCGTGCGCGCTCCCGCAGCTCCGGGGCGCTGGTCGCCCAGATCGGCGAGATCGCACACGGCGTGGCCAGCCAGGGCGACCTGCACTGGCGCCAGGTGACGCACGCCACGGTCGGCAGCTCCGGCGTGCTCGACCCCTCCCGCGGCCTGCTGGCCCACGCCCCCAACCTGCCCGGCTGGGGCCGCCAGGGCCTGGTCGGCGCCATCCGCGCCGAGCTGGGCACGGCCGTCAGCTTCGAGAACGACGTCAACCTGGCCGCCCTCGGCGAGCGCGCGCACGGCGCCGGCCGCGACGTCAGCATGTTCGTGTTCCTGTGGGTCGGCACCGGGGTGGGCATGGGCATCGTCATCGACGGCGAGCTCTACCGCGGAGCCGGCGGCGCCGCCGGCGAGATCGGCTACATGCCGGTGGGAACCGGCGACCCCGGCGATGCCGGCTTCCGCCGCCGCGGCATGCTCGAGGAGCAGACCGGCGCCTCGGCCGTGATGCGCGACGCCCGCTCCGCAGGCCTGCGGCCGGCCCGCTCGCCCAAATCGGTGTTCGCGGCGGCCGCCCGCGGCAGTGCCGACGCCGCGGCCGTCGTCCGCCGCGAGGCCGATCGCATCGCGCTGGCGATCGCCGCCGTCGCACCCGTGCTCGACCCCGAGCTCGTGATCCTGGGCGGAGGCATCGGCAGCAACCCCGACCTGCTGGCGCCCGTCGACGCCCGCCTCCGCGAGATCTCACCGTTCCGCCTGCGCCTCGCCACCACCCAGCTGGGTGCTGACGCCGTCCTGCACGGAGCCGTCAGCACCGCCCTGCAGGCGGCGCAGGAGCAGTTGTTCACCCGCAAACCCCTTTCCCGGATCGCCGTCATATGATGAAAGGTCAGGAGGCCACACCGATGAGACGAACGCGAATGCTCGCCCTGAGCTCGCTGGCCATGCTGGTTGTTGCAGCAGGCTGCGGCGGGGGAAGCTCCAGCTCCAGCAGCTCGGGCGGCCCTGCCGGCACGATCGACAAGACGCCGGTCACGATCACCATGTGGGATCTGTGGAGCGGTGAGGAGGGCAAGCCCTTCAACGACGCCCTCAAGGGCTTCACCAAGAAGTATCCGTGGATCACGGTCAAGCAGATCGTGCAGCCCAACACCCCCAACGACACGTTCGACCCGAACCTAGTCAACGCCATCAACGGCGGCAACGCGCCCGACGTGGCGATGCCGTTCGGCCCCGACTACATCGGGCAGTACTGCTCCAGCGGCCTCTGGCAGGACCTGACGCCCAACATGCAGGCCGACCACCTCAACATCGACGACTTCGCTCCGGGCGCGATCACCTACACCAACTCCGGCGGCAAGCAGTGCGCGCTGCCGTCGCTGACCGACGCCTACGGCCTCTACTACAACACCAAGCTGCTCCAGCAGGCCGGCATCACCCCGCCCAAGACCATGGACGAGCTGATGGCCGACGCCAAGAAGCTGACCGTGCGTAACCCGGACGGCACCATCAAGGTGGCCGGGTTCGTCCCTCTCAACCAGTGGGAGGAGCTGGGCCCCGGCGATCTCAGCAACGCCTGGGGCGCCCAGTGGTTCGACAGCTCGAACAAGGCCGTCCTGGGCACCGATCCGGGCTGGGCCGCCGCGTTGCGGTGGCAGAAGCAGCTGATCGACTGGTACGGCTACGACAACATCACCAAGTTCTTCGCCGCCAACACGAACAACGAGTTCAACAAGAGCAACGCGTTCGAGAACGGCAAGGTGGCGATGACGTTCGACGGTGAGTGGCGGACCGCGTTCATCAAGCGCGACGTCCCGAACTTCCAGTACGGCACCGTGCCGTTCCCGGCCGACGCCTCCCATCCCGACCAGTACGGCTCCTCACGCGTCGGCGGCACCATCGTCGGCATCCCCAAGGGCGCCAAGCACCCCGACCAGGCGTGGCTGCTGGTCAAGTACCTGGCATCCGACACCAACTACCTGGTGCAGATGGCAAACGCGGTCGGAAACGTGCCCACCACGAAGGCTGCGGTCGCGTCTCCCGCCCTGACGCTGCCGCCCCAGTTCGACGTGTTCCTGAAGGCCTGGGTCAACCCCAAATCGGCGTTCGCACCGCCGCTGCAGGCCGCGGGCGGAGGATACGCGGACCAGCTCGACACGTTCGAGGACAAGTGGCAGTCGGGCAAGATCCCCGACTCGCAGCTCGAGTCGCAGCTGAACACGCTTGACCAGAACATCGACAACGCGCTCACCCAGGGGACGGCTCCGTAGCGCTGGCCGCCCCCAGCCCGGCGCCCTATACGCGGCGCACGCCGGCAGAACGCCGGCGTGCGCGGCGTCGGGCGTCGCTGCGCAAGTACCTGACGGTGCTGCTGCTGCTATCGCCGTGGATCATCGGCTTCGTCGCGTTCACGATGGGGCCGATGGTGCTGAGCTTCTACTACTCGTTCACCCACTACGACCTGCTGACCTCGCCGCACTGGATCGGGCTCGACAACTACCGGTTCATGTTCGGCAAGCTGACGCTGAACGGCCAGCCCGACCAGGGCGACCCGTTCTTCTGGACATCGGTCAGGAACACGCTGTGGATCATCGTCTTCGGCGTGCCGCTGCGGATCTTCTTCGGCATCATCACGGCGATGCTGCTGACCCGCCCCAAGCGCGGCGTCAACGGCTACCGGACGCTGTTCTTCATGCCGTCGATGGCGCCGACCGTGGGCGCGTCGCTGGTGTTCGTCTACCTTTTCAACCCCGCCACCGGCCCGATCAACCAGTTCCTCGGCCACATCGGGCTCAACCAGCCGCTCTGGTTCTTCGATCCCACCTGGGCGAAGCCGGCGCTGCTGATCCTGGGGCTGTGGGGGATCGGCGATGCGATCGTGCTGTACCTGGCCGGCCTTCTGAACGTGCCCCGTGACCTGTACGAGGCGATCGCGATCGAGGGCGCCAACGCCTGGCAGCGGTTCCGCTACGTGACTCTGCCCATGCTCACGCCTGTGATCTTCTTCACGCTGATCATCGGGATCATCGACGGCTTCCAGTACTTCGACCAGGCCTACGTCAGCTCCACCACCGCAGGTGGAGGTGTTGGCTCACCCGACAACTCGCTCCTGTTCTACTCGGTCTGGCTCTACGAGCAGGCCTTCAGCTACTTCCACATGGGCTACGCCTCGGCCATGGCCTGGGTGATGTTCGTCGCGACGATGGTGCTGACCGCCGTGTTGCTTGTGACCTCGCGGCGCTGGGTGCACTACGGCGGGGGTCTGTCATAGCCCAGGTCGCCCAGCCGCGGTCCGGCATCCCGATCGCCACGCGACGGCGTCCGGCGGCTGTTCGCAGGCGCAGGTTCCTGATGATGGTGGCCAACCACTGCGTGCTGATCGCGGTCTCCTGCGCCTTCCTGTTCCCGGTCGTCTACATGTTCTTCACCGCGCTGCAGAGCGACGACCAGGCGCTGACCGGGTCGCTGTGGCCGAACCCGTTCGTGTGGTCGAACTTCACCACCGTGTTCCACGACATCAACGTCGGCCGGTACGCCTGGAATACGTTCCTGTACGCCGGCCTGTCGACCGTCGGCGTCGTCTGCAGCTGCGTGCCGGTGGCCTACGCCTTCGCCCGGATCGACTGGCGCGGCCGAAACATCGTGTTCCTGCTCGTGCTCTCGACGCTGATGTTGCCCAACCAGGTGACATCCATCCCGCTCTACATCCTGTGGGCCAAGCAGTTCCACGAGTGGACCGGGATCCAGTTCATCGGCACGCTGAAGCCCCTGATTATCCCCAGCTTCTTCGGCGACGCCTTCTCGATCTTCCTGCTGCGCCAGTTCTTCATGACCATCCCCAAGGAGCTGTCGGAGGCGATGCGGGTCGACGGCGCCAACGAGTTACAGATCCTGTGGAAGGTGATCGTGCCGCTGGCCAAGCCGGCCATCGTCGCGGTGGCCCTGTTCAACTTCATCTACGCCTGGAACGACTTCTACGGGCCGCTGGTGTACCTGGCCCAGAGCCCCGACTCGCAGACGCTGTCGGTGGCCCTGTCGGCCTTCCGCGGCATCCACCACGTCGACTGGAACCTGACGATGGCCGCGGCGCTGATCTTCATGCTGCCCGTGATCGTGATCTTCTTCCTGGCCCAGCGCGTCTTCATCGAAGGGATCACGCTGACCGGCGTCAAGGGGTAGGTTGCCCCGGTGCGCATCGCCCTGTTCGGCTCCGGTTGGATCATGGACTTCCACGCCCGTGGCGTGCTCGAACACCCCGGCGGCGAACTGGTGGCGGCCGCGAACTGGCGCGAGGCATCGCTGCGATCCCTGGCCGAGCGGCACGGCATCCCTCGCATCACCACCAACTGGCGGGAGCTGGCCGCCGACCCCGAGATCGACGCCGTCATCATCGGCACGCCCAACGCCCTGCACGCCCCGCAGGCGATCGCCTGTCTGGAGGCCGGCAAGCACGTGCTGGTGGAGAAGCCGATGGCCCGCACGCTGGCCGAGGCCGAGGCCATGAACGCTGCCACCGCCGTGTCCGGCGGGCGGCTGATGGTGGCGCACTGCTGGCGCTTCCACGACGACGTGCGCGCGCTGCGGGCGCGGATCGCGGGCGGCGAGCTGGGCGAGATCACCAAGACCCGCGGCTACGGGGTGCATGCAGGCTGGGGCCCGTCGGGATGGTTCACCGACCCCGAGCTGGCCGGCGGGGGCGCCCTGCTGGACATGGGCGTCCACGCCATCGACACGGTGCGGTTCCTGCTCGGCGATCCGGCCCTGGAGACCGTCTGCGCCCGCATCGCCACCCGCTACGGCGACTACGCGGTGGACGACGACGGGGTGCTCCTGATCGGATGGGCGAACGGCACCAGCTCGCTGGTCGAGTCGGGGTGGTGGCACCCTCATCTCGCCGGCCTGGAGGCCGATACCGAGGTGTATGGCACGGCCGGGTACGCACGCATATGGGATTTCACCGAGGGCCCCGAGGGCTACGAGCACTGCGCGCAGCCGATGTACAGCGCCCAGCTTGCGGAGTTTATCGACGCGCTCGCGGAGGGCCGGCAGCCGCGTCCCAGCGGTGAGGACGGAGCGGTGGTGATGGACGTCGTCGAGCGCGCGTACCGATCGGCGGGGCATCCGGTGACGGCCGTGCTGGGCGTCGACGGCGGCGGCTCCAAGACGCACGCCGCGATCTGCGACGAGCACGGCACGCTGATCGGCGCCGGCACCGCCGGCCCCAGCAACTGGGAGACGGTGGGGCTGCGTGGCGCGTCGGACAGCATCGGCGACGCGATCGAGCGCGCCATCGATGGCACCCGACCTGTCCCGTTCCGAACTGGAGGCGGCCGTGTTCGGCCTCGCCGGCGTCGACTGGCCGTCCGACGTGCCGCGGCTGGAGGGCGCGTTCGAGGCGCTTAGGCTGAGCATCTCGCCGACCATCCTGAACGACTCCTTCATCGCGCTTCGCGCAGGGGTGCGGGCGCCATGGGGCGTGGTGGTGATCGCCGGCACCGGCACCGTTGCCGCGGGACGCAACAGCGCCGGCGAGACGTACCGCACGCTCGGGCTGGGCAGGCTGCTGGGCGACGAGGGCAGCGCCTCCGACGTCGGCGAGGCGGCCCTGCGTGCGGTTGCGCGGGCCTACGTCGGGCGCGGGCCGGCCACGTCCCTGAGCGAGGGGCTGTGCGAGCTGATGGGCGCCGCCACCGTGGCGCAGCTGCTGGAGGAGTACAGCCGCGGCGGCGAGCGCGAGTCGAACGCGGCGCCGGTGGTGCTGCGCCACGCCGAGCGCGGCGACCAGGTGGCGATCGAGATCGTGGAGTGGGCGGGCGCGCAGCTTGGCGAGGCGGCGCGGGTGGTCGCATCCAGGCTGGCGATGGACGACGAGCCGTTCGAGCTGGTGATGAGCGGCGGCCTGTTCCACGGCCGCAGCGAGCTGCTCGAGCAGCGCATCGCCGCCGAGGTGCCGACCGCGCTCCTGACCAGGCTGGAGGCGCCGCCGGTGGTGGGCGCGGTGCTGATGGCGCTCGAGCAGCGCGGCAGCCGCCCTACGTCGGAGGTGCACGATCGCATCGGCCGCAGCCTGGTGACGGCGTTCAGATAGCCGTGGGCGCATGGCGGTAGCGCTGGCGTTGATCGCCTCGCTGTGCTGGGGCGTGGCCGACTTCATGGGCGGGTCGCTCAGCCGCCGGCATCCGCTGCTGGTGGTGGTGCTGGTCAGCCAGGCCGTGGGCTTGACGGGGGTCGTGGTGGTGGCTGCGGTCCGCAGCGGAGGCTACGACTCGGGCGCGGCGCTGCCCGGCCTGCTGGCCGGTCTGGCCGGCGTGGTGGCGGTCTCGTCGTTCTACCGCTCCATGACGCTCGGTGCGATCAGTGTGGCGGCGCCGATCCTCGCCACCAGCGCCGTCGTGCCGGTCGTGGTGGGGCTGGCCACCGGCGAGCGGCCGAGCGCCGTGCAGCTGGCCGGCATCGGCGCCGCACTGGCAGGGGTGGCCCTGGTGTCACGCGAGCCCTCGGCCGGGGGAGGCACCGTCCGGGGCGCGGGGGTGACGCTGGCGCTGGCGGCGGCGCTGGCCCTGGGGCTGCAGCTGGTCGCGCTCGATCACGCCGCCCGCGCCGATCCGCTGTGGGGCGTCGCCACGGCGCGACTCACCTCGGTCACCGTGTTCGCCGCCACGGCCCTGATCTTGCGGCCGGCGTTCGCGCGCGCTGCGCTGCCCGCCCTCGTGGTGGTGGGGTTGCTGGATGTCACCGCCAACGCCGGGTTTGCGGTGGCGACGACGCACGGCTACCTGAGCATCGTGGCGGTGCTGGGATCGCTGTTTCCCCTGGTCACGGTCGCGCTGGCGCACGTGCGGCTGCACGAGCGCCTCAGCGGCGGTCAGCGGGCCGGCGTCGGTCTGGCGCTGGCCGGGGTGGTCGCGATCGCCGGCGGGTGACCGATCCTAGGGCGAAACGCGCCGCAGCGGCGGCAACGCGCCCGTCGGTGGGCTGCGGTCGATCTTCGGCCAGCGCATGGCCAGACCACGGCTGCGACCGTCGCCAGCAGCAACAGCAGCGCTGCCGCCACGAACAGATGTCAGCCGTAGTGCTGTACGACGCGCACGACGGCCACGGCGGCGCCAGCTGTGCGCCGTCGACGCGGCGAACCATGCACGGCGAGCCGGGTTCGCCGCCTTGCCGAGGAACTGGTCGACGGTCGCCCGCTGCCCGGCGATCGGCGTGTACCGCGGCACCCGGCCCTGGAGTGCGGCGCCGCCTCGCAGGCGCAGCTCGACCAGCCCGACAACGTCGGCATCGGTCAGGTCCGTCGCGGCCGAGTCGGCGAGCCCGGCGCCCATCGTCTGCATCCGCTGAAACCCTGCCGGCGCGAGCACCTTGTGCACGATGCCGGCAAGCACCGCCTCGCTGGCCCTCTCCAGCTGCTCGCGCGTGGTGGCCGCCTCCACGTAGGCCTTGGCGCGATCACCGTCCAGGTTCAGCTTGCCCTGTTGAACCGCGGTACCCCGATTCGTGCTCGTGTCAATAACCACACCGGCGACGCGAGCTCAGCCGCCGACGGGCGTCAGCATGTAGTGCACGGCCAGATTCGTGTGCTCGCCGAACGGAACCATCGCCTCACGAACGCACTGCTCGGGCCAGATCGGATCGTCGGAGAACCAGGCCGCCACCGCCTTGCGCACGGCCAGATCGCCCGCCGCGACAACATCAAGCCGCCCCAGGCAACGCGCCAGCAGCCAGTCCGCTGTCCAGCGTCCGATCCCGGGCAGCCGCGTCACGTGCGCGATCACCGCCTCGTTGTCGAGATGGGCGACATCCAGGTCGGCGTCTGCCAGCGCCGAGATCGACCGCATCTTCATGGCCGACAGCTTAAGGCCGGCCAGGTCGGCGCCGCGCACGTCGTGCTGCCGCGGGAACCGCCACCACTCGAAACCGTCATGGTCGATGCGCTGCCCCAGCCGTCGCACCAGCGCCGCGCGCATCACCGCCGCGGCCCGCAGAGAAATCTGCTGAGCGGTGACAGCCGTCACCATCGCCTCGAACGGATCGGCCAGCAGCGGCGGCCGGAAGCCTGGTGCGCGGGCCGCGAGCGCCGGAAAGGCCTGCGCGAACCCGTGGATGTCGAAGACCGCCCCGAGCAGATGCGCCACCTCGTCGCGGTCGCCGTCGGTGTATGCGCCGTAGGCCGTGAGCCCGTCGGCCTCGATGCGAACCGGCAGGCCCGACCCCAGCACGCGATGCAGGCCGCCGCCCTGCCAGCGGCTGGCCAGATCGTCGCCGAACGTCCGGAACCGGAAGGTCGAGCGCTCGAAATCGTAGGGTGCCGGGACCGGCAGCGGCAGCTTCATGCGGCGATTATGCCGTCTGGCTCTGTACGCTTTGGGCGATGGGGTGTTTGCCGATGCCGGCGCGTTCGCTGATGATGGCCTGTCGTGTTGTGGCCGTGTGCGGCGCCGCGGTCACGTTCCTGGGCGCGGTCGATGATGCCGGCGCAACGGCGCCGGCATACGTCACGCCGATCATGGCCCACACGGCGTGGACGGCAACGGAGAGCTGCAAGCCGGTTGCCGGCGTGTCCACGCTTCCGGCCGTTCTGGCCGGGCATGCAAGCCGGGGACTGTCCTTGACCGGCACGATCGTGACGTCGTGGATCGCAGCGACCACGCGGACATGTATCGAGCCGATGCCGCTGTCGCCGTTTCCCAAGCCGATCGAGATGCCCAGCTGGGCTGACCTCAAGAGCTACCGCGCGAAATACCCCGCCTTCGACCAGGCCTCGGCAAGCCGCGACTACACCGAGATGACAAGCCTCACCACGGCGCAGCAGAAGGCTGAGGCGTGCGACTCCAGAGATGCGCTGGTCGCGCACGGCGTGAGCGCCCCCATTCCGCTCTTTGCGTATCCGAACAACAGGTACACCACAGCGATGAACACGATGGTCCGAACGCAGTGCGGCTATCGCCTCGGTCGACGCTATTCCGGGGCCGCGAACACGACCACGAGCGTGCGATCGGGGTTCCTGAACACCTACAGCATCAACGGCGGCCGCTGCACCGACACACGACTGGCGTGCTCGAAGCTGGCGACGAGGTTTGCGTACACGCCCAAGTCGACGTTGTACAAGTACGTCCATCCCGCGGCGGGCGGCTGGGTCGTCCCCCAGTTCTACCGCCTCGTGAACGGATCCAAGACCAGCGGCCGGCTGCGGTGGAACTGCCTCGGGGCGATGAGCAGCCACTACACGTTCGACACGGGAGGCGACAGCACCGAGCTCTACTGCGCGAACGACTACTACGGCGCCTTCGCGAACGAGCCCAGCTACGTCAGGACGAGCCTCACCGTCCGGCAGGTCGAGACGTTGTGGGCCGTGCCCTAGGACGATTGTCCCATGGCCCGGATTGCCATCATCGGGGGCGGCTCCGCCTACATGCCGGGGCTCGCGTTCAGCTTTGCGCGCGAGTCGCAGCGGTTCGCCGGCTCGACCCTGGTGCTGCATGACATCGACCCGGATGCGCTCGACGTGCAGACGCGCCTGACCGGCTCGATCCTGCGCGCGCACGCCGCGACACCGCTCGATGTGACGTCCACCGGAGACCTCCAGCGGGCCCTGGACGGAGCCGACTTCGTGCTCACCAGCTTCCGTCCGGGCGGGCTCGAGGCGCGCCATCGCGACGAGTCGATCCCGCCCGCCTACGGCGTGATCGGCCAGGAGACGACCGGCCCCGGCGGCCTGGCCATGGCCATGCGATCGATCCCGGCCGTCCTCGAGATCGCGGCCGGCATGCGCCGCGGCGCCGCGGACGGCGCGCTGCTATTGAACTACACCAACCCCGTGCAGCTCGTGACCGATGCCCTCGTCCGCCATGGCGGGGTCAACGCGATCGGGCTGTGCGACCAGCACGGCGGCGAGATCGCCTTCCTGGCCGGCCTGCTCGGCGCCGATCCGCACGACATGGAGACCGACATCTGGGGCACGAACCACCTCACCTGGACGCGCGCCGTCCGCGTGCGCGGCGAGGACGTGACCGGGCTCGTGTTCGAGCTGCTGGAGGCGCTCGACCCGGCCGACGTCGACAGCGACTACTGGGTGCCGGTTGTGCGGCTGTTCCCGCTGTACGGCCTGATCCCCAGCCGCTACCTGGGCTACTACGCGATGCACGACGAGATGCTGGAGCGGTACCGCCGCAGCGGCCGCACCCGCGCGCAGGAGATCATGGCCGAGCTGCCGCCGATCCTGGCCAGCTACCGCGAGCAGGCCGACAGCGATGATCCCCGCCCGCTGGGCGGGCGCTTCAGCGCCGAGCACGGCGACTTCGCGGTGGGCGTGATGGCGGCCGTGCTGTCCGGCGAGCCGTGCCGGTTCGTGCTGAACGTGCCCAACCGGGGAGCCATCGACGGCCTGCCGGACGATGCGATCGTGGAGGTGCCGTGCACGCTGCGCGGCCTCGACATCGAGCGCCACCGCATGGGGCCGATGCCCGAGCAGGTCGCGGGCCTGGTGCTGCAGTTGACCGCCCATGCCCGGCTGGCTTCCGAGGCGGCCGTCACGGGCGACCGGCGGCTGGCGCTGAGGGCGCTGATGGCGCATCCGCTGGTGAATGACATCACGGCCGCGGAGGAGATGCTTGACCGGCTGATCCCGGACGCAGCACCAGCCTGAGCACCTCGAGCGGCGCGCCGGCCAGCGCGGCGTCGAGCGACGTCTGGTCGGGGTACGTGCCGTCCAGCAGCCGCGCCTCGACCCGCAAATTCCAGCGCCGCGTCGGTGAACGGCCACGGCGCAAGCGCCGCCTGCGTGCGCGCATCGTCGCGCCAGCGCAGGTCGAGATCGGCCGGCTCGGCGTCGGTCGCGACGCCGGTGAACCCCGCCTGCTGGTCGGCGCCGGTGCAGAGGAACAGCGACAGCCAGTCCCAGCAGCGCAGCAGCGCCGCGTTGCGTGCGACGTCCGCCGCATCGGCCCCGAGCGACTCGCGCAGCCGCTGCTGGAATGCGTACTCGGCGGCGAGGTACCCGCGCACCGGCTCCGCCGCTCGCTCCTGCTCCGAGACGTAGCGCTCGTAGAGCCCGGTGCCGTGCATGGACACCAGCAGCGCCGCGTAGCCGCTCTGGGCGACCATCAGCCCAGCCGCCCGACTCCACAGCTCGACGTGCATCGCCCGGGGCATCGAGGTGAAGGAGTAGGGGAGGCCCGAGCGCGGGTCGAGCACCGGTGCCGCGTCCCAGGCGGCCATCCCGATGTCGTGCTGGAGCGCCGCCAGGCGCACGGCGTCGAGGGGCGCGAACCGCCATCGCCAGGCTTCGGCCAGGCGGCCCGAGAGCCACGCGTGCGCCGGCTGTCCGATCGCCAGCGTGCCGCGCGGATCGGGCCGCAGGATCACGCTTCACCCGGCAGCAGCGAGAACACGACGTGATCGCGGGCGACGCCGCGCGCCAGCATGCCGGATCGCATCACGCCCTCGCGGGTGAAGCCGGCCCGCTCCGCCACCGCCTGGGAGGCGGTGTTGTCGACATCGGCCATCAGGTGCAGGCGGCCGATCGGCCATTCCCGCAGCGTCCATCGGGACAGCAGCACCAGCGCCCGGGTGGCGGCGCCGCGGCCGCGCGCTTCGGGAGCCAGCCAGTAGCCGATCTCGGCCATACCGGCGTCCCACGGCTTGACGGCCACGCCCACCGCTCCCAGCAGCGCGCCGGTCGCCGGGTCGGTGACGGCCAGGTTCAGCTCGCCCGCCATCACCGTGCGGGCCACGAATGCGCGGGCGTCCTCGGCCGTGTAGGGGATCGGGATCACGGGGATGAAGCGCCGTACGTCCGGGTCGTTGCAGCAGCGCACCAGCTCGTCGACGTCGCCTTCTGCCCAGGGCCGCAGTGCCACCGCCTCATCTGCCAGCGGCGGGTCGGGAGCTGCGTTCACGATCGCTCACCGGGCAGCAGTGAGAACATAACGGCGTCGCGCCGCTCGCCGCGCAGGTCGTACCAGTTGCGGAGCGTGCCCTCCCGCGCGAATCCGACCCGCTCGGCCACCCGCATCGAGGCCGGGTTGTCGACGTCGGTGAACAGCTGCAGCCGGATCAGGGGCAGCGTCGCCAGCGCCCAGCGCGACAGCAGCAGGAGCGCCTTCCCGGCCAGGCCGCGCCCGCGCGCCTCCGGCGCCACCCAGTAGCCGGTCTGGGCGATGCCCGGTGCAATCGTGCGCAGGCCGATCGAGCCGCGCAGGGCGGCATCCGCGGCGTCGCTGATCACGAGCGTGACGGAGCCGTCGTCGAGCCGCTGCTGGGCTGCGCCGATGAAGGCGATCGCGTCGTCCTCCGTGTAGGGGATCGGCAGTGGCGGGATGAACCTGCGGATCTGCTCCTCGTTGCAGCAGCGCACGGCGGCGGGCACGTCCTGCATCGACCATGGCCGCAGCGCGATCGCGCCATCCGTGAGCGGGGGATCCGGGTAGGCCATCGGCATCGATCTACGCTCAGCGCGCCCGCGCGAACCGCTCCACCGCGTGCAGCAGCTCCTGCGTCTTGGCCTCAGCAGCCTGCGGGTCACCGGAGCGCAACGCGTCGCTGACGCAGTGATTGACGTGGCCGTCCAGCACCCGCAGCCCGACCTTCTCGAGCGCCGTCGAGACGGCGCTGATCTGGTCGAGGATGTCGATGCAGTAGCGGTCGTCCTCGACCATCCGCTCGATCCCGCGCACCTGACCCTCGATCCGGTGCAGCCTCTTTCTGATCGCGTCCTTCTCCCCGCTGTATCCCTGCATCAGACCGGCTCCTCTCGGCGGCTGCGGAAGCTCCGCAGCCGCAGGCTGTTGGTGACGACGAACAGGCTCGAACAGGCCATGGCGGCCGCCGCGAGCATCGGGTTCAGCAGGCCGGCGAAGGCCAGCGGTATCAGAACCACGTTGTAGGCGAACGCCCAGAACAGGTTGCCTTTGATCACGGCCAGCGTGCGCCGCGCCAGCCGGATCGCGTCGCCGGCCGCACGCAGGTCGCCCGACACCAGCGTCAGGTCGCCGGCCTCGACGGCCACGTCGGTGCCGGTGCCCATGGCCAGGCCGAGGTCGGCCTGGGCCAGCGCAGGGGCGTCGTTGACGCCGTCTCCGACCATGGCGACGACCGCGCCCGCATCCTGCAGGCGTCGCACCTCTGTGGCCTTGTCCTCGGGCAGTACGCCGGCCCGATAGCGGTCGATGCCGACGCTGCGGGCGACCGCCGCGACCGCCGGGTCGTTGTCGCCGCTGAGCAGGAACGGCTCCAGCCCCAGCCGGCGCAGCTCGGTGATCGCCTCGGCCGCCTCGGGCTTGACGGCGTCGGTCAGCCGGATCCGGCCGATCGGCCTGCCGTCGCAGGTCACGCCGGCGACGGTGCCATCCTCGCTCGCGGGGTCCGCATCGCTGCGTCCGCGTCCGACCACGATCGTGTGGCCGTCCACCTTCGCCTGGGCGCCGCGCCCGGGCAGCGTGCGCGCCTCGACCGCGGCCGGCAGCGGGCCGGCGACACGGGCATGCTCCGCGATGGCGCGCGACACGGGGTGGTCGCTGGCGGCAGCGGCTGCACCGGCCAGCTGCAGCAGCCGCGCGGCGGGGACGTCGCCGGTTGCGACAACTTCGGCCACGCGCATGTGCCCGGTCGTGACGGTGCCGGTCTTGTCGAGCACGATCATGGTCACGCGCCGCGTATGCTCGAGCACCTCGGGGCCCTTGATCAGCACGCCCAGCTGGGCGCCGCGCCCCGTGCCGACCAGCAGCGCGGTGGGCGTGGCCAGTCCCAGCGCGCACGGGCAGGCCACCACCAGCACGGCCACCGCGGCGCCGAAGGCCTCCGCCGCACCGGCGCCGTCCAGCAGCCAGAAGGCGAGCGCGGCCGCGGACAGCGCGATCACGATCGGGACGAACACGGCGGAGACGCGGTCGGCCAGCCGCTGGGCGTCCGCCTTGCCGCTCTGGGCCGCGGTGACCATGCGGCCGATGCGGGCGACGGCCGTGTCCGCGCCGACCGCGGTCGCCCGGACGACCAGCCGCCCATCGCCGTTCACCGTGGATCCGGTGACGCTGTCACCGGGGGCCACGTCGACGGGCACGCTCTCACCGGTCAGGAGCGAGCGGTCGACGCCCGAGAGGCCTTCCAGCACCAGCCCGTCGGTGGCGATGCGCTCACCCGGCCGCACCACGAACGTATCGCCCACGACCAGCTGAGCGGTGGGGACGCGCCGTTCGCGGCCGTCCGCGAGCAGCGTTGCCTCCGGCGCGCCCAGCTCCAGCAGCGCGCGCAGTGCAGCTCCCGCCCGGCGCTTTGCCCGTGCCTCGAGGAACCGGCCGGCCAGCACCAGGGTCGTGACCACCGCAGCCACCTCCAGGTAGAGGTCCTCTCCGGGAGAGCCGCCGGTCCGCAGCGACCAGTCGATCGACATGCGGTAGTGCAGCCCGCCCGCGTCGAGAAACAGGATCGCGACCGCCGACCACGCCCATGCGGCCAGGGTGCCGATCGAGATCAGCGTGTCCATCGTGGCGGCGCCGTGGCGCAGGGCGCTCAGCGCCGCGTGGTGGAACTCGGCGCCTCCCCAGAACACGACCACGGTGGCCAGCGCGAACGAGATCCACTGCCAGCCGTCGAACTGCAGCGACGGCACCATCGCCAGCAGCAGCACCGGCAGGGACAGCGACGCCGACACGGCCAACCGGAAACCGGCGCGCCGGTCGGTCGCGGGTGGTGGAGGCACCGTGTCCGCGCCGGGCAGGCGCGCCCGGTAGCCGGTCTCTTCGATGGTGCGCAGGATCAGCCGCGGTTCGGCACGGCCGGGGTCGAAATCGACTGCGGCGCGTTCGGTGGCGAAGTTGACGGTGGCGTGCACGCCGTCGAGGCCGTTCAGCCGCCGCTCGATGCGGCCGGCGCAGGACGCGCAGCTCATGCCCTCGACGGGCAGCTCGAGGCGCTGGCGGGTCTGTGCCATGCACCCAGCCTAGCATACCCCCAAGGGGTATCTAGGGGGCGTCGCTGACAGCTGCCGCCAGCTCCAGCAGGTCCCGCGACCCCGGTATCGGCGGTCCCAGCTCGCGGTAGAGGCCGGGGGCACGCGACAGCTCGATCAGCCCCGCCCAGGCCAGGTCTTCGTCACGTTCGTCGCGCAGCGTCTCGAGCACCGCGAGCGAGCGCTCCAACGTGCGCCGGCAGAACGTCAGCCAGACCATGCCGCGCTCGCGCTGCTCCGGCTCGGCTGGCACCTCGCCGCCGTCCGCCCGGCGCAGGTGTGCGGTGCAGGAGTCGGCGAGCATCTGCACGGCCTCGTCGGCATCCGCCGACTCCAGATCGGGCGTTGTCTCGGGAGCAGGCGCAACCTCCAGCAGCTCGTCCGTCACGACGAACAGCGCGGCCGCGATGCCGTCCACCTGCTCCAGGAAGCCGGCATGCAGACCGCGTTCGGCGGGAGTGGGTGCGATCGCAGGACGTCGACCGTCGCGATCGAGCCTGATGTAGCCGCCGGCGTCGACCCCGACGTGCGAGAGCAGGTCGGCGAACACCAGCGCTTGCACCGCGTCCTGCAGCCCGTGAACGACCTCGATCGAGACCGAATCGCGCTCGTGCGCAAGGGCCGCGGCGGTCATGCGGTCGTTGGCGAAGCCGGCCAGCTTTCGCAGCGTTTGCTGCCGAGGCGACGCCGGCGAGGCGGTCAGGCGCCCGGTCGCGCCGTGCGCGCGGGCGCACAGCGACAGCAGGTCGTCGGCGGTCAGTTGCTCGGAGGACATGCCGCCAGGGTACACCTGCGGCGGGCGCTCTGACCGCCCGGCTACCCTCTGCCCGTGCGCCGACCCCCGGACTCCGCGGATGCCATGCTGGTGCTCGCGAACGTCCTCTGGTCGTTGAACTACGCGACCACCAAGTACGCCTTCGGCGAGTGGCTGCCGCTGGCATTCTCGGCCACGCGCTTTCTCTGCGCTGGCATCATCTTCGCCCTGTTCGTGCTGTGGCGCGAGGGCAGCCTGCGCATCCGGCGCTCGGACGTGAAGCTGGTGGTGGCCACCGCGGCCGTGGGCATCCTGCTCAACCAGCTCACGTTCAACTACGCGGTCGACAAGACGACCGCCGGCAACACCGCCCTGATCCTGGCCTCCGCGCCCGCGTTCGCGGCGCTGTTCGCCTCGCTCGCCGGGCACGAGCAGGTGCAGCGAAAGCACTGGCTGGCGCTGGCCGTGTCGGTGGCCGGCGTGGTGCTGGTGATCCAGGGCGGCTCCGGCGTAGCCGGCGTGAGCCTGGTCGGCGACCTGCTGGCCGTGGGCGCCGCCATCACCTGGGCCGCGTACTCGGTGATGCTGCGGCCGCTGTTCGGCCGCTACTCGGCGGCTCGCATCAGCGCGCTGATGGTGTCGATCGGCGGCGTCATGATCCTGCCCTTCGGCCTGCCCCAGATGCACGAGCAGGACTGGGCCGGCCTCAGCGGCCTGCACTGGGCCGCCTGGGGCTACTCGACGATCTTCCCGGTGCTGGTCACCAACCTGCTCTACTTCCGCGCGCTGCGCACCATCGGCGCCTCGCGGGCCACGCTCTACATGTACTTGCAGCCGTTCCTGGGCGCGCTGTTCGCGGCCTGGCTGCTGGGAGAGCAGGTCACGGGCCTGCAGATCCTGGGCGGCGCGGTGATCGTCGGTGGGGTCTCGATGGGACGGCTGATGCCGGGCGCGACGGTGCGCGAGTGACGGGCCGGCGCGCGACGCTGCCCCTGTACCTGGGCGGCTTCCTGGGGCCGTTCGGCGGCGCCGTGCTGGCGGTGCTGATCCCCGAGCTGCGCGACGCCTTCCACGCGACCACCGATCAGGTGGCGCTGGCGGTGCCGGCCTACCTGGTGCCGTTCGCGCTGCTGCAGGTGGTGTCGGGCACGATCGGCGAGCGGATCGGCCGGCGCCGAGCCGTGCGCGCGGCCTACCTCGTATACGCGCTGGCGCTGCTGCTGGCCGCGGTGGCGCCCACGATCGGCATATTCCTGGTGTCGCGCGGGCTGCAGGGAACGGCCAACGCGTTCACGACGCCGCTGCTCCTGGCGGGGCTGGCCGACGCGGTGCCGGCCGGCGAGCGCGGCCGCGCGGTGGGCATGTTCGCCGGCGTGCAGGCCGGCGGCCTCTCGCTGGCGCCGCTGCTGGGCGGCCTGGCCGCCGCGGGCAGCTGGCGGCTGGCGTTCATCCTGCCGGCGCTGGTCTCGCTGGGGCTGATGCTGATGCCGCCGCCAGATCCGATCCGGGCCGTGGGCGAGCAGCTGCCGACGCTGCGCTCGGTGGCGACGCCGCGGATGGGGCTGCTGTGCGCCGCCGGGTTCGCGGGCTACCTGGGTATGGCCGGCCTCGCCTTCCTGATCTCGCTGCGCGCGGACGACGCGTTCGCGCTGGGCGCCACCGGCCGCGGCGCGGTGCTGGCCGTCTACGGGGCCGCCGGCCTCCTGTTCGGGCGGCTGGGCGGGCTGGGCTCGGAGCGGCTGGGCCCGGCCCGGGCGGCGGTGCTGGCGGCGATCGGCTGCGCCGCGATGATCGCGCCGCTCGGCATCGCGCCATCGGTCGCGGCGATGGCGCTGCTGTGGTTCGCGGCGGGCGCGGTGTCGGCGCTGTTGTGGGCGGCCCTCAACACCATCGCCGTGGAGGCCGTGCCGGCCAACCGCGGCGGCGCCGTGTCGCTGTTCGCCGCGTTCAAGTTCTCCGGTACGGCGATGGCGCCACTGGCGTGGCTGCCGGTCTACGACGCCTCGCCGGGCCTGGCCTTCCTGGCCGCGGGGATCGTGCTGCTGGCGATCGTGCCGCTGGCGCCGTGGTCGCTGCGCGTGCCCTAGTAGCTCTGTGCCGCGAGCGCCCGCATCACCCACACCGCCAGCGTCCGGGCGCAGCGGGCCACGTCCTCGAGCTCGACGTGCTCGTCCGGCGCGTGCGCCAGGAACGGATCGCCGGGGCCGTAGAGCACGGTCGGCGTGGCGCCCTCGTTGATCAGCAGCCGCATGTCGGCGCCGTAGGGGACGCCCACGAAGGCCGGCAGCTTGCCCAGCACGTCGCGGGCGGCCTCGCCCAGGCCCCAGGGCAGCGCGTGGGTGTGGGGCACGACGGCCGAGGCGAAGCGCCCACCGGTGATCTCGATCGCGGCGGGGTGATCGCTGAGCCACTCGTCGCCGGCACAGGCGGCGGCCACGGCGGCGCGCAGCGCCTGCTCGGCCTGCTCCGGCGTCTCGCCGACGCGCACGCCGTAGCGGCCCTCGGCGGTGACCCGGTCGGGAACGGTCGACGACCAGTCGCCGCCGGATATGCGGCCCAGGTTCGTGGGGTAGGGGAGGCCGAGCTCGCGCATGGCCGGGTTCTGCTCGCTCTCGTTGCGTTCGCGCTCGTCGGCCAGCAGCCCGTCGTGGATGACGCGCAGCTTCTCGATGGCGGAGACGCCCTTGAGGCGGTAGGCGGCGTGGGCGGAGCGGCCGCTAACCGTCAGCAGGAAGGTGATCGCCCCGGCCTGCGCGGTCACGATCTCCAGCCTGGTGGGCTCGGTGATGACCGCCATCTCGGCCACGTAGCCGGCACGGATCGCGGCCAGCATGCCGGCGCCGCCGTCCTCCTCGCTGGGCACGGTCACCAGCACCGCCTCGCCCTGCAGCTCGGTCTCGGTGTCGACCAGCGCCCGCAGCGCGGCCAGGCCGGCCACCACGCCGCCCTTCATGTCCAGCGAGCCGCGCCCGTACAGGCGGCCGTCGCGCAGCTCCGCGCCGAACGGGTCGGTGCTCCAGTCCTCGCGCTGGCCCGGCGACACCGTGTCGATGTGGCCGGCGATGATCACCCGGCGCGGCGCGCCGGCCTGGCCGATCGCGCCTGCCACCACCGGCAGCGTCGTGCGGGGTGCCTCCATGCCCGGGAAGTCGGGGTCGCCGGCCAGCTGCGACGGGTCGGCGTCGACGCGGGTCACCTCGAGGCCGGCGTGCGCCATCCGCAGGGCCGCCTCGGTCTGCACGGCGCCCTCCTCGCCGGTGACGCTGGGGATCCGCACCAGCGCTGCCAGGTCGTCGCCGATGCGGTCGCGGTCGACGGCCGCGACGGCGGCAAGCTCCGCGGGCGTCAGGTTCTTCATCCGCGTAGGATGGGACGGGTCAGGCAGGTCGGCCCGCCGCTGCCGTTCACCCCCACCTGGCCGGCCGGAAACGCGTGCACCTCGGCGCCGGCCGCCTCCAGCCGCGCGCGTGTGACCGGGTTGCCGTCGGCGACAACGGCCACGCCGGGGCTGACGGCCAGGACGTTGCAGCCGAGCGAGAGGTATTCCTCCTCGGGCACCTCCACCAGCCGCACGCCCCGCTCCTGCAGCAGCTCCAGCAGGCCGCATGGGAAGAGCGGCAGGAACACCACCGCCAGGTCGTCGGCGATCGGCGAGATCACGCTCATCAGGTGCACGAGCTCGCCGGCGCCCTTCCAGAAGGGGACGTCGAATATCTCAACCTCTACCTCAGGTTCAAGGATGGAACGGAGCTGGGCTGCGCCGGCGCGGTTGGTGCGAAGCGTCCGGCCCACGCACAGGGTGCGCTCGTCCAGCCAGAACGTGTCGCCGCCCTCCGCCGTGCCGGGCGACTCGATCCGCCCGACCGTGGGGATGCCGTGCTCGTGGCACCAGCGCTCGATCACGAGCTCCTCGCCGACCCGGTTGGGCTTGCCCGCCAGCAGCGGCAGCACGCCGCGGTCGGTGACCAGCGCCGGGTCGAACGTGTAGGTGAGGTCGGGGTCGTACTCGGTGTCCAGCTCGTGGACGGTCGCGCCCAGGTCGGTCAGGATCGCCGTCAGCGCGTCGTGCTCGCGCCGGGCCGCGTCCAGGTCGACTGGGTGCAGATAGCCGTGGGCGGGATCGTCGAAGGCGGCGCCGAAGGCCGCAGCGGGGCGCTTCACCAGGACGTCGCGCAGCTGCGCGGTCATGCTCTGGGCGCCGAAGGTGCGGGTGCTCATGCTTGCGAACAGTAGACTGTCGCGACGTCCCATGAGCGATGAACACGACTACCGCGAGCAGTACAACGAGGCCATCGCCAGGGCAGTGGCCGGGCAGGTCGGCGTGTACCCGGATTTCGATCGCCACCGTCAGGAGACGGTGTGGCGGGTGCTCTCGTCCGACCGCCAGGCGCTGCTCACGTTCTGCCAGCGGCAGGGCATCTCGGTGGGCAGGATGGACACCATCAAGACCCTGAAGAGCCCCAAGCCGCTGTACCAGCTGATGGCGGTCGGCCACGACGCCCAGACAATCGCGAAGTGGCAGGGAGCGCACTAGCGGCGTGGCCATGATCGTCGTCGACTTCGACGGCACGATCACCGAGTCAGACAGCCTCGTCGAGATCGTGCAGACGCACGCGCCGCAGCTGTTCGACGAGCTGGAGGGCGACCTCGACGCCGGGCGGATCACGCTGCACCAGTGTATCGAGCGCGAGTTCGCCGCGGTGCGGGGTGACCACGACACGATCGTGGCGGAGGCGGTGGGGCGGGTGCGGGTGCGGGCCGGCTTCGTGGAGTTCGTCGCGGCCGCGCAGGCGGCGGGGCATCGTGTGGTGGTGGTGTCGAGCGGCTTCGAGGCGATCATCCGGCCGGTGCTGCTGCGTGACGGTGTCCCCGAGGTGGAGGTGTTCGCGCACGAGGTGCGGTTCTCGGCCGAAGGCGGGGTGGTGGAGTTCCGCCACGGCGAGGAGTGCGATGTCTGCGGGCAGGGATGCAAGCGGTCGGTGGTCGCGGCGCTGCGGGACGGTGGCGACGTTGTCTACGTGGGTGACGGCTACTCCGACCGCTGCGCGGCGCTCGCGGCCGACCGCGTGTTCGCGCGGCGCGGCCTGGCCCGGGACATGGAGGCGGAGGGCGTCGCGTACGAGCCGTTCGACGACTTCGTGAGCGTGCGCGCGGCGCTGGGCCTGTAGCTACTCGGCCGTGGTGTAGGTGGCGGTGATGCCGCCGTCCACCACCATCGCGGCGCCGTTCGTCCAGCTGGATTCGTCGCTGGCCAGGTAGAGGACGGCGTTGGCGATCTCCTCGGGCTTGCCGAGGCGGCCGTCGGGGAGGTGCACGGCGCGGCGCTGCCACTGGTGCTCGTCGGTCAGGAAGGCTCCCACCAGGCCGGTGTCGACCGGGCCGGGGCAGACGGCGTTGCAGCGGATGCCCTGCTTGGCGTAGACGGCGGCCACCTCCCGGGTCATCGAGACGACGCCGCCCTTGCTGGCCGAGTAGGCGATCTGGGGAGTGGCGGCGCCCATCAGCGCGACGAAGCTGGCGGTGTTGATGATCGAGCCGCCGCCGGAGCGCAGCAGGTGGGGGATCTGGTGGTGCAGGCACAGGAACACGCCGGTCAGGTTGACCGAGAGGATGCGCTGCCAGGTGGCGGGGCTGGTGGCGACCGGGTCGGTGTCGTCGGGCAGCAGGATGCCGGCGTTGTTATGGCAGACGTCGATGCGGCCGTGGCGGTCGGCGACGGCCGCATAGAGGGCGGCCACGGAGGCGTCGTCGGTGACATCGACAGCGAAGGCGGCGGCCTCCCCGGGCAGGTCGGCGGCGGCCCGCTCGGCGGCCGCGAGGTCGATGTCGGCGACGGCGACGAGACCGCCCTCCTCGGCCAGACGGCGGCAGGTGGCGAGGCCGATGCCGGAGGCACCGCCGGTGACGGCGCAGACCTTTCCCTCGACGCGTCCGGGCATGGGGGCATTAACGCGAGAGGGGCGCCCGCGTGTCGCGGACGCCCCTCCGGCTGATATTGGGCTAGAGCCCCTCGTTCACCATCCGGCCGATCGTCTCGTACTTGGCGCGGTCGTTGGATTTCAGATACAGCGCACCTGCATAGCCACCGATGAACACCAGCACGTCGATCGCCACCAGGTACCAGGCGTACGTGTAACCCGCTCCCAGGAAGTCGATCTTCCAGATCGCCACGCCCAGCACTGCGAGCTGGCCGATAACCGAGATCAGCGGTGCCAGCGTCGTGTTCCAGATGTGGTGCTCGGTCTGATGGTGAGTGCGGAAGTAGTTCCAGATGGCAACCGAGACGAGCGCCTGGATAAACAGGATCAGCACGACACCCATGAATGCCGCGAGGCCGTACAGCTGGGTGTATGCCTGCGACGTGGCGGGATCGCTGCCGGCCGCAGTGCTCGTGAAGAGCCAGAAGCAGAGCACGATCAGTGCCGCGATTGCCGACTGCGTCATCGAAGCGATATACGGGCTCCGATAGCGCGGATGGGTGCGACCAAGCGCGGACGGCAGCAACCGCTCACGACCCAGTGCGTACATGTAGCGGGCCGTGGTGTTGTGGAACGCCATTCCGCAGGCGAACGAGCCGGTGATGATCAGGTAGCTCATCAGGTCGCGCAGGAACTGGTTGCCGAACTGCTGGGCTGGATCGAGGAAGAACCCGTAGGCATTGTTCTGGGCCTGAACGGCCGCGGCCGCGGTCGATGCATAGGCGGACAGGGCGGCCCACGAGGTGACCGTGTAGAAGACGCCGAGGCCGATCACGGAGATGTACATCGCTCGCGGCACGATCCGCTTCGGATCGCGTGACTCCTCGCCGTAGTTCGGAGCCATCTCGAACCCGACCCACGACCAGAAGGCGAAGAACACGCCGACCGCCCAAGCTCCTGCGGCGATGGTGGTTCCGTTGAACGAGCCCGCGGGCAGGTTGGTGAACGCGTTCAACGGGTTGATCGCGCCGGCCTGGACGTTCTCGCCGCCTTGGGCGAATACGACCAGGTCGAACACCAGCAGCGCCAGCACCTCGGTGATCAGGGCCAGGCCCAGCACGCGCGCCGAGATGTGCACGTCGAAGTACGCGAGGATGCCGATCAGGGCGACCATGAACAGCGCCGCGACCACCCAGTTGACGTCCCATCCGTACTGCGCGAGCTTGGCGGTCGCGAAGTAGGCGAAGCCACCGCACAGCGAGGCTTCGAACACCGAGTAGGCAACCATCATCGAGTAGCCGCTGGCCATGCCCAGCTCGCGGTTGAGGCCGTGGCTGATGAAGCTGTAGAAGCCGCCGGCGGAGGTGACCTTGCGAGCCATCGCGACGTACCCCACCGAGAAGATCGTGAGGATCAGGGTCGCGAACATGAAGCCGGCGGGTGTGCCGAGCCCGTTTCCGTAGCCGACCGAAAGCGGGGTGTTGAACAGCATTGCCGAGATGGGCGCGGAGCCCGTCACGGTCAGGAAAAGAACGCCTGTGAGACCAACTGCACCTCCGTGCAGCTTGTGGACGTCCTCTCGTTTGGAGACGTCCACGCTGTCAACGGAGATCATCCCCTGGTGGCCAGGGGGTTCCATGCCTTCCACTGTCCCTCCTTCAGGTATTGACCGGTGGGTGGGCTACAAGCCCGGAGATCAGACTGAGGCGGCCTCCTTTGCGGTTGGGTTGGCGCTGCCGGCCAGGGTCTCGACCAGCATCCGCTCGACGAGGTCGCGCCAATCGTCCTGTCGGACGTCGACGCGGTCAGGTAGCAGCCGACGGCGAGTCACATCAGCGTAGTGCTCCTTCGCGAGCACGTCGAAGGCGGCGATCGTGCGGATCACGATGCCGTAGTCCCCTGCGCCGACGAAGCTGCCGATCCAGTCGCCCGGGCGGCCCTCGTCCGCGAACACGCCCTCTTCGACGCCCTGCCAGTACGCGTGCTGGAACAGGCAGCCGGCGACGCCGCGGTCCGTCCAGCATCCGGCGGTGACGGCACGGTCCCCCCGGCCGATGCCGCGAAGCGCGAGCTGAAGGAGTTCGCGGCCGCGATCACTCTCGGCCAGGACGGCCAGATCGTCGCGCACCCTTTGCTCTTGCGGGTTCATGCTTTGACCTCCGCTCTTCGGATCTGGCCACGATAATGCCAGCTTGAACGCTTAGATACAAGGGTCTGGCCCGCATCGCCCGCATGCGATGTGCCGCCAGCACTGTCAACACGCGGGACGCCGTGCAACCCGGCCGATGACGGACCTCAGGGCGGGCGGGAGGCGGTCGCCGGAGTGCGGCGGGTGATAGAGAGGTGCCGGGCACCGTCGTAACACCCGTTGCACAGCCGTCACATCGCCGCGACGACTTTGCGCCACGCCGTCATTTCGCTCACGCCTAGGTGAGCTGCGATCTGTGAATAGGTGTAGCCGTTGAGTCGGGCCGCTCGCAGTCCCTCCGGGCCGACGGGCTTCCCTGGCCGCAGGATCCCGAGCAACGGCTTCGGATGCGACGATCGAATTTCGTGCCTCCCGTCCTCGACCCATTCTCGGAGCAATACTCGGGCCTCGTCCGGATCTGGGGAGAATCGGTCAAGCGTCGGTCGCACGCTTAGAAACGGCTCTCGCGGGCCGTAGCCGAGAGTCGCGCGGCAGCTCGACCAGGGCCAGTCTTCGGGCCGCTTGCACAAACCCGCTCTCACCGGGTTGAGCGGGATGTACCGGATTACCTCGTGCAGGTGCTCGTCCGTGAGGACGAGGCCGTCGGAGTATCGCCGCTGGAACAGATGCCCGATCCGCTCGTACTTCTCGTTGAAGCGATGGGCGTAGGTGCTGTTGAGCCACTGCATGCCGATCGCGATGTTCGGTTCGGGAGTCTCGATCAGCAGGTGGTAGTGGTTCGACATCAGGCAGTACGCGTGCACCTTCCAGCCGTGGCGTCGCTTGGCCTGTCCAATTGTTTGAATGAGCAGCGTGCGGTCATCATCCGAGGCGAAGATCTCGCCACGATTGTTCCCGCGCATGGTCACGTGGTAGAGGCCGCCGGCCACCTGTGGTCTGCGTCGTCGAGGCATGGTTCGACGCTACCGGCACCGGCTTCTCGTGTCTGTCACGGAACGGTCGAGGATTGGTGTCGGCTGTTACGACGGTGCCCGGCACCTCTCTATCACCCGCGACCAGGACTGGAGTGCGACTACGCGCTCTCCTGCAGCGCTTCCAGCGCTGCCTGATATCCCTCCACCGCCTCTGCGTCGCGCCCGCTCATGATCAGCCGGCCGGTTGCACCGAGCAGTGCCGCGTAGATCAGCTTCACCGGCGCTCGTTTCTCGGCCCGGTTGGCCGCCGTCGCGATGTAGGCCGCCGGTGTTGCCTCGATCAGAAACATCGTCTCGTCCTGCAATAGCAGGTTCGCCCCGCCCATCCTGTTGATCAGCTGCGCCTGGTTCGGATGCACCCGCGTCACCAGTTCCGACGCCACCACCTCGGGCCGCCGCGCGTCCGCCGCCGTCAGTTTCAGCCGCTCCAGCACCGCCCCGGCCGCCTCCCGCACCGCAACCGGGTCACGCCCGTGCAGCTCCAGCGTCCCGTACTGCCGCTCCACCACCTGCAGCCCCGATCGCACGTCCGCGTTCTTCACCGCCGCGTTCACCAGCGAGAACACCTCGTTCGCCGGCGCCACCTCCACGTACAGCTGCGCGAACCCCGCCGCCGGCGGATCGCCCTGGCAGGTCTGCGCCACGTACGCCGCCCACTGCGGCTGCATGGCGTCGATCTCGACGAAGGCGCGGAGGTCGGCCACCTCTACCGGGACGGATCCACGATCGCGACCACCGCCGCGTCGGTCGGAACGCCCCGCGTCTGATCCGTCTCCCTCGCCGCCCCGCCCATCGCGACCAGCACCATGTCGCCCTCTCCGGCGCCCACCAGGTCCACCGCCACCAGCTCCCCGCCGCCCTCCACCGGCGTCACCGTCAGCAGGCTGAACCCGGTCAGCCCGGCCGCCTTCTGCGTCGCCACCGTGCTTCCCGTGACATGGCATCGCTGCATCTCGTCCTCCTAGCTTTGCGGCCGCAGTCGCACGGCGCCGTCGAGGTCGTTCCAGGGAATGATCGCGTCCACCGCCGCCTGTATCCGGTTCAGCGCCATCAGCAGGTGCTCGATCACGACCGCATACTCGCGCGACGTGTCCGGCCGCCACTCGGCCAGGATCGACGCCGCTCGCCGCAGCAGCTGAACCGTCTCGGGCATCTCCCACTTCGCCGTCCGCGCCGCCGTCCGCTCCAGCAGCATCGCCGTCACCGAACACAGTTCCGGCAGCCGCAGGTCGCCGTCCAGCGCCGCCTGCCGCACCACCTGCAGCTGCTCCCCGGCCCAGAACAGGTCGAAGTTGCAGTACAGCACGCACGGCAAGTTGCCCATCGGCGGCAGCGTGAACCGCCGCAGCGCCGCCACGTCCGGCGGCTCGCCGATCCAGCGGTCGACCGTGAACTCGCGCAGCTCCTCCACCAGCATCGCCGCCGACACGTACGCCATCAGGCCAGCTCCATCCGCACCGGCAGCGATCCCGACTCGAGGATCTTGCGCCCGCACCGCGCCAGCCCCTCCAGGTTGTTCCGCACCCGCGCCACGTAGCTGACCTCGCCGAACGGCTGCGTCTCGCCGTAGAACAGGCACAGCGTCTGCCGTCCCGGGTAGTAACCGATGTCTCCCGCGACAACGTCGGTCTTGCCGTTCTCCTGCTCCGCGAAGAACGGCACCATGACGATCGTCTCCTCGCCCGCGAACTTGGCGTGCACCATCGTCGACTCGAACGGCAGGATGGAGCGGATGTAGCCGCACACGCGCGGCGCGTCGTCCACCAGCAGCTCGGCCTCGATCACCTCGCCGTCGCAGAGGATGCGGATCGCCGGCATCCTCAGCGCTTCGCCGCGGCCGGTGCCACCGCCGCCGGCAGCACCTTCATCACGTCCTCGTGCGGCCGCGGGATCAGGTGTGCCGAGACCAGCTCGCCGGTCTTCTTGGCCGCCGTCGCGCCGGCGTCGATCGCCGCCTTGACCGCGCCCACGTCGCCGCGCACGGCGACGGTCACGTAGCCGCCGCCGATCGACTCGCGGCCCAGGATCTCGACGCTGGCCGCCTTCACCATCGCGTCCGCCGCTTCGATCGCCGCCACCAGCCCGCGCGTCTCGATCAGCCCCAGTGCTCCATCCATGTCTGCGTCCTCCTTTAGGACCCGTACCAGTCGAGGGTGTCAGTTCCGATGTTGAGGTGAATGTTCTTGGTCTCCAGGTACTCGCTCAGGGACTCCAGCCCCAGGTCGTAACCGGTGCCGCTCTCCTTGTATCCGCCGAACGGCGCCTCCGACGGGTAGACCCCGTACTGGTTGACCCAGATCGACCCGGCCTCCAGCCTGTGCGCCACGCGGTGCGCGCGCCCGACGTCGCTCGTCCAGATCCCCGCCGCCAGCCCGTAGCGCACGTCGTTCGCGATCCGCACGGCCTCGTCCTCGCCGTCGAACGGCACGATCACGACCACCGGCCCGAAGATCTCCTCCTGTGCGATCCGCATGTCGTTTGAGCCCGCGAAGATCGTGGGCTCGATGAAGTTGCCGCCGGCCAGCTCGGGATCCGACGGCCGCACGCCGCCGGCCACCACCGTCGCGCCCTCGGCCTTCCCGATCTCGACGTACTCGTACACACGCTGGCACTGGCGCTCGTTGATCAGCGCCCCCAGCTGCGTCGACCAGCGGTGCGGCATCCCGACCCTGATCCCGGCCGCCTTGTCGGCGAATCGCCGCACGAACTCGTCGTAGACCGGCCGCTCCACCAGCACCCGCGACCCGGCGGAGCAGACCTCGCCCTGCGCCAGGTAGATGCCGAACACCGAGCCGATCACGGCCCGCTCCAGGTCGGCGTCGGCGAACACGATCGACGGCGACTTCCCGCCCAGCTCCAGCGACACCCGCTTGATCGTGCCGGCCCCTGCCCGCATCACCGTGCGCCCGGTCACGGTCGACCCGGTGAACGCGATCTTGTCGACCCCGGTGTGCTCCGCCAGCGCCGCACCGGCGGTCGCGCCCAGCCCCGGCACCACGTTCAGCACTCCCGGCGGCAGCCCTGCCTCCAGCGCGATCCGTCCCAGCTCCAGGCACGTCAGCGGCGCCAGCTCGGGCGCCTTCAGCACCACCGTGTTGCCGGCCGCCAGCGCCGCCGAGCCCTTGCGGCAGGCGATGTGCAGCGGGAAGTTCCAGGGGATGATCATGCCGACCACGCCCATCGGCTCCTTGCGCACGTAGTCGAGCGAGCTGGTCGGCATCGCCAGCACCCGCCCGTCGATCACGCGCACCAGCCCCTGGTAGAAGCGCCACGGGTCCCAGCAGGCCGGCAGGTCGACCAGCGCCGCCTCGCGGATCGGCTTGCCCACGTCCTGCGACTCGATCCGCGCCAGCCGGTCGCGGTCGGCCTCGATCAGTTCCGCGATCCGAAGCAGGATCCGCGACCGCTTCTCCGGCGCCATGTCGCGCCAGGCCGGCAGCGCCGCGCGCGCGGCGCGCACCGCCCGGTCGATGTCCTCGGCCCCGGCCGCCGCCACGTCCACGATCGTGCGGTTGGTGGCCGGGTCGATCGTGGGCACGGTCTCACCGCCGGCCGCGTCGCTCCACGCGCCGTCGATCAGCAGCTTCGTCTGCAGCGAGCCGACGTCGGGCAGGCCCTCGATCGGCTCACCGCCCGGCGCCGACGGCCGCGAGCCGCCCTGCGCCGGCCGCCCGGCCGCGGCCTGTTCGCGCACCAGCCCCGCCAGCGCCGGCGCCGGCAGCCCGCCCGGCGTCACCGGCAGCGCCGCCATCACGTCGCCCGCGGGCTGCGCCTGCGAGGTCGCGCCACCCTCGACCAGCCGCACGCCGTGCCTCCGGGCCGCGTCGAGCGCCGCGTCGGTCAGCGTCGTGTGCTCGCGCACCATCAGCTCCCGCTCTCCCTGCTCGGCCAACGCGCGGATGTCGTCGGCGGTGACGAACTCCTTCACCGCTGGATCCGCCCCACCAGAGGCACCCCGGTGATCGCCTCGCACTCGAGCGTCAGCGAGCGCAGATCCTCCGGCTCCAGGTTGTGCACGTCCGATTTTCCGCAGGCCCGCGCCAGCATCTGGATCTCCATGGTCATGGCGTTCAGGAAGTTCACCACACGCTCCGTGGCCGAGTCTACGTCCAGCCGCGCCATCAGTTCCGGGTCCTGTGTGGTGACCCCGACAGGGCAGAGGCCGGTGTGGCACTCCCGGCAGGTGCCCGGCGTCACGCCCAGCTTGGCGTAGTCCTCCTTGTAGAGCGGGGCGTTGCAGTTGAGCGCGACCATCGCGGCGGTGGCGATGTAGACCGCGTCGGCGCCCAGCGCCAGCGCCTTGGCCGCATCGACGCCGTTGCGGATGCCGCCGGCGATCACGATCTGCACGTCGCCGTATGCGCCGATGTCGATCAGCGCCTCGCGCGCCTCGACCACCGCCGCCAGCGTGGGCACGCCGGTGTGGTCGAACAGCAGCAGCGGCGAGGCCGCCGAGGCGCCCTCGAGGCCGTCGATCACGACCACGTCGGCGCCGGCCTTGACCGCCAGCCGCACGTCGTCGAACACCCGGCAGGCGCCCAGCTTGACCCAGATCGGCACCCTGTGGCGGGTCGTCTCGCGCAGCTCCTCGATCTTCAGGCGCAGGTCGTCGGCGCCCAGGAAGTCGGGGTGCCGCACCGGCGAGCGCTGGTCGACGCCGGGCGGCAGGTCGCGCATGCCGGCCACCTCGTCGGACACCTTGAAGCCCAGCAGCACGCCGCCGGTGCCGGGCTTGGCGCCCTGGCCGACCACGATCTCGACCGCATCCGCCTCGGCCATGTGATGCGGGTTGTTGCCGTAGTGGCTGGGCGTCACCTGGTAGATGAGCGTCTTCGACGCCGCCCGCTCGCGCGGGTGCATGCCGCCGTCGCCGGTGGTGGTGGAGATGCCGACCTGCGACGCCGCCCGGCCGAGCGCCTCCTTCGCGTTCGCCGACAGCGCTCCGAAGCTCATGCCCGAGATCGCGATCGGCGTCTCCAGCACGACCGGGTTTGCGGCCCTCGTCCCCAGCACGGTGCGGGTCTGGCACCGCTCGCGGTAGCCCTCCAGCGGCACCCGCGAGAGCGTGCACGGGATGAAGGTGAGGTCGTCGAAGTTGGGCACCCGGCGGGTGGTCGAGAAGGCGCCGATCACGTAGCGCCCGAGCTCGGCCTTCTGGCGGATGTCGGCCAGCGTCTCCTCCGACCACACGTGGCTGGGGCGGGGCGGGTGCTCGATCACAGCGCCTCCCTCCAGATCGAGAACTCCTTCTTGTCGTAGCGCCACAGCTTCCCGGCCGAGCGCACCTTCTGCCACTCACCGGCAGGCGCCAGTTCGTGAGCGCTGCACAGGTCGGCCAGCCAGGCCAGCTCCTCGGCGGACGGGGGCTCGCAGACCGTGTCCGAGCCCAGCTCGGCGATGCGGCCGCCGCAGAACAGCTCCCCCTCGTACATCGAATCGCCGAACCCGGGCCCGGCATCGCCGCATACCACCAGCCGCGTGCGCTGGTTCATGAACCCGGACATGTAGCCGGTGGAGCCGCCGATCACCAGCGTGCCGCCCTTGCCGGCGATCGCCGACCGCGCGCCCGCGTCTCCCTTGACGACCACCAACCCGCCGCGCATCGAGGCGCCCGTTGAGCTGCCGCTGTTCCCGCCCACGACGATGCTGCCGTCCATCATGTCGGCGCCCAGCGACCAGCCTGCGTTGCCGTCGACGGCAACGTCCAGCCCGTCGGAGAGGCCGCCACAGAAGTAGCCGACGTCGCCGCGGAAACGGACGGCCGCGCCCGGGTGGTCGAGGAATCCCACCGCCAGGCTGTGCCGCGATCCTGGGTGCAGCACATCCACCGTTCCGGCTCCGCCCTCCAGCAGCTCCCGCAGGCGGTCGTTGATCTCGCGCGTGCTGAGGCCGTGCGCGTCCAGCGTGGCCGGCGCTAGCGTGTCCATGCCCGCGCCTCGCCGCCCGCCAGCTCGTAGGTGTCGAAGTCGGCGCTGTCGCCGAACGCCTCGGCCAGGGCGATGCCCTCGCTGACGACGGCCACCCAGTCGTCGGTCTCGGCCACCAAGCAGGGCTTGGTGGAGAAGCGGTCGCGCGCGACGCCAAAGCCCTCGGCGGTCGATACCAGGTAGGTGAAGGATCCGTCCAGGTCGTCGATCGAGTCGCGCACGGCCTCGTCCAGCGGCACGCCGGCCGCCAGCCGGTCGGCCAGGTACACGGCGACGAACTCGGTGTCGTTGCCGGTCTGGAAACGGTGGCCGCGCATCTCGAACAGGCGCCGGTTCTTGTAGTAGTTCGTGACGTGGCCGTTGTGGACGACGGTCACGTCCGGGAACGGCCGCGCCCAGAACGGGTGCGAGTGGTTCACGTCGACCCGCGACTCGGTCGCCATCCGGGCGTGGCCGATCGCGTGGCTGTAGGTCGTCCCCAGCACGCCGAACCGCTCCGCCAGCTCCCGGGCGTCGGACGTGTGCTTGAGCAGCTCCAGCGAGGTGCCGACCGAGAACACCCGCACGCCGGGTGCGCTGCGCTCGATCGCATCGGCCAGCGCGCCGACGTCGCCGTCCCCGCCGTTGCGCGCCAGCCCCAGCCGCCAGTAGCCGTCTCGGTACTGCTGGTCGGACAGCTCGAACCCGGCCTCCGAGACGCCGTCGGACACGGCTGCGCGCGTGGCCTCCCCGCCCGCCTCGCCGGCCCAGGCCGAGGCCACCAGGTCGCCCTGGAAGGGCGCGCCGTACAGCGACATGCCGGTCGAGTCCGGCCCGCGGCCGCGCAGCGCGGCAAGCATCGCCGTCAGCGTGGCGGCGACGTCGACGCCGTCCCGCTTTGCAAGGAATCCGGCGATGCCGCACATGGGTGCGACCTTACGCGTTCGGCGCCCGGTGCGCGATGTGCACGATGCACACCCTGCCGCTCACCGGGCCAGATCGGCGAAGGCCGGCGCCAACGCGTCGAACAGCAGCCGGTAGCGGCGGTAGCCCTGCTCGTAGGCGGCTGCCGCATCCGGGTCGGGATGGTGCTGTTCGGACGCCAGCCGGCACATCGCGGCGGCCGCAGCCGGCACGTCCGCGTGCAACTCGCCGCCCGCCGCGGCCAGCATCGCGGCGCCGCGGGACGTGGTCTCGACGTCCTCGCTGTAGCCGACCGGCAGCCCGGTCACGTCGGCGCGCATCTGGCGCACCAGGGCAGAGCGCGCGCCGCCGGCCACGCAGACCACGCGCTGGCAGCCGAGACCGGCGGCGGTGATGGCCTCGACGACGTCGCGCAGGGCGTAGGCCGAGCCCTCGAGCAGCGCCCGCACCAGGTGGCCGCGTCCGTGCGCCGGCGTCAGGCCGTACCAGGCGCCGCGCGCGTCCGCCTCCCAGCGAGGTGCCATGGCACCGCCCATCCAGGGCAGGAATACCAGCCCCTCGCTGGCGGCCGGCACCGCCTCGGCCGCCCGGTTGAGAGCCTCGTAGTCGGAGCCACCGCCCAGCTCGTCGCGGAACCAGCGGTAGTTGGCGCCGCTCGCCCAGCCCGGGTTCTCCAGCAGCCAGCGGCCGGGTGCGGCGTGGGGGTGGCACTCGGCCACCCGCCACGGGTCACGCAGCGGCCGGTCGCTGACCGCGCACACGGGCTCCGCGGTGCCGAGCACGTCGCAGACGGCGCCCGGCTCGGCAAGACCGGCACCCAGCGTGGCGGCCATCTCGTCACCGCAGCCGCAGATCACCAGCGCCTTCTCGCCGAGCCCCGTGGCGTCGGCGAACCCGGCGCTGACCGTGCCCACCACCGCGTCGGCCGATACGACCGGCGGCAGCAGCTCGGCGTCGATGCCGAACGCATCGAGCAGGGTGGTGTCCCAGCTGCCGGTGTCCGGATCGAGCAGCATTGTGGAGGACGCATTCGAGCGGTCGACGGCGTCGGCTCCGCAGGCAACGCGCACCATGTACGAGCCGGGGAGCAGCGCCCGTGCCGTGCGCGCGTAGTCGTCGGGACGCTCCTGTGCGACCCAGGCCAGTTTCGCGGCCACGTGCGACCCGTCCAGGTTGCAGCCCGACCGCCGGTACCACTCGTCGGCTCCGACCCGGGCCTCGGCCTGGCGGCAGAGCGGGTCGGCGCGGCGGTCCATCCAGATGATCGCGGGGCCCACCGGCTGCGCATTGGCATCGACGCATACCAGCCCGTCCAACTGCGAGCCGAACGAGATCGCCCGCACGCGGCGCAGGTTCACCCGTGCCGACAGGTCGCGGAACCCGTTCACCAGCGCCGCCCGCCAGTCGCGCGGGTCCTGCTCCACCCAGCCCGGCCGCGGATAGCGGAGCGGGTGCGGCTGGTAGGTGGTGGCCAGCCGCTCCCCGGCCGCATCGAACACCGACAGGCATGACCCCTGCGAGCCGACGTCGATGCCGCAGACCAGCTCCACGCGTCAGCCGTTCGGGGTGACGACCACCTTCAGCGCCTCACCCGAGCGGATGCGCTGAAAGGCCGCCGGAGTGTCGTCCAGCGAGACGACATCCGATACGACCCCGCGGATGTTGTGGGTGTTGCGGCGCAGCATCTCCAGCGCCTGCACCTGGTCGCGGTGCCGTGAGGCGTAGCTGCCGTGCACCGCCACCTCGCGGTAATGCAGCACGTTGGACGGGAAGGCGATCGTGGTCGTGCCCTTCGGCAGCCCGCCGAAGTACAGCACGCGGCCCCGCGGCGCCGCCATCTCCATGGCCTGCTCCTGCGCCTGCACGTTCGAGCAGGCCACGATCACGCGGTCGGCTCCGTCGCCGGTCTCGTCCTTGATGAACCGCACGGGATCGACGCCGGCGGTGTCGACGTAGCGCACGTTCGCATCGTTCAGCACGCCGCGGGCCAGATCCAGACGGCCGGCCGAGGTCTCGAGCAGGTAGACGAGGTCGGCGCCCTGGGCCAGAGCCAGCGCCACGTGCGCGGTGCCGACCGGGCCTGCGCCGATCACGACCACGTGCTGCTCGAGCCCGATGTCGAGGTCCTTGTGGCCGCAGATCGCATCCGAGAGCGGGTCGGCGAAGGTGGCGTGCACCGAGTCCAGGCCGTCGGGCAGCACGAACACGTTCTTCAGCGCCACCTGCGGCACGGCAACCAGTTCGGTGTAGGCGCCCTGGTAGTCGAACCCCATCAGGCCGCCGTTCTGGCACAGGTGCTCGTTGCCGCCGCGGCAGAGGCTGCAGTGGCCGCAGTAGAGCGTCGAGATCACGTGCACCGTGTCGCCCACCGCGGCCGCCAGGTCGGCGCCGGCGTCGGGCCCGATCTCGAGCACCTCTCCGCAGATCTCATGCCCCAGCACCGCCCCCGGCTGGATCCGCCGGTCGCCGTTGAAGAAGGTGCGCACGTCGGTGCCGCAGATCCCGCAGGCGGTCACGCGCAGCAGGCAGCCGTCGGCCGGGCAGGTCGCGTCCGCGACCTCACCCAGGTGCATCTCGCCCGGCCCGTCCCATATCGCCGCCCTCATGCGCGGCTGATCGTATCGTGAAACCGCCCGCCCGGGCAGGCCGCTCGGGTCATCCGGCGTGGGCCGCGCCCCGCGCGGCGCCCAGGATCGCCGTCAGCTGGGCGGCGAGGTCGCCCGGCACGAACGCGCCGTTCAGGGCGGCCGTCCCGACCGTGAAGGCCCACACGCCAAGCGCCGACAGCTCCTCGATCCGCGCCACGGAGTCGACCGAGCCGGCGCAGATCAGGGGCAGGCTCGCCGCCTCGGAGACCCGCCGCACCAGCTCGGCGACGTCGCCGTCGTAGCGGTATGCCAGCAGGTTGATCCCGTCCACGCCCTGCGCCTCGACGCGGCGGGCGTCCTCGCAGATCTCGTCGATCGTCCCCCGCAGCAGGCAGGGATGGCCGACGATGCGACCGATGTAGGGGAAGTAGCGCATTCCCGACCCCTCGATGATGCGCTGCACGTCCTGCACCTGCGTTCCGCCGATCAGGTAGTCGGGGTGCACCCGCATCGCCGCCTCGGCCGAGCGCAGCTCGTCGTCGGGCGTGGCGGACACCACCTCGAGGTGCGTGGTCGCCCCGGCCGCGCGGGCCGAGTCCAGGAACGCCGCCAGCTCCGCCTCGGGCAAGCCGATGTCCTTGCATCCGACGTGGGTGACACCCACCGTTGCCACCTCTGCAAATACTGCCTGAGCGTCCGGGAGCGTCTTGTCGTCTCGGGTCAGCATGAAGATGAACTCGGGCATCTCGTCTCCTCGGGTCAGGGTTGCACGGTGCTCCGGAACCGCACCAGCCGTACGGCCAGGCCCAGCTCGAACCAGCTGCCCGGCTCTCGCACGTCGCGGTCGATGATCTCTCCGATCCTGCGCAGGCGCTGGCGAAGGGTGTTGCGGTGGATGAACAGCGCCTCGGCCGAGCGGCGCGCGTTGCCATGCTGCTCGAGGTAGACCTCGAGCGTCCGGAACAGCTGGCTGCCGCGACGGGCATCCGTCTCCTGCAGCCGCACCAGCGCCAGTTCCAGCGGGTCGGGGTCGCCTTCGCGGGAGATCGTCCACAGGTGCCGCTGTGCGCCCAGCGCCCGGTAGCTGCGCACGCCGCTGCCGCCGGCGCGGGCGATCGTGGCGGCGATCCGGGCCTGCCGCACGGCGGTCTGGGGATCGTCGCGGGCGGGCTCGCTGATCCCGGCGCCGGCACCCGGGGGCAGCGTCTGGGCCAGCAGCTGCTCGAGCCGCGGACGCCAGCTCTCGCTGGCGATCGGCACCAGCGCCGACAGCTCGTGCGCGCGGGCGTCGATCACGGTCTGCGGGAAGCTGCCCGCGAGCTGCTCGCCGAGCGCGCCCCACAGCCGGTCGGGATCGCCGCCCGCGGCGGCCTCCGCCAGCACCACCACGTGGGGCCGGTCGAGCGGCGCCGACTCACCGGCTCGCAGCGCCTCGAACAGCTGCCGTGCGCGCGTCCGCTGGGCTGCGGCCTCGCGCCGGCGGTCCTCCTCGAGCGCCAGGGCGGCGTGGTTGGCGATGGTCGAGATCAGCTCGATGTTGTCGCTCGAGAGAACACGCCGCTCGCTCGTGTAGCAGAGCAGCACGCCGGTGGGCCGGCCTTCCAGCCGTACCGGAGCGGCGAACAGGGAGCGCGCCCGCGGGTGCAGCGCCAGCTCGGGCGCGTCGTCGAGCGCGATGCTGGCCGGTCCGCCGCCCAGCAGCCGTGCCCACGCGCCGGTCGCGGCGATCGGCTCGCCGCCCAGCCGGGTCTGGTCGCCCGACGCCCAGGCCTCCACCAGCAGCCGGTCGCGGGCCGGGTCGAACCGCAGCAGGGCCGCCATCGACCCGTCCAGGAGCTCCATCGTCGCGATCGCCAGGCGGTGCATGGTCTCGCGTGGGCTGGCAGAGGTCATCCGGTGCGAGAGGTCGGCCAGCCGCCGGAACACGTCCACGCTGCGCAGCGCCCGCTCGTGCAGCTGCGCGTTCTCGACCGCGCCGGCGACCAGGCTGGCGATCGTCTCCAGCATCGTCACATCGGATTCGCTGAACTCGTGCGGCGCCTCTGTGTGCAGGGTCAGCACCCCCAGCAGCTGACCGGACCGGCCCACCACCGGCACCGTCGCCACCGACTGGAAGCGCTCGTCGTTCAGGTCGGGCACGTACCGGTACCGCGCATCCTCGAGCGGGCGCTCGGTGATGATCCCGGCCTGTCGGGTGAGCGCCGTCCAGCCGGTCAGACCCTCGCCCATGCCCAGCGAGAAGCGCCCGATCCACTCGGTGTAGCCCTCGATCGCGCCTCGCACCACCAGCCGCTCCTGCTCGGAGTCCCACAGGTAGACGAGGGCGCCCTGGCAGCGGGTCAGCTCGGCGCAGACCGCGATCGCCTCCTCCAGCACGCGGTCGAGGTCGAGGCTGGAGTTGACGCGCGTGGCCAGCGCCGAGATCGCCTCGAGATCGCGCGCGTGCTCCTCGACCCGCACCATGGCGCGAGCATATCGCGCCTGTGTGCACCCTGAACACAGGCGAATCGGGGGCGATTGGGATAGGCTCGCCCCGTGAGCAGCACGACCGTCGTCACGGACTGGGCCGAGCGCACCGCCGAGCTGCACCGCGTGCTGATGCCGCAGAAGGACAACCTGTGCGGCGCGTTCTGGGGTGCCCTGGTGCTGACCGCGGCCGGCCTGGACGGTGTCGACCAGGATCTGGTGGCGCTGGGGTCGGGCACGCTGCTGCCGGAGGGGGGCGAGCCACCGCCGCTGGCAGGCGTCGAGTCGCGGCTGGACTACCGCCTCGACCTGCCGCTGGCGCCGAAGGCCGAGTCCGGCACGTCGGGGCGGGGGCTGGCGATTGCGATCGGGCACCTGTCGGGCGGCCGCCTGGCGGCGGTGCCGGTTGCCGGCCCGTGGACGGCCGAGACGGTGGCCGACCTGGTCTCGCTGGACGCGCAGATGCCGCTGATCGCAAACATCGACACCGGCCCTCTGTGGGGCGCGTCCGCGGATCGCGGGCAGGTGCAGCGCCACCTCGACACCGGCGCCGACGACGGCCCGGCGGCCGACTGGGCGGTGGGCCACTTCGTCAATCCGGTGGCGGTTCAGCGCGGGCAGGGCGGCGCCGTCGTCACGGTCCGCGACAGCTACCCGGCGCTGGGCGGCGGCGTCCACCTGCAGCCGGCGTCGCGCTTCGCCGCCGCGCTTCGCCGTGACGACGGACGCCAGGGCGGCGTGCTCTGCGTGTGCGATGCTGGTCGAGCCGACGGACTCGAGCGCGAGCTGGCGGCGCGCGGGTTGCAGGTTTTCCATTGGGACAACGGAACCCCCGAGCCCTCGGTCAGGGTGAGCGTGGGGAAGGAGGGGATAGGTGGCCACTGACACCACGACCGGCGCCGCCCAGGTGCTCGATGGATGGCGCGCCCAGGGGATCCGTTTCGTGCGGTTCGAGCTGCCCGACATGCATGGCACCAGCCGTTCCAAGATGGTGCCGATCGAGCGGGCCTACGGCTACGCCGAGTCCGGCCTGAACATGTACGGCGGTGTTGCCGTCCTGGACAGCAGGTCGGACGTCGTGGGCGGGACGCTCTACCACGAGGAGGTCGCATACGGCGACCAACTCCTGTTGCCTGATCTGGAGACGGCCGCGGTGGTGCCCTGGCGCGACGCCACGGCGCGCTGGATCTGCGACTCCACCTGGGCCGACGGCACCCCGCTCGAGGCGCTGCCGCGGCGGGTCTGGCGCAAGCAGCTCGAGCGCGCCCGTGCGCTCGGCTACGAGCCGCTGATCGGGTACGAGCCGGAGTTCTACCTGCTGACCGCCGACCAGGAACTGCTGTTCGAGGGCTACCACATCTTCAACGTCACGCGGAACACGTATGTGCCGTTCATCCAGGAGCTGGTCGAGCAGCTGAACGCCTACGGCCTCGAGGTGATCACGGCCAACTGCGAGTACGCCGGGTCGCAGTGGGAGCTGCCGTGCCTGCCCCTGCGCGGCATGGGCGGCCCCGACCGCTGCTTCTCGTTCAAGAACGCGGTCAAGGAGCTTGCCCACCTGCACGACTACACGGCCACGTTCATGAGCAAGCCGTTCGCCGACTCGGCCGGGTCGGGGCTGCACACGCACGTGTCCCTGCTGAATGTCGCCGATGGCGGCAACGCGTTCGGCGATGCGTCGGACGAGGCCGGGATCTCGGCCGCCTGCCGCAGCTTCATCGCCGGCAACCTGCGCCACGCCGCGTCCACCTACGCGCTGCTGGCTCCGACCGTGAACTGCATGAAGCGCCGCCGCACGCACACGTTCAGCCCTACCAACGTGTCCTGGGGACTGGAGGATCGCTCGGCGCTGATCCGGATCAAGGGCGGCACCACCGAGTCGCGGCACATCGAGCACCGCGCTCCCACCGGCCTGGCGAATCCGTACCTGGTGGGGGCGGCGATCCTCGCGGCCGGGCTGAACGGGATCGAGGACGGCCTCGAGCTTGAGCCGGCCGCGCACCCGCCGGCCGAGGAGGACGAGTCGCGGACGAAGCTGCCGACATCGGTGCGCGAGTCGCTCGAGGCGCTCGAGGCGGACGAGCGAATCGCCGGCGCCCTGGGCGAGGACTTCGTCACCGCCTATGGCGTGATGCGGCGCCACGAGCTGTCCCGTTTCGACGATCACGTCACCGACTGGGAACGCAACGAATACGTCGAGATTTACTAACCCGCGTCGGTCGGGTGTGACCGGGCCGTGAGGGTTTCGGTCTTCATCACCTGCTTCAACGACACGCTGTTCCCGCAGACCGGCAGGGCGATGGTGGAGCTGCTGGAGCGGCTCGGGCACGAGGTCGAGTTCCGCCCGGAGCAGACCTGCTGCGGGCAGATGCATATGAACAGCGGTTACCGCGCCGAGGGGCTGGAGCTCGCGGCGCGGATGCGGCGGGTGTTCGACGGCGCCGAGGCGATCGTGACCCCGTCGGCCTCGTGCGCCGGCCACGCGCTCGAGCACGCCCCCGGCCTGCCGGTGCACGAGCTGTCGCAGTTCCTGACCGGGGTGCTCGGGGTCGAGGACGTCGGCGCCCGGTACCCCGCACGCGTCGCGTATCACCCCACCTGTCACTCGCTGCGCGCGCTGCGGGTGGGGGACGGGCCCGGCCGGCTGCTGGCCGCCGTCGAGGGCTTGGATCTGGTCGAGATCGACGAGGCCGATCAGTGCTGCGGCTTCGGCGGCACCTTCGCCGTCAAGAACGCGGAGGTGTCGATGGCGATGCTCGACGACAAGCTGTCTGCCATCGAGCGCAGCGGCGCCGAGGCCGTCACCGCCGTCGACAACTCCTGCCTGATGCAGATCGGCGGCGGCCTGTCGCGGCGTGGCTCGCCGGTGCGCACGGTGCACCTTGCCGAGATCCTGGCGGCGACGTGAGCAGCGCCCGGCGCGGCGCCGCCACGTTCCCGCAGGCCGCGCATGTGGAGCTGCGAAACACGCAGCTGCGGCGGAACCTCGGCCACGCCACACGCACGATCCGCGCCAAGCGGGCGGCGGTCGTTGACGAGCTCGACAACTGGCAGCAGCTGCGCGAGGCCGGCGCCGCGATCAAGCGCGACGTGATGGCCAACATGGACACGTACCTGGTGGAGTTCGAGCGGGCCGCCACCGAGGCCGGTGCGACCGTGCACTGGGCGCCGGACGCGGATGCTGCCAACGATCTGGTCGCAGGCATCGTCGCAGGCCACGGCGAGCGCGAGGTGGTCAAGGTGAAGTCGCTCACGACCGACGAGATCGGGCTCAACGACGCGCTCGCGGCGCGCGGGGTGGAGGCGCTCGAGACCGACTTCGCGGAGTTGATCCTGCAGCTCGACGGCGACTGGTCGTCGCACATCCTGGTGCCGGCCATCCACCGCAACCGCACCGAGATCCGCGACCTGCTCCGGCGCACCATCGGGCCCGCCGACCTGTCGGACGATCCGGTCGCGCTGGCCGAGGCGGCGCGCATCCACCTGCGCGAGCGGTTCCTGCGCGCCCGCGTCGGCATCAGCGGCGCCAACTTCGCGATCGCCGAGACCGGCACGCTGGTCGTCCTCGAGTCGGAGGGAAACGGCCGCATGTGCACCACGCTTCCGGAGGTGCTGATCAGCGTGGTCGGGATCGAGAAGCTCCTACCCCGCTTCGAGCACCTGGCCGTGTTCATGCAGCTGCTCCCGCGCAGCTCCACCGGCGAGCGCATGAACCCCTACACCTCGCTCTGGACCGGCGTCACGCCCGGTGACGGCCCCGGCGAGATGCACGTCGTCCTGCTCGACAACGGCCGCAGCGACGTGCTGTGCGACCCGGCTGGGCGTGAGGCGCTGCACTGCATCCGCTGCTCGGCATGCCTGAACGTGTGCCCGGTCTACGAGCGCACCGGCGGCCATGCCTACGGATCGATCTACCCGGGGCCGATCGGGGCGATCCTGACGCCGCAGCTCGAGGGCATCGGCGCGGCCGCCAGCCTGCCGTACGCCTCCAGCCTGTGCGGGGCCTGCTACGAGGTGTGCCCGGTCAAGATCGACATCCCGCGCGTGCTCGTGCATCTGCGCGGCCTGACGCCCAAGCGCGGGGGCGAGCGGCGCGCGATGCGGACGCTGGCCTGGCTGTTCGCGGACGCCGGCCGCTACCGGCGCGCGCAGCGGCTGGCGCGGGTGCTGCCCGCGCGCGTGGCCGGCTCCGGCCCGATGAGAGCGTGGACGGCCGGGCGCGATCTGCCCGCCGTGGCCCCGCAGAGCTTCCGGGAGTGGTGGCATGAGCGACGCCCGTGAGGTCGTGCTGGGCCGCATCCGCGCGGCCCTGGCCGACCGGCCGCAACCGGTCGCGGCGGTGCCGCCGCCGGCACCGCCCGCGCCGGCCGACCCGGTCGCGCTGTTCGCAGAGCGGGCAGGCGAGTACCGTGCCGCCGTGCACCGCGTCGGTCTGGCCGGCGTGGCCGCGCTCCTCGCCGAGATCTGTGCCGCGCACCGTGCCCGTCGCCTGGCCGTACCACAGGATCTGCCGGAAGCCTGGCGACCGCACGGCGTGGAGACGACCGGCGATGCAACGGTCTCGGCGCTCGACCGGGTGGACGGCGTGCTCACCGGCTGCGCAGCGGCCATCGCGGAGACCGGCACCATCGTGCTGGACGGCGGGCCTGGTCAGGGCGTCCGCGCGCTGACGCTGGTGCCCGACCTGCACATCTGCGTGGTCCCGGTCGAGCTCGTGTGTGCCTCGGTCAGCGAGGCGTTCCAGCGGGTGGAGCCGTCGGTGCGGCGGCGCCGCGGCCCGCTGACGCTGATCTCGGGGCCGTCCGCCACCTCCGACATCGAGCTGTCGCGGGTCGAGGGCGTGCACGGCCCCCGCCGGCTGGAGATCGTGATCCTTGGTTAGGCCGCCGCCACCGGCCAGTCCGGCCGGTCGCGGATCGAGTCGAGGTCGCTGTCGCCTGCCGACCAGTTGCGCACCGCGTCCGGGCCGCCGGCATACGCCTGTGACAGCAGCTCGATCGCCTCGTCGCCGCGGCCGGCCAGCGCGCGGTAGCACGCCGCGTTGTAGAGGATCGACGTGTTGCCGGGGTGCTCGGCCAGGCCGGTCATGAGCAGGTCGTAGGCCCCGTCCAGATCTCCGCCCTTCGCGACCGCGTCGGCCGCGAAGTAGTGCTCCCACGCCGACGGCGTGAAGGCCTCGCCCGGCTTTCCGCCGATCGCGAGCACGGTCGTGTTCGGCTCGGCCGCCACGGCGTGCCGCCTCAGCGCCGGATCGGCCAGGTACACGAGTGAACGGGCGGGGACGTCGCTGGTCTCGCCGTCCACCGTGAACGTCGCCCGGCCGGTCAGCACCAGGTAGATCTCCTCGTGCCCGAGGTGCGTCTCGGTGTGCTCCTCGACCACCTCGTCGCCGGCGTTGGCCGCCGTGTAGGCGTTGATGCCGAAGGCGCGCACGCCCAGCGTGCGACGCAGCGGACGCCACTGCAAGGTCCCGTTCACCACCGCCAGGGACGGCACGTCGCTGATCGCCAGCACCTGATAGCCGTCGGTCACGTCCGCACCATACCGTGGGATCAACCATCTGGCGGGGGCCCAGATCTTGGGCTAGAGTTCGTTGCGATGTCAATCACTCTCTACTCAGCCGACATCTGCCCGTACTGCGTGCGTACCCGCCTGGTGCTGAACGGCAAGGGCATCGAGTACGACCTGGTGCAGGTCGACCTGCCCGACAAGCCGGCCTGGCTGCGCGAGCTGAACCCGCGTAACCGGGTGCCCGTCCTGGACGTGGACGGACAGGTGCTGTGGGAGTCCGAGGCGCTGAACGACTTCCTCGATGAGACGCATCCAGAGCCGGCGATGATGCCGTCCGGCCCGGCCGAGCGCGCCCGCGTGCGGATGGTGCTGCGGCGGTTCGAGGATCTCTCCGACGCGTTCTACGCCGCCCGCAGGGAAGAGGACGGGGCGATCGAGGCGCTGCACGCGGAGCTTCAGTGGATGTCGTCCCGGCTCGAGGACAGCGACTACCTGGTCGGCGACAGCTACACGCTGGCCGAGCCGGGCGTCTGGCCCTGGATCACGCGCCTGCACCGGGTCGGGGTCGACATCGGTCAGTACCCGGCGATCGGCGCCTGGTGTGACCGCCTGGCCGAGCGGCCCGAGTACGCGTCCGAGCTCAGCCTGCTGGCCGCGTAGCGAACCGGGCGAAGCGTTCGGCCAGCGTGCGGCCCACCTGCTGGTGGGTCTCCAGGTGCTGATCCAGCGACTCGAGGAACCGCTCGCGGGGATAGCCATTCGCGGCCAGGTCGTCGCCGCCCATGTCCAGCCAGGTCAGCAGCACCGGCCGTGTCACCTCGATGTGGAACTGGGTGCCCCATGCCGCGTCACCGACCCGCAGCGCCTGTAGCGAGACTGGGTTGGTCATCAGCTCGACGGCACCGTTGCTGGGACGGCAGGCGTAGTAGTGCCACTGCATCGCCTGGAAGCGCTGCGGCAGGCCGTCGAACAGGGCGTCGCCCTCAGCGGCCGGCGTCAGCTCAACCTCGTGCCAGCCGATCTCGTGCGGCTCGCACCGGTAGACGGTGCCGCCCGTGGCCTCGGTCAGCAGCTGCGCGCCCAGGCACAGGCCCATGTACGGCGTGCGCCGCTCGAGCGCCTCGCGCACAAGCTCGATCTCCTGCGCCAGCCACGGGTGCTCGCCGGCCTGGTGCGTGTCGACCAGGCCGCCGCCTGCGACCATGGCGTCGACCCCGTCCAGCGACGCGGGCAGCTCGTCCCCGGCGTAGGGGTGGAGCGTGTCGACCGTGAACCCGTGCTGCTCGAGCGCGTCCACGAACAGGCCCGCGGGGTCGGTCGACTCATTCTGGATGTGCAGCGCCCTACCCACGGAACTCGGCCGCCTCGCGGTACGCCTCCTGCTCGCGCCGGATCAGGTCGGGGTTGACGCCGCGGGCCACCGCCAGCTCATGCGCCAGCCACTGTACGGCGGGCGCCGTCGCCAGCAGCGCCTCTGCCGCGGCCGGAAGCGCATCCGCGACCGGCGTGGGCACGTACCCGGCGGCGGCCATACCCGGGTCGGGCGCCTGGCGGCCGATCACGGCGCACCGCACCCCAACCCGTGCTGACGCCTGCAGCACCATCTGGCCGAGCTCGCGGCGCGGGCCGGCGCGCCGCCGGTCGTGCTCGATCAGCACCAGCCCGGTGCGCTCGTCGCAGGCCGGCAGGTGGCCGTGCAGGAACGTCTCGAGATCCCTCATCGCTGTCGGGATGTGGGCTGCCTCCTCGATCTTGAGGGTCAGCTCGCGGGCCGCGATGCGGTCGGCGCCCGACCCCACCACGATCAGGTGGTCGCAGCCGTTCAAGGCGTCGGCCACGGCCGTGACCGAGGTGCGGTCGCTGACTCCCGACGTGACCAGCGTCTCGACGACGCCGGGCGACGGCTTCGCGGCCAGGGCCAGGGTGGCGGCGATCGGTGAGGTGTAGCCCACCGTGTGGCACCAGCTGCGGTCGACCATGGGCGTGACCAGCACGGCATCCGCCTGCTCGGTGGCCTTGCTCTCGCCCCGGGCGGTGATCAGGGCGGTGCCCGATCCGGCCCGGCGGGCGGCCTCGAGCGCCTCGATCGTGGCCCAGGTGCCGCCCTCGTGGGAGATGCCGAGCACGGCGCCGCCTTGCTGGGGGTCGAGTGCCGCCTCGTACGCCTGCCGTGATCCGGCCGGCGTGCCGGCCTCGGTCAAGATCTCCGCCGCGGCCAGCGCCGCGTGCTCGCTGGTGCCGCAGCCGGCGACCATCAGCGGGCCGTCCACCTTCAGCAGCAGCGCCAGCGGCGCAGTGTCGCTCGTGGTTGCGATCCGCTCGAGCAACGGAGGCTCGGACTCGATCATCTCCTGCATCACCCAGGGTGGGTGCGGGCGCAGCTCCGGGAAGTCCTCGGTGTGCCAGTCGTCGGTCATGGGGCGCAGTCTATGCGCGCCCGGTCACCGCTCGGCGCCGGCTGGCACCACCGTGACGCGGCCGCGGCCGATCTCGACACGGCCGGCGCGCTGCAGCTCGTGCAGTACCCGGTTCACCGTCAGCCGTGACGTGCCGGCGAGTCCGGCCAGGTCGTCCTGCGTGAGCGGAATCGTGGCCCGTCCGGAAGGTTCCCGGTACCGCTCGGCGAGCCCGTCCAGCATCAGGCGGACGCGCCGCGGCGCCGGCGTGTAGAGCGCCTCGACCAGGCGCTCGGTCAGCTCGGCCACACGCTGCCCGAGCAGCTCCACCAGGAACACGTCGATCTCCCGGTGCTGGGCACGCAGGCGGTCGACGTCGTTGCGGGACAGCGCATAGGTTTCGCTGGCCGAGATCGCCTCGACCTTGGCGCTGCGTACCTGCGCCCCGCCCAGCAGCGCCAGCTCGCCGAAGCACTCGCCCGGTCCCACTAGCTGCAGGGTGGCGACGCTGCCCAGCGGGGTGATCACCCGCACCGCCAGGCACCCGCTGCTGACCAGATGCAGCGTGTCGGCGGGGTCGTCGCGGTGGAAGACGACCTCGCCGCGCTTGAACCTGCGGCGCCGCGCCGACGTCAGCACTCCGCGGGCCTCGTCGTCGCCGAGTGCGCTCAGGATCGCCCAGTCGGACACCGCCCACGCCCCTTCCGCATGTGTATCGGATCATACATTGCGTGCGTATCCCGGGAGGTCGCGGGCGGGCCTGCCGGGTGCCTAGGTTGTGCCCATGACGTTGAGCCACACATCCACCAAGAAGGAGAGCACTCCCATGCGCACCACCTCTCGACTGTTCCGCACCGTTCTCGTGGCCGCCGGCCTGATGGCCGTCTCTGCCACCGCCGCCCAGGCGATGCCGTTGGGTCCGGCGAACATGACCGACCGTGATCCGCTCGGCTTCACGGCCGCTCACCATCAGCTGCCGGTCGTGTCGCACTCGTCCGGCGGCCCCGTGGTTCTCCACAAGTCGGGCTTCGTGCTCGGCCACCAGTTGAGCTTCGCGGCCCCCCAGCCGATGGCGGCGGCGGTGGATTCGCCGACCAACCAGACCCCACCGCCGGTCGTCGCCCAGCCCGTCTCCGTGCAGTCCGCGGACAACGGCTTCGACTGGGCCGACGCCGCCATCGGCGCTCTCGTGGCGTCCGTCGTGCTGATCCTGGCGGCCGTCGCCGCGACCATCGTCCGGCCTCGGCAGACGGTTCAGCTGTAGCCGCAGTCCCGGCGCCCGGTGGGGGTTCTCGCAAACCCCACCGGGCGTTTGTGCGTGGTCCGGCAGCCCGTGACGCTGTGTATCGAGCAATACATTGCGGGCGTATCCCGGGATGTCGTCGGGCCGCTACCGGCGGCCTAAGTTGTGCCCATGACTTCGTGCCTCACATCCACCCAGAAGGAGAGCACTCCCATGCGCACCACCTCTCGACTCATCCGCACCGTCCTCGTCGCCGCCGGTCTGCTGGCGATCTCGGCATCGGCCGCCCAGGCCATGCCCATCCGGCAGTCCTCCGACGCCACCGACTCGGCCGCCGTCGCGGCGGCCAACCGCACGATCGTGTTTCACCGCACCGGCTTCCTGCTCGACAACAAGCTCCCGGTTCAGGGAGTCAAGACCGTGTCGGTCATGCAGCCGGCCGCAGACTCTCCGACCAACCAGGCGCTCGTCTCCGTCATGCAGCCGGCCGCCGACTCTCCGACCGACCAGACGGTACCTCTGGTCATCAGCCAGCCCGTTCCGGCCGTCACCACCGTCTCCGCGAGCAGCGGTTTCGACTGGGCCGACGCCGGCATCGGTGCCGCCGCGGCCTCACTGCTGCTGATCCTGGCAGGCTTCGCCGCGACGCGCGTGCGAACGCGCCAGACCGCGGCTCTGTAAGGGCTGAGCTTGCGCCCGGTGGGGGTTGTCGGGACCCCCACCGGGCGCTGGGGTGGTCCGAGCCAGAACCGGACAAGGTGTAAGATCGGCCCCGATGCGACCCAGGCTCCTTCTGCTGATCGTGGCCGCTGCTGTCGTCGCCCTGCTGTCGGGAACGAGCCGTGCCGGCGCCGGCACCGCCGCCTGCACCGCGACGGCCACGGGCAAGCACGTTCGCACACAGCTGCTGAAGGTGCACCTGACCGGAACCTGTCCAATGTCAGGCGTCGAGCACGGCACGCTCACGTTCAGCCAGTGGCCGCGCATCCACGCCGACGCCGTGTTCGCGGTCGACTACGCGGCCGGGAACGCTGTGGCTGCGAGTGCCCCGCAAGCTCTCGATGAAGCCGGCATGGAGCGCGCACGGTGTCACGGCGGCACTCGACGTGTCCGTCCAGGCCTCGCCGAAGCGCCGCCTCAGCGGCCGGGGCCGCTACTCGATCCACGGCGGCTTCAAGTCGTCGAACGGCGCGGTAGTGCGGTGGCACCAGACCGTGAGCGCCACGCCCAACCGCATCACGCTGGGATCGGTACACGTCGGCGCCAGCCTGCCGGGGACCGGCTCGATGGTCGTGGCGGTGCACGAGGTGCGGCAGTTCTGTGCCACGAACAGGACCTGCCCGTTCGGCCAGAAGACCACGACCGACCGGGTCGCCTTCCCCGCCGCGTTCACGCACGTCACCGTCAGCTCGCCGCTGTGGTTCATGACGGGGGACGGCACGCTTCTCTCCGGACGTGAGCAGACGACGATCCTGCTGCGGTCGAAGCGGACGCACCACATCCTCGGTCGCTCCGACTTCCAGGCCGTGATCCGGATCAACTGACCGGCGCAGCACCTAGACTGCGCCCCATGGATACCCGCCCGATCGGCGTCTTCGACTCCGGCGTCGGCGGCCTGACGGTGCTGCACGAATGCCTGGTCACGCTGCCCCACGAGGACTTCGTCTACTTCGGTGACTCCGCCCCGGAGCGGTTTCCCTACGGCACCAAGCCGGCCGCGACCATCCGCCGGTTCGCCCACGAGGTCGCCCAGCACCTGATCGAGCGGGACGTGAAGCTGCTTGTGGTCGCGTGCAACTCGGCCACCGCCGCCGCCCTCCCCGATCTGCAGCGCGAGTTCACGGTGCCCCTGATCGGCGTGATCACACCCGAGGCGCACGCCGCCGTCCAGGCCACCCGCGCCCGCCGTGTGGGCGTGATGGCGACCGAGGCGACGGTTGCGAGCGGCCGCTACCCGGCGGCGATCGGTGTGCTCGACGCCGGCGTCGAGGTGGCACAGGTGGCCTGCCCGGAACTGGTGCCGCTGATCCAGAGCGGCGACGTCAACGGGCACGATCTGCACGATGCCGCCAAGCGGTACGCCGATGCACTGAAGCAGGCGGAGGCGGACACCGTGATCCTGGGCTGCACGCACTACCCGCTGATCAGACCCATGCTGCAGCGTATCTTCGGCCGCGACGTCACGCTGATCACCTCCGCCGAGGAGATCGCACGCGAGGTCGCGGCAACGCTCGAGCGACGCGGCGTTGGCAACCTGGCCGGCCGCGAGGGCAGCTACCGCTTTCTGTGCACGGGCGACGAGCAGGCCTTCCAAGCCGTCGCCGGTCGCTTTCTGCAGCTGCCGCTGACGGACGTCGAGCGGGTCGACCCGGCGCGCCTGGAGATCGCCGCGTGAAGCGCGCCGACGGCCGCGAGCTCGACCGGCTGCGCCCGCTTGCGATCGAGCCGGGGTTCATCGACAGCGCACACGGGTCGGTGCTGTTCTCGATCGGGAAGACGCGGCTGGTCTGCACGGCCATGATCGAGGAGTCGGTGCCAGGGTGGATGCGCGGGCGCGGCACCGGCTGGGTCACCTCCGAGTACGGGATGCTGCCGGGCTCGACATCCGAACGGAAGCCGCGCGACGCCAGCCGCGGCAAGCTGGACGGCCGCACCGTCGAGATCCAGCGACTGATCGGCCGCTCGCTGCGTTCGGTGGTCGACTTCAAGGCTCTGGGTGAGCGCACGATCTGGATCGACTGCGACGTGCTGCAGGCCGACGGCGGCACCCGCTGCGCGGCGATCTGCGGCGGCTACGCGGCCCTGCATCTGGCGCTGTCGGGCCTGGTCGATGCCGGAAAGCTGCGCGAGTTGCCGCTGTCCGACTCGGTCGCGGCCGTCTCGGTAGGGATCGTCGACGGCAGCTCGATGCTCGACCTGGCCTACGCCGAGGACTCGCGCGCGGAGGTCGACATGAACGTTGTCATCTCGGGCAGCGGCCAGATGATCGAGGTGCAGGCGACGGCCGAGCGCACGCCCTTTGGCCGCGCCTCGCTGGATGAGCTGCTGAGCCTGGCCGCCGCCGGGATCGAGGAGATCTCTGCACTACAGACGCGGGTGCTCCATGAAGCTCGTGCTGGCGTCGCATAACACGCACAAGGCGCGGGAGTTCGAGCGGCTGCTTCCCGGCTTCGAGGTCGAGCCCTACGCCGGCGACCTACCCGAGGAGACCGGTGTCACCTTTCGTGACAACGCAGAGCTGAAGGCTCGCCACGTCCACGCCGCGATCGGCAGCTCCGCCTGGGTGCTGGCCGACGACTCGGGGATCGCGGCCGCGGCGCTGGACGGCCGGCCGGGTGTGCGGTCGGCCCGCTTCGCCGGCGAGCACGCGACCGACGCCGAGAACCTGAACGCGCTGCTGGCGGCGCTGGCCGGCCGGGACGACCGCTCTGTGGCCTACGTGGCCGAGCTGGTGGCGATCTCCCCGGAAGGCCACGAGCTGCATGCCCGTGGCGAGCTGCGCGGCCGCATGGCCGAGCGGCCTCGCGGTAGCGGCGGGTTCGGCTACGACCCGGCCTTCGTGCCGGACGGCGAGTCGCGCACGGTGGGGGAGATGGAGGCCGCCGAGAAGGACGCCATCTCGCACCGCGCCCGCGCCGCCGCAGCGCTCCGCGCGCAGCTGGCGGCGGAGCTGCAGGAGCTCGAGCGGTAGCCGCGGCGCCGACCACGGAGCAGGCGCTGGCCGCGCTCAACCGCGCACACGGCTGCGGCCTGCGGGTGGTGGCGGCGATGCCGGACGGCGAGGCCAGCCATGCGACGATGGTGGCCGATCCCGCGGGCAACCGCTCGCTCCTGAAGTGGTGGCAGATGGCGGGTGGCGAGTCGGACTCGCCCGATCACATCGAGCGGGTCGTGCCGCTCGTGGAGCGGCTGCGCGTCCGCGGCTACCCGGCGCCGCGCCACCTGCTGACGGCGAACGCCGACTCGCTGCTGTCGGTGCTTCAGGAGCTACTGCCGGGCCGCCCGCCGGTGCCGCTGTTGCCGGTCCACGTCGAGCAGCTGGTCGAGCTGAACCGGCTGCAGGAGGAAGAGCCGTACGACGGTGGCGGGTGGGGCGCCTTCCTTTGCCGGACGCTCGTCACCGGCGCCGACGGCTACTGCCTGCACGCTCCGCTGCGGCAGCACTCGCCGGCCGGCGCGGCGCTGCTCGATCGCGTGATCGCAATCGGGAAGGGCACCGATCCCGCCGCCCTGCCGGTCGCCGGCATCGCGCACTTCGATTTCCACCACCTGAACGTGCTGGCGGAGGGCGACCGCATCACCGGCATCGTCGACTGCGAGGGCGCGCGCGGAGGCGATCCCTGCTTCGACCTGGTCACGCTGCTCTACTGCAGCGCCGAGGGCCGCCTCGGAGGCGACGAGCAGCTCGATCTGTGGCAGCTGCTCCGCGATCGCCGCGATGCCACCACCCTCCGTGCCTACCTCGCGCACATGTCGCTGCGGCTGAGCAGCTGGTCGGCGGTGCATCACCACGACGCCACCACCGCACGCTGGCTGGCGCACTCCCAGATGTGGCTGGACAGGGCCGGCTAGGTCAGGCGCGCTAGGCGAGGCCGGCCATGGTGTCGTCCTGCGGCGGCTGGTGCCGCGACCAGTGCCGCCAGTTGATCTCGGCGCCGAGCACGATCACGTTCGCCATCAGGTACAGCCACACCAGCAGCAGCACCAGACCGCCGAAGGCGCGCATGGCGAACAGCAGGTCGGCCCGCTGCAGGTAGAGCGGCACCGCCTGGAACGAGATCTGGAACAGCACCGTCCCGAACAGCGCACCCGGCCACACGTCGCCGCGGTGCAGGTCGACGTTGGTGAGGACGCGGTAGACCACCATCAGGAACACGAACGAGCCGGCGCTGGAGAAGGCCAGCGAGATCAGATAGGGCACGATGCTGGAGCTCAGCTCGCCGGGCTCGTGGCGGTGCAGCCAACCGTTTGCCAACGTGGCAACAAACAGCGATGTGAAAAGCACGGTCAGCGAGCTGAGCACCAGCACGAAGCTGATCCACTTGCCGGCCACGAACCCGCGGTTGCCGACCCGAAACACGATGTTCAGGGCCGACTCCAGCGCCGAGTAGAAGCCAAGCGCGCTCCAGAGCATGCCGACCAGGCCGATCACGAAGAACGTGCCGGCGTTCGACTGCACCGAGCGGGTCAGTTTCACGAGGTCGGCGACCGACTCGCTGGGCAGGATCCGCTCCATCTCACGGATCAGGTAGCTCGACTGCGAGACGTGGCCGAGCAGGCCGATCGCGGACAGCGCCAGGAAGATGAACGGGAACAGCGACAGCAGCGCGTAGTAGGCGACCATGGCGGCCAGGTGCGGTCCGCGGTCGGCCAGGTACTTGCCCAGTATGGAGCCGGTCTGGCTGGCGACGCTGCGATATGGGCGCATCCACGTCGGGGCGGTTTCATTGGCCATCGTGATGAGAATATCGGCAGGGATCACCTGTGCTAGCGTGGAATCGTGGATGCGACCGCCGCCATCGCCGAGTTGCGTGAGCTCTCGACCCAGATCGAGACGGTCGTGGTGATCGCCCGCGACGGGTCGCTGGTTGCCTCCAGCGTGCAGGACGAGGCCGCCACCCGCATCGCCGCAGCCGCTCGCGATCTGGCTGAGGGCGCCGACCAGGTGCGCCGCGACCTGGGCCGCGAAGCCCTGGCGCAGCTGCAGGCGGCCACGCCCGAGGGCAGCGTGTTCCTGGTGGTGGACGACCGCCGCACGGCCGTGGCGACCACCGGCGCCGACCCCACCGTGGGGCTGGTCTTCTATGACCTGAAGACGCTGCTGCGCCAGATCGCCGAGAGCGACGGCAAGTCCGCCGACGAGGAGCAGGAACAGGCCGATGGCTCGGCGTAAGCTCGTGATCCCGGTCGTGATCGGCGCCGGCTCGTTCCTAGGCACGGTGCTCTACCGGCGCCGCTCGGTGCGCAACCGCACCCGGCTGGACATCTACTTCGACGACGGCTCGATGGTGTCGCTGGCCGCCGGATCGCCGGATGCCGACCGGCTGATGCCGCACGCCGACCTGGTGCTGGCGGCCGCCCGCGAGGGCGCGTGAACCGCGACCAGCTGGCGGCGAGGCTGCTCGAGCGGGCGTACCTGGAGGGCGATTTCCTGCTCCGGTCCGGGCGCCGCAGCCGGTATTACCTTGACAAGTACCGGTTCGAGACCGATCCGCAGCTGCTGGCCGGGCTCGGCCGCGAGTTGGCCGCGCTGGCCGCCGGCCATGGCGGTGAGCAGCCGGAGCTGCTGGCCGGTCCCGAGCTGGGCGCCGTGCCGCTGGCAGCGGTCACGTCGATCGAGACCGGGCTGCCGTTCGTGATCGTGCGGAAGGCGGCGAAGGAGTACGGCACCGGCAATCGGCTGGAGGGTGTTTTCGAGCCCGGGATGCGCGTCTGCGTGGTCGAGGACGTGGTCACCTCGGGCGGCGCGTTGCTGTCCGCTGTGGAGGCGCTGCGCGAGGCGGATCTGCACGTTTCCGCTGCAATTTGCGTGGTCGACCGCGAGGAGGGCGGGGCCGAGGCGGTCGCTGCAGCGGGCATCCCCTTCAAAGCGCTCTATACCAGTTCTCAGCTCGGCGTCGGCACCGCCTCCGCGAACGCGTGAAATCCCTTTGCTGAAGCGGATTGTTGACGTCCGACGACCGTGCTAGGGTAGTCTGATTGACCCATTCCGGCCCACGAAACGACCAGGAGGAATAAGGGTGACGAAGAGCGATTTCATCGACGCGGTTGCGACCAGATCGAACCTGTCCAAGAAGGACGCCGGTGCTGCGGTCGACGCCGTGCTCGAGTCCGTCAAGGACGCGCTTTCCAAGGGTGACGACGTTGTCTTCACCGGTTTCGGAAAGTTCACGGTGCAGAACCGCAAGGCCCGCACCGGTGTCAACCCGCGTAACCCTGGCCAGAAAGTGATGATCCCGGCCAGCAAGGTGCCGAAGTTCTCGGCGGGCAGCCAGCTGAAGGCCGCCGTCAAGTCGTAACTCCGGCCTCCGGAGGTCTCTCGCGCACGCCCGCCCGCCCCGCTGAGGCGCGGCGGGCGTGGTGCGTTAAGGAGCGTCTCCGGCGGTAGCCTCCCAGCCCAACGGTCTGGCTTCGGCCTGACCCTGCTGCCCTGCCGCATCGCGAACGTCCGCGCCGTGTGCGAACATATGTTCGCATGACTGCGCCCGCAGCCCAGCTCTCGCTCGACGGCGCCGACCGGCTGGTGGCCCGGCTGGCCGACCGCCGCGCGCCACTGGCCATGGCCGAGGCCGCCTCCAGCCTGTTCGCGCTGCGAGGCGCGCCGCCCTCGGCCCTGGTCCACCAGCTGGTCGACGAGGTGGTGCGGAGCGACCACCGCCTGGTCTGGCGGTCTCCCACCGAGGTGGCGCTGGCCGAATGGGAGGAGGTCGCCACGCTGTACGACCTGCCGCTGGAGCAGGCGCCGTTCGTGGTGTTCGACCTCGAGACCACCGGCACCCGGCCGGGCGTGTCGCGGATCGTCGAGATCGGCGCCGTGCGCCTGCAGGGGTTCGAGCAGGTCGGCGAGTTCGAGCGGCTGGTCGACCCGGGCGTGCCGGTGCCGTCCACCATCACCCGCATCACCGGCATCGAGACGCGCGACCTGCGCGGAGCTCCCCGGATCGTGAGGGCGCTGCCGCAGTTCCTCGAGTTCGCCGAGGGCGCCGTGCTGGTCGCCCACAACGCCCGCTTCGACGTCGGCTTCGTCGACGCCGAGCTGTCGCGGCTCGAAGGCCGCCGGCTGGCCGCGCCCGTGATCGATACGGTGGCGCTGGCGCGGCGGCTCCTGGACGGGCGCCTGCCGCGCATGAACCTGGGCACGCTGGCGGAGCGGTTCGACACCAGGGTTCGCCCCTGCCACCGGGCGCTGGCCGACGCGCAGGCCACCGCCGAGGTGCTGGTGCACCTGCTGGGAATGGCCCAGGAGCATGGCGTACGCACCGTCGCCGAGGCGGTCGCCTTCGCCGCTCCCCAGCGCCGTCGCGTGCGGCTGCGCCGCGAGCTCGCCCGCGACGTGCCCGCCGGGCCCGGCGTCTACCTGTTCCACGACGCCCACGACCGGGTGCTGTACGTCGGCAAGGCCACCGACCTGCGCGCGCGGGTGCGCTCGTACTTCGCAGGCTCAGGGCAGCGGCGCGCCGTGGAGCACGCCCTGGAAGCGACCGCCCGCATCGAGACGCGGCCGCTGGGCAGCGAGCTGGAGGCGTCGCTGCTCGAGCTGGAGCTGATCCTGCGGCTGCGGCCGGATGCGAACCGCCGCTCCGTCAACCCCGAGCGCAGCTGCTATCTGACGCTGACCACCGATGAGCGGGTGCCGCGGGTATCCGTCACGTCGGAGCCGCGGCCGGGCGCCGTCAGCGCCGGCCCGCTGCGAAGCCGTGGCGAGGCGCAGGCCGCGGCGGCGGCGATGCGCTCGTCGTTCCGGCTCCGCAGCTGCCGGCCGGCTCTGCCGGAGGATGACGGCAGCTGCCTGGCCGGGCTGCTGGGCCGGTGCGCGGCACCGTGCCGCGGCGGCGCCGCGGTGGGGGAGTACGCCCGCTCGGTGGCGGCGGCCGTCGGATGGCTGCGCGGAGAGAACGGCGGCACGGCGGTGTCCGGTCTGCGGATGCGGATGGCTGCACTGGGAGCGGATCAGCGCTTCGAGGAGGCGGCCCAGCTGCGCGACCAGCTCGAGGCGCTCGAGCGCGTGCGAACCACGCTGGGCCGGCTGCGCGCTGCGGCCGCCCGCACCGGCGTGCTGCTGGCGGCCGACATGGACGACCGCTTCGTGCAGGCGTTTGCGTGCGCCGGCGGTCGCGTGGTGGCTCGGCGCCGCTTGCCCCGTGCCGGCGATGCCGCGCTCGAGTGCGCCCCGTTGATCGCTCCGCTGCGAGCGGCGCTGGCGGCCGGACCAGTGCCGCTGCGACCTGACCAGGCCGACGTCGCGCACCTGATCTCGGCGGCCTTCGCGCGGCCCGGCCGCAGCGTCGTGGCGGTGCCGCTGAGCCCAGATGCGATGACATCGGCCGCCACGCACATCGGCGGCCGGCGGGGCCGGGTATGCTTACGTGGATGAACTTCGCCGATCGCCTGGCAGCAGCCGTTGTCCGCAAAGGCACGAGCCTCTGCGTCGGCCTCGATCCCCGGATCGATCTCTTGCCACCGGAGCTCGTCACGGGGCTCAAGGCCGGACCGGCCGGGCGAGCGCGAGCCTACGAGCGCTTCTGCATGGCGCTGATCGAGTCGGTGGCCGAGGAGGCCGTGGCGGTGAAGCCGCAGGTGGCGTTCTTCGAGGCGCTGGGCGGCCACGGGCTGTCCGCGCTCGATCGGATCTGTGCCTTCGCGTCCGAGCATGATCTGATCGTGATCGCCGATGCCAAGCGCGGCGACATCGGCTCCACGTCCCAGGCGTACGCCGAGGCCTGGCTGGCGCCGCGCGACGGCGGCCCGCCGGTGGCCGACGCGATGACCGTGAACCCGTACATGGGCGGCGATTCGCTGGAGCCGTTCCTGCTCGCCTGCGGAGCCGGCTCCGGGCTGTTCGTGCTCGTGCGGACGTCCAACCCGGGTGCCGCCGACCTGCAGGAGCAGCGGCTGGCCGACGGGCAGCGGGTGTGGGAGCGCACGGCCGAGCTCGTGGCCGGCTGGGGTGCGGAGCTGGTCGGCGAGTCGGGGCTCTCCAGCGTCGGCGCGGTGATCGGTGCGACCAGCCCCGAGGCCGTGGAACGGGCACGCGAGCTGATGCCGCATCAGATCCTGCTGCTGCCGGGGGTGGGTGCGCAAGGCGGCCGCGCCGGCGACCTCGCAGCCGCCTTCAGGGATCACCCGGCCGGCGGCCTGGTGGTGGCGGCCCGCTCGGTGATCTACGCCTGGCGTGAGCGCCGCGGGGACTGGCAGCAGTCGGTGCGGCTGGCCGCCGCAGAGCTGCGGGCGGCAGCGCCGGTCGCCTGAGGCCCGGGCGCCGGCTCTACGGATGCGTGGAGGCCGGCGAGCGCCGGAAGGGCAGCCGGCGGTCGGGCCGTACCAGCCAGGCGGCGCAGGCGAGGGCGGTGATCGCCGCCAGCGTGATATCGGCGCTCGCGATCAGCAGCACCGCCAGCGCCACCGCCAGCTCGAGCCCCGCCAGGTCGGCGATGACGCCCCTGCGGGTCATGCCCCAAGCCGTGTCGGCGGCCGTCACGGCGGCGATCGCGACCAGCAGCCCCAGCCATCCGGCGCCCAGCGCCCAGCCGGCCAGGCCGGCCTCGATCACTGCCGTCACGGTCACGATCGAACGATTACGACCCGCGAACACACATCAACTCTACGTGGGTCGACCGGCGGGTCAAGTGTAGACTCCGGAGGGCCGATGAGCGAGATGTGCAGAGTCACTCAGTGTCTTCGAACAGCTCGCGAGCCGGCGTCAGAATGATTCTCACGGTCACTGCCAACGCTGCGGTCGACAAGACGCTGACGGTCGCCAACCTGCAGCTCGGGCGGCGCCACCGAGCCCAGCAGGGCCTGGTCATGCCCGGCGGCAAGGGCATCAACGTGGCCCGCGCGCTGCGCCGCCTCGATGAGCCCGTGATCGCCACCGGCCTGGCCGGCGGCCGGGCCGGGATGCAGATCACCGATGGGCTGGACTCCGAGGGAATCCTCAACGACTTCGTGCGGATCGCGGCCGAGTCGCGCACGTCGACGGCGGTGGTCGACCCCACCAGCGGCCTGCAGACCGAGATCAACGAGTACGGCCCCGAGGTGACCGCCGACGAGGTGGGGGCGCTGGTCGACCGCGTCCGCTACCTGGCCGGCGCGGTATCGACGGTCGTGTTTGCGGGCAGCCTGCCGCGCAGGATGGAGACCTCGTTCTACGCCGACGTGACGCGCGAGATGAACCGCCGCAAGGTCAGCACCGTGATCGACACCGACGGCGAGCCGCTGCGGCTGGCCCTGGCGGCCGAGCCGACGCTGGTGTTCCCCAACCAGCGCGAGGCGGAGGCGCTGGTCGGCAACGAGTTCCAGACCGACGAGGACTTCCAACACGCGCTCTCGGCAATCGAGGCGATGGGCGCGCACGGCGTCGTGATCACGCTCAAGACCGGGTGCTACGCGCTGCTCGCGGCCGGCAAGACCAAGGCCCGCAAGTTCCGGGCGTGGATCCCGCGCATCGAGGCGGTGTCCACCGTCGGTTCCGGCGACGCGTTCCTGGCCGGGTTCCTGTCGGCCCACCAAGCCGGCCAGGCGGCTGAGCAGTGCCTGAAGCTGGGGCTCGCCTGTGGCGCTGCGAACACCCAGACCGTGGGGGCGGGTGTGTTCGAGTCGCGCGAGGTGCCGCGCTTCGCGGCCATGGTCGAGGTGCAGGAGATCGCACCCACCGCCGCCCGCGCATCCTGACCCGCGACCGCCGGGAGGCTGTGACCGGAGCGGTTGGTAGACTGCAAAGGACCTTGAACTTTCGTGATCATCGGTGTGATTCCTCTCCCGGCCCGCAAGGGCCGCGTGTGTGTTTAAAGGGGGTTGTGCGGGTTGGAGATTGAGATCGGGCGCGGCAAGAAGGCGCGCAGAGCGTATGGATTTGACGACATCGCAATTGTGCCCAGCAGGCGCACGCGCGATGCTGAGGACGTCGACATCGCCTGGCGGCTGGGGCCGCATCTGCTCGAGCTGCCGCTGCTGGCGGCGGCCATGGACGGCGTCGTGTCACCGGCCACGGCCATCGAGCTGGGCCAGATGGGCGGACTCGGCGTGCTCAACCTCGAGGGCATCTGGACGCGGTACGAGGATGCCGACGCCCTGCTCGAGCGGATTGCCACCTTCGACAAGGCCGACGCCACCCGCGAGATGCAGAAGATCTACGCGGAGCCGATCAAGCCCGAGCTGATAGGCAAGCGGATCAAGCAGATCAAGGACGCCGGTGTCATGGCTGCGGCGTCGCTGACGCCGCAGCGTGTCCGCGAGCACTGGCAGCTGGCGCTCGACGCCGGGCTGGACGTGCTCGTGATCCAGGGCACCGTGGTCTCGGCCGAGCACGTCTCGACCGTGGTCGAGCCGCTCAACCTGAAGGAGTTCATCGCCACGATGCCGGTGCCGGTGATCGTGGGCGGGTGCGCCTCCTACCAGGCCGCGCTGCACCTGATGCGCACCGGCGCCGCCGGCGTGCTGGTCGGAGTCGGGCCCGGCGCCGCCTGCACCACCCGCGGCGTGCTCGGGGTGGGCGTTCCGCAGGCCACGGCCATCGCCGATGCCGCCGCGGCCCGTGTCCAGCACCTGCTCGAGACCGGACAGTACGTGAACGTGATCGCCGACGGCGGCATGCGCACGGGCGGCGACATCTCCAAGGCGATCGCCTGCGGCGCCGATGCCGTGATGGTCGGCTCGCCGCTGGCCCGCGCCAACGAGGCGCCCGGCCACGGCTACCACTGGGGGATGGCCACGTTCCACCCCAGCCTGCCGCGCGGCGCGAGGGTCAAGACCGACCAGGTCGCCACGCTCCAGGAGATCGTGACCGGCCCCGCTCGTGAGAACGACGGCACGCTCAACCTGATGGGCGCGCTCCGCACGTCGATGGCCACCACCGGCTACGACACGATCCAGGCCTTCCAGAAGGCCGAGATCATGTTCGCGCCGGCGCTCCAGACCGAGGGCAAGAAGCTGCAGCGGGAGCAGGCGATCGGGATGAGCCGTTGACCGAGCGCCGGACGCGGACGGAGCAGGCGGGGGCGGCGCTGGCCGGCTCGCCGGCTCCTCACCGGCCGGTGCTCGTGATCGACTTCGGCGCGCAGTACGCCCAGCTGATCGCGCGGCGGATCCGCGAGAGCCGTGTCTACTCCGAGATCGTCCCCCACGACATGCCGGTGGCCGAGATCGCGGCCCGCGATCCGATCGGGATCGTGCTGTCCGGCGGCCCGGCGTCGATCTACGAGCCGGGGGCGCCGTCGGTCGATCCGGAGCTGTTTGCGCTGGGCGTGCCGGTGCTGGGCATCTGCTACGGCATGCAGGCGATGGCGGCCGCGCTGGGCGGCGAAGTCGGGAACACCGGCCTCGGCGAGTTCGGCAAGACGCCTGTATCCCTAGCCGAGGGCAGCCTGCTGTTCGGCGACATCGCCGCTGAGCAGTCGTGCTGGATGAGCCACCGCGACAGCGTCGTTCGCACACCGCCGGGCTTCACCGTGACGGCCGTGACGCAGACCACGACGATCGCCGCCATGGAGGACCGGGAGCGCGGGTTCTTCGCCGTGCAGTTCCACCCCGAGGTCGCGCACACCCCGCACGGCACCGAGATGCTCGGGCAGTTCGTGCTGGAGGCCTGCCAGGCGCCGCCCACCTGGACGCCGTTGCAGTTCATCGAGGAGCAGGTGGCCCTGATCCGCGAGCAGGTCGGCGACGACCAGGTGATCTGCGCGCTGTCGGGCGGCGTCGACTCGGCCGTGGCCGCGCTGCTGGTGCACAAGGCGGTGGGCGATCAGCTCACCTGCGTGTTCGTCGACCACGGCCTGCTCCGCAAGGACGAGGCCGAGCAGGTGGTGGAGGCGTTCGAGGAGCACTTCCACGTCCCGCTCGTGCACGTGCAGGCGCAGGACCGGTTTCTCGACAAGCTGGCCGGCGTCTCCGACCCCGAGACGAAGCGCCGCATCATCGGCGAGGAGTTCATCCGGCTGTTCGAGGACGAGGCGCAGAAGCTCGGCGACATCCGGCACCTGGTGCAGGGCACGCTCTACTCGGACGTGATCGAGTCCGGCAGCCGCACGGCGGCCAAGATCAAGTCCCATCACAACGTGGGCGGCCTGCCCGAGGACATGGACTTCGACCTGGTGGAGCCGCTGCGCATGATCTTCAAGGACGAGGTGCGGCGGGTGGGCGTCGAGCTGGGGCTGCCCGAGCGGATGGTGTGGCGCCAGCCGTTCCCGGGGCCGGGCCTGGCCATCCGCATCATCGGCGACGTCACGCGTGAGCGGCTGGAGGTGCTGCGCGAGGCCGACGCGGTGCTGCTCGAGGAGATCCGGCGGGCCGGGCTCTACCATGAGCTGTGGCAGACGTTCGCCGTGCTACCCGCGATCCGGAGCGTGGGCGTGCAGGGCGACTCGCGCACGTACGCCTATCCGATCGTGATCCGCGCGGTCAGCTCCGAGGATGCGATGACGGCCGACTGGGCGCGGCTGCCCTACGACCTGCTGGAGCGGATCTCGAGCCGCATCATCAACGAGATCGCCGGGGTCAACCGGGTGGCGCTGGACATCTCCAGCAAGCCGCCGTCGACCATCGAGTGGGAGTGACCAGGCTCAGCCGTACGCGCTCGAGCTCAGCCTGAACGTGTAGCTGGCCGGCTTCGCGTCCTTGTTTCCGGCGAAGTCAACAGCGCGTGCCCGCACCCGGTAGCGGTGCCCGGGGCGCAGGTGGTAGAGCACGAACGAGCTGCCACCCTTGGCCATCCTCCAGCGGCCGTTGCCGACGCGGTACTGGAACCGGAGCGTCGAGAAGGCCGATGCCGGGTCGGCGTCCCGCGCCGCCAGCGAGAAGCTGACGGTGGCGAACCTGCTGGGGCTGGGTGGCTTCGACGTGAAGTGCGTGCCGGTGGGCGCGATCCGGTCGGTGGCCCACCACAGCGCGCGGGCGATCAGAGGCGCGGCCTGCGGCGACTCGGCCGGGTCGTATCCGCCGCCGCCGCTGGCGACATCGGTCGGCCACGGGTTGAAGCCGAGGTCGACCACCCGGCCCGGGAAGTCTCTGGTCTCCCAATGAACGGCGAGTAGCGACTGACCCAGACCACCGTAGTCATAGGTGGCCGTCGGCTGAAGCGACGCCAGCACCTCGGAGTTCCATCCCGTCTGGATGTACTCCCTGCCCGAGCCCGCCCCGTGAACGCGAAACGAGGACAGGTGCTGGGTCAGGAAGTGCGGCTGGACGCTGCTGGCCTTGAGCGTTCCGCCCTCCAGCGCGGGCGGGTCGACGATACGCCAGAGGGCTCCAACTGGTTGACCAGGTGCTGCCCGCGGATCCGATCGCGCTCTGCTGCGTCCACAGGCCGCCGCTCGTCCAGTGCGTCTCGCCGCCCAGCACGACGCCGTGACCGTGTGCTGCGAAGCTGGTCAGCGCGCTTGCGGCGGCGAGCTGGTCGAAGACGTCCTGGTCGGTCACGACCAGCGCGGCCTGGCAGCCGGCCAGGTCGGCGTTGGTGAGCGCGTGCGGCACGGCGGCGGCTGCCGAGATGTCGACCAGATCCGCGGCCCGCGGCACGGCCAGCAGGTTGGCGCGGTCGAGGCGGTGAACGATGTCGTAGACCGCATCCGGCGCAAGGGCGGTGATGATCTTCACGTGCAGCGTGGGGTGGGCGGGCGCAGCGCGCGTCTTCCAGCTGACGGTGTCGGGGGTGGTGTCACCGTCGGGCAGCACGCTGGCCGTGTAGCTGGCTCCCGACGCGAGCGTGCCGGTCTGGGTGATGACGATGGTGGCGGTGCCGGAGCCGGTCACCGTCACGGCCAACGGCGTGACGCTGCCGGTCCTATGGAAGCTGACCTGCGTGGTCGGGTCGGTCATCGAGACCGGGGCGCCGTAGGTGAAGGTGACCTGCGACTGGTAGCGGTCACCGGTGGTGGTGGCCGAGATCAGCACCGAGGGAGCGCTGGCGAACGCCGGCGGTGCCTGCCCAGGCATCGCCGCAAACAGCGCCAGGACGATGAACGCCTTGCGGTACATCGTGTTTGATATATCGGATTTGCGGTGTTGTGGCTTGAGCGCGCGCTCAACTCCACGCCCAGTCGCGTACCCACCAACCGGCATGCGGCATCCCACTCGCAAACGCCGCACCGGTCACCGCGCCCACGTCCACCGGCACCCGCCGGAACTCCACCTGCGCCCTGTCCACGATCGCGTACTCGGCCCAGGGCGGGTTGCGGAAGGCGCCGCCGTCGGCCGCCGCCTCGAACGGCATGCCCACGCTGCCCGGGTTCACCAACAGCGAGGGCCCGTGGCGGCGCAGCATCGCGACGTGTGTGTGCCCTCCGGCCAGCACCGTCTGTGTGTAGGTGGCGAGCATCCGAGTCACCTCCGCCTCCGGAGTGGTCGCCAGCAGCGTCTCCGTGTTCGAACGCGGCGTGCCGTGGAAGCAGACTAGGTCGTCGAGCTCCACCACCGGCCGGTAGCCTGCCAGCAGCTCGAGGTGCTGCGGCCCCAGCTGTCGCGACGCCCACAGGTCGATGTCCAGGATCCGGCGCGTGTCATCGTCGGCGTCCTCGTCCAGCTCCGGGTCGATCAGCCACTCGTCGGCGTTGCCCATCACGACATCGCAGCCCAGCGCGGCCACAGCCTCGATCGTCTCGACCGGCTGCGGGCCGGTGGCCGCCACGTCCCCGAGGCACACGATCCGCTCCACGCCGCTTCGGCGCGCGTCGTCGAGCACTGCTTGCAGAGAGACCAGGTTTCCGTGGATGTCCGCGATCAGTGCGGTGCGCACGGAGGCAGGGCCCTCACCGGGTCACGGCCTCCGGGTGAATTCGCCCCGGTGCCTGCGAGAGGCGGCCGCCGCTGCGGCCGGCCCTGACAGCCAGCACCTCCGCCAGGATCGAGACCGCGGTCTCGGCTGGGGTGACCGCCCCGATGTCGAGACCCAGCGGGCCGGAGATGCGCGTCAGGTCGGCCTCGCTGTAGCCGGCGTTCAGCATCCGCTCGCGGCGCCGGTCCTGGGCCCTGCGGCTGCCCAGCGCACCGATGTAGGCGGCCGGGCTGCGCAGCGCCGGGCCGAGCGCCGGCTCGTCGAAGCGGGCGTCGTGCGTCAACACCACGACGTAGGTGGCCTCGTCGGCGGGGTGCAGCTCGTACGCCATCGCCGGCCATCCCACCACGATCTCGTCGGCATCGGGCAGACGCTCGGCTCGTGCGAACTTCGCGCGCGCGTCCGACACGATCGTGTGGAACCCCACCTGCTTGGCGGCCCGGCACAGCGCCTGCGCCGTGTCGACGGCGCCGAAGATCATCATCACCGGTGCGGGCGCGTAGTGCTCCACGAAGATCTCCGGCGTCTCCCGCACCGCCGCCGAATGGGCATCGCCCTCGCCGTATCTCTTGGTGCCCGCGTCCGGGCCGGACAGCATCGTCGTGACGGACAGACGCTCGCCGTCCTCGACCGCCTGCCGCACGCGCGCCACCTCGTCGGCGTCGAACGGCGCGATGAACACCTCGATCTCACCACCGCAGGGCAGGCCCACGTCGAACGCGTCGTCGTCCGTGATCCCGTACTGGACGAGCGCCGGCGTGCCGTCGCGCAGCACCTCCTGCGCGCGCAGCACCACGTCGCTCTCGACGCATCCGCCCGAGACCGATCCGCGCATCTCCCCGGACTCCGTCACGAACAGCCTCGAGCCCAGGGGGCGCGGAGCCGAGCGCCGGGTGTCGACGACCATCGCCACCGCCACCTTTTCTCCATGTCCGCTCAGTTGGGCGGCGTCGTCGAGCATGTCTCGCATGTCCGAAGCTTATCCATTGAGCGCGCAAGCGCATAGATACGGCCGGCCGGTGATGCCGACCACCACAAATCGGGGATGGCGGCCGCCACCGCGGGAAGCGACCATGCAGCGGTGCTGCCGGTCTTGACACGAGAACGTCGCCGTCTCGAGGGCGGAGTCGGCACCCGTGAGCTCTGCTCGCACCTGTGTGAAGCGCTGGCCGACGACCTGCATGCGTCCGACTGCCTGGTCTCGAGGGTCGATGCCGAGCGAGGCTTGCTCGTCGACCTGGCGGGATTCACGCGCACCCCGCAGCGGTGGCTGGCGCCGGCCGCCGAGCTTCTGGCCGCCGGCCGCGGTCCGGCATCGCGCGCGGTGCTCGAGCAGGGCCGCCGGTACACGACCTGGGTCGGCGACCCCGGCGCCGGGCTGGTGATGCGCATGGACGGGCCCGGCGGCCCCTACCTGGTCGAGGTCTGGTCGGAGATCCGCACGCAGGCCTACGGGCGCGCCGAGATCCGCCGCTCCATGCGGCTGGTGAGCCAGGCGGCGGCGCTGCTCGACGACGCAGCGCGGTGCGACGGCGACGAACGGCACCGGTTTCAGCAGGCCGCGGCCGAGGCGCGCGAGATCGGCGCCGCCGACCTCGAATTGCCGGCCCTGGCAGAGGCGATCGGCGAACGTTTGCTGCTGGAGGAGGACGAGCTCCGCGAGGTGCGGCTGGTGGCGCTGGTGCACGAGGCCGGCCGGTCCCACATCCCGGGCGCCCTCCACGATAAGGTTGAGCCGCTGACGCCGGTCGAATGGGCCGTGGTGCAGCGCCATACCCTGATCGGCCAGCGGATGCTGTCGCGTATGCCCTACCTGCGGCCGGCGGTTGCCGGCGTGGGCGCGATCCGCGAACACTGGGACGGCGGCGGATACCCGCACGGCTTCGCCGGCGAGGAGATTCCGCTCAGCTCCCGGATCGTGGCGGTGTGCGCCGCCTACCGCGCGATCAGGCGTGGCCGGCCGGGGCGCCCGCCGCTTGACCACGACCAGGCGATCGCCGAGCTGCAGCGCGCCGCGGGCATCCAGTTCGACCCGCGGGTGGTCGACGCCGCCGTCGCCACGATCGCTCCGGCCGGCGCCAAGCCCACGGTGCGCCTCCGCGTGGCGGCGATCTGAGCTAGCATTCGACGCTGTTTGCGCCGCCCGGGCCGCTGCATGCCCGTGGCGGCCTGTCCGCTTCACGCCCGAGGATCGATGAAGACCTACACCGCAAAACCACGCGAGATCGAGCAGGCCTGGCGCCTGGTCGACGCCGACGGCCAGATCCTGGGCCGGCTGGCGACGGAGATCGCGGACACGCTGCGCGGCAAGAACAAGCCGACCTACACACCGCACGTGGACACCGGCGACTTCGTGATCGTCGTCAACGCCGAGAAGGTACGCGTGACCGGCAACAAGCTTGACCAGAAGATCTACTACCGGCACAGCGGCTATCCGGGCGGACTGCGTGAGCGGACGCTGGGCGAGCAGCTGGCCCGCCGGCCCGAAGAGGTCATCCGCAGGGCCGTCAAGGGCATGCTGCCGAAGAACAAGCTGGCCGCTGCGCAGCTGCGCAAGCTGAAGGTCTACGCCGGCCCGGAGCATCCCCACGCAGCCCAGAATCCCGCACCGTTGAAGGAGAGCTCGTAGTGGCCACAACCGCAGTCGTATACCGCGCCACCGGCAAGCGGAAGACCTCGGTCGCCCGCGTCGTGCTGGTGCCGGGTTCCGGTCAGGTCGTCGTCAACGGCAAGGCCCTGGCCGAGTACTTCCCGCGGCCGACGCTGCAGTCCGTGGCCATGGCCCCGCTGCGGGTGAGCGGCACCGAGGCCAGCTTCGACGTGCGCGCTCGGATCGTGGGCGGCGGCATCGCCGGCCAGGCCGGAGCGCTTCGCCACGGCATCTCGCGTGCGCTGATCGAGGCGGACGAGGCGCTGCGGCCCGAGCTGAAGAAGTCGGGCTTCCTGACGCGGGACGCGCGCGAGGTCGAGCGCAAGAAGGCGGGCCTGAAGAAGGCGCGCAAGCGGCCACAGTTCTCGAAGCGCTAGCCGACGCCGGGGTTGCCGAACGTGCGCAAGTTGTTCGGCACGGACGGTGTCCGCGGCCAGGCGGGCGTCGACCTGACCGAGTCCCTGGCGCATGACCTGGGCGCCGCCGCGGGTCGGTTCGCGGGGCCCGGTCGCTCGATCCTGATCGGGCGCGACACCCGCGAGTCGGGTGTGGCGCTGGAGGCGGCGCTGATCGAGGGAGTGGTGGCGGCGGGTGCGATCGCGGTCAGCGCGGGCGTGATTCCGACGCCGGGCGTGGCCGTGCTGGCGCGTGAGACCGGCGCCGCGCTGGGCTGCGTGATCTCGGCGTCGCACAACCCGTTCCAGGACAACGGCATCAAGTTCCTGGGCGGTGACGGCCGCAAGCTGGCCGATCAGGACGAGGCCGAGATCGAGCGGCTGATGAACGGCGACGCGGGCGACGGCCGGGGCCATGCGGAGCAGCTGGCGGACGCGGGCGGGCGCTACATCGCCTGGCTGGCGGCGACCTACGGCGACGGCGTGCAGCCCGGGTTCTCGATCGGCATCGACTGCGCCAACGGCGCCGCCTGGAACTGCGGGCCGGCCCTCTTCGAGCTGCTCGGCGAGCGAGTCGACCGGATCGGCTGCGAGCCCGACGGCCGCAACATCAACGCCGGCGTCGGCTCGACGCACCTCGATGCGATCGCGACGCTGGTGGCCGACCACGGCCTCGACCTGGGGATCGCGTTTGACGGCGACGCCGACCGCTGTCTGGTCGTGGACGATCGCGGCCGGCCGGTGAACGGAGATGTGATCCTGGCGGTGCTGGCGATCGACCTGCACCGCCGCGGTCTGCTGGCGGTCGATACGGTGGTGGTGACCTCGATGACCAACCTCGGGTTCCATCGGCTGATGCGCAACAACGACATCGCCACCGAGGTCACCGACGTGGGCGACCGCTACGTGCTGGCGCGGATGCTGGAGACCGGGGCGACGCTCGGCGGCGAGCAGTCGGGGCACGTCGTCGACCTGGCGCACCACACGACCGGCGACGGTTTGGCGACGGCGCTGATGCTGCTGGCGTCGCTGCACCGGCTGGGGTTGAGTGCCGCACAGGCGAACGACATGCTGCGGCCGTTCCCGCAACGGCTCGTGGCCGTGCCGGCCGATCGATCCCTGCTACCGTCCGCGAACCGCATCTGGGAGGAGGTGGACGCTCTGAGCGAGAAACTGGGGAACGACGGTCGGATCGTCCTGCGCGCGTCCGGCACGGAGCCGCTGGTGCGGGTCATGGTGGAAGCCGAGGATGAGGCCGAGTGCGAGCGCATCTGCGGATATCTCGCGGGCCTCGTCGAAACCGAGATCGGAGCGTAACCTCTCCGTATGTGTGGAATCGTCGGATACGTGGGTGACCGGGAGTGCAAGGAGCTGTTGCTGACCGGTCTTGAGCGGCTCGAGTACCGCGGGTACGACTCGGCCGGCATCGCCCTGGTCAACGGCAGCATCGATGTGACGCGCCGTGTGGGGCGGGTGCAGATGCTGCGCGACGCGGTCGGCGACGGCAGCCACCCGGCCACCCTGGGGCTGGCGCACACGCGCTGGGCGACGCACGGCGGGGTGACCGAGTCGAACGCGCACCCGATCGAGGCCTGCGAGGGCTCGGGCGTGACCGCGGTGCACAACGGCATCATCGAGAACTACGTCCAGCTGCGAACGCGGTTGCTGGAGCAGGGCCACGAGTTCCACACAGACACCGACAGCGAGGTGATCAGCCACCTGGTCGAGGAGCACTACGACGGTGACCTGGTCGAGGCGGTGCGGCTGGCCTACAACCAGCTGCACGGGCACTTCGCGTTCGCGGTCGTACACCGCGACCACCCCAACGAGATCCTGGCGGCGCGCCGGCAGTGCCCGCTGGTGGTGGGTGTGGGGGACGGGGAGACGTTCATGGCGTCGGCGATTCCGGCCTTCATGAGCGAGACGCGCCGGGTGCAGTACGTGCTGGACGACGAGATCGTGGTGGCGAGGCCCGATGGCGCGACCTTCCTGACGGGCGAGGGCGCAGTGATCGAGCGGCCGATCGAGCACGTGGACTGGGACGAGTCGGCCGCCGAGAAGCAGGGCTACGAGACGTTCATGCTGAAGGAGATCCACGAGCAGCCGGACGCGATCGCCGAGACGATCGGCGAGCGGCTCTACCACGGCGAGCTGCAGCTGGACGGTCTCAACCTGGACGAGCAGCAGATCCGGGAGCTGTCACGGGTGGTGATCCTGGCCTGTGGGACGGCGTACCACGCCGGGCTGATCGGTCGCTACCTGCTCGAGGAGTGGGCGCGGATCCCGAGCGAGTCGGACATCGCCAGCGAGTGGCGATACCGGCGACCGGTGATCGACGAGCGGACGCTGGTGATCGCAGTCTCGCAGTCCGGTGAGACGATCGACACGATCGCTGCCATGAAGGAAGCACGCGCACACGGCGCGCACGTGCTCGCGGTCACGAACGTGATGGGCAGCCAGGCAACGCGCGACTGCGATTCGGTGCTCTACACGCGGGCCGGGCTCGAGGTCGGGGTGGCGGCGTCGAAGACGTTCACCAGCCAGGTGGTGCTGATGTACCTGCTGGCGCTGAAGCTGGGGATCGTGCGTGGCACCATCGACGCGACACGGGCGGAGACGCTGCTGGCGCAGGTGCGTGCGTTGCCGGAACTGGCGCAGCAGACGCTTGATCGGGGCAACCTGGTGGAACCGATCGCGGACCGGTTCTGGGAGAGCGAGTTCTTCCTCTACCTGGGGCGCTACATCGGGCTGCCGATCGCGCTCGAGGGCGCGCTCAAGCTGAAGGAGATCTCCTACATCCCCACCGATGCGTACGCGGCCGGCGAGATGAAGCACGGGCCGATCGCGCTGCTGGACGACTCGACGCCGGTGGTGGTGATCGCGACCGACAACCACGTGTACGACAAGGTGCTGTCGAACATCCAGGAGGTGCGCGCGCGCGGCGCGCACGTGATCGCCGTCGCCACCGAAGGCAACACGCGCATCGAGGAGCTGGCCGAGCACGTCCTGTACCTGCCGCGGACGGAGCCGGAGCTGCAGGCGGCGCTGGCGATCCTGCCGCTGCAGCAGCTGGCCTACGCGATCGCAAAGCGGCGCGGGCTCGACATCGACAAACCGCGCAACCTGGCGAAGACCGTCACCGTCGAGTAGCCGGCGTCCGGCTGGCCGAGTAGAGATCGATGATCACGATCGCCACGCTCGCCGAGCATCCAGATCTGGTGCCGGATGTGGTCGAGATCGCGTGGCGGGAGTGGGGCGGGCTACAGCCCGAGCATGAGCACGCGCGGTGGCTGCGCGAGGCGGAAAGCGACAGCCGGCTGCACTCGCCCACGTCGGCCGCGTTCGTGGCGCTCGATGGCGATCGCGCGGTCGGCGTCGTGCAGCTGCACGAGTTCGAGCTCGACGACATGCGCGACCGCTCGCCGTGGGTGTGCGGGATGGTGGTGCTGCCCGAGTACCGCGGCGCCGGGGTCGGCAGCCGGCTGCTGGCGGCGCTCGAGCAGTTCGCCGCCGGGCAGCGGGTGCCGCGGCTCTGGGTATTCACCGAGCACGCGGCCGGGTTCTACGAGCGCTGCGGCTGGCAGCGGCACGGCGTGGCCGTCCAGGACGACGGGCCGGGCATCGTGCTCACCCGGGTGCTGTCGTAGACGCGGCGCGTGCGTTGATCGCCCCCGTCACGACGGCGACGACCAACAGCACCACGGCCAGGGTGGGCTGGCCCGCCGACCACAGCGCGGAGGCCGCGGCCGTCCAGACCGCCAGCTCGATCACGAGGCGTGCGGGCAGGCCGACCTCCAGCTGCCGCCTGGGCGCGAGGAACACTCCCCAGACTACGGCCACCACGGCGACGGCGACCGCGGCCAGCGCGATTCCCGCGACACCGCCGGCCGCCTGCTGTCCCCAGTAGGCCACGGCCGCAAGTGCCGCCATCTCGCACACGAAGCGAAGCCCCAGAACGATCGCCATGGGGGTCACGCTAGCCGCGCGCGGCCGGTTAGGGTGCGATAACCAGATGGGCGATCACGGCATGCCCCTTCGAGGGTGGCACCGCGGTCGCCGCGATGGCATCTTGCGGACTAGCTCCCGTCGTTTGACCCCGACAGCAAAGGCTCCCAAGACCATGTCCGACACAATCACCTGGGACGATGCCCGGGCGCTGGCACTGATCGACCGCGCACTCGGCCAGGGGCGCTTCACGGCCGACCTGGTCGAGCAGATCAGTGATGCGTTCGCATCGGCCACTCGCAGCGAGCGCGGCGAAGAGCCACAGCGGGCCACCTAGGCCCGTGAGCTAGCTGAGCTAGCGCGCGCTGTTGTCGAGCCGCTCGGCGACCTTCGCGCGGATCCGCTCGTCGAGCGCCGGCACCGCCGCGATCATCGAGTGGAACTCCTGCCGCGTCATCACCATTAGCCGCATCGGCGAAGTCGCGCGCACGGATGCGCTGCGGCGCTCTTCGTCCAGCAGCGCCATCTCGCCGAAGAAGTCGCCCGCAGACAGGTCGGCCAGATGCCGCTCGCCGTCCATCACCTCGGCCGTGCCGTCGATGATGGCGAAGAACTCGTACCCGAACCCGTCGCGGCGGATCAGATGATACCCGGTGTCGACATCGATCTCGTCGGCCCAGCCGCCGATCTGCTTCAGCTGCGCGTCCGACAGCCCGTCGAACAGGGCGATCTGGGTGAGGTTCGCGGCGTCCATGCGCTGATCATACCGATCTGCCGATCACATGCCGCGTGCGCGCCGCTCGAACGCGCGGGCCACGTCCGACACCGACACCAGCCCCACCAGACGGTCGTCCTCGATCACCAGCCCGCGCTGCAGCGGGTCGGCCGCCAGCCGCCCAACGGCCTCGGTCAGCGTCTCCTGCTCGTCCAGCAGCACCACGCTCGAAAGCGGCGTCATCACCTCGGATATGCGGGTGTCCTCCCACCGCGACCGCGGCACCGCCGCCACATTGCGGAACGGCAGCATGCCCACCACGTGCTCGCCGTCGAACACCGGGTAGGTCGTGTAGCGCTGCGACCACACCACCGCGTCGAAGAACTCGGCCAGCGTCAGGGTCGGCAGCACGCAGACCGGGTCGCGCTCGATCACGTCGGCCACGGTCAGCCCGTCCAGCATCTCCCGCACGTGCTCCGTGCGACCCTCTCCGCCGGCCGCCATCACGAGGAACAGGCCCACCACCGACAACCACACCAACCCCGGGCCGAGCCCGAACGCCACGGCCGCGACGCCCAGCCCGATCATGACCAGCCCGAACCCGCGCCCGATGCCGACCGACACCCGGGTGGCCGATCCGCGATCGTGCTGGAACCGCCACAGCACGGCGTGCAGGATGCGGCCGCCGTCCAGCGGGTAGGCCGGGATCAGGTTGAACGCCAGCAGGAACAGGTTGCTGATCCCCATCCAGACGACGACGCCGTCCACGGCGTTCGGTAGAGGCGCCAGCCAGGCGACGGCCGCGAACGTCGCCCCGATCACGAACGACACCGCCGGCCCGGCCACCGCCACCCGGAACTCCGCGCCGGGGCCGGGGAACTCGCCCAGGATCCGCGCCACCCCGCCCAGCAGCCACAGCGTGATGCCCTCGATCTCCATGCCCTGCCGCTTCGCGACCAGCGCGTGGCCGAGCTCGTGCAGCAGCAGGCCGGCGAAGAACAGCAGCGCCAGCGCCGCGGCCATCACCAGGTACGTGGTATCGGAAAGCCCCGGATTCTGGCTCGGGAACACGTCGCTCGCGTAGTTCGCGATCACCAGCGCGACGATCGGCAGCCACGTCCAGTTGACTCCGATCGGGATGCCGGCGATCCGGCCGAGGGGGATTACCCAGCGCATTGCGGAAGTCTAGGTGGCGTCCTCGCGCTCCCCGAACGCGTCCAGCAGCGCCCGCACCTCGCACACGGCCACAAACCCGAGCCGCTCGAGGATCGGCCGCGACATCGCGCCCGCCTGGGTCACGAGGACAGGAGTGCCCGCCGCGACGGCCGCGTCCCATCTGGCCCGCACCAGCGCCCGGTAGGCGCCGCGACCGCGCCACTCGGGTAGCGTCGACCCCGCGTTCAGCACCACGCCGTGCTCCGTGAAGAGCGCGTTGCCGGTGGCGACGTCCACACCGTCCACGGAGGCCAGGTAGCGGCGCGAGACGGCCGGGTCGCTGCGCTCGAACAGCGCGGTCAGCTGCCCGCCGGTGAGCTCGTCCTGCATGCCGAACGCCGTCCGCGCGATCCGCTCGCTGGCGGCGTAGGCGTCGCGGGTGTCGGCGAGGCGCACCCGCACCCCCTCCCCCACCGGCTCGGGCTGGTGGTCGAGCACCATCCCGATCTGGAGCGGATCGTCCTCCCACACCATGCCGCGCTCCAGCAGCATCTCCGGCAGGCCCGGCGGCCGCGCGCCGCTGCCCACCTCCCACGAGCAGCGATCGCGTCCGCGCTCCCGGAGCAGGTCGTGCACCTCGGCGATCACATCGTCCAGCTCGTCCCGGTCGAACCGGAACCGCTGCGCCACGCTCCACTTCACGTCGCCGCCGTCGCCGCCCATCCACAGCACGAACCGCGGACCCACGATCCGCTCGTCGCCGCGGCCGAGCGGGGTGTAGGTGTTCGGGTTGTCCGCGAGGGCGAACACGTGGGGATCGATCCCTGCCATCAGAAGCGGTCGATCAGCACCGAGATCTCGCCCACCACCTCGAACCCGAGCCGCTTCAGGATCGGCTGCGACATCGGCTCGCTCTGGGTGACCAGCACGTTGCGGCCACGGCGGCCGGCCTCACGCCAGCGCTCGTGCACCAGTGCCCGGTACGCGCCGCGGCCGCGGAACTCCGGCAGGGTCAGGGCGCCGCCCAGAAACGCCGCCCGCTCGTCGGCCAACCAGGTGATGTCCGCAGTGGCGACAGACCGGCCGTCGATGAGCGCGAGGTAGCGCGTGACGAACCCGGGCCCGCGCAGCCACTGATCGCCGGGAGACCAGCCGTCGCCCTGCTCGAACACCTCACGCACCTGGTGGAACTGTGCGTCGGTCTCGACCCGGGCCACGGTGATGCCCTCACCGTCGCCGCTGGACGGCTCGACGGTGCAGGCCAGCGCCAGCATCGAGGCCGGCTCGTGCGTCTTCATGCCGAAGCCGCGCAGCTGCTCGAGCATCCCCGCCGGCGTGGCGCCGCTTGACACCTCCCAGGTGATCGCCCGGCGGCCGGCGTCGGCGAACAGGTCGTGAACCTCGGCCACCACGGCCGCGAGGTCACGGTCGTCCAGCCGCAGGCGCGAGACGATGTTCATGTCGGGGACGTCCTGTGGCCCGATCTCGGCGATGTAGCCGTCACCGGCAACGCGTCGTGAGGCCGATCCCGGTGGCAGCGGGGGCGACGGCGCGTCCTCGGCCAGCTCGCGCAGCGCCTCGCGGTCGGGTGCGGTCAAGCGGCGGCCTGCGCGCAGACCCGCTCGACGTTGCTGCGGTGCTCGCCGGCGTCGTCGTGGCCGCCTCGATCCGGGAATGGCACGTCATCGGCCCGCTCCGGCGTGCCGCCGGCCTCGGCAAAGGCGATCAGCGCGTCCACGTATTCGGCGTCCTGCGCAGCGATCTCGAGCGCTCGCGCCGGGGCGTGGGGGCGTCCGTGCCCGACCACGACGTGGCTGGGCTGGTGGCGCTCGATCAGCTCGGTCAGCAACGCCAGGGTCGTGCGGTAGTTCCATGCCGAGTCGTAGATGAAGGGAATCTCGTGCTGTGACAGGTGGTCGCCCACGATCAGCAGCCCGGCCTCCTCGATCCAGGTGGTGATCCCGTCCGGCGTGTGCCCGGGGGTGGCGTGGCTCGCGGCCCACCACGCGCCGAGTTGGTACGGCTCGCCGTTCGCGGGCACCAGCTCGTCCACCCGCATGCCGTCCAGGCCCTCCAGCACCACCCCGTACGGACGCGACTCGCTCTCGACCGAGGCTCGCGCCTCGCCGGAGCGGATTCGCTCAGCGGCCGACGGGGATGCCCACACCTGCGCGTCCGGCAGCAGGCCGATGCCCATGACGTGGTCCCAGTCGGCGTGCGTGATCAGGATGTGCGTGGCGCCGCCGGCGGCAGCCTCGCGCGTCTCCCAGGTCGCAATGCCAGGATCTACCAGCAGCCGCGCGCCGTCGCCGTCGAGGGTCAGCGTCGTCGTCTGCCACAGCACGCTCGGCCACCAGCGTGCGGTCGGGGTCAGGTCGAGGGCGCGCGACACGCCCTGAGTGTAGTGTGCTTGGCATGCGGGTTGGGATCGACATGATCGAGATCGAGCGTGTCCGCGCCGCCCTCACCAAGCGGCCCAGGTTCGCCGACCGCGTGTTCACGGAGGAGGAGCGGCGCTACTGCTTCTCGCGGCCGAACGCGGCCCAGCACTTCGCCGTCCGCTTCGCGGGCAAGGAGGCGGTGGGCAAGGCGATCGGATGCGGCGTCGAGTTCATGTGGCGCGACATCGAGATCGCGGGCCGGCCCAAGCCCAACGTGACCCTGTCCGGCAAGGTGGCCGAGCTGGCCGAGCGCTTCGGCGCGGGGGAGATCGACCTCTCGATGACCCACTCGAAGGGGATGGCCGCCGCAGTCGCGATCGTGCAGCCGCGATGAACGAGCTGCTGCCGCTCTACGACGCAACCGAGATGCGGGCGCTGGATACGGCCGCGATCGACCTCGGCATCCCGGCCGCGGTGCTGATGGAGCGCGCCGGGCTGGGCGCCGCGCACGAGATCATGAGCCGTTTCCCCGATCGGCGGCGGTTCGCGATCGTCGCCGGGACAGGAAACAACGGTGGCGATGGCTTCGTCGTGGCGCGGCACCTCCTGGCCGCGGGGCTGGCGCCGGAGGTGCTGTTGACAGGCGCGGCGACGCGGCTCAGCACCGAGTCTCGCGGAAACCTGGAGGTCGCGGAACGGCTGGGCGTGCCCGTGCACCGCCGGCCGTCACAGGCGCAGCTGCGACGCACGCTGCGCGGCGCGGAGGTGGTGATCGATGCGCTGTTCGGCACGGGGTTCAGGGGCGCACCGCGACCTGCGGCGGCGACGCTGATCGAGTCGATCAACGCCGACGGACGGCCGGTGGTGGCGCTGGACATCCCCTCGGGCGTGGACGCGTCGGATGGCACGGTGGCCGGCGCCGCAGTGGCGGCCGAGCTGACCGTCGCCTTCCACGGCCCCAAGCTGGGCCTGATCGTCGCGCCCGGATGCCGTCATGCCGGAGCCGTGGTCGTGGCCGACATCGGGATCCCGCCGCAGCTGGAGTCGCCCACCTGGTCGGCGCTGGCCACGCGCTCGCTGATCGACCTCGTGCCCCGCAAGCACCACGGGACGTCGAAGTACGGGGCCGGATCGGTGCTGGTGGTGGGCGGATCCGAGGGCATGTCGGGGGCGCCGCTGCTGGCGGCGCGGGCGGCGCTGCGGGCGGGGGCGGGCATCGCCTGGGTGGCGGTGCCGGCATCGGTGGCCGCTCAGGTCGGCGCCGCGCAGCCCGAGCTGATGGTGCGCGCCCTTCCGGGCGGTCTCGAGCTGGCCGACCGCGCGGGGGCGATGGCGGTCGGTCCGGGTCTGGGCCGCAGCTCCGAAGCGCAGGGGTTGGCCCGCCGCCTCGCGCAGCGGCACCGCGGTCCGCTCGTGATCGACGCCGACGGGCTGTTCGCGCTCTCCGGCAAGCTCGCCACGACCGCGCGGCGGAGGACGCCCGCGGTGCTGACGCCGCATGAGGGCGAGATGGCGCGGCTGCTGGGCCGCGAATCGGAGTGGGTGGCGTCCAACCGGCTGGCGGCGGTGCGCGAGGCGGCGGCCGCCTCGCGGGCGGTGGTCCTGTTGAAGGGCGCCGACACCCTGGTGGCCGCGCCCGGCGGCGATCGGGTCGTGGTGTCGGTATCGGACACGCCGGGGCTGGCCACGGCCGGCAGCGGCGACGTCCTCACCGGTGTCGTGGCCGCGATGCTGGCGAAGGGGCTCGATCCGTGGACGGCGGCATGCTGCGGCGCGGTCATGCACGCTCGGGCGGGGCGGATGGCGGCCGACGCGATCGGCCCGGACGGGATCACCAGCGCCGACGTGATCGAGGCGCTGCCCGGGGTGCTGAAGCAGTGATCTCCAGGTCGCAGCGGCTGTCGCGAGCGACGGTCACCATCGACCTGTCGGCGATCGCTGCCAACGTGGGCATGCTGCTCGACCTGGCGGCGCCGGCCGACGTATGGGCGGTCGTGAAGGCGGACGGCTACGGCCACGGCGCGTCCGCCGTCGGCGGAGCCGCGTTGGCCGCGGGGGCGACCAAGCTCTGCGTCGCCACCTGGGAGGAGGCGCGTGCGCTGCGCGATGCGCTGCCCGAGGCGCCGGTGCTGGTGATGTCGCCGCTCGCACCCGGTGAGGAAGCCGACCTGGCCGGGGTGGAGGTGGCGGTCTCGTCGGTCGAGTCGTTCGCGCGGCTGCGGGCCGCGGCACGCGAGCCGCTGGGAGTGCACGTCAAGGTGGACACGGGGATGGGGCGCTGGGGCATGGCTGAGGACGAGGCGCGCCGGGTGGTCGACGAGATCGGCGGATCGTCGCTCCTGCGCCTGTCCGGGTTGATGAGCCACCTGTCGTCGGCCGACGACGATGCCGACCACACGCGCCGGCAGCTGGAGCGGTTCCGGCGGTTCGCCGACGGCCTGCCGGACTGCCCCCGGCATGTCGCCAACAGCGCGGGCGCGCTCGGGTACCCCGAGGCGCGGTTTGACGCCGTGCGGTGCGGTATCGCGATCTACGGGCTGTCGCCGTTCGGCGACGACTCGGCCGCGCGCGGCCTAGCGCCCGCCTTGCGGCTCGAGAGCTACGTGGCTCAGCTGAAGCTGCTCGAGCCGGGCGAGGGCGCCGGCTACGGGCGCCGGTTCGTGGCCGAGCGGCCGACCTGGATCGGGCTGGTGCCGGCCGGGTACGCCGACGGCGTGCCACGGCTGCTGTCGGGGCGGATGGACGTGCTGGTGCGGGGACGGCGGCGCCGGGTGGCGGCGACGATCAGCATGGATCAGCTGACCTTCGTGGTCGGTGAGCGCTGCGATCTGGAGCTGGGCGATCCGGTGGTATTGATCGGGAGCGACGGCGACGAGCGGATCGGCGCCGAGGAGTGGGCGGCCCGCAGCGACACAATCGCGTACGAGATCGTGTGCGACATCGCCCCCAGGCGGCGGCGGGTGGAGCATGTCATCGTCGACGGCTGACCCGCTCGCAGACGTCCGCCGGCGGGCGCCGGTGGAGGGCGCCTGGCTGGTCGGCGGCAGCGTGCGCGACATGCTGCTGGGACGGCCCGTGCTCGACATCGACCTGGTCGTCGCCGAGGATCCGCGCACGGTGGCGAAGCGGCTGGCCGGTCGGTGCGGGGGCTCGCCGTTTCCGCTGTCGGAGCGGCACGGTGCCTGGCGGGTGGTGTCCGGCGAGCAAACGGTCGACATCGCCGGGTGCCGTGGCAGCATCGAGGACGATCTCGGCCTGCGCGATTTCACCATCAACGCGATCGCCGTTTCCCTGGACAACGGCGAGTACATCGATCCATTTGGAGGCCGCGAGGATCTCGATCGACGCCTGCTGCGGACGGTGTCGGATGAGGTCTTCGTCGACGATCCGCTGCGCCTGCTACGGCTGCCGCGGATCGCCCACGAGCTGGTGTTCGACATCGACCCGGCCAGCGAGCGGCTGGCGAGCAGCCAGGCCGAGCTGGCGTCGCGGCCGTCGGGCGAGCGCATCTTCATGGAGATGAAACGCCTGCTGGGCGGGGACCGGCCAGCGGAGGCGCTGCGGCTGGCCGATCGCATCGGCGTGCTCGAGGCGGTGGTGCCCGAGGTGGCACCAATGCGCGGGCTGACGCAGAGCGGTCACCATCAGCTGGACGTGTGGGAGCACACGCTGCACGTCGTGGAGGGGGTGGCCGACATCGCCGAGCACCCGGAGTACTACCTGCCCGGCCATGCCCAGATGGTCGCGGCCGAACTGGCGGCGGACGCCGGGGATGAGCTGACGGTCACCCGGGCGCTGCGGCTCGCGGCGCTGTTTCACGACATCAGCAAGCCGCAGACGCGCGTACAGACGGAGGCGCGGATCAGCTTCATGGGGCATGACCGTGAGGGGGCGGATGCGGCCGCGGCGGTGCTGGCGCGCTGGAAGGCGTCGAATGCGCTGATCAGGTTCTGCCGGGTGATGGTGCGCGAGCACCTGGCGCTCGGCTTCTCGATACCGCAGCGGCCTCTCGACCGCAGGATGGCCTATCGCTATCTGCGGGCGACCGAGCCCTGGCCGGCGGCGAGCGTGGTGCTGTCGGTGGCCGACCGGATGGCGACGCGCGGGCCGAGCTCGCGTCTGCGGCACCTGCGCCGCCACAGCGAGACGGCCGACGAGCTGCTCGGGCTGATCGCCCGGCTGCGGGCCGACCACGCTCCGCCGCTGATACGCGGCGACGAGATCACCCAGGCCACCGGCGCCCGCGGGGCCGAGATCAAGCGGCTGGTCGATATGCTGGCCGAGGAGCAGGCGGCCGGCAGCGTCACAACCCGGGAGGAGGCGCTCGCGTATGTCCGAGAGCAGGTTCGATAGAACGGCCGACCGGTACGTGGAGGCGGCCCAGAAGAAGGACTGGACGGCGTTCATCGAGCTGTGCCGGCCGCAGCCTGACGATCGGGCGCTGGACGTGGCCGCCGGCCCGGCGCTGCTCTCGGCGCAGCTGGTGCCGCTGGTGGCGCGGGCGGTGGCGCTGGAGCCGTCGCGGCCGCTGCTGGAGCATGCGCCGGAGGGCGTGGAGCCGGTGCTCGGCGAGGCGGAGCAGATGCCGTTCCGGGACTCGAGCTTCGAACTTGTCACGATCGTCAACAGCCTCCATCACGTGGCCGACATGCGGGCCACCCTGGCCGAGATGGCGCGAGTGTTGACGCCGGGCGGCCGAATCGTCGTGCAGGACTACCTGGCGGACGAGGACCCGGAGCGGGCGGAGCTGTGGGAGCGGGTGGAGCGGCTGCGCGATCCCGGCCACCGGCGGCTGCCGCGTCCGGGTGAGGTCCCCGAGCTGCTCGCCGAGCACGGATTCGGGGAGGACGAGGCCCAGACCTGGACGGCCTCCTGGTCGCTCGACGACTGGCTGGAGATGGCGGAGCCGCCGTACGCGGCGCAGGCGGAGATCCGCCGGCTGGTGGCGTCGGACCGGTTCGAGCTGACCGCCTGGCGGGCTCGCTTCACCGCGCGCTGAGGGCAGGTGAAAGGGCCGCAGGGCGCGAATGTCTGCGGGTGGCATTCACCACCTGTGTCTACCGCGAGGGCGTGCGCGAGGACCACCAGCTGCCGTTTGCGCGGATCTCAGACGTGCTGGAGCAGCCGGACACCCTGGTGTGGGTGGACGCGAACTCGCCGGACGAGAGCGAGTTGGCGCAGCTGGGCGAGGAGTTCGGGCTGCACCGGCTGGCGCTCGAGGACGCGCTGTCGGATCACCAGCGTCCCAAGATGGAGCGCTACGAGGGCTACGTGTTCGTGATCGCCTACGCCGCCGCGATCGGCGAGGGGGGCCGCGTGAGCATGCAGGAGGTGGCGATCTTCGTCTCACAGCGGTTCGTCATCTCGATCCGCCACGGCGACCTGTTCACGCTCGACGCCGTGCGGGAGCGGATCGACCTCAGCCCGTCGCTGCTCGAAGGCGGTGGTGCCGAGATCGCCTACGAGGTGCTGGACGAGCTGATCGACGGCTACTTCCCGGTGGTCGAGGCCTATGAGGATCGGATCGAGAAGGCGGAGGACGCGCTGCTCGGGCCCGCGTCGGTCGAGATGCAGACCTCGCTCGCGGCGACCTTCCAGATCAAGCGCGACCTGCTCACGTTCCGCCGCGCCGTGGCGCCGTTACGCGACGTGCTGGGACGGGTGGTGCACGTCGACAAGTCGGTGCTGGGCGAGGATCTGGATGTCGAGTTCCGCGACCTCTACGACCACGTGCTGCGGGTCTACGACGAGCTGGATACCCAGCGCGACCTGCTGACGGGGATCCTGGAGGCGCATCTCTCGGTCGTCTCCAACCGGCTGAACGAGGTGGTGCTGAAGCTCAGCTCATGGGCCGGGATCGTGCTGGTGCCGACGCTGATCGCGGGCATCTACGGCATGAACTTCCGGGAGATGCCGGAGCTGCACTGGCAGTTCGGCTACCTCTACGCGCTGGGCCTGATGGCACTATCCGGTGCCGTGCTGTGGTGGCGCTTCCGGCGCGCCGGCTGGCTGTAGCCCGGTCACCCGTCCTGTCACGGCTCTGCAGCGCCGGCCACACAACTGGCGTGCTCTTAACGGTGTCAAACACCGCCTCGGCCCTCGCCGGGCTCCCGTGACCGAACCGTGACGGCGGTCACGTCCGCCGTGACGCACGATCGCGATGGTTGCGCCGATCGCCCCCAAACCGGGGTTTGACTACGCCTCGGCCACCATGACGGTGTCGTGCGCGCGCCGTGACGGAGCCGCGACGGGCTGATGCAGAGTGGTCGCCCTGTTGCCAACGAGACCGTGACGGCGCGCACGCGAACGCCGTCGCACCTCGCGGTGCCGGCGAGCCTGCGGTCAGGCTGCCTTGACCGGAGCGGTGCCTTCGACCTGCTGCAGCAGCGCTGCCAGCTTGCACTCCAGGTCGTGTGGCGTTCGCACCGGATACCCCGTCTGCCACTGCCCCGAGATCTCCGTCAGCCGGATGCAGTACATGAGGGTCTGGATGTCGCGTCGGTCGAGCATACGGATCAACACGTCGTCGTTCGACACACCTGTGACCATCCCCTGCAAGGGGGATAGCGGGTAGCGCTTGGTGATCCGGATCAAGCTGGTAGAGTGCGCCGCGCGATGATCAAGGTACTCGTTGCGGCGCTTGTCGGCACCATCATCGGGATCGTTGTGATGGTTGCCGTTATCGCCATCGCAGGCACCGATACCAGCGGTGCCTCCAGCGTGGGCCTGGGGGCGTTGCCGAACTCCACGTTCACCCCCTCCGGGTCAACCGGGGGAGGCACCACGCCGCCGCCGTCCAGCGGCGGGTCGAGTGGCCCCTCCAGCTCGGGCGGCGGCGGTAACGCCGCCAACGGCAAGGTGCTGTTCACCTCGAAGACCTGCTCGAGCTGCCATTCCGTCGTCGCCGGCACCGCGTCGCCGTTTCCGTCCGCGCCCAACCTGGCCGAGCTGAACGCCTCCGGCGTGCTCAGCACATCCAAGATCCTGAACCAGATCCAGAACCCCGCACCCCCCATGCCGGCCGGCCTGGCCTCAGGACAGGATGCGGCCGACCTGGCCGCATACATCCTCACGCTCAAGTAATGCCATGAGCAGCTCCGAGGCAACCCGCGTGCGCACCGGCGCCGACGGGCTGGTGGCTGCACTCGAGGCGCACGGCGTCGAGATCGTCTTCGGCATCCCCGGCCAGCACGCGCTCAGCCTCTGGGAGGCCCTCCGCGGCTCCTCGATCCGACCGGTCGTCGTCCGACACGAGCAGGCCGCCGCATTTGCCGCCGTCGGCTACGCGCGCACCTCCGACCGCGTTGGCGTCTGCATCACCAGTACTGGCCCCGGCGCCTTCAACGCCTTCGCCGGCATGGGCGAGGCCGACGCGTCCAACCTGCGCATCCTACACATCACCACCCAGGTGCCGAGCGACGCCGGCGAGCGCGGCTGGATGCACGAGACCGTCGGCCAGTCCAGCGCTTTTGAGGCCGTCACCCGCCATCACCTCCGCCCTCTCACACCCGCCGCGCTTGCCGCCGCGGTCGACGAGGCGCTGTGCGCGATCGCCTGCCGTCCCGGGCCGGCCATGATCGAGGCGATGACCACGGTGCTGACCGCCCCCGCCGAGCCTGCCGAGGTCGCGGTCACGCGCCTGTCCCCGCCGGCGCCCGACCCGGCTGCCATCGGCCGCGTCCGAGAGTTGCTGGACGGCGCTCAGGCGCCGCTTGTCTTCGCCGGCGGCGGCGCCCGGCTGCACGCCGCCCGTGTCGTGGAGCTGGCCGAGGCGCTAGATGCGCCCGTCGTCACCAGCTTCAACGGCAAGGGCGTGCTGCCGCCCGGCCACGCGTTGCACGCCGGATCCTCCTGCGAGGAGCCCTCCATCCGCCGCCTGGTCGCCACGAGCGACGTCTGCGTCGCCCTCGGCACGCGCTTCTCGGAGGAGCCCACCTGCCACTGGGCGGTCGAGATCCCGCGCGCGCTCGTACAGGTCGACCTCGACCCCGCCCGTATCGGCCGCAACTACCCCGTCGCCGAGGGCATCGTCGCCGACGTCGGCCGCTTCTGCGACTTGCTGCTCGTGGCCGGCGTCACCGCCGGCGCCCGTGACGGCGCGGCCGCGGCCCGTGCCGCGCTGGCGGGCCGCCAGTCGGAGGTGGCCGCCCGTGGCTTCGCCGCCGAGCTCGAGCTGATGCATCAGCTCGACGCGGCCCTCCCCGACGACGCGCTCGTGATCGCCGACATGACCATCCAGTCCTACTGGGGCGTGCTCTACCTGGACGCCCGGCGCCCGGGCGGCTACGCCTATCCGATGAGCGGCGCCCTCGGCTCCGGCCTGCCCACCGCGCTCGGCGCCGTCGCCGCCAACCCCGCCGCGCCGGTGGTTGTCCTGGCGGGCGACGGCGGCTTCCTGATGGGTGGCCATGAGCTGGCCACGGCGCAGCAGAACGGCCTGCATTTCGTCACGCTGCTCGTCAACGACAACGCCTTCGGCGTGCTCAAGAACTACCAGATGTCGGCCTACGGCCACTCCAGCTCGGTCGACCTGTGCTCGCCCGATTTCGAGCAGCTGGCCGCCGGCTACGGCGTCGGCTACCGCCGCATCGATGACACCTCGCAGGCCGGCGACGCGCTGCGCGAGGCGATCGCCGGGCTGGACGGCGGATGCCGCCTGATCGAACTGCAGACCGACCTCGCGGCACCTCCGCAGTCGATCTGAGCGCCGCCTACAATCGCCTGAGTGGAAGCTGCCAACCTGACCGACGCGCAGCGCGTCGACTACTCGATGACGGCCGGCGAGGCGCTGCCGGTGGCCGTGCGCGGTGCCGGCTGCAGGATCGAGACGGCAGACGGCCGCAGCTACCTGGACGCCTGCGGCGGTGCCATGGTGATGCTGCTCGGCCACTGCCACCCCCGCGTGGTCGAAGCGCTCGCCCGCCAGTCGCAGCAGCTCAACTTCACCTACCGCTTCTCGTTCCGCAACGAGCCGATGCTGGAGCTGGCCGAGCGCATCGCCGGCCACGCACCCGGCGACCTCGAATGGTCGTTCTTCAACTCCTCCGGCTCCGAGGCCAACGAGTCGGCGATGCATCTCGCCGTCCTCTACTGGGAGCTGATGGGCAGGCCGGCCAAGATCGAGTTCCTGTCGCGCGCCACCTCCTACCACGGCTCGACCCTGGGAGCCCTGTCGCTGTCGGGCTCCCGCTGGCGCGCCCCGTTCGAGTCGCTGCTGCACAAGTACGCCGCCGTCCCCAACGCCGAGACCGCCGAGCAGGGTGCCGCCGAGCTGGAGGCCGCCATCCTCAGCCGTGGCGCCGACCACGTCGCCGCGTTCATCGTCGAGCCGATGACCGGCTCATCGGGGGCCGCCGTCGACCTGCCGCCCGGCTACCTGCGGGCCGTCCGCGAGGTCTGCGACCGCCACCAGGTGCTGCTCGTGGCCGACGAGATCATCACCGGCTTCGGCCGCACCGGCCGCTGGTTCGGCGTCGAGCACCACGACGCCGTGCCCGACGTGATCACCTTCGGCAAGGGCATCGGTGGCGGCGTGCTGCCGCTGTCGGGGATGGTCGCCACCCGCGCCATCCGCGAGGTCGTGGGCGGCGCACCCAACGGCTTCTCGTACGGGCACACGTTCTCCGGCTACCCGCTCGGCTGCGCCGTCGGCTGCGCGGTGATCGACACGATCGAGCAGGACGACCTGGTGGCCGAGGCCGACCGCAAGGGTGTGGTGATCCGGTCACAGCTGGAGCAGATGTCCGCGCGGCACCCGCTCATGTACGCGCTCCGCGGCCGCGGGCTGCTGCAGGGCATCGAGCTGCGCCATCCGGACAGCGGCGAGCGCTTCGCCGCGTCCCAGCGAGTCACCGGCAAGGTCACGGCCGCCGCCCGCGAGCGCGGCCTGATGATCTACCCGTGCCCGACGCCGATCCTGAACCGGCACATGGACGCGGTCATGCTGGCCCCGCCGCTGATCATCTCGAACGATGAGGTGGCCGAGATGCTGGGTCTGCTCGAGGAGTCCGTGGCCGCCGTCGAAGCCACCCTCCAGCACGTTTCGTAGGTGGGGTGCCGTCCGCGGCGGCGGCTAGCATCGCCGCTCGGATGATGACCGTCCACGCACCGATGGGGGTCCTGCTCGGTGGGCTGTTCCTGGTCGCCGGTGTCGGCAAGCTGGCGCACCGGGAGGCGTTCGCCCAGGCGCTGGCCGGCTACCGCCTGGTGCGACCGCGGCGGCTGGTTGCCTGGACGGTGCCGGCCGCCGAGATCACGGTCGCCGCGGCGCTGGTGGCCGGCCTGCCCGCGGCCGGCTGGGCCGCGCTCGCGCTGCTGGCAGTGTTCAGCCTCGCCCTCGCCGTGGAGCTTGCCGCCGGAACGGCGCCGCCGGCCTGCGGCTGCCTGCCCGGCTCGCGTCCGCCCGGTCCGCTCACCCTGGTGCGAAACGCCCTGCTCGGCCTGGCGGCGGTGGCTGCGGCGCTGGGGCTGCATCCCGCGCTCGGGAGCGCGTTCTGGACGGTCAGCTACGTCGCCCTGTGGGCGGCGGTGCTGGGCCTGGCGGCACTGGTGCTGGCGCTCTACCGTCAGGTCGGCGTGCTGCACCTGCGGCTGGGGCCGGGCCACGCCTTCGAGCACGAGGCCGAGGGGCTGCCGCTGGGCGAGCCGGCCCCCGACGGCATGGCCGGGCGGCTGGTGGTGTTCACGTCGCGCGACTGCCCGATCTGCGCGCAGATCGTGCCCGGCCTGCGGGCGCTTGCCTCGGACCACGCAGTCGCGGTCGAGCGCGTCCGCTACGAGGATGACCGCGGCCGGGAGCTGTACGAGCAGTTTCTCGTCCCGGGGACGCCGTACGCCGTGTACGTGGACGCTGCCGGATACGTGCGCGCCAAGGGCACCATCAACACCCTGGAGCAGCTCGAGGGCCTGGTCGTGAGCGGCCGCGTCCGCGAGCGAGAGCAGCCGGCGGTCGACCGTGCTGCCTGACGCCCGCACCCCCGCCGGCGAGCGCCTCGCCCGCCGCCTGGCGTCCTCCCACACGCGCCGCGGCTTCCTCGGCCGCCTCGGCGCAGCCGCGCTGGCCGCGGTCTCGGGCCGCCTGGCGGCGAGCGCCGTCTCGCCCGATACCGCCGACGCCCGCTACTACGGGTTCTGCGGCCACACCTACACGACGCACCACTGCCCGGGGCCGTACTTCCCGCCCCGCATCGACCTGAACGGCCGCCCGCTGCGCCCCAAGGACGGCCACCGTGTCGACAACCTCGGGCGCCTGGTCGATGCCGAGGGCTACGTCGTCGACGAGAGCGGCACCCGCCTCCGCGGCCCCACCGGCGACCTGCTGCCGCGCGCGCCCCGCACCCGCCTCTGCCAGGACTGGGTGCGCGAGCGCTACGGCCTGAAGGCCCAGTTCGACGGCGGCTGGTATCGCTGCTGCGGCGGCACCATCCGCAAGCTGGTCGACTGCTGTGCGCACACCAGGACCCGGATCAACGGCGACGCCGCCCTCGTCGGCTACTGCTACAACGGCCGCCGCGTGTTCTGCGTCCTTTACTACCAGACGTCCACGCCGTGCTGACCGTCTCCCTCAACCCCGACGCGGCGCTGGCGGCCTGCGCGTTGATCGCCGGCGTGTCCGGCGCCTGGTCGCCCTGAGGGTTTTCGATGGTGGAGACCATCGTCCCCGTCGTGCACGGGACACGCACATGGCTGCTGTCGCTCGCCCTGTTCACCACAGGCGCCGTCGCCACTGCCGGCCTGCTGGGCCTGGCGCTGGGCGCGGCCCTGCCCGCGGGCGGGGCGACCGTGGCCGCAGCCGTCGCCGTCTTCGCCCTGCTCGAGGCAGCGGCCGAACTGGGCCTGCTGCGCCTGCCCCTGCCCCAGATGCGGCGCCAGGTGCCGGAGCGCTGGCGCGAGCGCTATCCGCAGCCGCTGACCGCGCTGCTCTACGGAGCCGGCCTCGGCTTCGGCTTTGCGACCTACCTGCCGGTCGCGACCCTGCCGGTGGTGGCCGTGGGCGTCGCGGCGCTGGCCGGACCTGTTTCCGGCGCTGCCGTGCTGGCCGCCTTCGGCCTGGGGCGGGGCGTGGCGCTGGCCGTGGCCACCGCCCGCGTGCGCAGCCACGAGCAGGCCACCGCCAGGATCGAGTGGATGGCGCGGCTCGCCGGCCGCCGCCGGCTGCGGCTGGCGAACGCGGCAGCGCTGGGGCTGCTGGGCTCGTTGCTGGCGATGGGTGCCGCCTCGGGCGTCGCCCAGGCCTCCGGCAAGATCGACCTGGGCACGCAACCGGTGGCCGATCCCTCGGCCGGCACCGGCGTGCTGGCGTTCGACCGGATCAACTCGGACGGATCGCTGACCGGCGTCGTTCGCTACAACGGCACGTTCACCGACCTGCCCGGCATGACCCCTGATGTAAGCGGTACCAGCGTCGTGGTAGACACCGGCCCGGCCTTCGAGATCCTCGACTTCACCACCATGACCGTGCTGCAGACGCTGCCGCTTCAGGGCCGCGACCCCGCCCTGTCCGGGAAGTGGCTGGTCTACCGGCGGGTCAAGAACGCGCGTCGCCAGATCATCCTCTACAACCTCCATACCGGCTCCGCGAGCGTGATCGCGCACTCGCGGCTGCGCACCGACCTGGGGCCGCCCGACATCTCCTACCCGCGCGTCGTCTACCACCGCACCACCGGGAGCAGCAGCTCGATCACGGTCTACCGGATCGACCGCAAGAGCTCGGGGTCGCCGCGCACCACCAAGATCGACAGCTACTTCAACCCGGCCATCGACGGCACCTCGGTGATCTACATCCGCCAGACGCTGCAGGGCATGCAGGTCGAGGTCATGAACCTGCACACGTCGCGCTCGCGCGCCATCTACTCGGTGAACAAGGGCAGCGGCCGCTTCCTGTGGACGACCGCGATCTTCGCCGACCGCCGCTACTTCACGGTCTACAACTCGACCACCTCGTCGATCCACCGCGGCTGAGCGCTGCCATACTGCGCCCATGAGCGCGTCGATGACCGGCCCCGGCCCCACCAGCGAGGAGCTGCGAGACGCGCTGGCCGAGGCCGCATCCTGGGTGTCGGGGTACCTGGAGACCGTCTCCGAGCGCCCGGTCATGGCCCAGGTCGAGCCGGGTGAGGTTGCGGCCCGGCTGCCGCGCATCGCCCCGGACGGGGGCGAGCCGCTGGAGTCGATCATGGCCGACATCGATGCCCTGATCCTGCCCGGGATAACGCACTGGAACCACCCGGCCTTCTTCGCCTACTTCGGCATCACCGGCAGCGGCCCGGGCATCGTCGGCGAGCTGATCGCGAGCGCTCTCAACGTGAACGCGATGCTGTGGCGCACCTCTCCCGCCGCCACCGAGCTCGAGCAGCGCACGCTGGCCTGGGTGCTCGACCTGCTGGGGCTGCCGGCCGGCTGGTTCGGCGAGATCACCGACACCGCGTCGACCTCTACGATGTACGGCCTCGCGTGCGCCCGCGAGGCGGCCGGGCTCGACATCCGCACGCGGGGGATGGCAGGCAGGGCCGACCTGCCACCGCTGCGCGTGTATGCATCGGCCGAAGCGCACTCGTCGGTGGACAAGGCCTGCATCACGCTCGGTATCGGCCTCGACGGCCTCACGAAGATCGCGACCGACCACCACCTGCGGATGCGCCCCGACCTGCTGGCAGAGGGGGTGGAGGCTGATCTCGCCGCCGGCGTGCGGCCGCTGGCGGTCGTTGCCACGGTCGGCACCACCTCCACCACGAGCATCGATCCGGTGCCCGAGATCGCCGACATATGCGCCCGCCACGGGCTCTGGCTGCACGTGGACGCGGCCTACGGCGGCGCCGCCGGTCTGGTGGCGGCGACGCGGCCGCTGCTGGCAGGCTGCGAGCACGCCGACTCGCTGGTGTTCAACCCTCACAAGTGGCTGTTCACCCCGGTCGACTGCAGCCTGCTCTACACGTCGCGCCCGGACGTGCTACGGGAGGTGTTCGCGCTGGTTCCGTTCTACCTGACGACCGACGAGTCCGACGTCCTCAACCTGATGGACTACGGCCTGGCGCTGGGCCGGCGGTTCCGCGCGCTGAAGCTGTGGATGGTGATCCGTGCCTACGGCCGCGAAGGCCTGGCCGAGCTCGTGTCGGGGCACATCGCGCTGGCGCAGCGCCTCGCAGAGGCAGTCGCCGCCGAGCCGGGCTGGGAGCTGATGGCGCCGGTGCCGCTCTCGACCGTCTGCTTCCGGTCACACCCCGACGGCGTCGACGACGAGCAGGAGCTCGAACGTCTCAACGCCGCCCTCGTCGATCGCATCAACCACAGCGGCACCGCGCTGGTGTCTCACACCAAGGTCGACGGCAGCTTCGCGATCCGCATCGCCATCGGAAATGCCGCCAGCCGCTGGGAGCACGTCGAGCGCACGTGGGACGCGCTGCGCGAGCCCTAGTGGACGGTCGTGTTGGTCAGCTGGTCGGGGCCGAGCACGATGGCGACCCCGCTCGTGGCGTCGGACGGGACGCCGGTGGCCTGAGCGATCGGCACCGGCTGGCCCAGGCCCAGCTTCTTGGAGACGGCCTTCGCCTGGGCGTCGTGGCCGGGCAGGTACACGACCTCGGTCTTCGTGATGCCGCTGGCGTTGCTGGTGGTGCCAACCGTCCATCCGGCCGCGCGCAGAACGGCCGCGTTCGAGGCGGCGGCGCCACTTCCACCGAACCCGTTCAGCACGTCGACGGTGACCGTGTTCCACGCTACCGTGCTGTGCTTGGCGCTGCCGTTCCCGCCGCCTCCGCCACCGCCACCGCCTCCGCCGTTGTTACCGGCGTTGTCGGGCGACGTGGTGGCGGGCGGCGTCGTGACCGACGAGGTCGTGTGGCTGGACCCGACGCTCGAAAGCGCCCACAGAAACGCCAGCAGCGCGAGCGCCAGTCCCGCCACCGCCAGGATCCGCGCGGTCGACGGAGCGCCCAGCCGCGAGGGGATTCCCTGCGACTCAAGCCGGCGTGCAAACCAGTCGTCGAGATGCTCCTCGCCGGTGTTCTCTTCGGCCTCGATCGGCCTGCTGCGGGTCTCCACTCGTGCCATGTTCGGAAAAACGATACCTCTAACATGCCCCGGTGGCGTGGGACGCTGTCAACAACTGGGTGGCTGAGGGTGACGTGCCGGGGGTCGCGGTAGCGGTCGTCGGACGCTCAGGCGTGGAGGATATGCACGTCGCGGGCACCGCTGAAACGGACTCCCTGTTCGCCCTGGCCTCGCTGACCAAGCCGATCGTTGCCATCGCGACGCTGGTCGCGGCCGAGGAGGGCACGATCGAGCTGGACGCTCCAGTGGGCGACCACTTGCCGCAATACCGCGACTCGGCGCGCGCGAGCATCACGGCCCGCCACCTGCTCGCGCACGCCTCCGGCCTGCCCGAGATCGCCAAGGGAGTGGCGCCGCTCGATGTGCAGCCGGTGCGGCCGCCGGCCACCCGCCGCGCCTACTCGAACGAGGGCTACCACGTGCTCGCCGCCCTGATCGAGGCGGCGTCGGGCATCGACTACCGCCGCTACGTGACCGAGGCGGTGCTGCGGCCGCTGGAGATGGACGCGTTCCTGCCGCTGCCCGACGAGCAGTACGGCCGCGCGCTCGAGGTGCTGGAGCCGGGCCTGGTGGCTCCCGGTGTGCAGCTGTTCAACGGCCCGGAGTGGCGGCGCCGGGGGTCGGCCGCCGGAGGCTGCTTCGCGACGGCCGAAGGATGCGCCAGGGTGGTGCAGCTGCTGCTGGCCGGCGGCGCGCCGCTGCTCTCGGCCGAGAGCGTGCGCGAACTGGCGTCGATCCAGTGGCCCGGGCTCGAGGGCGGCCTCGAGTCCTATCCCAAGCTGCACTGCCCCGACTGGGGGCTCGGGCTGAACGTCCGCGGCACGGGCGCTCCTCACTGGTGCGGCGACGCGGTGTCGGCCGCCACCCTCTCGCACTTCGGTGCGTCGGGCACGCTGATGTGGGCCGACCCCGTGGCCGCCCGTGGGCTGGTCTGTCTCGCCAACCGCTCCACGTACTCGGGCTGGATGATGCGGCCGGGACGCTGGGCCGATGTGACCGCGCAGGTGCTGGCGACGTGACCCGGTTCGCGGAGTGGCGTCACTGCCCGCGTTGCGCCGCGGCGCTCGAGACCGGCCCCTGGCGGCACGACGGAACCGACGTGCTGCACTGCCCGGTCTGCGGACTTGTCATCTACGACAACCCCGCGCCCACGGCCAGCGCCCTGGTCATGCGCGACGGCCTCCTGCTGCTGACGCGCCGCGCCCGCGAGCCGTTCGCGGGCTGGTGGGATTTGCCGGGCGGCTTCGTCGAGCCGCTCGAGACGCCGCAGCACGCGGTGCGCAGGGAGCTGCTCGAGGAGACCGGGTTGGAGGTGACCGTGGGCGCGCTGGTGGGCGTGTTTCCCGACCGCTACGGCGACGACGCGCCATCCACGCTCAACCTGTTCTACAAGGCTGCCGTCGCCGGCGGCGAGCAGCGGGCCGCCGACGACGTGAGCGAGATCGGCTGGCGGCCGCCGGGCGAGATCGACCCGGCGCTGCTGGCATTCGCGTGCTGCCGAGAGGCGCTTGCAACAATTGTTCGGAAGTCGTAAAGGTCGACGCGGTTCCGGCCGATTACAAGGCCAACAGGTCTCGGCAGCCTAGACCGAGGCGAGTCGTCCGGAGTGACCCCCTCCGGAGGAGACGACAATGGACGAGCTGCAGGAAAAGCAGGTTGAGATCGACGAGCGGTGGCTCTCGGAGTGGTTCGAGTTCGGGTTCTCCGAGCTCGGCAGCTACCTCGCCAAGCACGCCGCCTTCGATGATTACTGCCAGCGGCACTATCACGACTAGGTGATCGCTCTATAACACCAGTCGCCGCCCGGCGCCCGCCTCGCGGGATGTCCGGTCGTGCCCGCCCTGCCGGCGCGTAGAATCCGCCGGATGCAGCGCTTCGCGCCCGTCCCCAAGCAGCCCGATCACATCGAGCTCGAACATGCTGCCCTCGATCGCTGGCAGCGCGAGGGCACCTTTCAGCAGCTCCGCGACCAGAACCGCGGCGGCCCCACCTACTCGTTCTTCGACGGGCCGATCACGGCCAACAACCCGATGGGCGTTCACCATGCCTGGGGCCGCACGCTGAAGGACATCTGGCAGCGATACCATGCCATGCTGGGCTGCGATCAGCGATACCAGAACGGCTTCGACTGCCAGGGACTGTGGGTCGAGGTCGAGGTCGAGAAGGCGCTGGGGCTGAACTCCAAGCCCGAGATCGAGGAGTACGGGCTCGACCGCTTCGCGCGTGCCTGCCGCGACCGCGTGGCCAAGTACGCGGGCGTTCAGACGCAGCAGTCGGCACGGCTGGGCCAGTGGATGGACTGGGACCGCAGCTACTTCACCATGTCCGACACGAACATCAGCTACATCTGGGGCTTCCTCAAGGAGTGCCACGATCGCGGCTGGCTGTACAAGGGCCATCGCTCGATGCCGTGGTGCCCGCGCTGCGGCACCTCGCTGTCCCAGCACGAGCTGATCGACTCCTACCGTGAGATCGGTCACCCCTCGCTCCACGTCCGCCTGCCGCTGGCCGGCCGCGACGGCGAGTTCCTGGTGGTGTGGACGACCACGCCCTGGACGCTGCCGGCCAACGTCGCGGCCGCGGTCCAGCCCGAGGCCGACTATGCCCGCATCGAGACCGGCTCGGGCATGGCCTACGTCGCCCAGAGCCGCCTCGAGGACGTGCCGCTGCACGGCCGCCAGGTCGGCACCGTCAAGGGATCGGAGCTCGTCGGGCTGCGGTACGAGGGGCCGTTCGACGAGCTGGCCGCCCAGGACGGGGTCGAGCACCGCGTGGTCGCCTGGGACGACGTCTCGATGGACGAGGGCACCGGCATCGTCCACATCGCACCCGGCTGCGGCGCCGAGGACTTCGAGCTGGGGGTGCGCGAGGGCCTGGCCACCATCGTGCCGGTGGACGAGTCGGGCGCGTTCTACGAGGGCTTCGGCTGGCTGCACGGCCGCCACACCGGCGACGCGGCGCAGCAGATCATCGAGGACCTCGGCCAGCGTGGGCGGATGGTCGAGGCAGGGGAGATCACCCACCGATACCCCGTCTGCTGGCGCTGCGGCACGGAGCTGATCTACCGGCTGGTGGACGAGTGGTTCATCCGCTGCGACGAGGTGCGCCGGCCGATGATCGATGCCGCCCGCGGCGTCGAGTGGACGCCTCCGCAGTACGGCAAGCGGATGGAGGACTGGCTGCGCAACATGGGTGACTGGTGCATCAGCCGCAAGCGCTACTGGGGCCTGCCGCTGCCCTTCTACTTCTGCGACGACGGCCACATGACCGTGATCAGCTCCGAAGCCGAGCTGCGCGAGCGAGCCACCAGCGGGCTGGACGGCCTGGTGGAGCTGCACCGGCCCTGGATCGACGACGTGCGCATCGACTGCGAGTGCGGCAAGCCGGCCGAGCGCCTGCACGACGTCGGCGACTGCTGGCTCGACGCCGGCATCGTGCCCTTCTCGACGCTGGGCTGGCATAACCCTGAGTTCATCGAGCGCGGCTATGCGACCGGCGCGGCCGAGGGCGTCACCATCGCCGATCTCGGCTCACACGCCGACTGGGAGGCCTGGTTCCCCGCCGACTGGGTGTCGGAGATGCGCGAGCAGATCCGACTCTGGTTCTACTCGATGCTGTTCATGAGCGTGGTGCTGGTCGGCAAGTCGCCCTACCGGCGGGTGCTCTGCTACGAGAAGGTGAACGACGAGACCGGCCGGCCCATGCACAAGTCGTGGGGCAACGCGATCTGGTTCGACGACGCTGCCGAGAAGATGGGCGCCGACGTGATGCGCTGGATGTTCGCCGCCCAGACCCCCTCGCAGAACCTGAGCTTCGGCTACGGGCCCGCCAACGAGGTGAAGCGGAACCTGCTGACGGTGTGGAACACGTGCAATTTCTTCGTCATGTACGCGAACCTGGACGGCTTCGAGCCACGCTACGAGCTGCTGGCCACCGGCCCCGACCCTGCCGTCGCCAGCCCGCTCGACCGCTGGATGCGGGCGCTCACCCAGTCGCTGGTGGCCGAGTGCCGGGCGGCGCTGGACAGCTACGACTCGCCGCGGCTGGTGCGGGCGGTGGAAGCGTTCGTGGAGGATCTCTCCAACTGGTACGTGCGCGCGTCGCGGCAGCGGTTCTGGAAGTCGGGCGACGCCGACGACAAGCGCGCCGCCTACGAGACGCTCTGGTACGCCCTCGTGCAGCTGCTGCGCTGCGTGGCGCCGGTGATGCCGTTCCTGGCCGACGATCTGTGGCAGAACCTGGTGCGGGGAGCCTGCGTCGAGGCGCCCGAGAGCGTGCACCTGTCCTCGTACCCGAGGTGAACGCGGCCCTCACCGACGACGCGCTGATGGCCGCGATGGCGAGCGTGCGCGCGGTGGTGCGGCTCGGTCATCAGGCTCGCAACGACGCCGGTGTCAAGCTGCGCCAGCCGCTTGCGGAGGTGATCGTCGCCACCGACGACGCCACCCGGCGCGACCAGGTCGGCCGCCACGTCGATCTGATCGCCGCCGAGCTGGGGGTGAAGGCGGTGCGTCTGGCGACGTCGGCGGAGGAGTTCGCCGAGGTCGAGGTGATGCCCCTGCTGAAGGTGCTGGGCCCGCGCTACGGACGCGATCTGGGCATGATCCGCGGCCTCCTGCGGGAGGGTGACTTCAGCCTCAAGGACGGGCACGTGGAGGTGGGGGAGTGGCGCCTCGAACCGGGCGAGTTCGAGCTGCGAACGCGCGCCCGCGACGGCTTTGCGGTGCAGGACGGCGATGGCTTCGCGGTCGCCCTCGACACCGAGATCACCCCGGAGCTGGAGCTGGAGGGCGGGGCCCGCGACCTGATCCGCGCCATCAACATGATGCGCCAGGAGGCCGGGCTGGAGGTGGTCGACCGGATCCGGCTGACGCACCCGCCGGGCGCCGTCTGGGACGCGCACGGCGACTGGATCGCGGCCGAGACGCTGACGGTGGAGCGTCAGGTCGGCGAGAGCCTCGCCGTGGAACGCGCCTGATGCGGCTGCTGATCCTGGGCGGCACGGTGTTCCTGGGCCGTCACGCCTCTGAGCAGGCGCTCGAGCGCGGCCACGAGCTGACGCTGTTCACCCGCGGACAGACCAACGCGGGGCTGTTCCCTGACGCAGAGCATGTGCACGGCGACCGCGACGGCGGCCTGGCTCCGCTGGCGGGGCGCGAGTTCGATGCCGTGATCGACACCAGCGGCTACTTCCCGCGCGTGGTGGCCGACTCGGCGCGGCTGCTCGCACCCACCTGCGGCCACTACGCCTTCGTCTCCAGCGTCTCGGTGTACGACCAGAACGGCGGTGCCGGCAGCGAGGTCGACGGGCCGGTCGGCACGGTCGAGGACGCCACGATCGAGGAGATCACGGAGACCAGCTACGGGCCGCTGAAGGCGCTCTGCGAGCAGGCTGTCGAGCACGAGTTCGGCGACCGTGCGCTGGTGGTGCGTCCGGGCCTGATCGTGGGGCCCGACGATCCCACCGACCGCTTCACTTACTGGCCGGCGCGGATCGCGGAGGGCGGCCCGGTGCTGGCTCCGGGCGACCCGGGCGCGCGCACGCAGGTGATCGACGTGCGCGACCTGGCCGGCTGGATGGTGGCGATGGCCGAGCGCGGTGCCAACGGGCGCTTCAACGCGGTCGGCCCGGCGCAACCGCTCACCATCGGCGCCCTGCTCGATCGCTGCAACGCGGTCTCGGGGGGCGGCGCCGAGATCGTCTGGGCCGACGACCGAGCCCTGCTCGACCGCGAGGTCGAGCCATGGAGCGACCTGCCGTTGTGGCTGGGCGGCGATTCCGAGCTGGAGTGGATGGACTGCGTCGACCCGGGGCCGGCGATCGCGGCCGGGCTCCGGCACCGGCCGGTCGACGAGATCGATCGCCGACACTCTGGCCTGGCACCGCGCCAACCGCGACGCGCCGGGACGGTCCGGCTTCCGCATGTCGCGCGAGCGCGAGGCGACGCTGCTGGCGGAGCTTGCCTGAGCGATCTCGCCGGCGGCCGTCAGCCGACGGCGCGGCGCAGCTCGAGCGGCAACGAGAAGTGGACGTTCTCGTTGACCAGCTCGTGTGACTCCACCTGCGTAGCGCCGAGCTCGCGGAAGTAGTCGACCACCCGCTCCACCAGCGACTCCGGAGCCGAGGCGCCGGAGGTGATGCCGACCGTGTCGACGCCCTCCAGCCATGCCGGCTCGATCGAGCACTCGTCGTCGATCAGGTACGCCGCCACGCCCATCTCGCGGGTGACGTCGACCAGCCGGTTCGAGTTCGACGAGTTGCGCGAGCCGATCACCAGCACCAGGTCGACCTCCGCGGCCAGCTCCTTGACCGCGTTCTGGCGGTTCTGGGTGGCGTAGCAGATGTCGTCCTTCTTGGGCCCGACGATGGCGGGAAAGCGCTCACGCAGCGCAGCGATGATCTCGACCGTCTCGTCCACCGAGAGCGTGGTCTGCGTGATGAAGGCGACTCGCTCCGGGTCGGGGATGTCCAGCTCCGCGATCTCCTCGACCGTCCCGATCAGCCGGATCGCGTCGGGCGCCTCGCCCATCGTGCCGACCACCTCTTCGTGGCCCTCGTGGCCGATCAGCACGATCGTGTAGCCGTCGGCCGCGAACCGCTTGGCCTCGACGTGCACCTTGGTCACCAGCGGGCAGGTGGCATCCAGCACCTGCAGCCCGCGGCTGCGGCTGTTCTCGTACACCTCGGGCGCGACGCCGTGGGCCGAAAGCACCACCACGGCGCCCGCCGGCACGTCCAGCTCGGAGTCGACGAACACGGCACCGCGGTCGGCCAGCTCCTGGACGACATGCCAGTTGTGCACGATCTCCTTGCGCACGTAGACAGGAGCGCCGAAGTGGTCGAGCGCGCGCTCCACCGTGTCGACGGCGCGGTCGACGCCGGCGCAGTAGCCGCGCGGCGACGCGAGCACGAGTGGGCGGGGTCGGGATGATGGTAACACGAACGTGCATGGTCGAGCCGCCCACGCCACGATCGCCCTTGAACAGGCTTCATCCAGCCTGCCCTGCGATCGATCCCGTCGTCTGGAGCACCTCGTCCTGCGCCCATAGCCACGGATCCATGAATCACCCATCCGCGCTGCGGCCGGCAGCAGCTCAGCGGTGGGCGAAGTCGACCGTCCAGACCATGGCATTGCTGTGGCCCAGGAAGCGGCCGCTGCGGCGGCCGATGCCGACCCATCCCCAGCTGCGGGAGAGCAGGTTGGCGCGGTGCTCGGGGCTCGCCAGCCACATCCTGACGGTGGTCCGGGGTGAGCCGTACGTGCCGGTACCCCATGCCAGGTTCTCGCCCGCTCCCCACGATCCGATCGTCAGGAATCCCGAGTTCACGACCCGACGGTAGAGCGTCGAGCCGCTGGGGCTCGTGTGCGAGAAGTAGTCGCGGTTGACCATGTCGTTTGAGTGGTTCTGCGCGGCGGCTCGCAGGCCGGGTGCGATGTGCAGCACGCGCAGGCCGTGGTCGCGACGCACCTGGTTGATCGCCAGGAACAGCCGCCAGCGATAGGTGGAGTTGGCATTGGCGGAGGCAGGCGCGGCTACCGTCAGCGCAAGTACGACGGCCAGCAGCAGCGACGAAGTGAGTACCCGGAGCTTCATTACCGTTCTCATCGGCGAAACGGCGGCCGCGATTAAGTCAGAACTCTGTAAACATGTGCCGGATGGGGCTGGGATACCGCAGAGCGACGCTGGATGATCTGCCCGCGCTGACCGACGTGATGACCACCGCGTTCATCGCCGATCCGGCCTGGGGGCCGTACTCGTTCCCCGACGATGCCCGGCGCGAGCAGCAGTCGTCCGCGTTCTGGGAGCAGGGGCTGCGCGCGGCCCTGCGCTTCCCCTGGACGCTGGTCACGCCCGGGTGCGAGGCGGCCGCTGTCTGGATCCCGCCCGGGGAGCCGGAGATGACGCCCGGCCAGGAGCGCGAGATGGAGGCGCTCACGGAGCGGATGCTGGGCGCCGAGCAGACCGCGGTGGTGATGGACATCTTCACGCGTCTGGAGGCGGTGCACCCGCACGATCCTCCGCACTTCTACCTGAGCCTGCTCGGCACCCACCCTGCCCACCGCGGCGCCGGCATCGGCATGGCCCTACTTGCGGACACGCTCGCGCTGATCGACGCGGAGGACATGCCGACCTACCTGGAGTCGACCAACGCTGCCAACGACGCCCGCTACATGCGCCAGGGCTACCGGCCGCTGGAACAGGTGACGCTGGCCAACGGCCACCGGATCACGACCATGTGGCGCGACCCCGCCTAACGACGCGCGGTGGGCGCGGGCGGGTCGGGGTGCGGCGGCGCGGGCGGGTTTGGCTCGTCCGGCTGTGGTGGATTGGGGTGCTCGGCCATGGTGTGCTCCTTTGTCCGTTGCTTCGGGCGGTACCCGCGGGCGGGCGCTCGTAACCGCAGCCGGGCCGTGCTCGGGTCAGCTTCCTCACCACCGCGGGAGCTGCCGCATCACGGCGGCGCCGGCCGTGCTATCTTTGGTCCGCCTAACCCTTAGGTCACCCTAAGACGGAGAAACGGATGAGCTCGACGCACGTGGCGATCCTGGGAGCGATCGCCGGCTTCACGATCTACCTCGGCTTGCCGCTGGGCCGCGTGCGCGGGCTTTCCGTCCGCACCCGTGGCATCCTCTCGATGCTGGCTGCGGGCATTCTCCTGTTCATCTTCTGGGACGTGCTCACCGCTTCCCACGACATCCTCGAGGGGAGCCTCGCCCAGGCCAAGGCCGGCGACGGCTGGGACACCTTCGTGGCGCAGTTCGTGATGGCCGCTGTCGGCTTCGCGGTTGGTGCCTTCGGGCTGGCCTGGCTGGAGCGGACCGTGATGCGTCTCCGCCCGCGCGCGCCGATGGCGGGCGGCAGCGCCGGGGCCGCGGTGATCGGCGGTGCGGCTCCCAGGACCGCGGATCTGGCGGCGGACGCGCGACGCGCGTCGCTGACGATGGGCATGCTGATCGCCGGCGCGATCGGCCTGCACAACTTCTCCGAGGGCCTTGCGATCGGTGTCTCCGCGCGGGCAGGTGAGATCGGGTTGGCAACCACGCTGATCGTCGGCTTCGCCATCCACAACGCCACCGAGGGGTTCGGCATCGTCGGCCCGCTGAACGGCATCATCCCCAGCTGGAAGTGGATCGGCCTGGCCGGCCTGATCGGCGGCGGCCCCACGTTCGTGGGCACGCTGGTCGGCTACCAGGTGTCGTCGCCCGCCCTCGAGATCTGCTTCTACACGCTGGCCGCAGGCGCGATCCTGTACGTGGTCGGCCAGCTGTGGACGACTGCGCAGCGCAAGCTGTCCACCGATCTGATCCTGGCGGCGCTCGTCGTCGGCTACCTGATCGGTCTCTCGTCCGACCTGATCATCACGTACGGCGGAGGCTGAGCGCCTCCACAGGACGGCCGCGAGGTCCGGGCGCCGTGGGACAATCGCCCCGTGACGATATGGATCCGCCGGGCGGCGCTGGCTGCCCTGCTCGTCGTGCCGTTCGCGTCCGTCTCCACGGCGGCTGCCGCCTCGACCGACGAGGCGGCGCTGGCGGCCCGGTTCGCGCCGGTCGTGCGGCTGGTCAACCAGCCCGAGACATGCGGCCCGGGCGCCCCATACGTGCCGATCGATGTGAACCTGCTGTTCGACGAACCGAACGTCGCGCTGCGCGGGCCGTGGGGCCCGAACGACCTGGTCAAGGTCGCGCCCGGCAGCGACGATCTGGCCGGCGGGCTGTACGACTACCACCTGGACTTCCCCGGCAACGCGCTCGACCCCGGATGCACCTACCTGGACTGGTCGCGGCGTCTCAACCAGGGCCAGCCGCCGACGGTCTACGCGCACATCGCCGGCGACCCGGGCTACCCGGGCCAGCTGGCGCTCCAGTACTGGATGTTCTACGTCTTCAACGACTGGAACAACCTGCACGAGGGCGACTGGGAGATGATCCAGCTCAACTTCCACGCCTCCGACGCAGCCCAGGCGCTGCACCAGACGCCGTCCGAGGTCGGCTACAGCCAGCACGAGGGAGCGGAGCGGTCGGCGTGGGATGACCCCAAGCTGCAGCTGGTGGGCGGGACGCATCCGGTGGTGTACCCGGCCGACGGATCGCACGCGAACTTCTACGGCGAGGCCCTGTACCTGGGCGCGTCCGGATCGCAGGGTGTGGGGTGCGACGACACCAGGAACGCGGGCCTGGTCACGCACCCGGCGGTGCAGACGATCCCCAGCGACCCGTCGCAGGCGGCCGCGGGGTTTCCCTGGATCGGGTTCCAGGGGCGCTGGGGCGAGCAGCAGCCGGCCTTCTTCAACGGGCCCACCGGCCCCAACCTGAAGGAGCAGTGGACGGAGCCGATCCGCTGGTCGCAGAGCTGGCGCGACCGGGCCTACGCCGTGCCGGCCGGCGGAGCCGCGGGGACGCGCACCACCGACTTCTTCTGCGGCGCCATGGCCGGCGGCTCGCGGCTGCTGTGGCGCGCGGTCAGCGACCCGTGGCCGACCATCGCGGTCGTGCTGGCCGCGCTGGCCCTTGTCGTGTACGGGCTCAGGCGGGCCACCTGGCGCCCGACGGCGCCGCTGCGGCTGGCGCACCGGCGGGCGTGGGGGCAGATCCTTTCGGCCGCGGCCCGCATGTACGTATCCCGGCCGCGTCTGTTCATCGGGATCGGGGTGCTGATCCTGCCTGTTACGCTGGTGATCACGATTCTGCAGGCGATCGTGCTGCACGCATCGAGCCTGTTCGGTGTCGAGGTCGACGGCGAGGCGGCGGGCGCCTTCGTGCTGGTGGTGGTGGCGATCGGCACGGCGCTGACGCTGCTGGGGCTCGGAGTCATGCAGGCGGCGACGGCGCTGGCGATGATCGAGCTCGACGAGGGCCGCACGGTGCGCCCGATCCGCGCCTACCGGATGGCGCTGCGGCGGCTGTGGCCGGTGCTGGGTGCGATCGTGATCGCGGTCGTGGTGATCTCGGTCATGATCCCGTTCCTGTTCCTGATCCCGGTCGCGATCTGGCTGGCGGTGCGCTGGGCGCTGGTGGTACCGGTGGTCGTGCTCGAGGGTCTCGGCCCGCTGGCGGCGATCCGGCGCAGCAGCCGGCTGGTGCGCGGGGACTGGCTGAAGGTGGGGTCGCTGACGATCGTCAGCGCCGGCATCACGCTGGCGCTCGGCCCGCTGATCGGGACGGCGCTGATCGTGCTGACCAGCGTGCCGCTGGGGCTGCTGAACCTGATCGCCGGCGTCGTCTACATGCTGACGATGCCGTTCATCGCGCTCACCACCATGTACGTCTACCTGGACACCCGGGTCGGCGACGAGCTGCGGCCGCCGTCCGATCCGAGCCGGCTGCCGGCCCAGATCGAGCTGTCGGCGACGTAAGGGTCGGCTGCTCTGCCCATGGCGGGCGCCTGACCTCACCCCGTTCGGATGACGGCTCCCGGCCGCAGCATGGCGATCCTGCTGGTAGGCCGATGGAAGCGACAGGATGAGGTGACAGATGGCGATCGGACCAGTACAGCTGTTGGTATTGGGATTCAGCGAGCCGGATTTCCGCGGCGAGATCCTGGAAGAGCTGGAGCGGCTGCGGGAGTCGGACGCCGTTCGCGTGATCGACTCGCTGGCGGTGTGGAAGGACGCGGAGGGTGAGATCGAGGTGATGCACCTCAGCAATCTCAGTAAGGACGAGGCGATCGAGCTCGGGAGCAAGGTGGCCGCGCTGATCGGCCTCGGCATCGACGGCGAGGAGGGCATGGAGATCGGGGCCGAGGTCGGCGCCGAGCAGGCTGCGGAGGAGGGCGGCGTCAAGGTGTTCTCCGACGAGCAAGCCTGGGATGTGCTCGAGGACATCCCGAACGACTCTGCGGCTGCGCTGCTTCTGCTCGAGCACCACTGGGCGGTGCCGCTCCGCGACGCGATCGCCCGCGCCGGCGGCTTCCGGGTCAGCGACGGTTTCATCAGCCCGCTCGACCTGGTCGATATCGGCCTGGTCACCGCGGAGGAGGCGGAGCACCTCCACGGGTTGGAGACGGGCGCCAAGGCGACGACAGGAGGCACACGATGATGGGCTCGCGACGAGTCGCGCGACGGACATCGCGCCGCGTTGCGCGGCGACGCTAGCAACTTCCGGCGTGTCTCGCCGGCCCCGGCGGCCGGTGAGGCACGCCCTCGGTATACCGAACCACGAAAGGACATGGATGAGCTCGAGGGAGTTGAAGCTAAGCGGCTGGTGGACGTTCGCAGCGATCCTGCTGGCGATCTCCGGCACCCTGAACGTGATCTGGGGCATCTCGGCGATCGGCCACTCGTCCTTCTTTACGCAGAATGCCCACTATGTCACGGGCAATCTCCGCGCCTGGGGATGGATCACGGTGATCCTTGGTGCCCTCGAGCTGGTCGCAGCCGGGTCGCTGTTCGGCGGTGGCGAGTTCGGGCGCTGGTTCGGGATCTTCGCAGCGGCGTTCACGTCGATCGCCGCGCTGCTGTCGATCCCCGCGTATCCGTTCTGGTCGATCTGCGTGTTCGCGCTCTCGATCATCATCATCTATGAGCTGGAGCGGGGACCGACCCGAGCCGCTTAGCAGCACCCGGATCGTCTACCGCACGGCGAAGCGGAACAGCCTGCCGTCGTGCGGGCCCTTGCTCGCCAGCCACAGCGTGGTGTTGGTGCCGCGGCCGACCGTGGGCAGGAAGTCCGCCGGAAGCGGCGTGCTGCCGAGCACGCGACCGGTTCCGGGGTCGATCTGCCAGATCAGGCCGTGCCGCTGCTCGGTGTTCGTTACGACCCAGATGCGGCCGCTCGCCGCCAGAGCCAGCACCGGGATGCCGTGGCCGAGCGCGATCGGCGCACCGTCGGCGCCGCCCGCAGGGTGGACGCGCTGCAGGTAGCCGAGGTCGGCTCCCGCCGCCGAGGTCGCGGACTGGGTGACCCAGACCGATCCGGCGGCGATGATCGGCGCGCTGTTGACGGGAGAGAGCCCGGCCTTCGGCAGCCGGCTAGGCCCGACCGAGACGAGCTGGCGGTGGCCGGCGGGTGAGACGACGAACAGCTTCTGTTGCGCCGCGATCCAGGCTCCGCCGGTACCGGGCGTTCCCGCGAGCTGCCTGGCGACGGCCGGGCGGAGCGTCGAGGCGGGGACGCGCTGGACGCGGCGGCCCGTGAGCTTCCAGGTGCGGGTTCCGGAGCGGATGTAGTAAGACGAGCCGCGCGTTGCCAGCGTGACGGTCGAGCCGGCATGGGCGTGGATGACCGCGTGGGGGAGGCTGTGCTTCGCCGGCCGAAGCGTCGCGTGGTGCTCGACCAGGCGGATCAGTCCGCCCTCACGGGCGAAGCTCGCGACCAGCAGCGTGTGGCCGTGCTGGATGATGGCCGCGGCGCCGGGCGCAGGGACGCTCCTGTCCACGACCAGGCGGAACGGCCGAGCAGACGGTGGCTTCACCGTCACGGGCGGCGGAGCGTGGCTGGAGCGGGTATCGCGCGCGATCACGACGACCGCCGCCACCGCGACCGCCAACGCGATCACGGAGACCCACCGGCTCACCGGCCCGAACTTCTGGACAGGTCGAACGACGCTCTGCAACCCGACCCCCTCGGCCAATCCCCCTGCTCAGAGCACCATTATCGTGGTATCTGGCGCCGGAGGGAAGCCCCCTGATGAAACGAACCATGATGGTGCGGTAGCGTGCGTCCGTGAGGTACGGAATCATCCTCCCGGGCGGCACGGCGACGCAGCAGCTCGCGCAGGCGGAGGCGGCCGAGCAGGCCGGCTGGGACGGGGTGTTCGTGTGGGAGGCGGCCTACGGCGTGGATGCCTGGTCGCTGCTCGCGGCGATCGCGGCGCGCACCGAGCGGGTGCGGCTGGGGACGATGCTGACGCCGTTGCCGTGGCGCAGGCCGTGGAAGGTCGCAAGCCAGGTGGTGACGCTCGACCAGCTCTCGCAGGGACGGGCGGTGCTGGCGGTCGGCCTGGGAGCGGTCGCCACCGACCTGCCGGACACGGGGGAGCAGGTGGGCCTGCGCGAAAGGGCGGACATGATGGACGAGGGCATCGATCTGATCCGCGCGCTGTGGGTCGGACACGGGCACTTTGCCGGGCAGCATTACACCTACTCGTGCGACCGCGACGACCTGATCCGGGTCGGGCGGCCGGTACAGGAGCGGATCCCGATCTGGGTGGTCGGTGTGTGGCCGCGGCCACGATCGATGCGGCGTGTGCTGCGCTGCGACGGCATCATCCCCCAGTACTCGGGGGAGGGCAGCCCGCAGCAGTTGCGCGACCTGCGCGAGTGGCTGGCGCAGCGCGGGGTGACGGAGACGTTCGACGTGCTTTCCGAGGGCGAGACGCCGGCCGGCGATGCCGAGCGGGCGGCCGCGATCGTTGGGCCGTGGCGGGATGCGGGTGCGACCTGGTGGATGGAGACGCGCTGGGAGATGCCCCACGACTCGGCCGGGCGAATGCGCGAGGTGGAGGAGCGGATCGCGGCCGGGCCGCCGTCGCAGTCGTAGTCGGTCCTTGACATATGCCTAGATAGGCATATAATCGGCCACCATGGCCCGCTCATCGGCGACGTCGGACGTCTTCAACGCAATTGCCGAGGCGCACCGCCGCGACATCCTGGACGCCCTGATCACAGGCGAGAAGGCGGTCGGGACGATCGTGAACGATCTCCCGATGTCCCAGCCTCAGGTGTCGAAGCACCTGCGGGTGCTGAGCGAGGTGGGGCTCGTCAGGTGCCGGGCGGAGGGTCGTCGCCGGCTGTACCGCCTCGACCCTGCGCACCTTCGCCCGTTTCACGAGTGGTTGGCCAAGTACGAGCAGGCGTGGAACGACCGACTGGATCGGTTGGACGACTACCTCGCAGAGATCCAAGGACAAGGAGAGCCGCAGTGACTGATCGGTATGGGTCGGCAGTCTACGAACTGCCGAATGACCTCGACGTGCTCATCACCCGAGAGTTCGACGCTCCCATCGACCTCGTCTTCGACGCCTTGACGAAGCCGGAGCACATGAGCAGATGGTTCCCTCCAAGCGGGTGTCAGATGAAGGAGTGCTCGATCGACCTGCGCGTCGGAGGGGAATATCACCAGGTGTTCGTGACCGAGGACGGAGCCGAGTGCTCGTTTCGCGGCACCTACCTGGAGATCGAGCCGCCGACCCGGACGGTCGAGACCTGGGTGTTCGAGGGGCGTCCGCATCTGGACGCCGTCGAGACCGTGGAGCTGCGCGAATCAGACGGGGTCACGACTATGACGATCCGCCTGACGTTCCGCGACAAGGCGAGCCGTGACGAGGACATGAAGGGCGGATCCGGCGGCCAGCAGCAGAGCTTCGACAAGCTGGAGGATCTCTTGAGAGCGCTGCTCGAACCACAGGGAGCGGTGTCCCAGTAGGCGCGGAGATGAGTTCCCACATCTGCCGAACTTCCCAGAAAGCGTGGATGACCTGAGGTCCGCCGTACGACGGTGCACCATCCGATGAAGGCACTTGTGTATCACGGACCGGGGCAGAAGGCGTGGTTTCGGGCTCGGCGAGACTTGGACGCCTACGACACGTTCGGGCGCGCAGCGTAGACAAAGGCGCTCAAGGTCGCGCTCGCGCGCTGACTGTCGTCCACCGCCGGCGTTTGGCTGGCCACACGCCGGTCGAGAGCCACCTCAGACCGCATTCGATTCGAATGCCTTGATCAGATCCGCATACCGCCTGAGGTGGCGATCAACGAGCAGGTTCTGCCGTGCGTAGCGTCGCGCGTTGGCTCCCAGCCACCTGGCGTCGGATGGCGCGCGAAGGATCCGGTTGACCGCCGCCCCGAAGGCCGGCAGGTCTGTCGGATCATTGAGGAGCACACCGCAGTCAGGTCCCGCGGATCTGGTCGACGATCCCCCCGACAGCGCTGGCAACGACGGGCCTCGCCTTCCACATGGCTTCCGCAACCGTGAGCCCGAATCCCTCGGCCAGACTCTTCTGGCACACGACTGCTGCGTGACGCTGGAGGGCGTTCGTTACCACCGAGTTCCCGGCATGGTCTGAGGTCGAGAGGCACGCCAGGTGCACCTGCCGGCGGATCACCACCGGCAGCGCTTCCCATTGGCGGCAGCAGTCTGCGAAGACGCCCGCTGCTTCGGGATCGTCCGCGACGCCGTCCACCTGGGGACCGGCCAGCATCAGGTGTGCGCCCAGGCCGGGATCGAAGCGCTCCGCGAATCCGGCCATCACGCCCGCCATGTCCTTCGTCCGGTCCCAGCGCGAGATCTGCACCACCAGCGGGGCATGCGCGGGCGGGGGACCGGCTTCCTGCACGACCGACGCTCGGTGCTCGACCACGCCGATACGTCCATTCGGGCGTCGAAATCGCGGTCGTGGCGCGCTTGGGTCTCCGGCGATGAGGCCCGCCGCCGCGAGCAGCGCGCCCGCTTCCTCTCTGGAAAGGTGCATGTTCTTGAGAGACAACGGGTCAATGGACGGCGAAATTATGCGGACCCGTTCGGGATCGAGCCAAGCGGGGGCGAACCGCCGGCTGGAGAAGACGTAAGCCTCGACGTCCTCGAGGTACGGACGCAGGAATCGCCACGAGCGCTCGGTCCACTCATTCACGCGCTCCGATCCGACGTGGCATCGCCAGATGACCGACGCGCCCATTCGCCGGAATTCCGGGCCAAGACCGGCCGTCTGCGGATCGTGCAGCAGCACGACGTCTCCCGGTCTCACCCGGCCGTCGATCTCCCTCCCGTTGCGGTCGAGCGTCCGCTTGTAGGCCGCGTGCTCCGCGGCTCCCAACGGCCCCCCGTCACCCGCATAACCATAGAGGCCGTTGTGGACACGTTTGGTGATTCCGAAAAACGGCGCGTCGCCCTCGACCACAAACCATCGAGTCGCAACGCCACCGCCGCGGGCGTAGCCGAGCAGCGCCTGCAACAGCTCGGCGACACCACCCCCGACTGCCGTTGAGTTCACGTTGACGAGCGTGCGCGAAGCCAGGATGCGCGCGCTCTCGTTGGCCGCCTCGGCCATTCCGCGCATTCTCTCGGCGCCGATAATAGGCGCGAGGCGGGCGGGGTCCAGCGGCCGGATGTCGATCTCGCGAAACGGCATCGCACAACAGTACAGATGGGCAGAGCTCACCAAGCGCACCAGTAATCCGCCGTACGCCGCTAATTGACCGGCGAGGTGCTCTGGTCGGGATCGGGCCAGGAGTTCGAGTCGCGTCGTATCGAACCGATCCTGATGTGGCCGAAGAGAACAAAGATCGCGATCAGCCCGATCACGATATTGAACGCCACGATCACAGCCTGCGCACCGATCGAGAACGCGAGCACCTGCCCCGTGCTCGCGACGCCGCTGAGCGCGAATGCCAGCAGCCCCTGCTGGGCGCCGATTCCCCCGGGCGTGAACGGCAGGGCTGTCGACGCCGAGTCGATCACCACAACCAGCAGCGCATTGCGCACCGCCGCAGGGATCCCGAACGCGGCCAGCATCGCGTAGGCCACCGCCACACGCAGCGCCCAGTCAATCAGCTGCGGCCCGGCGACCACCCGGGCAAACCGGGCCGGGGAGCGCAGGATGCGGAGCCCCTGGGCAATGTGCAGCCAGAAGCCGCGCAGATGATGGCCGGCCCACCTGCCCAGCATGAGCCCGGCGACCACCAACAGCGCCATGGCGAGGGCCACCAGACGGGCGTGGCGCGCATAGACGGAGAACTCAAACGCCTTCGCATTGGGCAGGTGCACGATCGGCGGTAGCCATCCCAGGCCGACGGTCGCCGCCATCATGAGGCCGATCACCACAACCCCGAATACGGTCTCGGCCACCAGCGTCGAGACGAGGGTGGCCACCGAAGCCCCAGGAAGGTGTCGCCGAATCGCGACGATGCGGACGACGTCGCCCCCGCGCAGGGGCGCGATCGCGTTCGCGCCGACACCGGCCAGGTACGACCACACGGTGGGGCGCACCTCGACCCGCCGCTCAGGGAATGCCGCGCGAAGGATGCCGCACCAGACACCTGAGCGCACCAGCAGGCTGACAAGGTGCAGCGCAAGGGCGATCGCCAGCGGCAACAGCCGCGTGTCGCCAAAGCGGTCGCCGTAGGCTGACACCGCATCACGCATCTGGGCCAGAGAATCGTCCACCTCCTTGCATGATGCTTCGTTGCTGCCCAGCACGCATCCGGTCACTCCGGGCTCTCTCCACCGGAGAACTACTGACGCATGCGGTGACGCCGGCATCGTTCCAGCGGCGCTGCCCCCGCACGAACGACCGACCGCCCGTCGGGGACACGAAGGCCTCGTCGAACGCCCCGATCACACTCAATGCGCGATCCCATGGTGACGGACAAGGAAGAATCAGAAGCGGGCGAGGAGAATCGAACTCCCGTCTTGAGCTTGGAAGGCTCTTGCTCTGCCATTGAGCTACGCCCGCGAGGCCTGGACATAGTACCGCCGTAGGGGCGGCCCGCCCGGCCGGTCGCCCCCACCGGCGCGGGCTACCATGACCACCCGATGGAGCGCCTGATCCTGCGCAGCGCAGCGGTCTGCACGCGCCGCCCGTGGTGGGTGGTGGCGATCTGGATCGTGCTGCTGGCGGCCGCCCTGCCGTTCTCCGGCAAGGCCCAGGGCGTGCTCTCCTCCGGCGGCTTCGACGTCCCCGGCTCGCAGTCGCAGCAGGCGATCGACTACCTGAACAAGCAGCCCGGCCGCGGCGCCTACTCGTTCTCGTTCCTGGTCGACGCTCCCTCCGCCGCGGCCGCGCAAGCACGGGTCGCGCAGGTGCGCGCGCAGGTGGCCGCGCGCTACCCCGAGATCCACTTCACGACCGCGCCCCAGGACTCGCCCGACGGCAGCACCGTCTCCTTCGTCGGCTTCGCGTCGGTCGACCAGAACCGCTCGCTCACGATCTCCCGCGGCCTGAAGACCCTGGTGCAGCGCACCGACCCGCCGGTGCGCACCTTCCTGCTGGGCCCGTCCGCCAACTACGCCACCTTCCAGGACATCACCGAGAAGGGCCTGCAGCGCGCCGAGCTGCTGTCCTCGCCGGTGATCCTGATCGTGCTGCTGGTGCTGTTCGGCGCCGTGGTCGCCATGCTGGTGCCGGCCGCGCTGGGAGCGCTCTCGGTGCTGATCACCTTCGCCCTCGTCTACCTGGTCGCCTCGCACACGGAGGTGTCGGTCTACGCGACCACGATGGTGACTATGATCGGCATCGGCGTTGCGGTGGACTACTCGATGTTCATCCTCGCCAGGTTCCGCGAGGAGCTGCTGGCCGGTGCCCCCATCGATCGGGCGGTTGCGACCGCGATGGCCACCTCCGGCACGGCCGTGGCCTTCTCGGGCATGACCGTGATCGTCTCGCTGGCCTCGATCTGGATCGTGCCGGTGCGCGCGGTGCAGTCGATGGCGCTGGCCGCGATCATGGTCGTGACCGTGGCCGTGCTGGCGGCCATGACGCTGCTGCCCGCGGTGCTGATGCTGCTTGGCCCGCGCATCAACGCGCTGCGCATCCCCGGCCGCAAGGAGCGGCCCGGCCGCGAGGGCTTCTGGATGCGCTGGACGCGCGGTGTCATGCGTCGTCCGCTGCTGTCGGCGCTGGGAGCCGCCACGCTGCTGATCGTGCTGTCGCTGCCCGCGCTGTCGATGGTGACCGCCAACCGGTCGCTCGAGCAGCTGCCGTCGTCCACCGATGTCAGAGTGGGCAACGCGATCCTGACCAAGCAGATCACCGGCCCCGGCCAGGGCCGCGAGGGCGCGCTCACGATCCTGGTGCGCCCCCGGGACGCGGCCGGCTCCAGCCCGGCCGCCGTCGCCGCGCAGCTGCGCGCCCGGCTGGCCCGGGATCCGCTCGTCCAGGCCGCGACGGTGGAGCCGGCCGGGCCCAGCCAGATCGTGGTCGGGCTGCTGCGGGTCGACCCCGAGTCGAGCCAGGCGGTCGACGTGCTGGTGCCGCGCGTCCGCTCCTGGGTGGGCGGCCGCGGGCTGGTGAGCGGCCTGTCCGCCTTCAACCACGACCTCAACACCGAGGTCGGTGACGACCTCTGGAAGGTGATGGCGCTGGTGCTGGGGCTGTCCTACCTGGTGCTGCTGATGCTGCTTCGCTCCGTGCTGCTGCCGCTGAAGGCGGTGATCATGAACCTGCTCTCGATCGGCGCCTCGTACGGCGTGATCGTGGCCGTCTTCCAGTGGGGCTGGTTCGACTGGACCGGCTACCACTCGCTGGGCCATATCAACACGCTGAACCCGGCGCTGATCCTGGCCATCACCTTCGGCCTGGCGATGGACTACGAGGTGTTCCTGCTGTCGCGCATCCGCGAGCGCTACGAGGCCACCGGCGACAACACGCGGGCCGTCGCCGAGGGCCTGGCGTCGAGCGCCCGCACCATCACCTCGGCCGCCGCCATCATGACCATCGTGTTCGCGAGCTTCGTGCTGACCGGGGTGCCTGCGATCAAGGAGATCGGGCTGGGCCTGGCCGTCGCGATCGCCGTCGACGCCACCATCACGCGGCTGGTGCTGGTGCCGTCCACCATGCGGCTGCTGGGCCAGTGGAACTGGTGGCTGCCGGGCTGGCTCGACCGCCGCCTGCCGCACATGGCGCACGACGCGCCGCCGCGGGTCGTCTCCGAGATCGGCGATTAGCAGATCTGGCTCCGTCCGACCCCCCTGCGATGCTCCTGTGTCCGGCCCGTAAGGTCGGCCCAGGCGGAAAGGACGGTCCTCACATGCTCTGGTTGATAGTCGGAATCGTGATCGGAATGGTTGTCGCCCTGGCGGCGCTGCGGCCGCGCCTGGCCGAGGTCGGCGTGCTGCGGCGCGAACGCGACGGCTACGCGAACGAGGCGTCGCGGCTCGAGGGCCGCCTGGAGAGCGAGCGGGCGATGGCCGAGGACCGGTTCAAGGCGCTGTCGGCCGACGCGCTGAAGCAGAACAACGAGCAGTTCCTGACGCTGGCCAAGCAGGCCCTGGGCACGTACCAGAGCGAGGCCAAGGGCGAGCTGGAGAAGCGCGAGAAGGCGGTTCAGCAACTGGTGGCGCCGATCTCGGAACAGCTCAAGCTGGTGGACACGCGTCTGGAGCGGCTCGACCGGGATCGCGTCCAGAGCTCGAGCGTGCTGCAGCAGCAGCTGCGCACGATGGTCGAGTCGCAGGAGCGTCTGCGCGGCGAGACCGGAGCGCTGGTGGCGGCTCTGCGCAAGCCCCAGGCGCGTGGCCGCTGGGGGGAGATGCAGCTGCGAAACGTGGTCGAGATGGCCGGCATGGTCGGCTACTGCGACTTCGCCGAGCAGGTGACGGTGCGCGACGACGATCGCACCCTGCGCCCCGACCTGGTCGTGAACATGCCCGGCGGCAAGAAGGTGGTGGTCGACGCCAAGGCGCCCCTGCAGGCCTTCCTGGATGCCTACGACGCCACCGGTGACGTCGACCGCGACCGGCACCTGGCCGAGCACGCGCGGCTGCTGCGCGACCACGTGCGCAAGCTGTCGGCGCGCAGCTACTGGGCGCAGTTCCCGGAGGCGCCCGACTTCGTGATCCTGTTCCTGCCCGGCGAGCACTTCTACAACGCGGCGCTCGAGGCCGATCCCACGCTGATCCAGCAGGGCGTCGAGCAGAAGGTGCTGATCGCCACGCCCACCACCCTGATCGCGCTCCTGCGCGCCGTGCACTACGGCTGGCAGCAGGAGAAGGTGGCCGAGAACGCGCGCGAGATCAGCGAGCTGGGCCGCGAGCTGCACTCGCGGCTGGGCACGGTCGCCGGCCACGTGAACGCGCTCGGCAAGCGGCTGGGTAGCGCGGTGGACGCCTACAACGCGGCGGTCGGATCGCTGGAGACGCGGGTGCTGGTCAGCGCCCGTCGCTTCACCGAGCACAGCGTGGTCGGCGAGGACAAGCAGATCCAGTTGCTGGAGCCGGTCGACCGCGTGCCGCGTGCGCCGCAGGCACCCGAACTGACGGCGGTCAACGAGGACGAGGTGGTCGAGGCGCCGCGTACGCTGGGCGCCGCCTAAGCGGTCAGACCTGGGCGGGCGGGCGAGCCAGACCGGTCACCGTCCGCTCGAGCATCGCCCGCAGCGGCCCTTCCGCGAACCCCTCCTGGGGAACCGACAGCTGCGTCAGCAGCGCCCCCTCGATCAGGTTGCTGAGGATCTCGGCCGCCTGGCCGGGCTCGGGCAGCCCGCCGCTCCCCGCCAGCGACTCGATCCCGGCCAGGTAGGCCTGGTTCCAGCGCTCGGCCAGCGGCCGCAGCCCGGGCCGCCGTCCCGCCTCCAGCACCAGCTCGTACTGCGCTGCCAGCGGCGCCTGGTCGTCATCGCAGATGGCCGCCACCAGGCTCAGCAACCGGCCCACGAGCTGCGCAGGATCGGCCGGGCCGGGCGGTGCCGACTCGCGCCGCACCGCCGCGATCGAGCGATCGATCGCCAGCTCCAGCGCCTCGTGCACGAGCGCGTCCTTCGACGCGAAGTGGTACGTGGTCGAGGCCAGCGGCACGCCCGCCTCCGCGGCCACCGCCCGGTGCGTGGCCGCGTCCGCGCCGTGGGCGGCGATCACGCGCAGCGTCGCCTCCACGACCACCGCTCGGCGATCGCTCACGGCTCGGTCTGGCGAAGCCAGGCGCCGGCCCGCAGTCCCGACTCGATCGCTCCGTCGATGAAGCCCGACCAGCCGGCGGCAAGGTCGGAGCCGGCCAGTAGCACCGGCCCTTCCGGCCGCCGCATCTCCTCGTAGTAGCGGCTGAACCAGCCCGGCCGGTGGATCGCCCAGGTGCCGCGCGAGAACTCGTCGGCCAGCCAGTCGTGGGCAGATGCGTCGAGGGCCCTGTAGCCCGGGATGATGCGATCGAGGTCGCCCTGGACGCGGGGCAGGTCGGCCGCCTCGTTCACCGCCGCGTCGTAGCCGAAGCCGATCATCACCTGAGTGCCGTCGTCGTTCATGAATTCGGTGTCGAGGTAGCCGAACGGATGCCCCGGCCGGATGGCGTTCTGGGAGATCGGCTCGCCGTCGGCGTGGATGAAGATCTTGATCCCGCGCGACGCCTGGCCCAGGGCGATCCCTTCCAGCTTCAGCTCCGATAGCGCAGGTTCGAACTCGATCGCCCCGAGCGTGTTCAACGGCACGGCCACCACCGCCCGCGCCGCCGGTAGCAGCTCGCCTGCGCGCGTCTCCACCTCGACGCCGTCGCCGCGGCGCCGCACCGCGGCGACGGGGGTGGACAGCAGCGTCTCGTACTCTGCGCCGCCGGCGATCGCCTCCAGCAGCCCGCGGGTGCCCGTGGTCAGCGTCACCCGCCCTCCCGTGTACTGGGTCAGCGCCAGGCTGTAGCCGGAGAGCGCGTGCCAGCGAAGCACGCTCGCGGCGCCCGCCTCGTCCAGCGGGCCGTGGGCGAGCGACTCCAGCTCGGCCCACAGCACCTCACGATGCTCGTCGTTGAGGGCGAGCTCGTCCACCCGCTCGGCGATCGTCAGCCGGTCGATCCGCGTCAGCTGATCGATCGCGAGGGTCGGGTCGTGCGGGTTCGGCAGCGACCGCTCCACGCCGTCCACGAACTGCAGCCAGCCACGGTTCGCGATCGCGTCGCGCTCGGCGATCGTCCCGGTGCGCCGCTCGTCTCCCACGTACCACGCGGTCACGTCGGGGTCGCCCGACAGCTCGACGGTCAGTCCGGCGCGGGTGATCTCGGAGAACGTGTTGGGCTGGTGCCAGTGCACCCAGCCGCCGCCGTACTCGATCTGATGGCCGTTCCAGGGAGCCGTCCAGGTGCGGCCGCCGAGCCGGTCGCGGCCCTCCAGCAGCAGCACGCTGCGACCGTCCCTTGCCGCCTCACGGGCGGCGGTGACCCCGGCGAATCCACCGCCGACCACGACCACATCGTGCATTGCGCTCCCTTGGTCGTTGAGTGACCGCAACTGGTACAAATGTACCAGTTCGGTCAGTGCGGCGGCATGACCGGCGACAGCACGGCCGTGCGGCAGGCACGGGTGCCGTGCCTGTCTTCGTGGATGTCGGCGCTCTCCAGCACCCGCACGATCGCCCGCGAGGCGATGAACCGCAGCGGCTCGGGCTCCCAGCGGCGGCTGCGGTGGCCGACCCAGGGCAGCGTGGTCAGGTCGGTGTCGCGCCTCAGCACGAGGTCGGCCAGCGTGCGGCCGCCGATGTTGGCGGCGACCACACCGTGGCCGGAGTAGCCGCCGGCGTAGCCAAGGCCGGTGCCGGGGTGGAAGTGGACGGCCATGCTCCAGTCCCGCGGCACCGCCAGCGGGCCACCCCAGTGGTGGGTGATGGCCGCATCCGCAGCGGCCGGGAAGTGGCGGCGGAGCACGCGCTGCAGGCGCGCCCGCACCGAATCGGAGCGCTCGTTCTGCTCGCTGATCGGATGACGCAGCTGGTAGGGCGCGCCGCGGCCGCCGATCGCGATGCGGCCGTCGGCGGTGCGCTGCGCGTAGAAGAACAGGTGGTGGCGGTCTCCGATCAAGAGGCCGTCCCGCCAGCCCAGTTCGTCCCAGACCTCGGGCGGCAGCGGCTCGGTCGCGATCATCAGCGAGTAGAGCGGCAGGTAGCGCAGCGCCTGTCCTGGCAGCTGCGTGGTGTAGGACTCGGTTGCGCGCAGCACCGTGGTCGCCCGCAGCTCTCCGCCCGGGCAGCGAACCCGTCCGGGGGCGAGCTCCAGCGCCGGCGTGCGCTCGTGGATGACCACGCCCAGCCGCTCGCAGGCCTCGGCCAGGCCGCGGACCAACCGGGCCGGATCGATGCGGGCGCCGTGCGGCGAGTACGCGGCCGCGATCCGCCCGTCGACGCGCGCGTAGGCGTCGGCCTGCTCGGGCGTCAGCGTCTGCCAGTCCACCTCGTCGGCTCCCAGCGCCCGCGCCGAGCGCTGGCTGTCCGCCAGCCGGCGCTCCTGCGGTGCGCTGGTGGCGACCATCATCCAGCCGGACTTCAGGTAGCCGCAGTCGATGCCCTCCTGCTCGATCACGCGTCCGATCTCGTCGACGGTCGTCTGCGTCTCGCGCTGCGCGCGCACGACGGCGTCCTGCCCGTGGCTGCGGCAGTAGAGCTTCGCGCTGCCGGATAGGCCGGACGAGACCCAGCCGCCGTTGCGGCCGGACGGGCCGTACCCGGCGATCTCGCTCTCGACCACCGTCACGCGCAGGTCGGGCTGGTGCTGCATCAGGTAGTACGCCGACCACAGGCCGGTGAACCCGGCGCCCACGATCGCGACGTCACTGTCGGCCGACGCCCCCAGCGAGCGCCGCGGCGTCAGCGACCCGGGCAGGCCGTCCAGCCACAGGCTGCGCGCGCGGTATCGGGCTTCGAAGGGCTCGGCTGGCACGGCGGGTGAGTCTAGCGAGCGGCCGTGCGCGGCCGGTCAGTTGGAGGACCTGGCTTCATCGCGACAACCGGATGATGTGACCGTGAGCGTCCTCATCTAGCATCGGGCCATGGATCTTCCGCCCGGATACCGGCTGCGGGCGCCCGTGATCGAGGACGGTCCTGCGATCGCCGACATGCTGAACGAGGAGACGGTGGCGCTGACCGGCGTCCCGGTCGCCAGCGTGGAGTGGGTCACCACCGCCTGGACGGCGCCCGGCGCCAGGCTCGACCGCGACTTCGGCGTGATCACCGACAGCGGCGGGGCGATCGCGGGGTACTTCATGATCGACTTCGAGCCGCCCCAGACCACCATGACCGTGATCGGCGCGGTGGCCCTATCGCACCACAATCGCGGAATCGGGTCGGCCATCATCGAGGAGGTCGAGCGGCGCGGCCGGGAGCGGGCTGCCGGCCGCAAGGACGTCACCCTCCGGATCGGGGTGCTTGCGGGCGAGCCGCGGGTGGCGGCGCTGCTGACTGCCCGCGGATTCCGCGAGGTGCGCGTGTTCTGGTCGATGTCGCTTCGGTTCGACGGCCCGCCGCCGCCGTCGGCCGACGTTCCGGGGATCGACGTCCGCACGTTCGTCCCCGGCCAGGAGCGTCAGGTCTACGCGTGCGCGGCCGCGGCGTTCGAGGATCACTGGGGCGACGGGTTCCCGTCCGAGCAGTCGTGGCTGCATCGCACCATCTACGCCAGCGACACCTTCGATCCCCAGCTCTGGTATCTGGCCTGGGACGGCGAGCGGCTGGTGGGTCTGCTGCTGGCCGCCGCCGACGCCGAGGAGGATCCCGAGCTCGGCTACATCGGCTGGCTTGGTGTACGCCGCGAGGCCCGTGGCCGCGGCCTCGGCGAGGCGCTGCTGCGCCGCAGCTTCGTGAAGTTCCACGAGCTCGGGAAACTGGGCGCGCAGCTGGTGGTCGACAGCGAGTCGAGCACCGGCGCCAACCGGCTGTATGAGCGCGTTGGCATGACCCCACAGCCGCGGTTCGCAAACTGGGACCGCGCGTTGCTGCCCGCCGACTGACCGCTTCCGGCCGGCTGTGTGCACCCGTACACGAGTAAGAACTGGGTTCAGAATGAAGGTGTGGGCGGGGTGGCGGCGAAGGTTGAGCCCCATCGTGGTGTCTACGATGGAGGCCTGTCATGGGACGTGCTGGGTGGGAGGTGTCGGATGAGTTGTGGGCGGTGATCGAGCTGCTGTTGCCGTCGCGCGAGCGGCGGTTTCGCTTGGCTATGGCTCGGGCGTCACCTGCTGGCGGCGGCTGCAGGAGTGGACGCAGGTGGGCGTGTGGCCGCGTCTGCACGCCCAGCTGCTTCAGCGACTGCGCGCGGCTGATCGCATCGACTGGTCGCGGCGTGCGTGGATGCCAGTCATGTGCAGGCCAAAAAGGGGGCTCGGCGACGGGCCCGAGCCCGGTCGATCGCGGCCGGTTAGGCGCTAAACACCACCTCGTGGTCGACGCCGCCGGGCTGCCGCTGGCCTACGCCACCACGCCAGGCAACCGCAACGACGTCACCCAGCTGATGCCGCTGCTTGACCGCATCGGCCCCGTCGGTGGGCGTCGCGGCCGGCCCCGCCACCGCCCCGATGTCGTCTACGCCGACCGCGGCTTTGACCACGACAAGTACCGCCGCCAACTCCGCGCCCGCGGCATCCGCCACCGCATCGCCCGCCGCAACACCACCAACGGCTCCGGCTCGGCCGCGTCCGCTGGGTCGTTGAACGCAGCTTCGCCTGGCTGCACGCCTTCAAACGCCTCGCCATCTGCTACGAACGCCGCGCCGATCTGCACGAAGCCTTCCTCGCCATCGGCTGCTCCCTGATCTGCTGGCGCCAACTCCAGGAGTCATTCTGAAACCAGTTCTTAGAGGATTTGGGTCAGCAGGACGTCGGCTGCGTCGATCGCGAACATGGCGGCGAGGAGTAGGAGCGCGTAGACGGTCACTTGCGGCTGACGACGGACCACCTCCTCTTGGGCACGCTTCATCAGCGCGACGACCTGCTCGCCGAAGAGCGTGAAGAGGGTCACCGGGACCCACACCAGCGCAGTAGCGATCGCGGCGAAGAAGACCACGAGGACGGCCTCGACTGAGGAGTGCAGGCCGGCGGTGCTGATCGCCGTTGCCGCAAGCGCTGCAAGCACGAGTCGCTTCGGGATCCCGATTCCAAGCACGACGCCCGCGGCGAGCGTAGTGAGGAGGCTCAAACGGCCGAGCCGCTCGAGCAACCTGCTCGTGCGCTCGTTCGTGCCCTCGCCCTTGACAACACCTCTCCGGCGAACCCGCCCTGCGAGCCAGATCAATGCTACGGCGACTCCGGCTTCCAGCGTGGCCTGGACGCCTGGATAGTGCTTCCTGCTCGATCCCGTGGCGGAGACATCGATGACTACGAAGAGCGAGCAGGTCAGCAGCTGCGCCGCCACGAACCCGATGCCGAACGCCAGCGCCTTCGGCCGTCCCCCGTGCATCACGGTAATCGTCGCCGCCAACGCCAGCGGGCTGAGACCCGCAAGAACGGCGTACAAGAGCACTTGAAGTAGAGCGTGAAGCATTTGTGCTGCGAAGCCCGCGGCGACTTGGCACTGCGTGGGGAGGTGCCAAGTAGGCTCGACGATTCAGTTTATGAGGCTCCTACCTCCGTCGCCCGCCAAGATACCGGCGCTCGGCAGCGTCCGGGGCTAGTCGTCGTGAGCGAACCGCACCGACACTCGCCGTTCGATTGCGCGGACGCGCGGGAGTGGCTTCGTGTGTCTGGGCGTGATCGTGCCGGCGATACGAATTCCCAATAGTGTCGTGAAGCGGCGCAAAACGAAGAGATTGTTAGAGTTGGGTCTCTGGCAGAATCCAGTCGGCACCGGACGCTACCAGCAGATGCGTCGGCGGCGCCCACCGGCAAAGGGGGGTTGAGATGCCACGACTGCGAGACCGAGGTGGCTTGGATGGGACGCGGTATGCGATGCGGGAGAAGCTGCTTTCGATCGGTGACGACTCCTGGATCGAGACCGAAGGTGGCGAGCGGGCGTTCCGGGTGAACGGCAAGGCGCTGCGGGTGCGGGACACGCTGGTGTTGGAGAATCCATCGGGAGAGGAGCTCTACTCGATCCAGGAGAAGAAGCTCAGTGTGCGCGATCGGATGGAGATCGAGCGTGACGGAAAGACGGTGGCGACGGTGAAGAAGGCGTTGGTGGGGATTCGCGACCGCTACGCGATCGGCGTCGAGGGTGGCGGGGACATGTCGGCGAAGGGCAACGTCGTCGACCACGAGTACGAGATCGAGTGTGACGGGGAGAAGGTCGCCGAGGTCTCGAAGAAGTGGTTCCGGGTTCGCGATACTTACGGCATCGAGGTCGCTCCCGGGCAGGACGACGCGTTGCTCTTGGCGGTCACCGTCTGCATCGACCAGATGGGCCGCGGTTAGGGGAACGATGCAGTCGAGGACCGTGGTCGCGCCATGAGCGGCGATGCGTCTCGACTTGGTACCGGACGCCGCGGCACTCGCGCTCGTCGCCTACTCCGAGTCGATCGCGGGCGCGCGCACGTTTGCGGTACGCGACCGGTACCCGGTCGACGCCAATGCGGAGTTGCTGGCGCTCGGCGCATCCAACCTGGGGGCGGGCGTCACCCAGGGCTTCCCCGTCGACGCCAGCCTGTCGCGCTCGGCGGTGGCGGACGCCGCCGGCGTCCGAACGCCCCTGTTCAACCTGTTCGAGCTGGTGCTGGTGGTCGTGACCCTGATCGCGCTGACGCCGCTGGTTCACGACCTGCCGGAGACGGTGCTCGGCGCGATTGTGATCACCGCCGTCGCCCATTTCTTCAATTTCCGCGAGTTGCGCCGCCTCTGGACGCAAGTTGAGCAGGTGCTCGTGGACGCCGGGGCGATCTCCTACATGGACACAACGGCGTCGGACGTCCTCTCCGAACTGATCGAAGAGTCGACAGACTCCGGCGTGAGCCTCGCCTTCGCCCGCGTCAAGGCGCCGCTACATGCACGTCTGAAAGCGAGCGGCGTCGAACGGGCCCTGGGAGAGGATCGTCTCTACAGCAGCGTCCGCGCCGGCGTCGACGACTATCTCGACCGCCACCCAGGCCTCCAGCCAACGAGCTAGACGCCGGCTCACTAGGCTAGTGCGAACGCCGACAAGACACCCGCCGGACCCGAGGCACGAGGAGATGGAGGTGAATCGGACGATGATCTGCGATCGCGTTCGCACCGAGGCGACTCGACGCGCGATCGACGCGCGGCACACCGGCGCGAACTCCGGGAGGCCCGGCTCAAAGATCACCCGAAGACGTTGAAGCCTCGGCGTTCGAGGTTCTATCCAGTCCACCTGATCCACTCGAACCTGGCGCAGGAGGACGAACAACAGCTTCGAGCCGCATTCACCAAGCCGTAGCCGACCGAGGCAGCCCGGCCCTGGGGCGAGCGGCTGCCTACGGGTCGCGACTGGCGAGCGTCTGATAGACGCCTTGGAGTATGAAGTTCGCGGCGAGCATGGTGACGACGATGGCGGCGACTTCGATGAAGCTGCCGAGTTCCACGTGGTCTCTGAACACAAAGTTCACCACCTCAAGGATGAGGAACTTGCTCAGGAACAGGATCAGCAAACCGGCGACGACGCGAACTGTCCTCCAAGCTCCCCCTGGCTTCGCGGCAAAGTAGGCGGAGACTGCCTGTTCGAGGCCCTTGACCGCGTCGACCATCAACTTCAGCAGTACAGCCGTCAAGATTGAGATATAGAACGAGTCGATGACGACCGTCTGGACGAACTCGACGAACAGGTTCAGCACGACGATGTCAACCAGCACTTCCGACACCCAAGAGATAAAGCGCGCCTGGGCCGGGCTGATCGTCTGCAGGTCTCCCGGAGGTGTCCGCCTCGGCACAGAACCACCCTAATCGCTCCGCGCAGCGGGGAGACCCCGATCGAGTGAGTCGGTGATCCGCTCGGCTGCCTGAACTCGGGGATCGTGGTTGGAGCAAGGGGACTGCCCCGCCCCGTCTAGTGACACTCCTGCACATCGGCGACTCGTCGTGCTGCCCGAAGTGTGCCGTTGGCGACACGCCCTGCTTCTCTTCGCCGTGCCGTTCGGGTCTCCATGCTACGGCACAAACGCAAGCGGTGTAGAGCGATCGGAATGATTTGCGGGTTCGATCCCGATCGTCCCCGGCGAGTCGCTTAAGCGGTGCCCCCCAGATGGGGGATGCGTCACGTCGTTGGGGAATGCCAGGATGGTTCTGCAGGGGGACGAGGAGGACGGGTCCCAACCAATCTCCCTGTGAGGCCGAGGGTCGGCCGCAACGGAAGGGGTCTTCCAGTGAATCTCCAACGCGTCTCTGTGCTCGTCGCTGCGCTGCTTGCGTGGCTCGTGTTTACTGCCACGGCGTCCGCGAACCCGCTGCCCGTGGCCGGTATCTACCAGGTCTGGGCCAACGATTCCGGCGCCACCGCACCGTATGTGCGCGGCGGCCAGATCACGCTCGACTGGGCCACCATCGAGCCCAAGCGCAAGACCTTCAACTGGAGCTCGCTGGACTCCGAGCTGAAGTACTACGCCTCGATCGGCAAGGTCGCGACCGTGCAGGTCAACTCGACCACCAAGCCGGCCTGGCTCTGGAACGTGGTCGCGCGCTGCGGCACGGTGCAGAAGCAGGCCGTCCCGCAGTACTGGGATCCCGTCTACATGACGGTGCAGACCGAGCTGGTGTCGGCGCTCGCGGCGCACCTCAAGGCTTCGCCGTATGAGTCCACCGTCGCACTGGTGCGCTCCGCTCCCAACGCGATCGGCACCGAGCTGACCGACCTGCCCGCTGGCTACACGTGCACGGCGACGCCCTCCGGGCACAAGGTCAAGACGCTCTGGTCGAAGGACGTGCGCAACGCCTACTACTCCAACGTCATGAATCTGTACCGGCTGCAGATGCTGCCGCAGATCCAGGTGGCCCTGAGGGCGCAGGTGTGGACGCAGTGGCCGGGGCACTGCCCGATGGACTGGCTGGGGACCGGCGGCGCCATCATCATGGGCACCGGCTCCGATATCGATCCGCAACCGATACGCGACGCCTTCGACCTGTTCGCCTACAACCAGGTGCGGATGGGCAGCAGCAACGCCTACTGGGAGCCGATCAGCTACGCCGGCAAGAAGAACCTCGTCAGCTGGAACTACTGGCGGATCCTGCTGGAGCTGAACAAGGGCGTGCGATCGATCGCCGTCTACGGCAGCGTGCTCAGCCAGGGGCAGACGAACCTGGAGTTCCGGGCCGCCTTCGACTTCGCCAATGCGTACGCGGGCCATCAGTGGGATCCGGCGGGATCGCCGGGCGCATGGGTGGCCCTGCGGCAGGGAACGGGCCGCATGGCCGGCAACTTCACCTGGTTCATGACGCAGCTGAACCCGTCCACCAGCACGGTGCCCGTCGACAGCAACGCCGGCGCGTCGATGATCGGACCGGCCACGCAGCGCTTTGGCCGCTACGCACGCAAGATCACGGGCGGCACATCCACCAACACCATGAGCTTCGCCCTCGATCCGACCTTCCGGAGCGACCTGGCGTCGTCGTTGACCACGCTGCGCGTCACCTACCTGGACACCGGCACCGGCAGCTTCAACGTCAGCTGGGGCACCGATCCCACCCAGACTGTGACGATCACCAAGACCAACACCGGCAGCTGGCAGACGACGCAGATTCCGGTTGCCGGGATCGACTACACGGGCGGCCTTGCGGGGGGCGCCGACATCACCGTGTCCGAGCTGGGCAGCGACTCCACCGACTTCCAGATGGTGGAGGTTGCGGTGGCAGGGCGCTGATCGACTCGTTCTGCGCGTAATATGTGCGAATGAACACGGGCGAGCAGCGCGAGCTGCGGCAGTGGGCCGATCAGCTGTGCGAGGCGGATGATCCGGAACGGCGTGCGATGGGCCGGGCGATCGCGATGCTGCTCGACCGCATCGAGGAGCTCGAGCAGGAGCTGTCGGCGGCGCCGCAGGCGGCCCGGAACGGTGACTTCGAGCCCAACGGCGAACCGTCGTGGCCGGAGCAGCCGGACGTGGTCGCGCCGCCGACGAGCCTGGCCGAGCCCATCAGCGTCGGCGAGGACACCCAGCAGCTGAGCCTGCGTGACCGGCTGCGCCACGCAGCCGATAACCTCCGCGAGCGCGGCGAGCGCTGAACGGCCGGCCGGGAAACCGGTACCGCTAGCTGCCGGCCTCTGAGGCTCGTAAAGTCGAGTGGTGACCGTACGTGGCTCCGATCCGGTACCCGCGAACGATGCTGCCTGGGATCAGGCGGCCGACGACGCCTTCCACCAGGCGTTGCCGACGATCCTGGACGAGGTGTTCGGCGAGCACCGGCTGGATCAGCTGGTGACCGCCATCTGCGACGGTGGCGAGGAGCTCGTGCCGGACGTCGCCCTGCGTCTCGAGGGCTTCGACGTGCGCTGTCTGGCCGGGCGTATCTTCGATTTGCCCGGTGCGGCACCGCCCGAGGACGACGACAGCTTCGCGCTGCTCGATCTGCGACCCGGGCAGATGGCCGTGCGCATCCCGATGTCGAGCTCCGGCGTGCACCTCGCCGACCTGGTGGCGGTGCGCGAGGGCGGAGCCTGGATCGGCGCCCAGCACCGCGGCCAGCTGCGACTCTTCGCCGACATGGTGGCGCCGTTGTTGTACGCGCAGCTCGAGCGCGACGAGCTGCGCCGGGCGGCGCTCACCGACCAGCTCACGGGCCTCGCCAACCGGCGTGCGCTCGACCATGTGCTGGAGCAGATGTGCTCCGAGCAGGCGCACCTGTGCCTGCTGCTGCTGGACGTGGACGGGCTGAAGGAGGTGAACGACGCGATCGGCTACGCGCAGGGCGACCACCTGATCAGCACGCTGGCCCGCTCGATCACGGAGTCGATTGCACCGCGTCACATCGCGGCCCGCATGGGCGGCGACGAGTTCATAGTGATCATGCCCGACACCACACGTAAGCAGGCCCGGAAACGGGCCAGGAAGATAGCGCGGCGGTTCGAGAGACAGCCGCTGCATCCGCGCGTGTTCGAGATCAGCGGCGGCGTCTCGATGGGCGTGATCGAGGCCAAGCCGGGGGAGGGGCCGCTGGAGCTGGTGCGGCGGGCCGCGCGCTCGATGCGCGTCAACAAGCGCCGGCGCCGCACCGACCGCGGCTGAGGGATCTCACGAAACCGGGATTGGCCGCGTTGTAGGTGGTGTTGGTGCTGCCTGCACGACGCCACCGCCGAGGAGGGTGTGCTGCTGCTCTCCATGCAGCCGCGGACCGGCGTCGGTTTAGGCCGGCCATCGCCGGCACCTTGATCAGCAGGGACCGGCGGGACACTCCAGCGTGGAGGTGGTGGACGCCCGGTGCGCCAGCGACGCTTCCGGCGTGCCGGCCGTGCCGCCACGACCGAGCGGGGTCGGCTGCCGGGCTCGGAGGTACCGCCCCGCTACGCCACGTCTCCGCGTGACCGCCACCCGTCCAGTTAGCTCCCCGTTTCCGATAGTCTCGCCCCATGAGCTATCGAGTGGTGTGCATATCGCGTGACGTGGGTGCCGGTGGCGAGGACGTGGGCCGTGCGGTCGCGTCGCAGCTGGGCTTCCGGTACGTGGACGAGGAGATCGTGCGGCGGGTGGCCGAGGAATCGGGGCTCGACCACGCCAGGGTGGCCGGCGCCGAGGAGCGGCGAGGGCTGATCGCACGCCTGCTGGATGCGGTCGAGCAGTCGGCGGCCGGGCTGCCCGAGCCGTACATCTACGCAGCCGACGTGCAGCTGCCGGCCGCACCCGGTGAGGACGTCCGCGAGCTGATCCGCGAGGCGGTGCGACAGACGGCCGACGAGGGCGACGTCGTGATCGTGGCCCATGCCGCGTCGCACGTGCTGGCCGGCCGCACGGAGGCGCTGCGGGTGTGGGTGACCGGGTCGCCCGAAGCGTGTGCCGAACGGCTGGTCGCCACCGCCGGGGTGGATGCCAGGCGCGCCGGCGAGCTGGTCGAGGGCGGGCGCAAGGCGCGCGCCGACTACCTGCGCCGGTTCCACGACGTCAAGCAGGAGCTGCCCAGCCAGTACGACGTGGTGCTGAGCACCGATGCGCTGAGCGTGGACGACGCGGCCGCCGCCGTGGTCATGCTGGCACGGGCCTAGCCGTTCAACAGCGTGGCAGGAAGCCGCCGCGCACGGTCGCGGCGAAGGCCTTGCCGCCGGCGCTGTAGCCGACTACGAGCGGTTGGCGCAGCGCCGGCACCTGCACGGGCCGGTGCGTCGCGCAGCCGCGGGCGCGGAAGTGGAAGTCGATCTGCAGCGTTGCGCGCGGCGGCAGCCGCAGGTCGAACGGCTGGGTTGACTGCCGCTGCGGCGGCCCGAACGTGGCACCGCTGCGGCTGATCCGCTTCAGTGCGATGTCATCGACGTGCGCGCCCTTCGGCAGCAGCACCGACGTGACCGTGATGGGATGGTCGCCCCTGTTCTGGACGTCGGCGAAGGCGAGGTGCAGAGCGGGGTCGGCGGGCGCTGACAGATACGTCGCGCCGAGGCTCGTGAACGCGACCGGGCCGGTCTGGTCGGGAATCGGCGTGGCCGGCGTGGCTGCCGGTGTGACCGGCCTCGGCGAGACCAGCAGGATCACGGTCGCCGCCAGCGCCACCAGCGCCGCCGCGGCCGGCGAGACCGGCCCGGCGGGGCGACTGCTGCGCGGTGCGGCAACTGCACCCATGAACGGCACCATACGCCGAACGCGAGCGTGGATCGGCCTACCATGCCGCCATGCTCGCGAGCACCCACGGGATACATCTGGGCGGCGGCTGGACGACGGCCGGCGTGATCGTCACGGCGTTCGTGGCGGCCTGGCTGATATCGCGCGCCTCGGGGATCGTGGCCGAGTTCGCGGTGCGCCGGTACGAGCGGCGCCAGCTCGGCGAAGAGGCGGCGCCGGCCGACACCGGCGTGCTGCTGCGCCTGAACCGCCGCGAGACGATGATCTCGCTGGTCCGCACCAGCATCCGCTACCTGGCGTACGGATTGGCGATCGCGATCTCGATCGGCCAGCTGCTGGGCTGGACGAAGAGCACCGCGATCGCCGGCGCATCGCTGCTTGTGGTGCTGATCGGATTCGCGGGCCAGCGCTTCCTCACCGACCTCGTCGCCGGCCTGCTGATGTTCTTCGAGGGCTGGTTCTCGGTCGGCGACACGATCGTGATCGAGCCGCTCGGCCTGTCGGGGGTGGTGGAGGAGGTGTCGCTTCGCTCGACCACGTTGCGGGCCGTCACCGGCGAGACGATCCGGGTCAACAACTCCCAGATCTTCGGCGCCCGAATCCTGCCCAGCGGCGCTCGCGAGGTCGAGATCGAGCTGTTCGTGACCGACAGCGACGAGGCTCGGCGGCTGGTCGAGGACGTGGCTCAGATCGTGCCGGCCGGCCCCACCCGGTTCGTGCGCCGCCCGGTCGTGGTGGAGCTGGAGGCGCTGGACGTCCAGCTGACGCGGATGCTGATCAGCGCCACGGTCGCCCATGGCCGCGAATGGCTGGTCAACGACTTCCTGCCGGACATCCTCAAGGAGCGGGCGCCGGAGGGGCTGATCGCCCACGGCCCGGTGGTGATGTTCGTGGATGACCGCGCCACCCGCCGGTTCGCGCGGTCGCTGCCGGCGTCGTCGCGGCAAGCGCCTAGGGCCGCCGCCGAAACCATCTAGTCGTAGTCGATCGCGCCGGCCGCCTCGGTCTGCGTGAACTTCACCTTCGGGCAGGTGTGCAGCGGCGCGATCCAGGGCTTCAGCGGATGCTGGAACTGGAACGCCGATCGCAGCGAGTTGACCTTCCGCTCGCGGGAGGTGAGCAGCGGCAGCCCGAAGTTCTCGGCCGCGAACTTGATCACCGACGTGAAGTCGTAGGTGTCGTGGTCGATACCGCGCTTGGCCCACGGCGAGATCACCAGCAGCGGCGAGCGCGGGCCGAGCCCGAAGCGGTCGAACCGCGGCGGTGACACGTGGTCGTAGAAGCCGCCGAAGTCGTCCCACACGATCACGATCGCGGTGCTCCTCCAGAGCGGTGAGCTCTCGATCGCATTCACCTGGCGAGCCGTCCAGTTCTCGCCCTGACACAGCGAAGGGCCGCCGGGGTGGTCGCTCTCGTTGAAGGGCGGGGTCATCCAGGTGATCGAGGCCAGGTGCCCCTGCTTGACGTCCGACGTGAACCACTGCCAGGGCGCATAGTGCTGGTCCCAGGTGACGCTCTCGCGCACCCGCTTGACCGCGTCCAGCGCCACCCAGCCGTAGCCGAGCTGGCCCGGCATCGCTCCGTAGGTGCTCCAGGTGACGCTGGGGTGGCGCGTGGTCTGACCGGCCACGCTGGGGATATCCACGCACACCGACTTTCGCCCGATGATCGACTTCGTGTCGAGGGAGGGGATCGGAACGGTGGTGCCGGGCGGCCCGTCGCATCCCCACCAGCGGGTGCCGGAGCTGGGCCCGTCGATCACGCCGGCAGACTGGCCGGCCACGGTGAAGAGGTGGTTCGGGTAGCTCGAGCTCGGCACCGACGTGAACATGTGGTCGCCGAGGCCATAGCGGCGCGCCCAGCCCCAGTAGTCGGGCAGCTGCCCCGGGCCGGCGGTGGTATAGGCGAGCGTCGTCCGGTGTCCGGCCTTGTCCTTGGTGGCGGAGAAGCCGTTCATGGCTCCGTTGTTGATGTCCTTCACCGCCCAGAAGTGGTTGTGCTGGAGGTCCACCTGCTTGTCCGGCAACGGGCCCAGCCGGATCGTGGTGCCGTCCAGCGCCTTGCCGGTCGTGGCACCGTCGCCCTCCGGGAAGCGGCCGAACAGGTTGTCGTAGGTGCGGTTCTCCTTGACGATATAGACGATGTGCTTGATCGGCGTCGTTGAGGGCGCGAGCGGCAGCGGATCGCGGTTCGGGGCGGGCGGCGGAGGCGCGCTGGCCTTGACCGGCGCCCACGGGTCGACCGGCGTCTCGCCGGTGGTCAGCAGCACCAGCGCGACGAGGCCGATCACGACGAGGATCAGTGAGAGCGCCGTTCGTCGCCCGGCAGGGAAGGATCGCACGGGGACGCATACTGCCACAGCTGATCTGGACCAGGATGAGAGAAGAGTTCAGGTTCGCGCCTGCAGCAACTCCTGGCGAAGCAGGGCGTCCGGCTGCTCGCCGTCGCTCGCGAAGGTGATCCCCCCGGTCGGCGATATCACGTAGAACGTGGGGTAGGACCGCAGGTGGTACGCCGACGTGACCGGCCCCGAAGCGCCCGGTTGCGTGAACGACCCGGTCGGCGTGCCCAGGTCGAGCAGCGCCGGGTACGGCAGCCCGAAGTAGCGGTGGAAGGCGTACACGCTGGCCGCGTTCTCGGAGTCGGCGTTGATCGAGACGAACGCGACGCCCTTCGGCTGCAGCTCGTTTGCGAGCTTGGCCAGGTGCGGTGCCTCGGCCTGGCAGTGGGGGCACCACGTCGCGAACAGCTCCAACAGCACCGGCTTGCCCCGGAAGTCCGACAGGCTGACGGTCTGCCCCTCGGGGGTCTGCAGCGTGAAGGCCGGAGCGAGCGTGCCCGGCTTCAGCAGGTCGGGGTTCGTGGGCGCCCGGGCCGCGCTGGCGGGCTCGTTCTCGAGCACGCCCACGCCCGGCTCGGTGGACGTGTGGAAGCCGATGGCGGCGGCGGCGCGCTTCAGTGCTGCCGGCGCGTTGCGATCGGCCGCCGACGTGGTATGTGCGGGCGGCGGTGCGACGCCGGTCTGTGACCGCGCCACGATCGCGACGGTCGCCGCCACCACGATCAGCGCCACACAGGCAGTGGCGGCCCAGACCATTCGCTGTGTTCGATGTCGGCGGGCCGCCTCGGCGGCCTCACGTTGCCTTCGGGCTGTACCCATCTCGGTTCCTCCTTTCCGGGCCCCTGCGGGCCCGGTCACTCGTCAGCGGTCTCGCTCACCACGAGCGGCAGCAGGCCATGCGGCCATGCTGCTGCGCGTCGCCGGTGCGCGACCTACAAAGCCGGGACCGAGGCGGGTGGTGCACGACCGCGCACACCGCCGGCGCGACGCCGCATGCGACGGTGCTCGGAGGTCTGCGGCGCACGCAGTCTGGGCCGCTCCGAGAGCAGCAGAGCCAGGGCGTAGGCGATCGCGGATGCGAGCGTCTCGGCGGCGCGTCGCACGGCACGGCTCGCGAGCGCGACGATCGCGGCGGCCGCGATCGCCAGCAACAGGTGCAGCGTCAGGCTGCCGGCAGGCCCGTCATGGGCGGGCGCTCCCGCCGCCAGCAGGGCATAGTGGGCGCAGCCCTGGCAGACGAGCATGGCTCCCACCAGGGCGCTGAACGGGATCGCGTCGGGCATGGGTTGGGGGGCTTCCGGGAAGCGGCCCGCGCGGGCGCTCTCGGCCCGTTCGCGAAGCGCCAGCACCAGCTTCAGGGTCAGCACCAGCCCGGCCAGGGCCATGGCGGCGCCCAGCACGGCCGCGGCCAGCCAGCGGCGATCGGCGAGCCCACCCGGGCCGGCGTGTGCGATCACCGTTCCGACAGCCGAGAGGCCCGCGATTCCGCCAGCCTGGACGAATCTCACCGGTCGCATCACCCTCAATATGGCGCACGCGCATTGGCGTACGCCAATTTCGGGCGCCGGCGGCCGCGCGTCAGGCGCTTGCGAACGGCAGGTTGAACGGCCACCCCGGGCACTGGCTGTCGACGGACGGGTCGGCGTCCCACGGCCAGCACTCGATCACATAGCGGTGGTTGGTCTTGTCGGCCGGCAGCGCTTCGGGTGCGGTCGCCGCCGAGGCCCTCGAGCTACCCCAAAAGGCGCCGCGCAAGGCCAGCGCAAGGCCCGCGACCCCTGCCGCCGCCGCGCGCAGGAATCCACGCCGGTCGCTCTCGTAGCCCACGTTCCCGTCCCACCTACCCATCTCCGGAGCCGGCTCACAACGGTACCACGGGAGGCGTGGTATAGCCTGTGCGCCAGCCGATGTCGCGCTGCCGCTCTTTGCTTCCAATCGCCCGGTCCCAGCCTTCGTGAATCGCCGCAGAGCCGTTGCGATCGTGGCGGGCGTTGCCGTCGCGGCCGTCGCCGCAATCGCGATCGCAAGCCGCAGCGCCGGCCCCAGCGCGGCGGCGCCGGAGCACACCACCCCGGCCAGGCACGTCGACCCGCCGCAGGGCATCCGCAAGATCAAGCACGTGATCGTGGTGATGCAAGAGAACCGGTCGTTCGACTCATACTTCGGCACGTTTCCCGGCGCCGAGGGCCTGCCCAGATCGCCGTCCGGCCGGTTCACGAGCTGCGTCCCGAACGTGTTGACGCACGTCTGCCAGCGGCCCTACCACGACACGCACGACCGCAACGCGGGCGGGCCGCACCACGCGGTCTCGGCCATCGCCGACATCAACCACGGCAAGATGGACGGCTTCGTCAACACCGAGGTCACCGGCGGACATGCCGGCTACTGCCGCGCGAATCCGGACGCGTTCACCTGTCCGAACCACGGCGATCCCGACGTGATGGGGTACCACACCGCCCGCGAGATCCCCAACTACTGGAAGTACGCGCGCAACTTCGTGCTGCAGGACCACCTGTTCGAACCGACCCTGGGATGGAGCGAGCCGGCGCACATGTTCATGGTCTCGGCCTGGTCGGCCACGTGCAAGTCCGCGTCCGACCCGATGAGCTGCGGGTCGGATCCGGGGCCCACGCCGCCGCCCGACGCCGTGAAGGACGGGCCCACCTGGCCATGGACCGACCTCACTTACCTGCTCCACCAGCAGCATGTCTCGTGGCGCTACTACGTCGCCTCCGGCAGGGTGCCCGATTGCACGGACGGCGACATGATCTGTCCCAACGCGCCCTCGCAGAATGCGACCAAGACGTCGATCTGGAATCCGCTGCCGAGCTTCACCGACGTCACGGAGACCGGCCAGAAGCGGTTCATCCAGCCGGCTCACCGCTACTTCGAGGCGGCCCGCGCGGGCACGCTGCCCGCGGTCAGCTGGGTGATCCCGAGCGAGCCGGAGTCCGAGCACCCGCCGGCCATGGTTTCGCGCGGGCAGGACTGGGTGACGACGGTGGTCAACGCCGCGATGAGCAGCCCCGACTGGAACTCGACGGCGGTGTTCGTCTCCTGGGACGACTGGGGCGGCTTCTACGACCACGTCGTCCCGCCCAACGTGGACGTGAACGGCTACGGAGTGCGGGTGCCGGCGATGGTGATATCGCCGTACGCGCGGAAGGACTTCATCGACCACCAGATGCTGTCGTTCGACGCCTACGTGAAGTTCATCGAGGACGACTTCCTCTCCCACCAGCGGCTCGATCCCCAGACCGATGGCCGGCCGGACTCCCGGCCCAGCGTCCGGGAGAACCTGCCGCTGCTGGGCGACCTGGTCAAGGACTTCGACTTCACCCAGCAGCCGCGGCCTCCGATGATCCTCGATCCGTGCCCGAAGCACTACGTGTTCCACGCGGACTGCCTGCCGTGATCACCGCGGGCTATTCGAGCCGGGCGCGCACCTCATGGACGTCCAGCCCGGTCGTTGCCGGCGAAGTACCAGAGCACGACCGGACCCATCCGGCGCGCCAGCAAGTCGTCGACCAGCCACGTCAGCATCGCCCGGCCGGTCCCCGGCCCCGGTCGGCCGGGCGCACGTAGAGGCCGGCCACCTCACCCGACTCCTGGGCCACATCGAGGCTCGACAGGAACGCGGGGGAGAGCAAGCCGGCGTAGGTGCGCCGTCAGGTCTCGACCTTGATCGCGCCGATCGCGGGCCCGTCGGCCTCACGGGCCGCCCGGAGTGTCAGGACGGAATCCGGCGTCGCCTCTACCCGATCGGGGCGGCCGCGGCCGGCTGCGCGACGCCGATCATCGAGTCGCGCGTGATCAGCGTGGCCAACTCGTCCTCGCTCATGCCCTCGGTGCCGGCCGGACGGCGCGGCATCACCAGGTAGCGGATATCGGCGGTCGAGTCGAGCACCCGCAGCTCGACGTCGTCGCCCAGCTCGACGCCGAACTCGTCCAGCACGCCGCGCGGGTCGGAGACGGCCCGCGAGCGGTAGGGGAGGCTCTTGTACCAGGCCGGGGGAGGGCCGAGCAGCGCCCGTGGGTAGCAGGAGCAGAGCGTGCAGACGACCATGTGATGCACGTCGTCGGTGTTCTCGACGGCGACGACCACCGGCGACGGGCCGGGATCGAGGCCGAGCTCGAGCGCCGCGGAGCGGGCGTCGGCAAGGAGACGCTGCTTGAAGTCGGGGTCGACCCAGGCTCGTGCCACCAGGCGGGCACCGTCGGCGGGTGACCGGGACACCAGCCAGTCGATGCGCTCGCGCACGTCCTCGCGGCTGATGGCGCCCTTCTCGATCAGCAGCTGCTCGAGTGCCCGGGCGCGGGCGGCAGCCGGCGGCTCGTCGCCGTTGCCGATCGGCTCGTGGGGATGGTCGTGATCGTGCTCGCTCACTCTGCGTCCTCCAGCCAGTGCTCGAACAGGTCGAGGTAGATGCGGTCGCGGCGACCGCCTGCGTAGCCGGGCCACACGTCGCGCTGGGCGAAGCCGACCAGGTAGAGCGGCTGCTCGGGCAGGCCGTCGGCGCCGTACGCCCGCGTCTCCGGGTTCGTGAACGACGCGTAGGCCCGCTCGACGGTGCCGGTCTTTCCCTTCACGTAGCCGGGCGTGCGGTGGTGGCCCTCGTGCGGCCGGGCCGCGACCCGCACCCGCTGGCCGGGGTGGTACGTCATCCGCCGACCCTCGCGTCGAGCTCGCCGGGCGCGAGCACGCCCTTCTCGGTCATGTTCGTTTCGATCGAAAACAGCCAGCGCTCGTAGTAGGAGGCGCGCTCGTACTGGTCGGGCGGCATGCTCTCGATGCCGCGGCGCATCTCATCGACGTTCATCAGACCGCGGCCGCCGAGCGCGCCCACCAGCGCGTCGGTGAGGAGCTCCCAGTCTGCGAGCTCGTGCTCGTTGCGGTCGATCGGCGCGTCGTCCGGCCAGCCGCCGCGGTCATGCACGGAGCGTTCCATGGAGCGATCGTAGCGGTCGTCGCTAGAGTGCTGCCACTATGCCTCGCCCCTTCCAGCAGGTGGATGTCTTCACCTCCGTCGCCTACATGGGCAACCCGGTCGCGGTGGTGCTGGGCGGCGAGCGGCTGGACGACGACGAGCTGGCCCGCTTCTCCAGCTGGACGAACCTGTCGGAGACAACGTTCGTGCTGCCGCCGACCACCGACGCGGCCGACTACCGAGTGCGGATCTTCTCGCTGGAACGGGAGCTGCCGTTCGCCGGGCATCCAACGCTGGGCACGTGCCACGCGTGGCTCGAGGCGGGCAGTGTCCCGCGCGACGCCGAGCAGATCGTGCAGGAGTGCGGCGCCGGTCTGGTGCGGGTGCGGCGAACGCCGGAGGGCCTGGCCTTTGCGGCGCCGCCGCTGGTGCGATCCGGAGATGTGGACGAGCAGCTGGTCGAGCGGATCGCGGGGCTGCTGCGGATCGATCGCGCTGAGATCGTCGACAGCCAGTGGGTTGCCAACGGTCCGGGCTGGGTGGCGGTGCTGCTGCGCGACGCGGCGGCGGTGCTGGCGCTCGAGCCTGGGTACGTGGACATCGACCTGGGCGTCGTGGGGCCCCATCCGGATGGTTCCGAGGCGGCCTTCGAGGTGCGCGCGTTCTTCCCCAAGTCGGGAGCGACGGCGGAGGATCCGGTGACGGGTAGCCTCAACGCCTCGCTGGCCGGGTGGCTGCTGGCGAGTGGCCGGGCGACCTCGCCCTACGTGTCCAGCCAGGGCACCGTGCTCGGCCGGCAGGGTCGCGTCCACATCAGCGCGGACGGCGACGGGACGATCTGGGTCGGCGGAGGCACGGTCACGTGCATCCGCGGCGAGGTCGAGCTCTAGCCGTTGCCGCGAATGGGAACGCGCCCCCCGCAGGCGTTCCCGGCCACTGCTACGGACGAGACGCGAACAGCGGAGTGAGCAGCGCCTGCAGTTCGGTCTCGCCACGCATGTCGTCGAGCTCGCGGCCGATCGGGTCGTCGAGCCTGCGGGCGAGGAGCAACGCCACGCCGATCCCGATCAGCAGTGTGATTGTGAGAACGGAGTCCATGACCGAAGTGTCGCTGCCGCGGCCGAGCGGCGCCTACGCGGAAGTGGGCGATCGGCGCCCCGTTTGTGGGATAACCACCGGTTGTTCTGTCAACAACCCCGTGAGAGGATGCGGGGGTGGGCAGGAAACCGGCTGAGCATCCGCTCGTGACGGCGCTGTCGGAGCCTGTCCGAGTTGATCGAGGCACCGTCGAGATCGTCCGCGGCGGCGAGGTCCTGGCGACATTGGAGGCCGGGTCGTTCTTCGGCGAGCTGGGTGCGCAGGACGCTGGTCCGGGATATGCGATGGCACGCAACGCAACGGTTCGCGCGATGACCGCCGTCGAGCTGGGCGTGCTCGACGAGGAGGCGTTCACGGCGGTGTTCCGATCGGTGCCCGAGTTCCGCGACGCGATTCACGCCACATCCGATCGGCAGGGCTAGATCCGAGCGCGATCGATGGTACGTTTGACCGGCTCTGTTGGGTGATCGAAGCTGGATGGGGAGGCAGTTGTGATCGCACGAGTCGTGATCGTGGTCGCTCTGGCGTTCGTCGTGGCCGGCGCAGCTCCGGCCTCGGGTGCCACGGCGTTGATGCCGGATTTGGGCATGGCCAAGCTGAGCACCGTCACGCTCGACACCAACACCATGCCCGGGCACCGGTTGCTCCGCTACACCGCCGTGATGGTGAACATCGGCGCGGGCCGTCTCCAGGTTCGCGGCAGCCGGCCGGACACGTCCAGCCCGATGACGGTGAAGCAGCGGATCTACAACACGGTAGGCGGCCACACCGACCGCGCGACCTCGATCGCCATGCAGTACGCGGGTGACGGCCACGAACATTGGCACTCACTCGACATGGAGGGCGGGACGCTCGCCCACGTTGACAGCGGAGGCACCGTCAGCGCATTGGCCAAGCACGGGTTCTGCTTCTTCGACAACGTCAAGTACCGGCTGACGCTACCCGGCGCGCCGGGCACGGCCCGCTACGTGCCGGGTAACAGCTGCGGGTTCGGCAACCCGGATGCGCTGAACGTGATGATGGGCCTGTCCGTGGGCTGGGGCGACCAGTACTCGGCCTCGACCAACTTCCAGTGGATCGACATCACCGGCCTCCCGAACGGCAGGTACCGTCTCACCGCAACCGCGGATCCGGGGCACCTGGTCAAGGAGAGCAGCTACGCCAACAACGCGGCGTGGGCGAAGATCCGGATCACCGACACGTCCGTGACCGTGCTGAGGTACGGCCCGGGGGCCTAGGCGGACGACTGGTCTGCCCTGGCGGATCACCTCCCATGCGGGATCGCGTTGATGTGGTTGTGGTCAATGGGTAGACCGGATCACTCTTTAGAGGGGCGGGTCAGGTGGGCCTTTGCGTCGATAGCAAAGTGTTCGACCCTTGACCCTAGGAGGAAAGCATGACGGAGTTTCTGCAGAAGCTGCAGGATGAGGCCGGCCAGACCATGGCTGAGTACGCGGTGGTGCTCGGCGTGATCACGATCGCCGTTGTTGTGACGCTCGGACTGCTGTCGACGAAGATCAGCGACGTCCTGAACAGCGTCATCTCTTCGATGTAGCACGCCCGCCCCTATCCGTGGCGATAGGAATGATGCCGCCCCGTTGCCTAGAAGGCGGCGCGGGCGGCGTCGGCGTTTGTAGGGAGCGGCGATCGCCTAGTGCCGTCTGAACCGGACGGTCACGGAGACGTCCGTCGGCGCCGGGGTGTGCTTCGTGATCTCCAGGTACCAGATCCGTGACGCCGCTCCGCGCTCGAGCCCTTCGAACGGCCCCGCCCGGCACCTCGCGTGGGAAACCGATCGGCAGTCGAACTCGGCGATGCGGCGGCCATCGACCTCGAGATACCCGGTGATAGCCGCGCCTCGGGGCCTGGCCGCGGTGATCGTGAACGTGTCGCCGAATCGTGGGTAGCCGATTCGCACGCTCGCGTGCTGCTGCCCGGCCGCGAGGTGCAGCGACGCGGACTGGCGCACGGGCGCTGTGCGATCCATGGCGGCCTCAGGTTGGGGGCGGTAGGCCCAGTACCTGACCGGCGAGCGCTTGCATCCGAAGCATGGGCCGTCGTGGTTGACGACGACGCCGGTGGCGGCGAGCGCGATCACGGCCCCGGCCGGCGCGAGCGAGGCGGTCTGGAATTGCTTGAGCCGGGTGCCGCCGTACTGCACCGTGGGGGCGGTGACGCCGCCGGAGGCGAGCGACCAGCCGCCCGCGGTGCCTCCGACCGTCGCAGCATTGCCGCAGAACCACGCGAATATGCTCGTCGCCGTGACGACCGTCTGGGGGAAGCACTCGCCGAAGCCGAAGGGGTTCGCAAACGTGGCCGACCAGCGGTTCGTGGCCGGCGAGTAGTCCTGGGTGTCACCCTCGTAGTCCCACGCTACCAACCGCCGGCCGATCCATCCCACCGAGCTTGCCTCCGGTGCAAGGGTCGATGGCGGGAGCCGCTGCCAGGTGTTGGTGTGGGGATCGTAGGAGGCGCCGATCGAGGATCCGAACACGATCATCTGCGATCCGGTCCACGCGCCGCTGGGCGACTTCAGCCTGATCGGCGCTCGGGCGATGCGGCGCCACCGGTTCGTAGCAGGCACGTACTGCGCTCCAAGGCGGCCGGCGTGGCCGCCTCCCCAGACGATCAGCGTGTGGCCCGTCCAGACCCTGGCCGCAGAAGTCGGCATGAGGAAGGGCGGCTTGGCGATCCGCCGCCAGGTGTTCGTAGCGGGGTCGAACGCGACGTTCGCGGGCGGCGGCTCGCCACGGCTGTATCCGCCGACGAGCAGCACCTCGCTCCCCGTCCACACGGCGGCGGCATCGGTTCTGCCCGGGCCTGGGGCGGGCGGGATGCGGCGCCAGTGTCCGGTGCGCGGATCAAACGCGTAGCCGTCGCGCGCCGGTCGGCCGACTCCGGGAACGGCGCCTCCCAGCGAGAGCAGTTCGTTTCCTGTCCAGGCAAGCGCCACGCCGGTCCTGGCCTGCGGCGGCGAGGGCAGGCGCGACCACCGGTGCGTGTAGGCCGCCCACGGATCACCCGGGGCCGGTTGTGGCGGACCCGGGGAGCGGGCGTGCCATGCCACGGCACCGACCGCTGCGACCACCAGCACCAGGCCGCCAACGGCTGCGACGCGAGGCACCGTGAACCGGGCGAGCTGGGTGTGCGTGAGGGCCACTGCCCGACATACGCCTGGGTCAGAGTCTCGCGTCCCGGGACGCAGAACCGCCGGTGGTCCGTAATACTCGTGTGACGATGGTTGAGCCGTCTGACGGCGAGCTGGTCGGCCGCGCGCATCGCGGTTCGCGTGACGCAGCGGCGATGCTGTTCGAGCGGCACTGGGGTGGGGCGTGGCGGCTGGCGCGGACGGTCAGCGGCAGGCGCGACATGGCCGATGACATCGTCCAGGACGCGTTCGAGCGGGCCTTCGCCGCGCTCGGCCGATTCGATCAGAGCCGGCCGTTCGCGCCCTGGCTGCACCGGATCGTGATCAACCGCGCACTCGACCTGCTGCGCAGCGAGCGGCGCCTGGTCGGCCTGGACGTCGCCGCGCATCCCGGCGCCGAGTGGCGTGACGTGAGCGCCGACGATCGCGCGCTGCTCGAGGCGGTGGCAACGCTGACACCGCAGCGGCGGGTCGTGATCGTGCTGCGGTATGGGCTCGGCTACTCGCCGGCCGAGATTGCGCGGATGCTGGAGCTGCCGACGGGCACGGTCAACTCGCGCCTGGCGCGTGCGTTGGATGACCTTCGGGAACGAGAACGGGAGCGCGATGCCGAGCGAACTTGAACGACGGCTCGAGCAGGCCCTGACCGATGTGCCGGTGGAGGCTTCGTCGCACGCCCACGACCGCGCCCGCGACGCCGCGCTGGCAGCAGCCGCCGCGCCGGCGCCGGGTCGCGGGTCGCAGTGGCGGGTCGTGATCGCCGCAGCTGTGGCGATGGTGCTGGTGACGACCGGGGTGACGCTGGCCGCCACCGGCGAGAGGCCGTTCTCAGACGCGGCAACGCTGACCAGACCGTCCCAGGCTGCTGGGCTGCATACCGGGCTGCTGCCACGGGGAGCACGCGCCTTCTCGATCCTCGTGGGTGGCCGCGCCTGGGTGGCGATCCCGCACCGCGTGCTGCTGCACGGAGCGCCGCGCTCCGCGATCGCCGTCAGCCCCGGCGCCGTCTACGTGCTCGAGGCGCACGGCCGCACGTTGCGCGCGGTCGCCGCGGGCACCGGCGGTGTCGCGCAGACCCAGCGCACGGCAGGCCCCGTCACCGCCGCCGTGTGGTCGCCGTTTCCGATCCGGATCGCGTACCTGACCGAGGTCGGCGGCCACCAGCAGCTTCATGATGAGTGGGGCACGCTGTCGCACGACTACCTGGTCGACCGGCACGTGGCCGCGGTGGCGCCGTCCTGGCGGTGGGACTCGCTCGCGGTCGCCTATGTCCGCGCCGACGGCCGCGTCGCCGTCCACAACGCCACCAGCGGCCGCACCGCGGTGATCTCCCCAAACTGCGGGCTGCGCCACCCGACGGCGCTCGCGTTTGCGCCGACGTCGGGGCTGCTCGCGATCGCCGACCGCACGCGCCTTCGGATCGTCGACACCACCGGTGGCGCGCCGGACGTCTGCGCCGCGCACCGCCCGGGAGCGCCCAGCGTCGCCTGGGTGCGCCCCCACCAGCTGTTCGTCGCTGCCGGCACCACGCTGTACCGCTACCTGCTGCTCCAGCCGGGCCTGAGCACCGACACGACCACCGTGCCGGCACGGATCACCGGGCTCACCGCTTCCCCCGACGGACGGCGCCTGGCAGTGGCCCTGACCAGCGGCGGCGCGACCCGGGTCGTGGCCGCCGCCGCGCCTCCGTTCAGCGAGCAGGCAACGCCGCTCCACGTGCTGCAGCTGCTGCTGCCGGCGCGACCCGTGGCGGGGCCGGTGGCCCTGTCCTGGCAGTGACCCAGCACGGTGGTAGCGTGATCTTGGTCACGAGTAGCGGGTGGATCGCGTTCCTGCTGGTGATCGTGTTCCTGGTGGTGATGCTGGGAGCGTTCCAGAGGATGCGCTGCGAGAAGTAGCCGCTGGGTCGGGATCCGGCTCGCGCGTCAGGGGCGCGCAGCCGTGCCGCCGGCGCGCTCCAGTTCCAGCTGGCGCAGCTCGATGCGGCGGATCTTCCCGGTCAGCGTCTTTGGCAGCTCGTCCACGAACTCGACCCGTCGCGGGTAGGCGTAGGCCGACAGCCGCTCGCGGACGTGGGCCTGGATCTGGCCGGCCAGGTCGTCCGAGGCCGTGTGGCCCTCGGCCACCACGATGAACGCCTTGACGACGTTGCCGCGCAGCTCGTCCGGCGACGCCACGGCGGCGGCCTCGCGTACCGCCGGGTGCTCCAGGCAGACCGACTCCACCTCGAAGGGCCCGACACGGTATCCGGCGGCGATGATCACGTCGTCGGCCCGGCCCTCGTACCAGATGTAGCCGTCCTCGTCGCGGACGGCCGCGTCCTTGGTGTGGAACCAGTCGCCGCCGAACACCGCTTCGGTGTCGTCGGTCCGGTTCCAGTAGCCGAGCGGGTAGTGCGGGTTGGAGCGTGCGCGCAGGCAGATCTCACCGCGCTCGCCGGTGGCAAGCGGCGACTCGTCCTCGTCCAGGATCTGCACGTCCCAGCCCGGCATCGGCCTGCCCATCGACCCCTCGCGCACCTCCATCGAGGGGTAATTGGCGACCAGCGGGTAGGACTCGGTCAGCCCGTAGTAGTCGAGCACGGTCACGCCGAACTGCTCACGGAACCAGCGGATCGCCTCCGGGTTGAGCGGCTCGCCGGCCGAGCAGACGCGGCGGAACCGCTGCGGGTGGCGCGTGCCGGCGTCGGCGACCGCCATCATCGCGCGCATCGCTGTGGGCGTGGTGAAGACGTTCGACACGCCGTTTCGGCTCAGGAAGGCGAGCTGCTGCTCGGCGTCGAAGCCGCGCTCCCGGCGGTAGACGTACTGGACGGCGCCCAGCCGCCACGGGCCCAGCAGCGGCGCGATCCCCGCCGCCCAGGCCCATTCGCCCATGCCGTGGAACGACTCGCCGTCCTGCACCTCGTGGCAGTACGTGAACTCCTCGTGGGCGAGCAGGTAGCGGTGGGCGTGCACGATGCCTTTGGCAAGGCCGGTGGTGCCGGAGGTGTAGTAGAGCTGGGCGGGATCCTCGGCTGCGGTGTCGGCCGCGATGTGCTCGCCGGGCGTGCCGGACAGGGCGTTGGGCTCGAGCACGATCAGCTTTGCGGCGATCCCGGTGAAGCGGCCGGCGTTGGCCTGATCGGTCACGACCACGCTCGCCCCGGAGTCCTCCAGCCGGTAGCGGATGGCGTCGTCGCCGTACAGCAGCGACAGCGAGAGCAGCATCGCTCCCAGCTTCCAGATGCCGAAGAAGACGGCCGCGGTCTCGGGCACGGGCGGCAGCACCACTGCAACGCGGTCGCCGCGCCCGACGCCGTGCTGCCGCAGCATGGCCGCGGCCTGGTCGGCCATGTCCTGCAGCTCGCCCCAGACCAGCTCGCGGCGCGAGCCGTCGAAGCTCTCCCAGACCATCGCCCGCTTCTCGCGCGGATGCTTGTCGCAGACGTCGTGGGCGATGTTGTACCTGGCCGGGACGCTCCAGCTGTGCGCGCGGCACATCTCGGTGTATCGCTCGTAGTCGCTCATGGTTCCTCCGAGGCAGACGCCAACGAGCCTACGCCGAGCCGTCGGGTGCCGTCAATTGTGCGCGCGGCCGGCGGCCGAACTACGCGGACGCGGCCCGCCGCGTCTGCCACCGCTGCCACGCAACGAACGCGAGCGCAACCGCACCCGCCACGGCGATCAGCAGATGGCCGTTGCCGAATGCTCCGTTGACGACCGAGATCACGCCGAACAGCGTGAGAAAGGCGTCGCGCAGGTTGCGGCGGTTCACGGGACGATCCCCGCGATCCCGTGCTCCGTGGTGGCCACGGTGCCGTGTCCGGCTGGTCGATCGGTCATCTGTCGCTCGCCCTCCCCGCTTCTGGAGGATCGGCGCCCGGGGGAAGGAGAAGCGGTAGGCGACCCATCGGACGTTCACGCCGATCGACCGTACCACGTACTCGATCGCGCCAGAGTCCGGGCCTCACATGATGGCGGGCCTCGAGCCTGCGTCACCTCGAAGGATTGGCGCGGCGAGATTGAAGCCCCAAACCAGCGGGTAGATCCCGAGGAACAGCTCCCAGATGAACTCGGGAACCGTTGCGATGCTCTGGAGCGGCCCGCCCTGCTGGGCAACTCCGAACATCACGGCGATGCCCGAGACGATGAGCACTGGCCCCGCGACAAGGCCGAGGACGGCCATCGGCCTCGGCACCAGTTCGGATCGGTACATCAGGTAGCCGAGTAGCAATCCGTTGCCGATGCCGACCACGAAGCCGGGGCCAAGCAGAAACGTCCAGTCCTTGATCGCAGCGAGCGTGTATGCGATCGAGCCGAGCGTCGCGCTGGTTCCAGCAGACGGGTTCCGCTGCAAGGTGACCACGGCAACCATCGTCAGGATTCCGACCAGGATGAACGTGCACTCCATGACCCGAGCGGTCACGTAGCTGATCGCACAGATCTCGTTCACGCGCTTCAGCAGCGGAAACACCACGGTGGCTGTGCCGATGTTGGAGATAATCAGCAGCAGCTCCAGGAACGCTCCCAGGAGGATCTTGTTGTTGTGGCCCGCCCCGGTGATGTATCCGGCAGGGTTGTCGAGAACCGGCTGGTACAGCCACAGCGCGGGGATGGATGTCGCGAAGGTGATCAGGTAGAGCGCCCCGAACGTCTGGGCGATCCGGCGCGATTCCTGCGGTGGGACCGGGCGGTGGTAGTCCACGGTGTCCTCCGTTCGACGACGTCAGCGTCGATACCCGATCCCGCTCGGGGAAAAACATGCGTTGGCCGGCGTCCTCCTCGCCGAGCAATCCGCCCTTAAGTCGTTGAGCGTCACAGTTTGCACCTGTATTGGGGTTGCGGCTGCCGTTACGTCTGGAACATCGTCATGATGAGCACTGTTCGAGATGTCGACGGAGTTGTAGGAGGATCCATGTACTGTCAGGTGATCAGCTTCGAGGACGCGCCGAAAGACCTCACCGACGGCATATCGCACGTCCTCGAGGAGGTGGTTCCTGCCGCCCAGGCGACTCGCGGTGTGCGCGGAATCTGGTTGGTCGATCGTGAGAGCGGCCGGCGCCTGTCGGTCATGCTCTTCGACGATGAGGCCAGCGCGGAGGCGCTGTTCGCCGCCGTCGGCGAGCGGCGCGCGACCGATCCGGAGCGGAATCGGCCCAAGCCGACCGGAGTGCAACGCTACGAGGTGTACGCCGCCGCCCTTTGATTGAGACGAGTTGACCGCCTAAGGGATCGAGCGGTAGAGCCGCAGGAATGAGCGGCGGAAGCCGCGGGCCGGCCAGAAGCGCGACGCGAGCAGGTTCGTCTCTCGCCAGTCGGTGACGATCGTCGCATAGCCCTGCTCGCGCGCCCACGCATGCGCCGCGTCCGTCAAGGCGAGGCCGGCGCCCGAGCCTCGGACGTTAGGCAGGCTCGCCGCCCCGGTAATGCACGCCGCATTGTCGGGCTGTGCAAGACCGCGGTGCGTTGACGCGATCTCCACGGGAGCGAGTTCGAACACCGCGACAACGTGCCCGCCGCTTTCAAAGACGAGCTCACCAACGTCGTCGTTTGCGATCTCGGCGGCAAGCAGCGTCCGCAGCTCGTCCTCGGTCTCGCGGTTGCCCTGGTCGATTCCGCTGAAAACGGGGGCGAGTGCCTGGTGATCGGATACCAGTGGCGCAAGCTCGATCAGCGCCTCGACGTCGAAGGGCTCTGCGTGCCGAGTTCCCGCCGGCCACGCCCGCAGGTCAACCGCCGTGACCCCATGCGCCTGCTGCGCGCCGAAGCTCAGTCGGAACCACGCCGCGAGGTGTTCGTCGAGTCGCGGTACCAGTGCGTAGTGGCGCGTGCGGCCTTCGTCGACCCACCGCTGGGACGCGAAGGCGTAGAGATCGCGAATGAGCTCGGACTCGTCTACCGCGTAGCCGGCGGCTTCGATCCAGACGTTCGCCCCCCGCCTCCGATCGTCCTTCCGGGTTCCGAGCAGGAACCCGACCACCTGCCCCCCGCGCAATGCGACCGCACCCGACGCGTGGTCCTCCGCCCACAGCGACACCACCTCCCCACGAGTCGCGTCGGGATCCTCGAAGCGCTCCGAGAGCAGCGGCTCGGCGGCGCGGTGTTCGCGATGCCGGGTCGCCAGCAGCGATCCCGCCGCATCGAGGTGGTCCTTTGCAAACGCGCGAATCTCGAGCCGATTCACCAGCCGACGATAGCTCGGGCCCAAAGTTGCGGCCTCGGGGGCGCATGCCTGGTGCTCAGCGCGCAGCATTCTCGCGATGCGGAGAGCAGGCGCGGCCTGGAACTACTGCTTGGGTGTGGCGGTCGAAGAGCAAGCATGAGATGCCTGCTGCTGATCTGGTTGCTGCTGCTGGTCGCAGATGGCTGTGGCCAATCCGTCGGCACCAAGCACTCGGGGACGCTGATAGTGCGGGTCACGGCTGGGCCGGCATGCCCAGTCGAGAGGATCGCTGATCCAACGTGTGCGCCGCGTCCCGTGAAGGGTGCTCGACTGAGCTTGGACGGGCCGCGTGGGATGACACTCACCACGGACGCGACCGGCACCGCGCGCGCAGGAGAGATGCCGGTCGGTGTATACCGCCTGGTCGCTCAACCGGTGCCCGGTCTGAGGGGCCCACTGGGGACACCGCGTACCATCCGGATCAGCCAGGGCCACGCGACTCATGTCGCGGTCAGCTACGACACTGGTATCCGCTAGCGAGCATCACCCGGCATGCACCCCGAGAATCAAGGGCCGCTGTTGGTGAAGGGGCCTACCGCGGCGTCGCGCTTGATTCGCCGATTATGCCATCCTGAACGGGCAGGCAGGGTATCCGGAGTGTGGCCTGCGGCTAGTCAGGATGGCGAGACTTGAACTGGCGACTCCTGCTCCCAGAGCATGGTGAGAAGGCGCCCGTTCAAGGGCAGAAGCGCTCGATTCTCCTGGTTGTGCTCATCCTCGGCGGCCTGCTGCTCATCACCCCGGGCGCCTACGACCTGATCCGGTGACGGACGCTGAGGGATGCGAGAGTAGACCGCAGCGTGATGTCCGGCGATGCGTGCCCAAGCTGGCGAGGGACGTAGCGGCGGGCCGGATCGCATTCGCCTCGCGCGTCGAGACAGACGAGCTGCCCGACTGCGGCGGCATCTTCCAGGACGATCTGGTCGTGACCCAGCCAGACGGCACGGCGAACGAATCAGCGCGTGGTCAACGCTCGATGAGCGTGGCCGGGCGTGGCGACCCTTCCGCGTTCCTGAACGTCCAGGACCGCGTCCGCGGCTGCTCACGGCGCCTCAGATGCGGGCGCGCCGATGTTCGCATCGGTCTTCAGCTTCGTTACCGCCCCCGAACGGAAGGTTGTCCCCACCCTTACGCCTGGCCCCTAGGTGAGCTCTCGAGGCAAACACACCGCGGCGATCCGCGTCGCGATGCACCCCGAGCCGGTCAGCGGCAACCTGACCGTGCGCCAGTTCTCCAACGGCGAAGTGATCGTCAACACGGGCGGTACGACCACCACCGTGGCGCTTTCCGGCGGCACAAAGACGAGTGTGGCCCCGCACGACGGCAAGATCATGCAAGACAGGTACAGCCAAACACCGCACAACCATGCCCACCCCCGCAACACCCCGATATGCAGGGGTTTCCTCCCCGTCGGAACACCGCAGCGCACCGCCTCGTATCGCACCACGGCGCACGGCCGGGTAGCAATGGGGTAGCAAACCCCCGGCTTAGCCGGAGGATCCGGCCCGGCACAGTCCCCTGATCGCGCCCCTCGTCGATGCCGATGGCTGCCATGAATTACTGATAACCGTTCGGCGCCGGCGCCGATGACGGGTCGGCGGGGGCGGGGGATACTCCCAGTGTCGGCGGCGACGCCGATCTGGCCCGTTCCGACTCGACCCACGTGCCGAGACTGGGCTAGCCGCCGCCGCCGACGCTATGCGGACGCCGCGTGCCTGGTCGCCGACCAGGTTCAGGTGGCTGCCGGTGCGTGCCGATACAGCCTGCGCGGCGCGCCGCCGGAGGGCACGTTTCGACGGCGGCGCGCCGCACTCCCCCTGTTCGCCGCCGTCACCAGCACCCCTGGCAGACGCCCCGCGCTAGTCCACGCTCGCCGGGACGGCCCCTACGCGACGCTGGCGCGTTCCCGCCGCCACGCCGCCCGATCCGCTTCGCGCCGCGCCCGCTCCTCGAGCCGGGCGACCCGCCGGCAGTCCTCTCGACCGCGGCGAGCAGCCGATCCGCGCCGGCCGCTGCCAGCGGGACGGTGAGCGGCTCGACCCGCTGGCATGGCAGGCACCGCGTCTCCCACTCGGCGCGGTAGATGCTCATCCAGCAGCCGCAGCACCGGCAGCACGACACGCCGGGGAAGCGCGAATACCAGGGCCTCGAACACCAACGATGCTTCCGCCAGGCGGGAGCGCGCAAGGCGCAGGCGACGGCAGCGCGCGAGGCTCACAAGTGGAGCCGGCGCTGGTAAGACCAGCGGAGCGGCTGTCGGCGAACCCGTGGAGCACCGCGCCAGACTGCGGCCTCTGAGTCCGTAGTTCTCCACCTCCCAGGTAGGGGCGCCCCCGATGCGTGGCGGCGCTCCACCTGGGAGGCTGGGTGCATCTACCCAGTCTCGACGCCCGACGCGCCGGGGCCGAGAGGCACGCATGAAGCGATTGCTCCTGATCCTCGCGGTGCTGGTGACTGCCGTCACCGTGGGAGTGGGATCTGCACAGGCAACGCCACCCCCGGTCGGCCTGAAGGTCTACGACAACACGTCCGGCGGCACGCAGATCGGGTTCTGGCTGAAGCACGGCACTGGCTGGTCGTGGCACAGCACCAAAGCCACGGCCGAGAAGAGGCTGGGCTGCTCGATTACGGCGTACGCCTGGGACACCCAGGTGCCGTCGATCCTGCACGTGGATGCCTGGACGGTGAAGCCGACCAAGGCCAACCCGTACCACGTGAGCCACGGCGTCAACTTCTTCGTCCAGAGCATCACACGCCAGACCAAGGCCACCTGCACGCTCCGCCACAAGCGGACGGACGGCACCTGGCTGTACAAGACTGTGACGGCCTACTGGAACGGCACCTGACCTGACACGAGGGCCGGGCTAACCTCACCCCCCAGACCACGATCGCCGCGCTGATCGCCACAACGACGGCGGCGCGCCCTTGATGCGCCGCTACCGGCACCTGTTCCCCGACGATGCAGGTCGCGCCGTCGCCGCGTTCGACCAGCTCGTGCGCGGCGCGGCGGGGTCGCACAGGGGTCGCAGGCAACCCCGCCGAACGCATTAGCAGGTGGCCGAGGTGTTTCGCGCGGCTGCTCGCGCAGTCGAGGACGCTGACCTGCCCGATGAGCTGCGGTCGACCGCGTTCGGCAACGCGGTCGACCTAATCGGCGGTGTGGTGACGACCGCGCCCGCGGCCAGTAGTGGAATCACCTGACGAAGCCGTGGTGTTCACCGACGTTCCCTGAGCTCGGATCTAGAGACGAAGACGAAAGACTGGGTGACTTGGAAGCTCGGCTGCGACCTCTTCGTCAGGTTAATCGGGGCTGGCGTCGAAATAGGCCCGGGTGACGCGGATGTCGGTCATGTACTTGCGAAGCACCGGAACGGCCGTCGGGGCGTCGGTTTCCTCGATTTCGAACTTGCGGGAGTACCGCCCGCGGCTGAGTGTGACCTCGCCCGCCGCGCGGGCATTTCGAACCCAGCCAGCGGGACCGTAGCCCGCGACCAGCCAACGTTCGCCACCAACCTGGATAATGTCGACTGGTGTCGAGTGGAGCCGCCCGGTCTTGCGGCCGGGCACCGTGAGGATGTGTCGGTACGAGGCCCCTAACCCAAGCCGGGTCATCGTTTGGAAGAGCGCGTTTAACAAGCCCTGTTCCAAGGCCTCGCCGGTAGGTCTTCGCCATCCCGTGCAGATTCGCTGAGCCGCGCTGCCCCCGCAAGTGTGTCAGCCACCGTCGGCCCACGCGCCGGTGGTGCATAACTCCGCCGGTATAACGAGGCGATGCTCCCCACCGCGGCGGTAGACGAACGAACGGTGGAACTTCTCGTGGGTGCTGTTCGTCCTAGTGGACGTGAACATCGGTTCTCTGTTGGTTGGGGCGGCGTTGCTGGGTGCAAGCTCGTCGGGCTGCGGCCTCAGCGGTGCCGGAAGCTGCATCCAGCCGCAGACCGACGGGCCGTCTGACGTACCCGCATCACTGGACGGGGCATGAGGTTGCGCGGGACGTGCAGAGCATCCCGTGCCCGCCAGCAGCGGATGCGCGCGACCGTCTGTATGGGACCGTCTGTCGGATCGAGCAGCAGGGCACGCGAGCGGTGTGTACCGGTGTGCGGCGGCATGGCCCGGGACTGAAGCAGCGCGTGACCGTTCGCATGCTGCTTCGCATCAACGGGTCGCTGGATCTTCTTTGTTGGCCGCATCCGTCCTCGCTGTGCGATCCCGTCCACATCAAGGAGCAGCGAGCACACCCCGTAACCTCGTAACGGGCCGGCGGTCTGACACGCAGGCGCAGGTGCCTGACTCAGCCGGTATCACGTGATCGTCCCCGGAGCCTGCGTCAGACTTCTGAGGCGGGTTAGCCTAGAGCTCCGCTGATCGGCCCCCGACAACGGCGGTGGTTTAGCTGTGTAGCGTCGTGGGTGGGCCGGTGGTGTCCGGCCTGTTGGTGAGGGTGCGGCTGGCGGCGGGATGACTCGTGGTTTAGCTGGCCGAGTCGTGCCTGTTCTCCGATCTGTCTCCCGCCGCCAGTCGTACCTGGGTGCCGTCGTGACTTCATAGAAGCCTGACATCGCTCGACACAGCTCTGTCCGGCGGCGTCCTCCATCATGGCGATGAGGAGGAATAGGGATGATCGCAGTCGGGGTGGACACCCACAAGCACTGGCACGTGGTGGTGGCGCTGGATGCGCTTGGGCAGCTGCTGGGCGAGATCACGGTGGCGGCGACCGCGGCCGGCTACCGCGAGCTGGTCTGCTGGCTGGCCGGGCTGGGCGGCGAGGTGATGGTCGGGATCAAGGGCACGGGTAGCTACGGCGCCGGGCTCTGCCAGCACCTGCTGGACGCGGGGACGACGACCGATCCGTGACAGATCCTGGATCTGTTCTTACCGGACGCTCAACTGGCGGATCTAGGTTGTAGGGAGATGAGGCACTTGGGTGCCTCGGTCAACCTCAACTCAAGGAAGACTAGAAACGATGAGCGCTATTGCTGTGAATCTGATTAGCAGTTTCGTGTCGGTGTACACGATCTTGATCCTCGCTGCTGTCGTGTTGTCCTGGGTCCACCCTGCGGGATTGGGCCGTGTGTGGGGGGCGGTCGATTCGCTGACCGGGCCGTACCTACGGATCTTCCGCCGAATGATTCCGCCGCTTGGTCGGCTCGACTTCAGCCCGGTAGTCGCACTGCTCACGCTGCAGTTCGCCGGTGGCGCGGCGGCAGCGGCCGTCACTGGCCTGTGAGCATCGTAGTTGCCACCCGCTTCCGATTGGCGGCGGGTGGCAACGCGTGTGGGGACACCGCCGGTGAGGCGCGGAACGCTTAGCGGGTCAAACCGGCGGGAAGCGTTCAGGCCTGGGCGGAACCTTCCGAGGCGTGTAGCGTCTCAGGGGTATGTGGAGGAGCGTTGCGCTACGCCCCGTTGTCTCGCGATACGATGGGACTCGGCGGTACCAGATCGTCGACTATGAATTGCCGGCTGGGAGGCACGGGCAGCATGATTCGGACTCGACTCACCGACCTCGTAGGATGCATGGCGCCCATCCAGCAGGCTCCGATGGGTACGGTCTCCTCGCCGAGCCTCGCGGTCGCGGTCGCCGAGGCTGGAGGCATCGGCTCGATCAATACCCTCGGCGTTTCGCCGGAAACCCTCAGGCGGCGCCTCGACGAGATGCGCGAGCAGACCGACCGCGTGCTCGCGGTGAGTTTCCTGACGACCGACATCGACACCAGGGCCGTCGCGGATGCTGCATCCCGGGTACGCATTGTTGACTTCTTCTGGTGCGATCCGCGGCCGGTGCTCGTCCGCCTAGCCCACAAGGGTGGAGCGCTGGTCAACTGGCAGGTCGGCTCGGCGGCGGAGGCACGAGCGGCCGTCCGGGCTGGCGCCGACATGGTCAGCGCCCAGGGTGTCGAGGCCGGCGGTCACTGCCGCGGCGACACCCCCCTGTTGCCGCTGCTCTGCGAGGTGCTCGACGCCGTCGACGTGCCCGTCCTCGCCGCCGGAGGCATCGCCGACGCCCGTGGCGTCGCCGCTGCTCTGGCTGCGGGAGCCTCGGGCGTGCGGATGGGGACGCGGTTCATCGCGACCGAGGAATCGGGAGCGCATCCCGACTACATCGCCGCGATCCTCGCGGCAGGCGCGAACAGCACGCGCATCACCGACGCGTTCAACGACTGTCCGCTGTGCGCATCGTCGCCGCGCGCCCGGGTGCTGATCTCGGCAATCGACGCTGTCGAGGCAATCGACGTCGAAGTCGTCGGCACGATGCCGAGCGCCGACGGGGAGATGTCCGTACCGCGCCGCTCCTGGATACCGCCGACCCGAGGGATGAGCGGGCACATCGAGGCGATGTGCATGTATGCAGGCGAATCCGTCGCCCTCGTCAACACTGTCCTGCCCGCGTCACGCCTCGTTCGCTCCCTCGCCGAAGACGCCCAGGCTTTGCTTAGGACGGCGCAGCTGAGCTAGATCACCTACGGCTACGCCCTGAGACTCACGGGGAGGGGGCGGCGGCGCAGGTGCTCGTGATAGCGGCCCGCCAGCAGCACTGCGGAGCCGTGCGGCGGCGTGGATGCTAGCCAGAACCGCCCGCGCGGGAAGGCTGCCAGGAATTACTGATGCCAGTTCGGCGGGGGCACTGATGACCGTTCGGCGCGGGCGAGGGATGCTCCCAGTGTTGGCGGTGACGTCGGGTCTGGCCCCACTTGAACGAGTACAACGCCGTGAAGCAGGGGCGAGTTGCCACCGCCGACAGGTATCCCTAGAGCATCCTCCGGGACTCATCTCCACCCGGAGGATGTTTCTAGGCGCAGGCGCATCGAAGGTGAGATGCTGCCCCCGTCGGCGGCGATGCCGATCTGGCCCAAACTTCAGCCGACGACTACGTGCTTGGGCTAGACCCTATGAGGGTTCTTAGCCGTGGTTGACGTCGGGGGCCGGACCCTGTTCGCATAGTCGGGGGTTTGTCTGGCCGAGGATGGGCCTCGGCTGACCCCAGGCGAAGGGAGGGTCTGGCGCGCAGCACCGTGCCGATCCGTCCCGCCGGACCTTCGACGCGAAAGCCGTCGCTGTGTGTCAGCCGTTATCGCCGGTCGACCACGGGGGTGCGGCTCGTCGTCTCTCGGCGTCATCCGCAGCGTCAGTGCACGAGGCAACATGCGGTGAGCGTTGCAGCCCGCCGGGCGCCCGCGCATCGGGGGTCGGCCAATCCCGGACGGCGGCAAATTACGGACGGCGTGGTGATCGCCGCTAGAGCGCGACGAGCAGCAGGAACATGGCGCCCGCGACGAGCGTGATCGCCACCGGCAATGGCTTAGTGTCGGTCCGTGCCACGCCATCGCGCTACCCCTACGGGCACGCGGAGTCGCAGGGGTAAGCGCTTCAGGTTGGGGTAGATTGCCCGCATGGCTGGGGAACACCGGCGGTTTCAGCGATCCATGCGTCGACCCGCTCCGGGTTCGGCAGGGGTGAGCGAACCGCCGAGTGACCTCACGCCGCTGCCCGACCTCGTGCACGGGCGCGCGCGGGCCGGCCCGGTGCGTGCCGAACGCCCGGTCTATGTGGACCTGCTGCCGCCGTGCAATAGCGCGTGCCCGGCGGGCGAGAACATCCAGGCCTATCTCGCCCACGTCAAGGCCGGCGAGTACGAGCGGGCGTGGCGCACGATCGTGGAGGACAGCCCGTTCGCGGCCATCCTCGGGCGCGTCTGCTACCACCCATGCGAGAGTCACTGCAACCGCACCCACCTCGACGGCTCCGTGTCGATCCACGCGGTCGAGCGCTTCCTAGGCGATCTGGCCCGCAAGCACGAGTGGCGTTTCGAGACACCCGCTGCGCGCAGCGGCAGGCGCGTGCTTGTCGTCGGCGGCGGGCCGAGCGGGCTGTCGGCGGCGTACCACCTGGCGCGCCTCGGGCACGAGGTCGAGATCCGCGATGCCGGCCCGGAGCCGGGCGGGATGATGCGCTATGGGATCCCCGCCTATCGCCTTCCGCGCGACGTGCTGGGCTCGGAGGTCGAGCGGATCGCGGCGCTGGGTGTGCGCATCATGTCCGGCCACCACGTGGTCGACCTCGATGCCGAGCGGCGCGAGGGCGCCTTCGACGCGGTCTTCGTCGCGGTTGGCGCGCACCTCTCCAAGCGGGTGGAGATCCCCGCGGCCGATACGGGCAAGATCGTCGACGCCGTGTCGTTCCTGCGCACCGTGGCCTCGGGCGAGCAGCCTGTGATCGGCCGGCGCGTCGCGGTATACGGCGGCGGCAACACCGCTATGGACGCGGCGCGCACGGCGCGGCGCATGGGCGCCGAGCAGGCCCTGATTGTCTATCGGCGCACGCGTGAGCAGATGCCGGCGCACGAGGAGGAGGCCGAGGATGCCGAGCGCGAGGGCGTTCGGATCAACTGGCTGCGCACGATCAAGACGTTCGAGGGCCCGCAGATCGAGGTCGAGGTGATGGAGCTCGACGAATCGGGCTACCCACAGCCCACGGGGCGGGTCGAGACGCTCGCCGCGGACACCCTCATCCTCGCGCTCGGCCAGGAGAGCGACACGGCCTTCCTGGGCTCGGTGCCAGGTGTGGAGTTCGAGCGCGACGGCACTGTGAAGGTGACCCCGGAGCTGATGACAGGCGCGCCGGGCGTATTCGCCGGCGGCGACATGGTCCCCGCCGAGCGCACCGTCACGGTCGGCGTCCAGCACGGCAAGCATGCCGCGCGCGAGATCGACGCGTGGCTGCGCGGCGGCGTCTACGAGCGAGAGCCGGCGCACCCGCTGGCGAGCTTCGACATGCTGAACCTCTGGTATTTCGGCGACGCTGCACGGCGCGCGCAGCCCGAGCTTGGGCCGCAGGAGCGGCTTGGCGGGTTTGACGAGGTCGTCGGCGGGCTTGCGGAGCCCGAGGCGCTGTACGAGGCGCGGGCGCTGCCTGTCGTGCGGGAACTGCTGCGAGTGCGACGGTTGCATGGGCGCCTGCCCGGAGGACGCGGTTATCAAGCTCGGCCCGGGCAAGCGCTACCGCTTCGACTACGACCGCTGCACTGGCTGCCGCGCGTGCGTTGAGCAGTGCCCGGTGCACTCGATCGACATGTTCGCGGAGCGCGCGCCCGATCCGCCGTGGGCAGTCGTCGCGCCTGCGGAGGAGCACGGCTGATGCGTGCGACGATCGACGGCAACGAGGCCGCGGTGTCGGTCGCCTACCGCCTCAACGAGGTCTGCTGCATCTACCCCATCACGCCGTCTTCGCCGATGGCCGAGCTGGCCGACGAGTGGTCGAGCCGCGGCCGGACGAACCTGTGGGGCAGCGTCCCGTCGGTGGTCGAGATGCAGAGCGAGGGCGGCGCGGCGGGGGCGCTGCACGGCGCGCTGCAAGCTGGCGCCCTGGCGACGACGTTCACGGCGTCGCAGGGGTTGCTGCTGATGATCCCCAACATGTACAAGATCGCCGGCGAGCTGACCCCGGCGGTCATGCACATCGCCGCGCGCTCGTTGGCGGCGCAAGGGCTGTCCATCTTCGGCGACCACTCCGACGTTATGGCGGTGCGCCAGACCGGGTTCGCGCTGCTCGCATCGGCGTCGGTGCAGGAGGCGCACGACCTCGCGCTGGTCGCGCAGGTGGCAACGCTCGCGAGTCGCGTGCCGTTCGCGCACTTCTTCGACGGCTTTCGCACCTCGCACGAGCTCAACACGACCGAGCTGCTGGACGACGAAGACCTGCGGGCGCTGGTTCCCGACGAGCTGATCCGCGCACACCGCGATCGCGCCCTGTCCCCCGAGCGCCCGTTCATCCGCGGCACCGCGCAGAACCCAGACGTCTACTTCCAGGCGCGCGAGTCGGTCAACCCGTTCTACGCGCGCACCCCGGAGATGGTGCAAGACGCGATGGACCGCCTGGCAGAGCGCACCGGCCGTGCCTATCGACTTGTCGACTACGGTGGCCACCCCGAGGCCGAGCGCGTGCTCGTGCTGATGGGCTCGGGCGGCCAGACGGCGTGTGAGACCGCCGATTACCTCGCCGAACGTGGCGAGCGCGTCGGCGTCGCGCAGGTGCGCCTGTACCGGCCGTTCCCGGCGCGGGCGCTCGTCGACGCGCTTCCGTCGTCCGTGAGCTCGGTCGCGGTGCTCGATCGCACCAAGGAGCCCGGGTCGCTCGGCGAACCGCTGTTCCTCGACGTGCTCGCGGCGCTGAGCGAGGCCGAGCGGCCCACGCCGACTGTGATTGGCGGGCGCTACGGGCTGTCTTCGAAGGAGTTCACGCCGGCGATGGTGTCCGCGGTGTTCGAAGAGCTCGCGCGCCAGCGCCCCAAACGCCGCTTCACCGTCGGCATCAACGATGACGTCTCGCACACGAGTCTGCCCTACGACCCGAGCCTCGACATCGAGCCCGCCTGCACCGTGCGCGCGGTGTTCTTCGGCTTGGGCTCCGACGGCACGGTAGGGGCGAACAAGAACACGATTAAGATCCTCGGCGACGAGGGGCTGTACGCGCAGGGCTACTTCGTCTACGACTCCAAGAAGTCGGGCTCGCAGACGGTCTCGCACCTGCGCTTCGGGCCGCAGCCGATCCGCGCCCCGTACCTCGTCTCGCAGGCGAGCTTTGTCGGCTGCCACCAGTCCCGCGCGATCGAGCGCGACGAGGTGCTCGACCGCGCGGCGCCCGGAGCGACGCTGCTGCTCAACACGCGCCACGGCCCGGACGAGGTCTGGGACACGCTCTCGCGCGCGGTCCAGGAGCAGACCCTCGCGAAGGACATCGAGCTCTACGTGATCGACGCGAATCGCATCGCGCGCGAAGCCGGACTCGCGGGCCGCACGAGCACGGTGCTGCAGACCTGCTACTTCGCGATCTCGGGCGTGCTCGAGCGCGAGCAGGCGATCAGCCGCATCAAGGCGACGATCGAGAAGAGCTACGGGCGCCGCGGGACCGAAGTCGTACGTCGCAACCTGGCCGCGGTCGACCGCGCCCTGGACGGCCTACATCGGGTCGAGTTGCCTGGTCGGGCGACGTCGACGAGCGAGTCGCCGGCGGTCGTGCCCGCGTACGCGCCCGAGTTCGTGCAGGCCGTAACCGCGGCGATGATGGCAGGACGCGGCGATGATCTGCCGGTCAGCGCGCTGCCCGTCGACGGGACGTTCCCGAGTGGGACGGCGGCGTATGAGAAACGCAACATCTCCGACCTGGTCGCCGTGTGGGACCCGGAGCTATGCATCCAGTGCGGTAACTGCAGCTTCGTGTGCCCGCACAGCGTGATCCGCTCGCGCTACTACGAGCCGGCCGCGCTCGCCGGCGCGCCGGACGGCTTTCGCTCGGCGCCGCTCAACGCGCCCGGGCTGCCAGAGCGGCTCTACACGCTGCAGGTCTACGCCGAGGACTGTACGGGCTGCGGGCTGTGCGTCGAGGCGTGCCCGGTGTCGGGGGGCGGTGATCCGGTTCATAAGGCGATCAACCTCGGCGAACGCGTGGCGCTACTCGAGGACGCGCGCGTGAACGTCGCGTTCTTCGAGACCTTGGCGCCCAGCGATCGCGAGCGCGTGGACTTCGGCACTGTTCGCGGCACGCAGTTCCTCGAACCGCTGTTCGAGTTCTCGGGCGCCTGCGCCGGCTGCGGCGAGACCCCCTATCTCAAGCTGCTCTCGCAGCTGTTCGGCGATCGGCTGATGGTCGCGAACGCGACCGGCTGCTCGTCGATCTACGGCGGCAACCTCCCGACCACTCCCTGGACGACCGATGCCGACGGGCGCGGCCCGGCGTGGTCGAATTCGCTGTTCGAGGACAACGCTGAGTTCGGCCTCGGGATGCGCCTTGCGACCGTCTGCCATGCCGAGCTCGCGCGCCGGCGGCTGGCCGAGCTTCGCGACGAGATCGGGCCGGAGCTCGTCGACGCCATCCTCGACGCGCCGCAGCTGCGCGAGTCCGAGCTGCGGGCGCAGCGCGAGCGCGTCGCCGAGCTCGAACGCCGGCTGCGCGAGCTCGACGGCCAGGCCGTCGATGATCTGCGCAGCGTGGTAGACCACCTCCTCCGGCGTAGCGTGTGGATCGTCGGCGGCGATGGCTGGGCCTATGACATCGGCTCGGGCGGCCTGGATCACGTGCTGGCCAGCGGCCAGAACGTCAACGTGCTCGTGCTCGACACCGAGGTCTACTCCAATACCGGCGGCCAGATGTCCAAGGCGACGCCGCTCGGCGCGGTCGCCAAGTTCGCCGCCGGCGGCAAGACGACGCACTCCAAGGACCTCGCGTTGCAGGCGATCGCTCTGGCCGACGTCTACGTCGCACGGGTGGCGATGGGCGCCGACCCGCAGCAGACGCTGACGGCGCTGCGCGAATCCGAGGCCTATGAGGGCACCTCGCTGGTGATCGCTTACAGCCACTGCATCGCGCACGGCTACGAGATGCGCGACGGCCTGGACCAGCAGTACCGCGCGGTCGCCAGCGGCCACTGGCCGCTGATCCGCTACGACCCGGCGGTACGCGCCGAGGGCGGCAACCCCTTCATGCTCGACTCGCCGCGGCCGCGCATGACGCTCGCCGACTACCGCAAGGGCGAGCTGCGCTTCCAGGCGCTGGCCAACGCCCACCCCGAAGAGGCCGAGCGCCTGCTCGGAATCGCCCAGCAATCGGCCGACCTGCGCTGGCAGACCTACGAGGACATGGCCACGCGCAGCGCGCAGGAGTCCCCGCCCGGTGGCCGGAGCGAGGACTGATGGAGTTATCCACCACGTATATGGGTCTGCACCTGCGCAACCCGATCGTCGCGAGCGCGTCGCCGCTGTCCTACACGCTCGACGGGATTCGCCGCCTTGCGGACGCGGGCGTCGGGGCGATCGTGCTCTACTCGCTGTTCGAGGAGCAGCTGCGCGAGAAGGCGGCGCTCGTGTCGACGCTCGTCGATGGCCCGGCCGAGAGCTTCGCCGAAGCGCTCGACTACGTGCCCGGGATCGTCAAGGAGGACGCCGGGCCGCGGCGCTACCTGAGCCTGATCGCGCGCGCCGCCGCGGCCCTGGACGTGCCCCTGATCGCGAGCCTCAACGGCGTCACGCCCGAGGGCTGGACCGAGCATGCACGCGCGATGCAGGACGCCGGAGCCGCAGCGATCGAACTCAACATCTACTACCTTCCCGGCGACCCGCGCATCTCCGGCCGCGACGTCGAGCAGCTCCACCTCGACGTACTCGAACGGGTCAAGGCGGCGGTCACCGTCCCGGTCGCGGTCAAGCTCGGGCCCTACTTCAGCTCGCCCTGGGAGATGGCGCAGCGCTTGGACGAGGCCGGCGCCGACGCGCTCGTGTTGTTCAACCGCCCGCTGCATCCCGACGTCGACCCCGAGGAGCTTGCACTGTCCCCGACGGTCGCGCTATCGACCCCGGCAGACGGACGCCTGCCGCGCACCTGGATCGCGCTCTTGCGCGGCCGCATCCAGGCCTCGCTCGCCGGCAGTGGCGGGGTCGAGGGCCCCGACGACGTCGCCCGCTTCCTGCTCGCCGGGGCCGACGCCGTCATGACGACCTCGGCGCTGCTGCGCCACGGCCCCGAGCACGCCGGCACCCTACTCGCCGGCCTCGAGACCTGGATGGCGCGCAAGGGCTTCGGCACCGTCGACGAGTTGCGCGGCATGCTCGCCGTCCCCGCCGATACCGACCGGTCCGCCTTCGAACGAGCAGGCTACGTCGACGCGATGCGCGCCGCCAACGCGCGCGTCGACGGCCCGTGGCGCTGATACCTGCCTGACGGCGCCGCGGGCGGAGCGCGTCCTATCGCCTGGCGAGTTGGTGGCCGGCATGCCGAAGTCCACAGCCTGCGAACATCCGCGGCACGGCGCAGCGCGACGGCCTTCGATGCCAGGAGCGTGCACGAAGTCGCCGGCGTCGATGCGCTCCAGCGCCGTGCCAAGAGTAGGCTCTGACCGCATGCCTCACTACTGGTCAGCTGCAGCGATCTGTCTACGGGGCCACGTCGCCACCTATAGCGCGGACAGTTACGCCCACGGCGCGCACTGTGAGGAGTGCGGTGCCCCCGTCATCACGACATGTCGGAACTGCCACTTTCGGATCAGGGGCATCGGCCGCGATCAGAACGGAGTCGCTGAATGGGGTGGCGACTACGCGCCTCCGCAGTTCTGCGACCAGTGCGGGGCGCCTCATCCGTGGGCGGGGCGGAAGGCGCGTATCTATGAACTGATGAATCAGCTCGACGCCGAAGAGCTTGACCCGGCAGACGCCCTGCGAGCGCGAGAGCACCTCGAAGCCCTGCTCGTCTCTGATCCCGACGACGATGTCGAGCAGGCTTCGCTGTGGGGAGGGCTGAGGCGCTCGGCGCCCGGCCTGTGGGAGAGGAGCGGCGCTCGCTCGATCCTCGAATCGGTGGTGTCGCCTGCGATCAAGAGCCAACTCGGGCTCTAGCGCGGTGGCCGCGGTCACAGTAGTTGGCCGTATCGCAAGCCAGTGTCTCCCCCGATGTGGGTGGGGCCGGCCGGGCCTACGGTGCATGCATCCTAGTGAAAGGGCGCGTGACTATGGTTCTCACCGTCATCATCGTCTTTGCGGTCGTCGCTGTGCTGCTATTGGTCGCGGCGTCGTCGATTCATGTCCTCAAGCAGTACGAGCGGGCGGTGCAGTTCCGGTTGGGCAAGCTCGAGGACGGTGCCCGTGGCCCGGGGCTGATCGTGATCATCCCGCTGGTCGATCGCATCAAGACGGTGTCGCTTCGGATCGTGACGATGCCGATCCAGTCGCAGGGCATCATCACCCGTGACAACGTCAGCGTCGACGTGGCCGCGGTCGCCTACTACCGGATCAAGGACGCGGTGCGGTCGGTGGTCGCGATCGAGGACGTGGACGCGGCCATCAATCAGATCGCACAGACCACGCTTCGATCTGTGGTTGGTCAGCACACGCTAGATGAGACGCTGGCAGAGACTGAGAAGATCAATCAGCACATCCGCGAGATCCTCGACGTGCAGACCGAGGATTGGGGCACAGAGGTGACGCTGGTAGAGCTGAAGGACATCCAGTTGCCCGAGAGCATGAAGCGGGCGATGGCCAAGCAGGCCGAAGCCGAGCGTGAGAAGCGAGCCAAGATCATCGCCGCCGAGGGGGAGGCGCTCGCGGCCGGGGAGTTGGCCAACGCGTCCGATATCATGATGGCCCACCCGCTGGCGCTGCAGCTTCGCAACCTGCAGACGCTGATTGAGATCTCGGTGGACAAGAATTCCACTGTGATCTTCCCGGCGCCGCTGATGAGCACGATCCAGGAGCTAGGCTCGTTCCTGGCCCGCGAGTCGGCTCAGGCGCAGCTGATCACCGAGGGCGAGCCGGCCCACAACGGGAAGCAGGCGCCCGCCTGATTCGAGCCGGTCAGCGCTGCCCCAGCAGGCATGCCTCGCGCTTGCGGAGGGGTTTGCGCGGGCAGTGTCTTGTGGACGATCAGGACGTCGCAGCTGGCATGGCGGCCAACTGCCTGGCTGATACTCTGCCCGAGCAAGCGCTGGACGAACCCGGGTTCGCGCGTGCCTGCAACGATCATGTCGGCGCTATTGTCGTGCGCGATCTGGACGATCGTCTCTGCCGGGTGGCCAATTGCGGAAGCAGCTCGGCCGATAATCCGGCAGCCTTGATCACTACTGCGGCTTCCTCAAGTTCGGCCTGATGCTGCTCGGGGCGGATCGGTGGGATCCAGTGCGCCCATACTCCGGCCTGCCGCTGCTTGCGCGGTCGGCGCAACACTGGTCACCAGCAGCTTCGCTTGGAAAGCCTTCGTCAGCTCGATGGCACGCTCGAGCGCCCGCTTGGATGCCTCCGTACCGTCGTAACCGAGGCAGGATTGCGTTCATGAGACGCTCCTCCAGATTCGTCGCGTACGGACCGCGATCTTCTTCGAAAGCGGCGCCCGGTGCAAGCCCAGCCGCCGAGGCCGAGCGATCCGCCGGCCCGCGGCCTCCGGCGAGGTAGGGCATGATGACGTCTGGTATTGGCATTGGCTGGCTTGGCGCCAGATCGAGCACCTGACCCCGAGGTGCCACTTGTCGCGCCACCGCCGGATTCAGCCGGACTCATCGTTCTCGACGATCGCAGGGAGATCACGGCATTGACCCCCGGAACACCGCAAGGTGCAGGGTACGCCGTAGGATGCCCAAATGAGCGCCTACCCCGGCCACCGCGAAACCGACGTCCTGCTCCGCGACGGGACGACCGTGCACATCCGGCCGGCGGTGCCCGAGGACGAGGAGCTCCTGCAGGACTACTTCATGAGCCTGTCCGACGAGGCTCGGCAGCTGCGGTTCGCAGGGCTGGTGTTGGACGTCAAGCGCCAGTCGCACGACGAGGTCAACGTCGACTACATCGACCGGTTGACCCTGCTCGCCTTCATGGGCGATAACCGGCCGCGGATCGTTGGCGGCGCCCAGTACATCCGCGAGGGTCCCGGTTCCGCCGAGATCGCGATGAGCGTATCCGAGCCGTTTCGTGGACGCGGCTTGGCGTCGATCCTGATCGCCCATCTTGCCGCTGCCGCATCGGACAACGGGATCCCATTCTTCGTCGCCCGTGTACTGCCGGAGAATCACGCGATGATCGACGTCTTCCGACGAAGTGGCTTCCCAATCCTGATCCATGCCAAGCCCGGCACCATCGAGGTCGAGTTCCCCACCGCAATGGGTCCCGAGACGCTCGAGCACTACGAGCAGCGCAAGCGTGCCGCCGCTGCCGAGGCGGTCGCCGCACTGCTCGAGTCGCGGTCGGTCGCCGTCGTCGGCGCCTCCCGGGATCCCGCCTCGATCGGCGGCCGTATCCTTCACAACCTGCTCGCGACGCCGTTCGCCGGCGTCGTCCACGCCGTGAACCCCGCCAGCCGGGCCGTTCAAGGCGTGGAGGCGGTCGCCCGCGTCGGCGACGTCGCGGACGGCGTCGACGTCGCGTTCGTCGCGATTCCAGCAGAGCGCGTGATCGACGTCGCCAGGGAGTGCGGCGAGAAGGGCGTGCGCGTGCTGGTCGTTATCTCGGCGGGGTTCGCCGAGACCGGCGGCGCGGGGCAGCAGCTTGAGAAGGAACTCCTCGCCGTTTGCCGTCGGAGCGGCATGCGCCTGCTCGGACCCAACTGCATGGGCGTCGTCAACACCGACCCGCGGATCCGGCTGAACGGAACGTTCGCACAGGCGTATCCGCCTGAGGGTAACGTGGCGTTTCTGTCCCAGTCCGGTGCACTCGGCATCGCGGTGATGAACATGGCATCGATGCTTGGGCTCGGATTGTCCTCGTTCGTCTCGATTGGCAACCGAGCCGACATCTCCCCGAACGACCTGCTCTGCTACTGGGAGACCGACGACCGCACCGACGTCGCGCTGCTCTATCTCGAGTCGTTCGGCAACTCCCGCCAGTTCGCCGACATCGTGCGACGCGTGGGCCTGCGAAAGCCGGTGGTCGTCGTCAAGGGCGGCCGAAGCTCCGCGGGCCGTCGGGCCGCGTCGTCGCACACCGGGGCCCTGCTCGCCGCCTCCGACACGAGCGTCGACGCGCTGTTTCGCCAGGTGGGCGTGATCCGCACCGACACGCTCGAGGAGATGTTCGACGCCGCTACGCTCCTCGCCAACCAGCCGCTTCCGACCGGCCGCAACGTCGCCGTGGTGACCAACGCGGGCGGCCTTGGCATCCAGTGCGCGGACGCGTGCGAGGCCCACGGTCTGCGCCTCCCAGAGCTCGCCGAGTCAACCACAGATCGGCTTCGGGAGCTGCTACCCGCGGGCGCAGGACTGGCGAACCCGATCGATATGATCGCTTCCGCCCACGGGGAGGACTACGGACGCGTGATCGCGACGGTGGCCGACGACCCCGGGGTGGACGCCTTGATCGTGCTGTACATTCCGCCGCTCGAGTCCGACGCGCCCGACGTGGGCCGGCACATGGTGGTGGCGCTCGGCGCCCTCGAACGCCGGATCCCCGTGCTCACCTGCTTCATGTCTGCTCGCGGGCTGCCCGATGCGCTGCGGGCGCCCGGTGTTCGTGTCCCGTCCTTCAGCTTCCCTGAGCATGCCGCCATCGCGCTCGCGCACGCCGCGGACTATGCGGCGTGGCGGGCTCGTCCCCAAGGCACGATCTTCCGCCCGCCGGATCTGCGGCCCGACGAGGCTGCGTCGGTTCTCGCCCGGGCGCTCGAACGGGAGGAGGGCTGGCTACGGCCCGCCGAGGTGCAGCAGCTGCTGGCCTGCTACGGCCTGCCCCTCGTGCGCCAGCGGGTCGTGGGGACGCCCGACGACGTCGCGCAGGCAGCAGCGGGCGTCGCACCCATGGTCGCGCTGAAGGCGGTCGGTCCGCTCCACAAGAGCGACGTAGGAGCGGTCGCGCTGGACGTGCCGGCCGTCGATGCGGCCCGCCGCGCCGGGGAGATGCGCGACGCCCTGATCGCCGCCGGGGAAGTATTGGAGGGCTTCCTGGTGCAGGAGATGGTCACAGGCGGCGTCGAGATGCTAGCCGGCATCAGCGTCGACCAAGACCTGGGGCCGGTCGTCGCATGCGGGGCCGGCGGGGTGATGGTCGAGCTGACCCGCGACGTGGCCGTGCGGTTGGCCCCGCTCACCGACCGCGACGCGGGCGAGATGGTGCGCGAGCTCGCGTGCTTCCCACTCCTCGACGGCTTTCGCGGTGCGACGCCAAAGGACGTGCGCGCGTTCGAGGACGTCGTCCTCCGGCTGTCTGCGCTGGCCGCCGACCAGCCGACGGTCGCCGAGCTCGACTGCAACCCGGTGACGGTGCTCGACCGGGGAGCGATCGTTGTCGACGCACGGGTCCGGGTGCAGCCGGTGACGCCGTCGCCGCCGCCCATCGGCCGCGTCGGCTGATGCCGCAGACACAGACGGCCGCCGATCACCCGACGTCCTCCCTATCGACCATCAAACGGCCAGATCCACGACTCTACCAACCACCCTGACCTGGCGGCGCGCGGGCCTGGAGAACGGCTTCGTTATCGGCACAGTCAGGCACCTAGGTGGATTGACCACACTGACGATCTGTGCCGGTCTTCCTCAGGCGATCGCGGCCGGCGCGGATTTCGGTGGACGGGGGTGGGACCTTTGCCATCCGTCCACAGGCAGGGGAATTCGTCCTTTGCCCGCGCCCGGATGGACGGAGTCCCCGCCATCTCTCGACGCCTTACGGCAGATGCCGAATTCCGCATCTGGAGGCGCGCGTCTCGGACGCGTCTGCGCGTCGTTTGGGCAGCCGAATGGGCAAGTGAGCGTTCCGACGTCCAACGAACCCCTCAGATTTGAGTCGGGACGGACAGATTCGAACTGTCGACCCCCTGCTCCCAAAGTACGCGGCCACGACCATGACGACGCAGCTCTAGGCAGCATGGTTGAGCGTGTCCTGGCAGTTCGCGGTGCTGGCCGCCGAAAGCCGGATAGGCGCGGATTGCGGTGGATTATGGGGGGTTTTGGCACTGGATCGGGTCTGGTGCCAAAACGCCACCGCGTTCATGCATCGATGCCTACGCTCTCGGTGGCCAGCCGCTGCTTCGTGAAATCACCGACGTCCGGGTAGAAGCCGGCGAGGATTCGTGGCGTCGACGGGTAGGCGGGCTTCCAGCGACGAAGTCGCCTGCGGTACACCTTCGCCTGCCCGTCAAGCGTCCACGCCCGGACGAACTCGTCAACGTCACGGCAGACGATCACCGCTCTCGGCGGAGGATCTACCGGGAGGTGGACGCCGATCGAGCCGCTCTCGCCTGACCGCAGGACCGCATCGCGCCCCACCGCTGGATCGATCGCGTGCGTCTCCCCGACGATCGCAACGTGGACGGCTCGCGCCAGGCCGCCGCCCGCGTTGGTGACGCGGAGACGGACTACGTGCTGCGCGTCTCGCGGATGCGTCAGCTGGCCATGGAGGCTTGGGAGCCGAGCTGTGCGCTGGATGCGACGCACCTGCCAGACAGTCGCCCATAGCGCCAGGGCCGAGACGCCGGCGAACACGGTCCCGAGCAGATAGGCATGCGAGGCGCTCATTCGACCAGACACTTACGCGTCCAGGTCGAATACCCCTGCTTCCAGAGCCCGCCGCGACCGACTAGCTGCAGCGCAGCGCGCGGCATGGGCTCGACAGCTGCGCCCATGCCCTCAGGTATGGCCCGCTGTGCCGTCTAGGGCAACGTCAGCCAGGTCTCCCATCGACCCTCAACACCGCCGCACTTGTCCATGAACCGGAACGTGATCGTGTTCACGCCGAGCTTGAGCCGCGACGAGAGGCTGACCGGGTTGATCGGAACGTCGCTGCTGTTCGTGCAGTTCGCGCTGAAGTCGTGGTAGTAGGACGCCGTCGTGCCGTCCTGATGCTTGATCGTGATGCGCAGCGCGTCGTCGACGTCGATCTGCGCCGTGCCGAGCGGATCGCCAGCGACCAGGACAGTCCCGCCGGTGTAGTTGATCGTGAACGACGGCTTAAGGAACGTCTCACCGGTCGTACCCACCGGATCGCCCGTGCTCCGGATAGCAACCCGCACGGCGCTTCCCGGCGTCGCACCCGACGACGAGGCGATACCGCCGATCAGCGCCACTACGACCAGGACACCCGTCACAGCGAGGATCAACATCATTCCGCATGGTCCTACCTCCGGTTTCATCCACCCGTCCTGAGCAGGGTGGTCATCACGGCCTTTATTGGTGGACGCGGTTCAGGCCGATCTTCCGCACCCACTTCTCGACCTTCACGTGGTACTTGCGGGGCCGCCCTTGACTGTGGCAAGGGGTGTGCGGAGCGGCTTTAGCCCGTCGATGCCGGTACTCGTGGCGGAGTCCTGCCGCTGTGGCTGCAATGCCGAGAATGAGCGCCACGATGCGCGACTATCCAGCCGTTTGACTTGTCTACCGGCTTGCAGTTGGCAACGCACAAGACGGGTCGAATGTGAACGACACCCGCACCCTGAAGGATCCACAAGACCCCAAGCGCCGCAAGTGCAGCGCCGAGTACGATCATGAGAATGGGTCGCCAGTTCCTCACGGCTCTGGCTCGTGCGGGCCGGTGTCGATCCGGAACGGCGGGTACTCGCGGGTCATGAACGCCGCGTAGGCGACGACACGCAGCACCCAGCGGTTGAGGCCGAGTACGAGGTCGAAGATGTCCTGCGGGTATCGATCCTTGAAGAGCACCAGGACGCCGGCGACGAGGACGAGGATGCCGATCAGCCCGAGACCCATCCGCCCCCGCCGAGGATCCCAGCGATGCAGAACTGCGGGATGCCGAGCAGCCACCAACCCGAGGAGGGGGAGACCGCGGCGGAGGTTCTGCGGATAATCGATCTCCAGCCGTGCCGGGTACTCGGGCACCTCCGCGAGCGTGAACGGCGGGTACTCGTCGGTGCCGAGGGCACCGAACGTGTAGAAGTTGACGCGCCACGACCAGCGCAGCACGCCCACGTTGAAGCCGAAGATCCCCCGCGGGTAGCGCCCGGTGAACAGCACCGCGAAGAACGCGATCACGGTGAGCACGGCAAACGCGACCCAGAGGAAGACGAGCACGACGTAGTGGGGGATCGCGAGAATCCACTTCACGAGCCACAGCCAGCGGCTCAGGTGAGGTGCCAACTCGCCCTCGAGGACGATCGGCGGCCTTTGTGTTGTGACTTGCATGACAATCACCTCCAACTCCAGGCTCGCCTGTGACGGCCGCGCCCGCATCGGGGAAAACGCGGACCGCGATGCCGGCGAACTTCGGAGTCAACTGCGGGCGACCAGGCGCTGGAGCCAAGACGAAGCACCTCGTCCTCTCCTTGACAAAAACATCGGCGTAGCGATGGTCCGCGACCTGGTCGGCGTCCTTGAACCGCGACAAGGCTCAGATCGGCGTTCTGATCTCGACGAGCCGACAAGCCAGATGCGGACGCTCTACCAGTCGCAGAGGACGACTGCCCGTCGCTCGTCACAGCCACCCGATTGTCAGCCAGGAGCGTCTGCGCCCGAGCCGTCAGATCGGGCGAGACGACCACCAGCGTTCGCACGGCTACGACATGATGCGGCGTATCCCGGCCTCGACGTTGTCCCCCAGCCGGCGCGGCACTTCCACCTCGAATCGGCGCTCGAGCTCGGCCCGGCGGGTCAGGTACTCGGCGATCGCGGCACCTAGGTCGGCCGGGACCGCATCGGCGCCGATCGGGCCGAGGATGTGGGCGTGGAGTTGAGGCATGTGCCCGGCGACGAGATCGCTGCGCCCCACGCTCGCCTTCGTAGCGAGCCACCAGACCCAGTCCCAGAAATGCGCGTCGATCGCCACCAGCGTGTCCGCACCCGGCGTGACCGGCGGCCTGGCGGCCTGGGAGCGGTCGAGGAACAGGTACTCGATCTTGGTCGGGCCCGGCACGAGCACCATGTAGACCGGGAAGTCGCCCAACGGTTCCCACTGGGCCGCAAGCGGGTCGAGTGTCTCCGCCAGCGCCGGAAGGTCACGCGCCAGCGCGTCGAAGTCGTCGGTCTGGACCGCGAAGTCCCAGTCGGAGTGCTCCGTATGCGTGCCACACGAGCGCGACCCGGCGAACTCCACGCCGATCACCGCGGGGTGGCCAGCGACCGCCGCCTTGGCCCCGACGATCACGTCGTCCATCGCTGGAAGGTATCTCACGGCTCCTAGGTCGACCACCTCTGCAGATTGGGTGTCGGCCTCGTACTGGCTCCTCCCCTCGGGCGGGAGCTCGGTCGGGCCCACTGCGTCGAACTCCGCGAAGAGAGCCGCCCAATCTCGCGCCGGGTCGCTGTGCACGAGTCCTACCCTACGCCTCCCCCCATCCGCACTAGCGCTGTGGCCGGGGCTTGAAGCCGATCCGGTCTTTCCACACGCTGTTACGGATCGAGACAGGCGGTCGAGCTGGGCTCGGCGCTTGGGTAGAATCGGGCCGGCGGGCACCGATATCGCGGGAGCGCGCCCGTGGTGACGACCGAGCAGACCCTCAAGAGTTCCAGGCCACCGGCCTGGCCAAGACTTATCGGGCCACGGCCCGTTGATCCAGCACGGGAGGTCTGCGATGAAGCGTGAATGGTTCCCCCCGGCGGTCTCGACGATGGCGTCGAGACTGTCATGGCTGTGGGTCTTCTACATGTTCAACACCGCATATATCGACATCAACACGCTGTACTACAACGTGTTCATCAACCACCACTCGAACGTGCATTACACCCAAACGTTCCTACTGGGTGCCGCCGTTCTCGTGGAGATTCCGACCGCAATGGTCATCTTGTCGCGGATGTTGGGATACCGATGGAATTGCTTGACGAACGTGATCGTAGGTCTACTCCTGACCGTCGTCCAGATAGCCACTTTGTTCGTTGGCACACCGACTCTGGCGTACGGGTTCATCTCTGTCATATTGATCGCCACGTCAGGCGGGATCGCTTGGTACGCGTGGAACTGGAGCGAACAGGCAGTCCTCGCCGCGCAGGTCCGCTGACGGCATCCGCGGATAAGTCGGTACGCCGGGACGACGTCGGCCGCACCGTCGGCGGCCGGCCACCACGAGCATGCTCCGAGATCGGGGGCTCCGTCGCTGCCACGCTGACCCGCTGTTCTCACAGGAGCGACGGCAGACATCGGCCGCCTCGTTCTACGAGCAGCAGGCTGAGCTGTGGGGTGAGACGTGACGCCGGTAGCAGGTTACGGCAGGTGTCGGATGTGGGAAAGGCGGGTATCGGGGTAGGCATGGATACGCCTGAGAAGCGCGTGGAGCCGGCGCAGGTGCGGCGGCTGCCGTTCGACCCGTACACCGGGAAACCGTACCCGCCGCCCGACGAGGATCAGCAGTCCGAGCGGTGAGGACTCCTCCAGCCTGGTGGCCCGCCCGGCGGAGGCTCCAGGCCACCGGGCGGGCCTGATGTGACGGGCCGTCCTCACCTCGCACGGAGAGGGCTTTAACGAGGGGGTTGGCTCCGACTCTCTTGCAGGCTAGACCGGCCGGTTGAGGGCGCGCCTAGTGCAAGGTGAGAGTTGCGTAAGGCGTTCTGCGGCGCTCGTCTCCGCGCACTATTTCGACGTGACGAACGTCTGTGGGGGTAGGAAGATCTTGGTCTCGTAGGAGTGGGTTACGGAGGTGACGTGCATCGACACGTGCGCGGCCATTGACCCAATCGGGTTGGCGGTTGCGAGCATCGGGATCGACATGATGGTGTTGCCGGTCTCGGGCTTTGCGACGCCGTCCTGTCGGTACTGGGGATAGCCGAGGTGGTAGGTGGCGGTGATTAGCATGATCAGCGGGATGGAGAGCGCGATGTAGCGGGTGCGTCCGGCGAATCCGTGGATCTTGCCGTGGAGGATGCTGTAGGCAACCACGCAGGGAAATGCGGTGAGCAGCAGCGTGTCGACCATGCCGTAGCCGACGCCGCGCCAGAGGATCTCAAAAGCGAAGTACGCGCCGTGGGGTCGGGGCGTGCCGGCGTCGGTGCGAAATACATTCCACATCACGAACACTCCGACCGGCACTCCGATGGCGAGGCTCCAGACCCAGTTGCGGGTGAGCAGGGCGCGCACGTCGATCTGCTCGGTTCTGGCGTAGGCGCTGAGCATTCCGAGCGTGATCGCGAAGTAGGCCGCGTAGTAGACATCATGCTGCAGGTCGAGCAGCGACACGCCGACGTAGGGGATGGCGAATGCGACGGCTGATCCGAACACGAACCACGCCGGCTGGCGCACAGCATGGGGGACAGACACCGGCTTGATGTGAACGTGGGTAGTCATCCGAGCGCCTCCGATCAGCGGGATGGCTTCACCATCGCACCCGCTGATTCGGCGCGCATCGGGGCTTTCCAGGCGCCGCCTTGCGGATCACTACGGATCATGTATCTGGCCGCCGGGCGGTCTGAGGGGCCCGCTCGCGGCTCCGCAGCGCGCACTCGATGACGTCGCCGTCGCCACGGCCGGCTGGCACAGCGACCAGATCAAGGAGGTCAAGGGGTGGGGCGGCGAGACGATCGCGGCATCTGGGCCCCGAGCCAGCCAGTAGATCCCGAGACGGATCGTACCCTCGCCGATGCGTGCGCACGGGTCGTGCGATTCTCCGGAGCGGTCGACGACGACCTGCGAGCGGCCACCGGGCCGAGGAGGTGCAGGTCGTGCGGATCGGGCGAGTCAGCTTGTCGCGAACCGCGTCCTGACGAAAGGTACGACCAGCGCCCCGATCTCATCCTCCTCCATCTACACGTGCATGGTTTCGGTTCGTGGTGCTGTATTGGTACCGCCAGCCAGAAAAACCCGCCCCGTTCAGGGCGACGGTGATCAGGCAGTTACCCTGACCGTGGCCACCTGCCGGCAACGCACATACCAAATCCGCGTTCTCGACGGCTCCAGCTGATCAGGGCGTCGCGAGAATCGCCGTGGCTCTCCGCGGGCGCCCGCAGGGCCACGCGGGTTAGCGACCTCAGTCGTGCGGCGGCGGTTGTTCGACGGCGTCCTCGCGTTGGAGGAGGCGGACGCTGATATCGAGGCCACCGGTGGGCCTGGCGGTTGCTTCTACCGTGCCCCCGTGTACCGCGGCGATTGACGAGACGAGGGTGAGACCGAGTCCGAAGCCGTCGTGGCGGGTGCGGTCATCGAGGCGGGTGAACGGCAGGAACAGCCGGTCGACTTGATCGGGCGGTACGAGCGGCCGGTGTTGGCGACTCGCACCACGGACGCGCCGTTGTCGCTTCCAGTCGAAATCGTGACACTGCCGCCCGCGATGTTGTAGCGCTCGGCGTTCGAGAGGAGGTTGGCGACGAGCCGTTCGAGCAGGACTCCGTCGCAGACGCTGCGCTACGCGTGTCGGGTGCGCCTCGGGAACCTTCGACTAGGCCGACGCCCGATGGGTAGTCAGGGATCGCCCGCATCGAGAATCGGTGCTGCTACCGATTCGCCTGTCGGCGCGCGGAGAGAGGCTTCATCCATGTCGCTCTGGTTGGTTCGAGCGACGAAGTACCTCTTGGGCGACCATCTTGGCTGGAATGGTCGGCTTGTCGGCAGGCGCCTGCGCGTCGGGCCGGACGCAACCGCAGGGTTCGAATCCCAGCAGCACAACTGCACCGGCGCCGGGACACCAGCGCAGGGCCGAGATTCGCGCGTACCTGAGTGCGATGCGTGAGCCGACGGCGAACCACCGCCCGGGCAGCCGAGGCGGCTGCTGACGCATTGGCCGGTCTGCAGCCGGGGACAAGCGCCAGCCGCAGCCGGGTCGCCGGGACGGTCGGCGCGGCCGGTCGCGCGTTTGACGGCTACGCCGCGGCGAGTGGCGGCGCAGGGTTGGTCGTCCTTGACCGCCGTCGCGTGCGCGCGGCACGCATCACAGCGAACGCACTACGTCTGGTCGCGGATGGCCTACGGCAGCCGGCTCCAGGACGGATACGCGCGGGGCGTCAACGGTTAGACGCCGCTACCCGCTGGGCGATGGCGTGGCAGGGGCAGGTAGGACGGCTGACCGTACGCTGGAAGCTGGAGCCACCAGCATGGACGGCGCAACTCGCTGGGTCGCTGCAGCGGCTGCTGCATGCCACACAGGTCATCCCGTTTGCGGCGATGGAGCCGGGCGCGACCGGATCACAGGTCGTGCTGCTTCAGCGCCGTCTGGCCGCGCTTGGCTACCTCTCCGCGGGGTATGCCACCGGCGAATACGACTACAGCACACTGCAGGCGGTGATCGCGTTTCAGGGCTGGGAGGGACTCACCCGGGACGGCATCGCAGGACCACTCACACTAGCAAGGCTTCGCCACGCCCGCGCGCCAGCGCCGTGGTCGACCGCCGGGCAGCATATCGAGATTCATATCGCCCAGCAGGTGCTGCTCTTGGTAACCGGTGGACGCGTCGTCCGCGCGATCCACGTCTCGACCGCCGCTGCCGGCCACGTCACCCCACACGGCACGTTTGCGATCTACCGCAAAGAGCGGATGTCGTGGGCGGTGCCATTCCAGGTATGGATGCCGTATGCCAACTACTTCACCGGCGGTTACGCGATTCACGAGTACCCAGACGTGCCACCATACCCAGCCAGCCACGGCTGCGTGCGAGTACCAGTCGGCGACTCGATGGTCGTATGGAACTTCGCCAGCCTCGGCACCCCCGTCACCATCGCCTGATACGACCTATCGTCGCAACGGTCCGTGACCCGTCCGCATGGACGATCCCGGCTAACGGTAGAGCGCGGACTGCTGCCCCACTCGAGCCGGTTCGTCCGGCTCTTCCGGCGCGAGTACGGGTCCGACCGTGGCACGGCGCCCCGCGATGGGAGCGTGTCGAGGCTAGCCATGCCGAGGTCTCGGCGCAGTCACTCGCTGCCATCTGCGTGACGGTCTGCGTGGGGATTGACGGCCGGCGTGTAGCCAGAATGCGTGCCGGCTCGCCGCGTTCTGTACGCGACGGGCCGGCGGGCGCGGAGACTAGGTTGTGCTCCGCGTGGTTAGCGGTCGTTGCTGCTCTGGTAGTCGGCGCTGTGTGGGTCGGAGGAGTTGCTTCCCGACTGCTTGGTGTCTGGGCTGGTCGTTGACTTGTCGCTGCCCGAGTTGGAGCTGGACGTGTTCTTGGAGGGCGACTTGCTTCGGATGGATTCGCTCTTCATGCGGTCCGGCGAACGATCGCTCGACTGCTGCGTGTCCTTGCCCGACGAAGAAACGAAGCTTGGGCCGCTTCCTGGCTTGTCGTTCGAGTACCGTTCGCTCCGGCTGCTGTTGTGGTCGCGGGAGGAGTGCGTGGAGCGCAGCTCGACCTTGCTGCGCTTGTCGGGGCTGCTCTTGTCTGAGTGCGACGCGCCGCTAGTGGCGAACGCGCCGGCGGGGGCGGCGAGTGCAAAAGCGGCGGCTCCTGCGATGATGATGTTGCGCTTCACGGTAGACCTCCTGGAGTGGTGATTGGGTTGTGCAATCACCGTAACGACGGCCGGGTAAAGGACTATCGAGGGAGCGTCCAGGCTTCAGACAGGAATCAGACTGGAGATTCAGGCGGTCGAAATGTGAGCGGTCAGTGGCAGTCGCACGACGGCGTCGATGCCGCCGCTTGCAGCCGCCCGAAGCTCCACTGTGCCGCGATCTCGCTCCACTAGGCTGCGGACGATGGCGAGTCCGAGACCCGATCCTTCGCCGGGGCGTGCCGTGGTCCCCCGCCAGAAGCGGTCGAAGGCACGCGCGCGCTCCTGCGGTGTCATGCCCGGGCCTTCATCGATCACGTGAAGCGCAACACAATCGCCTTCGGGACCTGCCGAGATCGTGATGGACGAGTTGGCGGGTGCCGCCTCGAACGCATTCGCCAGCAGGTTGTCGAGTGCTTGCTCGACGGTCCCGCCGCGCGAGGCAGCGAATGGATGACCGTCGATGTGGGGTATGAGGGCCACGCTCTGCTCCGCAGCAAGCGGCGACCACAGTGCGATCCGATCGGCGATGACCTGCTCAAGGTCGACCGGTGCCGGCGAGTCGCTGGTGGCATCGACGCGGCTTAGGGCGAGCAGGTCATCGGTGAGTCGTGTCAGGCGGTCGAGGTCGGCGAGTGCCGCGGCGATGTCCTCGTTGCTCGCCGGCCCCGAGCGCGCATTTTCGAGCCGCAGTCGCATGGCAGCAAGGGGTGTCCGCAGCTCGTGCGACGCGTCTGACACCCACTCCGCCTGCGCGTCGAGCAGGCGGTTCAGTCGGCGGGCCGCCTCGTTGAAGCTTCGTGCTAGTGACCGCACCTCCGGCGGCCCCGTCTCCGGCACTGGAGCCGGATGCCCCTCGCCGGCCGTTAACGTCGCGCGCTCCAGCGTCCGTAGGGGCCGCGTCACGCTGCGTGCGAGCAGGAGACCGATGCCGGCGGCCACGATCAGCGCTCCCCCCGCGAACAGGCCGATCAGCAGCCAGTAGTGACGCACGGCGCTGTTCGCACCGACCTCCTGGTAGATCGCAAGCACGTGGCCGCCGCCGATCGTAGATGCGATCACGTAGAGCCGGCCGGCCGCGCTGCCAGTGGTGATCTGTCCGGGCCGCGCGTCGCGAACGGCGGGCATGAACGGTGAGACGGAGCCGCGCCCGGTGTCGGCGAGAACGCCCGTCCGCGGGCCCAGCACGATGATCCGTGCCCGCAGTTGCTGGGCGTACTTGGCGGCGAGGACGGGGGCGGTGACGGTGATAGAGCGCTCTGCCGAATCGTCGACCAGCGTCGCCAGCGCCGCTGTGCCTGCCTGCACCTGAAGCGTACGATCATGCTGGACGTCGTGCTGGTAGGCGATCCCGAGCGGCACACCCAGCGCGACGATCACGATCGCCGTGAGGCCGACGTACGTTGCCAGTAGTCGCTGCGTCATTCCGGCTGGTGGAGCCGAAAGCCGATGCCACGCACGGTCTCGATCCAGCCTGGATCGCCGAGCTTGCGGCGAAGCGACGCCACATGCACGTCAAGAGCCTTGGTCGACCCAAACCACTCGGTGTTCCACACCTCGACCATGACACGCTGCCTCGTCACCGCCACGTCCGGCTCAGACGCCAGCAGCACGAGCAGATCGAACTCCTTGGGCGTCAACTCCAGCGGCTCGCCGTCCAGCGCCACCCGATGAGCTCCAACATCTACCACCAGTGACCCAATCACGATCCGATCACCACCGGCGGAAGGCTCGCGTACGCGGCGCGAGACCGCTCGAATCCTCGCCACCACCTCCCGCACACCGAACGGCTTGACCACGTAGTCATCAGCGCCGATCTCGAGACCCACCACCCGGTCGACCTCCTCGCCACGCGCGCTAACGATGATGATGGGCACGTCCGAGCGAGCGCGCAGCTGCCGGCACACGTCGAGACCGTCGATATCGGGAAGCCGCAGATCGAGCAGGACGAGATCGACGCGAGTGGCATCCAACGCCGCCTGGCCGGTGGCGACCCGCGTCACCTCGAACCCCTCCCGCTCGAGTCCCTCCTGCAAGGGAACGGCGATCGCGTCCTCATCCTCGACGACCAGAACCTTCATGCCGTGATCGTGCCACACGCGTCGCGCGGCCGGCGCCCCGCTGTCTCGATCCTGGCCAAGTCCTGGACATCCCTTGTCCCGCGCCTGGCACCGGCGGACCTACCATCGATGGGACACGTTCCCGTTTGACCCTGGAGGGCCATCATGAGTCGCAAGATCACACTGGCAACCCCCATCCTGGCAGCGATCATGCTGCTAGCCGTCGCCGTTCCGGCGCTCGCCGCCGTCAACTGGCAAGTTACCATGCAGCACACAGCCGCCTTCCCCAAGGCCACCGGCCAGGCCCAGTACCAGGCCCAGCCCGGCCAGCGCGAACTCCAGATCGAAGCCGAGCACCTCGCTGCCCTGGCAGGCAAGCGCGTGCTCTTCTACGCCAAGGGCTCGAAGTTCGGCAGCGCCACCGTCAACAGCCACGGCGTCGCCCAGATCGACCGAAACACCGAACTCGGCCAGACCGTCCCCAAGATCGTCCGAGGATCGCACGTCTCGGTACGCACCGCAGGCGGCGCAGTCATCCTGCGCGGCACCTTCTAGCCACCCGTCAAGCTACCGGCGTCCGCCGACCGGCCTCTTGTCGATCGGCGGGCGCCGACACACACGCCAAGGCAAGACACTTACACCCACGGTGGCAGTCGTTCCAGCCGCAGCGATCCCTGATCCTGCGCCGGCGAGAGTCGACACTGGATCGGCACGGAGCTTGATCTCCCAGGCCACGCACGCCGGCCGGTTGCGCTGGTGGCAGTCCGCGGGCCCTCGATTCTCGGACGGGCCACCCGGTGCGCGGCGCGGGCAGCGCGTGCGTCCCGCCTCCTGAGTCTACGCCGACCTCGCCCCAGACGGTTGGCCGCCACACGAAACGCCGACCGCGCGGAGGCTGGTGGCCCGCCCGGTAGAGGCTCCACGCCACCGGGCGGGCCTGACGCGACGGGGCCGTCCGACCTCGCGGGGGGTGGGTGTTAACGAGGGGGTAGGCTCCGACTCTTGCAGGCTAACGCGGCCGGTTGAGGGCGCGCTTAGTGCAGGGTGAGAGTTACGTAAGGCGTTCGGCGGCGCTGACGGGGCACCCGACGCCTGAAGAGCCCGTGTCCTCCGACCGGATGGTCAGGGGCTGGTTCGGGAACCAAGCTCGCAGGCGACCTCAAGCACGAAGATGAACCGTTCGCCGAGGTCGTTGAGTTGGGCTGACGACAACAACGCCGCCGCCGACAGTGGATCGGCGACGCTCGGGGCCAGTTCGTCGTAGCGGATGGCGGCGGTGTCCATCAGGCGGGCGATCAACTCGTCGTGGTGGAGAATCGTGTCTTGGAGTAGACCCGAGCTCGCCGTTTCGAGATGTGGTGTCGTGGCGTGTGTCATTGGTGTCACCTGCGGCTCAGATGGACTTGGGAGAGGTTGCTTTCGACTGTAGCGTCGCCAGATAAGGGCTGGGCGAGCAATTGCGAAGGATTTGGCACGGCGCGGGGATTGGGCAGCGACGTTCTCCGAGCGGCCGGCGTTGTGGGGACAACTTGGCAGCGGAACAACGGCATACCGGCGGGTCAGCGGGGCGAGCTAACCGAATCGATAGTCACGCGCGGGCCGCGCGCTCGGTCGTCTACCTAGCACACAGCACGCTCCGAGCCGACCACTCGCGGGCACTTCCCGCCGATGGTGTGAGAAGCGCACCACGCGGCTGGCGGGACCCGGAGCCGGGCGAGTGCGGAAAACCCGTAGCAGCAATCCGCGACACGTACGATGCGACCGCGACCGCTCCGGCATACCGTCGTTGTGAACTCGACCGATGGAGGCGACTGGTGGCGCGACCGATTCACGGGGCGAAGCAGCCGACCAGGCGGGAACTGTTCCTACTCGCCGCCGCACTGGCAGGCACCGTCCTTACGGGCGGAGCGGCCGTCGCCGGTCTGACGCGGACTCCTGCGGCCCAGCCCACGGTACCGGTGGTGCCGCAGGTGCAAGCGCAGGTGCCGCAGGTGGAGCCGGGTGACTGAGATGCGGGCCGTATGGGCAGCCATATTGACGGTGTGGGCACTGTTTGCGGTGGTGGCTGTGCTGGCCTGGACGCGGCAGCAGCCCACGCCGATCCAGAGCACGCCGCCGGCGTTGGTGGTCAAAGGCAAGAACGGCCAGGTGCTGACCGTCCCGAGCACTCCACAAGCCACCACGCGCACCTCCCCGGTGCCGGCCGGATGACTCTCGCCGTCACATCCGGGATGCCGGTCGCCTGGCTGGTGGCCAGGGCTGCTGGCCTGGTCGCATTCACATTGCTCACGATGTCGGTGTCGCTGGGCCTGATGCTGAGCACGCGCTTGCTCGGCCCGGCGAAGGGAAAGTCCCTGCTCGCCTGGCACCAGACGCTGATGTGGACCGGCGTCTCGATGGTCGCGTTGCACGGGCTCGCGCTGCTGCTCGATCCGACCATGCATTTCGGCCTGGGGGCGGTGCTGCTTCCCGGCTCCTCGCCCTGGCGACCGGTCACGGTGGCCGCCGGCATCGTCGCGGCATGGCTGATGCTGGCGTTGGCCCTCTCGTTCCACGTGAGGCGCCGGATTGGCCAGAAGCGGTGGCGGATTCTGCACTACGCCGGGTTTGCAGCCTTCTTCCTCGGTCTCTGGCACGCGCTCACGGCCGGCACCGATCTGATCGACATGCGCGGCTTGGTGTTCGCCGCAGTCGCAGCGGCTCCGGTGTTGTGGCTTACGTTCGCCCGGATTCTGATGCCGCGCGCCGCAGCCAGGCGCCCTGCTCCCGTTCCTGCGCCGGCCGAGAAGACAGTCGCCGGCGACCGTCCGGCGACGATCGCGGTCTGATGGACAACCAGCTCCGTCAGACGGTGTTCCGGGCGATGGGAACGACGTGCGCCGTTTCGGTCAGCGCCGCTCCCGAGGATGAGGCGAGGGCGCGCCGAGCCCTGCAGGCGGGGCAGGCCGAGGTGGCCGCCTGTGAGCGGGTGCTGTCCCGTTTCGATCCGGCGAGCGACCTCTCGGCACTCAACCGGGCCGGAGGCGGGTGGGTGACCGTCGACCAGCGCCTGCAATCCGCGCTGGCCGCCGCGCTCGACGCGCGCGTGGCCACCGAGGGGCGATTCGACCCTACCATCCTCCCGGCGCTCATCGCAGCGGGCTACGACCGCTCCTTCGAGCAGCTCGAGGAACGCGCACCTGCGACGCCGGCCGGCTGGCGCGCGGGCGCGGAGATCGAGATCGACTCGGTGGCCGGCAGGGCGCGGCTGGCGCGCGGCGCGACAGTTGATCTCGGCGGCATCGGCAAAGGCTGGTCGGCGCACACTGCGGTTGCCCGGATGCGGCGCGAGTGGCCCACCGCACCGGGGTTCCTGGTCGACCTGGGAGGGGATATCGCGGTGTCCGGCGCCGCGCCACCGGGCGGGCCATGGCAGATCGACGTAGCGAACCCCGGCCGGCCCGGGCCGCCGCTGGCGAGGCTCCAGCTCGTGCGCGGCGGCGTGGCCACCTCCGGCCGGGATACGCGCCGATTCGGCCCCGGTGGCCGTCTGCATCATCTCATCGACCCGGCCACCGGCCTACCCGCAGGCTCCGGACCGCTGACCGTGACCGTGGTCGCACCGGACGCGGCGCAGGCCGAGGCGCACGCGACCGCGCTGGCTATCACCCCGCCGGCCGAGGCCGTGGGGTACCTGGCGGCGCGGCCAGCCCTGGCCGCTCTGCTGGTACCAGACGTGGGCCGGCCGGTGATGCTCGGTCGGCTGCCGACGGTCGCCGTGGAGCGACGGCGCGTCCGCATCAAGGTTGCGACTTCCATCGGAGGGCTGCCATGACACACCTACGGTTCGGCAATCATCGGCATATGTTCGACGCGATCGTTGTGGTCGCGCTGATCGCTCTGCTGGCCACCGCCTGTGCCGGCGGCAGTTCGGGTGGAACCACCACCGGCACGGAGTCGGCTGCCGGTTTCATCCAGCGCATCACGACCGAGTTCTCGCGCGGCCAGTCAGGCCCGCTCTGGGATGACCTGTATCCGGCGGATCAGGCACTCGTCAGCCGGTCGCGATTCATGCAGTGCCAGGGCAACCAGGGTTTCCGCCTGAAGAGCATGAAGGTGCTTGAGACCTACGGCGACACGCTCGACGTCGAGGGTAAGGCGGAGCGGGCCGAGGCTGTGACCGTGCAGGTGACTTCCGACGACGGTGTGACCACCGCCACCGTGCACGCGATCAAGGTCGGTACGAGTTGGCACTGGATCCTGTCTCCGACGCAGCGAGCGGCCTACCGGAGCGGGAAATGCCCGTAGCCTCCCGCGACCGGCATGAGATCGTCACGGTGGTCGGCAACGGGGTGGCAGGCTACGCCTGTGCCGCCCGGCTCGCCCAGCAGGGCCGCCAAGTGCGGCTGATCGGCCCCGGCCTCCCGCACGACCGGCCACCCCTTTCAAAGCGCGCGCTTCGCACCGGCCGGCTGCCGCTGTTCGCCGACGCAGACGCCCTGACCGCCTCTGGGATCGTGCATCTCGACGCCGTCGTGCACGAGCTCGACGCGAAGCGCCGGTCGCTCTACGTGACGCCCTCGGGTGGCGGAGACGACGTCGTGGTCGATGCTCCAACGCTGGTTTGGGCGACGGGGCTTCGCTACCCGAAGCCGCCGATTCCGGGATTTGCTGGCACCGAGCAGAACTCGACCGGTGACGGACTGCTCTCGCTTGTGCGGCGCCTGGAGCGGCCGGGAAAGCGAGTGATCGTCGTGGGGGCCGGCCTGATCGGCACGGAGACGGCGGCGACTCTCGCGTCTGACCACAGCGTCACGCTGGTTGACATGCTCCAGCGACCGCTGGCGCGGTTCCTTCCCCGCATCTCGGAACTGGCTGAATCGATGCTGCTGCAGTTGGGCGTCCGGTTCCTGGGAGAGTGCCGGATCGACGCCGCCACGACCGGCCAGGATGGGTGGGCGCTGCAGACATCGACCCACGGTGAGCTGCGCGGCGACGTCGTCGTCTCGGCGGCGGGCTTCGCCTCGAGCCTACCGGCCGAGCTGGCCGGCTCGGGCTCGCGCCGGCTCGCGCTGGACGCCGACGAGACGTTGCGCGTGATCGGCTGCGACCACTTGTGGGCGTGTGGCGACTGCGTCTCGTTCCCGCATCCCCGATGGGGTCGGATCGCCATCCCACACTGGGATCACGCACTCTGGAGCGGCCGCCACGTGGCCGACTCGATCATGGGATCAAGTGCCCCGTACGTCAGGCAGCCGTACTTCTTCAGCGACATCGGGCCGCTTCGCATCCAGCAGGTCGGCCTGGCCGAGGGCGTCTGCGAGTGGAGCGACGGGGAATCCCTGATGATCGGCCGGGATGACGCCGGCAGACCCGCCTGCGCCCTGCTGATCGACGCCTCCGGCACGATTGAACGAAGCCCGCGCACTACTGGAATCCGCAGCGTGAACCCACACCACAAGGAGAGCAGCCATGATGGTACGTCTGATAGTCGACCTCAACTCGTGCATCGGGTCGGCCGAGTGCGTCGCGCTTGACCCCGAGGCGATCGAACTCGACAACGACGGCCTCGCCCAACCGCTGCTGCCCGAGCTCGAAGAGCAACGGGCGCAGCGGCTCTGCGACGTGTGCCCGACGGGCGCACTTTCGATCGAGTCCCTCGAGCCTATCCCGGAGGGCGTTTATGAGCTGAGTGCTGTGGTGTGTGAGGGTGTCTGTTTCGGTGATGGCGGGTGTGGCGTCGAGTTGGGTGAACAGTCGCGGGCGTGGCGCAACACCGGCGTGGCCTCAGCGTGTGTCTGAGGGTGATGAGGCACGGCCGTGGCCTTGGAGGGCATATGCGTGTTCGGGGTACGCCGAACTCCTCCCAGCGCTTGGCGGCGTCGGCGTAGCCTTCAGCGGCTTGTTGATGGTCGCCGTGTGCTTCGGTGAGGGTGGCGGTGGCGGCTACCTGGGCGTCGTGGGCGTAGGGGGTGTGGGGTTGGTAGTCGGTGGTGAGGTGGTGGGCGATGCTTGGTCGGTTGAGGGTGATGGCGGTTCGGACGAGCGCTGGTAGCAACGCGGCGTAGTAGGTGTTGTCGCGGGTGTCTGGGGCCTCTGCGAGTTCGCTGAGCAACGCCGCCGCCTTCGTCGTGTGTCCGAGGGCGGTGTGGGTGATGGCGGCGGCGCCCAGACCGACGACCAGGGCTTCGGCGTTTCCGGCGTCGCGGCTGGTGGTTTCCAGCCAGTCGATCGTCGGCGGCCTGGGTCGGCTGGCCGTGGAGGGCGCGGATGCGCGCCCCCACGCTTCGCACCTCGCTCAGGCTGTCTTGGTCGTCGTGGATGTGCTCTGTGAGCGTGGTTGTGAGGGTGAGTGCCTGGTCGAGTTGGCCCGCGTCAAACAACGGGCTGAGCGTGCTCCCCGTCGTGAGGGCGGCCAGCGCGGTGAGGCCGCGAGCGGTGGCATAAACGATCCCCATCTCCAACTCTGCAAGCGCCGCTTGGGGGCCTTCAACGGCCCCACAGGCTAATGCCGAGGTTGTTGTGCATCATGGCGACTCGCGGCCCTGTCCGGCTTGGGTGGCGAGCGCGATCGCCTCGCGCATGTCGTCGAGCCCACCGGCGTCGCCGAGATGCAGCGCGCGACGACCGCGCCAGCCGAGCGCGCACGCCGGGCGCGGCAGGCCGAGTTGGTCTGCCAGGGTGAGTGCGCGATCGGCAACGCTGATCGCCGCGTCATGGCGGCCCTGGAGGGCTTCCACGCTGGCGACCTGGCCGAGTGCTTCGAGCAGCGCCGGGCCGGGTAGCAGTGGTTCCAAGAGGGCGAGTGCCTCTGTGGGGAGGTCTGCCCAGCGTGGATCAGCAAGACGGGCGAGCACGACGCCGAGCCGGGTCATGGCGCGGGCCTGGGCCTCCACATCGCCGCGCTCCTCGCAGGATGGGGATCGTCTCTTCCAACGCGTCTTTGGCGTCGTTGTGGCGGGCGGCGTGGAAGCTGGCCTCGGCGAAGCTGACCAGGATGTCGGCGCGGCCTGGGTGGCCTTGGGGGTGAGCGTGAGGGCGCGTTCCAGGTTGGTCAGCGCGGCGGTGGTGTCGAGGCCCGGCGAGCGCTCCGGCGAGGGTGAGGAAGCGCCGGGCCGGGTCTTCCAACGCTGGCTGCCTGCTCGGCCTGGCCGGATGCCGTGGCGAGTTCGAGGGCGGTCGCGTAGTGGTAGGCGAGCACGTCTGCGTGGTCTTCTGCGCGGTCTGGGGCTTGGGCTTCGATCCAGTCTGCGGCGGCGATGTGGCGGCTGGCGCGCGAGGCGCGGGGGAGCTGGTTGTAGGCGACGTCTCGGGTGAGGATGCGCCAGAACGCGTACTCCGCCTCGCCCTGCATCGAGGAGCGCCGCGACGGCCTCACCAGTTCCTTGCGCGACAGGTCGCGCAGCATGTCGATGACCAGGTTGGGGTCGCGGTCGCCCATCGCTGCCACCGCGCCCGCCCAAAACACCTTGCCGATCACCGCCGCATCCGCCAGGAGCGACTTCGCGTCTGGGCTGAGCGTGTCCAACCTGGCCGCGATCAATGCTCTCACCGAGTCGGGGAACGGTACCTCCGCGCCCTCGACAAGCTCCCAACTCGACCCCCGCCGCACCAGCAACTCCTTGTCCTTCAAGAGTCGCACGAACTCCTCGGCATACAACGGGTTGCCCCCAGCGCGATCCAGGATCGGCTGCTGCATCTCCGCTGGGATCACGCTTGTATCCAGTAATGCTGAGACGAGGCGTGCCGTCTCCTGCGGGGAAAGCGGGGCGAGGGTGATGGCGTTCGTGTTGCGAAGGTCGCTGCCGAAGTCGGGGTGCTGTTCGTACAGCTCGGGGCGAGCAGTGCCCACGATCAAAAGCGGGACGCCCTCCGCCCGGTCGGCGAGGTGTTCCAGGAATGCGAGCATCGCCTCATCCGCCCAATGCAAGTCCTCGAACACGAGCACGGTCGGGTCAGCCTCGGCGAGCTTTTCCAGCCAGCGCCGCCAGGCGGTGAACAGCTCCTCCCGCTCCGCCTGCGACGACGCCTCGATCCCCAACAAGGGCAGGAGGCGTTGGCGAAACCAGGCTCGCTCGTCCCCCTCGGGCAAGACGACGTCCAGCTTCGCCGTCGCGGTCTGTGGATCATCGGACTCAAGGATCCCGGCGTGGGCTTTGACGATCTCCCCAAGCGCCCAAAACGTGATCCCCTCGCCGTAGGGCAGGCATCTGCCCTGCCGCCACACCACCGACTCCGGCCGATCATCCACATAGTTGAGTAGCTCGGCCACGATCCGGCTCTTCCCCAACCCCGGCTCGCCCACCACCGACACCAGCTGCACCGACTCAGACGCGACCGCCTTCTCGAAGATCCCCTTCAAGATCGCAAGATCAACCTCACGCCCCACAAACGGCGTCGAGTGTGTCCGCGTCAAATCCGTCCCAGAACCGCGCCCTCGGCGCCAACGGCTAAAACACCCGCACCGGCTCAGCCTTCCCCTTCACCATCGCCGGCCCAAGCTCTTCGTAGTCGAACACGAGCTTCGTCGCCTCGTAGGTGCCGATACCGACGACGACGCCATCCACCGGCGCCACCGTCTGTAGCCGCGCCGCCGTGTTTGCCGCATCCCCGGTGATCGCATCGCCGCGTTCAAGCGCGTCGATCGCGACCATCACCTCACCCGTGTTCACGCCCACCCGCACGTGCAGATCAAGGCCCAGCTCCGACACCCGCTCCACCACCCGAAGCGCCATCCGCACCGCCCGCTCCGGATCATCCTCAAACGCGGTCGGCGCCCCAAATACCGCCATCACCCCATCACCCAAAAACTTGTCGATCGTCCCACCATGCCGCTTGATCTCACTCGTCAACACCTCGTAGTAGGGCAGGAGAAACGCGCGCACATCCTCGGGGTCGAGCACCTCCGAGCGTGCGGTGAAGCTCACCAAGTCACAAAACACCACCGTGACGACCTTGCGCTCCTCCACCACCACCCGCCGCTCAGCCACCACAAGCGCAGCCGCGCACTCCAGGCAGAACTCCGCCCCATCCGAGTTCTCCTCACCACACGCGTGGCAGACCATCACCAGCCGAGTCTACGACCCCCCCACCACTACGCACCAACGAATCGCCCCAGACGAGTCACGGATGCCTCGTATAGATTTGCCGCCTGCAACACCTGCCGCATCTCGGTAGCGTCTTTCGGCCCGCCGCTCGCAACCGAGCGCTGCTGCGGATCGGGGTCGCCTACACGCTCTTCAGCGGCGCCGAGGTGGGAGTCTGGGTCGCCTGCTGGTCTACGCCTACCAGCAAGGTGGGGCGACCGCCGCGAGCCTGATGGCGCCCGTGCAGCCGGCACCCGGCGCGCTGCTCGCCCCCTATCTCGGCGGATTGTCAGATCTCAGGCGGCGGGCCGAGTGCTGCTGGCGGGTGCGCCGCGTTTGCCGGGTCGATGGCGATCGTCCCGGTCGTCATCTCCATGGGAGGCCACGCGTAGCGGTGTTCGCGCTGGCGCCGCTCGTCAACCTGGCGATCTGCGTGCCCCGCCCGGCGCAAGCAGCCTTGTTGCCGTCGATCGTGGAGTCGGCCGAGGAGCTGGCCGCCGCCAATGCCGGGCAGGGCTGGTTGGAGAGCGCCGCCACCCTCGTCGTGCCGATCATCGTCGCCTTGCTGCTCGCCAGCGGCGGCCCCCGCTTCCACCGCCGGATGGCCGCAATGGCCCTGCTGGCAGCGGTGTTGGTGGTCACGATCACCGGGCCACCGCCGTTTGCGAGCGCCCTCGATCACTCCGAGGGGGCTGAGGGGCCGCTGTCCAGTCTGCGGCTCATCGCGCGCCAGCCGGCCACGTTGACGCTGGTCGCGGTGCTTGGCGCGCAGTACATCCTGGTGGGAGCGCTTGACCTGATCTACGTCGTGCTTGCCTTCGGTGTGCTTGGGATGGGCCAGGCCCGGTCTACCTGACCGCCGCCTTCGGCGCCGGTGGCCTATTCGCGGTCCTGATCACGGCCGGGCTGGTTGGCCGCCAACGCCTGGCTTCGGTGCTGATCGTGGGCGGACTGGTCGCTCCCTGCGCGCTGCTGCTCTTGGCGGCACACGCGACCCTGGCATCCGCGTTCGTGCTGATCGTGCTGGCCGGCATGGGCCGAAGCGTGTTTGACGTGACCGGCCGCACGCTGCTTCAGCGCACCGCGCCACCCGACCTGCTGGCACGCGACTTCGGGCTGCTGGAATCATCGCTGAACGCCGGCCTTGCCATCGGCGTGCTGCTCGTTCCGCCCCTGGTCGCGCTGGGCGGCGCCGAAGGGGCGCTAATCGGGACAGGGCTGGTCATGCTCGGCGTGCTGCTCGTCACCCAACAACGGCTGCGAACCCTGGACGCGGCGGCGACCGTGCCACTGGTCGAGATCCACCTGCTGCGCTCGATCCCGCTGTTCGCGCCCCTGCCCGCCCCAGCGCTCAAGATGCTCGCCCGCGCGCTGACCCCCCTCAACCTGCCCGCCGGCACGATCGTCATCCGCGAAGGCGACCAGGGCGACTGCTACTACGCAATCAGCCAAGGCGAACTCCGCGTCGAGCGCGGCAACGTCCCCATCATCACGCGGCGGCGAAGCGAGGGTGTGGGCGGATCGCCCTGATCCGCGACACCCCCCGCACAGCCACCGTCATCGCCCAAACCAGCGTCAACCTCTACGCCCTTGACCGCGAACCCTTCCTCCTCGCGATGACCGGCCACGCCCCCGCACACCGAACCGCCGACGCGATCGTGCAAGCCCGCCTCCAGAAACCGAATCAGCAGCCCCGACAGGCCACACCACCAAGGCAGACGTCACACCCGGCACAGGGTGACCAACAACCCGGCGATGCTCGTAGGACGAAGATGTTCACTCTCGGCGGATTGGGGGCTTGGGATGGCTGGTAGAAGCATCGTGGGTGATGATGGGTTCCGGATCGGGGACGTGCTATGGCGGCGGATCGAGCCGCTATTGCCACCACGCCCGTCGCACCCGTTGGGGTGTCATCGGCCACGGGTGTCGGATCGGGCGGCGATGGATGCGATCTTCTTTGTGCTGCGCACCGGGTGTCAGTGGAACGCGCTCAACGCCACCGCGATCTGCTCGTCATCCAGCGCGCACCGCCGCTTCCAGGAATGGACGCAAGCAGGCGTATTTGAACGGCTCTGGCACCAGGGACTGCTCGCCTACGACCAATTGCGCGGGATCGCGTGGTCGCCAAGCGCGCTTGACACCGCGATGGTGAAGGCGCCTTTGAGCAAACCGACACCGGCCCCAACCCCACCGACCGAGCCAAGAACGGCACCAAACGCAGCCTCCTGGTAGACGGCCGCGGTGTCCCCACCGCAGTCGTGATCAGCGCCGCCAACACCCCCGACTTCCTGCTCCTCGGCGAGACACTCGACGCGCAGCAACTCGAACCCGACACCCCGCCCCCAACAGGTCGGGTGATCTGCCTTGACCGCGGATACCGCCAGCGCGCCGCTATCGACATCTGCCACACCTTCGACATCGTCCCGATCATCGAAGCACGCCACCACGAAGCCGCCCGACTCGCCCACAACCGCAGCCAACACGCAAACCGCTGGGTCGTGGAACGCACCTTCTCCTGGCTCAACCGCTACCGCCGACTACTCATCCGATGGGAAAAGAAATCCCAAAACTACCTCGCATTCCTCCACCTCGCCTGCGCCATCATCACCCTCCGCCACCTCCCCCTACCGGGATAGGCTCTAAGTCCGCGGGGCTGGTTCGCTCAGCGCGGCCATCGGTGTACTGCTTGACTGCGGGGAGCGATGAAGACAGGAACTGGTATCGGCGAGCCCTTCAGTGAACAGCTGGAGCGCTGGCTTCGCAGCGATGGCACAAAGACGCTTGGCGCGCTGAGTGAGGTGTTCGCGGAGAAGAGCTTCGCGGTCACGATCGTGCTCCTGATGTTCGTTCCTGCTCTGCCGCTTCCCACCGGTGGGATCAGTCACGTGTTCGAGGTCATCACGGTCGTCTTGGCGGCGGAGATGGCGCTTGGCCGACGCACGGTGTGGCTTCCCGAACGGTGGCAGCGCCGCGAGCTCGGCGCCACGACGACGGAGAAGGCGATTCCGTTCATGATCCGCTGGATTCGGCGGGTTGAGCGATTCTCGCGACCGCGCGGCGCCTGGCTCTTCGAGCAGGGCTGGATGCTGCGGCTTGTCGGTCTGCTGCTGATGGGATTCGCGGTCGGTGCGGCGATCGCGCCGCCGTTCTCGGGGCTCGACACGTTGCCAGCGATGGGCGCCGTCGCCGTCGCACTTGCGATCATCCTCGAAGACATGGTCGTGCTAGCGATCGGCGCCGCGATCGGCACCGGCGGCATCATCCTGATCCTTACCGTTGGCGCCGCAATCGTTCGGGTGCTCCGAAGCCTGGTTTGAGTCCTCCGCGGATGCGTACGTTGTCCCGACGGCGAACCAGGGCTTACCCCGATGAACCCCCAAGGTGGCGCTGTGACGATGACAACGAGCGACCAAGTTGGGCGATGCTTGAGGAGGCTGGGTGAAAATCCGCGTTGAAGATCGAGTGGCAGGTGGGCTTCGGCAGGCTGCCCCCGCGGCGAAGTCCGGGACATGAGGTGGTCTCCCCGTAGGGCTGGTGGTCGGATCAACCGCCGTCGGCTGTGGCGCTGGGCGCTTGTCTCGATCTTCGCGGTGTTTCTTGCCGCGCAGCTGGTTCCCTTCGGCCGCGACCACTCCAACCCACCGGTTAGCGCCGAACCGAAGTGGGACAGCCCACAGACCCGCGCGCTGACGATGACGGCCTGTGGCGACTGCCATTCCAACCAGACCACGTGGCCGTGGTACAGCAACATCGCCCCGATATCGTGGCTTGTCCAAGGCCATGTCGACGGCGGCCGCAGCGCACTCAACTTCTCGACCTGGGACAAGCCGCAGGACACCAGCACGAGCGACATCGTCGACGCGATCCGAAGCGGCAGCATGCCCACCTGGGACTACAAGCTGCTACATCCCTCCGCCAACCTCTCCTCCGCCCAGAAGGCCGCGCTGATCAAGGGGCTGACAGCCACCCTAGCCGCCTCACCTCCCATCGGGGGCGGCGGATAGGCGCTTCTCGTGCTCGGTGCGCGACTCGGTAGTTTCCCTCGTCGGCCTTAAGCAGCGGCCCCGATGCGGCCTGGTTGGGCCGGTGCGAGCCTGCCTGTCCTGGCACGGCAACCAGCCACCCAAGGAGGCCGACCATGAAGCGTCGGACATGCGCGATGATCATCGCGGCCGGACTCGCCGCAGCGGCCTGGACGCCGAAGACGACTATCACGCGAAATCATTCGCGTCGAGGAGCTTCTTGCCCGGCTGCCGCGGCGTCGGGCTGCAGTAACCCCGCACGAGCTGGAAGTGGGACAGCGGCGGCTCGACCTCGACACCCGTGAGGCAGCACGGCCGGGCCGGCCGATCGATATTCCGCCTGCCACGGTCGCTAGGGCCATCCAGACCGGCCTGGGTACCTCCAAGGCGGTTCCGAGACCTCCGCCATGAGCCGTCCATGGCCGTCGGTCTCGCCCTATCCGAATTCTTACGAGAACCATGAAAGACGCTTGACCAACACAGGCGATGCGCAAACCCGGGTCACATACGGTGAGTGCATGTACTCGAAAGGAGACCACCGATGCTCAAGCAGAAGCCTTGCCGACCCGATCACGTGCTTCGGGCTCGTGGCGGCTCAAATCCGTTCGCCGCGCCCCAGCGCTTTCGTCGCGCGCCGACTTGGCCGGCATCGGCGGTCCTTGTTGGCGGTCATCGGCGGCAGTCGGCTATGGCTGATGCCGGTTCGCATCCTCGCCTTGCAGGCACCCGGCAGCGCGCCCACCGCAGGGTGGCAGCGACAACGCGCCCCACCGCCAATCCCCAAGAACTGGAGGCGATCATGACCGGCGTAAGAGGATCCTTATGTACCGCGGGCAGACTGGGTGGTTGAGATGAATATTCTGGTGGTGGAAGACGAGCCGCTGATCACATCGTTCCTGGAGCGTGGCCTGGTAGCCGAAGGCCACGCTGTCGACACAGCGGAACGCGGCGACGAGGCACTCGGCGTGTTCGCCGCGAACCCCGCCGACCTGGTAATACTCGACGTGATGCTGCCCGGCATCGATGGCTTCGACGTGCTGGCCGCAATGCGCGCGACCGACCCGTCGGTGCCAGTTATCATGCTGACCGCCCGCGGTGAAATCACAGACCGCGTGCGCGGGCTCGACCTTGGGGCGACTGACTACGTTGTCAAGCCGTTCGCGTTCGCTGAGCTGACCGCGCGGATTCGGGCGCACACCCGGCAGCCAACGACACAGCCCTTGGCACAGGTGCTCGAAGTAGGCGACCTAACGCTCGACCTAGTGACGCGGGAGGCCCGCATCGGCCAGCGAGAGGTCCCGCTTTCGGCTCGCGAGTTCGCACTGCTCGCCTATCTGATGCGGCATCCCGGCCAGGTGCTCTCGCGCCAGCAGATCCTGAACGGCGTCTGGGGCTACACGTTCGACCCGCGATCGAACTTGGTCGACGTCTACGTTGGATACTTGCGCCGCAAGCTTGCAGGCTGTGACCGTCCGATCGAGACAGTACGCAGTATGGGCTACCGCTTGGTCGCGCGGCGAGCGGAATGAGGCCGCACCTCGCGATCCGGACCCGGTTCGCGCTGATCAGCGCGGTGCTCGCCGTGGGGGTACTTGCAGCGGGTCTGTTGACCGTCTACCTGATCGAGCGGCAGCAGGTGCAGCAGGCGTTGCGCGCGGACGCCCGCAACGCTGCAACCGACCTGGCCCGGGCGGGCGAACGGAACGAGACACAGGCACCGTCGTCCCGGGCAGTGTCACCCGCGAGCACAACCTCCACCGGCGCACGTGACGACGGGGCCGCGGAGACCGGTGACCGGGCTCCCTCGACGTCCGGCCAGGGCACGGCCGGCGGCGCGGCCGCCGCCGACACGGGCAGCGAGACCTCGCGTGAAGCCTCGAATGCGGTCGTCAAGTCGTACCTGGCCGCGCGCGTGGGCTCCGACCAATTGCTCGCAAGCATCTCGCGCGACGGAACCGTTCTGGTGAACACCGCGCTGGCTCGGAGGCTGACGACAGCAAGGCTCCCCGATCCGGGGGCGGTGGGGATGGTCAGCCTCGCGGGGCAGCAGTACGAAGTGGCTTGGGCCACCCGCGGTTCCGGCCGCGTCGTGGCGGCGCTTCCCGTGGCAGCGGCCGAGGCAGGTGTCCACCGACTGCTGGTGGCGATGCTGATCGTATGCGCGATCGGACTGATTCCGGCGACCCTCGCAGCATGGCTGGCCGCGCGCCGGGCGCTGTCCCCGCTTTCGCGGATCGCTCAGGGCGCGACGCGCGTCACCGGCGGTGACCTGTCCTTGCGTATGGGGCCGGTGGACACGCACGACGAGATCGCCGAGGTGGCGGTTGCGATCGACGCCATGCTCGACCGGCTTGAATCGGCGTTCGAGGCGCAACGCCGCTTCGTGCACGACGCATCACACGAGTTACGCACTCCCCTCACCATCGCCCGTGGCCACCTCGAGGTGGTGCTACCGCAGGGCGCGGACCCCGCGGTGAAGGAGACCGTGCAGGTGGCGATCGGCGAAATCGACCGTATGAGCCGGCTGGTCGACGGCCTATTGCGTCTCGCCCGGGAGGGCCACGGCAACGCCCGTTCCGCGCCGGTCGACGTCGGCGCGCTGGCGCGCGGTGTGGTCGACCGCTCGCACGTGCTGGGCGACCGCGCCTGGGGGATCGACGCTGAGCCGGGGCTGATGGTGATGGGGGACGAAGACGCGCTCGAGCAGGTGCTCCTGAACCTGCTCGTGAACGCCGTCAACCACACCTCGCCGGACGGCACGATTACCGTCACAGCCAAGCGCTCCCGGGGCGGCATCCGGCTCGAGGTTACTGATGACGGCGAGGGCATCGATCCGGAGCTGCAGCCACGCCTGTTCGACCGCTTCGTGCGGGCGGACGGCGCCCGTCGACGTGAGACGGGGGGTACCGGCCTTGGCCTGGCCATCTGCCGCTCGATCGTCGAAGAGCATGGCGGTCGCATCTGGGCCGAGAACGCACCGGGCGGCGGCGCGCGCTTCAAGATCGAGCTGCCGGCGCTGCGCATTGGCGGCATAAGACCTGTCTCATCTCCCTCTCACGCCTGATTCAGCCGGCCCTTCTACGGTGGGATTCCGGGACGCCGAAGTCCCACACACCGACTCAGAGCCAAGGGAGGACTAGTGTCACAGCCAACGACCATAGCGAGCGCCGCCGTGCTCGCCGGATTGATCGTGGGCGGCGGTGCCTACACCGCACGCCACGGCGTGGACGGGCCTGCGCTGGCCGCATCCGCCGCCGCGCGCAGCGGGCTGATACGCCAGGCACCGTCCGTGCCACGCGCCCACCTCCATCGGTGGAAGCCGGTACACGTCCCCAAGCATCCGCGCACCGTCGCACCACCACCGGCGGCGCCGGCTCCGATCGCAGTGCAGGCCGCCGTGGCGGCGCCCGCCGTGGTGGCGACCGCCAGCCAGCCCACCACTCGCACCAGCCCGGTCGCGAGCGACGACTCGGGCGAGGGTGGCGGCGATGACTAACACGAACACCGTACTCAAGCTATACACGCTGGTGATCGCGATCACCTGCGCCGTTGCCGTCGCCTGGTCGATCAGCCAGAGCAACGCCGCCGCCGCCTGGCGGTCCGAGGCGGCCAACTGGCAAACCACCGCGCAGCAGACCGTCGCCCAGAACCGCCTGGCGGTGCGCCGCTACCGCCGGCTCACGCACCGCTACGACAACCTGGTGGTCGCCACCCGCAAGGCGCAGCGGAAGCTGATCGCCCAGATGCAGGCGTCCTCCGTGGCCTCGGTGCCCTCAGCGGTGCCGGCCGTGTCGTCGGGCGTGTCCGTCGCCGCCGCCCCGGCCCCGGCGCCCGTTGCAACCGCCGTCGCCCCGACCACCCACACGAGCTGATGGCAGCCACAGCCACACCAAAGCAGACGCCGGCCTGGGAATGGCCGGCCACCGGAAGCACGTGGCGGATCCACCACAGCGGCGGCGTCGATCAGGCGCTGGCGGTGCAGGTCGCCGCCGCCGTGGCCGAGGACGAGCGCCGCTGGTCACGGTTCCGGGAAGATAGCGAGGTCTCGCTGATCACGTCGTGCGCGGGCAGACCGGTGCGCGTCAGCGCCGCGACGGTCGACCTACTCGAGTCGTGCCTGCACTGGAGCGTCCGCACCGGAGGCGTCTTCCAGCCGCTGGTGGGTGCGACGCTGGCTGCCTGGGGATACCGGCGCAGCCTGCTCGACAGCCCGGCCGGAGCCCGCACCAGCCCGATCGGCAGGGCGGTGACCGGCACCATCGAGATCGATCGGGCGCGCCGCGTTGTCACCATCCCGACGGGATGCGTACTCGACCTGGGCGGCATCGCCAAGAGCTGGATGGCACGCCGGGCGGGCGCGGTGGCGTTGGCCCACTGCGACGATCCGTCCCTGCTGATCGATGCCGGCGGCGATCTGTTCGCGGCACGCGGCGATCACGTGGTGGCGGTGGAGACACCGCTTCGGCCCACCGGCCCGGCGTTCGCCAGCGTGCGGCTCGGAGACGGCCAGGGCATCGCGACCTCCGGATTCGGGCGAAGGTCCTGGACAAATGGGGACGGCCGGCAGGCGCACCATCTGATCGATCCGCAGACAGGTGCTCCCGGAGCCATGTCGCATGCGACCGTGCTGGCCGACGACCCGGTCTCGGCCGACGTGCTGGCAAAGACCCTGGCGCTACGACCGGGCCTGATCGATACGTGGGACGTCGCGGCGATCGTGACCGTGGACGGTCATACCTGCGAGACGCCGCGCTGGCGCACGGTGACGCGATCATGACCGCCTGGGACGTCGCACGGGCCAGCGCCTTTGTCGCCTTCGGCTGCTACACGATGGTGGTTGCGTGGGGCATCGGGCTGTCTTCGCGCTTCTGGCGGCCGCCTGCGTCGCACCTCAGCTACCACCGGTTCCTGTCGACGGTCGGCCTGATGGCTGTGGTGACGCACGTGGTGGCGCTCATGCTCGACCACTACGCCAAGGTCACGCCCCGGACGCTGGTCGGGCTTGATCCGCGACCGGGCGTGGTGCTGGGCGCCGCGGCGCTGTGGTTGGTTGTTGTGCTGCCGCTGTCGATACGGCTGCGCAAGGCACGCTGGATCAGCCAGCGGACATGGCGTGGCCTGCACTACTTCGGCTACGCGGTGTGGGCGCTCTCGCTGGCGCACGGCGTGCTCAGCGGCACGGACGCGCGCTCGCCGTTTGCGCTCGCTCTGTACGCTCTGTCGGCATCGATCATCGCCGCTGCCGCCTGGTATCGCTGGGCGGAGCAGCCGCAGCGCCCGGCGCGCGTCCCGGTGCCGGTACCGGCCGAAGCGGAGGCCGGGGAATGAGCGGCCGGCCGTGGGTGACCGTGGTCGGCAACGGCGTCGCCGGCTACGCGTGCGCACGCGATCTCGCCGCGGCAGGTGCGCGGGTGACGCTGATCGGCCCGGGCCTTCCCTGCGACCGCCCGCCGCTCTCCAAGCGGGCGCTGCTCGCAGGCCGCGCGCCATACCTGGCCTCAGCAGCCGACATGGCTGGGTTCGGTATCGACCACGTGGACGGTATGGCCAACAGCGTCGACCTGCGTCGGCGCGAGCTGCAGATCGGGCTCACCGACGGCGGCCACCGCACGATCGGGTTCGAGCACCTGGTGTGGGCGACCGGCCTGCGGCCTACGCGGCCGCCCGTCACCGGGATCGAGCTGGCGGAGGAGAACGCACATCCCCTCGGGCTCGAGCGGCTGGCGCCAGCCCTGGCCGCGCCCGGCCGCGACGTGATCGTCATCGGCGCAGGGCTCATCGGCACCGAGACCGCTGCCACGCTGGCCGGCCATCACAGGGTGACGCTGCTGGAGCGCGCCGACCGACCGCTGGAGCGGTTCCACCGGAATGCGTCGGCCGCCGCCGGGCAGGTGATCGAGCGTCTCGGCGTCCGCTTCGTGGGCGGCTGCGCCGTCGTCGGTATCGAGCCCGACCGCGGCGGCCGAGTCGTGCGGCTTACCGGACGTGCACCCCTTCGTGCCGACGTCGTGATCTCAGCGGCGGGCGTCGCATCCACGCTCCCCGCCGTGATCGCGCCCGGGGGCCTAGCCGACACCGACGAACGGCTCGCGGTACCGGGCCTGGACGGCGTGTGGGTGTGCGGTGATCTCGGCCGGTTCCCGCATCCGCGCTACGGCCCCATCGCGGTGCCACACTGGGACAACGCACGCGCAAGCGGCGCACACGTGGCCGCGGCGATCATGGGTGCAACCGGCTCCTTCGTGCGGGAGCCGTACTGGTTCTCGGACATCGGCCCGCTCAGGATCCAACAGCTCGGCCGTGACGCCGAGGCCTGCGAATGGCACGAGCACGACGGCCTCGCTGTTGGACACGACCAGCACGGCCGTCCGACGTGCGTGCTGCTGATGAACGCACCCCGCCGGCTGGGTGAGGCGCGGCGGCTTCTAGCCGCATGACATCCCACGAACGGAGGAGGAACACCATGGATGTACGACTCGTAATCAACCCCGACCTGTGCATAGGCTACGGCGAGTGTGTCGCCGAGGACCCCGCGGCCGTGACGCTGGGGAAAGACGGCTGTGCCCATCCGCTGGTGCACCTGATCTCCGCCGAGCGAGCGCAGCGGATCTGTACCGTCTGCCCGACCGGGGCGATAAGCACCGCCGACGCTGCCGACGCCGCCTGAGAGGCCGCGCGAAGTGCTGACGTTCCGTGGCACGCGTTCGCTTGACGGGCTCATCGGCGCGGCCTCCCTGTCGTGCCAGTCCGCACAGCTCGCGTTATCGGCGCGAGCGGACGGCGAGGCGAGTCGCGCTGAGGCGGCGAAAGGGCGTCTGCACACGGTCTCCTGTGCGCGTTGTCGTGATTTTGCCTCAGCGATCACAGAGCAGCGCGAAAGCCTGTCCATGCTTGTACCGCCTGCAGCGGCAGGGCGGTCGCCGATGTGGGGCCGCCATGGCGCGTCGACCCAAGTCACGGGACGCGAGCTTCCTGAGGTCATGGAGTGATTCCGCGATCCGCTTGAGCAGGATGATGATGGTGGCCAACGGCGAGCCATCCAACCGCAACGATGATGCCGGCGCCCGCGTAGCTGTGATACCGCTGATTGTGGGACGGGTGGGCACGATCCGCAACGACGGTTAGCTGGATGGTGGTCTGCCCGCCCTGCTGGCCGTGTTTCATCCCAGCGGGTGGGGTGATCACACCGAGGCGCACCGCTTGGCGGTCGTAGAGCTGGCGGACTCGCTGCATCTGCTTCGCGCCGGTATCCCACGTCGAGTCCGGGTAGCCCGAGAGCTTCCGGTAGGCGTGGCCGTACTGGTGCGCGGCGCCTTCCCACATCCGATCGATCCGGTGCATCCGCGTCAGATACCTCGCGAAGATCGCTGCGGGTGTCGGCGGTGGTGGTGGGTCGAGGCGGCTGTGGAGTGCTCGACGCTTGCGGCTGACGCAGAGTTGCAGGCGGCGGCGAGGAGGATTATGAGGGCGGCCGTGACGCTACGGATAAGCGAGACCCATCAACCCCCGCCCTGCTTGGGTTCGAGGACCACCACGGCCGTCTGTGATCGGCGACGGGCGTAGCCGTCGAGATTCTTGTCCACGGACCGCCACCGGTCCCACAGCTGGGCCCGCTCCGGTCCCGTCGCGGCGTGGGCGACGACCTGGCGTGTCCCGTCGCGGAGTTGGACCCTGGCCTGCGGGTGGGCCTGGAGGTTCAGCCACCACGCGGGCTCTCCTTCACCCCAGCCGTTCATCGCCAGGGTCACCAGGTTCGGGCCGTCCTCAAAGTAGCCGAGGATCACCGACCGCTCCTGACCGCTACGGCGTCCGATCGTGGTCAATCGCATCGCGCCCCAGCGCTGAGCCCGAGCGCGCCACAGGCCAAGCCGGCCACCGCTGACCCGGACCAGCGCCCGGTGCACCTTCCAGAAGAGCACGATGAACCATCGTGGCGCTAACCACGGCGTCTGCTCACTCCCTCCTGGCGCACACCCTTCCTTTCCGCTCATCACAGACCCCCTCGCAAAGCCGAACATGTGGGGCGATCTCCGACTTCCGACTTCCCGCTACCCGAGGATGCCAGCCTCCCCGATCACTCCGTCACCTCGCATCAGGGTTCGCACTGATCCATGGATCAGCGCGGTCGCTGATGGCTCGGCCCGTTGGGTGGTGGATCATGTCGCCATGAAGGGGAATCCGACATGAACGGAATGATCATGTTCGTGAGTGTGACAATCATCAGTGCTGTCGCAGTCGCCGTTCGTTGTCGCCGGAGCGGTCCCTAGCAGTACTAGCTGCATGGATGTGCAGAAGACAATCGTGGTGGGAATCGACGGATCCGCAGGCGCACGTGAAGCACTGCGATTCGCGGTGCAAGAGGCTCGGCTACGCGGCGACCAGCTTCGCGTCGTCTGGACGTGGCAGATGCCGATCAACATCTACGCGGCAGGCGCCCTGATGCCGGTGTTGGACGACGGTACGGCCGAAAAGCTCGCACACAGGGAGTTCGACGAGGTGCTCGGAGATGATCCTGGCGCTGTTGTCGAGTTGCTCGTCGAAGAGGGAAGCGCGGCGAGTGTGCTCATTCGGGAGTCTGAGAATGCCGAGCTACTCGTCGTCGGATCACGCGGGCACGGGGGCTTTGTCGGCCTACTGCTTGGCTCCGTTGGACAGCAATGCGCGGCTCACGCCCGCTGCCCGGTAGTGATCGTCCATCCGACCGCCGCGCCGGCGTCGGGAGCCTGACCGGGTCCGAGCGCTGGTCAAGGATTGCGCGGAACGTCGCGGGAGCAACGTCGCTCGGCAGCTCCTACGCAGCCAGACATGGCATAGCTGTCCGTCGCAGCCAGGCGTGTCAGGTTGCGTCGGTGGACGTGCGCGATCCGGCGAGCTCCGCGGCCTGCTTCGCGAAGCTCTCGATCGCCGCCCAATCGCGGGCGTCGGAGGCGGGCATCCAGCTGAACGGGAACCGCAGCCGCTTCGGCTGGACAACGCCGCCGAACACCGCCGTCAACTCGGGGGTCACCGCGGCACGCACCAGCGATTGCTCGAGCTGCACGCGGGCAGCGTCGAACGCCGGCTTCTCATCCTTCGCTGGCCCCATCCCGAACACGGCGAGCGGCTTTGAAGCCAGCTCAGTGCGATGCTGCTTTAGGAACGCAACAGCGTCGTGATGCCAGCGGCCGATGTACAGCGCGCCACCCAGGACGACCAGGTCGTAGCCACTGAGATCGGCGGGTGTCGCGTGTGCTTCCATCACGTCGACGCCGAAGCCTCGCTCTCGCAGCCACTCGCCGATCGCATCGGCGACCTCACGGGTCGAGCCGTGCTTGGTCGCGTAGGCCACGAGCGCGATCATGACCGCTCCTCCGCAGGGACGATCACCACGGGGCAGTGGGCGTGCTGCGCACACTGCTGGATGACCGAGCCCAGAAGGAGCCCCCGGAACCCACCCAACCCGCGCGATCCAACCTCCAGCATGTCGGCGCCCTTGAACTTGTCCACCAACGCAGTGGCAGCGTTGCCCTCACAGCCGATGAGCTCGCTGACGCCCCGGCCGGCGAGGTCGCGCGGCGTCGGGCTAGACATCGCTGCGGGCGTCTCGCACGGCTGCCGCGGCGACGAATGCGAGCGTCCACGCGATCAGTACCGCGGCGCCTGGGCCTGGGGAGAGAAGGTGCTCGACACCGCGCCCGGCGAGCGCATCGCCCGCTTTGCCTGGCAGATAGCGTCCGACGGACGGCGCGGAGGCGAATAGCAGCGCGTCGACCACGAAGGCGTATGCGACGACGGCGACGATGGCACCGACTTGGTTGCGGATCAAGGTGCCGATCGCGACGCCGAGCATCGCGCCAAGCGTGGTCGCACCGATCGTTCCGATCGCCAGGGCGACGGTGTCGCTGCTCGAGAGGGCGACGTGAACGTCGCGTGCAGCGAGAATCGCGCGACCGATGCCGACGGAGAGACCAACGCAGACGGCGCCAAACAGCAGGCCGATCAGCAGGGCTGCGACAAGCTTCGACGCGAGGACTACACGGCGGCGCGGCTCGAAGAGCAGGGTGGGGTGGATCGTCCCGTAGCGAAACTCGCTTGTCACCGTGGTGATTCCGGCGATCGTCGCGAAGAACACGGCTGCGCTTCCGGCGCCGAGCAGCGCGCGCTGCTGGTCCTCCTGGGCAAGTTTGCCGAGGGTGGAGGACGACCCTTCGATGAACACGCCGAGCAGGGTTAGCCCTGCGGAGGCGAGCAGTATCACGGCCGCCGTTCGAGTGGTGCGCACCTTGAGCAGTTCGGAGGAGATCTGCTCGATCATCGCTTCGGCTCCTCGGTTAGCTGGAGGAATATGTCCTCCAGCGAGGACTCTGTGACGAGTTGGTTCAACTCGACATGGGCCTCCAACGCGATTTTTCCGATTCGGTCGGCGGTGATCCCGCGGACATAAAGCGTTCCGTTCTCGCGTCTGATGCCCGTAATACCGGCGTCGCGTAGCGCCGCCTCCAGAGCATCGGATCGTGTGGTTTCAACCCTGATCGCTCCGCCAATGCGTGCGGTGAGCTCGTTCAGTGGCGCCTCAACAATCAACCGGCCGTGGTTGATGATGATGACGTGGTCCACCAGTTCTGCGACCTCTGCCAGGTGATGGCTGGAGACGAACACCGTCTTGCCCTGTCCGGCAAATTCGCGCAGGAAGTCACGCAACCAACGCATTCCTTCAGGATCCAGCCCATTGGCAGGCTCGTCCAAGATCAAGAGTTCCGGGTCACCCAGCAGCGCGCTGGCCAGGCCCAATCGTTGGCGCATGCCAAGCGAATATCCGTCCACCCGGCGCTCGGCTGCGTAGGTCAGATCCACCAGCCCGAGAACCTCATCGATCCGGGTAAGCGGTGTGTGGGCGACCGCAGCCAGCACGCGTAGGTGATCCCTCCCTGTTCGTCCGGGATGGAGGTCGGCGGCATCGAGCATGGCTCCTACCCTGTTCGCCGGCCGCGCTAGCTCGGCATAGGCGTGCCCAAAGAGCAGCGCCCGCCCACCCGTCGGCTTGGCTAGTCCGAGCACCATCCGAAGCGTCGTCGTCTTGCCCGCGCCGTTGGGACCAAGAAAGCCGGTGATGGTACCTGCGTTGAGGTCGAATGAAAGGTCGCGCACGGCGGTGACGTCGCCGAAGCACTTTGTCAATTCGGCTGCACGTAAGACTGGTTCCACGCTCACGAGCCTAGGCAATCGCGCGCGCCAAGACGTCGGAACAACCCCTGAAAGTATCCTGTGGTTTGTCCGCATCCGCTCGGCCCCGATCCGCTCGAAATCGCTGCACCTGGACCACCCAGTTGCTTTGCGCCGCCTCGGCTCGACGGTCACGTCGATTGTCAAGCAGCTACCAGCAAACGACCACTGACCCGAGAGCGGTTGGCTGCGGCCCCCGACCTCACGGCTTGGTTGGTGCCTTGCTGCGTCTGACTCCGAGGTGGATCAGCCCGGCGGCCCCGAACGCGAACACGACCGCCGCGGCGAGCAGTCCGGCGCCGACCCAGCCCAGGTTGTCGAGCTTGGCGCCGACGCTGGCATCGACCGTCACCCGCGGGGAGCCGCCGGTGTTCATGACCACCAGTCTCCAGGTGCCGGCCGCGGGCTTCCAGTCCAACACCTGCTCGCCCGATCCCGCGACGGACGCAGCCCAGAAGCTCTGCGAGCCCGGCGGTGCGGATGGGCGGCCACCCGAAAGCACGTCGTAGCTGACGTGCCAGGGAGCGATGTCGCGGACCTCTGCTCGGCGCACGCCGCCCAGGTAGGCCGTCACCGCCGACGAGCGACCTATGCCGACGAATACCGGCCTGTCGCTTTGGGTGCGAACGCGGATCGTGCCAAGGAAGTCGCGCCCGGCTCCATCGCCGCCCAGGTCGACAGACTTGGTCACCAGCGCGTAGGTGGCGGTCGAGAAGTGCTTGCTCGGACTCATCAGATAGCCGTCGCTATCGCGCTGGGTTTGGTCGAGGACGACGACAGTGCCGCCGCCGGCGGCGAGGCCGAACGCCAGCAACGCCGCCAGGCTCCCGAGTATCACCAGCACCACCCTGCCGCCGGTCCAGCGTCGGACACCGGCAACGGCAGCCGACTCTGCCGGAGCGGTCTCGGACGCCGCGAGCCCGGCGGCCGGTTCGGTGCCTCCCATATCGAGGCGGAACGGCGGGTAGCGGTCGGTCATCAGCCCGGCGTACGCGGCGACGCGCAGCGCCCAGCGATCAAGCCCCACCGCCAGGTCGAACATGCCCCGGGGATAGCGGCCGGTGAAGAGCAACGCAACACCGGCAAACAGGACCAACACGTCGATCAACCCGACACCCGAAGCCGCCCAACTGAACCGCGCTCCCGCCCCCGAACCCAGGAAGAAAGCGACGATCACGTACTGCGGTATCGCCAACAGCCACCACTTCACCAACGCCAGCCCCCGGGACAGCCGCTCAGGGTACGCGACGTCCAGCCTGGCCGGATAGTCCGGAGCCGGACCGAGCGTAAACGGCGGATACCGATCAGTGCCCAGCGCCGCATACGTGTAGAACCCAACCCGCCACGTCCAGCGAAGCACACCGACATTGAACTCAAACAACGAGCGGGGATATCGCCCGGTAAAGACGATCGCCACCAAGGCAACGAAGGTGAGCACGAAGAACGCGATCCACAGAAACGCCAACACGACGAAATGCGGGATCGCCAGCAGCCACTTGACCAGCCACAGCCAACGGCTCAGCTGCGGATCGAGGCGACCTTCAACCTCAAGCGGATAGGACACCTCGGCTACCACAGGATCAGCCTCCATCCATAGTCGGAACGCCCCGATCCTTGCCCACTGGCCAACCACGGCGCATCGGGGAATACCACACACCCGGCCCCGTGGGATCCACGGACCCGACAGCCCCACGACGCTGAGTCCGGTAACCCATAGGGCGCCACCAATGAGAGGCCACGAGCCAGAAACCCGGCGCTGCGCCGCGGCCTCCGGAACCACGACGACGGGTGGGTGGCTCCCTGCTCCACCCACCCGCTGGGCGTCGATCAGAACGTGCCGCTTGCGATCAGGGTGCCGCCGACGGAAGCGTTGTGGAGGCTCGGATCTCTCCCCGCCTCTCTTACCTCCCAAGTCGGCGCGTGAAGATCAAGGATCTGAACGCTCAGCCCCGGAGGAAGGAAATCTTCTACGTCGGCACCAACGCGGGCGCCGGCGGGGCTGCTCCCGTCTACGCTGGCATCCGCGGCTGGAGCGGCCATCAGAAGCACATCTTCTGGACGTACAGCTCTCCCTACCCAGCGCTGCGCCACAACGGGCGTCGATACACCTATGACGGCGCGAGTGTCAAGCTCGTCCAGCTCGCATCGGCCGACAATCCGGCCTGGGAGATCAATGTCCACCAGGGCGAGAACAACGGTCGCGCCCCCCTTTGCTGCCCACAATGGGATTTCATCCGCCACTACCGCTACGCTCCCGCGACCCGAAGTTGGGTTGTCTATGAGCGTCGGTGGGTCAAACTTTGATGGCGTACTTGTGTCCAGCGCGGCAGCACACCTACCCTGCCAGGGACTTCCTCATCCACTCTGGGAGCTGATCGAGGGCCAGCTTCAGGTCAGGCCATGGAACCGCGAGCTGAATCACGTCCAGTAGCATGCCGGCGGTCTTCCGTTGGGCCGCACTGAGTTTCGGTGGCAGGGGCGGGCCTTTCCCGGTCAGTTGGTACTCCCACACGCCCCCTCTGACATGGCGTCCCTCGATCAACCAGCATAGCATTTCTGGCGTATTCCTTTGGTTTCTTGGCGAGCAGTATTGCTCTTCGTGTATTACGTTGCCGGATCTCGAAGAAATGTAGTAATAACACTCAATGTTCGAGTGCCTCGCCCCGCAACCACCAAGCGGCGAGGTTGGTCAGCTCGGGCATCGCCGTGCCATTCGACTTCTGCACGTACCGCAGCATCCACAAGACCAGGTGGCCGACCTGCGCAGCACCTCAGCCGCGGACGTGATCGCGGATGACGAGGCCGGAGCGGTAGGCGCTTCCCGTGGGATGGCATCGGGTCGTGCTCGGTTTAGGCAGACCCCCATCGCCCCCGGTGGTAGAATCGGCTGAGAACGGCGCGGTAGTCGCCCAGCACCTGCGACCCGCGCGAACCACCCCGCCCTTTGACCGACTGTCTGCTGAGAACTCAGATTGGTTGGCCGGGCCTGATGAAGGTGCATGCCAGTGCTTTGTGGGGCAAGTTCACGATCGACTTCTTCGACTGGTGGCGGGAAGGCGTGGCGCGCCTCCGCCAGGGCCGGGTGATCTCCTACGTGCAGGTGCTCTACCCGGACTCGGAGGTCGCTGGTGATTGGGTGACGGTCGGGTTTGGGACGGCGGAGGCTGCCCACCATCTCGCGGCGGGTGTGTTTCAGAGTGTTCGCTCGTCGGGGGGCGATCTGCCGGTTGGCGTTCGGGTACGGGCAGAACACGACATGACGCCGCGAGAAGTTGAGGTGGCGAACGCCGACATCGGACGGCAGGCGGCCGTGTGAGCGCTGAGTGTGACATCCGCGTCGAGTTGGAGGGCCGGGTGTGGCTGGTCTCCTTGCACGGCCGACATCACCAAGCCAGCATCGAGCGCTTGGACACCGAGATGGAACGAATCGCCGCGACGGGAACGACGATCTTGCTTGACCTGACCGATCTGACGTTCATCGACGGTTACCTGGTGGCGGCGATCCTGCGCTGGGCACAGCGAGCACAGATCAGCGATCACGAAGCATTCGCCGTCTTGGTCGGCGATGCCCCGTCGGTCGCCGGTCGCGGCTTCAACATCGTCGCCGGATCCACCGCCCAACTCGCCTGCTACACCACCAAGGAAGACGCGCTCGCGGCCCTCAGCGCGGCCTCAGACCACCCCTCCTAGCCACCAAGCGGCATCCTCGAACCGCCGATGACGACACATGGCGCACAGCGAGATGATCCTCCCAGCAGCCGACCTTACGCGGTCTGGCATAGGCACATCGCCACGCAAGGTTCGCTCAACTAGCGAACAAGCGCGCGGACTCCATCCAGCCGACCCCGAAGCTCCCTCACTTCGGCGTCCTGTGCCTTCACCGCCTTCGTCAAGGCCTGCACATTCGCGATCAGCCGGCCAACGACCTGATCCACGCTGGCCGACGAGGCGCCGGCAGCCTGCAGCGCGGTCGCAGCGCCGTGCTGTCTCCGTCGAGTTGTTGAGGTAGGCGGTATTGTCTTCACCCGACGTTGGCGGGGCTTCACCGTGCCGTTGGAGCGGGTCACCCGGTAGTAGGCCGTAGCCACCGTGCCGCTGTTCTTGCCTGTGTCCTCAGCGATCTGCTTGAAGGCCTCGCTCTTGTTCTTGCCCTGCTTCACGAGCGCTTCGACGGCCGCGAACGTCTCCCGTCCGACCGACCCATCTCGCGTCCGCCTGGCTGAGGCGTCTTGTGCTGCCGCCTTGGCGGCTCGGCGCTGAGACGGAGACGTTGTCGCCGCCTTGGCGGCTGGTCGCCTGCGGCTCTTGGATCGTCCCTGCTGCGACGTGGCCCTCGACGCGCGGGTGTTCCGAGCCTTCTGCTTCGCGGGCGCGGCGTCCGTCGTGCCTGGCGGGCCACTGGCCTCCTGAGTAGCGTCGGCCACCACGATCGCCGGGACATCAAGCACCGGCTCTTTCGCAACCTCGGCTGGCTGAACATCAACTCCAAGAACCTTCACAGCAAGTTCCTTTCTAAGGTGGCCGCTGCCTCTCGGCGGTCGGCCGCCGTCCCATGATCGCCGTGCGGGGCGCCAGCCCGGGTTTCAAGATTCGTTCAGACGCCCGAGGCGCGTATAGACCCCGTCCAGCGGCGTGATGCCGAGCCGGGCAAGCTCCAGCCAGCCCTCGCTTCAGAACGTTGGGTCTCAACTTGACGTATGTAGCAAGCATTGCTAGTTTGCTGGAACAAGTTGCAAGGGTGGTAGCAAAATGGGGGCGCGTTTAGTCCGCATCCCAGGGCTCCTCCTGTGCGCCGTGATGGCGATGATCATGGCCCCGATTGCTGTCCTGGTGTCTTATCCGGTTGATTTGCTGGTGGTGTACATGTCCTCGTCTACGGATGAGCCGTAGAATCCGGGGTCGGGCACTCTAACGCGCGTGTGGCACCTGACCGACCAGCACCCAAGGTTGGTTACCAGAGCCAAACACGAGAACACCCGAAGAAACCACCGAAACACGGGTTGATTTCGGAGGAATCTCGGGGAGAGGAATCTTGCGATTGGTGTCCGCGATTGACGGGTCCCCTATGCGCGTCGCGAACCCGCCCCGTCCGCGCCTGCCAGGTATTACTGATGCCAGTTCGGCGGGGGCACTGATGACCGTTCGGCGCGGGCGGGGGATGCTCCCAGTGTTGGCGGCGATGTCGGGTCTGGCCCCACTTGAACGAGTACAACGCCGTGAAGCAGGGGCGAGTTGCCACCGCCGACAGGTATCCTAGAGCATCCTCCGGGACTCATCTCCACCCGGAGGATGTTTCTGGGCGCAGGCGCATCGAACGTGCGATGCTGCCCCGGTCGGCGGCGACGCCGATCTGGCCCAAACTTCCGTCGATGCCTACGTGCTTGGGCTAGCCGCCGCCGCCGACGAACATCCCCCGTTCGACAAGCGCGGCACCGGCCTATCTGATCGTGCGCTCGGCGCGGCCGAGGATCAGCGGCCGGACGAACTTCGGGGCCCTCGGCATCGTCGTTCGATCGAGCCGAGTAATCCCAAATCCCGCGGCCCCGATAGTGGCGAGCGTTGGCCGGTTGCAGTCGCACTGCACGACGAGCCGGTTGAGCCAGTTCATTCGATCCTGGAAGCGGGCGAGCTGAGGATCATCGGAGCGCACGTGCTCGAGGAAGAGCAGCTGCCCACCGGGTCGCAGCACGCGGTGAGCTTCGCGCAGCGCGCGCGGCTGGTCGTCGACTCCGCACAGCACGAGTGTTGAGACGACGGTGTCGAACGAAGCGTCCTCGAAGGGCAGGTCCTCGGCAGGTGCGCGAAGCACCTGGGCCATTGGCGCCTGTTCCCGAGCCGTGCGCTGAAGACGCCGGAGCATCGGAGGCGTGGGTTCCGTGACGACGAGGGATTGGATGTCGCCGTCGTAGAGGGGAAGGTTTGTCCCCGTACCGGCGCCAATCTCGAGGACGTCTCCCGTAGCGTCGGCCAGCAGGCTCTGCCGCAGCGCGCGCAATCCCGCTTCCTCGCTCTTCCGCGACATCCGATCGTACGTCGCCGCGAATATGGTCTGTCGAAGGCTCACCCGCACAGACTAGGGCGCTGCGGCGGGTGCCGCATGGTGCGTTCGCCTCATCTTTTCGAGGCAAGCTGATGCAGCGGACCACTCGATCTGCGCGGTACCGCTGGCCTGGGTGAGGACGCGCGGCGACTCGCGCTGCCTCGATCCGAAGCCGAATCAGTTCGATCGCCTCGGCCAGGCCAGTTCGCCCGGTGGCTCGGCGTCCGACTCGGCCGCGCAGCTCGCAGCGTTCCTCAGCCAGGTCCAGCCGGTCAGGGACGACGCGAACGCGCAGCTGGCCAAGATCAAGGCCGCCGGCCAGAGTTTCAACGCAGATGACGCGACCAGCTGGGGCAGGACCGCGGACGCGATCCAGGCGGCTGACAAGCAAATCATCGCCGATGGCGACAAGCTCGCCGCTATCCAACCATCGGGGGCACTGGCCCAGGCGTACCAGCGATACGTGGCATCCTACGGCGACCGGGCGGCATTGTTCGATGAGATGGCGCGTGACCTGCGCGCTAAGGACGTGAGCGCGATACTCGCCTGGGGACGACGGGTCCGCTCGCCCAAGCCCAGCGCGACGCGCAGCCGACAACTGCGTTTCGGATTGCGCTGATCGCCTACGCCGCCAGGATCGGTGCTTCCTTGCCGGCATGGGCTAAGACCCTCGGCTCCAACCCCACTAGGCCGCCGAGCACCGCAGGGACCACCCCCAGCAACTCCCAACCTACGCCCATCTATGGTGCGATTCACCAAGTAGTTCGCTCTATCGAGAGCCCGACCGTACCTGGCATCGTGAGCCTGAGCCATCCCGGGTTTGACGGAGACTTCGAGGCAGGGCGTCTGCCCTGCTGGAAGGAGGGTCTGTGATGCCGAGAGCGAGGAAGTACCCGGTGGAGCTGTTGGAGCGTGCGACGCGGCTGGTGTTCGAGTCGGGCCGTCCGATCGCGCATGTCGCTGCTGATCTGGGGTTGCCGACGGAGACGCTGCGGAAGTACGTGCGGCAGGTCGAGGCGAACGAGGGCCGCCGCCCGGATCTGCTGACCAGCGAGGAGCGCGAGGAGATCCGGAAGCTGCGGCGTGAGGTGTTCGAGCTGCGCCGCGCGAACGAGATCCTGAAGGCCGCGTCCGTGTTTTTCGCGGGCGAGCTCGATCCACACCGTCCGAGGTGAGCGCGTTCATCGACGAGCAGCGCGAGCCGCTTCGGGGTCGAGCCGATCTGCCAGACCCTGGGCGTGTCGGCGTCCGCCTACTACCAGCGCGCGACCGGCGAGCGGTCGGCCCGGCGGGTCGAGGACGACAGGTTGCTCGAGCTGATCCGGGAGATCCACGCAGCCAACTACTTCGCCTACGGCTCCTGGCGGATGTGGAAGGCGCTGCTGCGCGCCGGCGAGCAGGTCGGCCGCGGCCGGGTCGAGCGGCTGATGCGCGCAAACGGCATCCAGGGCGCCAAACGCCGCGGCAAGCCGTGGCGCACGACCGACCCCGACCAGGCGGCGCATGCGGCCGCCCGACCTCGTCCAGCGCGACTTCACCGCCTGCCGGCCCGGACGAGCTCTGGTTCGTCGACTTCACCTACCTGCGCTGCTGGGAGGGCGTCGTCTTCTTCGCGTTCGTGATCGACGCCTACAGCCGCCCGATCGTCGGCTGGCAGTTCGCCGACCACATGCGCACCGACCTCGTCCTCGACGCGCTGCGGATGGCGCTCGCCCTGCGCAGGCCCGGCGCGGACGTCGCGCTGATCCATCACAGCGACGCCGGCAGTCCAATACCTCTCGAACGACTACAGCCAGACCCTCGACGACCACGGCGTGCTCGCCTCGATCGGCACGCGTCGGCGACGCCTACGACAACGCCGCTCGCCGAGAGCTTCGTCGACAGCTTCAAGACCGAGCTGATCCGCGACCGCGTCTGGCGCACGCCGCTCCCAGCTCGAGCTCGCGTCGTCGAGTACGTCGCCTGGTTCAACAACGAGCGCCTCCACACCTCACTCGGAGGCATCCCGCCAGCCGAGTACGAACGACAACGACGAGACGATAGGGTGCACAAGCGAGCCTCAGATGAAAAGAGGAAACCAACCAAAACAGTCTCCGCGGAACCCGGGAGGGCTCACTCATCACCTACCCCATCTCGTGGGCCGAGCGAAGCTACTGTGCCACGCGGAATCGGGACCCGCATCCGGGCTTGTGCGGAAAATTCACCTCGGGGTACTACCTAGGCCGACGAGATGCTCGTCCCAAGGATGTCGCCGTCACCCCTGGACACGCTGCGCCTGCTATCACAGTCCGCGCGGTCACGACTCGGGCGGCGCATCCTGCTCGGTGTAGTGATTCGACGCGACGAGTCGCCGCGTCTGCTCGGCCCACGACCAGGCGCTCGACAACCAGCGGTGGCCGCTGGGTGCGCTAGCTGTACTGACCACGGAGGTGTGAGACGCGGCTGATCGGTGGGTTGCCGTCGAGTGAGCCGTGTGGTCGGTGGCGGTTATACCAGCGTGATCCAGCCTGCCAGTGCGCGGCTGCGGTGATGGCTTGTCGGATAGGCGTAGCGGTAGGCCCATTCTCGTAGCATCGTCTTGATCAGCGCTTCGGCCTTGCCGTTCGTCCTGGGTGTATACGGCCGCGTGTAGCGACGGGCGATCGCCCAGCTCGTTGCAGGTATCGCGCCGTCAGGTGAGAGTGGTAGGCCTTTGCGTTATCAGACAACACCCGCTCGACCTCGATGCCGTAGCTGGCATACCAGGCCACAGCGCGGCGGAGAAACGCTGCGCACGCGTCGCTGATCTTGGCCCGCTCAGCACCTCCGCGTATGCCAGCCGGGAGTGGTCGTCGATCGCGATGTGCAGGTGCTGCCAGCCGGCTCGGCGGCTGCGGTTCTTGCCATCGCCTGAGGATGCGCTTGCCGACCACCTGGAAGCAGCCCAACCTCTTGGTGTCCACATGGATCAGCTCGCCCGGCCGCTCCCGCTCGTAGCGACGCACCGGGTCGCGCTCAGGTCTTGGCAGCCGAGAGCAACCCCACCGGCGCAGCACCTTGCCCACCGTCGACGCCGGCCGCCCGGTGATCACCCCGATCACCACCGGGCCGGCCTCGGTCCGCTCGCGGATCGCCACGATCTCCCGCTCCGCCTGCACCGTCAACCGGCGCGGCTGGCGCCGCGGCCTGGATGGGCGATCCCAAAGCGCGTCCCACCCGCCCTGCTGGTATCGCTGCCGCAGCCGATACGCCGTCGCGCGGCTCACCCCGCAGGCCCTCGAAGCGGCCTGCGGACCGAGCCCCGAAAGCATCAACGACACCAGCCGACACCTCGCCTCCCACGAATGGCGCAGTCTGCCTGGTGGCCTACCCTTGATCCATCACGGGCCTCCCTCGAGCTGTGGTCTTCGTCAACCACAAGGCTCGTCGGAGGCCCGGACAACGTCAGCCGTCTCGCAGGTGTGTGGTCAATCCAGCTAGAGCGCCCCGCTGGTGCTGGGCGCCAAGCGCTGCCCTAGCCGCCGGTGCCGCTGCCTTGCGTTGGCCTGCACCTGCGGTTCTGGCTTGCGCTCTGGGGGCGCGGCCGCGCCGTCGCTAGGCACGGGGCATTGGCGCGCAACCATGTCCGGGGAGCAGAGCAACTCCTGGCGGTGCCGCTTTGCGTCCACCCGCTCAACGGATCCGCCCCAACGCGCTCCTAGGCTGCGCTCAGCCCGCCGGATTCGCCGAACTCTGCACGCCCGCCCGCGGAGGCATCACGCGCGAGTCCCAGCAGTCGTGACCGTCACCCTGCCCCGGATCGGGTCGATCGACTCGATGTCCTCAAACGGAACTGCCACGGTTCGTCGCACAAACAGACCGGTGCGGACCTGCAGCCAAGCCGGCTCGCCAGTTACAGGGTCAAACCCGACCGCTTCGATAGTGCCGAGCCGACCGCCGGGCCCGTCCAAGCGAAACCCCGCCCACTGATCGGCCCAATGTTCGGAATCCGGAACCGGACAGTCGAGTGCGGGACGGGTGACTCTGAGACGCACGCTCAGCGGCAGCATCGCGCTAGTCCTCCTGGGAGTCGCCGGTAGTCCCCATCCCGCCTGCAAACCGTCTCCATCTTGCATACCTCCAGCCATTAGCCAGTGAAGACCGAGGGCTGGGGTCAAGCAGAGCGCGGCGAGGGTTGGGACGCGCGGCGCACATCCTACCAGCGCCAGCACCAGAGTCCCGGGCTCCTCACAGAATCCGCATCGAAGCGTTACACGAGACGCGCCAGCAGCTCGATTAGGTGCGACGCGTGGCTCCTCTCCACGCACCTCGTCGCACTGGAGACCGTCAACTACGTCAAACGCCGCAAGAAAGTCTCTGGGGTCAGGGGACGCGGCCCCAGTTCGGGTCGCTGCCGACGGCGAAGATGCGGTGCCTCTTAGTGCCGTCCGCGTTCATCACCCTGATGCCCAGGGTCTTGTCGATGTCCCGACGTTCTCGTTGTCGTAGCGGCGATCGAACACGATCTGGGTGCCGGTGGGCGAGTGATGAGACTCGCGAACAGGACGGCCAGATCCAGCCTAGGGGCCCGACCTATCTCGGCTCGATCTCGATCTCAACTTGGTCGCCGGCAGAGATTCCGGCCGCCTGACGCCGCTCGGCGCTGACCGGGATCTTCGTCACGCCCTTCATCACGCCGAGGGTGGTGTCGAATCCGAAGCCGTTGATGGTCACGTGCACGGACGGCCGTTTGCCGGCACCGAGCGCGCTAACCACCTCGTCGGGGACGTTGATGCCGGTTGCGGTCTTGCCGTCGAGCTGCAGTGTGGCGCGGAACCTCATGTCGATCATCCTCCTTGGTGTATCCGGAGGGTAGACCGCTGGAGGCTATCTGTAGCGGCTGCTCGGGCCTCGCCCATGGGGAGACGCGAACCCTGAGTCCGCGCCCTCTCCTCGCGGGGGGGCCGGTGGGGTTGACCACGGGACCGCCCGAGTCTAGATTTGGCGCACATAGGCGAGGCTTTCGGCCTCCAAAGTTCGCTTCGTCAACGAGAGGAGCTAGCTATGGACTGGCACGCAGGAATGGTCGACACTGAGCGGCTGGGCGACTCGCTTTGGGTGCTCAGGCTGACCGGTGAGCACGATCTCGCCACGGCTCCACTGATCGCTGCGGCGTTCGAGCAGATCGAGGCGACCGGGACAACCGTGTTGGTGGACTTCACCGGCGCGTCGTTCATCGATTCGACCGTAGTCGGCTCGCTCATCGAACGCGCGCGGAGCGGCGAGACGCTGCTACTCGTCGCGCCCAAGGACAGCGTCGTTCGCAGGACGCTCAATCTCGTCGGAGTCAACGGCCTGCTAAGTACCTTCGCGACCCGGGAAGAGGCGTTGCGGGCCGTGCCACCCGAAGACAACCCATCACCGCAGACGACCGGCAAGTAATCTCCGAGCCTGCTGGCCGTCAGCCCAACCCCTCGTTTAGTGGACGGCGGTGGGCGATTGAGGCGGTCGAGTCGGGTCAGGCATCGGCCTTGAACCAGGCATCGGTTGCGGCCGCTAGCAGCGAAGCGTAGGGTGGCGAGTCGACCATCGACGAGCGGAAGGTTCGGGCATGGGTCTGCTAGCCGACTACCGCAAGAAGCGACAAGAGCGGCGCCGAAAACGCCAAGAGGCTCAGGCGGAGGCACTGAAGTCGCTCCACGACGAGCCATCCGCGACTCGCCGCGGAGGCCTAGGGAACGAAAAACCAAACCCCCATGGTTAGCGGGGCGGATCACCCAAGGGAGCGGGCATGAATGGTCGTGGACTTCTCGTTGGCCTGGCGCTACCGCTGCGGTGCTCGGCCGGTTGACGTGATTGCGACGCTGCGCCACTGCACACGGCTGCGGTGGTTCCTCGCGATGGCGGTGATGGTCGCCGCTTCCGGCTGTGGAGGTGGCTCCAGCGCGCCGACCGCCGGTTCGGGCACGTCTGCGTCTTCGGCACCCGGGCCCGTCACCGTGGTATCGCCGACGGAGAAAGATGTCGACGTCGGCGGCTACCACCTGTTCCTGCACTGTGAGGGGACGGGCTCACCGACCGTCGTGTTTGAAAACGGTTTCGGAGGGATTCAATCGGACTGGGACACGGTCCGCCAGTCTTCCGACAAGCTGCCGCGGACGTGTTCGTATGACCGTGCCGGCACCGGTAGCAGCGAGGCCACCCCGAGCGGTCGGGTGTCGGCCGCCGACTCTGCCCACGACCTGGCAACGCTGCTCGAACGGGCGGGCGAGAAACCGCCGTTTGTGCTGGTTGGATGGTCGTGGGGTGGCTTGATCGACCGGATATTCCAGCATCTCGGTGAGCTGATCCTCGTCTCCCCGGTGTCCTTGTCGTCCGATGAGGAAGATGTTCTTGCGTTCCGCCACGCGGTCGAGTATCCGGGCCGCGCTGCGTGGGTGCAAGCTGTTGACGTGAACCGGTGTGTCAGAAGTGGGTCATCGGATAGGAGCGTCGGCTTGGGAGTGCGAACTGAAGCGCTCAACCAAGCGGTTTCAAGCTATCGGGACGGGCAGATTCGAACTGCCGACCCCCTGCTCCCAAAGCAGGTGCGCTACCAGGCTGCGCCACGTCCCGTCGCTGATCAGTCTATGCCACGCGCGTCGACAACCCTGCACGCGCCCGGGCGGTCGCTACCAGGCCGCGCCGAACTGCTCGGCCGCGATCCAGCGCGCCTCCGACATCGTCAGCCGCAGCGTGCCCATCGCGGTCACCGCCTCGCCCAGCGCCTCGTCCTCGCGCCAGCCGTCGTGGCCGTACCGCTCGAACCAGAGGTCTCCGCCGCCGCTGATCGCCCGCCACAGTGGGATCTGCGGGGTGTCCTTCTCGACCGCGATCGTGGTCAGGTAGGCGACGCCGCCCGTGCCGTTGCTGCTCATTTCGCAGCTATCGGGATCTCACCGCCTCGACTGTAGCGCTATCGCCCTGGTGTTTCAGTCGGGCTCCGGCTCGTCCTCGCCGCCCGGCCAGAACAGGATCGCCGCGACGATCACGCCCAGCACCACCAGCCCGGCCGCCAGCAGCAGCGCGTACTTGACGAAGCTGGTCGATCCGGAGCCCGATCCTGTGGTCGGCGGTGTCACCGTCTTTGCGAGCGGGATCACCGGCACTCTCACGCCCTCCGACGCGGCCAGCTTCCGCACCGCCACCGTGGCCGCCGCCATCAGCGCATCCGGCGTGCCGTTGGCCGGCGGCGGCAGACCCTGCAGCGCCTTCACGCCCGCCGGGTAGGGCTTCGTGTGCTCGCGCACGCCGTAGCCGGCCGCCATCACGACCAGCAGCTTGCCCGTCCACGCGCTCTGCAGCTCCGCGTCCAGGAACTTCGCGTACGGCGCCGGCCGTCCGAAGAACACCGGCACCGATCCCAGGTCGGTGGGCGACCCGATCACCGCCACCCGGATCTCGTACCCGGCCCTCTTGGCCGCGTCGATCGTCTTCTGGGCGCGGTCGATCTGCGGCTGCGATGGCCGCGGGTTGTTGGGCACGCACAGCGACCCCACCAGCAGGTAATCGCTGCAGGGGTCGCCGTCGGCCCGCGCCGGAGCCGCCGGTTGCAGCGCTGCAGCCGCCGCAACCACCACGAACACGAGCGCCGCGAAGCGCCGCATCAGATCACGGCCTGGCCGAGCAGCAGCACGATCACCACCGCCGCCACGCCCGCGCCCAGCGCCAGCAGCGACGCCAGCAGCACCCCGGCCTGACCATTCATGTCAGCCCTCCGCCTTGTCTTCGATCACGATCGTGAACGGCGCCGAGCCCTTCGGCTCGATCTGGAACGCCAGCCCCCAGTGCCCGACCATCACCAGCGCGGGCGACGTGCGCGAGTACGTCCCCAGTGGCCCTTCGGTCAGCGTGTATGCCTGCTGCTGCATGTCCATGTCAAGCATGTCCAGTCGTTCGATCACCGTCGCGCCCGTCACGGGCTTCCCGTCACGCTTGATTGTGATCGAGAACTTGCTGGGTGCGGCGGCCCGGTTGGGATCGATCTGGATGTCGACTGTATACGGCCCCTGGTGCACCGTCTGGGTAACAACCCCCGGTCCCACGTGCGCGCTGATCGCGCCCAGCGACCCCAGCGCCTTGGCCGGCGGCGGCAAGCTCGAGAGCACCATCGCAGCGGCCACGATCCCGGCCACGATCAGCACCTCGCCGGTCACGTTGCGCCGTAGCAGCCCGGCCCCGGACGCGCCCAGCTTCGCATCCTTTCGCTGGTGAGCGGCCACCAGCCGCGGGCTGGTGCGTGCGAAGTTGAGACCGCCCAGCACCAGCGCCAGGCACAGCAGCCCCACCTTCACCAGGATCGCCTTGCCGTAGCTGGTCTGCCACAGCGTTGCCAGCGTCGGCAGGTGCAGGATCGACGCGCCCACGCCGCTGGCGATCACCGCAAGCACCGACGCGATCGCAAGCTTCGAGAACCGCGGCACCGCCGTCGCCAGCACCTCGGCCCGCCGCTCGCCGGCGAAGGCCAGCAGCACCAGCAGCCCGGCCAGACCGCCGATCCAGAGCGACCCCGACACCATGTGCACCCAGTCGAAGGTCAGTGACAGCGCGGCCGGCGAGTTCTGCGCGGCGTGCCCGGCCAGCCCCGGTACGGCCAGCATTGCGCCGCCGGCCAGCACCGCTCCGATCATCGCCACCAGCGCCGCCACCGACCGTGCGCGGCCACCGCTGTCGATCCTGATCGCGACCGCCGCCGCGAGCGCGAACAGGGCCGTCACGATCTCCAGGTCGACCAGCGCCCTCCCGAGCGCCGATGAGCGGATCAGCGGCACGATCTGGGTGATATCGATCACCGAGCGAAGCGCGAAGCTGGCCGTGGTCACCAGCATGTAGATCGGGATCGCGATCAGCCCGGCCGCCAGGCAGACGCCGAAGGCGATCGAGAGCGCGCGCATCGCCCGCGGCGCGGCGGCGGCCGCCGGGCGCGCGATCAGCGTGCGCATCGAGAACAGTCCGACCGCCAGCATGATCGACAGGAACGTCGCCCAGCGGGCGGTGATCAGGGCCGGCGTGACCGCCGTCTCGGTCAGCGACGGGATCACGAACTGCGGCGCCGGGCCGGGGTTCGGCCCGACCGCGAACGTGAACGCGCCGCGCACCGGGTGGCCGTCGGCGGAGATCACCCGCCAGTAGACCAGGTACCAGCCAGGCGACAGCTTGTTGACCGGCACCTCGAGCGTGTCGGGGTCAGACGGCGAGGTGCGCGGACTGCCGCTGGCCTGCTGCTGGCCGGCGGCGTTGGTCACCGAGACGACCGCGAACCGCGCCTCCACCGCCTCGTCGTAGGTGAGCGTGACCTTGGCAGGCGAGCCGTTGACGGTGACGCTGGCCTCTGGTGACGTCCGCAGCAGGGCCGCGTGGGCCCATGCTGCAGGTGCCGGCACCAGCAGGAACAGACAGGCGAACGTCAGTCCGCAAACGGCTCGCCCGCGGCCGGTCACGTCAGCGACCGCCTCCCCGAGAGCAGCGAGGCGCCGGCCAGCAGCAGCGCCACCACCGCCACGACCAGCGCGATGATGCCGAGCGTCGAGCTGGAGCTGCCGCCGATCGACGAGACGCCCTTGATCAGCGGGCTGGGCGTGTCGGAGTTCTCGGCGCCGGTCCACTCGACGACCGAGCCGTCGGAGTAGGTCTGGCGCACCCCGAAGGTGTACGTCTTGCTGCCGCCGGTGAGGGTGGCCTGGAACCGGAACACCGAGTCCTCCTCGGTGGGCGTGGCGCCGCCGGACCAGGTGACCGTGTTCACGATGGCCGATTCGCCCGAGCCGGTCGCGCTGACCGAGCGCTTCCAGCCAGGCTCCGGCTCGAACGAGTCGATGGCAACCCCGTCGGGCACGGTCAGCTGGATCTCGGTCGTGGTCGCGCCCTCCTTCTCGGTGGGCACGGCCAGCGTGAATTGCTGCAGCACGCCGGTCTCGGCCACCGGTGGGCTGAGCGCGGCGTGAGCGAACGCGGAGCTGGTCACGGTCAGAAATGCGACCAGCGCCGCGCCCGTCACGGCGGCGACGCGCAGGCGCCGTCGGTTCATGCGATTCCTCCTACGAGTGCCGGGCATAACGACCGGCATGGCCAGGGGTCAGGCCGGGATGGGAGGGCCGCGCGTGGGCGCGATCGCGTGCCGGGAGCGGCCGCGGAGCGGGGCCGGGCGGGGATCGAACCAGGCCGCGGCCGGCCATGGCAGCGCCCGGCGTGCCAGCACCAGCTGGGAGACCACGCGGCGGACGGCTGCCAGGACGGCGTCGACGGCGGTCACCACGGCGGCCGCGAGCAGCGACAGCGCGATCATGATCGGCGCGGCGTTCTGGTGCACCGGGCCGGCGATGCAGTGCCATCCGTGGAAGCCGAGGCCGTCCTCGTAGTGGATCAGGCTCTCGACGGTTGTGAAGACGACGATGGTGACGGCCGAGAGCGCCGCGGACCGGGCCAGCAGGCGCCGCGCGCTGAAGGGACGGCGCGAGGCGGCCCAGCCGTCCAGTTCGAGGCGTGACCGCTCGCGCAGGCCGGCGGCCACCAGCCACAGGCCGGTACCGGTTGCGGCCAGCGCCACTCCCAGGCTGATCGCGGCCACCACCGCCGGCCGCGCGCCCGCTCCCTGCGACGACAGCTTCTGGGCCAGCGTGCCGGCGGCCAGCGCGTAGGCGATCCAGCGTCCCAGCGACACCACGAACACGCCCACCAGAGCCCACATCACGATCCGTCGCGGCGATGGCATGCGCCTCATGATCGCACGTTCAGCGTGAACGGTGCCGTGACGATCCGGTCACCGATCTGGCCCTGCAGGAACAGGCGCCACCTGCCCGCCTCGGGAAAGACCATGCCTATCTTGAGCTTGCCCGGCTGTGTGGAAGACCCCGAGACGGCAACGTTTGCGGAGCACGAGGGCACGTCCGGGCTGCAGATGTGTGTGTGGAAATACGCCAGGTTGCCCTGCCTGAAGAAGATGGCGTGCGCGACCGCACCGAACCACGGTGTGAACGTGACCGGCTTCCCACCGGCATCCGTGACGGTGACGTTCAGGTAGTCGGCGTTCGCCACCTTCAGCTTGGGGATGCGCCGGATCGTGAACGTGTACCCGGCGCTGGTTGACGCTGGTTCGCACCGGGCCCCAGGGGCTTTGGCGTGTAGTGCCCCTGCACCTGCAGGTCCTGCTTCAGCTGGTAGTTGAGCGGAATATCGGTGCCGGGCTGCTTCTGGTACACGTCGGTCACCAGCAGCCACGGACCCGGCGCGGGGAATGTGACCGTCTCGCTGATCTTGCCGTCGGGGCCGACCGGCGGGTGCAGGTGCACGATGTCGGCCAGGTCCTTGCGCACGAAGATCATGTGCACGCCGGTGTGCGGTCCCGGCCCGGTCGCGTACTGGGTGAGCGGCTGCCCGTTCGGCTGCACGATCGTGAACGACAGTTTCACCGGCTTTCCGGCTGGGATCGGCCCGGAGGGCGTGAAGCCGGCGATGTGGTTGACGCCGGCCGCGCTGACCGGCGGCAGCGACACCTGCGACGACCCCGATCCGCAGCCCAGGCTGGCGCCGGTCGCGAGCAGCGACAGCACCAGCACCAGCACCGGCCATGTCAGGCGGCCGGTCAGGCCTGCTCCGGGAAGAGGTAGAAGCTGTGTGGCGGGATCAACCGGCCCAGCTCGATCACGATCTCTGACCGGTCGCGCAGCGGGATCCGCCGCACGCCGTGGTGCCAGGCGCGGCCGTCGACGAACGCCTTCAGCGGTGAATGGCTGCGGAAGCCGACCAGGCGATGGTTGCCGAGCGGCTGTCCCCAGATCCGAAACAGCTGCCCCAGCGTGCGGCGTCCGGGCTGGTTGACGCTGATCACGCCGGTCGGGTCGGCGGTCGAGAGCGGGTAGCGGCAGCGGCCGCCCAGCACCTGTCCGCCGCTGACCGCTGCCGGCGGTGCGATGCCGATCCCGGCCGGAAGCAGCACCGCCCGGCCGCGCACGAACAGCTCCACGTGCGACATGCGCAGCACACGCGTCGCCGGCCGGCAGGCCACTGTACCGAGCGCGGCCGCGCGGCGGGTGACGGCCGTGGTCGCCGGCAGCTGGTAGCGGTGCCCGACGGCGATCGGTGTGGCCACCGGCGGCGACGGGGCCGGGCCCGCGCCCAGCAGCGAGGCGAGCAGGAGCAGCATCGCGATCACGATCGGCTCGGGGACGAGGCCATGGCCTCGTAGTATCGCCGCCGATCCTGTGTGCAGCGTTGATCCTGGGCGGTGAGGGCGGTCGCAGCAGGTGGGTGCAGGCTCACAACCCGACATGTTCTGCTTGTCTTCTGAGACCTGGCCCGGTAGCCTTGCCTCCGTTCTGGCGCGGTGCTCCGTCCGTGTCGGAGATTCAACGAGAGGGGGAGAGGTGTCCCGAGTAACTCGACCGGCGGTGATCCTGGCCGCGGCCGTGGCCTGCGCGCTGCTCTTCAGCGGCGCTGCCAACGCGGCCCCGCTGCCGCACTACGGCCCCACCACATGCAAGGGCGGCAAGATCCGTTCTGGCTCGTACGCCTCGCTGCGGGTGACCGGCGTCTGCACGCTCAGCGACAAGGCCTACACCGTCGTGCGTGGCAACCTTGTGGTTGGTCATCACGGTATTCTCAACGCGATCACCCACGGGCGCCTCGTGGTCTGGCGCAACCTCAATGTGCTGTCCGGCGGCACGGTCGGACTCGGCTGCTCGCCGGCCGTTGGGTGCGATGTGACCACACACGACCACATCCAGGGCAGCGTGATCGCGAACGACGCGCTGGCGATGATCTTCCACAGCAACCGCATCGACGGCCGCATCGAGCAGACCGGCGGCGGTGGGGGCGTGAACTGCAACCCGGTGCTGTTCGGCGGTCCCGCATACAGCACCTACGAGGACAACCGCGTGGGCGGGAACCTGACCGTCAGCGGTCTTGACAGTTGCTGGTTCGGCCTGTTCCGAAACACCGTCGGCGGCACCGTGCGCGACTCGTACAACACGTTCGCCGACCCGGACGCCAACGAGGTGCAGACCAACACCATCGCCGGCGACCTGATCTGCCGCGGAAACAGCCCCGCGCCGCAACAGGGCGACTCCGCTGGTTTGCTGAACATCGTTGCCGGCATGAAGATCGGCCAGTGCAACAAGCCGGGCATCTGACAGCCGGGCTGAACAGCTGATGACCATGAAGGGGGTCCGCGCCGCGGGCCCCCTTCGTCATCGCTGGATCACGACCGGGGTGCCGAGGCGCAGGTGCCGGCGCAGCTTCGAGAGCGCCTGGGCGGTGACGCGCAGGCAGCCGGCCGAGGCGGCCGTGCCGATCGAGCTAGGTTCGTTGGTGCCGTGGATGGCGAGCTGGTCGCCGCCGCCCCAGCCTGCCGGCAGGTTCGGCTGGTGGCCGGACAGGCCGAAGGCGAACCAGCCGAACGGCCCCGAGGGATCGCCGGTTGCGACCAGGTCGGTGACGTAGAACTTGCCCGTGGGAGTGGGGGTGGAGGGGGTGCCGATGGCGGCCCGGAAGGCCACCAACGGGCGGCGTCCCCGCATCAGCCACAGCAGCCGCTGTGACAGGTCGGCCTTGACCCAGTAGGCGACATATACGTGGCGGCGGCCGGCCAGGCGCACCCAGCCGGTGCGGCCGTTCGGCTTCCAGGTCAGGACGACGTGCGCCCAGCGGTGGTTGCGGGTGGTCGCGAGCGCCCAGGCCCAGCTGTGAGATCCCAGCGGCGTGGTGGCCGCGATGCTGCCGCTGACAGGGCCGCCGGGCCATCGGTGCACGGCCGCGCCGGCGACGTCGACGAGCGTGAACCGAAGCGCTGCGCGATGCGGCGTCGAGGCATGCGCCACGGTCAGCCGCGGCAGCACGTGCGCGGCCGGCCCCAGCTGCCTGGGCAGAGGGCTGCCCTCGGCGTGCTGACCGGGGAGTCCGGCCAGCGCCAGGACGGCGGCGATCGGGATTGCGATCAGCAGCAACCTGCGCATGTACCCGCCATCGGCAGGTGCAAACCGAGCCTTTAGCCACCCCGCGGCAGAGCCGATACAAGCCCTGTTCCGTCACCTTGTAGGGGGTGTCACATGAAGCGCAACCGCTCAAGCGTCACCGGACTGGCCGTGCTCGCGGCCGCGCTGGCGCTGCCCGTGGCAGTGGCGGTGGTGCGCCGTCTGCGGTCGGGCGACTACACGACCAGCCCGGAGTTCCGGGCGATCGTGGGCGACTACCTGATCTGAGATGGTTGATCGGTATCTCTCGCGAGCCTGGCCCCTGCGACCGGCCTAAGGTGAGCGAGAGTCGGGGTGGCTACGGCTGCGAACTGTCGCCTCGCTGTGTCCTCGGTCGCGCCAATACAACCCGGTATTGACGCTCCTTGCGTCCTTGCGAGACGCGGTTCTCGCCGTCCAGGACATCACGGAGATACCGATCAACCATCTCGGCTTACGCCGGCTGCTTGGTGGTGCGCAGGTACGGCTTGACGGTCTTGTAGCCGGGGAACTTCTCCTCCGCCTCCTCGTTGGAGACGGCCGACGTGATGATCACGTCCTCGCCCTGCTTCCAGTTCACCGGCGTCGCGACCTTGTGCGTGGCGGTGAGCTGCAGCGAGTCGAGCACGCGCAGCACCTCGTCGAAGTTGCGTCCGGTCGACATCGGGTAGACCAGCATCAGCTTGATCTTCTTATCCGGGCCGATCACGAACACGTTGCGGACGGTCTGGTTGTCGGCCGGCGTGCGGTCAGCCGGGTCGCCGGCGACGCCGCCGGGGAGCATGCCGTACAGCTTCGAGACGGTGAAGTCCGCGTCGCCGATGATCGGGTAGTTGGGAGCCGTGCCCTGGGTCTCCTCGATGTCGGAGATCCAGTCGGAGTGCAACCCTACCGGGTCTACCGACAGGCCGATGATCTTGGTGTTGCGCGCATCGAACTCGGGCTTGATCTTGGCCATGTAGCCGAGCTCGGTGGTGCAGACCGGCGTGAAGTCCTTGGGGTGCGAGAACAGCACCACCCACGAGTCGCCGGCCCAGTCGTAGAAGTGGATCGGGCCCTCCGAGGTCTGGGCCTCGAAATCGGGTGCGGTGTCGCCGAGAGTAACGCTCATTGTTCCTCCTGTAGGTGTACGCAGGAAGTCTACTTGGGATCCAAACTCGACGCATAGCGGACGGCGCGTCAGCGGGCGGCGCGGGCGCGGGCCGGCGCAGCGACCAGCCACAACACCTCTTCAAAGTACTCGCCGGCCCGGCGTCCGGTGCGGCGGTTGACGTGCCGGGCACTGCGGCTCTCGAGCCGGAAGCCCGCCCGACGGGTGATGTCGTCGTAGAGCGCGCGGCGGTCGTTGACGACGATCGCGACCGCGGCGTCGCGGCGCAGGTGGCGGCGAGTGTGGGTCAGCACCTCGGCTATGCCGTCGCGGTAGGCGGCGATGGAGCGGGCGCTGGTGCCCTGGGCGGCCGCGCCCAGCTCGAGCTCGCGGCGGTCGTCGAGGCCGAGCAGCTCGTAGGCGTAGCGGTGCTGCTCGTGGTAGTCGATCAGGCCCGGGTACGGCGGTGAGGTGACGACGCCGTCGATGCCGTCGGGCAGGTCGGCGTCGCGCGCGTCGGCGTGCAGCACCGTGGCCGGGACGTCGCGGCGGAGGGCGGCGTACTCCGTCAGGCGGCGGACGGTGTCGGACGCGTAGCGGCGCAGGAAGCGGGCGGCCTCGCCGACGGGGCGGCACTCGCGGCGGTGCTTGTGGCACCAGTAGGGCTCGGTGACGGGGGCGCGGGTGGCGTCCAGCGCGTGGTGGGGGACGCGCCGGGCCGAGCGGGCGGCGCGGGACAGGACGACGCTGAGCACGTCCCGCTGGGGTGAGCCGTCCAGCGCGGCCCGGAACCCGGTCAGCTCGGCAAGGGCGCGGGGCGCGTACCAGCGCTCGAGCCAGGGGCCGGCGGGGCGGTCGCCGGCTGCCAGCGCCAGGGCCCGTTCCAGCTCGGCGGCGGCGGCGGGCGGGTCGGGCGGGGCCGATTTGACGCCGGCCAGGAGGCAGTTGAAGGCGGAGACGTCGCAGCCGAGGGCGGGCATGCCCTGGACGGTGGCCTCGACCAGGGTCGTGCCTGAGCCGGCGAAGGGGTCGTAGATCAGCGCGCCCGGGGCGAACCGGCGGCGCAGCAGCACCTCGACCAGCTGGGGCGGGTACTTGCCGAGGTAGGGGTGCAGGCGATGCACGTGCTTAGTGCGCTCGCGCTCGGGCAGGTCGGACTCCGACCAGGAAAGCTCGGTGTCGATTTGCGCGTACAGCTCCCGCTGAGTGCGGCCGGCCACGGGGCGAGCGTACTTGGGTGCGCGGACGGTCAGGCAGCCTGCCGCAGATGCGGCCGCACCACGCGGCCCAGCGCCGCGACGCACTCGGGGTCGAACTGCGTGCCCGCGTGTCGCTCCAGCTCGATCATCGCCGCGTCGGCCGAGCTGTGCATGCGGTAGGGGCGGTCGGCGGTGATCGCCTCGAACGCGTCTGCCACCAGGATGATCCGGGACTCCAGCGGGATCTGGTTCCCCGTCAGGCCGTCGGGGTAGCCGCCCCCGTCGATGCGCTCGTGGTGGTGCAGGATCCACTCCGCCTCGATCGGGCGCTCGGCTGCCGACACGATCGCGTGCCCGAGCCGGGTGTGCGTCTTCATGACGGCGAACTCGTCGTCGGTGAGCGGGCCGGGCTTCTGCAGGATGGTGTCGGTGATGCCGATCTTGCCGACGTCGTGCAGCAGCCCCGCCAGCCGCAGCCTGCCGAGGTGCCGGGCGCCCATGCCGAGCTCCTGGGCGATCAGCCCGCACAGCTCGGAGACGGTCTCGCAGTGGCTGTGCGTGTAGGCGTCCTTCGCGTCGACGGCGCGCGCCAGTGCGGTGGCCAGCGCGTCGGTGTGGCGCTGCTCGGCGGCCTGGTCGGGCGTGGATAGGGTCGGCTCCAGCGCCTCGTTGTAGAGCAGGCAGCGGCGGTGGCTGCGCTTTGCATGGATCAGCGCCAGGTCGGCGCGGCGGATCAGGCCGTCGCGGCCCAGCGTCGCGCAGGACTCGGCGACGCCGCCGCTGGCCGAGACCGGCCACGTCTCGGACGACGCGGTCATGTGGGTCTGCAGGTGCTGGACGAGGTAGAGGGTGTCGACCGCGCGGCGATCGTGCACGATCAGCGCGAACTCGTCGCCGCCGATCCGGTAGGCGCTGGTGCCGGGGCCGGCTTCGTGCAGCGCCGTGGCGACCGATCGGATGCACTCGTCGCCGGCCTGGTGGCCGTGTGCGTCGTTCGTCTGTTTGAGCCCGTCCAGGTCGAGCAATGCCAGCGACAGCTCGGCGCCGGTCTCTGCGGCGCGGTCGAGGTCACGCCGCAGGTCCTCCTCGAAGGCGCGGTGGTTGCCGAGGCCGGACAGGCTGTCGGTGAGCGCGGCCCGCTTCAGCCGCTCCAGCTCGCGCTGGCGGACGCGCTCCAGCCGGTCGCGGTATCGCATGGCTGCCGAGGCCGCCCACAACAGCAGGATGCCCAGCGCGACGGTGATGACGGTGATGGCCATGACCACCCGCTCGCTGCGGCGCGACTGCGCGAGGCTGGCGAGGGCGGCCTCGCTGTGCTCCCGGCCGGAGCTGTTGAGCGTCGACGGCCATCGTGTTGAACAGCGGCTGCAACCGGCCCTCACTGACGGCGTCGACATGGTTGATGTCGTTGTTCTGGATGTAGGCGGGCAGCTTGGCGAACCAGGCGGAGGCGCGCTGGTTCTGGCCATCGATGGTGGCGGCCACCTGCAGGTCGTGTGGCGACCCGAGCGCGCTCACGGTCGCCAGCGACTTGTTGAGCTCGGTCCGTGCCTGGTCGTACTCCCGGATGTGAACGGGATCGTTTCGGAGCTGGTAGCGGCGGGCGGCCAGATTCTCCTGGGCGATCGCGTGGCGGGCGTCCTGGAAGGCGTCGTTGACGGTGGTCAGGCGCTGCACGTTGTTGACCGATTGATACGTGGTGCGCGCGGCCCACACGGCGAATCCGGCCAGCGTCAGGATCACAGCCGCGATCACGGCGATGGCCGCGCGGCGGGTGGCGAGTATGTGCAGGACTCGTTGCATGGAAGCACGGCGCGGCATTCGGAGCCACGTTTACACATCATCGTCAGGTATCAGGTGATACGGGGATCCCCCGTATTGGGGAAGAGCGGGGGTTGCCCTGGGGGGTATCACTCAGTGTGCGGCATTACCGATTCCGCGCCGCAACCCCGACATGAAACGGCTCCTGCTCCTCATCGTTGTCGTCGCCTCGCTCGCGCTTCCCGCGGCGGCGCTCGCGACCAACCAGGTCACGAAGACGCGCCTCGGCGCGAACTTCGCCTCGCGGTCCGCGTCCGGCGACTGTTCTGTGAGCCGGTCGACGGCGCTCGGGACGGCCACGCTGAAGTGCACGAGCGACAACGGCAGCGCCGTTGCCCGGTACGTGTTCACGATGCCGAGCACCTGCGGGCCGAGCTTCAAGTGGTACGTGAACGCCGTTGGCACTCGCCGGGTAACGGCGTCCCACTCGGGAACGACGGTGCATGTGATCGTGCACTCCTCGGGACGGGGCGTGGTTGTGGTCTCGCTGGTCAGCATCTACTACTACTGCTGACCGCGGCCTGACCCGTCAGTCGCGGCGGGCGGTGCGCAGTCGGCGTGCCACCATGCCGGCAAACGGGCCACCCTCCCGCTCGACACGGTCGGCCACCGCCTCGACGTCGTAGGAGACGCGGCGCAGCTCGACCTGGCCCTCGCTGACGATCGCCCAGGCCGCGCGCGGATCGCCGTCCAGGGGCATGCCGACCGATCCCGGATTGACCACCTCGTGACCCGCGAGCGGCCGGCGGTACTGGATGTGCACGTGGCCGCAGAGCAGGGTGTGCTCCTGGACGCCGGCCAGCATCGCTGCCGCTTCGGACGCGGGTGTTTCCGGCATCAGCATCTCCTCGTCGCCGCGGGGCGTCGCGTGCACGAGCAGCGCATCCTGCTCGGGTAGGGCGAGCGAGGCGGGCCGGGCGTCCAGCCAGTCGAGGCGGTCCTCTCCCAGCGCATCCGCCCAGCGGGTGACCTCGTCCTGGCGGTCGATCACGTAGCGGTCGGTGTTGCCCTTGATCGCCACCAGCTGGTCGCCCAGCCCGCGCAGGCGGTCGACGCACGCGGCCGGCTCGGGGCCGAACAGCACCAGGTCGCCGCCGAACAGCAACCGGTCGAAGCCCTCGGCCTGGGCCTCGGCAAGAACGGCGTCGAGCGCCGCAAGGTTGCCGTGCACGTCGAACAGGACTGCGTCGTGCACCGCCCGTCGCTCAGTCTCGGGCGTGCATCTCGCGCGCCAGCTCGGCGCAGCGCGGACAGGCGACGTGCGGCTCCTCGCCGACCACGCCCTCGAGTCGCCAGCCGGCGGGTACGATCGCCGCCTGTTCGCCGTGCTGCGTGGTGGTGGCGCCGCACCGGCACGTGTACACCGCACAGACGTACGGATAGGGTGCCTCGACCACCTCGAAGGCGACGCTCATGACCACATCGTGACAGCAAGTACACCCTCTCCGCAAGCCCCCGGGCTGCGATGACGACGGTCGATTCGGTCGCCGCGCTGCCCGAGGACGTCGTCCGCCGGCGGCGGATGATCCTGATCGCCACCATCCTCGGGTCGTCGATGGCGTTCGTGGATGCGTCGGTCGTCAACATCGCGCTGCCCACGATCGGCCGCGACCTGAGCGCCGGCCTCGGCGCCCAGCAGTGGATCGCACTGTCGTATTCGCTGGCGGTCGCGTCGCTGTACATCGTGGCCGGATCGCTCGGCGACCGCTACGGGCGCTGGCGGCTGTTCGTGTCGGGCGTGGCGGGGTTCGCCGCGGCGTCGCTGCTTGCGGCGATCGCGCCCAACACCGCGATGCTGATCGCGGCGCGGGTGCTGCAGGGGGTGGCGGGGGCGATGCTGACCACCAACAGCCTTGCGCTGCTGCGTGCCACGTACGGCGCGGACAGCGGCCGTGCGGTCGGGCAGTGGACGGCCTGGAGCGGGATCAGCTCGATGATCGGCCCTCCCGCCGGCGGCCTGCTGGTCCAGTACGCGTCGTGGCGGCTGATCTTCCTGATCAACTTGCCGGCGGCGCTGGTGGCCATCGCCGCGGCGTGGTACGGGCGCGACCGTGAGGCGCTGCCGGCGCACCCGCGGCCGTTGCAGCCGGTGGGAGCGGTGGCGATCGCGCTCACCTTCGGTGCGCTCACCTACGGGCTGATCGAGGGGGCGCAGGTCGGATTCGCGTCGGTGCTGTGGGCGTTCGGGCTGTCGCTGGCGGGGCTGGCGCTGTTCGTGGTCAGCGAGCGGCGCGGGGCGAATCCGATCCTGCCGCTGGAGCTCCTGCGCGCGCGGGTGTTCGTGGCCGCGAACGTCTACACGCTGCTCGTGTACGCGGCGCTGGGCGGGTCGAGCTTCTACCTGGCGCTGTATCTGCAGTCGGGTGCGGCCGGCTACTCGCCGTCGCGGGCGTCGCTGGTGTTCGTGCCGATCAGCCTGGTCATGTTCGTGCTGGCCGCCCGCTTCGGGCGGCTGGCCGACCGGGACGGGCCGCGGCGGTACCTGACGGCTGCGCCGCTGGTGATGTCGGCCGGCTACGTGCTGCTGATGTTCGTGACGTCGACGAACCCGCTGCGGCCGCTGCCTGGTGTGCTGGTGCTGGCGCTGGGGCTGGCGATGCTGGTGGCGCCGATCACGGCGACGGCGCTGAAGGCAGCGCCGGACGAGTTCGCCGGGATCGCGGCGGGGGTGAACACGACGGTGTCGCGCCTGGGCGGGCTGATTGCGACGCCGGTGCTTGGCGTGGTGATCACGCTGGTGTTTGCTGCAACGGCAACACACCACAACATCGACCCGTTCGCGAAGCACCTCACGCCCGACCAGCGCGACGCCACGATCACGGCCTTCCGGGCCGGCATCCTGGCCAGCATCGGGCTCTGCATCGCGGGCTCGGTCGTGGCCTTCGTGTGGCTCCCAAAGGCCGGCGAACCCCACCGCTGAGCAGGCCGACTCCGCGTTACGTCCGCGTCACGGCCCGCAACGATGGCGCGCCGGGAATGCCACGGCCGCCGAGTCGGTGTTTGACACCTCCCGGGAGCGGAATCGGCTGTTCTCCACAAATCGTGGTTACAGGCACTGTGACAGGTGTCAGGGTCGTGTGCCAGAGCGCCAACGGTGGCCGAAGCGGTGTTTGACACCGGCCCGCCCGGCCGCGAACCGGGTCTACGGGTTCGGGTCGACCTGGAACCGCACGCTGTTGTCGGCCGTGGTCGACGCCCGCCGCGGTACCGAGAGCGAGATCCCCTTGACCATCGCCGCCGCCGCCCGCGGCGGCCCGCCCGGCCGCGGGTAGATCGGGAACGAACGGTCGGGCGCCTTCGTGCCCAGGCCGGTCAGCAGCGCCAGCATCACCGCAACCACCGGTATGGCAATGCGCAGCATCGCTCTAGAAGAGGCCGACCACGTGCTCGGTGGCGGCCAGCAGCCGGTCGAGTCCCGCGTCGCCGATACCGATCCCCGGCAGGGCCACGAGCAGCGCCGCGTCGCCCTCTTCGCTCCGTTCCACCTCGACCAGCAGATCCGTGTTCGCATTCATCAGGGTGATCAGGTCGCTGCCGACCAGCTCGGCGAAGCGTTCGTTGTCGACGTCCGACGAGGCGATCACCTGGTGGTGCTCGTCGAAGTCGACGTCGCCGGTCTCGCGCACGTCGTCGCGGCCGAGCAGCCGGTTCCACCAGTCGCGGTCGGACTGCTTCTTGGGGTGTACCGTCAGCCGCCGGAATCCCGGGTCGTCGATCGGCACGACGAACAGCGTGAACCAGCTGCCGTCGACGCCACCGCCCCCGAACGCGTCGGACACCGTCGGCGATCCCACCGAGAACTCGTACAGCGTCGCGTCACGGCCGAGCACGTACCCCGCGTAGCTGGTCGCGGCGATCCCCATCATGCCCTCGCGCAGGAGCGGAGTCGCGCCGTTGGGCTCCGACTCTGTCGGGGTGAAGTCGTGGGCGATTGCCCAGGCTTCGGCGTCGGGAACGATCTCGTCCATTGCTACCTCCATCTGGTTGATGCGCAAGCATATGCGCTGGGCCGCTATCCCCGGCCTGCGCTCTCTATCATCTCGCGCGATGACCGCGAGCCCCCGCCCCTCCGAGTCGGAGGCCTTCCGCTTCTGGCTGAAGCTCGGATGCATCAGCTTCGGTGGGCCCGCCGGGCAGATCGCGATCATGCACGACGAGCTGGTCGAGCGCCGCCGCTGGATCTCCGAGCGCCGCTTCCTGCACGCCCTCAACTTCTGCATGGCGCTGCCCGGTCCCGAGGCCCAGCAGCTGGCCTCCTACATCGGCTACTCGATGTACGGCGTGCGCGGCGCGATCACCGCCGGCGGCCTGTTCGTGGCGCCGTCGTTCGTGCTGCTGTGCGGGATGAGCGCGATCTACGTCGAGTACGGCGAGGTCACCGCCATCGCCGGAGTCGTGCGCGGCCTGGGCGCGGCCGTGATCGCGCTGGTCGCGGCCGCGCTGATCCGGATCGGCGGGCGCGTGATCCATGACGCCGCCGGCGTGGTGCTGGCGGCGGCCGCCTTCGCCCTGATCGTGGTTGGGGTGCCGTTCCCGATCGTGATCGCGGCCGCGGCGCTCACCGGGTATCTCGTCGGCCGGCGCGGTCACCCCCTGCTCGGTGGCGGCGACCCGCACCTGCGCGCGGGCGGGGAGCCGGCGGAGGAGGGAGCGCCGCTCGACTCCGGCCTGCGTCGCCGCTTCCTGCTCTCGCTCGCGATCTGGCTGATCCCGGTCGCCGTCCTGCTGCTGGCCGGCGGCTTCGTCGCGCAGCTGGCCGGCTTCTTCACGCTCGCTGCTCTGATCACCTTCGGCGGCGCCTACGCGGTGCTGCCGTTCGTGGCCAGCGCCGCCGTCAACCATTACGGCTGGCTGACCTCGCAGGACATGGTGGCGGGGCTGGCGCTGGGCGAGTCGACCCCCGGCCCGCTGATCATGGTCAACACCTTCGTCGGGTTCGTCGCCGCCTACAACGTCGAGGGCGGCCTCGCCTGGGGGCTGCTGGGCGCCACCATCGTCACGCTCTGCACGTTCCTGCCCTCGTTCGTGTTCATCATCAGCGGGGCGCCGGTGATCGACCGCATCCGCCACACCGGCTCGTTCGCCAACTCCCTGCAGGGCGTCACCATCGCCGTGGTCGGGGTGATCGCCGCGCTTGCCGTGTTCGTCGCCCGCCACGCGGCTTTCCCCGGCGGCGATCCCGACTGGCTGGTGATCCCTCTGGCCGCCGCCGCCTTCATCGGCGTCTGGCGGTTCCGCGTGGGCGTCGTCAGCACGGTGGCGGCCTGCGCACTGGTGGGCCTCGCCGCCAGCCTCGTCGGCTGACCTCGGCTACGCCGCCGGCGGCGTGTTCTGGACGTTGTGCTCGGTGGCGTAGGTGTCCACCAGGTCGTTGATCGCGTCGCCGTCGGGGTAGGCGTAGTTGATCTTCACGAACGGCTCCCACTTGTCGGGCAGCGCGTCCTCGGGGAAGATCGCCTCGACCGGGCACTCCGGCTCGCAGGCGCCGCAGTCGATGCACTCCTCGGCGTCGATCACCAGCATCCGGTCGACCTCGTGGATGCAGTCGACGGGGCAGACGTCGATGCAGGACTTGTCCTTCACGTCGATGCAGGGCTCGGCGATGATGTAGGTCACGGTCAGGTACCTCCCGGTATCTGTGTCAGTTTCGGCAACGGCCGGCCGCCGCTCGGCGGCCCGCGCGGCGACGGGCTGGACATGGCGAACAGCCTCGTCCAGCAGCGTGCGGATGTGGTTGTCGTGGAGCGCGTAGATCACTCGCCGGCCGCGCCGGCGGCCGACCACCACCCCGAGTTCGCGCAGCGTGCGCAGGTGGTGGGAGACGGCCGACTGCTCGAGCTCAACGGCCGTCACCAGGTCGCCGACCGAACAGGGCGATGCCGCCAGGCACGCCAGCAGCCGCACCCGGCTGGGCGAGGCCAGCGCCTGCATGGTGACCGCCACCCGCTCGGCCATCTCGGCGTCGAGCAGGCGGTCGGGGCAGCGAGAGGGGTGGACGCGCACCCCCCGATCCTAGCATGAGCGATTGCTCATATGACAGGTGCGAGTGCTAGTCTGCGGTGCATGATCAGCCTCACCGAAGCAGCCGCCCAGAAGGTCAAGACACTGGCCGCCGATGAGCCGGGTAGCGTGCTGCGCCTGGCCGTCGAGGGCGGTGGCTGTTCCGGCTTCCAGTACGCGATCGGATTCGACAGCGGCTCCGATCCCGACGACCTGACGCTCGAGAGCCACGGCGTGCGGGTGGTGGTCGATCCCGTCAGCCTGCCCTACCTGGAAGGCTCGGTCGTCGACTACAAGGACGGCCTGATCGGTGCCGGGTTCTCGTTCGACAACCCCAACGTGGCCGCCACCTGCGGCTGCAACTCCTCGTTTCAGGCCAAGGACGGGATCGAGGGGCCCTACAGCCCCAAGCCCGGCAACGGCTGCGCCTAGCGTCGTCCGATGCTGACCGGCGGCTGTCGCTGCGGTGAGGTGCGGTTCACGGTCGCCGACGAGTTCCGCTACGCCGCCAACTGCCACTGCTCGGGCTGTCGCGCCGCCACCGGTTCGGCGTTCAAAGCGTTCGCGGGTATCGAGCGCAGCAAGCTCGAGATCAGCGAGGGTCACAACAGCCTGGCCGTTTTCGGCGACCCCGACGCCAACGACACCCGCTGCCGTTCGTGCGGCTGCTTCCTGTTCTCGGTCGTGCGGGACGGCGAGTACGTGCACGTGGCCATGGGCTCGCTGATCGACGCGCCCAGCATCCGGCCCGACCACCACATCTTCGTCGGGTCGAAGGCGCCCTGGTACGAGATCACCGACGACCTGCCCCAGTTCCAGGAGTACGCCGTCTAGCCAGTGTTCGAGAGTTCCGCCACGAGACGCTGCACACGCGCAGAGATCTCGTCGCGGATCGCGCGCACGGCCGCCGTCGGCTGCCCCGCCGGGTCGGGCAGCTCCCAGTCGACGTAACGCTTGCCCGGAACGTACGGGCACTCATCGCCGCAGCCCATCGTCACCACCAGGTCGGCCCACCGCATGTCGTCCATGTCCAGCTCGTGCGGCACCTTGCCGGAGAGGTCGATGCCGGCCTCCGCCATCACCTCGACGACCTCGGGGTGGACCGCGGCGGCGGGCCGGCTGCCGGCCGAGCGCGCCTGGTGCCGCCCGGCCGCAGCCCGCTCGAACAGCGCCTGCGCGATCTGGGAGCGCCCCGCGTTCTGGATGCAGACGAACAGCACGTGGCTCACGCCGCGTCCCTCGCTGCCGGGACCTGCTCGGCCACGGGAGGGCGCGCCTCGGCCCGCAGGAACTGGTAGACGGCGGCCGCCAGGGCGGCTCCCAGCAGCGGCGCCGCGATGTACACCCAGATGGCCGTGTAATCACCGCCGGCGATGGCCGGCCCGAGCGAGCGGGCTGGGTTCATCGACGCGCCGGTGATGGGCCCGCCGAACATCGCATCCAGCCCGACCGTGCCGCCGATCGCGATCGCGGCCGCCTCGCCCACCGCGCGCGTGTCGGTGGCCACCGCCATGATCACGAACATCAGGAGGAACGTGAGCACGCTCTCCCACAGGAACGCCTGCCCGTCGGAGCCGCTGGGCAGTGTCGCTCCCACGTGCGCCACGTTCCCGAGCGAGCCGCGCAGCACCAGCGCCGCCGCCAGCGCGCCCGCCAGCTGCGCCGGCCAGTAGACCGCGAGCCGCCGCCAGGGGAAGTGGCGCGTCAGCGCGAACGCGAACGTGACCGCCGGGTTGAAGTGGGCGCCCGAGATGTGCCCGACCGCGTAGATCATGACCATGATCACCAGTCCGAAGCTGATCGCCACGCCGACGTGGCCGAGCGCGTGCGTCGTGGCGTCGACCATGATCGCCCCGCAGCCGGCGAACACCAGCGCGAACGTGCCGATCAGCTCGGCCAGGGCCTGTCGTGCCAGCCCGATCGTCACTCGATCTCCCAGCCCGTGGAATCAATCATCTAAACCGCTTTGGCCAGCGCGGCGGGCTCCACCAGTGAGTGCAGCCGCTCCATCGCCGCGGGCCGCACCCGGAAGTAGGCGAACGTGCCGCGCTTCTCGCGATCCAGCAGCCCCGCCTCGCGCAGTAGCTTCAGGTGGTAGCTGACCGTCGGCTGGGCGAGGTCGAGCTGGTCGGTGAACTCGCACACGCACACGGCCTGTCCGCGGGCGCGGAGCAGGATGTTCAGGATCTTCACACGGTTGCGATCGGCCAGCACCTTGAACAGCCGCTCCAGCTCGGCCGCGTCCTGGTCGGACAGCGACGAGCCGGCCAGCGGCGTGCAACACGCGATCACGGGCAGGCGTTTCCTCATCGACGACAGACTATATCGAGAGCGCCAAATATTGGCGAGCGCGGATGCTAGCCCGCTGTCGCCTCGGCCCGCGGATGGGTCACCATCGCGACCCCCGAGATCACGATCGCGAGTCCGGCCGTGGCCACGGCGCCCGGCAGGTTCCCCTGCAGCGCCTCGATCACGACCGCCACCACCGGCACGAGGAACGTCCACGAGAACACGCGGGCGCTCGACCATTGCGCCAGCGCCAGGTAGAACCCGACGTAGGTGACGATCTGCGCCCCCAGCACCAGGAACACCAGGCTCGCCCACAGCTTCGCCGACGACCAGTCGGTGCCGCCGAAGCCACCGGTCGCAGCCAGGTAGGGGAGCAGCAGGACGCCGCCGCAGAAGAACTGCGCGGTGCTTGCGCCCCACACGTCGAAGCCGGGGTCGCGCACGCTCAGGTAGCGCATCCCCAGTCCCGCGCCGGCCCAGCCGAGCGCTCCCAGCAGGCACACGACCGCGCCCTCGACCACGTGCGAGCCGCCGCTGGACGGCTCCGACGCGACGATCACGAGGATGCCGGCAAACCCCGTGATCAGGCCGATCACGCGCAGCCGCGTCAACCCCTCGCCCAAAAGCACGCGCGCCAACACGGCGGCGAAGAACGGGGCGCTGTTCAGGAGCACCGACGCCACGGCGGCGCCGGCCAGCCGCGTGCCCTCGGCGATCCCGGCCAGCGTCACGGTCACGTTCCCGAAGCCGATCACGAGCGCCCAGCCCCAGCCGACCCAGGTCGACGGCAGCCGCGCGCCGACCATGCGCAGCACCGGCAGCATCACCAGCCCGCCGACCAAAGCGCGGCAGACGGAGATCACCGCCGGGCTGGTCAGGCCCAGCGCAGCACCGGTCACCGGGTAGGCCGCGCCGGCGCAGATCACCGAGACGCCGAGCACGGCCGGAACCGGCACCCGTGTCGCGCGCGGGGCCTGGTCGACGGCGTCGTGCCGGGACGTGCTCAAGGCCGCAGCGTACAGACAGCCCCCGCGAGCGTCATAGTCTCAAGAACGATGCTTCAGTTGCCTCATCTGCGGGCCGTCCGGGTGCCGCTGGTGCGACTGTCGGTCGCGCTGGCCGCCTGCGCCGCCGCTGCCGCGATCAGGCCGGCTCCGGCCGACGCCCACGTGAGCTCCGGGCGCATCTCGACCAGCTTCGAGGCCCGTATCGACGGGATCCGCCCGCCCGTCCCCGGCGTCACGGCGACGGTGCTGGACGGCGACCTGAAGCTGCGCATCGACGCTGCCCCCCCGCACGTGGTGACGGTGCTGGGGGTGATCCACGAGCCCTTCATCCGGATCGGCCCCGTCGGCGTGTTCGTGAGCTCCGGGTCGCCGACGGCCGAGAGCGCCGGCCTGGTCACCCAGCAGCAGATGCGGACCGCACGCTGGATCCGCGTGTCCAGCGGGCACTCGTTCGCATGGCACGAGAACCGCCTGCGACCGGTGCCGTTCGTGTCGGGGGCCGCTCGCAGGGTGGCCGGCTGGTCGATACCGCTGCTGGTCGACGGACGCCCTGCCACCGTCACGGGATCGGAGTGGTACGCCGCCCAGCCGCGGCGGCTGCTGTGGGCGCTGCCGGCGGTGGCGGCGGTGGTGGTCGCGGCGATCGTGCTGGCAACGCGCCGGGAACGGCTGATCTGGATGGCTGCGGCGATCGGCCTGGTGGTCGCGCTGGTGACCTGGATGACGGGATGGATCGGAGTGCTGCTCGACCAGCGGCTTTCGACCTGGCCGCTCGTGGTCAGCGTGCTCTATGCGATCTCGGTGGTGCTGGTGGTGGCGGCGGCCGTCACTGCGCCCAAGCGCCCACACGAGCGGTTGCTGGCGATGGGGGTGGTGGGGTTCCTCGTGGCGACGTTCACACTGCCCGCGCTGGGCGTGTTCCAGCGCGGGTTCGTGCTCTCGGCGCTGCCGGCCACCGCGGCCCGCGCGTGCGTCACGCTGGCGCTTGGCTGCGGCCTGGGCGTGGCGCTGCTGGCCGGACCTTCGCTTGTCAGCAGCCTGCGACGCACGCACTCGCCCGGCGTCCTGGCGCGAGGCGAATGAAGCCGAGCTCTTAGACCGGCGCGGTCGGCCCCGGGTCGACCGGAGTCCCCACCGGCCGCACCAGTCCGCCGCCGATCACGCGACACACCTCGACCGGACGCTGGTAGAACCCGGCCAGCTTCGCGGCTCGCCGGAACGCGTCCTCCTCGTCGTCGATGTCATCGCCATAGATGCACTCAGGATGACCGGAGTCGCGTAGCCGATACCAGGTGAGGCGGTTCTTCAATCCGTGCATGACGTGGGAACCTTCCCACACAGAAGTTAGAAGCTTCCTGTGATTCTTGATGCGCGCCAATCCTCCTGCGCCGCGGACGGCTACCTAACCGGTGCTATGTCGCGCCGTTCACCTACACCGGGACAGCGTTTTGGGCGACGTAATCCAGGTGACCTGAACTTACGCGTGGTACGCGTACAAGCCGTTGTGCCGAGTTGCCAGCAGCAGATACGGCCCCACGAACACCGGCTGCGCGAACTCTGCGCCGATCAGGAACTTGTTCACGACCACGCCGGTCTTCGCGTTGATCAAGTAGCAGCCGTCCTGGGGATTACCGGTCGGGACACCCTTGATGCTGTCGTACGTGGCGACGGCAAGCACGTTCGACGAGTTCAGCGACGGTGTTCCCAGGACGGCGGCAGGTAGCCCGCGCGCCCATAGGAACTTGCCCCGCACCGTGTAGCTGCGAACGGATCCCTTGTACGTCGTGCCCTGGATGGTGGTGGTGTTGCCGGCGATCCAGAGCCGCTTCTGCTGGTTCCAGACGGCGGCGGGGATCGAGGGTGTGACGGGATTGTCGATCCGGTGCTTCCAGACCGGGCCGAGTCCGGGGTGCGCCGCTCGCCAGGCATAGAAGATGCCGTTCTTGTTCATGGCGCCCACCAGTTCCGTGGTGCGCCCCTTGACCACGGCCGGGAACAGGACGGGACTGGCGCCGAAGTCCTGGTCGATCCCTGGATGGGCCAGCGGCACCGTCCACTTGCCCAACCGCTTCATGGTGCGTGCATTAATCCTGACGATGCTGACGGCGTCGGTGCCGGGAGGCTTTCCGTGCACGGGCGGGGTGCCGGTGGTGGCGAACACGGAGTTCCGGCGAACCGCCACCGATGACCATACGCCGCCTCCGCCGACTCCCCGCGGCGTGGCGTGGTAGGTGCCGAGCCGCTTGCCCGTGTGCTGGTCGTACTTGCTGACGCCGCCGCGGGTGAGCGGATTGTCACACTGCGACGTCAGGCCGATGTAGATCTTCCCGTTTGCCACGGTCGGTGACGACCAGTCGAACCAGTCGTTCACCCCCGGGCTGTGCACGTGCACGGCCGTCCTCCAGATAGTGGCCCCTGTGGCCGCATCCAGTGCATACAGGTAGCCGTCACCGCCGGCCTCGTAGACGGTGAGCGTATGGGAGACGGGATCCGGCAGCACTGCCGCCGAGGCCGACGTGCCGCGGGCCTGGCAGGTGAGATGCGGGACAAACCCGAGGTCCTTCTTCCAGATTACGTGTCCGGTGGCCAGGTCGATCGCGTAGAAGTCCCCGGAGTTCGAACCGGTGTAGACCACGCCGCCAACGACGGCCGGAGAGCCGTAGAGATCGTTCCGCGGATGGCCGGCGGCGGGAGCGTCTGGGTGCCAATGCCAGGCCAGTGTCAGGCTGCCGGCGTTGGCGGTGGTTATCGCGGTTGCGGCGGAAAGGGACGAGTGGCCGGGACCGTGCAGGTACTGGGCCTGGGTGTTGGGATCGCCTCCGGCGGCGCTGGCTGAGCCTGCCAACACGACCACAGGGGCGATGGCGAGAGCCGCTGCCACTCGGAGCCGGCGCGGAAACCCAAGGAACGCTGACATATCGCCCCTCCCGAAATGCCGTGTTGGAACCGAGCGGGATGCTCCCACCGGGGCGCGGCCGTGTCAAGTCCGATTTCGAACACCGTCGCGGGTTCACGGTCTCTTCACGGTTTCTTGCGGAACGCTGACAGCGTGTTCAAGTGATGTTGATACTCGAGTGAGAGAACACTTGGAACAGAAAGAATCGGGGGTCTTGTGAAGTTCCGGATCATCATCGCATCGCTGTGCGTGGTATGTGCTGTTACGAACTGGAGTAGTGCTGCGGCTTCGGCTGCGTCCTCGACGTCGAGCGGGATTCACCTTTTCGCGGGGTTGCAGGGCAACTCCGGAGCCACACAGGCGGACGCGGTGTCCGCGGCGAGAATGTCCGACGTCGTCAGCGGTCTCGCGGTCCAGCTCCACAAGTTCGGCTCGGCGATGCGACAGGCGAACCCCAACGTCGCGCTGTATGTGTACATCAACGGCGAACTTGCCCAGTCGAAGGACTGCTCGACCTTCCCAGCCAGCTGGTACCTCTATAGCAAGAGCGGGGCGAAGGTGAAGTCGGGTACGAACGGGAACTGTGCTATGTACCCGCTCTCCACTCAGGCGTGGAACGGATACAAGGGCTGGATCGACTACGTCCAGCATCAGTGCGCTGATGGGCTGCGAACGGCGCCGCTCGCCAACGGCTGTTTCGTCGATCAGATCTCGAGCGCGCTCAACTCCGGGTTCGCCACCGCGCTGCCGGTCGACCCGGCCACACGAGCGCTCTATCGGGCGTCGACGTGGATGGCGCAGATGGGCCAGATCGGGCAGCGGATCCAGAGCTTCACCGGAAAGCCGGTGGTCGGCAACTCCTACGAGGGTGGGGCGCGGTATTGGGGCGTGCCCACCAACGCCGTCAACGCCTACGGGATCTTCGGGTTCGAAGCCGAGCACTTCCTGAACGCCAACCACACGCAGTGGACGCAGCTGTCGTACTGGACGCAGAACGTGAACATGATGATCGACGGCCAGGCTCACGGAAAGGGGGTCGAGGTCGCCTTCACCGATGCTCCCGCCACCACCGAGGAGATCTGGCGCCAGTACGTGGTCGCCTCCTACCTGCTCGGAAACAACGGACGCGCCTGGATGGCCTTCTCGGGCTCGAGCAAGCACCCATACACCGATCCCTCACCGTTGTACAAGCTGCCGATCGGCAGTCCGGCGCAGACCGCGTCGTCCGTGTCGGGGTACCAGATCCGCCCGGGAGTGTTCCTCCGCCGATTCACCAGCGGCGTTGCCGTCGTCAACCTGAGCGGCTCCAGCACGACCGTGTCGCTGGGCGGGACGTACCGCGATGTGGGCGGCAAGAGCTACTCCAGCGTCACCCTTGCGTCGGCAAGGGGCATCGTCCTCAGCAAGTAGGAGCGGCCGACGGCCCGCCGCGGCCGATTGGGGCGCAATTGTAAGGCGTTCATGCTGGAATCTTCACAACTGTTTCCTCAACATGCTGGCCCCCGGAGCCGATAACCCACATGTCAGCAAGAAACAGGGGGTCTCTTGTGCGCAGTCTGACGTGCCTCACGGGGGTGGGGCTGGTGTGTCTGCTGGCGGGCGGGTTCTTCGCTCTACCGGCGGATTCTTCGACCACGACGCCGACAGCGGTCGGCATCCACATGTTCTCCGGGATGCAGGGCAACACCAGCGCGACCCAGAGCGACGCCATCGCCGCCGCCAAGATGTCCGACATCGTGTCGGGCCTGACGGTGCAGATCAAGCAGTACGGCGCGGCCATGCGGCAGGCGAATCCGAACGTCCAGCTGTACCTGTACGTCAACGGCGAACTGGCGCAGACCAAGGACTGCGCCAGATTCCCGGCCAGCTGGTATCTCTACAGCGCCGGCGGGGCCAAGGTGAAGTCGCCCAACGGGAACTGTGCGATGTACCCGCTCTCGACGCAGATCTGGAACGGTTACGCCGGCTGGATCGACTACGTCAAGCACCTGTGCGCCCAGAACCTGGCGCAGGCGCCGCTCGCCAACGGCTGTTTCGTCGACCAGATCTCGAGCGCGCTGAACTCGAGTTGGGCAACGGCGCTGCCGGTCAATCCCGCCACCAAGCAGCTGTATACGATGTCGACCTGGATGGCGCAGATGGGCCAGATCGGACAGACGATTGAGCAGTACACCGGCAAGCCGGTGATCGGCAACTCGTATGAGGGGGGCGCCCGCTACTGGGGGATGCCGACCAATCTGATCAACGGCTACGGCATCGACTCGTTCGAATCCGAGCACTTCCTGAACGCCAACAAGACGCAGTGGACGAAGCAGTCGTACTGGACGAAGAACATCGACATGATGATCGACGCCCAGTCGAAGGGGAAGCGCATCAACGTCGGCTTCACCGATGCCCCGACCACCAACGAGGAGACCTGGCGGCAGTTCGTCACCGCCTCCTACCTGCTCGGAAACAACGGCAACGCCTGGTTGGCTTTCTGCAGCACCGCGACGCACTCCTACTCGGATCCGTCTCCGCTGTATGGCCTGCCGATCGGCTCGCCGACGCAGACGGCGACGTCGGTGTCCGGGTACCAGGTGGCGCCGGGTGTCTACGAGCGGAAGTTCACCGGGGGCATCGTCGTGGCGAACGTGAGCGGATCGAGCGTGACGGTGAACCTCGGCGGCACCTACAAGACGGTGTCGGGATCATCGCTCGGCTCGGTGACGCTGGCGAACGGAAACGGCGCGGTGCTGGTCAGCGGCTGACGTGCCAGCCAACTGTCGGGGGCGCTTGCAGCAAGGGGTGGGGCGGACGGAACAGCGGCCGCTCCGCCCCCAGGCGTTCCGCGTCTGGGGCGACCAACTCAGCTAACGGTGACCGTCAGCGTGAGTCCGTACAGCGAGTTGCCGACGCCCGTATGACGCAATCGACCGCGGAACTTGTACGTGCCGCCGGTGGTCGCCGTGTAGTCGGCTGAGGTACCGGTCTGCGTGGTCAGCCAGTTCACCCAGTGTGTAGTGCCGGGCAGCATCACCTGTATATCCTCGGTATAGCCAGCCGGAATCGGCTTTGCCGCCCACGTCACGGTGAACGGCGTCCCAGTGGCTGCGGTGGACGGTCCGGTTGGGGCACTCTTGACCGACTGCAGCTGGCCAGTGGCGCTATCCGCGATCGAATACGCGGCGGCGGCATCGAACGGCTGCCGCACGTAGCTGACCGGCGCTTTCGGGCCGGAATCAAACAGACCAGTCGTCGTTTCGCTCAGATCGTGGGTCAACGAGCCAAAGACGTTGTACTGCACCACTCTGCCGAGTGGAACCGAGAACGAGGCCTGGGAGAACCCAGCGTCGTTAACGATCGTGTAGGTAACCCCCGCTTCAGCGGTGACAGTGCCCGACTTGTTCGACGAAACCTGAGAAGCCTGGTCGGATACCGCAGACGCAGCGTTTGAGATCGTTCCCGGCTGGATCGGAGTCACCGTCAGCGTCACCGTCGCCGATGCTCCGCCGGCCAGCGAGCCGAGCGCGCATGTAACCGTGGTCGTCCCGGAACAGCTCCCTTGGCTCGGCTGTGCAGACTGGAAGATCGTATTTGCCGGCGGCGTGTCGGTGACCGTGACGCCGGTCTGCCCGGCGGCGCCGGAATTGGTGACATGCACACTGAACGAGATGTTGCTGTCGGCCACTACCGGCGACGGCGCATCCTGACTGGTTTGCAGCGTGGCTGGCGGCGGCGGCGCGCCGATGCAGGTATCGGTCGTCTCGAACGGCAGCAGCTGGTTGTGGTCGAACCACTCCACCCAGATCACCGTCTTCGGGGCGAAGGTGACCGGATCGCAAGCGAGATCCTCATACCGGCGGCTCGTGGTCGACGAGACCAGCGTGGAGCTGACGAAGTCCGTCGTGTAGTGCAGAGTCTTCGTTGATCCGTGCTGGTCGGCCAGATACATGCCGTTCGTTGTCGACTGCACGCCGGAGACGTAGCCGTCGTGCGTAAGCGTTCCGGGCAAGAACTTGGTCAGCGCGCCCGCGGTCAGATCCGACTTGACCACATACCGGTCGACCGTCTTGGTGGAAGAGTTGACCTTTGCGCCCGACGCTGACACCACGGAGGTTGTCGGGTTGTAGTCGACGCTGTTCACGCAGCCGTCGGGTGTGGTCGCGAAGTGCGTGAACGTGGCCGTGCCGTTCGAATTCAGTCTGATGTAGCCGAGATCCGAGCCGAGCTTCTTATTCCCGCCCGTGAATGCGCTGAGATTGCACGCCCACAGTACGTTGTGGGTCGGATCCCAAGCCAAACCCCCGAGGCCGTTCACGCCCGGTCACGTGGTAGATGCCGTTATTCCCGGCGGTCGTGTCCTTCGCGAAGATCGTCTGTGACGCCACCGGCCGGACGGCAGTGATCGTGTTGTCGGTCCAGCATGGGAACAGCAGGTCGGTGCCGTCGAAGGTCATCCCCGTGACGCTGTTCGGCGAGGCCGTCTTGTAGAACCCGGCGGCCCCCGATGTGGTGCTGATCGATGCGCACGCGGTGCCGCTGTGGTCGAAGTCGCGCAACCGGTAGGGGTTGACGGCCGCGGAAACCGGGCTCGTGCCGATCGCCACGGCGATCAGCACCGCGAGCAACCAACCAACGAACCCCGCCCTGGCCCAGTGAATCTCGTTGATCTGTCCAGTCATCGACATCGCGGGTGGGAGCGAACCCGCGTTGGAATCCCCCCTCCAGCGTCGCAACCTAAAGCATCGAAGCCGCAATGTCAAAATCCGGTTACGGCAGTCGCGCTACCGGTATTGCCTTCGGCGCTCCTGGGGCGGCGTCGTCTGGATCGTCCGTTCGGCCTCGAGCTCTCGGGCCACGGCCTTGGCCTCGGCGTCGCGCTGGCGCGCCTCACGCAGCAGCTGATCCAGTCGATCCGCGTCCTCGCTGGTTGCGCTGCCATCCTCGGCGCGCAGGCCCTCGACCCGCAGAATCTGCGTCGAGCAGATCCCACCGGCTGGCAACCACCAGTCCGCCCGACACGCCTCGCTCGTGCGCCATCGAGAACAGCACGCCGTGCGAGATGACGTCGGCCATCTCGGCGCGGATCTCCGCCATCCGCCGATGCCGTGCCGTGTCCTCGTCCACGCCGCTGTCTCCGTTCGCGCGCTGGACGAGCGCGGTCGCCGTCTCCGTGGCGGCACGTAGGCTGGTGGGTGTTTGTCCCCGTTGGCTTACTGGCTCAGCGGCCGGCGCGGGGCGATCGAGCGGTATCACCCGTGCGCTCGGATCCGCACCCGGATCGCGTTCGTGCTCGACTGGTCCGCGCGCGACGGTCAACTGCTCGCGCGCCCTTCTCGCCCTGACCAGCAGCACGATCAGCAGGCAACCCGACAAACAGAGCACGAGATACAGCACGCGTCGCACAGAGCCCCCTTCGCACGGTTCCAGTTGTGCGCATGATACTCCTCGGCCGGCAAGAAGATCGTTCGGAATCTGTGCGGATTCGGTGGTGGCTCAGGTCGGCGCGACAGAATCCGAGCGCGTACGCAGACGTTCGCTCTGGGCGGGGGCGGCCAGTCGCCGCTCCGCCTCCGCCACTTCGGCCTCGAGGCCGCGCCACCAGAGGATGCTGCCGGCCCACAGCCCCAGGGCCAGCCCCAGGGCCGCGCCCCTGGCATCGGCGAGGTAGGCCCCGGCCGCAGTACCGGCGAGCGACAGCGCCCCGGTGATCAGGCGCGCGCGGAGGCTTCGCTTGGCAGCGGCCAGTGCGCGAAGGCCGACGGTGGCCCCGGTGAGGACGCCTGACGCCGCCCAGGCAAGTGCGAGGGGGAGGATCACGGCGTGGGCCGCCGGCCACGTCCGCTTCAACAATGCCCGCCCCGCCGATTCGGGCAACAGGTACATGCCGACGCCCCAGACCAGCGATGCCACGGCCAGCCCGGCCCCAAGCAGGACGACCATCTTCAGCATCCGCCGCGGCGACCGTCTCGAGATCCGCACCGCCTCGGTGATCGACGGCGCCGTCAGCCCCATGTTGAGGATGTTGAGCGGGCCGAGCAGGACCTGCGCGCCGCGCAGCGCTCCTGCCGCTGATAACCCGCCGAACAGGGCAGCGAAGTACATCGAGCCCGCGTTGGCAGCGTTGCGGGCAAGGAACTCGATCAGGTAGCGGGGCGCGATGTCGCGCTGACGCCGGAACCAGCGGCCCGTGCTGAACGGCCGCGGCGCCACGCCCGACTGGAGGGTGCCGGCGGCAGCGGCGACGCTGGCAGCAGCTCCCCAGGCGAGCAGGAACGCCGCCGCCGACTTGTGGCCGCCGTGCAACATGGCGAGGATGAAGATGAGCTGTGCGATCGCCCAGATCAGATCGTTCAGGAACGCCGCGGAGCCGCGCATGTGGCTGAAGAAGGCCGTCCGCCAGGTGTCCTGGACGATCAGGCCGGGCATGCAAACGGCCAGTGCGAGCAGGCACTCGCCCAGGGTTCCGGAGAACAGCAGCGATACGGCTGCACACAGCCCGCCGGCGAGCGAGCCGAGCACCAGTGCCGCTCCGGTCGATCGGCGGGTGCCGCGCTCCCATGCGTCGCGCTCACGCGCGCTGTAACGGACCGACATCGGCTCCGAGCAGAACGCGCGAGTGGCGCCGAGCACAAAGGTGTAGGTCGTGAACGCGAGGCCGAAGGCGCCGAGATCCGAGGTGCTGACGGTGCGCGCCACCAGGATTGCGAGCGCGAAGTTGGTGACACTGGAGAGGGCCTGGTCGCCCAATCCCCAGCCCAGACGCCGCACGCGGCCGCCGGCGCCGGCGGGACGGTTGCGGGCTTCGGCGGTCACAACCCTGATGGTACGTGGGGTTGGCGGCCACCGCACGTTCGTGTCAGTCCGCGACGGGGTTCCGGTTGTCCCATCGAACCAGCGTCCGCATAATGGGCCGGTGGCTCATCACCGCCGGCCCCTGATCCTCGCCTACCACGCCGTCGACTCGGCGTGGGCGTCCCCGCTCGCCGTCACCGCTCGGTCGCTCGAGCTGCAGGCGGCGTACCTGGCAGCGCGCGGGTTCGTGGGACTGACGGTGACGGAGGCCGAGCGCGGGAGACAGCGGGGCAGGCTTCCTGCCAGATCTGTGGTGTTCACGTTCGACGACGGCTACCGAAGTACGGCCCTGGCGGCGCCGATTCTCGCCCGCTTCGGGTTCCCCGGAACGGTGTTCGCCGTCACCGGGTACGTGGAGTCTCAGCGGCCGTTCGACTGGTACGGCGTCGACCATGAGGATCCGGCACGGCTGAGTCCGATGGGCTGGGACGAGTTGGCGGCGCTGAAGGATCAGGGGTGGGAGGTCGGCTCTCACACCGTCACACACGGGCTGCTGACGATCGTGGACGATCGCACGCTTGCGGAGGAGCTCACCGGCTCGCGCATGCGTATCGCCGAGCGCCTCGGATCGTGCGAGTCGATCGCCTATCCGTACGGTCAGGCCGACCGGCGGGTGGCGGTGGCGGCCGAGCGCGCCGGCTACCGGGCGGCCGTCATGCTGACCGGCGTGGTTGTGGCCGACGAAGCGCTGCGTCGCCCTCGCGTCGAGTTGGGCAGTCGCGATCGCGGGCTGCGCTTGCGGCTGAAGCTTTCGGCGCCCGGGCTGGCCGTGCGGCGTGCACGTCCGGCAAGGCTGGTGAGTCGGCTACGCGGGGCCCGTGCTTGGATGCCGTCTGATGAACCAACGGCAGACTGACCCCGCCGACCGGGGCTCGGCATCCCCCGGCGAACGTCGCCTGTTGTTCGTCGGTGGATTGCACCGCAGCGGCACCTCGCTGGTGCACCGCTGCCTGACGCGCCACCCCGAGGTGAGCGGATTCTCCGGCACCGGGGTCCCCGAGGACGAGGGGCAGCACCTGCAGACGGTGTACCCGCCGGCCTATGCGCATGGCGGCCCAGGGCGGTTCGGGTTCGATCCAGATGCGCACCTGACCGAGTCGTCGCCGCTCGCGACCGCCGAGAGCGGGCAACAGCTGTTGCGCGAATGGTCGCCGCACTGGGATCCGGCCGCGCGGGTGGCGATCGAGAAGTCGCCGCCGAATCTGATCCGGATGCGTTTCCTGCAAGCGCTGTTTCCCGATTGCGCGTTCGTGATGGTGCTGCGCCATCCGGCTGCCGTCGCCTGCGCGACTCAGAAGTGGGCGCTTACGCGAGACCTGGGCAACGCCGTCGGCCGGTCGACCTGGACGGCGCTGATCCATCACTGGGTGGCGTGCCACGAGACGATGCGCAGCGACAGCCGGCAGGTTGAGCGGGTGACCATCGTCCGCTACGAGGACTTCGTGCGCGACCCCGACGGCGTATTGGCGGACATCTTCTCGAAGGTCGGTCTCGCCCCACACCCCGCCGGTGAGGATGTCCGCGCCGACATCAACGGCCACTACTTCGCCGCCTGGCGAAGAAATCGCAACCCCGTGCGGGTGCTCGACAGATCGGTGGCGGTGGCGCGGTTCGAGACGGCCGTCCGCGGGTTCGGGTACAGCCTCCGTGACGTCGAGTCGCTCGATCGCGGCCCGACCGGTCGGGAACAGCCATGACGCCGGCGACGAGGGTGGCATACATCGCCGGTGCGGGACGCAGCGGCAGCACGTTGCTCGCGATGCTGCTCGGAGCGCTCCCCGGCTGCGTGTCGATCGGTGAGCTTCGCCACATGTGGCGGCGCGGGATCCAGCTCAACCAGCGTTGCGGCTGCGGTGAGCCCTTCTGGGACTGTCCGTTCTGGAGCGATGTCGGCGACCGCGCGTTCGGCGGCTGGGAGCACGCGCCGCACGAGCGCATGCTCGACCTGCAGCGTCGGGTTGACCGCTTCCGACAGCTGCCCAGGCTTGCCACGATGCCGGTGGCACCAGGGGTGCGCCGGACGGTCGACGAGTACGCGGTCAACGCGGGACGCGTCTACCGGGCGGTGGAGGAGGTGGCGCACGCCACGACGGTGGTCGACTCGTCCAAGAGCCCGACGTTCGCCGTGATCCTGCAGCGCGTGCCGGGAATCGACCCGGTCGTGCTCCACCTGATCCGTGACAGCCGGGCCGTGGCACATTCCTGGTCGCGGCGGCGGCCGATGCCCGAAGTCGTCGAGGGTGAGGCGTACATGGCCACCTACGGCCCGGCGCGCGCGGCAATCGACTGGGCCCGCAGCAACCTCGCCATCGAGGCGGCGCGCATGGCCGGCGTCGCCAGCACTCGCCTCCGGTACGAGGCGTTGGTGCGTGCGGCGCCGCAAGAGCTGGCACGGGTTCGCTCGACGCTCGGCCTGACTGCTGCGCAGGCGGCGCTGCTGGCCGCGCCGGTGATAGAGGTGGGCGTCCAGCACACGGTGGCGGGAAATCCGGCTCGCTTCTCCGGGAATCAGGTTCGGCTGCGACCGGATGAGGAGTGGAAGTCCGCCATGACCGTACGCGACCGCCGGATGGTGGAGGGCCTCACCTGGCCCCTGTTGACCGCGTACGGATACAGATTACGTAGTTGACAGAAACCGGACCCTGCTGGATTATCCAGGTGCTACCGCGACAGAAGGCTCACCGCGGCTAAGCAGATGCTCGGGGCGTCGTGCTTCTTTGGCGCCGCTCTGGTTTGGGGCGGCGTGCCCGATTGCGCCGCAGAGGCGTAAGCGAGGAGAGGATTGTGGCGATGCGAGGCAGGCAGGGCGTGGCCGACCCGTCGTCGTGCCGTTCGGCATTCGCCGCGTCGAGTCGAGGCGGTGCGGCGCCCTGCTGAAGACCCGGGCATTGACTATGGGCGCGGATGCCAACCACAGGTGCACGGTGCTCGGAGTGGAGTACGTGGTGGCCGACATGGCCGCGGCGACCGCGGCCGTGGTCGAGCGCGCGCTGAGCGGTCAGGGAGGCTATGCCTCGTTGGCAGGCGTGCACGGTGTCGTAACCGCTCAGCACCGGCCGCAGCTGAAGAGCGCCCTCGATGATGCCTGGGCGAACCTGGCCGACGGTGAGCCGGTGGCGTGGATGATGCGCCGGCTGGGTGCGAAGACGGCACGGCGGGTTGCCGGGCCCGACCTGATGCCGAGCGTGATCGACGCCGGGCAGGCACATGGACTGCGCCACTTCATGTTCGGCTCGACGCCTGAGGTGCTGGAGCGGCTCGGCGCGAACCTGCACGACTGGTACCCCCAGGCGAGGATCGTCGGCACCATGTCGCCGCCGTTCCGCCCGCTGAACGACGACGAGGAGCGCGACATCACCGATCGGATCCGGTCGAGCGGCGCCCACATCGTCTGGGTCGGGCTTGGCCTGCCCAAACAGGACGAGTGGATGTGGCGGAACGCGTCCCAGCTGACGCCGTGCATGGCGCTGGGCGTCGGAGCCGCATTCGATTTCCTGGCGGGGACGAAGCCGCGGGCGCCGATGTGGATGCGCCGCCGCGGCCTGGAATGGCTGCACCGCGTATCCAGTGAGCCCCGCCGGCTCGGATGGCGGTACGCTTCGACCAACAGCGAGTTCGTCGTCCGCGCCACACCTCAGCTGATGCGTCACTGGTCGAGACAAGCCCTGAGAGTCCGGGGAGCCACGCGCTCTCGTCGTCGATGATTGCCCGGCCCTCGCGCCCGTACGCACTGAGCCGCGCCGGCGTCCTTGTGATTCTCATGGGATGCCTGGCCGCGGCGCTGGTCGGGCCGCTGGTCGCCACGTCGGCCACGGCGACGTACGGCTTCGCCGCTCTGCTCGTGATCGCCGGGTTGCTCGCGGTCAGTGCCCGCCAACCGGCCGGGCTCGTCCTGGTGTTCGCCGTGGTGCTGATCGCGGCGCTGAACGACGTGCCGCAGCGGTTGCACCTCGGCCCGACCACCGGCCAGGGCGTAGAGACGCTGGCGCTGATCGCGATCATGGTGCTGGTCTGCCTCAACGGCTACGCCGCGGCCGGCGTCCCCGACCGAGCCCGGTTCTGGCCGCTGGCGCTGTTCGTAGCCTGGTGCGTGGCCTCCTTCACGTGGGGCGGTGTAAGCCAGGAGGGCATCCAGAACGTCGCCGTCTACGCCGCCTTCCTGGGAATGATAGTGATCGGCGCGTCCATGGGCCGCTGGCGTCCGCAGGCAGAGCTTCCGGGCGGTGTCGATCGCGTTTCGGATCGCCGCGGTAGTCGGGCTTAGCTTGTATCCCTGAGCGTGTTGATCGAGGGCCAGGGGAACCCCACGGCACCCGCCTGATCATTTCGCCGCGTCCTTTCGCGCTGTTCGGAGTGATCCTTGTGGCCTGGTTCACGGCTGCGCACCTGCGCGGCGAGCGTTCGGCTAAGTGGTTCGTTGCTGCCACGCTGCTGGTGACCACCTTGTCCTTTCCAGGTCTGCACTCGCGGCGCAGTTTGCCTGCATTGCGTTGGGGTATCTGGGCTCGATCCGGGACTTCCGCACGCTCGCCCGCACTGGGCTCGTGATAGGAGTGGTGCTCGCAGTCGGCGTCTCGGCTGTGCTCTTCTACGCGCCCCTTGCGTGATCGCGTCTTCGCGGGCGATGTCACCAACATCGGCGGCGTGACACTGAATGTGATGGGCCGTGACCGGGTTTGGTCCGGAGAACTGGGGATGGTTTCAGCAGAAGCCGATTATCGGCTGGGGAGCCGGCTCAGCTGATCGCATGACTGCGACCTTGCCGCCGAACCTGGGTGGCGCCATCGTCGGTCACCCGCATAACGACTATCTCCGTATCCTCGTCGACTTCGGTGTGATCGGCCTTGCGATCTGGATGTTGACCTATATATGCTGATCCGGCTGATGTGGAAGCGATGGCGCGAACGACTGACGATGGATACCCCTACGGCCCAGGTTTGCTGCGCCGCGTTCCTGGCGCTCTCGGGCATAGGACTGACCATGCTTGTCGACAACCCTCTGATCGAGGTCGTCAAGATGGCGCCGCTGGGGATTCTCGTCGGGCTCGCCGCCGGCATGTCGGCGGCCGAGACCGAGGACGTCCCCGCCGTACCCGCGACGGCGGAGCGACGGCGCGACGCCGTCCTGCTAACGCGCTGAGCTCGTGCGGATCCTCGTGCTCCACTCCCGGTACGCGACCGGCTCCTCGTCCGGCGAGAACCGCGTGGTCAAGGACGAGGTCGAGCTGCTGCGCGAACACGGGCACGATGTGACTGACTGGTCGCCCATGCCGCCGGAGGGTCGTGCCCGGCAGGCGCTTCTGGGTGCGCGCGCCGTGTGGTCGCCATCCGCGCTGCGCGAGCTCGCGCACTCTAGTCCGGTCGCACCGTCCCGACGTGATCCACATACATAACCTGTTCCCGTTGCTGTCGCCGGCAGTCCTGCGGACGGCCGCGGCGCCGGTCGTCCTCACGCTGCACAACTATCGGCTGCTGTGCCTGCCGGCCACGTTCTTGCGGGACGGCAAGACGTGTGAGGACTGTCTCGGTCGCGCTCCCTGGCGCGGCGTGGTACACCGCTGCTACCGCGAATCGGTTGCCGGCAGTGCGTCGCTAGCGGCGTCGATCTCATTGCATCGGCGCATGCGGACATTCGATCGCGTGGCGAGGTTTCTCGCGGTCAGCGAGTTCGTCCGAGACAAGTACATCGAGGCCGGGTTCGACCCGGGCCGGATCGACGTCAAGCCGAACTTTGTTCCCGCCACCGCGCAGCGCCGCGGACCGGGCCGCGACTTCCTGTATCTCGGGCGGCTGTCCGTCGAGAAGGGCCTGGGTGCGCTGATGCCGATCTGGGCCGACGTGCCGGCTCGCCTGCTGGTCGTTGGAGACGGACCGGAGCGAGCCGGGCTCGAGCGCGGTGCACCCGGCAACGTGCGCTTCGTCGGATCCGTTCCCGAGAAGGAGGTGCCGGACCTGCTCCGTGACGCGCGGGCGCTGGTGTTGCCGTCCATCTGCTACGAGGGCGCTCCCCGGACCGTGGTTGAGGCATTCGCCGCCGGCGTTCCCGTGGTCGGCAGCCGCCTCGGCGCCATCCCCACCATCGTCGAGCAGGAGGTAACGGGCATGCTCGCAGGCCCGGGCCGGCGCGACGAGTGGCTGTCAGCCATCTCCCGCCTGCTCGACGACGGCGAGTCGGAGCGAATGGGCGCTGCGGCGCACCAAAAGTGGAGCGATCGTTTCAGCCCGTCACGTGCGGCCGCTGAACTGGAATCTGTCTACAATGCCGTGCTTCAGCAGCACGCGGCTGCGGAGTCGGGATCGGTCGTTGTGACGCAGCAGGTTGACTGAGCGGTGGATCGAAGGTATCTCAGAGGGACCGAATCGGCGGCCCGTCGCCGGTCCCCCGGACAAGGCAGGTGGCTTGACCAATAGCAATCTCACCACGTTGGGCGATTTCGTCCAGGTGCTGCGGCGTCGCTGGTGGATCGTCGCGCTTGTTGTTGTGATCGCGCTGGTTTCGGCCTACGCCTATTCGAAGCATCAGTCGCCGGCCTACCGCGCGAACGCCGATGTCCGTCTCAACGCGCAGTCCATCACCCAAGTTCTGACCAACCCGCAAGTAGTGACGCCCACGCTGACCGCGATCACGGTTGCCAACGAGACGCTGTTCGCACAGGACCCTCGGGTGATCGCCGCGACCACGAAGAGGGCGGGCCTGAACGAGACGGTGCAGCAGTTCTTGGCCCACGACAGCGTGACAGGAGACCCCGTCAGCGCGGTTCTGACGTTCTCGTCCGACGCCTCGAACGGCCCCAAGTCACGCGAGATTGCCAATGACTGGGCCTCCGCCTACAAAGACGCCGCCGATCTCAGAGACAGGACTGCCCTCGGCGCTGCCCGGGCCACGCTCATCAAGACCAGGAAGACCCAGGAACGGCAGCTCGCGAAACTACAGGCCCAGGGTCTTGTGACCCAGGCTCAGGCGGAGGGATTGCTGCTGCGAGGTACCGCAGACAAGATCCTGGCCTACAACGGTCTCTTGCAGGCGATCGACGGGAACCGGCAGGTGAGCGCTGCGAACGACTCCACCAAGGTGCGGCCCCGCACCGGGCGCAATCTTGCCGCGGGATTGGGGCTGGGCCTCATCCTCGCGCTTGTGATCGTCGGAATCATCGAGGCGCTCGACACCCGCGTCCGCCGTTCCGAGGAGGTGGGCGAGGTGTTGGGCCTGCCGCTGCTGAGCCGGATCCCGACGCCGCATCGGAACCAGAAGGGCCGGCTGGCGATGATCGACGACGACGACCAGCACTACAGCGAGGCGTACCGGAAGCTGCGCGTCAACCTCGACTTCGCGAATATCAGGCAGGCGGCGAAGAAGATCCTGGTCACAAGCGCGCTGGAGCAGGAGGGCAAGTCGACGACGGTCGCCAACCTGGCGGTTGCGATGGCCCGGGCCGGCCGGCATGTGGTGCTGGTCGACCTCGATCTGCGGGCGCCCTCGCTGCACACATTCTTCGGTCTGGGCGGGTCGGCCGGGTTGACCGAGATCGCGCTCGACCACGTGCACCTCGAGGATGCTCTGTACCACGTGCCGATCGTGGGGGCCAGCGGCCGGCTCGACGTTGTCCCCGTCGGCAGTATCCCGCCGCGTCCAGCCGACTTTCTCGAGTCACCGGCGATCGATGCGGTGCTGTCGGAGCTGGAGGAGCGGGCCGACGTGGTGCTGATCGACTCCGCTCCGCTGCTGCCGGTGAGTGACTCGATCGCGCTGTCGTCGAAGGTCGATGCGCTTGTGGTGGTCGTCGCAGCCGGGCTCAAGCGAAACGTCATGGGCGAGCTGCAGCGCGCTCTGGGCGCATGTCAGGCCCCCTGCCTTGGCTTCGTGCTGACCGGTGCCGAACGCGAGACCGAGGACTACTACGGCGGCTACGGTCGTTACGGCGGTGGCGGCGTAGCTCAGGAGCCGGCGGCAAGCGCCAATCACCGAGCGGTCAGCGTCGCCGAGGAGGGCCGGGTATCGCGCAGCACCGCGGTGCCGCCGGGGCCAATAGACCCCGAACCAAGCTAGCGCTCGGGCTGGACGATTTTGCGGTAGGCCGCCTCGGCGCGTGCGCGCAGCGTGGCCAGCGCCGCAGAGTCGTAGGTGCGGCGGACCGCGTCCTGGAGGCCACGGCGCTCTTCCGCGGGCCGCGCGACCCTGTCGGCCGGAACAGCGGAGGCCGGACGCTGGAGCTGTCCGTTCACGAGCGTCTCCAGATCGGCGCGAGTGATCACTCCGGAGCGGTACGCTGCGACCGCGCGGCCGAGACGAGGCTCACGCGCGCGCTCGTCGATCATGCGATAGACCTCGGCCACCGCCTCGCTGGTGTGTTGGAACACCCCGAACTCTGTTCCGTATCGCTGGTTCAACGCATGGATCACGACCCCGAAGTCGCCGGTTACCTGCTCGAAGGTCGCGATCTGGCATTCGGTGCGGACCGACGCCACGCGTTCATGGAACCGTGCATAGGCGCTCAGCACGCCGGGGACGGAGATCCCCGGCGAGCGGATCACCTGCGAGGTGACGGCGTCACGGGGATGGCGGACGAGCACCAGCACCGGTATGCCGCGGCGCACGGCATCGGCGACCTGGGCCGGCGCATGCAGGTGGTGGGCGACGCGCACCGGGGCCGGCTGGCTGAGCTGAAAGGCCACGGTCGCGAACGTGTTGGCCGATCGCGGAAACGCCTCGATCACGAGCTGTGTCGAGTCGTTCAGCACGTTCAGGGGATGGCGATAGCGGGAGTAGGTCAGATACGATCGGTGCTCCGACCAGCGCGTTCGCAGGCGCCATTCCAGGTCTTCGAGCGTTTCCCGTCGCGGCCACTGGGCCATCGCATCGACGGTACACGCCGCCTCCGGGCGCGTCAAAGCCCAACGGCATGATCGCCGCGGTACGAGAGCACGCGTCGACCGACGTGATCGTTCCCGCCGCCGTGCCGGCGTTCGCCGTGATCGCTCTGTGCGCGGCGTCGGGGGGAAACGACCGTACCGCCTGGGATCTGGCGACGATCGGCTTCGTCACGGTGACCGCGATCGTTCTCTGGCGCAGGCGTCCCGCGATTGCGACGTCCGCGCGCTGGTGCATCGCCGGGTTCGCGGGACTGGCGCTGTGGTCGGCCTGCTCGCATCTCTGGTCGAGCGACCCGCCGGCGACGACTATCGAGCTGCAACGCTGGCTGATGATCGCGTCGGCAGTCGCCTGCTTTGTGGCCGTCTCGTCGGCATGGGGCGGACGACCCGTGGTCGCCGGCGTCGCTGTGGGAGCGACCACGATCTGCGCGTACGCGGTGCTGACGCGATTGCTGCCCTCGCTGCCCGGCTCACCCGGTACGCCCGGCGTCAACCGCCTGGATCAGCCGGTCGGGTACTGGAACGCACTGGGCTCGCTGGCGATGATCGGGCTGATCCTGGCCGCGGGGCTCGCGGTGGGCGGCGCTCGCCACGTGCGACTGGCTTGCGCGCTGGCCGCGACCCCGCTCGGCCTGGCCCTGTATCTGACCTTCAGCCGCGGCGCGCTGCTCGCGCTGGTGGCCGGTCTCGCGCTGGCGGTGAGCGTCGTTCGTAGCCGCGCCGGCAGCTTGCTGGATGCATCGGTGCTGGTGCCTGCCGCGGTCATCCCGGTCGTGGTCGTGCAGGTATTTCCCGCGCTCACCAGCGCCTATCCCCGGCACGCCGATCAGGTGCGCCAGGGCGCTGCCGCGCTGATCCTGATTCTGGCGTCGATGGCGATCAGCGGCTGGGCGGCGATGCGCTGGCGGCGAATCGTGCACCGAGCCGCCGAGGCCGCAGCGCGGCGCCGGTGGATCGTTCTGGGAGGTGCGGCGCTGCTGGGCGTGATGGCCGTGGTGGTCGCCGGCGGCATCGTCCACGTGCTCGAGACCAGCGGCCAGTCATCCCCCCACTTCCAGGGTGGCGACCTCAACCGGCGGTTGCTCAGCCTGTCCAACAATGGGCGCGGAGCGATCTGGCGCCTGGCCTGGGACGACGTTCGCGACCATCCGCTGATCGGATCCGGGGACGGCACCTTCGCGCAGTTGTGGGCGGCCGACCGCAGCCGGCGGTTTCCGGTGCAGGCGGCTCACAGCCTCTACCTGGAAACCGCAGCGGAGTTGGGGCTGGTCGGACTGACGCTGCTGCTGGTGGTGCTTGCGGTGCCGTTTCGGACGATCAGCGTCCCGGCCTCGCCGGTGGTTGCCGCCGCCGCCGGTGCATCGGCCGGGTACCTGCTGCAGGCCGCCTTCGACTGGACATGGGATGTCAGCGGGGTTACGGTGGCGGCGCTTGCCTGCCTGGCGGTGCTGACGACCGCTCGGCCAGGTCGAATCTCACAGGCCGTCCGGGCGAGGGCTCTAGGCCCGATCCGCGGGTGGCCGGGGCGACCTGACGCCGGCGTGCCCGCGTAGCGCGATCCGCCGTTGCTCGAGCCCGGAGAGCGGCCGCGGCGCGACGAGATCCGACGCGACCCGACCTGCCGCGTGCGCACAGGCGAACAGCGCCCACGCGGTGCCGCTGACGGCGACCTGGGTCATCAGGTTGGAGTCGCCGCTGGCCAGGATGTAGCAGACGCTGGTTGCAACGCCGACCAGTGCGGCGACCCGAAGCAGCCTCGACTGCACGCGGCGCGTCCGTGATCATCGCCCAGACGCTGCCGCCGAAGGCGGTCAGCAGCAGAGCGATGTAGATGACGAAACCGAACATGCCGGTCTCCACCAGCGCGCGCACATAATCGCTGTGGACGTGGGCGTTGTTGCTGGTTCGTTCGAGGATGAAGTTGAGGCCTTGACCCGTGATCGGCTTCTGCCGTGCGTAGGGGAGGTTGTCCCTCCAGAGCTGGATGCGGGAGTTGAAGGAGTTGCCGGGCCGGCGGGTGGCGGCTTGCACCTTAGGGTTCGAGATGTCGTTGAAACGGGCGCTGGTTGCGGGGACGGCCGTCAGCGCGAGGACGGCCGCCAGCGGCACCGCCAGCAGCAGCCACCGGTATCGCACGAGCCCGAGCGCAAGCAGGCCGATGCCAACCATGACCCAGCCGGTGCGAGTGTAGGAGCCGATCAGGGCGACGCTGGAGGCGAAGAACGCCAATGCCGCCAGCCAGCGCCATCCCGACCGACTGCCGAGCGCCACGGCGGCGGCGGCGACCACGATCAGGGACAGATAGATGCCGTAGGGGTCGGGGTGCAGGAAGGTGCCGGTCAGGCGGTGGTAGTCGCCGATCTGCCGCGTCCCACCCCGTTCCAGCTGAACCAGGCCGACCGCGACAGGCAGCAGGCTGAGAGCAGGATCGCGGCCAGCAACCGCCCGACCGCGGCGCGGGTGGTGGCCGATAGGTAGGCCAGTGCGTAGATGACCAGGATCGAGGTCAACCTGAACCACTCGGTGGCGGCCGAGCCGAACGCCGGCGCCACCGGGATGCCGATCGCGGCGATGGCCGCGAAGCCGAGATACGGGTAGATGCCCGGCGCCCGGCGGAGGTCGCCGGCCCGCTCGATCATGTACGGCACGCCGATCGCGATCACGAGCAGCGCCAGCGCCGAGGCGGGATTCAGCTGCAGCCCGCCCACCGACGCGAACGACCGATCGGCAAAGATGTCCAGCGTGGGGCGGGCGATCACGATCAGCAGCACACCGGCTTCCAGCCGGACCGCAAACAGCAGCGGGACGGCAAGCGCCAGACCGCCCGCCACCAGCAGGTCGCCGCGCCCGCTGGCGATCGCGACCAGGTACACCGCCAGCGCCATCGCCAACGCCGTCAGCCAGACGAGTGGTCCGCCCGAGGCGCGTGCTGTCGCGCCGCTCCACGGCATCGGCACAAGCACGGGCTGCGGTCGCGATCCGGTGAGGGCGGGGGAGGTCATGTCGCTATGGCGAGGAGCGGGCCGGCGCGCGCGCGCCGGTGCGGCCGCGCCGGAGGATGGCGTCGCCGCCCTTGGCCAGGAAGCTGCTGCGCTCGAGGCAGATGCGAACCTTGCCGGCAACGGCCGCGTCCTCGAGCATCTCCAGGCTGCGTTCGAGCTCCGCCCACGTGCTCTTGCCGCGCCGCAGCACCAGAATGGTGATGTCGGCGGCGGCGGCGGCGATCAGAGCCTGCGGGTGCTGGAGCACGCCGGGGGCGGCGATCACCGTGACGTCGCCGATGCGTCCGTCGGCGAGCGTGGCGCGCAGCCGCGGCAGCGACTGCAGCGGGCGTGGCTCGGCCTCGACCGGCGTCCAGGCCTCGTCGCCTGCGCCCGACCGGGCCACGCCCTGGTCGGAGAGCAGAGTGGTGGGACGCCCGGAAGCGGCGAACGACTCCGCCAGCTCACGGCTGAGCGGCGTCTCGCCGCCGGAGGACGGCGCCACGGCGACGGCACCGCCGGTCGCGTCCAGGCCTCCGACCTCGGCCACCGTCCGCACGGTCTCGATCGACTCGGCATCGCCGCGGTCGACGTCCAGCGCGCGCAGTCCCGCCAGCCTGAGGTCGGCGACGCGGCGGATGCGGGGGTCGAACTGCCCGACTGCCAGCGCGACCAGGATACCGAGGATCAGTCCAGCCACGGCGCTGCCGGCCACGATCGCGCTCGACGGGATCGATCGTGACTTGGAGGCCGTGATCGAGCCGACCTGGAAGATCTGCTGGTCGAGGCCGTTGGCGGCCGCCTGCAGCCGGGTGGCCGCCGCCGCCACAGGCGGTCCACCCTGGCCGCTCAGCTTTGCGGCCGCGCGCTGAAGTTGTTGCCGCTGGGTCGCGATCCGGGTCGAGATCAGCTTGTCCACGTAGGCCTTCAGCCGTCGCTCGGCCTCTGCTGTGGAGCCGCCGCCCGAGTAGGTGAGCTCCACGTCCGTTCCGTTCAGCGGCGTGAACCCGAGCGCGCCGCTGAGACCCGATCCCGTCATGCCGCCACCGAGCCTGGCGGCGGCCGCGGCCGCGATCTGGGGATCAACGAAGTCACCGCGGGTCAGCTCGTTGACCGACCGCGATTCGGTCGACGGCTGCGGCAGTCCGGACTGGGGACTGAAGGCCACCGACGTGTCCTGTTCGTGGACGCGGGCGGACGCCGTCGCACCGGAGAGGCGCTTGTTGGCGAGAGAGACTCCCAGCACGGTCACCAGCACAATGCAGATCAGCACCACCCACCATCGGGCGGAAAGCATCCGCATCGCTCTTGCAAACGTGAGACCAGGCTTCAGGGTTCCCTCGGCGTCGACGACCTCCCCACTGTACCCGCAGCAGAGTGTGTTGACGACCACTGCCGGGCTCGTGCCACCGCCCTGAACCCGGTGACGCGGTGATACGGTGGTCACCGGATGGAAACATTCGCAGCCTCGACCGAGCGTGGGCGTCGGGCCAGGTGGTGGCGGATTCTGCTGTGGATGCTGGCCCTGGGCCTCGCCGCGGCTTCCGCCACCCTGGCCGTCGGCTGGATGGCATTTCACCAGCTGCGCAGCGACCTCGCCGCCAGCAATGCGCGGCTGCCGGCCAACCTAGGCTCGGTGCTGTCTGGGGGTGCGCCGTCGACCGGTTCCGGCACCTTCCTGATCGCCGCGCCGCAAGGTGGGATCCCGGGAGCGGTGCTGATGCGGATCGACCCCTCGACCGGCGTTGCCACCACCGTCGCGCTCGGTTCCCGGGCGAGGGTGGGCGCGAACCGCGTCGGTGACCTGACCACCCGCGGCGACGTGACGGCGTTGGTCGGCGCCCTAGCGCACCAGGGTATCCCGGTCAACCACGTGCTGCTGCTGGCGCCAGGGCAGGTCGGCAACATGATCGACGGCTTGGGCGGCATCGCCGTATCCGCCCCGACGGCCGTCACCCTGCTTGACTCCTCCGGCCGCAGCTTTGGGATCCGGCCCGGCCAGATCCGGCTGCAGGGCGCGCTTGCTGATGCCTACCTGTTCGGTCAGGAACGGGGCGACCCGACCGCCTCACCGGAGCAGCGTCAGCTGGACGGCCTCGCCGCGATTGGCGCAGCCGTGCTGGAGCCGTCGTCGCCCACGCTGCGCACGCCCAACCACCTCGGCGGCGTGATCGCCAAGAACGCCGCCACTGATCTCACCGCAACCACCTATCTAAACGAGCTGCACGCATGGGGTGACGTCGGCCGGACGGTCAGCTGCGGCACGGTCGATTCGAGGGCCGATGCGACATCGATGCTGGCCGTGCTCGCCGGCCAGGGGGCGGGCTCGGCCACACCGTCAACCTGCTCGACGGCATCTGTCCGGCCTTCCGGGTGGTTCCGGCAGCTGGGCCTGCTGGGCAGCGACCCCGCCGACATGCTGGTGCTGGTGGGCGGACTGGCGCTGCTGGGTACCGGGATCTGCCTGCTCGTGCTCGAGCTGACGAGCCCCGGCTTCCGGACGCTGCGCGACCGTCGGCGATGGGCTGAGGCCGAGGCGGGGCCGTCGCAGGCGGCGGCGCCGCCGGCCGTCTCTGTGCCGTCCGTGTCGCCGCCGCCCGCCGAGCGACGCCGGCTGCGCCTGCCCGACCGCTTGCGTCGGCCCGGTCAACTTGCGCGGAGGTGGCACCGGCGGCGGTTGGATCCTGGCAGGTTGCGGGTCGGGCTTCCCTCCTGGTGGACGCGACGGCGCACCGCAGTTTTCTCCGGCGGATTTCCTATCCGCGTCGGGCCGTTTCGGCGACACCACCACGTGGTGGGGGGACGCGGCAACCTGGCGGGCTATGCTGCCGTGCTCGCGGTGGCCGTCGGCTCGGGATTTGTGATCGCCCAATTGCTGACGCGATGAGGTTCCGAGCCGCCGATCCGAGACCGTTTCGCGGGGGCACCTTGCAAGTTGACTTTGGGTCGCAGAGAGGTATAACAGCAGTCAAGTCGAAAGCCCCCGCGGGCCTCTGATGGACCCCAATGGCCCTTTCCCAGGGAGTGTGGTGGAGCAGCAGCAAGAGTCGCGATCGCTTCGCGACTACGTAGCCATTCTGCGGAGGCGGGCGTGGATGATCGTTTTTGTGGCGATCGTTACGACGGCGTCTGCCCTGGCGTTCTCGCTCACGCAGACGTCTCTGTACGAGGCGACGGCGTCGGTGCTGGTGAACAACCAGAGCCTGATCGTCGACCTCGCAGGGCATCACACTCGCAGCCGAACACGCAGACGGCCGACCGTGAGTTGCAAACGCAGGCGCTCTTCGCGCGAGACGACTCGGCGGTGCTCGAGCAAGCCGCTAACGGTACCGTCGGTGACGCCGGACGAGCTCAGGACCGAGTCGTCCGTGACGCCGGACACGAATGCCGATCGTTCTCATCTTCAGCGTCCACGATCACGATCCTGCACTGGCGATCAACCTCGCGAACCAGTACGCCATCGCGTATGTTCGATCAGAAGACGTCTGGCTGATCAGCAGACGTTCAAGGATGCCGATCGGCAACCGATCAACAAGCCAGCTCGGATCAGCGTATCCGACGGCCCACTTCCGCCGCACGGTCAGAGGCGAGCTGAACTCAGGCTCGAGCTGAACCAACTGCAACACCGGGAAGACGTTGGTGAGCGGCAACGCCGCATCGCGAACCAGCGCGACCGACGCCCCCAAGATCCGCCCGACCCCGGTCAAGACCGGCATCATCGGCGCGATCCTGGGTCTGATCGTCGGCGTCGGCCTGGCGTTCCTGTCCAACGCCCTCGACACCCGCATCCGCTCGGCCGAGGAGCTCGCCGAGATCCTCGGCCTGCCGCTGCTGGCGCGGATCTCGGCGCCGCCCAGGAGCCTGCAGCGGGCCAACGACCTGGCCATGATGTCCGAGGCGCCGGGCGTCCATGCCGAGTCGTACCGCAAGCTCCGCACCAGCTTCGACTTCGCCAACCTACGCCACCAGGCGCAGACGGTCATGATCACCAGCGCGCTGCCGCAGGAGGGCAAGTCGACCACGATCGCAAACCTGGCGGTCGCGCTCGCACGATCCGGCCGGCAGGTGGCGCTGGTCGATCTCGACCTGCGGCGGCCGATCCTCGCCTCCTTCTTTGACCTTGAGGGCCAAGCGGGAGTGACCGACGTGGTGCTCGGCAGCGTCTCGCTGGAAGAGGCCCTGACCCCGATCTCGCTCGACGAGAGCGGGATGGAGCGGCGCCGAGCCACCCGCGACCCGGGTAGGCTCGAGGTGCTTCCGGCCGGCACGATCCCCCCCGACCCGGCGGAGTTCGCCAGCACCCCGAGCCTGGCGGACGTGCTGGCCGACCTGAAGGAGCGGGCGGACGTGGTGCTGGTCGACGCCCCGCCGGTGCTGGCGGTCAGCGACGCGATGACGCTCTCGGCGACGGTGGACGCGATGATCGTGGTTGCGCGGGCAAACCTGGTGCGGCGGCCGATGATGACCGAGCTGCGCCGCCAGCTGGCCGCCGCCCCGTGCCTGAAGCTCGGGTTCGTGTTCACCGACGCCGAGGCCGATGAGCAGTACGGCTACGGCTACTACGGGTACGATGGCACGCCATCCTCGGCCGGAAATGTCGCCGGCGATGGCACGCCCTCGTCGGTGGGAAGTGCCGCCGACAAGGCAAGCAGCTACGGCTCCCAGTACTCGTCCTCCGCGGAGGAAACCGAGGCCCCGGCGGCGGAGCGGACGTGACCGCGAACCCGGCCCAGCCGGGCCGGATACAGAGTTCGCTGGCGGACTCGGATTCCGGTGCGGGCGGCCGCGAGGCGATGCGGATCGGCATCCACGACTTCTCCGGCCACCCCTTCCAGGTGCAGCTGAGCCGTGAGCTCGCCACCCGCGGCCACGAGGTCGTGCACTGGCACTGCCCCTCGTACGTGACCGGCAAGGGGGCGGTGGAGTCGACTTCGGCCGACCCGCCCACGTTTCAGCTACAGCCGATTCCGCTGACCCGGGCCTTCAGCAAGTACTCGATGCGGCGCCGCCTCCAGCAGGAGCGCGCCTACGGCCGGGCGCTGTCCGCCGCAGCGGCGGCGTTTGCGCCCGACGTACTGGTCTCGAGCAACAACCCCCTGCTGTCACAGCAGGTGCTGCTGAAGACCTGTGAGCGGTTGGACGTGCCCTTCGTGTTCTGGCAGCAGGACATCTACAGCGTCGCCATGGCGCGGGTTGCGAAGTCGCGATATCCGCTGCTGGGGTCGATGATGGGCCGCTACCTGCTACGACTGGAGGCCTCGATGCTCCGCCGCAGCGCCAAGGTGGTGGCCATCAGCGAGGACTTCCTGCCAGTGCTGCGCGGATGGGGCGTGCGCGACGAGAACGTCGCCGTGATCGAGAACTGGGCGCCCCTCGAAGACCTGCCGATGCGGCCCCCGCGATAACGCCTGGGCGCGCGAGCGCGGCCTGGACGACAGCCGGGTGCTCCTGTACTCGGGCACGCTCGGGGCTCAAGCACAATCCCGAGATGCTGCTGGAACTCGCTCGAGCAGTACCGCGGCACCGACGCGCGGGTGGTGGTGCTGTCGGAGGGTCTTGGCGCCGACTTCCTGCGCCGGGCATCGGCGCAGCGGGGGCCTCGACAACCTGGCCGTGCTGCCGTTCCAGCCGTTCGCCGCAGCTGCCCGATGGTGCTTGCCTCGGCCGATGTGCTGGTCGCGATCCTCGAGCGCCGGCCGGCGTCCTCTCGGTGCCGTCCAAGGTGCTCAGCTACCACTGCGCCGGCCGGCCGATCCTGGCGGCGCTGCCGCAGGACAACCTCGCCGCCCGCGTTGTCGATCGTGCCAGAGCGGGTATCGTCGTCGACCCGAGCTCAACCGTCGCGTTCGTCGGCGGCGGCGCGGAGGCTGCTCGAGGACGAGCGGATTGCGGCTCCGCTGTGGTGAGAATGCCCGCGCCTTCGCCGAGACGGCGTTCGACATCGACCAGATCGCCGACCGCTTCGAGGCGATCTTCGCCGAGCTTGTGCCGGCAGCAGGAACCGCGGAATCGGACTTCGCAAGGAGGGGGAACATGAGCGAAAACGGTGTCTGGTCGCAGGGGCGGCGGCTTCATCGGCGGCCATCTGGTCGCCGCCCTGCTGGAGCAGGGCGCACGACGTGCGCGCCGTGGACGCCAAGCAGCCCGACGACTGGTACCAGCTGCACGAGGACGCTGACAGCGCCGTCGCCGATCGTGTCGGAACCGGGGGCCTGCCGCGAGGCCATGCGCGGCGTCGATGCGTGTCTACAACCTGGCCGCCGACATGGGCGGAATGGGCTTCATCGAGGCCAACAAGGCCCTGTGCATGCTGAGCGTGCTGATCAACACGCACCTGCTGATCGCCGCCCGCGAGGCCGGCGTCGGCAGGCTACTTCTTCTCGTCGTCGGCCTGCGTGTACGCGGCCGAGCAAGCAGACGTCGCCCGACGTCACGGCCCTCAAGGAGTCCGACGCCTATCCGGCCATGCCCGAGGACGGCTACGGCTGGGAGAAGCTGTTCAGCGAGCGCATGTGCCGCCACTTCAACGAGGACTTCGGGCTGGAGACGCGCGTGGCCCGCTACCACAACGTCTACGGCCCGCACGGCACCTACGACGGCGGGCGTGAGAAGGCCCCGGCGGCGATCTGCCGCAAGGTGATCGAGGCGAAGCTGTCGGGCAAGCATCGAGATCGAGATCTGGGGCGACGGCCAGCAGACGCGCAGCTTCATGTACATCGACGACTGCGTGGCCGGCATCGATCATGCTGGCCGATGAGCGACGTCGCGCGAGCCGCTGAACATCGGCAGCTCCGAGCTCGTCACGATCAACCGATCTGGTCGCGATCGTCGAGGAGATCGCCGGCATCACGCTCGAGCGCGAGTACAAGCTGGATGCCCCGCAGGGCGTCCGCGGGCGCAACAGCGACAACACCATGATCCTGGAGCGGCTGGGCTGGGAGCCCTCGATCTCGCTTCGCGACGGGCTCGAGAAGACCTACACGTGGATCCACGATGACATAGTTGCGCGGTCGCCGGTGGGCTCGCCGCGCTCGTGAGGCGGAGAATGGTGGTGCGATCGTGCGCATCGGCATCGTAACCACCGTCTTTGCCCCCAACGCCGAGTGCGGGGGCCCGGTGACCGTTGCCGGCCAGCATGCCCGGGAGTTGGTGCGCCGCGGACATGAGGTGACCGTGTTCACCAGCGACCTGATTGCTTTCGCCCCCCGTACCCATCTGGGCGCGCTCGAATGTCAGGATGACGGGCTGACGATCCGCTACTTTCGCAGCTGGGCGCCGCGGCCACGCTATCCGGCCGTGCTTGCGCGAGTCGCCGCCGGCATTCGTGAACGGGCTGCGCGGCTGGACGTCGTGCACATACATTTCGCCCGCGAGATGATCCCGGCTACGACGGCTGCGGTCACGCGGTCGCTGGGAATTCCCACCGTGTTGCAGCCGCACGGCATGCTCGGCAACGTTGCCGGTATCCGCGGGGTCGTTGATCGGCTCTTGGTGCGGCGGGCGCTCGAATATGCCTCGGTAGTGCTCGCGCTCCAGGATCACGAGCGCCGTCAGCTGGAGCGCCTGGCACCGGGCGCGCGGATCCGGATCCTGCCAAACGGCATCCCCGCGGGCTCGCCGCCCGGTCGCGCACCCGGGAATGGCCACCACCCCAAGACCGTGTTGTTCTTGGCACGGTTGCATCCGCGCAAGCGGGTGTTGGCGTTCGTCGAGATGGCTCGGCGTCTGCGTGACGGTGGTGTCGACGCCCGCTACGTGGTCGTCGGCCACGATGCGGGAGACCGCGCTGAGGCCGAGCGGCGTGTTTCGGCGCTGGGCCTGTCGGACGTAGTCTCGTTCGTCGGCGGCGTGCCTGCATCGGAGGTGGCTGGGTGGTACGAGGCGGCGGACGTCTACGTACTGCCGGCCGTGGACGAGCCTTCCATTGACCGTGCTTGAGGCTATGCGAGCGGGCGTCCCGGCGTCGTAACCGACAGCTGCGGCATCTCATCGGCGTTGGAGCGGGCCGGCGCCGCTCGTAGTCTCGAGTCCGGACCCGGCCAGCCTTTCGCACCACGTCAAGCTGATACTTACGGATTCTGAGGTTGCCGATCGCTCGCTACCGCAGGTCCCGTGTCCATGGCGCACGACGTTCAGCATCCACGAGCGTTGTTGACCGCCTGGAAGAGTTTTACGCCCGTGCTCGTCGTGGGATCCTGCGACCTCCGTCAGAATCGATGGCGCGACCAGCAGTGCCTGAGCGCTCGGAACGCCAAGTCCGACTCGATCTGTTCGATCCCACGGTGGGCCATGATCGAGGGCGCGCGCGGCCGACGCTGCCGGCGGTATCTGTGCAAGTGGTTCTTCTTCCTCACCGCCTTTCCGTGGCCCTCGGGCCTCAAGCGCCGACTGCTGGTGATCTTCGGCGCGGAGGTGGGGAACGGGCTAACATGAAGCCCCGTGTCAACGTCCATTTCCCGTGGAAGCTGCGGATGGGCGAGCACTGCTGGGTCGGCGAGCGCACCGAGATCCTCAACCTGGAGACGGTCACCATGGGAAGTCGACGTCGCGCTCGCCCACGACGTCTACATCGCCGCGGCCGGCCACGACATCACCAGCCCCGTCATGGATTTCAAGAACCGGCCGGTGGTGATCGAGGACGGTTGCTGGATTGCGACCAGGGTGTTCATCGGGCCGGGCGTGCGGGTCGGACATCACGCCGTCGCCGCCGCCTGCGCGGTGCTGGTGAAAGACGTTGCTCCCTACGCGGTGATGGGCGGCAACCCGGCCAAGCAGATCGGCGTGCGGGAGATCTGACCGCCGGGGGACACTGCGCGCGATGGCATCTGAGCGGCGGTCGCTGGACAACAGCAGAGTGCTGGTCACCGGCGGGTCTGGGTCTATCGGCACCAACCTGATCGAATCGCTGCGGCCGCGCGCGGCGTCGCTACTGAACCTCGACGTTGTCGAGCCCCGCAACCGCGACACATCGACTTCTGGAAGCGCTGCGACATCCGCGACGAGCGTAGTCTCAGCGACGCGGTTGCCACCTACCGGCCCGACATCGTCGTCCACCTGGGCGCGCGAACGGTCCTCCAGGGAACCTCGCGCGACGACTACGCGGCCAACATCGGCGCGGTCGAGAACGTGATCCGCGCGGTCGGACGCGCGGCAGCGTCCGGCTGGCCGTGTACGCGTCGAGCAGGCTGGTGTTCGACATCCACCACCGGCCCTCGGATAAGTTCGACTATCACCCGACCACCGCCTACGGTGCAAGCAAGGCGGAGGGCGAGCGGATCGTGCGCGACCGTGCCGGCGGGGCCAGTCCGTGGCTGACTGGCACGGCCCACCTCGATCTGGGGGCCCTGGTTCGGCGTCCCCTACAGGGACTTCTTCGATGCGGTGCTTCGCGGCCGTTACGTCCATCCGGCCGGCATTCGAATCCGGAAATCGTACGGATACGTGGGCAACTCGGTATTCCAGCTCGAGCGGCTGATCGAGGCGCCGCCGGCCGACGTCGACGGCCGGGTGTTCTGGCTGGCCGACTATCCGCCGATCGAGGTGGCCGCCGCGGGCCGCCGAGATCCGGCGCTGCGGCGGACTCGGGCCGGTCCGCTCGGTTCCGACCTGGGTGCCTGCGGACAGGCGGCAGAGCGGGGATCTGCTGGCTCGGCTCGGCATGTCGGACCCGCCGCTGACCAGCTTCCGGGTGGACAATCTCCTGACCGAGATGGTGTACGACAGCGGCCCCACCCAGCGCATCGCGGGCGAGCTGCCGTTCACGATGGCTGAAGGTGTGCGCGCGACGGTCGAATGGCTGCGCGGTGGTACCGCGGCCTCCGTGGCCGACGGTTCATGACTCGTCCGGGCGAAGGCGGCACGATCTGGCCGAACCTGTTCATCGTCGGTGCGCCCAAGGCCGGTACCACGTCGCTCCACACGTACCTCGCGCGCCACACCGACGCCTTTATGTGCGATCCCAAGGAGCCGCATTACTTCTCGTCGGTCACGGCGCTGCCCGCGTGGCGAGGACAGGCGGGGGCCATCACTGATCCCAACACGGGGCGGTTGGTTGCGCCACGGTGACGGCCGAGTCGGCGTATGCATCCCTGTTCGCCGGTGCCGGCGGCTGCCGCGTAATCGGCGATTCCAGCATGTCCTACCTGGCCGATCCCGAGGCGTGTCGCCGCATCCGCGAGATGGTGCCGGACGCGCGCATCATCATCATGATCCGCGACCCGGTCGAGCGTGCGGTCTCGCATCATCCGATGTACGTCCGAGAGGGCTGGGAGGCGCGCTCGCTCGAGCAGGCCGTCGATGATGAACTACGCGAGGGAGCGGCTTGGGCATATGCGTACCGCGCACGGCCGGTATCACGACGACATCAAGCGCTACCTGGACGCCTTCGGCGACCGCGTGCTGGTGATCGTGCTGGAGGATTTCGTGCGCGATGTCGCCAAGGGCATGACCCCGGTGTGGGAGTTCCTCGGTCTTGCTCCGGTCGATATCGGAGAAGCGCGGGCCGTCAACGCGCACACGGCGCCACGGAATCGCTTCGTGGCGGCCGTGATGAGGCACGACCTCGCCTGGACGGTGGGTAGGAGGCTGCTGCCGGCAGGGATCCGGCATCGGGTTCGAGACGCAGCGCTCGCCCCCGCCGAGAAACCGCCGGTCGCCGGCAGACTCCGCCGCCGTCTGGCCGACTACTACCGTAGAGGACGTGGCGGCGACGGAGCAGTTGCTCGCGCGCTGGCTTCGCTGGGAGAGCGTTCAGAGCTAATCTTGTAGCCGGGTCGCATACGGCTAGTTGGGATTGGGGTCGTTCGGTGGCGGGACGTTGCGCCGCCGCCATGCGCAGCGGTGCTCATTTATGTCGTTGCCCGTTGAGGGCAACAGCCGTCAAAGTCACCTGGCTGATTGTCGCGGAGCCACTTGCACGGTGAGTTGGACATCGATGGCGGTTGTGCCTTGCGGAACCGTGGCCGAGATGGCCGCAAACCCGTCCGTGAGCGTCGACATTGAGCCGCCTACCGGAGCGAACTGATAGTTGCCTGTCGGCGTGTTAAATACGAGGCGGAACGTGTACGCGCCGGTGGTTCCGGTCAATCGCGCAGCCAGCGCTAGTCCTTCGCCAGCTTGGGTACTGTTGGCAGGCAGTTGTTTGGAGATGGTAGCGCGACCATTAAGCGCGCTAACCGTCAATGCATCGCCGACCGGCGCTGGGGCGACCGTCCAAGATGTCCCCAGAGACCAATTGCTCGGGCCTCCCGTCGCTGTTGTGATCCTTGGTGAAGAGTCCGTCCCGGATCAAGCTAGCAGGATCATCGTTTACGGTCGAAAGATACGCCGGTGCAGGCAGGATTGGAGAGAGATCGGCCGCAGCGGCCTGCCCCAGCACCATGCTCCAAGGTAGTTGGGGTGGATGTGGTCGCCCGAGTCGTAGATCGGAAGCATCCCACCGGTGGAAGGGTCGAGCAGTTGGCTGTGTAAATCGATTAGCGGGATGCCGTTCGCAGCGGCGTAGGATTGTGCCCAGTCGTTGACTGCTGCCTCGCACGTGGGCGATGCGCGGGCTATGAGGTTGGTAAGTGCGACGCGGATGCCGACCCGCTGGGATTGGTCAATCATTGAGGTCTCATTACTGATAGTCGTCGCGAGCGGGACCCCGTGGGGACGATCCGTCGTTGCGGCCTGCACGATCAGCAAATCTGGGTGCCGATCTAACACGTCGCGTTGAAAACGAAGGAGTTGTTGGGTACTGGTCTCGCCGGGCATTCCGGCGTTGTAAAGATACGTTGCGCTGCCGCCCGCGTGCAGGAGGAAGTCGGTAAACCACGCGCGGCCGCCCAGAATCGTGGACGTTGGGGTAAGCGTCGTGTTCCCACGAGCCTCCGAATCACCGATGATAATCGTCTTCCACGACGCCGCCGCATTTGCGGTAGTCCCCGCGAGAAGTAATACCGCAAGCAGCACCACTCGCGCGTATGGAAGTTTGGTTGGTCCCATACCTCAGCGGTACTCTGTCTGGTGCGGAGGACGTCTCAATGTATTGCCGTCCGCGAGGCAGAAGTCCTGCCCCGCGGTCTAGTCGTGGATCTGAATATTGCCGTTGGAGATCGGTCCACGTCGTTGATGAACGCGTTCGCATGCGTCACCGGGCGCGTGTGGCTCTAGGGGATGTTCTCCCGGTCAGCAGAGCCAGTTTATCCCTTGTCGACGAATGCGGCCAAAGGTACATCATGCAGACAGTATACCCCCTTCGTGCAAATTGGCACACTGTGTATTTGTATGTATGTATGCGCGCCCTGCGCTCGCTCGTGTACGAGCAGGAAAGATTGCTGGGTGTTCATCCGTGAGTGCTGTTGGCAGCACCTTCTTGCAGTTGGGAGAAAGATAACTTGTCCGGTGAAATGCAGCAGCCCAGGTCCACTTGGCAAGCGATGGTTTGCTTGGATGAACTTGGTTGGAATCCCGACTCCGTCAGCGCCAGTGAGAGAGGTCACGGCCGATCAGCGATGCAAGGCGATCGATCTGCGGGTCAAAAGCGTCCTGCAGGTATCCGCGTACGGGCCCGGACATCGCCGGGGCCGGGGCGAGGTTGCGGTTCTGGATGACGCTGTACCAGCGGTGCATGCGGGTCGTTGGCAGTACCTGGCGGGCCGTTCTGAGGCTGCGACTCTTCTTGGCGGCGTTGAGCGCGCGCTGGACGGCGGCGTTGCGTGGCACCCCGGAGGTGCTGTAGCGCAGGCTCGTGTCCGGCCGGAATGCGTCGTCGACGCCGAGGAACTCGAAGGTTTTGCGCAGTGTGGCGTCGATCTCGTTGCGCAGGTCCTCGAACAGGAAGACCGTGATCTGGTCTCGAGCGAACAGCGAGAAGTACCGCTCCAGGTGGTCGGCGTACCGTCCCTTCTGGAGGTAACCGAAGTACGGGCTCCAGCCCCGGGCCAGCCGCTCGTCCTCTGATTGGAACGCGACCAGCGGGTCGTCGATGGGCTCGTTTCCGTTCTTGCGCCGGTAGAGGAAGTCGGAGTAGGCCCGCTCGACCGGGTTGCGGAGGATTGCGATCAGTTTGGCGTTGGGAACGTGATGGTGGATGCGGTGTGCCGCATCAGGGAACTGCAGGTACAGCGGCGAGGCCTCTCCTACCGCCGCTTCACCGTTGACGCCGTCGAACAGGGCACGGTAGGCATCCAGTCGGGTCACCGAGCTTCGGTTGATGCCGCTGGAATCGCCGGGGCCGGTGTAGCGTGGCGGCGCCCCCTCGAAGGCGAAGAAGTTCGGCTCCTTGTGGGGGCTCATGTACACTTGCGGGTGCTGCGAAAGGTACGCGTAAAGCGCCGTCGTGCCGGCCTTGGGTGCGCCGAGGATGAGGAAGTTCGGCGTCGTCATGTGACCCCCGAGTTCAACAGGATGCGGGTACGGATGGTAGATGAGTAGCTCGGTACCGGTCTCGATCGCGGCCCAGGTCGAAGAAGGCCCAGGCACTTGAGATCTCCACGGGGCAGGCTCCGGGGGCGCGGCGCGACCTCCTGGCGACGAGTGGGCTGGACCAGCGCCGACCAGATGGTCTCGTCGCTCACGAACTTTGGGGCGACCCTGGCCGCGGCCCGTCTGCTCGGCCCGGAGGGGCTCGGCGTGGTCGCGCTGGGAATCGCCATCGCCTATGGGGCGGTGGCCTTCACGCGCGGCGTGATCGGCGAGTCGATGCTGGTTTTTCAGCGCGATGCCGTGACCGACGGCGCCTTGACAGCGTCCGTGATGGTTGGCGCCGTCGGTACGTGCTTCTGCCTGATCGTCGGGGCAGTCGGCGGCGGGCTAGTGCTCGAGCCGCTGCTGCTGCTCGGCGCCGTGCTGCCCCTGCTTACGCTCCAGGACAGCACCCGATATGTGTTCTTTCGGGAGGGCCGGCCCCAGATGGCGTTCGCCACCGACACGGTCTGGGCGGTCGGCCAGGCGGTCGCGTTGGTGTTCGTCTGGTCGCAACCGGCACCGACCGCTTCCGGGGTGATGATGACCTGGGTTGTCGGGATCGTCCTGTCGGCCGCCTTCTCGGTGGTCGTAGTGCGGCCGTCGTTCAGCCTCGGCGCCGCGCGGGACTGGCTGGCAGTCTCACGGCGCCTGTCTGCGTGGGTGGCGGGCCAATCGATTGTCGCCCAGGCGGGTCAGCAGGTCACCTTCGTGGTGGTCGGCCTGTTCGTCAGCCTGACTGTGCTCGGCGTTGTGCGCGCGGCGCAGACGCTGCTTTCACCGGTCGTGCTGTTCCTGACCGTCTTCCGTGTGATCGGCCTTTCCGAGCTCGGCCAGGGGGCCGAGCAGGGTCGGGGCACCGACGACTTCGCCCGCGTTCGCCGCACCGCGTATCGCATGTCGCTTGCCGCGGCGATGCTTTCGGTCGTCTATGCGGCCTGCCTGATCGCGACACGCCACGCGGTGGTCGAGCACCTATTCGGGGCGTCGTTCGCCGCGTACGACGGCCTGGCGGTGCCGGTCGCGCTCGCGGTGCTCGCATTCGCAGTCGCGACTGGCCCGGAGATCGGCAACCGTGCGATCGCGGCAGGGCGCAACGTCTTCGTCACCCAGGTGGTGGCGACGGCCGTGGGGATACCGCTGATGGTGGGGCTGGCCGTCGCCGGCGGCCCGGTCGGCGCCGTCTGGGGGATCTTCGGGCAGCGAGCGATCTGGGCAGTCGCTGCGTGGGCCACCTTCCTGCTGTCGACGTCCGCCGCGCGAGGGGCTGCCTCGTGGGAGCGCCCCGCCGGTCCCGCTGCGACCACGGCCGGGCCCGATCATCGTCCCCGAAGTGGGTGACGGCGACGCACCCCGAGGCCATCTCACTTTTCAGGACGACAGCTACCGTGTAGCCTTTGGTTTCCGGGCGGCTCCAAGCTCGCCGAACCGACGTGGGACCCAGATTGAAGGATTGGGCTTGTCGAGAATCGGCACCCTGATTCAATGTTGGGGGGGTCATGGAATCCAAGCGGCGCATCACACTCTTTCGTAGAGTCGGCCTGCTGACGGGCGGATTGCTGGTCGGGCTGCTTGCCGCGGGAGCGGCGGTCTGTGTCTGGCTTGCGCTTGAGTACCACTGGTTCTCGAACGACGTGGCCAAGTCGAGGGCGCGTCTGCCCGCCACGCTGCAGTCGTCGTTGGCGCCGTCGAAGAACGTCCTCAACCAGCCGCAGGTGACTCTGGTGCGATACACGAGCGACACGTCGACCGGCGGGGCGGTGCTGTTCTCGACCAATCCCGACAGACCAAGGTCGTGTCGTTCCTGACGATCGCGCCGGTCTCGACGCTGGGCGGCCGCGAGCTCAAGCACCTACTCGACGCCCCAGCTGATCGACGCCCTCAAGCGGCAGGCCGGGATCACCGTCAGGCACGTCGCAATCATCGACCTGACCAACGTGGGCGCGCTGGTGGACGGGCTCGGCGGCATCCGCGTCAACAACCCGGCGGCTTTCACCGTGCCGGTCTCGGGTGGGCAGACGTGGAGTTTCGCCAAGGGCCCGCTGCAGCTCGACGGCCCGCATGCGGTCGCCTACCTGCGCCGGGGCATTCTTACCGGCGACGCGCTGGGGCAGGCGGGGGTGACGGTGCTCAAGGGAATCGTGCATCGGGTGCTCGAGCCGTCCAGCGTGGGATCGCTCCAGACCACGGGCACCGCGCTTGCGACTTCGACCGCAACCGACCTGACGGACGCGGATGTGGTCGGCCTGGTCTATCTGCGCCTCGATGGTGGGACCGGCATGGAGTGCGGTCTACCGCCACGGCATCGCGCTGACGTCGCCGTACCGGCTCCGCCACCGTGCAGGCCTTCCTCGGCCAGAGCCTCGGGCCAGACGAGCGCGGCGGGGTGCAGGGCGCGGCCGATCGCGAGCAAGGCGTTCCTGCCGCCGAAGGCGATCGTCAAACTGGTGCAGCGGTTCGGCTGGGGCGTGTTCCTGGCGGCGGCCGGGCTGATGCTGGCACTGATGCTCGCGGTGGGATCGGTTCTGATCCTGCGCAGCCGGCGGCCGCTGGTCGCCGGAGATCCGGAGGACAGCCTGCGGTGGTGGCGGTAGCGGTCTCCCAGCAGCGGTCTGAGGACGTGGTGTCCCCGCCGGCGGTGGCCGACACGTTGACCAACGGCCACGTCGACGGTCAACAACTCGAGCCGCCGGCGCCCGCACCGGACGCGCCGGCGCTCCCGGCCGAGCGGCCGCAAGCCACGCCTGCGGAGGCCCGTCCCGCGGAGGTCGTTCCGGCCCGGCCGGAGGCGCAGCCGGACGTCGTGATGCCCGAGGCCGTTCCGGCGGATGTGCTGACCGAGCAGGTGCCGCCGCCGGTCCCGGCCCTCGCTGAAGATGTGGTCTCTGCCGCGCCGATCCCCGAGGTGGTCGAACCGCCGGCGACTGACCGTCGGCGGGTGCGATGGAGCGTGCCGCGCGTGAGCGATGCCGCCGACCCGACCGCGGTGGAGCCACCGTCGCCCGCGGAACCGCGGGTGGAGGAGAGCCCACCCCGTGTCACCACCCCCGCTCCGACCACCGGAGGCCCCGGCTGGGCGGCGGCGGGTCGGCGCGCCGCCGCTCGCGCGGGGGGCCGCGGCCGTCCGGCCGATGCCCCACGACGGCCACAGGACGACCCGGCCGACGCCCCACGACGGCCACAGGAATCAGCCGACCGCCGAAAGCGGAGCGGCCGGAGGGTCAGTCGGTCACAGGCCGCTCGCCACTGGATCTACATCCACCAGGACGTTATGTGGGCGGTCGGCCTGGGCGCCGTGGTCGCGCTGGTGGCCGGGGCCTTCGCCGGGTTGATCTGACGGCTGTTACTCGGGCGTCGAGTCGCCCGGAGTGGGCGCAGCCTCGTGAAGCTGCTGCGCCGCCTCGGGCATATGGGGCGGCCTGCTGCGGACGACCAGGCGCATGTGCCTGAGGCTGACGCGCAGACGCTCCTCTGGGTAGGTGCCGGAGTCGAGGTGCCTGTGGAACCTACCGCCTCTCGAGAACCCCATCTCGATCAACCGATCGCCCACCGTCGCAGTCTTCCACCAACCCATCGCGTACCTCCCGATCAAGTATGCCGCCCAACCATAGCGGCACTGGCCCGGCCATATCCGTAAGCGCGACGCCGCTTCAGCGAGTCAGCACAACGCCCGAGAACGGTGCCGCCGTCACCCGCGTGACCCGCCGGCCGCTCGTCAGCCGGGCTGCTCGTCGCAAGCGAACCACGGCCGTCCTAGAGGTCGGGTTGACGATCACCAAGCCCTTGCTGAACGCCCGCCGGTAGACGCCGCGCTTGAGGTAGCCGCCCACCTTCCGGGCCGTCCGCAGCGGCCGCCCGATGTGCGCCCGCATCAGCGGCGTGTTCAGCTGCCACGATGCCGGGCCGTTGCCGGGCGCGTCGAAGTGCACCCAGACGCGGCCGTTGTTGCCGAGCAGCATGCTGGCGACGACGTATGCCTGCCACTGGGGGAGGTTGGACGCCATATCGCCGAATCCGACCAGTACGCCTTTGCCGTGTCGCTGGGCCGACATCAGCACGACGAGGTCCTGGCTGCGCTGCGAGAGGTTGACGAACATCGCGTTGACGTTCTCGCGCAGCATCGCCTGCTCGCCGGCCAGCCGGACGGCTTCCCCGTGCACCGCGTCGAACGCGCGCGCCACCTGGCCGAGCTCTTCGCGCGTGAACACCGGGACCGGCGCGACGGCGAGCCGCTTCCGCAGGTTCTCCGGCGCGGGCTCGGGATCGGTGAGCAGGTTCTGCACGGCCGCGGGCAGCCGGTGCTCGGCGACCTCGAGGGCGGTCCGGCGCAGGATCCGCAAGGGGCGCAACAGGGACCGCGCGATGACGACCGACAGCACGCCGGCGACGAGCAGGACGCCGAGCACGACGCCGCCGTCCCAGATCGCCGCCGTGCGCGCCTGCGCCGCCAGGGCGTCCGTGCGTTCCTGCAACTGGACCAGCAGTGCTTGCTGCACCTGGTCGGCGAGGTTCACCGTGCTCGTCGCCGAGACGTCCCACTGGTTCGCGTCGAGGCCGTTGAGGTTCTGGCCGTTCTCGGTGCGGGTGAGCGCGGACTCGACCATGTCGTTGCCGATGTCGACGACCAGGCCGATCACCGTGTCGTCGAACATCCGCTGCTGCTCGGCATCGCGAAGGTGCGGTAGTCGTTGCGTGCGGCGGCGAGCTCGGCTTCGGCGCCGAGCAGCGCGCGCGTGCGGTCGCGGTTGAGGCTGCCCGCCGCGAGCGCCTCGCCCAGCACCGCGCGCTTGACCGACATCTGGTCCTTGATCCGGGCCAGCGCGTTGCCGGCCAGGCGCAGCCGCGCGAGCTCCGGTCCGAGACGTCGGCGGCGGCCGAGTCGCTGATGTCGAGCAGGCCGGAGATCAGCTCGCTGTAGGAGAGAGAGGAGCGCAGCACGGCGTCGGCGGGGAACGCCGAATGCTCCGCGGAGAACCGGAGGCCGCCGAGGACGCGCAACCTGTCATCGGTCTGTTGCAGGCTTTCCGCCGCCTTGGCGTCGAGGACCAGGAGTTTGTCGGCGAGGGTCCGTTCGAACGTGCCGATCGCCTGGTCGACGCGTTTGCGCTGACCGGCGAGGTCGGCGGTGTCGCCCTTGCGGTCCTGGGCGACGAACCGGACGGTGAGGTCGCGCTCGCGCTGCAGCTCGTGCAGTGCTTCGGCGACCGTGCTGTCGACGCGGCCGCGGGTCGGCGAACTCCGCGAGCTGCCGGGCGTCGCGCAGGTCCGAACTGATCCGCAGGCCGACGAGGCCGATCACCGCGAGCGCGGGGATGAGGAGGACGGCGAAGAGCTTCGTGCCGAGACGCCAGTTCCGGAGCCGCCACCGGCCCCCGGCCGGACGTGGATCCGCCGCGTCGCCCTTGGGGGGACGCTGATCGCGACGGGTCACCTAACCTTTCCGCCGCGGGCGGGAACCCGCGGATCCGACGACACTCGAACCTACTGAACGGTAGCCCGCTCCATGGAGATCCGAAAGCCGCGCTGGCGCGATACGGCCCTGCCCGCGATCGTATGGGCGCGGACCATACGATCCAGCACGAGAACCAGATTCTCGCGGTAGGTGAAGGTTCATGATCAGACGCGGACGGATGATTCCGCTGGTGGCGGCGCTTCTGGCGACCGCCGGGTGTCAGCGTGTTCTCTTCGGCGCGACCTCCGCCCCACCGCCGCTGGAACGCAGCACCCTGCGCGTGGGTGTGGGCAACGCCATCGACACGGCCCCGCTGCGGATCGCCGTCGCGGCCGGGAAGTTCGGCGCCGTGGGGCTGAACGTGCAGCTCGTGGAGCTCGGCGGCGAAGACGGGCTGGCCAAGCTGGCCGCCGGCGACCTCGACGTCACCTTCGGGTCCGACATCGCGCTGTTCCGCGCCGCGGCCGGCGGGACGGCCCTGCAGCTGCAGGGCGAGGCCTACACGTCCGGCCCCAACACGATGGCGCTGGTCACCCTGCCCGGCTCCGACTACACCGTGCCGACGTCGAAGAAGTCACCCGAGATCGCGGTGAACATGCTCGACGACATCGGCGCGCTGGCCGCGCGCTCGGTGCTCGGCACCGCGGGTGTCGACGTGGCGAAGATCAAGTTCAAGCAGGTGGCGTTCGACGCGATGCCGCAGTCCCTGCAGTCGGGCGACGTCGACGCGGCGCTGATGATCGAGCCGTACATCACCCGTGCCGAGAAGGACCTCGGCGCCCACATCCTCGCCGACGGCGCCCGCGGCGCGACGCTCGACTTCCCGCTGTCGGCGTACGCCTCGGCCAAGCCGTTCGCCCAGGCCAACCCGCGGACCCTGGCGGCGTTCCGCACGGCGCTGGGCACGGCCCAGCAGAGCGCGACCGACCCGGCGATCATCCGCGACTCGCTGCCGAAGTTCTCGGACATCGACACGACGACGGCGTCGCTGATTTCGCTCGGTTCCTACCCGGCGTCGTTGAACGGGATCCGGCTGCAGCGCGTCGCGGACCTGATGCACAACTCGGGCCAGCTCGCGGACCGCCTCGACGTCCAGGCCCTGCTCCCCGACCAGAACAGTTATTAGCCGTCGCCAAACTTGCACTTGGTCTACTTTTGCACTCAGTCTACTTGAGGAGTGCGTGCTGACCGACGTCCTGATCGCCGGAGCCGGCACGTCGAGGCGATGCTGGCCGAGCACGCCGTGAAGCACGGCGCCGTCATCGAGTGCGGCCACGACGTGACCGCGGTCGACGCGGACGAAGACGGCGTCACGGTCGACGGGCTCCGCGCGCGCTGGCTCGTGGCCTGCGACGGCGCGCACAGCACCGTGCTCGACAGCAGAGCTGGGGTGCCGGTCCCGGCCGCACCGAGACCTACGTCGCGACGCTCGCGCACGTCCGGCTCGCCGCCACGTCCACGCTCGTCCCGGCCCGCGCCGCGCACTTAGCCAGGTGACGCGGCAGGCTAACGGCTACTGGTCGATGCTCACCCGCCCGGCGACGGCGCCCACCGGTTCGTCTTCGGCTCCACGACGGCCCAGCCGGGCCGCGACGCGCCGGTGTCGGACACCGAAGTGACCGAAGCGCTGACAGCCCTCTACGGCGCCGAGACGCGCTTGGGCGAGGTGTACGGCGCTTCGCGCTTCAACGGACGCGACGCGGCAACTGGAGCGCTACCGGCAGGTCCGCGTCGTCCCCCGCGCGGCCACCGCCGACGACGGGTACCGCGGCCGGCTCCTGCTGATCCGGCCGGACGGCTACGCCGCCGACCCCGCCGACCTGGCCCGGTGGTTCGGCTAGATGTTCTCGCCAGGCGGCGCCAGGCACACCGTCCGGCGCGGCGGCCCGGGGTAGCTCAGCACCTCGTCGGCGTCCGGGCAGCTTTCGTCACCGCGGTAGCCGGTGATGACCTCGGCGCGTTCCTTGGCCGCCGGGTCGTTGCAGCTCACCTTGCCGATGGTGGCCTGGTCGTCGACGTTGCGCAGGCACTCGCCGGTGCTGACGTTCAGCGCCAGGCAGAGCGTGCGCTGCGACGACCCGGTCCCGCTGATCTGGAACCGCACGTAGTCGCCGGAGCCGCAGCGGAACGACCCGGTGTAGCTGTCGTCGACCTTGTAGGTCGCACTGTCCGTCCCGCAGCCGACGCGGTGGTAGGCGAGCTTGCCGCCGCTCTCGCGCGTCAGGTACAGGCAGTCGCCGTCACCGGGCGGACCGGCCCGGTCGATCCAGCCGATGTCCAGCGCGCCCAGCGAACCCAGGGCCAGCGCCAGGATGACGCAGGCGGCGAGGGTGATCTTCACCTTCGTCGTGAACCAGTGCGGGATCTGCTGCTGACCGGGCATCGGCGGCATCGGCGCGGACGACATCGCGTGGTCCGGCGACCGGAACGGGTTGTCGTCGAACGGTGGTGTGGTCAACGTGCCCTCCAGTGATCCCCTCGGCAAATCGTCCCACCGGCAACCGCGACAGGGGCGGGCCGGAGCGAGCCCGTATAAAGTAAGTCGTGACCGACGGCCCGCTGATCGTCCAGTCCGACAAGACGCTGCTGCTCGAGGTCGACCACCCGCGCGCCGGCAGGCCGCGCGCCGCGATCGCGCCGTTCGCCGAGCTGGAGCGCTCCCCCGAGCACGTGCACACCTACCGGCTCACCCCGCTGGCGCTGTGGAACGCGCGCGCCGCCGGGCACGACGCCGAGCAGGTCGTCGACGCGCTGGTCCGCTACTCGCCGCTACCCGTGCCGCACGCGCTGCTGGTCGACGTCGCCGACACGATGGACCGCTACGGCCGGCTGCAGCTGGCCAACCACCCGGTGCACGGCCTGGTGCTGGTCAGCGCTCGATCGCGCCGTGCTCGAGGAGGTCCTGCGGCAGCAAGAAGATCGCCCCGATGCTCGGCGCGCGCGATCGACGACGACACCGTGCTCGTGCACCCGTCCGAGCGCGGCCGGCTCAAGCAGGCGCTGCTCAAGGTCGGCTGGCCGGCCGAGGACCTCGCCGGCTACGTCGACGGCGAGGCCCACCCGATCGAGCTGGACGAGGACGACTGGGAGCTGCGCGACTACCAGCAGCAGGCCGTGGACATGTTCTGGGCCGGCGGCTCGGGCGTGGTCGTGCTGCCCGTGCGGCGCGGGCAAGACGCTGGTCGGCGCGGCCGCGATGGCCCAGGCCAAGGCCACCACGCTGATCCTGGTCACCAACACCGTCGCCGGGCGGCAGTGGAAGCGCGAGCTGATCGCCCGCACGTCGCTCACCGAGGAGGAGATCGGCGAGTACTCCGGCGAGCGCAAGGAGATCCGGCCGGTCACCATCGCCACCTACCAGGTGATGACGACCCGGCGGAAGGGCGAGTACCGGCACCTGGACCTGTTCGACTCGCGCGACTGGGGCCTGATCGTCTACGACGAGGTGCACCTGCTGCCGGCGCCGATCTTCCGGCTCACCGCCGACCTGCAGTCCCGCCGCCGGCTGGGGCTGACCGCCACGCTGGTCCGCGAGGACGGCCGCGAGGGCGACGTCTTCTCCCTGATCGGCCCGAAGCGCTACGACGCGCCGTGGAGGGACATCGAGGCCAGGGCTGGATCGCGCCGGCCGACTGCACCGAGGTCCGGGTCACGCTCACCGACGACGAGCGGATGGCCTACGCCATGGCCGAGCCGGAGGAGCGCTACAAGCTCGCCGCCACCGCGCGGACGAAGCTGCCGGTGATCCAGCCGATCGTCGAGCAGCACCCCGACGAGCCAGACGCTGGTCATCGGCGCCTACCTCGACCAGCTGGACGACCTCGGCGCCGAGCTCGACGGCGCCCGATCATCCAGGGCTCGACCACGCAACAAGGAGCGCGAGCGGCTCTTCGACGCGTTCCGCCGCGGCGAGTCTCGCGTGCTGGTCGTTCGCAAGGTCGCGAACTTCTCCATCGACCTGCCCGAGGCCGCCGTCGCCGTCCAGGTCTCCGGGACGTTCGGCTCGCGCCAGGAGGAGGCGCAGCGGCTCGGCCGGGTGCTGCGGCCCAAGGCGCGACGGCCGGCAGGCGCACTTCTACACCGTCGTCGCGCGCGACACCCTCGACGCGGAGTACGCCGCCCACCGGCAGCGCTTCCTGGCCGAGCAGGGCTACGCGTACACGATCGTCGACGCCGACGACCTGCTCCGTCCGCTCTGATCCGCCTGCTCAGCGCGTGATGCGCTGCCAGAACGCGCAGTGGTGCTCGTCGGCCATGACCGCGGCCAGGGCCTGCTGGGCCGCGGTCATGGCCGTAGACCGAGCCGTCCAGGTGCAGCGGCCGGTCCCTGATGTCGAAGAGGTAGAAGAGATCGGCGGCGTGCGAGGCGCCGGGCTCGAAACCCGGCGTCGCCGGGATCAGAGGGGTCGCACCAACGCCGGGATCGCGAGCCGGCTCTACCTCAGCGAAGGCACCGTCAAGGGTGTCGTGTCCCGGCTGATGACCCACCTCGACTGCACCAACCGCACACAGCTGGCGCTGCTCGCCGCGCGCGGCATCGGCTGGTCCATACTCCTTCGGCCTAGCGAATCGTCACAGGAGCAATTTCCGCCACAAGCGTCTCGCGCCTCGCTCTGACCTGCATATTTGCGGATTCACTCGAACGGATGAGCGGGCAGATCACTGGAAATTGTCGGACCCTCGAACTACTGTTCGACATGCACCAGCCGAACACAAGTTCGAGGGGACGTCCATGACGATCGCACCGTTCCGCCCCGGTACGCCCGCGCCGCCGGTCCAGACCCTTCCACCGGGATCGTGGCACGGCCGGCTGTGGGTGTCCGACCTGCCGCTGACCCGGCCTGAGCGTTATCTCGGCTGCGTGGCCGAGTTCGAGCGGTCGGGGCTGTGGCCGGTGCTGATCCCCCACGACCAGCGTTTCGCGGCGAACGGCGAGGACTGGATCGACGACCGCGGCCGCCTGGCCCCGGCGGGCCACCGGGTTCCCTCGGCGGACGCGGCGGGGGCATTGGCCCGCTGGTGGGACGCTTCCTGCTGCGACGGCGCATGCCTGCGCCCGTTCGGCCCGCGGTTCCCTGGTCTGGCAAAGCGCAGCCCCCGCAGGTCCGACCCGCTGGCGGAGGCGGGCAACACGGGTTCGATCCTGTCGGCGCGCGCCCCGCACCGGCTGGGTCTGGTCCAGACCGAGCGGCCGGCGGACATCCCGGCCCTTCTGGGCTGGACGGGCATGATCAAGTGCACGGACCAGGTGGCCGAGCCTGTCAGCGGTACTGCGCAGCTGGGAGGACCGCTTCGGCGCAACGCTGGTGGGTCTGGGGTTCGACACTTTGGAGCTGTCGGTATCGGCACCCCCGAGGAACCAGGCCCGGGCATTGACGGTGGCGGCGGAGCACCGGGCGTTCAGCCTGCCGACGTTCACGGGCCAGCCGGGGAATTTGCGGGAGTACGCATCGGGGTTGGTGCACTCGAGGCTGTGGCGGTTCTCCTGGGCATGAGCGCGGAGCGGCCGGACCCCGGACCGCCGGGGGGGGGCGCGGGGCTGACGAGGAGCACCGGCGGCAACGGCTGTTCACCTCCAGACGACAGCCCCCGCCCGGCGCCAAACCGGGCAACCACCCAGCGACCCCAACGCAAAGGCGAGATGAAAGCAAAACCCGAGACCATCCCCGAGCCTGCCCGTCCGGCGAGGACAGCCCTTCCACCCACGGCAGCGCTCTCAAGCAAGCCCCCGCCCGGGCCCGCGGCCCAGAGCCTCACGGCCTCACAGGCCACCCGATGAGCAAACACTTCAAAGGCCCCATCAGACGACCGTCCACAAACCTGGGTCACCTGTCCCACCCGACAGCCCACCTGTCCGGACGGCACCCAAACCGCCACGTTTGGCCACCCCGCCGAACGGGAACCACCCACCGCGGAAAGGCGGTGAGAACGATCGCCGAAATCCGAATCGGAACCTCAGGGTGGCGCTACCCGCCATGGCGCGGGGACTTCTACCCGCCCGGACTAGCCCAGCGCCGAGAGCTCGAATACCTCTCACGCCGGATGAACACCGTCGAGATCAACGGCTCCTTCTACT